>NZ_FUZF01000017.1 GCF_900168125.1 Sphingobacterium nematocida
ATAACGTCTTTTAAAACCGTAATCTGTAAAGTCTGCTCGGCAACAATCCTTTTGTATTGCGCCAACTCTTTTTCCATTTCCCGCAACTGCTTAAGCTGCGAAACCTCCATACCCGAATATTTGCTCTTCCAAGAATAGAAAGTCCCTTGGCTAATACCATGCTCTCGGCAGATATCCGAAACCGATTGCCCAGCTTCCTGCTGTGATAAAATCTTGATGATTTGTGATTCGCTAAACTTACTTTTTTTCATTGTCCCTAAATTATAAAACTACATTAATAATCGTAGCTATTTTAAGGGAAGATTACATAATCAATTCCTGAATGTTTTTCTCTATACTGGACTTTTCCAGATATTGCCCTGTGGCAAATAGGTGTTTAACCGCTTCTTGCCCCTTGTTGTAAAAATTGATTCTCTTTTGCATGTTAAAATATTTTAATAAAAGCTAATACAAACAATTATTCCATACCGGATAAAAATATGGAAGTTTTTTTCTTAAAATTGGACAGGTAACTGTCATTCAATTACTACAACGTTAAATTACAGTTATTTATTGGTTTATTCGAAGAGATTAATTTACATAAGTCACTTGAGATTCATTATGCACTGTCATTTTCTGATTTCATGTTTGTCAAATATTTTACATCGATGTTTCGACTTTTAATCATCTTCGGTACAGATATTTCTAGATTCCTCGTCAAGAAAAAAATATATCTTTAGGGTAACTAAAATATATAAACCTTGTGGTTACGAAATTATCAATAAATGAATGTATTCACATTTTCTGCTGTAATTGAATTGATTGGGATCAATCCTTTTGTGTATCTGCCGGAAGAAATATTACAGGCCGTTTTTAAACAGGCGGACAAATCTAAAAGCCCGATACCAGTGCAAGGAACAATAAACATGAAGCCTTACCGACAAACATTGGTAAAATATGCAGGTGCGTGGCGGCTGTATATTAATCTAAAGATGCTGGATCGTTCTCCCAGCAGGATTGGAGAGTTAATAGAAGTTACCATAGCTTTCGACCCTACTGAAAGATCTGTAACGGCACATCCAGCATTGCTTAGAGCTTTGTTGGCGTATCCAGAGGCCAAACAGGTTTTCGATTCCTTGCAGATCTCCTTACAAAAAGAAATCATTCGTTATATTTCTTTTTTGAAAACAGAAAAAAGCATTGATCACAATGTAAAGAAAGCCATTGACTTCCTATTGGGCAAAGGACGCTTTATAGGAAGAGATGGTATAAAAAAAATAAGAATGGATAACAAAGCAAAATCAACACCCACTTAAATCGAACTAAACCTGGCATCCTAACAGGTTAATGTTTTTCAAAAAGATAGATTCTGTCGAGAATCAGGATGCTGTTTTCGAATATCACTCTCCTCAAAATAGTCGATCGTTTCTTGTATAGTTTTTTCCGTTGTGATTATATCCATAAGAATCAATTTAGCGGTGGCTTTTACATTTTTATCCGTTGTATTGAAATTTGAATACATGAAATTCATCAAGAAATCACTTTTGTTATTTAAAGTTTCTTTCAATTCTTCAATATTAGAAAGTAACGCTATTTTTCTATAATCAATCAGATCTATTTTAGTATTAGCGATAGATTTCCAGGCATTGATTCTAATCTGAGGAATATGTACCCCATCTGATTTTAAGATAATATCTTGAAAGCTGATATTATTGTTGTTGGCATACCGATTCAGCGAATCAATTAAGGCCTGCTGTTTAGGCATCTTGTTAGCAAGTTCCTCTTTAGATTCCTTCAGCTCACTATCTATCGTGGAAAACACTTGGTGGATATAAGCTTTATCCTTTTGTTGAGAATTCCAGTTGTCGATAAAAAGCGCGATAAGAATACCTGCAATAACTGGGATAATCTCTTTGATGAATTGAACAGAATAATTTTTAATTTTTGCTTTCATTTTACTAAAATGTATTTTTAAGTTCAACACCAAATTGTCGACCTTCTACAAGAGCCTTTTTATCTAGTCTCGTACCCACGAGCGCTCCCAAGAGTAGTCCAATAGGAAGACCAATACCCAACAATCCCATATTACCTACACTCAGTGCAAAGGCTACGCCGATAGGTAAACCAAAACCAGTCATTCCTAGTGGTATCCATAGATTTCTATAATAGTTTTTAGGCACATACTTATGTTCCTTTTCAAGAAATTTAGTGATTTGACTTTGGGTCTTGATTAGCAGCGCTTTAAATTTCTTATCCGACGAGGGGAAAGAATTGAGTCTTTCGATGTTTTGATTTATAAACTCAATAGTTTTATCCGGCAGGTTTTTATCATTCAACTCGTTGATGAATTGTTCAAATGCGCCCAAAGCCGCGCTAAGCTTAGGAGCGGTCTGTGGGATTTCACTTTTGTTTATTTCAATGGTTCTCATTGTAGTCGGTTTGGATAGTATTTCTTCGTCGTATTGTTACATTACAAATATATATATTCCCCAGTACGATTGGCATATGCTGTTTCTTTCTTTGGTCTAGAGACAAAGAGAAAAAAAACTATTGATTAAATCAAACCCTATTTGGGACCGAAATAGAGCTTATCGACTATCAAATCCTATGTAGTACCTCTGTGTAAAACAATAACACATACTTAACTTGGAGTTGATTCTTGAATGACATATTTGCATCGTTCCCAGATCAGAATTATGTGTAAAGAGGTCAAATCACATTTTAAATTATATGTAGTATCGGTATGAATACACCTATTCGAATTATAGTTAAGCCTATCGACGTTCATTTGTACAGTATCCTTAGCAATGAAATGTTTTAATACAGCTTCATTGCTAGAAAAGAAGAGGTAGTGCGAGATCCGATCTGCCTTCCCTTAGCACCTTGAAGTTAGATTATTTTTTTTACCTAAAAGTTGTAATTTTTATGTAATTTAATTGCAACTTAAAACTATAGAGAAAGAGCAACCTTAATATTATGACTGAAACAAAGAAAGAAGGCATCGCATCAGAGATGATAGCAGAGGAATCTTTAGATGGAAACATACAACATGTGAATAATCCGGTATTGGATTTACCCACAATCGAAAAAAAATATTTACGGGCCGTAGCCGCATATCACAAAGAAGGTAATAGTTATATTCTAACTGATGGAAAAGCGCGCGTAGAAATTAAAGTATTAACTGATGATATTATTCGTGTCAGATTAGCACCGCAAGGAGCTTTTCTAGAGGACTTTTCTTACGCAGTAGTTGCTCAGGAACATTCTGCTCATGGTCATAATTTTATGGAGGACGATACGTATTATAGCATATATACCGCGACAGTAATCTGTAGAGTTAGTAAAAAGGATTTTCTTGTATCTTTTTCCGATGTCGAAGGAAAGTTGATGAACTCCGATTATGCGCCGATGCATTGGGAGGAAAGCCCTGATTTTGGTGGTTATTATGTGTATTGTACGAAAAAAGCATTTAATGATGAAGTCTTTTTTGGTTGTGGTGATAAAGCTTCGAATCTTAATCTGCGCGGAAGAAGAATACGTAATTGGAATTCAGATACCTATTCGTTTGGTTTTAATCAAGATCCGCTGTATAAGACCATTCCCTTTTATATAGGTGTTACCAGCGGCGATTCCTATGGGATCTTCTTTGACAACACCTTTAAAACACATTTCGATTTCGCGGCAGAGCATAACGACCAGACTAGCTTTTGGTCTGAAGGTGGCGAACTTCAATATTATTATATCCATGGACCTAAAATGATGGATGTGGTGATGCGGTATCATCAGTTGACGGGTACCCATTTTATGCCCCCGATGTGGGCCATCGGATATCATCAATGCCGTTGGAGCTATTATCCAGAAAAGAAAGTGCTGGATGTAGCAGCCGAATTTAGGAAACGCGAGATTCCTTGTGATGCTTTATACCTAGATATCGATTACATGGATGGATACAGATGTTTTACCTGGAATAAAAAATATTTTCCAGATCCAAAACAAATGATAAAAGACCTTTCTGCTAATGGATTTAAGACTGTGGTCATGATAGATCCTGGTATTAAAGTAGATGAAGATTATTGGGTGTTTAAAGAAGGTCATGATAATAAATATTTCTGTAGGAGAGGAGATGATTATTTTATGGAAGGTTTTGTTTGGCCGGGACGGTGCCAATTCCCCGATTATACAGACCCTGAGGTACGCCAATGGTGGGGTACGCTATACAAGGGGCTGGTTGAAGATGGTGTTGCGGGATTCTGGAATGATATGAACGAACCTGCCGTTTTTGGTCGAGGTACTTTCCCCGACGACGTAAGGCACGATTACGACGGACAGCGCGGTTCACACCGTAAGGCGCATAACATATATGGTATGCAGATGGTTCGCGCTACTTATGAGGGGCTTCAGAAATTATATAAAAATAAGAGGCCCTTTACTATTACTCGCGCCGCATATTCGGGTACACAGCGTTACGCATCCGTGTGGACAGGTGATAATATAGCCACTTGGGAACATCTACGTATCGGGATTTTACAGCTCCAGCGCTTATCGATATCCGGACTGTCGTTTTGTGGTACAGACATAGGTGGTTTTACAGGCAATCCCGACGGAGAGCTATATACCCGATGGATGCAGTTTGGAGTATTCTCCCCTTTTATGCGGGTTCATTCGGCAGGAGATACCGTAGATCGAGAACCATGGAGTTTCGGTCCGCAGTGGGAGGCTATATGCAAAAAATTCATTGAACTTCGGTATAAGCTCTTGCCTTACATTTATTCCGTATTTTGGCAACAGCATAAATATGGCGTACCTATTTTGAGGCCGGTGTCGATGTTGGAACAGGATGTTTATAAAAATTTATTACGCGAAGAAGAGTTTGCCTTTGGTGATAAAATATTAGTTTCTCCGGTTTTAAATCCTGGTCAAGAATACAAAGTTGTGTATCTTCCCCGAGGAAATTGGTACTATTATTTTAATAATAATCTGTACGAGGGCGGTCAGGAGATCAGGATAAGCACACCTCTCGATGAAATGCCAATTTTTGTGTCGGCAGGAGCCATAATACCCGAGTATCCTGTGATGCAATACACCGACGAAAAGAAAATTGAGACATTAAAGCTGATCACTTACTATAGTGATGGGGAGCATAAGAGCTATGGCTATGCCGATCACGGAGATACTTTTGCTTATGAGCAGGATATCTACCTAGAGAAGCGGTTTAAACAGATCGGAACTGCCAATAGCGTCACGTTAGTACAGCAACGGGACGGCTTATATACCGAGCGTTATGATACCTATAGTATTTATTTTGTTGGACTCCCATTTGATTGGACAAAAGCGATGGTAGACGGGGTTACTGTCCCTATATCGACCGATGATACCGGACAGCCGTACATTACGGTCGACAACGATTTTAAGAAACTAATTATAGAATAATGTATTATGGATAGTCCTGTTGAAGTTTTTTCGCTTTTTACTGATTTTGATATCACACTCTTTAAATCAGGGAAACATTTTCGTTTATACGAAAAGCTGGGGTCTCAAACTGTTTTTTTGAATGGAAGACAGGGTGTATATTTTGCTGTTTGGGCACCAAATGCTCAAAGTATATCCGTAATTGGTGATTTCAACGGATGGAACCCTCATAGTCACAAGCTCTACGTACGGTGGGATGGTAGTGGCATTTGGGAGGGAGCTATTTTTGATATTGGACTGGGAGAAGTTTACAAATACCAAATTGTTACCGAGTCGGGTGAACGATTAGAAAAAGCAGACCCTTTCTCCTTATCAATGGAACTTCCCCCTCAGACAGCATCAGTCGTTAGCACAACCTGGTATCAGTGGAATGATGAATCATGGATGAGAAACCGATCCGACAAGAATCGACTAGATAGGCCGTGGTCGGTTTATGAACTGCACTTAGGTTCTTGGATGAGAGATGCTAATGAGCCTGACAAATTTCTTACTTATCGTGAGATAGCGGAAAAATTAGTGCCATATATCAAGAATATGGGCTTCACCCATGTTGAGTTTATGCCGATAATGGAACATCCTTATTATCCATCTTGGGGGTATCAGATTTCAGGGTATTATGCAGCAAGTTCTAGATACGGTAGCTCCCAGGAGCTCATGTATCTGATTGAGCAGCTTCATAAGAGTGATGTAGCAGTCATTTTGGACTGGGTTCCTTCTCATTTTCCAGGAGATGCCCATGGCTTGTATCGATTTGATGGAACAGCTTTGTACGAACATGAGGATTATCGAAAAGGCTTTCACCCTGACTGGAAGTCATATATTTTTAATTACGGGCGAAACGAAGTAAGATCCTTTCTTATCAGCAATGCTTTATTTTGGCTGGATAGGTACCATATCGATGGCCTACGAGTTGACGCAGTTGCTTCAATGTTGTACCTCGATTATTCTCGGGATGAAGGCGAATGGTTGCCTAATGAATTTGGTGGACGAGAAAATTTAGAAGCAGTTTCCTTTTTAAAAGAATTTAATGAGGCGGTGTATAGCAACTACCCAGACGTACAGACTATTGCCGAAGAATCTACCTCTTGGCCAGGCGTGAGTCAACCCACTTACAATGGTGGATTAGGGTTTGGTATGAAGTGGATGATGGGCTGGATGCACGATACACTAAACTATTTTAAAGAAGATCCTATTAATCGAAAGTATTACCACGGTAATTTTACCTTTTCATCTGTGTACGCTTTCAGCGAACATTTTATGCTTCCATTGTCACACGATGAAGTGGTACACGGCAAACAATCGCTCATTTATAAAATGCCAGGTGATGAATGGCAAAAGTTCGCTAATCTTAGGGCATTATACTTGTTTATGTATACCTTTTCAGGAACCAAACTTTTATTTATGGGAGGCGAGTTCGGTCAGACTTCTGAATGGAACGTCAATCAATCGTTAGATTGGCATCTGCTTAATTTTGCGCCACATCGTGGTATGCAGACATTTATTAAAGAGTTAAATCAACTCTATAGATCCGAACCAGCGTTATACGAGAAAGCATTCAGTCACGAAGGCTTTCATTGGATTGAAGTAGGAGATGTAGAAAATAGTGTATTTGCATTCCTTCGTAGAGGACATGACTTAAGCAACGACTTGATGGTCGTCTTAAATCTGACGCCTATTGTTCGAGAAAACTATCGTCTAGGTGTTCCTCAAAAAGGTAACTGGGAGATTATATTCAATTCAGATGATTTAAGTTATTTTGGTTCGGGTTTAGAGACATCCAATAAAAAGTCAGAGCCCATACCTTGGGTGGGTCAACAGGAATCAATTAGTATAAGTTTACCTCCCTTGGGAGGGCTTGTACTTAAGTTAACAAGTTAAGTAATATAATTTTTGTTTATTTATGAAGGTTTTTCATTTGAGTGTCGAGTGTTTTCCGGTAGCAAAGGTTGGCGGTCTCGCTGATGTGGTTGGAGCACTGCCTAGATATCAGCGTCAACTAGGTGTAGATTCTTCTGTTGTGATGCCTTGGTATGACCTTCCTTTTACCAAAGATCATAAATGGGAGCTAGTCGGTACAGGCTCTATATATCAAGGATCAGAACTGATAACTTACAACGTATACAAAGAATCCGTAGATAGCTTGGGTTTTCCGCTGTACACCCTAAAAATAGAAGGTAAGCTCGATCGAAATGAGGTGTACGGATACGCCGATGAAGGTGAGCAGTGGATTGCATTTCAACATGCTTTTTTAGATTGGCTTTGTAGCAGCGATATTCAACTCGATATTATTCATTGTCACGATCATCATACCGGGCTTATTCCATTTTTAATCCAGTATGGCAATGATTTTAAAAAGATATCAAAGGTCAAAACCGTGTTTACTGTTCATAATGGTCAGTATCAGGGAAAAATGAATTGGAACAAAGGAATATTACTACCGGCATTTGACACCTGGAAATGGGGTTTATTGGACTGGGATGGCATGATTAATTCGCTGGCAGCAGCAGTGAAATGTACCAATGCATTTACCACAGTTTCAGAAGGCTATTTACAAGAACTATTTATTGAAGCAAATGGTCTTGAATCGCTATTCCGTCACGAAGCAGCAAAAGGCTATGGTATAGTAAACGGAATTGATGCTACATATTGGAATCCTGCATTAGATACATTGATTCCTAATAAATATTGTATTGACGACGCCCAACAGGGTAAGCTTTTAAATAAAGAAGCATTTTGTCAGCGAGTAGGCCTACCTGCAGAACTTCCACTTGTATCGTATATAGGACGATTTGCGTTAGAAAAAGGGGCCGATCTGTTACCCGTTGTTATTGAAAAGCTCTTTGCCACTTCAAGTGAGGTCGCGGTTTATGTATTAGGTTCAGGAGATTCAGATCTACAAAGCAGATTAGCTGAATTAGCAATTAAACATGCCGACAGATTAGCCGTTTACTTTGGTTATAATGAAGCATTGGCCCATGAGGTGTATGCAGCTTCGGATATGCTCCTTATGCCTTCACGGGTAGAACCTTGCGGGCTGAATCAATTATATGCTTTAAAATACGGAACGATTCCGATCGTACGTGCAATAGGAGGATTACGAGATACGGTTAAGGATATTTCCCAAGATGAAGGGTATGGCTTTGTCTTTAATAACATCAATACGCAGGAAATTGTGAACACCATAGGTCGTGCTTTAGATCAATTTGACAGTAGCGACTGGCAATTAATAACACAGCGGGCTATGCAGCTCGATTTCTCTTGGGATAAATCGGCTAAAAAATATATTGATTTGTATTACCAATTACTTAAATAAAATGGCGCATAAAGTTGTTTCTATTGTATTAGGAGGAGGTCGTGGGACTCGACTTTATCCTTTGACCGATCAGCGGTCCAAGCCTGCGGTTCCTATTGCCGGAAAATACCGCTTAGTTGATATTCCAATTTCAAACTGTTTGAATTCGGGTTTTAATAAAATCTTTGTATTGACACAGTACAATTCGGCGTCGTTGAATAAGCATATTAAAAATTCCTATAACTTTAGCGTATTCAGTAAGGGATTTGTCGATATTCTAGCAGCAGAACAGACCAGCGAAGGAGATCGCTGGTTTGAAGGCACAGCTGATGCTGTACGCCGTACTCAAAAAAACCTCGCGAATGTAGATTACGATTATGTGTTGATTCTTTCGGGAGATCAATTGTATCAGATGAACTATGACGACCTAGTGGATTTTCATGTCAAGAATGGTGGTGAAATAACTATTGCTACGATTCCTGTTACGGGCAAAGAAGCCACTGGTTTTGGAATTCTCAAATCTGACGAGAGCAACGAAATTACTGCTTTTATAGAAAAACCTACCAAAGAATTATTACCCGATTGGGCTTCCGAGGTTCCAGAACATTTAGAGAAATCCGGTAGGACTTACTTGGCGTCCATGGGAATATATGTTTTCTCGAAAGGAGTAATACGGAAATTGTTAGCTGAAAATCCCGGAATGGATTTCGGAAAAGAGATTATTCCCGAAGCAATTGGTAACCATAAAGTTTTGAGCTATCAATTTGATGGTTACTGGACAGATATTGGTACGATATCTTCATTCTTCGAAGCGAATATACAGCTTACAGACGATATCCCATCTTTTAACCTGTTCGGAGAGCCTGTCTTTACACGAGCTCGGATGTTGCCTCCCTCAAAAATATTAGGTACAACATTGAATCATGCTATTATAGCCGATGGTTGCATTATCCTGGCCGATAAGATAGAACGAGCAGTGATTGGTATTCGCTCTAGGATAGGGAAAGGTACCGTTATTAAAGCCACTTACATGATGGGTTCTGATTATTATGAAGATCTAGATGAAGTCGTAGAACTCTATAACAGTCAGCAACCGCCACCTATTGGGGTAGGCGAGCGATGTTATATAGAAAATGCTATTTTGGACAAAAATTGCCGCATTGGTAATGACGTTCGCATTATGGGTGGAAAACACTTAAAGGATGGAGATTTTGAAACCTATACAGTATGCGACAGTATAGTTGTGATCAAGAAGAATGCGGTCATACCACACGGTATGACAATTGGTCGGTAAGCTTACTTAAACGATGAGAAGTTCGGTTTGCTTTAGTAAGCTTAGCCTTCTATAGAAGCAGCTATATACTTTTTTGTATACATTATAACGAAAGCCGTTCCGAAGTTAATTCGGAACGGCTTTTTACGCTTTCTAACCGTTCAAGGTATCTATGAATTTTAATCGTTCATACCATCGTAATACACATCTGTTTTGGTTAGGATATCTTGAATTTGCTCGTATTGTTTTTTTGTAAATCCGGTCTCGTTTATGAAGAACAGTCCACTCCATTTTATAGTTTTGACGGAGGCCAAAAATGGTTCCCATCGCAGCGGATTATTGGTAAAAGGTACATACGTCAGCTTAGGGTTTTCTGCCAATACTTGAGGAAAGGACGTAAAATGGTTGTAGGAAAAATCAGCTTTTTCTAATTTTTTAAGAGTAGATATAGATTTCGGCAGGGAAGATAGTCCTGCATTTTCTATACCCAGCTCCTTCAATTCGGGCAACTGTTGGAATAAGTCGGGCAGCTCGTTCAGTTTTGTTTCACTTTTATAATTACCTGACATATACAACACGGATAGTTTGCTTAGGCTAAAGATTGCATTTGGAAAGGCCGTAAATAGGTGGTTGTTCAGTCCGAGTTGCTGTAGCCTTTTAAGCTGGGCAAATGAGGCGGGTAAATCCGTCAAGGGATTATTGCAATCAAAACCCTCCAGTGTGTTAAGATTAGAAATACTGGAGGGAAGTGTTTTTAATTTATTTTGACTCAATATCAGTTTTTTCAGCCGCTGGTTAGGCGTTTTGATTTCAGGAAAGCCGTCCAGCTCGAAATTGTTTATTTCTAACATTTCCAATTGATGGCTCTCGTCTATGATTTTTTGTAGTATGCTGCTATCGAGTCTTTTGCCTGATATGACGGTGCTAAATGAGAGCATTTTTAGCTTGGATAGCTCTGAATTGGCTAATACGTCGATATCTTTAAAGCTAATTTCCTTTCCGTTTGTCGTAATGCCTTTAATATGGGTAGCGCTGCTTGCGGGCATTGGCGCGATTATGCCAATAGTTTCTGTAGTAGGTATTGATTGCTGTACTGGTAGCACTTCGGGGATTGCCTCCTTTGGTGGCGGTATTTGAGTTTTCTTCTTTTTCTGTGCAGCTGCTGCAAGGGTGAGCAGGCTGAGACTGAAAACAAAGATATATTTTTTCATGATGACTGGCTTTTTATTAACGCAAAGATGCGTATTCAGATACCTATTTTGAAAATTATAGATCACAAAAAAGATCATTGAAATCTCTTGAATTATTTGTTTCTTTGTATCGATATTTTTAGATATATAGATATGCAGGAGTTATTTAAGATTTTATCCAATGAACATCGTGTTCAAATCCTTACTTGGCTAAAGGATCCTCATGCTCATTTTGCTGTGGAAGACATCGAGCCAGAAGTAACAGATTATGGGGTATGTATGAGTGTTATACAAAAGAAGGCAGGGATTTCCCAATCCACAACTTCTACTTATCTGAGCTCCATGGTCAACTGTGGCCTTCTGAAATCTATACGAGAAGGGCAGTGGACCTATTACAAACGTAATGAAGAACGGATTCAGGAACTAGCGTCTTACATAAAGGAGGTTTTATAAACCTTTTTTTTTGCCTATTATATCTATAATTCTGAATATCTAAATAAATAGAATAGCTGAATGTTTAACTAAAACTCATGACAACAGAATCTCATTCCAACTTCAAAAACCACATTGGGTTCAATCGTTTATTCGCTCGCGATAAACTTACCTTAGGGATTTTCCTTCCCCTTGATTTATATAACGGGGATCTTAATGTTTACAAGGATCATACAAAGTACATACGACAGATCGACCAGAATAATTTTGGAGCATTATGGGTACGGGATATTCCATTGTTTGACCCGAACTTCGGAGATGCCGGACAGGTTTATGATCCATTTACCTATTTATCTTACCTAGCAGGTATTACCAATAATATTGCACTGGGCACCGGGAGTATTGTTTTGCCGTTTTGGAATCCGATATCTCTCGCTAAAACTAGCAGTTCTCTAGATCACTTGTCGGCCAATCGATTGATCATGGGAGTGGGGTCTGGGGATCGGGGCGTAGAATTCCCCGCCTTTAGAGTTCCCTTTGATCAGCGAGGAGAGCGGTTTAGACAAGTGCTGGAAGAGTTCCGTCACATTACTCACGAATCATTTCCTAACCTTCAGACAGATTTAACGTATCTCCATGGAGTCGATGTCATCCCCAAACCTATGTCTGGAAAGATCCCCGTATTGATCACGGGAGCTAGTCAACAGTCACTCGATTGGATAGCGAGAAATGGAGACGGATGGATTACTTATCCAGGAGCAACTACAAATAAGAGTGATACAACACGGTTGGAAGCTAAGATCAGTGCGTGGCGTGATCTTATCCCAGACGGTCAATTTAAACCCCATATGACCAACGAATGGATCGAATTGTCAGATGACCCCTATTTTCCAAGGACACCTCTTAGGGGCGGTTTTGTTCTGAAGACAGGAAGGAATGGGCTGATTGATTTATTGGGCGAATGGCAGGACGCCGGAGTCAATCATGCTGCATTAGGGCTTCAGTTTAGTACGAGACCATTGGAAGAAGTAATAGACGAGCTAGCAGAAGAAATACTGCCACATTTCCCTTCTCTGATAATGTAATGATAGCATCTGATAGGTGTTTGATTAAATCTTGCCAAAAATTAGAGAGCCTCCTTGGCTCTCTAATACAGTAACATGTTTATAATTGTTTTACAGGGATACAGATTTCGACAATAAATTTCTTCTCTGGATGTTGATTATTGTCATTATGATAGATTTCATAAGGACTGGATTCCTTGGGTTGATAGCCACTTTCAGATAGCCATGCATACATAGTATTCCAAGCTTTTTCAAAATCCTTGATACCAATCTCAAAATAACCTACTGCGTACTTACCCTCCTGAGTCTGTGATTTTCGGATCTCACCTTCTACATCTACATCTCTATCGACTACGAGACAAGCGTCGTTGCGCATCTTTGCTATCTCGGTTATGGAAGGATCATCGTGATACATCGATAAAGCTTTTGTGTTTGCGTTTAGCAAACCTCTTGGTGCAGCCCATTTAAAGAGCTCTTCGTAGGCCTGCCCGATCTGATTAAAAGCTCCTGTGCGGCGATAACAGATTAGCTTCAGCGCAGGCATCTGTTTGATTTCAATTTTAATGTCCATAAGTATTAATTGTTTTAATTCGACACTACAAAATTGGGCATCTATCTGTTGGATATTTTTGCCGATCTTGCTCACCGCATTGCCATTCTTGCTATATCGGATACCTTCTTTACTAAAAATTCCTTTCGCTTCTTGTCTGAATTCTTTGGCGCTGATGTTAAACTGCTTTTTGAACGCTCTACTAAAGGATGACAGATTTTCAAAACCACAGTCAAATGCTATCGTTGCAATAGATAGTTTCGTCTCGCTCTGTAGCAAGCGTCCCACTTTTTCCAGACGTATGCGCGAGACGTAGGTGTTGGGTGTTTCGCCCGTCATTAATGTGAATATTCGGTGAAAATGAAAAGGGGAGAACGAAGCGATATCAGCCATTTTTGACAGATCGATAGCTTGATCAAGATGTTGGTCGATATATTCCATTACCCGAATAATACGGTTTATATATTCCTTTCTGCTTAAGTCTTTTGAGTCCATTGCAGCAAATATAGTTAACTTCATTTGGCAGTTCTTTGCAAATCTTGCTGATTAGACTTTAAGCTTTTTTCAAGAGATCGTTTAGGATCAAATGATTATCTTCGCGAGTAGGGTATATAGGGGCTGACCGATTATAGCTTTACAATCCAGGACAAACGATTTATAACAAGTACAATTATGTTAACGTATAGAGATGCAAACAAAACAGATCTAAAAGAAATTGTAAATATCTATAACTCTACTATCCATTCAAGGATGGTTACTGCCGATACGATACCAGTTTCGGTCGAGAGTAGACTAGTGTGGTTCGATCAGCATAACCCGACGAATAGACCGCTTTGGGTTATAGAAGATGATTCTGCAAAAATAATCGGTTGGGTAAGTTTTCAGTCATTTTACGGACGCCCTGCCTACGACGCAACCGTAGAAATCAGTATTTATATAGACGAATCACAAAGAGGAAGGGGCTTAGGTAAAGAAATTCTTCAATACAGTTTAGAAAGAGCACAAGATTTTGGTGTCACGACAGTGCTTGGTTTTATCTTTGCACACAATGAACCAAGTATTAAGTTGTTTAAATATCTAGGTTTTGAAGAATGGGCTACACTACCTGATATAGCTTTACTCGATGGCGTAGAACGTAGTTTGAAAATTTTGGGAAAGCGAATCGTTTAGTAACATTCATTTCTTGAGTTCTCTCATTTTATGCGGGGTCGTCCAGAATCTGATCGCTTACAATTGCTTATACGGTATTAAAATACAGTCTCCTTTTCGGTAGTTTAGACTGTTTAAGAATTATAAGTTACTGTATTGATAAAAAGCACTCACATGCCCTCTTGGGAAAGAGGTGCTAGCGGCGTACATTTGCATATATCCATTTGGTTAATATTATGTATGAAAAAGAACTTACCCATTTAGACAGCACTTTATTCGATACTTTTGGTATGCATATCTCAAATGCATATAAAGACGAGGAAACAGGAGATTATTGCGGATGCAATTTTCAGCTTGGCAGTTTTCATATAAAATATAGAAAAGCGAAAGTTACCCCTAAGAAGATAGGTCAATTTGTCGCTCTATGGAAAAGGAACCCCGAAGGGAAAACAGAACCATATCATATTGATGATAATTTCGATTTTTATTTTGTTGAAACGGAGTACCAAGATAACTGGGGATGTTTTCTGTTTCCTAAAGGTATTCTTTCAGAGAAGCGAGTTTTGTCGGTAAACGGGAAAGAGGGAAAACGTGGCTTCCGTGTTTATCCAATATGGGATAGTCCTGAAAACAAACAGGCAATTAGCACGAAAAGTTGGCAGATTGTTTATTTTCTCGACTTAATAGGAAACAGAAAAATATCCGTTGAAACACTGCAAAAACTGATGAAACAATAAATAATGTTTCAATCATGAACCTTTTTTGTCACGATACTGATATTGCGACACGGTGTTGTCAGGATATCCCTAGATCTAGATTCAAAGTACTATAATAGTAAAATCAAAACCAGAACCCCGCAAATAGGGAAGGGTAAATATTATTTTTATGATTTATGTAGTTGTAAATCAGGTTTTTATTTATTTTCTTTAAAATAATAGCCTTACCGACCTTCGGTAAAATTAAGTATATGCTACTCTACTTATATATACTTAATCTAAATAAAAATGTTGAGGTCAACATCTGTTATTATACTATTTCTATTTTTACATGTACTTGTTACAGCACAAACTTCAAGCAAACACACTATTTCAGGATATATCAAGGACAATTTTGGTCGACCGATAGCGGGTGCTACGATTCATGTCAAAACGGAGAATGTAACGAGCACTTCGGATGTGGATGGCTTTTATAAACTTACAGCGACTCAGTTTTCCAATAGTTCAACTATTCAGATAACGGCAGTAGGATTCTACCCAGAGCAACACCTAGTAGATGGTAAATGGGTTCAGGATTTTATTTTAAGGGAAGATCATAACGTTATCGATGAGGTGACCGTCTCTGGACAGGGCAAATCCGATAATCAGCGGAAAGTCGAAGAGATCAAACGCTCTGGTTTTAATGTAAGTGTGATCGATATGAACCTGTATGCCAATCAAACCGCAAATATCAATCAGATATTGCGTACTGCTCCAGGGGTAACTTTCCGTGAAGACGGTGGTTTGGGTTCTAATTTTGTATTTCGCATTAATGGATTGGATGCTAAAATATACATAGACGGGGTACCTATGGATAATTTTGGATCCTCCATGTCACTCAACAACATTCCTGTCAATCTAGTTGATCGTATTGAAATCTACAAGGGTGTCGTCCCAGCTTTCTTAGGTTCAGACGCTTTGGGCGGAGCCGTAAATATCATTACAAAACAGCGGTCAAGACACTATTTGGATTTAAGTTACAGCTATGGCTCTTTCAATACCCATCAGGCAGCTTTGGTAGGGATGTATACCAACCCGAAGAATAAGCTCTCGGTACGGACGAATGCTTTCTATAACTATTCGGACAACAATTATACGATGTACAGCGAGCCGAAATACGGGGTAGTTTATGAAACGACCGTTGATAACAAATTTGTACCTCTTGATAAAGTAAAAAGATTTAAGGATAGGTACTATTCTGCTATGGGACAGGTGGAGATTGGTTTACGTGATAAAAGTTGGGCCGATCAGTTTTTTGTAGGTTTAACATATTCTGCGAATAACAAACAGAATCAATTAGGAGCGACTATAAGCGATGTAAATGGTGGCGACTGGCGAGAATCGAAGTATCTGATGCCTACTATAAGTTATAAGAAGCAAAATTTTCTGGTTGACCGCTTGTTTGCAGACATCTACGCTAGTTCGAGTTATGATGTTTCCAATATTCGCGATACGGCGCAATACAATTACAACTGGACGGGTTCTTGGGTTGAAAATCATAGCGGTTCAAACATAAACCAACAAAAACATGAAGAGCAAAAAGCAACTAATCTATTAGCCAGATCTAATTTTAACTACGATTTTGATGAGCAACGTAACCATAGTTTAAATCTGAATTATAATGTAAATACCAACAATAGAAAAACGTACGATAGAATATTGGATTACAATACGACCGGATTGCCAAGTCGAATGACAAGACATATCATAGGCTTGTCTTGGCAAAATCAATGGTTTAGTAAGCGTTTGGTTAATAATTTAGCAATCAAATATTATGGACTGGATACCTATAAACAAGTCGACGAACGTAAGTATGATACGAACAATCAGCTGATAAGTGGAGGAATAGTTTCGTACAATAATTTCTTTGATTATCAGGGATACAGTTTTGCATCGAGATACAGAATTTTTAAAGACGGAGGTGTGAAGTTCTCTACCGAGCGGGCATACAATCTGCCTAGTATGAATGCGTTGTACGGCGACGGACAAAATCAACTAGCCAATTGGGATTTGAAACCCGAGCGAAGCGATAACCTGAATGGTGGATTTTACTACAATACTTTTTTGAACGACAACCAGTTTATCAATTTTGATATTTCGGGATTCTACCGCTTAGCAAAAGATTATATCAATACACGTATCGTCACGGTCGATGGTCAATCTAAGTTTCAAGCCTATAATATGCCAGGTGTAAAGCTCTACGGTGCCGAAACCGAAATTCGCTACGGCTATAAGGATATTATCACTGCGGCTGTCAATGCGACTTATGATAAGGCTCTAGATAACGTTAAATATACAGATGATACCAACCAGGAAGTGAGTTTGACCTATGGGTACCAGATTCCGAATAGACCTTGGGTATATGGAAATCTGGATATTGGAGTAGCACAAAATGATTGGTTCGAAAAAGGTAGTCGTACACAGTTGTCATGGACCACACACTTTACGCGATGGTACTATTTGAGTGACTCGCATTTAGGATCATTGGCATCTAAGAATCATATTCCAAGTCAGACTGTTCACTCCCTTATTCTGAGCTATTCCTGGAGTCGAAATAAATACAATATATCAGGCGAAGCGCGTAATCTAACCAATGAAAGAGCCTATGACAATTTTCGTTTACAAAAGCCCGGTAGAGCTTTTTACCTCAAACTGAGGGTATCATTAATGTAATAAATTAAAACAAAATACATAATAAAATAAAAATGAAACACAATCGTATTTTAGCTTGCGGCGCATTAGCAGTAGCATTGTTAGCATCTTGCAAAGACAGCCCTGACGCACCAGAGACAATAGAAAAAATCAGTACAGAATATTCAGTATGGGTAACTTCCGCTACAGGATCGTACCTGTTGACCACGGATAACTTAATGAAAGATACTTTGTTAACTCCAGTTGGAAACAAAGGAATAGATCTTGCGGCGTACCTTCCCGCAGCTTTTTACGCAGTATATGCTTACAACCATGAAGGTAAATTCTATGTGTCTAATAATGGAGCTCGCTTCAGTCAACTTGAGGTTCAGAGTAATGCAACAATCAAAGAAACCGATAATTATGCTTTCCCCTCGAACTTCTTTTTAGGAAAGGTATTGAAAGATGTAAGTACAAAGGATGAGTTGGTTATGACTAAAACCGCAGGTACTTTTAATGGAACTAAAAATGCATTAGAGCAGCCTATATATTTTATGAATCTTAAAGATATGACACTTAATAAAACATTAAATGTCGATATCCCATTTTTGAAGTATGCCCCTCTTAAACCAGATAAAACGCCTTATACTAATCCATATATGGTACCAACAAGTATCACGGTAAGAGGTGATAAGTTATTTGTCGGTCATAAATATAGAGGTACAGATGTGTCAGGAAGTATGGATATATCGGACACGACCTATGTTTACGTCTGTGATTATCCTGGTTTAACTAATGGTAAGATGCTGAAAGATGCCAGGGGTGGCTTTGCTGCTGGTCACTGGGAAGTACAGACGCTGACCTTTATGGATGATAATAATGACTTATATATCGTCACTAAGAATAGAATAGCCTCTACCTATGGATTGATCCGTATTAAGTCTGGTCAAACCGAGATTGATAAAGATTATTTCTTTGATTTGAAAGATTATAACGTATTTAAAAATAGTACAGCTCAAGTTCAAAAACTTGGAAATGGTAAAGCTTACCTCAGTCCTTATGTGATCGATCCAGCAAATAAGAAAGTTATTGCAGATTTAAGAATTTTAGTAGGGGGTGGTGAGTCAAAAACTACGATGAACTTTATGGAGAATGGAAAGTTGTATGATGTATTCAAAACCGATGCTTCAAAATGGTTTGTGTTTGAATATGATCCTGCCAC
This sequence comes from Sphingobacterium nematocida, assembly GCF_900168125.1. Lineage (GTDB taxonomy): Bacteria > Bacteroidota > Bacteroidia > Sphingobacteriales > Sphingobacteriaceae > Sphingobacterium > Sphingobacterium nematocida. The sequence goes on from NZ_FUZF01000017.1 coordinate 19,007, forward strand.
GAATAGTGTAAAACGCGGTGCAGAGATTGATCCAGGTGTTACACATGTATATCACGTCAACAAGTTGAAATAAACTTATAGCGTAAGATAGCAGACAGGTAAAGCGAGTCTCTTAGAAGCGCTTTACTTGTTTGTAAGTTTTAAAAGAAAGATCCGTTTTGTGCCAGAATGGAAAGGTAAATATTATGCTGAAGTGTCTAAAAAAGAAAAAGTAGAAAGTCAAAGTTTTGAAGATTAATGATGGAGTAAGCGTTTGTTACTCCATCATGATTTCCAACAGATCTTATTTTTTTCTATTTCTCGGAAGGATCCATTTTCATTTCTTTGGGTTTCATCATCTGATGGATTGCTCCAGTATGGTCGAGATACTGGTCAGCTTTCAGCTGTACTACTTTCTTATCTTTCATCACTACCTCTCCGTTGGGGCGTATCCAAACATCGCCAACTTTGGTTTCTTTGGTCATGTGCATCGACTTACCATCTTTCATTTCCATTATTTTTCCATCTTTCCAGAACCAACGTTGCATACTGTGTTCTTTTTGCATGTGGTGTTCCTCTTTTTTGTGTTCCTTTTTTTGTTCTTGAGCCGAAGCATTAAATCCGATCCAGGAGATCAATGCTACTGATAAAACTAACTTTTTCATGTTTTAAAACATTGTTAATTCCTAATAATGAATTTATTAGGTCGGTAATAACAGGTGGATACAGATAAAGTTTTGAGAAATGATAAACTTTTTTCGAGTGGCACAAATCGAACTGTAAAATACGGACGATGGACGAAGGTAAAAGTGTTGGTGAGTTTATCCGTAAACGTATCGAATGGGGCTTGGGTAATTGTAAAATTTATAGCTTTAGTTATACACTGCATATTTTCTATAATTATAAAGTTTAATTTACACTTCAGGGCTATATCTTTGCGCGTAATGATTGTTGAACGCCAATAAACAGCAGAAATGATTAATTCTAAAATATCGTTTGGATTTATTTTTATCATGACATGTGTTTGTCTGGCAACAGTGTTGACCGGAGTTATAATATATCGCGATTATTTAAATGATTGGGAGTTTTTCAGTTCGTTAAAAAGTGTTTATTTTTTGTTTATGTTCCCGGGGCTGTATGCTTATTATCTAGCTCTAAAAACACCATTTTTTATTTCGTTGCAAGGAGATACGTTGATCATAAGAAATCTCTTTAAGACGTATTCTTTTTCTTTAAATGGACAGACGGTTGTTACCGAGGATTCAGAGTTTACAAAGTTGCCCAATGTAAGGTTTCATAGATTAAGTTTTCAAAACAAAAAATATTCGATAGGCTTTTCGGATTTTAGTATTAGAAATTATAAAGAGCTTAAAGAAGCAATATTTCATCAAATAAATACATCAGATAATCCAATTTAACCATAATCGTCAAAATTATGTGTAGACAAGAGTTTCATGCTAGCGCCCTCATGGCTAGCAGAGTCTACTTGTAATATGTAGCGTTGTTCAACTTTTTATATTATCTTGTTTGGTTCGTTCATTGGTTTAGAAAAGAGATCTGTAGATAAGCAATTTTTGATAGATTATAGAGTTGATTGGTGGAAGTGAATAAGCTAATTAACGGCCTTGATTATAAGAACTAAATTAAATATGATAAATATGACAACGTTTAAGAGATCCCGTTTCTTGATTTGCGCTTTCCTTTTTTCCTGTGTATATGCGAGGGGGGAAGTTCGTTTGCCAAGTATTTTTGGCGATCATATGATATTACAACGAGAAACTACAGTCAAGATATGGGGCTGGGCTGACCCAGGCGAGAGCGTAATGGTGAGCCCATCATGGAGCAATAAAGCAACGACTGTAACAGCTAGTGGTAATGGAGACTGGTCATTAGATATTACGACCCCCACAGCAGGCGGACCTTACGAAATAAATATACAAGGCAGTAATAAGATCGTGTTAAGTGATGTGCTGATCGGTGAGGTCTGGATTTGTTCCGGACAGTCGAATATGGAGTGGGGGAGTGCTCAAAACCTGCCACAGATGATAGAAGAGTTGCCTAAAAGCACCAATAGTCAACTCCGTCTCTATCATATACCCAAGCGGACAGCCGATTATCCACAGTTTGATCTGGAATCGCAGTGGAAGCCCTGCGGCCCCGAATCCTTAGCAGGTTTTAGTGCGGTGGGTTATTTTTATGCAAAAAGATTGCAAGAGAGACTTGGTGTTCCTGTTGGAATTATTAACGCATCTTGGGGTGGTACACCTGCTGAAACCTGGGTTCCAAAACCAATAATAATGGAGAATGCTGCTTAAAAAAATGCAGCAACTATACAAAAAGAAAATCCCTGGTGGCCCGTAGAGTCTGGAAAGGCATACAATGCCATGATCGCACCACTCATCAACTTTAAAATTGCCGGAGCGATTTGGTATCAAGGCGAAAGTAATACACTGAGTTATTCGACGTATGCTGATCTTTTTAAAGCATTAATCACCGAATGGAGAAAACAATGGAAGGTAGATTTCCCATTTTATTACGTACAGATAGCACCTTATGCATACGACAATCCATTTGTGGGGGCATTACTACGAGAGCAGCAAGAGCTAGCATTAGACTTGCCCAAGACAGGACGCGTAGTGATTACAGATCTGGTAGATAATATAAAGGATATCCACCCTAAGGATAAGCGAGGTGTTGGTAATCGCTTGGCGGCACTAGCTCTTGGAGACTATTACCGCAAAACAGATGAGGAATACCAAAGTCCAACCTATGAAAGTATGGTCATGGACAAAGGAAAATTAGTCTTACATTTTAAATATGCAGAGGGAGGGCTACAAATTGAAGAAGGCAGATTTGCCAAGGAATTTTATATCGCGGGCGAAGACCGTATCTTTAAACCAGCTGAGGTCACTTTATTTCGTGATAGAGTAATCTTACAACACAGAGAAATCAAACAACCGGTGGCTGTTCGGTTTTCATTTAGCAACGAGGGGATGAGTAATGTGTTTAATAAAGCAGGATTACCACTAGCGCCTTTCAGAACAGATAATTGGCCTGTCGTTACCACAAAATAGTTGAAAGAGTTAGTTAACATAGCCCTTGCTGTCTGCGAGGGCTATGTTGTAAAATGCTTATGATTTTTTAATTATTTGGATACTGAAAAACATAGCGAAAAAATAGCGAGAACGGTTTATAGAACTATCTATTAAGATTCTATCGATTGATAAAATCTTAATAGATCTCTAATAGTATTATTTGCTGATTGGCATTTTACTATTTATAAATTCCCATTCCCTGATATGAGCGTTCTGATGTTCGCTAAGTACGATTTCATCAAGTTTTCTCAACACATCTAGATTATGGTGCGCTACGTCATTTTGTTCTTTAGGATCTAGCTTGAGGTTAAACAAAGACCAACTAGCATTAGGATTAGTTCTTACATCGATTTTGACACCTTTCCAATCCCCCATTCTGATAGCAAGTTGCCCCCCTTTTTCGGGATACTCAAAATATATAAAATCACGTCCAGACTGTTTGTTTGGTTTTCCCAGTAGCGTAGGCAAGAACGATATGCCGTCCGTAGTAGGTACCTCTGTTCCGGTTAATTCAGCAAGAGTTGCCATCAGATCATATTGTACACTAGGAAGATCAGACTTCACACCCGACGGAATGTGTTTAGGCCAACGCGCGATGAATGGCACACGAATCCCCCCTTCATACACGTCCATTTTTAATCCCCTGAGATTAGCTGTGCTATTGAACAATTCCGCGTTAACACCACCATTAAAAGTTGGGCCATTATCACTTGAAAACATGATTATCGTATTCTCATCCAGCCCGAGTTCTTTGATATTAGATAGGATTATTCCTACCTGTTCATCCAGATAGCTAATCATCGCCGCATAAGTTGCCAGCGGATACTTTTGTGGGTTATAACCCTGTCCACCCAGATACGGTTTCTCATTTTTGAAATACGAGTTATAATATTTGATCCAGCGATCAGGAGCCTGCAATGCTACGTGAGGCAAGGTATAGGGAAGGTATAAGAAGAATGGTGTACTTTTGTTGGACTTTATAAACGATACTGCCTTTTCTGTCATTTTATCGATAGCATTTTCATTACCCGTAAAGCGATTGAAATTCTCATCAGTAGCTTCAGCTTCAGATAATTTAGCGTGCACGAAAGTCTCCTTATTTGTTAGGTTATCCCTTTTGCCATTTTCCCACAAGTGCGTAGGGTAGTAGTTGTGTGCCTGCTTTTGATCCAAATATCCATAAGCATAGTCAAAGCCATGTTTATTAGGGTTTCCACTCGTAAAATGCATTCCGAGCCCCCATTTTCCAATAATACCGGTCTTGTAGCCTTGGTTCTTTAGCATATGGGCGACTGTAAATGTGCCTTCCGGCAACGGCATTTGCCCCCCTTCTTCACGGTCACTAAATCCTCCCATTTCGTAGTTCCCACGAATATAACTATGCCCCCCATGCCTCCCCGTCAGCAACATTGCTCTGGCAGGTGCACAGACAGGGGTAGACGTATAGTGTTGTGTAAATAGCATTCCCTCTGTTGCCATCCGATCTAGATTTGGGGTTTTTATAATCTTTTGACCATAGCTACCCAATTCACCATAGCCTAGATCATCCGCATAGATATATATAATGTTAGGTCGACCCTGACCGAAAACATCAGCTAATAAAAGTAAAGAGAGCCAGAATACTACCGCAATTTTTTTGTTAATCATGATTATTTTTCTTTGACGCCGATTGGACGTCTATTGCGTCCCTCACGGTTAGTTAGGTTATCACCAAGGTCCATTCTCGCTTTTTCAGCAACCTGCAGGAGCTCCTGTACGGTCTCCGGGTACATTTCTATCACATTATAACGCTCTCCCGGATCTCTTCTAAGATCATAAAGTTCCATTCCCTTAGTCTCACCCTGTGCGTACTTTCCTCCAAACCCATCATCAGCGGGGTTTATATTTTCATACGATCTGTATTTATGAGGCAATACTAACTTCCAATTATCCTTACGTACCGCTTCTAGATCATTTCTATTGTAATAGTAGTAAAACTCCTTCCGAATACTTTCCTCTAGACTCCCATTAAAGTAAGGTAAAAAACTTACCCCATCAATTTTATAGGGATGTTCACTATACTTAACGACATCGGCTATCGTGGCAAATATATCGATGGAGCTAGTTAGGTGATTGACGACTTTTCCTTCCTTAATTACGCTAGGCCATGATACAAAACAAGGTACCCGTACGCCACCTTCCCAACTCGTGCCTTTCCCTTCTTTAAATCCAGCTGCATTGCCGTTATGATTTCCAAAATTTAACCATGGTCCATTATCACTAGTGAAAATTACAATCGTATTATCATCTATCTTGGCGGATTTAAGTGTTTCAAAAAGCTGTTGCATAGACCAATCTATTTCCATCATTACATCACCAAAGAGTCCCTGTTTGGATTTGCCAGCAAAAGCTTTAGAAGCAGCTATGGGCACATGCGTCATACTATGTGCCATATACAAGAAAAACGGTTTGTTTTTGTTTGAACGTATATATTTGATTGCATCCTCCGTATATAATTTGGTCAGCTCAGCCTGATCCGCAAGTGTTTCGATTTTCTGAACAGTATCTGGGATCATCTTTTCTTTCGTTATCGTAAGTAGAGGCAATACCGGATAATGCGCTACACGGCCACCGGGTCTAGCCGGCGAGCCGTCATATTCAACAGGCCACATGTCATTAGAATAGGGGAGCCCCAAGTAACTGTCGAACCCCTGTCTTGTGGGTAGAAATTGAGGTTCATTGCCCAGGTGCCATTTGCCGATCATATGTGTACTATATCCCATACTTTTCAGCATTTCAGCAATCGTTACCTCATCCTCGTGTAGACCTATACCCGAGTTGGGCCCAAAAGCACCGAACATGTTCATCCTATTTGGGTAGTTTCCCGTCAATAAGGCCGCTCGGGAAGCTGTACATGTCGCTTGTGGAGTTAGAAAATTGGTGAATCGTAACCCTGTAGATGCCATTTTATCAAGCACTGGGGTTTGGTAAGAGAGAGCTCCATTTACCGAGACATCGCCATATCCCATATCATCCATAAAAACGATAATGATATTAGGTCGTTTTTGCTGAGCTATCAGATGATTCGCAAAGCAAAACAATAAAATTATTAGATATTTACGCATCATCACTACCAATTAGGGTTTTTAGTCAGGCCAGGATTCAGATCTCTTTCCTTTTGTGGTATAGGCCATAAATAATCTCTATCTTTTCTGAACACTTTGGTAAACGAGGGCACTTCTAAAGTGACAGTTTGATTGTTTTTATCTTTATAGGTCATGCCATATACATTTCCAGCCATTAGTTGTTCAGCCAATCGCCATCTTATTAAATCAAAATATCGTAAGCCTTCAAACGCCAGCTCAACTTTTCGTTCATGCCTTACAATATCTCTCATTTTAGATTGATTTGACGGTGCAATAGCCGGAAGTCCAACGTCAGGTCTCTTTCTCACTTTATTTATGGCATCTATCACCGATTGGTCTATCTGATTAATTTCTATTTTGGCTTCGGCATAAGTTAGTAATATTTCCGCATATCGCATCAATATCAAATTTATTCCACCGTTAGCAGGTTGAGGTAGATCCAATGGGTCTATATATTTTTTAACGTTGAATCCTGTGGAAGTAGTTAGGTAAGTGAAGTCAATAGCATCGTTTGTTCCGCTACCGGGAGTAGGATTGTAAATTTTTCCATCAGGTAATAGATCCCCCTTGGTAAAAACAGTGTATTTCAACCTAGGATCTCTGTTTACGGTTGGATTTTCAGGATTGTATCCACTTCCTGCATCGTCGATCGCCATACCATTAGCCATTTGATAACTATCCACTAATGCCTTGGTAGGTACAAATTGGCTATTGCTTGATCGTTGACTATAAGGACCCATGTACGCAAAAATGTTGTTTCGATACACATCCTTTATAAACTGCTTGGTGAATACGATCTCTTTGCTGTTTTCACCTGCGTAACCGAATAACTTCTCGTAACTACTATGGATTTCATAAGTGTTTTGGTCTATTACTTTCTTTGCCGCTTGTGCTGCGAGCTCATATTTACCTTGGTATAAGTAAGCCCTGGCCTGAAGTCCGTATGCAGCACCTTTAGTGACTCTACCGATATCCGATTGGTTGATAGGCAGGATTTTAGCAGCTTCTTCCAGTTCTGATACGATAAATTCTCCAACATCCTTAGCTGGAGTCCTTTTGATTTCACGGGCTTCAGCCAATGTTAGGTCCTTGGTTACCAGTGGCAGATCACCAAATAAAGCCAATAATTTTATATAGTAATAAGCCCGTAAAGCTCTTACTTCACCAGTTAGAATATTAATTTTACTGGGGTCGGCAACCTGAATTTTGGAAACATTATCGAGATAAAAGTTGGCCGCATGTATACCCCGATAAGAGTAGTTCCAAAAGTTTAAAATAGTACTATTCAATGCATCATGCTGTCCCAGCTCAATAATCGCGTATTCATTAAAAGGGATGTTTGTATGGCCTATGTCAGTTATTCCATCCCAAGAGAAATAATGATTTACGGTGTCCAAATAGTTGTATACAGCATTAGCAGCCATTTGTGCATCACTTTCAGTTTTCCAGAATATAGTATTAGATATACGGTCGTTAGGGACTGTTTCCAAAATGTCCGAGCTACAAGAAGTTATAATAAACACTGATATGATACCGATAATAAGTCTATTTATGTAAGTTTTCATGTCTGATTCGATTTTATTAAAGACCTAGTTTCACTCCAAAAGTGTACAATGCGGTTTGCGGATAATAGTTTGCCCTGCCGGGAGGTGTTTCTGGATCCAGGTTCCATTCATTTAGTTTTGAGAAGGTGAGTAGGTTTGTTCCCGATACATAACACTTAATGTTTTTCAACTTGCTGTTGCCAAGCCAGCTATTCGGAATACTATATTGCAACTGAATATTTTTCATCCGGAGGTAAGAACCGTCGATAAGCATTCTATCCGAGGATTGGATGTTTAGGAGATTAAATTTTGTTGGTCTAGGAAAACGAGCGTTTGTATTTTCGGGGGTCCAATAATTGTCCGTATATATCTTATGCGTGAATCCTTCTTGATTTCCCATTTCAGCCAATGCGCCCGATAACCTTGTGGATACATCTGCGGCTCCTTGGAATAATACATTAAGGTCAAAGTTTTTGTATCCAACAGATAGCGAAGCACCGTAGGTGTAAGTAGGGAATGAGTTGCCCAAGAAGGTCATATCATCTGCGTTTATTGTTCCATTACCATCACTGTCAATATATTTAACATCTCCCATTTGTGTGGAAGTACCGATTTTAGGATACGATCCTAATTCCTCAGCCGATTGAAATAGACCGGCAGTTTGGTATCCCCAAAAGCCGCTGATAGGATAGCCTTCTCCAGTGATAAACATAGGTTCTACGTTACTTCCTGATATATATGGCCCTGTACCAGCAAGGTTAACAACCTTATTTTTGTTGATATTAAAGTTCAAATTACCATTATACCGCCAATCGTTTACCTCCTGTCTATAGCCCACTACAAATTCAAATCCCTTATTCTCTACGACGCCAGCATTTTGAGCAGAAGGCGTTAAACCCATTACCCCGGGTATCGGTAGTACCAATAAAATCCCTTCTGTTCTTTTTTTGTAATAATCGATCCCCAGTGTTAGTCTATTCCTCCAGAAAGAACTTTCAAAACCGATATTAGATTGTATCGTTGTTTCCCATGTGATGTTTGGGTCAGCGATTTTCGACTGTGTATAGCCAGCGGCTGGTTTGTCCCCAAATGCGTAGTTGACTACATTCAGAGTCGTATAGTAGCTGTACAAATCTACCGCTTGATTACCTACTTTACCCCACGAACCTCTTATTTTGAACTCTTGAACAGCGTCGCTCAAGCTAGCCCAGAAATTCTCTTGAGAAAGTCTCCAAGCAGCAGAAAACGAAGGAAAGAAACTATACGTCTTATCGCCTGTAAATCTTGAAGAACCATCAAATCTTCCGTTTGCTTCAAAGAGGTATTTATTAGCATATCCATAGTTTACTCGTCCAAAGTAGGATTGGAGAGCCCATTCCGTATCGCCTCCTCCATTATTCTTGGTCGCGTCGTTAGCACCTTGACCTATTGACTGAATATCATTATTATAAAAGACCTGTCTGAAGGCATTGATATTGTTTGTCTTATTTTGAATCTGTGAGTAGCCCAATAACGCATTTATATCATGTATATCTCCCAGTTTCTTTTGATAGTTCACTAATCCATTGAATGTATATTCCTTTATGCTTCCTCTTGTTTCTGTAAGGTTATTGATAGGTACATTTACGCGTATTAATGTAGGATCATAATAATCCCTTACTTCGTATTTATTTAGGTAATTTTTACTTGCAGCCAACATATTTCTCATCCCAAATTGTCCAGTTGCCGTCAGCCCATCAATGATTTTCCATTCAGCTTTAAAGTTACCCAAGATAAAATCTTCTGCTTGCCTATTGTAGCCTCCTAGTTCATTCTCTACCATGGGGCTTCTGCCTTGCGGACTCACACCATAGGTGCCGTCGGGATATTGAGGTACCGTCCATTGCGAGGCGTGTAGCATGATGTTAAATACATTAAATTGATCTGCTGGTCCACGATTTTTAGAATATCTATAGTTGAGGTCAGAAGATAGCTTAATGTTCTCGAGTATGTTAAAATCTATATTAGTCCGAAAATCGTACAATTGAGCATCCATATTTTTTATGATTCCTTGTTGATCTTGTTGCCTAAAACTAAATCTACCTCTCAATTGCTCATTACCACCACTCACAGCTATGTTGTTGTTTATCTGAGGAGCGGACTTAAACATAGTGTCAAACCAAGTGTTAGGTAGGGGATATTTTAGTCTATCGGTAGTATTTACATAGTTGTCTATATCCTCAGTAGTATATTTAGCTTTAGATCCTACGTTTATATATGCTTGATTTTGCATTTCCATGTATTTGCGCACATCCATATGTTCAGGCTTATTTATAGCGCTTTGCAATGCATAGAAACCGTCGTACTGAAAATCAATCTTGCCGCTATCTTTCGCTCTTTTGGTCGTTACTAGCAATACACCATTAGCAGCTCTTGAACCATATATCGCAGTAGAAGCTGCATCTTTCAGTAAAGAAATCGTTTCTATATCGTTCGGATTTAGATAGTTCATTGATTGTTCAATTCCGTCTACGATTACCAGTGGGTTATTGTTACCAATAGTAGTTACACCACGGACCCGCATTGTAGGATTATTTTTTCCAGGTGCACCACCGATATCCAATACCGTGAGCCCACTGGTCTGACCTTGTAGTGCCTGTTGTACACTGGACACCGGTCTTCGGGTTAGCTCTTCTCCTTTTACTTCAGTGATTGCCCCAGAAAGACTGGATCGCTTTTGAGTCCCATATCCTACGACGACCACCTCGTCTAGTTGATCGATAGTTTCCACCATGGTAACTTGGTAGTTATTTCCATCACCTACTACGAGCGAATAGTTCTCATATCCCAAGAATTCTAGTGTCAATTTGTCCGCTTTACGACATGAAATGGAAAACTCTCCCAGACCGTTGCTAGAGGTAGATTCACCGCTCGAGGAGCGTATCGTAACCCCAGCCAAAGGCTGTCCATTTTTATCCATTACTTTTCCTTGAACCTTCTTCTGTTGTTCTATGATATCTTTAGTGTTGGACATGCGGCTTTTTGAATGCTTGCTTTTCTCTATCAATATTCTATTTCCTGAAACTGAGTATTCCAGTCCATTTTTCAGCAATACTTCATACAGTGCAGTTTTTATATCAGAGTTCTTCAGTTTTATGGAGACTTTGCCTATTACTTTTAGATCATCTTCGAGATAAAGAAAATGATAGCCACTCTGTTTGCCGATTATTGTTATAGCTTCCTTTAAATAAGCAGACTTCATGTTCAGGTTAATATTTTGTGCTTTTATATTGGCGTTAAGCTGCGTACTGCACAAGATAAGGAGCACTATTATGAATTTAAGCATAATAAACACTTTAAAGAGAGGACGGGTTATGGCGCCCTCATTTGCAATATAATTTTTATACATTTGTTTTAGGTTTAAAAATTTAAGATCGAAATAGCTTATGTTTAGACCCATGCTATTACTGGCATGCGATCAGGAATGTTGGTAGCATTCCTGATTTTTCCATAATTGATAATTGGTTTATCTTATTAAAATCACCTCCTTTCCTTCAGTTTTAAATTCTACCCCGCTCAGCATAGACAGGTCTTTTAGCAACTCAGTAAGTGGAAGATCTCTCGGGAAAGTACCCCCGATTTTAACTTTATTAATATACCTATTGGCTTTTACGGTGATATTGTACCACTTAGATACCTGTGTCATTACATCATACAGATCCGTTTGGTTGAATGTAAAATACCCTTCTTTCCAAGATGTCTCACTGGCAATATCAAAATCTACTTCCTCGATCGTATTTTTGTTTAACTGTGCGCTTATCTTTCGCCCCGGTAGCAATTTGTGGGATCTATTGTTAGCATTGAATGCGATTTGTCCTTCTACAAGTGCAGTTTCTACTAAAGCTTCTTTTTCATAAGATCTGAGGTTAAACTGAGTGCCAGTGACCAAGATGTTCGAATTGTAAACCTCCACCACAAAAGGTTGCTTACTGTTAGATACTACATCAAAAAAAGCTTCTCCCTCTAGTTTTACAACCCTGGTTGGCTGCTTGTCGAATTTCGAAGAAAACTCTAATCGTGCACCGGCATTTAGCCACACCTTAGTTCCATCTATCAGTGTCAGATTCAATTGCTTTTGTTGTGGTATTTGTATGCTGGTTACGACATTCTCTTTTGATTGTTGTATGTTGCGCTGCGCTTTGGTTCGCAAATCCAACTCCGTTATTTCAGTCGCTAGTTCAAAAGACGAACCGTTAGACTCTTTAATGAGTATCTGTTCGGAAGGTAAGTCCTTGGCTTTTGCCAGTATGATCATGTTCTCCTCCGTAGATCCAGCTTTGTACATCCACAATGAGGCAAAGGAAAGTAAGAGAATTGCAGCTGCACTACCGATGTAAAATGACCAGCGTATCTTTTTTGATTTTGAGCCGCCTATTTGCTGTTCGATACCATCTATGATTCGCTCTTCCAGTTGCAGCCTATGAGCCTCATCGCGCCATTTCCAACCAGATTTATCAGCATGTTTGATGATCAGATGTTCAATTTTTCTCTGCTCACTTTCCGTAAGTCTATCATTAGAATAGTCTTCAAGGATTTTTCTGATTTTATCTCTTTTACTCATAAGGTTCTAATTGTGCTATATTAATAAGAGCATCTAAAAACCATTTGGTAGTAGAAAAAAATTAAAATAGCAGAATAGCTAAAAAAGGGAGGGAGTATTTGAGACCTAATTTTAGTTTTAGAATTTTTATAGCATTACTAATCTGCTTCTTTACCGTTTTATCAGATTTACCCAGTCGTTCGGCAATTTCTACGTAACTAAGACCTTCCAACCTACTTAGCACAAACATTTCTTTCATTTTAGACGGTAGTTGTTCTATCTCATGATTGAGCATCGAGTTCATCTCTTTATAAAATAGCCATTCATCTACCACCTCTGTCAATTCACTTTTTCTATTCAGGTAATGGTCAAAATAAGCCTCGTCTCGGAGCGATCGTTTCAATCGTTTGAATGCAATGTTTCGCGCCATGATAAACAAAAACGACTGTACCGATTTAATTTCATGAATTTTGTCTCGTATTTCCCATAAATCGACGAAGGTCTGTTGAACGACATCACAAGCATCCTCTTCATCAGGGAGGATACGGATGATTTGTTTAAATAAACGTTCCCAATGCTCCTTATAGAGTGTTGAGAAGTCCAAAACATCATGATTCTTCATTAGACGCAGATTTTGTTTGCTTTTTGATTTTAATCGGTATACATAGCAAACATACATAAATTATCATTAATACTGTGTTGTTCTAGATTTGCAAAAGGATGATTCTTTTATCATGGTACGTACAATATATTTGATTCACTATTAGATCTCAATTATCTTGAAGGAGACTTGAATATGCATATAGAACTAGTACAAACCGAAGCGTTTATTATTAACGAAGATTCTTTGGATCAACCGTTCAAAAATCATTCATTTCGAAGTTTCCATTAAAAAGCCCGCGCTCCCTAGTTCAATATCTTCGCCCCGGATCATAATATTATTTCTGCTATCTATATTCTTTTTTGTTTTTGTCAATAATTTTATCAGCCCTATCTTTACTGTATCTTTATTGGTTTTCAGTGTGTCGACAATTATCGTTAACAAATTGTTTTCATCAACAAGATAGCTCTCTTCATCAGAATTTATTACATCTGCGTCTATAGTAAATACCACAGGTATTTCTTTAAAGCTTGTATATTTATATTTCAGTTCTGCTAGCGATATAAATTTAGGTGTATAGTCACCCTTCGTCGTTATATAAATTTGGCCCAAGTATTTTTGCGATCCGATTAAGGTATCTCTCTTTACTACGTTGATACTTTCTATTTGTTCAGGTTTAATAAGCCCTATATTTTTTATAAACATACCATTAATAAAGCAGGCAGGCTGCCGTTCTTGGTTGTCGTTCTTAATCATAACTACCTTTAAGGAACTGTCTCTGCTCTGACTTACTTTAACAGGTGTAAATTTCCTTGACCAGCTTTCATTTACCGTTTGGGCAAATGCATGTGTCGAGGTAAATACAATTAGAAGGAGAAAGATATTTTTCATAAATGCTATAATTATGTAACTAATATAATTAAAATTTCTTGAGGTTACCTTTGTTACTGATAGGCATTAACAACAAACAGGTATTAGTATGTTTATAGCAGCATTGAAACTATTTATAACCCAGTGTGTTATTTTTTGGATAATTCTCTTTCCGATTTGGTATGTATTCATTGGTACTGATACGATATATTTGCTGCTATCCCAAATAGCTTTTCTAATATTCGGCCTATTCTTTTTTATAATAGGATATGTCATCTTTGGGTTTTGGCAATTGCAGCCCAAGCTATTCTCTTCTTTATCAGGCCTTATACCGTTACTTTTCCCTTTTTTTAGAAGCAAAGTATATATTAACGACCGATTATTAGTGCTTTCCGTAGCTCTAATAGCGATGCTTTGTATATGTTACTTTTTTATTTGGTTTAGAGACAGAGAAAAAGAGCCATCTATGAATTCAAGTCCTGCTAAGGGTTAAAGTTTCTATGGCATCCCTAGCTGGATTTGAAAGCGTGATATCTTTGGAAAGATGTGAAGTAGATACTACTCCCTATCGCCGATTTTTTAGTCCGACTTACAAAGCAGGACTAGCACGGGGAAATGATTAGAAAGAATAAAAGACACAAGAGAGTTTTCTGTATTTTTATAGTCCTGTTTATAAAGCAGGACTAGCAGAGGAGGACTACAGTTCACAACTTTGGTTTAATGAAATGATATGAAAATAAGTTTATCGAAGAAGAAGATAGTATTATATTTTTTGACAACATTTTTTTTATGTTTCCTAGGGGTATTTACATTGCTACATCCGGAGGAAGTATCGAATTTTTTTAAAAGTCCTCGATTAGCTATGGCCATTGGGGCATTAACTCTTGTCCTTTCTTTTGTCTTTACGGTCGCATTAATTCAAATTTTCTTCAAAGGTGAAGGAGTTTCAATAGATAGCAAAGGTTTATTAGACAATTCTAGTTTAGTTAGTGTAGGATTGATTGAATGGGACGATATTACCAGTATTAGAACAGGCAAAATTAATGCTACACGTTTTTTACTCATTGATGTGAAAAATCCTGAAGAATATTTGTCCCGTTTTGGGAAGCTAAAATCTTGGTGGTTAAAAGTTAATGCTGGCTCTTTTGGTACGCCAATTTCAATATCAGCTGGTTTATTAGAGTGTAGTTTCGATGAACTGGAAAACTGGATAAGAGAAGGGTACAAGAAGAATAAGAAAATATCAGATAAACTACTTTAACACTTCCCTCATGTTTCACCCTCATACTTCTTAGCTATTATACCTTTCGGACCGTAAATATATTATTGGCCCTATTTGGTTCATCATTTCTTTCGGTTATTTCGATCAAACCCTCTTTACCTAGCTGGTTCAATCTGTGAAAAAGAAATCCATCCCCGATAGTACAGTTCACTCCATGATCATCCCAAATTTTACAAAGTACATGGGCCACTATCCATGAAGAGCGCACGGGTTCTCTAGAACACTCGTCTAATAAATAGTTGTCAAAATAGGATTCTTCCG
Source organism: Sphingobacterium nematocida (assembly GCF_900168125.1). Classification (GTDB taxonomy): domain Bacteria; phylum Bacteroidota; class Bacteroidia; order Sphingobacteriales; family Sphingobacteriaceae; genus Sphingobacterium; species Sphingobacterium nematocida. The sequence goes on from NZ_FUZF01000017.1 coordinate 34,343, forward strand.
AGTTTATGAGTTTGCCATCTTTGTCCAATGTATGGATCACATATCCGTCATCACGTATTTGTTCCCACAATAAAACCATATCCCGCCTGGCTTCTTCACTCATAAGCTCAATAGGCCAGTCGATTTTAGATATAACAGCCTGGTCGATCATACTCAAACTAGAACCTTTGACCATATTTCCAGTCTTATTTTTATATACGATTCGATCAAAATTTACTTTAAAAACAGGTATGTCGGACAGTTGTAGATGATACAGTAGCCATGCGGCGGTAAGCTTTTCATTATCTACATTTCCAAGCCATAGGTATATACTATTATAGCTATCTATTGATTTTATCAACTTCTTTAAGCTATTGATGCTATCATCTATAAAATGTACGTTGTCATCCAGGTAGAAAGGGCCTATTACTTTGTCCAGCCATTTCTTTCTTTGGGTTAGATGGAGGGGCCGATTGAGATCACAGAGAGGACCAATATTTAGCGGATCGGCAAAACATAGGATTTCATCTTTTTCAGTATCTATATAATTACTCCCAGATAATATAGCCCTTCCGATAAAACCAAATACAATATGGATGTCTTTTTTCATTATTCTTCTTTCTCTTGTTTGATTTACTTCGTTTGAATCGTTCCCCGTTTTGTGGATTTCCCCGTTTTAGGACAACTCTAATGCCTTAAGAGAGAGGAAAACAATTCCAGTAACAAATATCTTTATCGGAGATTTGATGCGATTCTTTAGTTGAAGTAGTTAAAATTTAATCTGACAGTTTGTAAGTCTAATAGTTGCTGCAATGGACAATTAAAATAATTAGCAATTTTAGTTAGCTTACTTAACGAAATATCTGTCACTTTCCTAGCTCAATCTCTTGTAATTCTTCTAATGACATATTGAGTTCAGTTGCTAATAACTCTAATGACATTTTCTTAATATTACGAAGGGAGGCAATATTTGCTTATATATGGTCATAGTCTTTTGTTCCTATTTCTAGGACTTTAGCAAACTTATAACTTTTTATATACATACCCTTTATCGTGCTTAGGATTTGGTTTTATTATCAATTCGTTATTTAACCTTTTTAAGTTAGTAGTTAATGTGTTAGGATTTACTTCCCATCCATACTTGGTCTTAATATATGTTAAGATCTCTAATCTTTCCCGAAAAGAGTCTAGAAAAGTAGTTTTAAGTAATCTGTATTTAATTATATAAGGGACAGATGGCGCATGTTCCAACAATACCGATTTTGTTGGGTCGTTGGAGTATTTCTTTTGTAGTTTCTCTCGTAAGTTAATAGGTGGGATAAAGTCTCTTTTTGTTATTTTCTCTAGACCAATGGTGGTGAAACTTGATATTTTATTTAACGTAGTAGTTGAAGGAAGAAATTTACCATTCTCGATGTTGGTTAAAGTAGCCCTTGAAAATTCACAAAGTAGAGCGAAACTCTCTTGACTTAATCCTGTTGCATCTCGGATTTCTATAATATTCGGTTGTAAAACTTCTATTGTTAATTCCATAATACAAATGGAAAAACTTAAATGGTGACATTTTGTATAAAATATTATTCATTTTGAAATTGTTTGTTTATATTTGTGATGGAAATCAATTATTTAATGATATGTAAAACAGGAAGGTAGGATAATGTAGTCCAAGTTATATATAAGAGTCTTCAGATTCCATGATTGAGCCCAGGGATGAAGACGGCAAGGTAAACCCAGAACTTTTTAAAAAAATGTATATTTTTACATTTTCAGGGACGGGTCTTGCTGTTTCATGTGCTGCTCTGGGCTCAAAATTTTCTGGAATCGGCCATGGAACACAGGACTGTCCCTGTTTTTCTCTAGGAGACTCGCTTTGATACCCAAATGAAAGTGAGTTATGATAAAGAAAAAAAGCAAAAGAAAGATTAAACGCCCTCCTTAATTCCAAAGGATTTAAAAGTTATTATTTATGACTTAGATCGTTGTATGTGCCAATTAGATAACCTAATAATCCCAATTGTAAACCGCAAAGGCATTTCCTCGATTTCATTCAGTTAATTTTTTATTTAAAACAGTGTGGCCTGATCGAGGATTAGGTACGTGTAGGTTGTTGATAGAAAAAACGCTTTGACCCGCCCTCATTAGGTCACATCTAATGAACTTAAAAATGAGAGAAATTTTTAGGGGTGGGAGAGGTATGTCTTTCTCGCTCGAGCCGCGAGAGGCTTCTCCTTTTTACTTGATGAAAAAGGATACAAAAAATCAAGGCGTTGAACACTCGCCTAAATTTAGAACCAGTCGTCTAAATCTCAAAAACTCTCCCGATAAATCGGGATCAGACAGTTTGAGATTTTATACGTCGCCTGATTCAAAATTCTTAACGGCTGTGCATCCAAAGGCCATGTTAACCCAAAGATTTAAGCCTACGACTTTATTAATGATTTTCTGTGTGTTGTTTAGTTCGCTTGCGTACGCGCAAGCGGTGGCTCAAGGTTCCCGAGATTTGTCCCGAATTGACTTCGGTGGTCAACTCGGGACCAAAGGCCTAAGCCAGAATGCACTAAGAGGTGTGGTTTCATCTCTTCAAGACGGTAAGCCGATAGAAGGGGCTTCGGTTTCTGTAGATAAGAGCCATGCGCGCACGGATAAGGAGGGGAGGTTTACGATCAGCGTAGATAAGCCTACTGGAGTATTAATTATAAAACACATCGGATACAAAGAGCAACGGGTTGCCTATGAGAATACGTCTACATTACTGAATATCGCGCTACAAGCTAATGAAAAGCTTATCGAAGAGGTGGAAGTGGTATCTACAGGATACCAGAAGATACCGAAAGAAAGAGCTACGGGGAGCTTTGAGTTTATAGACTCTGCATTATTTAACAGAAAGGTGTCTACGGACTTTTTAAGCCGGTTAGAAGATGTGGTGCCGGGGCTGGCTACTATAAAATATAGGCCCAACAATAGGGGAGACCTTCTCAATATGAATATCAGAGGTCAGAGTACATTGATGTCTGAAGCATGGCCATTGGTAGTAATAGATGGTATTCCCTACGAAAATAGATTTGGGGATCTCGGCTATGGTACTTTTAATAATATTAATCCGAATGATATTGAGAATGTGACTGTGCTAAAAGACGCAGCCGCGGCATCCATATGGGGAGCCCGTGCCGGTAATGGTGTGATTGTGATTACAACAAAGCGAGCAAAGTTTAATGAGAGAGCCAATCTATCGGTAAATAGCAACATCAGCATAAAACAAAAACCTGATCTCTATTACATGCCACAGATGCGTACGACGGATTACATAGATTTGATACAGGAACTCTTTAACGCAGGAAGATTCGATTGGGATCTAGATGACTGGGCGAGTAATCCCGAACCTATTATCAAGATGATGGACCAAGAGCGCAAACATATTATTACAAAAGGGGAGCTCGATGCACAGCTCGATCAGTTGAGAGGTCTCGACATACGGGATGATTTTTTAAAGTATATCTATCGCGAAAGTGTAAATCAACAATATAGCCTTCGACTGAATGCGGGTGGGGATAAGGTAAATACATCTATAGGAATTGGTTTTGACAAAAACCTAGAAGAGTTGGTTAACTCTAGGTACAACAGGTGGAACCTACAGTCCAATACACAGATAAAGGCCACCGATAGGTTGTCGATCAATTTTGGGATTACGTATACAGAGTCCAAGAAAAACTCTAGCTTCAGGTCAGCAGCATACAATGGGCTAGCAAATGGTGTTTCCAACTGGCCTTACATGCAGTTCGCAGATCCAGAGGGCAGGCCTATAACGGTCGATATGCCTGGGTTTAGCCATGCATTTAGGGATACCGTGGCAGCTGGTCGTTTGATGAGCTGGGATTATATACCACTCGAGGAGATTCATCAGACAAGACAAACGCAGCTCAATAGGGACATGATGGCGAATTTTTCGGCGACGTATATTTTACCCTTTGGCTTGAGTATTACGGGACTGTATGCGTATCAGCGCAATCTCAACCCTATAGAGGACTGGTACGGCATAGCGAGTAATGTACAGCGGAGTAGATTGAATGACTTCGCCAGTTGGAATCTGGAGGAAGTAACCTGGAACATACCAAAGGGAGATTACTATGGAGAGCGTCTCTGGAATAGTCGCGTGCACCATAGCAGGCTAACTTCCACCTTTGAAAGGCAATGGGACATACATGACCTAAGTTTATTTGGAGGTTTTGACATTCGTGCTATGGAGAAAGATTTCCGTACGGTACAATATGAAGGGTTTGATCCCGAGACAGGTTCTTTCCAGTCTATGGCACACGGCAAAACGGTCCCGGTCTTGAATGGTCTCTTCGGAACAGATAAACTCCCTGACAATAATTTTTATCAGGATTTACACAATCGTTTTGTGTCTTATTATATTAATGGTGCTTATACACACAATAAGCGATATATTATCAGTGGCTCCGCTCGTAAAGATGCTTCCAATTTATTTGGTGTCAAGACCAATGACAAGGGGCAACCTTTTTGGTCTGTAGGTGGTGCATGGGTATTGTCCAAAGAATCTTTTATCGATGAAAACCTTTTTTCATTGTTAAAATTGAGAATCACCTACGGATATAACGGAAATGTAAATACTGGAGTGTCCGCTTATCCGATTATTTACCTTTCGCCACGGCCGAATACGATCACGGGTGAGAACTATGCAGAAATGAGTACCCCGCCCAATCCACAGCTGAGATGGGAACGCGTAGGTAATCTTAATCTAGGACTAGATTTCGGAATAAAGAATAATGTGCTGAGTGGGAGTGTTGAATACTATCGGAAAACACCCACAGATTTAATTGCTGCGGGGCGCATCGACCCCACGACAGGTTTTCTCTCTATGCGGATCAATACGGCAAATCTGGATACCAGAGGATGGGATGTATCGCTCCATGCGAAGCCAGTGTCCAATAGTAATTGGCTGTGGAACTCGAATCTAGTTTTTTCTACATCAAAGACCATGGTGACAAAGGCATTTTTAGCGAATAATATAGCACGCAACAATGTGAGCAAACCCTTATCTGTTCTTCAAACACCTATCGAAGGAATGAACCTTTTCAGCTTGCTAAGCTATAGTTGGGCTGGGCTTGATCCGGAGGAGGGAACCCCTATGGGATACCTGAATGGCGAAGTTTCAAAAAACTATTCGGCCATTACGGGTGGCAAGGTTGAAACTTTGGTAAATCACGGTTCGCAGATACCCGTTTATTTCGGGTCTTGGCGCAATAGTGTGCGTTACAAATTGTTGGAACTTTCATGGAATATTTCCTATCAATTAGGACATAAAATGATAAGATCTTCATTTATTAATTCCGAATTTTTGGATCTCAAATTTGGACATAGGGATTACCAGTACCGCTGGCAGATGCCAGGGGATGAGCTGACGACCGTGGTTCCGGCTTTTACCTATCCAAATAATAGTATGGGAAGCGATTTTTACAGAAGTTCGTCTGCATTGGTCGAGAATGCAGGCCATATTAAATTACGCGATATACAGATGAACCTTCGGGTTCCGCAAATGGCCCGCTATGGAATGAAGGATCTGCGTGTATACGCTTACTTGCAGAATTTAGGAACCATCTGGAAAGCCAATAAGCATGGTATCGACCCAGAGTTTGGCAAATGGTATCCAGACCCGTTGATGACGTCCTTTGGTCTTAGTTTTAACTTCTAATAACAATTGATATGAGATACGTAAACATACTCCATATATTTATCGTTCTGCTATGCAGTTCGTGTGCTGAATTTTTAGATAAGAAGCCTGATATAAAACTGGTGGTGCCCAAGACACTGATGGATGCTGATCTGTTGCTCAATGACTATGCCACCATGAATACAGGTTATCCCGTATTGGGAGAGATCGGGGCAGATGATTACTACCTTACTGTGCAGCGATGGGAAGCAGTGTCCAACTATGAGCAACGTATGGCTTATGTATGGGCAGACGAACCTTATACAGATGCTATACAATGGCAGCGTCCGTACAAAGTGGTGTACATCGCTAATCAGGTACTGGATGTCCTGAATCAGCAGTTGCAGGACAAGACATCGGATGAGTTCAGGCGCATCCTAGGAGGTGCACACTTTTATCGTGCATTTGCTTTTCATCAATTGCTGGGTGTACACTGCCCCGCTTACGAGTCCGATAAAGCATCAAAGGAGCTTGGTATCCCCTTAAGGTTGACACCGGATGTGGACGAAACGTCAAAACGTGCGTCGCTAAAGGAAAGCTATGATCAGATAATTGCCGATTTAAATATAGCCATCGCCAATCTCCCCATCGTAGAAATCGCAAAGGGAAGACCGCACAAAGCTTCAGCCTATGCAGCACTTGCCCGCGTTTATCTGGATATGGGAAATTACGAACAGGGATATCGTTATGCAGATTCGTGTCTGGTCTTAAGGCCGGATCTCTTGAATTTTAACACGCTTTCCGTCTCGTCCAATTTTCCAATTCCCCGATTCAATACGGAGGTCTTATTTCCTGCTCTGGCTACAGTAGCAACCCCCATGGCCGCCACTACGGCATTAATAGATACCTTGTTGTATCGAGCATACGCCAATGACGATTTACGTAAGAAGGCGTTTTTTAAATCCAATAACAACCCTGTAAATTCTCAATATTATAAGGGAAGCTACGATCAGAGCAATACCTTATTTTTCGGGATTACGACCAGTGAGTTATACCTGATTAAGGCGGAGACCGCCAGTCGCTTAGGTAAATTAGCTGAAGCACGAGACGCTATTAATACGCTTCTTAAATCCAGATGGGATAAAAATGTGGCATATGTGCCGGTATCAGAGTCTGATGGTAATAAGTTACTACGGCTTATACTGGACGAAAGGCGTAAAGAATTGGTATTTCGCGGCAGACGATGGACTGATTTAAAGCGATTGAACACTGATACTAGTTTTCAAACTACCTTAAAGCGCATCGTTGCAGACAAAATATATACACTTCCTCCGAATGACCTCCGATACGCTTACCGGATATCCGAAACGGTGCTGGAGCTAAGTAGCTTAGCGCAAAATAAACGATAATTGAATCTTAATAATAAATGATAGAAAATGAAGTATTTTAAAATTTTTATAATCTGGGTTTATAGTATGTGCTGCTTTTTAGCCTATGCACAGAAGAGTAGTGCTGTAGATCTGTCTAAAGCTTTGCAGGTTGGTGATACTTTTGTACCCCCAAAATCGGTGAAGCTCATACGTGGCAGTGAAAGTAAGATAGACTGGAATGCATTGGAAGACAAAGTTGTGTTGCTGGATTTTTTTGCCACAACCTGTGGTACCTGTATACAGATCATGCCACATCTGCAGGAACTGGAAAAAGAGCTTGAAGGCAAATTTAAGGTGCTGGTGGTTACAGTACAGGATAAGCGAACGATGATCGATTTTTTTAAAAAGAACGGTTACCTTAAGGAGCATAATGTCAATCTTCCGGTTATACATAGTGACGATTATCTAAAAGACTTATTTCCTCACTTAACGATTCCTCATTCCGTACTATTATATAAAGGAAAGGTACAGGCTATCACCAAAGATGGGTTCGTTAATAAAGAGAATATACTCAAACTCCATCGTCAAGGGCAGATTACACTGCCGCTTAAAGATGACTTTGGAAAGGGCGAGATGTTGGCAAAACTAGGTGACGGAAATATAGGACTGACTGCCGGGGTGATATTTTCGGGATATCAAGAGGGGGTTGATTATCAACCGTGGCAATTCGATCAGGATACGTTGACGGGATTGTATAAGAGTTCGCTATATAATGCCAGTATGTATGGAGCACTGTTAAGCTTAGCATCTAAAGCTAAAATTAAAGAAAGTTATGTCCCAAGATTTGATCGCGTGATTTGGAAGGTAAAAGATTCCACCAAGTATGAGAATTTTTCGGAACAACCTAGTGATGTATGGCTTTTGGACAATGCAGTTTCTTATGAACGTTATGATAAAAAAAATCGCCCTGATTCTATACAGGCCCGTATTATCTTGAACGATTTTGTAAATCTCTACGGTGTAAGGGCTTATAAAAGTACGAAACGGATGCCCTGTTTAGTGTTAAAAAACTGTCCTGTAGTGAATTACATTGAAAAAGACGCTGGGGGTAAAATGACATATATGGGGACTACGGTGCTAGTTAGTTTTCTGGATTACGTAAACAAGTTCCCACCTGCGGTGGATGAGGTAAATAAGGATATAAAAATACGTCTCGGTACCTACGAAACTTTGGATGATCTGAATAAGCAATTGGCCGTCTATGGTATAAGAGGTGATGTTGAAGAAAGGGAAATAGAAGTTCTTTTAATTGAAGAGGTGGATTGATAACAGCAGAAGGGTATGGCTCATCACCATACCCTTTAATTTTATTTGATTTGACAAGATGCCAAACCGCTTAACGTCGTTTTAAAAACACGTTCGCGGTATTCGTCTGATTCTGCAATGCCTGCACCATTTCTAATGCAATAGCAGTATCGAGAACAGGTTCTGAATTGCTATCTTCTTCTGCCTGGATTGCGCAAAGTTGCTGACGCGGAGTCGAACAATCCGAAGGTGCAGATGATCCATAGAGCGTGTAATCGCTCGGGCTAGCTGGATCAGAACCTGTATAGTGAAACCATTTTAGTGCCATAATATTGAAATTACGTTACTTAAATTTATGAATTGCTCCGTATCCACTGGCTGTTAACTTAAGATCTCACAGTTATAACCGATCTCATTGCGTCCAATTTTTCGGATCAGTCATAGGCCCTTTCTTTGCCTCTCCCGAGGACTTTGCCAAAGATGACGTCAGGACTCCTTATTGGTCATCTCGTTAATGTCTTACCGCCTCACGGGTATACCGCGAATCTACGCCGTATCCGTTTGAATAGTGGCCGGTAGCAAAAGCTTCGATTTCTACCACCTAAGCACGGCATAGGGTAGGTCTGCCCCCATGAGGGATGGCCTATAGCTACGGAGGCTATCCGCAAGGCGCTGTGTCTGCCTGCTTGTGCTGTACCTGATGGATGATATGTCGCTACTGCTGTCATTTTTTTCTGTTATTGTCTTTAGCAAAGATAGAGACGATGTGGAGGGTGATTGTTGTAAGAGTCCGGAAAATAGGTTGTAAAAATCCGTGTGCAGGGCAGATGTACATTCATATAGGGTACTCGCTGGGACGTAGGCCGTATTTTTTTAGAAACGCATTGCTAAACGCTGGGATGTCATGATAGCGTAGTCGGTAAGTCACTGTCACAACGGGTATACCAGCTCGGAGGAGTAGGGCGGCACGTTCTAGTCTTTTGTCGTTAATGTATCCTTGTAGGCTTTGCTGCTGATAGAACTTTTTATGCATTTTACTCAAATGATCTTTGTCGATATGGTATAGATCGGCGATTCGAGCTATTGAAGGGATTTCCTTCTCATTGTCCACTAAGCCATTGATATATTGACGTACCGCTTTTATTGTTTCTTCTATACCTCGCGGAGCTGGGTTCATGCCTGCTTTTTGTCGATCGTGGGCGCTCTGCAAGCGCCCCACAGCCCCATAGATATTGGTATCCTGTTGGATGCCTTTTATATTGGGCTGCTCTAATATGTAATAGAGCTCGGTAAGCATCTCGGGCGTGATGGGCGCTGGCGTACTACGGTATAGGCGATTTGGTAGCAGGATCTGGGACATATCCGTTGCCGAGGGTATCTGGGTATCACGATGTTTGTCGAGCCAGTCGGTCACGATATTGTACCCCACGATAAGGTGGCGACCTGGGGGGACATAGCTCAAGAAGTCTCCACAAGCGGCATAGACCTGATGCTGATAGTCCTCGGGCAGCAGGAGTCCTTGATCTGCTACTTCATCAATGCCGTAACCGCCCTGTAGCATATACTGCCAGTGTATATCGGGATGCCTGATCGATACCGGTAGGTACAGGGGCTCCTTGGCCTCGACCTCAATGCAGTAGGGCAGGATGTACTTGCTCTTGTACCATTGGATACAGCACCAGCTGTCATCGATATACCAGCTCTTGGCCTCGCCATAGGCCATACGATAGCTGCTACCTCGCGGTAGTTCGCGACTCTCGCGGGCATGGGGGTAGTAGCGCTGGGGCTGGACAATGAGGCTTCGTATCATAACTGTTGTTGGAATAAGGAAATACCTCATCCCAGATACGAATATAATTTAGGGAGCTTTTGGCGACTAATTGTGGGATGAAAAGGTGCTTTTTAGGGATGAACGCCGGCGGAATAGGGATGAATTGGGTGTCCAGTATCCATCCGTCTATAGCGGTGCGTATGCGATTGGGTCCGAGCAGCCTCACGGCAGGCAGTAGGTTCAGTACATTGGCCTGCGTGTTGGCAAATTCTGGATTGTTAAAATTCTGCTTCATATGAGTTTTGTTTATTTATGGGTATTTGTTCTGATGTGGATGAGATCGTGGCACTCGGTTTGATTTTTATATGTGTAATTTGTTCGTTCAAAATTAAAAACTGTGTCTTTCGATTATAATGGGTTTGAAGGAGCAAAAGTGCCGAGGTACACGAAAATGTACCTCCGTTTTGGCCTATTACGTGCACTGGAGGAGACGAAGCGCCCTGGACGTGTGTTATTTGCGCACAGGGTCGCGCGCAAACTCAATGGACTGGTAGCTTATCTCCGCGGATTTGTCGAGCGTGGAGAAGTCGGACTTATCCATGGACTGTGCGATTTCCATCATAGACTCCACTGTTTTCTCCTTGGTGTTTTCTTACCATCGCTATGGGAAAATGCTTGTTCGACTGTTATTCGATAGTTCTTCGGCTGTTATTCGACACTGCTTCGACACTGCTTCGGGACTGCTTCGGGACTGGTTCGGGACAGCTTCGGGAGGTGTTCGGGTGCTGTTCGAGTCGGCTTCGACTGTTGTTCGACTGGGAGTCGAAGCCGACTCGAAGGGTTGTCGAAGCCCAGTCGAACAAGGGGATAGGCAGGGGATACTATGTCCCGATGCAATCTGCAAGCGAAGCACATCACTTACCGAAGCCGACTGCAATATTCAGGAACAAAATGGCTTTTTATAACCTATCGTTGGAACGGGCTGTTCCGTTTAGTTCCATTCCGTTCCATGTTTTTCCATTACTTTATATTTTTTAGGATATGTGCCTAGTTTAGCTGTTGATATCACGAAATAGTTTGTATGCATACGATGGTTTAACCGTTTAAAAAAAACAAAGAAATGGCAAGATTTTTAACATAGAAATGCAGTTTTACAGATTCTTACGAAAACAATTTTTTGTGATTATTTGTATAATTATTGGATTCGACAGTGACTGCAAGTCTAGGTATACGAAATATGCGGTTAATAGATTTAATAAAACAAGATAACGAAAATGAAAACTTTATTTAAAATAGTGACTTGTCTAATGTTGGTTTTTGTTGTGATATCACCCTCATTTGCACAAGAAAAACAAGATGTAATCTATCTTTTGGACGGAAGTCAAAAAAAGGGAAAGGTAATCTCTGTCGGGGATGATATTGTGAAGTTTTCCTACCCTGGTGAGGAAGTGCAATATGAATTAAAGAAACAGGGTATAAGCAAAATACAATTTGCCAATGGTAGAGAAGAAGTCTTCAATAATGTTGCTGCCAGTGGAGAGGGGGTAATGACCGCATCTTCCGTTAACAATGCGAGTATCTCAACAAATAATTTACTAGCTGTCGTACCATTTGAGATCGTAAGTAACGATCAGTCGCTTACTACAGATGGAATGCGTCGTGAAATCCAACAATCCTGTGTAGAGGCCTTGGCCTCAAGACCTTTTTCGTTCCAGATACAGGATCTGCGGACTACCAATTCATTATTAGCGAAGGCCGGAATTGCTATGGTTGATATAGCTAACCATACCCCCGCGGAGTTGGCAAAATTACTCGGGGTGGGGTATGTTGTTTTTGGTATGTATGATATAGAAAATAAAGGAACTTCCAGTTTCGGGTCTTCTGTTGGAACCTATAACGATAAAAATAAGGATAATAAAACTAAAGGAACAGTAGTGAATTCCAATAATTCTTACACGACTACTTCATATGATACAAAAGTACAACTGTCGATCTATGACTCTAATGGAAGACAGCTATTCTCCGATACTCGAAAACCGTTTATGGGTAGTTTAGATTCATATAAAGGGGCATTAAAGACTTTGGCTAAGAGAATTACTTTGAAATAAGAGTAAAAAAAATAGATCCATTTAGTCTAATTTTAGGATAGATGGATCTAGTACTTTTAAAGCGCTTCCACATTTCGGAAGCGCTTTGTTATAGTTATACTGTCTTTTATCTTTTATCCCACCATACTTTGGATAGGAATGAGTCGCCGTTGCTCATACGACTTACGGCTTCTTTGTAATTTGTTTGGTTCAACTCGGCTTCTTCGCTGGAGTAGATGCCGCGTCTCGGGATTTGCCCATTGGTAGATCCAGGATTCGGTCCAGGGGTAAGTTGAGGATAACCTGTTCTACGCCATTCTGCAAATGCCTCCATATTGCGCCCAAATAAATGTATCCACTTTTGTGTGCCTATCTTTTCCATCTTTTGCGTATCATTGAGATTGGTGAAGCTCAATGTATTTTGCTCATAGGCAGTAGATAGTGTCGTAAGGTTGTAAGGAGGCAATGCAAAGGCTGCCTTCACCCCATCAACAAATAAACCATGGGCCTGACTATTGGTCGCGCCCCAGCCCAAGAGTGCTGCTTCAGCTTTGTAAAAGCAGATGTCTGAATAGGTCAGCGCATAGCTTGGAATGGGAGCAAAGGTCAGACTAAACCAAGTATTTCGATTGGCTGTAGAGTAGTTTGCACGGATCAGCTGTGAGAGCTGATTATCTGTAAGAGCGACACCGATGCCCTGATAGGTGGTGGTTCCACCAACAGTAACGGGGTGGGCTAATATAGGAAGACGAGCGTCGTCGTAGGCCTTGAGCTTGTCGACCAGGGTATTAGCTAAATAGCGGAGATCGGCACTACCAGTCGTAAACTGTCGTAAAATCGGGTTTTGATTTTCGGCCTGCGCGTTGTTGAAAGTAGCTACTGCGGCATTATCGGCATTGCTCGACAGCAACCCGTAACTGGATGATAGGGCAGAGACTACAGTTTCTTGAGCTAGGCCTGCGTTGGCGTATCTCATGCGCATACCAATACGTAGTTTAAGTGAATTACCAAATTTTTTCCACTTATCGATATTGCCTCCATAGAAAAAGTCTGCTGTACCGTAGCTGGCGTCAGCAGCCGTTAACTTGGCTAATGATTGATCCAACCGTTGCACTAATGCGGGATAGATATCTTCTTGCTTGTCAAATTTTGGTGTACGGTTTATCGCACTACTGTTTTGTGTAACCTCGGAGAACGGAACGTCACCGAAAAGATCGGTAAGGCGTTGGTAGAGGTAAACTTCGTATATCTCGGCAATAGCTAGCTTGCTGCGACCTGCCGGATCATTTTCTAAGCCTTTGAGCTCTTGCTTGATCTGGATAATGTTGCGCAGCAATTGGAAGTGCTGGCTCCATATCAGGTTTTCTGGTCCTTCAAAGTAACGCGATACAGGGACTACGGGACCGCCGGCCCAATGCTGTACCCAAGATCCAAACTTGTTGTTTGGAAGTTCGCCCGACTCTTGGAAGGTGCCATCGCGGAGGATACGGGACAATAACAACGCTGGATCCACGGTAGTGACCGAGGTAGGTGGCGTATTAATACGCTCGAAATCTTTGGTACAGGAACTGTTGCTCAGGATGATGGAGGAGCCTATACCGAAAAAAAGAATATTTTTGATGATATGTGTTTTCATTTTGATTATCATTTTATGGATTATAGACCGATGTTAAGATTAATACCGAAATTACGCATCATAGGTAGTGAGGTTGACTCGATACCGATAGATGAGTTATGTACATTAAATGCAGCAGATTCGGGCGAGAAGCCATCTGTCTTGCGTTGGAAATAGAAGAGGTTACGACCGTAAAATCCGACTTTGATATTGCGTACTACATGATGTGGCATCCATTTCTTTGGGAGGCTATAGGATAGCGCAATCTCACGCATAGCGATATAACTCATATCATTGATCATCTCTTCAGAAACCATTACTTCTTTGTCGCTAGCTACCATATTCCAGTAATCCTGCGCCGTAACCTGTTTGCTATTCTTAACTCCGGTACTGCTCCATTGTCCGTTTCCGTCGGCTACTGCTACCATTCCGTCAGCTACGTATGTGCCATCCCGCCCTTCAAGAGTCTTTTTGCTGGTACCATATATTATCTGTTCGCGGTTTGATTGGGAGAAGATAATCCCACCTTGACGGATATCTACAAGGGCATATAGACTGATCCCTTTATAGTTGAATGTATTGCCAAATCCGCCGATCCAATCCGGTTGTGCATTGCCTAGGTCTGTTTCTACCCGTCCTGTGGTACGCAATGGTAATCCTGTGTTTGGATCGATTAGACGATTGCCCTGATCGTCTTTGATCCAGGCAAACTGAGTGCCTTTTAGCTGGCCAAAGGGCTTGCCAACCTCAGCAACCACATTGATACCTCTATCGGTCCCCAATAGGAATACATCTACACCTGGATACAGCGACTCTACTTTATTGCGGTTGCGATTAAAGTTGAACTGGCTTGTCCATTCAAAATCAGCTGTTTTGATAGGTGTACCACTAATGACAAACTCAAAACCCTTATTGGATATTTCACCTGCATTTATACGGTTTTTAATATATAAACTGGAAGGTGAAATCGGCACATCCAAAATTTGGTTTTTGGTACGTGCTTGATAGTAAGTAAAGGAGAATGACAATCTGTTCTGCAGCATACGTAGGTCTAAACCGGCTTCGATAGAGGTCGTAAGCTCATTTTTAAGATTTGGATCTGGTATAATCTCGGTATAGGAGGCCATAGGGATACCACCGTGTGTGAATTGATTAAGGGAGTAGGCGCCTGTCAACTGGTAGGGATTTCCTGAGCTGCCGGCCTGTGCCCACGATCCACGGATCTTGGCGTAAGATAAAACAGACGAACGCCACTTAAAGGCATCAGTAAGAACTAAACTACTGCTCACCGATGGGTAGAAAAAAGAATTGTTGTCTTTGGATAATGTTGAAGACCAGTCATTGCGCGCCGAGAAGTCAACAAACCAGTAGTCTCGGAAGCCAAATTGGCCCGAAAGGTATGCGGAGTTGATCTGAGACTCGACCAGATCAAATAAATAGGAATTTGTAGTGGTGTTGTTTATAACGAATAGGTCGGGTACGACAAATTGATTACCCGTATTGCCCGTCATACGGAAATAGCGACTTTGATGACTGGCTCCGAGGTTAAAGCTTAACTTGATATCATCTGTGGCCGAGAAATTTGAGCTCGCCAAGATATCGTAATTGTCTTCGCGCGAGCGTAATACTTCTTCGCGCATATCACCCTTCTTATTCAAACTTTGATAGGTGTTAATCGGACGGTAGCGAAAACGCTGATCGGTATAGAAGTCGGTACCTCCAGTAGCAGAAAGTTTAAGCCAAGGATAGAAATCGTAACTGAGACGGAGCATACCGATAATACGGTCTCTGCGGTCTTCGTTGTGGTTTTCGTTGATCGTCCAAAAAGGATTGGCTGTAGAGCTGTTGGTCGCGTAGGTTTTTTCTAAGCCTTCGTATATGCCTGAAAACCCAAGTTGACGGGTTACCTCATTGGCCGTCCATTTGTACTGCGATGCGATGTTGTTTCCTAAACTACGGGGTTGACTGATAAATAGATACGCCGGGTTATCGGATGCATCCGATAGTGTGGGTCTATTTTCAGCTTGTTGCATAATGTAGTTGGCTTTGATGTCGATATGAAATTTATCTGTAATCTTACCTTGGGTACGTAGACCAAAATTGTTGCGATTCAAGGTATTGGTCGGTATATAGCCATCTACATTGGTGTTGGCAAAAGAGAAACGGTAATTTAGTTTTTCATTGCCGCCATCTACACTGAGGTTGTTGACCCGTTGTTTTTCGGTCTGAAAAAATGTTTGGTAGGTGTCCGGTTCTGGGTTGAGCTGTAGAATATTGCCATACATGTCTTCGTAAGTTTGGCCTTCCATACGTGCTCCCCAGCTCGCTCGAGTGGTGCGGTCACGTCCGGCCGACATCTTGGGCGTACCTGCAAAATTATTGGCTATTGCCTGGCTCATCGGCACGATGGTACCGTCGTCTTTTCGAAAATGGGTAAATGTACCATTGAGCCCCTGACCATATTCGTTTTGAAAATCTGGAAGAACCAATGCATTTCCAATAGCGTAATCGCTGTTGAACTGAAAAGAAGTCTTACCTGCTTTTCCTGATTTTGTTGTGATTAGTATTACACCATTGCTACCGCGCTGGCCGTATAATGCAGCTGCGTTGGGTCCTTTTAACACAGACATACTCTCGATATCGTCAGGATTGATATTGCCGATACCATCGCCATAGTCGGTTCCTCCGGATTGACTCGGGGCAGAATTGTTCTGATTGTCAATAGGTACCCCATCAACCACGTATAAGGGCTGGCTATTGCCGATCAATGAGTTATTGCCACGAATGACCACTTTGGCTGATCCTCCTGCTCCCGATGCCGCGCGGCTTACCTGTACACCTGCTACTTTTCCGGATAATGCATTGGCAACGTTGCTTTCTTTACCTTGGGTTAGTTCGTCTCCCTTTAACTCGGCAACGGTATAACCTAATGCTTTTTTGTCTCGTTTGATACCAAGAGCAGTAACCACTACCTCTTCAAGATCTTCTGCTTCTTGATCAAGTGTGATGGAAATGGCAACTTTATCTTTGGCACTAATGTTATAATTGCTCAATGTTTTGGGTTTGAAACCTAGCGAATTGAGCTTGATATTGTACCCCTGTCCCTCAGGGATACGGTCAAAGCTAAATGTACCGTCTTCTTTGGTGGTGGTAGCTTGACGGAATGAGGTGGAGGGGTTTTCTATGGTTACGGTAACCGAAGCCAAACTTGCGCCTTTGCTATCGCGGACCACACCGCTGACAGTTGCTGTCGATTGGGCCATCGTCACGTGACTGCAGACACTGACCATTCCCAATAGGCCTAATCGGAGTTTCCAATGGAGACCAGGGCTTTTTAACTGGAGGTGAAGCAGGGTAAGTAGTTGCTTCTTGTTTGGTAAATACTTGTTCATATTTAGTTGTTTTTAATGTTTATTACTTTTTGGTGTACGTAATGTTAGTATGGTGTAAGTAGTTTATTTCTTTGATAATATCTTGGTATACGTCATTAGATTCTCGAAATGTACCACTGTAATACTTGCCATCGAGACTCTGGGTAGGGTATTGTAGGTCTATGCCATAGTTTTGATTCAATATGCTGACGACATCTTGTAACGCAAGATTCTTAAATTGTAGACGATGTGATTGCCGAACAAAATAGGCTTCACGATTTTCTTTAGAATTGTTTATTTTTTTCTCTTGAATGATCTGACCCTGCTGATGATTGATAGTGACTTCTTCCATCGGTTTAAAAGTTTTTACGACAGCACTGGAATCTACTTTGCGTTTGGACGTTACCTGGATTACACCCTCGAGCAACTGAACACGGGTTTCGGCGGAGGTGAATTCATCTACAATAAATATAGTGCCTAATGCAGTGGTTACAATGCCCTTGGATAGGACGCGGAAAGGCTTGGTTTTGTCTTTGGCGACTTCAAATTTGGCACGACCCTTTAGGTGTATTGTTCGTTCAGAGAGTAGATTGAAGTCTTCGGCATAGCGAACTTCTGACTGCGGATACAGGGTGATTGTGGTGCCATCGCTAGCCGTGAGGACCATGTTTTCATAGCCTGAGTTGATATAGTAAAGATTGGCCGTCGATAACTCTGGATTATTTTGGACGGTTAATAATGTAGGTTCAGACTGAGGCGTAGCTGGCGTATATTGGTATTTGTAGATACCGAAGACAATTAGGAATATAGCTGCCATACTGGCCGCTACACGAATATATAACATCGGAATTCCGGCCTTTGGACGAATCTGTCGTGCTAAGCGTTCATAGGCATCATCTTGACCTTCGTAGGAGTTGTCTATCGGACTATTTTCCCATTCCTCTTCGGGGAAAAAATCGTCGAGTGCTGTGGGATCCTGCTCCAACAGACTTTCGATAGCTGAAGCTTCGGCAGTGGTACATTCCCCCTTTAAATAGCGATCTACGAGTAGTTTGGTTATTTTCATCGTAATGAATACGACGCAAAAAGCAAATACCCCTAAAAGAAAATAAAAATAATAATGAGTAGGGTAAGAAAGTGATAGAAAGCTCGTCTTAGGGTTTGAAGAGCAAGAGAAATATGGTTTTCTACCGTCTTGGGCGAAATGGAGAGTTGCTGCGCAATCTCTTTGTAGCTCAGGTTTTCAAAACGACTCATCCGGAATATTGTTCTTCTTGCTTTAGGCATCCGATTGATAACATGCTCTAAGTGTTGTTCGAGTTCTTTGACCCGATATACCTCTAATGGAGTATGGTCGTAACTGATCGGTAAATCGGATTCAAGGGTATGCGTACGCCGACGGCGTTCTTCTTTGACAATGTCCAGCAGTACACTTTTGGCGATACAAAAAAGCTGGGTTTCAATTTTGATATCAAGCTTTTTGTGATAGAGATTGTTCCACAGCTTTATAAATACCCGTTGTACGGTTTCTTCTGCAATATAAGTTGATGCGGTTTTGGATAGGGCGTAATGATAGATCTTCCTGTTCCAGACCAGAAATAGTTCTTGAAAAGCAACTGGTGTTATAGCGTCGTGTTCACTCATGTTTTTAGACATCGAATGTTTGCCGAAATTAGCCATTAAAGCTGTTTTTAGATGACGCACACCTGTTAAGTTTATATGAAGTTTGTGTGAATTGGTATGTTAAGTTAGTAATTAAAAGTTAAAAGGTTAAAATTTTATTTTATTTCAACTGAATAGAAAAGGCTCAACTCACATTTCTACCATAGTATCTTTCGCTACCCATATCTCTTTCAGTCATGTGTCCATCAAAAGAGGGAAAAGGAGTTGTGTTGTGTTAATAAATTTAATTATGTTAAATAGAGTGATGTTGTATGACAGATTACCATAGCTAGATTACGCGATAGGTGTAATTCGTCTTTGCGAGGATCCAGCCAGTAGGTGGAGACGAAGTAATCTTAAAAATGGCTTTACGATATATAGCTTATAGATCGGTTTGCTACACATCTGCCTTCGGCGGTCGTAGCCTCGCGATGACAACATAGTTTATAAACCGAGCTTGCGAGCTCACTACTGTTCTCGATAAACCGATGCTAGGAGCTTGACGAAGATAATCGGGGCACGGCGAAAAGACGATAACATTTACTTTTGGAAATGACCGCAGCCAGATAGTTGGGACATTACCTTGGTAGGGAGTTGCTATGATCTCTTGCCAACGCCAGCAGCTGTCCGCTGTCCAACGGGATATACAATACGCTTAGGTGAGGTGAATGCTGTGCGAGGAAGTGGCCTAGATTAATTATAAAGGAGAGATAGCGAGAGCGGCTTTGAACCGTAGAAAATGAAAGGAAATCCTCTGTTTTTAGCATTGCGAATTTTGTAATAACCCTATTTTTGATATTTCGTTAAAGTAAAATTGTATTATTAATCAGTGTGTTTGTGTTTTTTATATAATGTTTAAATGTATATAAAGTAATACTTTATGTTATGCTTTTTTCAGACTTAGCTTATGGCCTGGATTTGGGTTAGGAGTCGATTATTTTGTACTTGATCAATACATGATTAGCTTTATTATTTGATTATCTTTGTGTAGATTATAACGTGTGAATTATGGTAATTGTGAAACATTATCCATTGGGAGATTTGGCTATTGTGCTGTCTTTTGGTGACAATATTTCGGAAGCGGTTAATGCGCAGGTCCGGAGGGTTGCTGCTGCGCTCGACACCTACAGTAAGCCAGGTATCCTGGAATATGTTTCTGCCTATACAACGATCACGATTTACTATGATCCCTTGATTGTGGGGTATGAAGAGTTGTTCGAAACTTTACAAAACCTGTTAGAAAGTACACCTGATCTAGAGTCGTTCCCTATTTCGGAGAAGGAAATCCCTGTCTACTATAATGGCCCTGATTTGTCATATGTGGCTCAGCAAAATGGACTGAGCGAAGCTGAGGTAATCCAAATACATAGCAAAAGAGAATATCTGGTATATATGATGGGTTTTGTACCCGGATTTCCTTATTTGGGAGGCATGGATAGTCGGATCGCGACTGCACGTAAACAAGTACCTCGATTGAAGATCGAAGCGGGGGCGGTGGGGATAGCGGGCGAGCAGACGGGGGTATATCCTATAGAGACTCCCGGAGGCTGGCAGATAATCGGACACACACCGCTACAATTATTTGATAGGGATCGCGACAAACCATCCTTTCTAGAGGCCGGGGATCGGGTACGTTTTGTGCCGATTGATAAGGAGGAATTTGATCATTTGAAGGAGTATCACTATGGGCATTAGGGTGGTTAAAGCAGGTTTGCTGACCAGCATACAGGATTTTGGAAGGTTTGGGTTCCAGCGATACGGAATGGCGGTTTGTGGTGCGATGGATACTTTGGCGCTTCAGCTGGGGAATATCCTGTTGGGCAATCGGGAGGGAGAAGCAGGAATGGAATGTACCAGCCTGGGGCCTACGCTTTATTTTGAGCGGGGACAGCTGATCTGTATCACGGGTGCCGATCTGTCTCCAACCGTGGAGGGTGTGCCTGTAGCGATGTGGAAACCTATATTCATACCAGAGGGAGGAGTTCTTTCTTTTGGAAAGCCTAAATCGGGCTGTCGCAGTTATATCTGTTTTTATCGTGGACTACAGGTGCCTGAGGTATTGGGTAGTAAATCTACCTATATCAAAGGGAGGATAGGTGGATGGAAGGGGCGTGCCTTGAAAAAGCAAGATCAGATTGGGTTTTGTAGTCCTTATGTGGGAAGACAATCTGAAGTCCGGTGGTCTATGGATCTGTCATTATATACGGATCTTTCTAATCGGACTATCCGGGTAATGGCGGGACCTCAGTTCGAACGCTTTGATCACAGTGCTCTTTTGGATTTTCTGTCTAATCCTTTTACGATAAGTCAAGCATCGGATCGAATGGGATACAGGTTGGAATCCAGTCCGCTGCATATCAAGGATCAGGAGGAGTTACTTTCTTCTGCGGTGACTTTTGGTACGATTCAGGTGCCGCCTCAGGGAAATGCAATCGTACTGATGGCCGACCACCCCACTACTGGAGGCTATCCTGTTATAGGTCAGGTGGCCGCAATAGACCGACCGTTGTTGGCACAGATGGCTCCGTTGGATCAAATCGAATTTGACTTGATTACATTGGCCGAGGCGTACGAACTGCTGGCCGATCAGAATAAACGATTAAATCAATTAAAAAGAGCTATAGCATTTAAGTATGACCAGTAAATATACCGTAGATCTAAACTGTGACATGGGCGAAAGTTTTGGCCCCTGGACAATGGGGAATGATAAGGCGATATTGCCGTATGTGTCTTCCGTGAATATTGCCTGTGGTTTTCACGCAGGAGATCCTTCTACCATGATGGATACCATACAATTGGCAACCAGATATCCTATACATATTGGTGCACATCCAGGGTTTCAGGATCTGCAGGGGTTTGGACGACGGGAGATACAGACTACGGCACGGGAGATATATGGATTGATGGTTTATCAGATTGGTGCGCTTGGAGCCTGTGCGAAGGCACTAGGGACATCCATAAAGCATGTCAAACCGCATGGCGCACTCTATAACATGGCTGCACGCAAGCGAGAGTTGGCGGAAGCTATTGCACAGGCGATCTATGATGTGGACTCTAGCTTGATTTTATTTGGGTTATCAGGTACCGAGTCGATCAAGGCGGGGAGGGATAAAGGGCTGACGGTGTACAGCGAGGTCTTCGCAGATCGAACTTACCAGGAGGATGGCACATTGACTCCGCGATCGAATGTAGATGCGGTGATTCGGGATCATAAACAGGCTGTTGAACAGGTGATTGGCATGGTGAAGACTGGAAAAGTACAATCGTTACAGGGTACCGAAGTCGGTATCCAGGCGGATACGATCTGTTTGCATGGAGACAATGCGGATGCGATCTTCTTCGCTAAGGAAATAAATGAAAAATTAAAGGCTGAAGGAATAGAAATCCGATGAGACAAAAGAACACTTCTGCGCTCATTGGAGCAGCATTGCTAATGGCGACATCAGCTATTGGCCCAGGTTTTTTGACACAGACTACGGTTTTTACGAAATCGTTGGGTGCTAGTTTTGGTTTTGTCATATTGGTATCTATCCTGATAGATATTGGCGTGCAGTTAAATATTTGGCGCGTTATAGCGGTTTCTGAAATGCGCGCCCAGGATATTGCGAATAGGCTCTTACCAGGGTTAGGGGGACTTCTCTCGCTGTTGATTATCCTCGGGGGATTGGCCTTCAATATCGGGAATGTCGCAGGAGCTGGTTTAGGCTTGGAGGCATTGTTCGGTATACCGGTTACTACCGGCGCTGTATTGTCGGCATTTATGGCGATTGCGGTATTTGTAAACCGGCAGATCGGAAAGGCAATGGACCGTTTTACCCAAGTGATGGCGGGCATTATGATTCTTGCTATTATATATATCACGGTTATTGCTGCCCCTCCGGTAGCAGAGGCAGCGCTCAGAACGGTAATGCCCTTGGAGATCGACTTTGTCGCTATTATTACCTTGGTTGGAGGTACCGTAGGTGGCTATATAACCTTTGCCGGTGGTCATCGGTTGATTGATGCCGGTGTAAAGGGGCAAGAGGCGCTACCCGAAGTGAGCAGAAGCGCTGTGATGGGAATCTCTGCTGCTTCTTTGGTGCGAATCTGCTTGTTTTTGGCTTCTTTGGGTATCAT
Organism: Sphingobacterium nematocida; assembly: GCF_900168125.1. Classification (GTDB taxonomy): domain Bacteria; phylum Bacteroidota; class Bacteroidia; order Sphingobacteriales; family Sphingobacteriaceae; genus Sphingobacterium; species Sphingobacterium nematocida. The sequence continues at coordinate 57,287 of NZ_FUZF01000017.1, forward strand.
AGCTCGTGGTTTATCAATTGATGATAGTAATCCTACTGCTTCGGTATTCCAACTGGCAGCTGGAGACTTTGGCTATCGCCTATTTGGCTTGGTGATGTTTGCTGCTGCCGTGACTTCCATTATCGGATCTGCGTATACCTCTGTGTCATTCATCAAATCATTCAGCGCGAAGATTGCTAAAAATGAAAATTGGATTATTATCGGATTCATTCTGATCTCGACCATTGTATTTGTTGCACTGGGCAAACCTGTCAGTCTGCTAATCATTGCTGGGGCTGTGAATGGGATCATATTGCCTATTTCGCTCTCGGTGATGCTTATTGCGGCTTATAAGCCGGCGATCGTCGGAACCTATAAGCAACCACTTGCGCTGACGGTAATTGGAGCTACAATTGTAGTCTTGATGGCATACATGAGTATCCGGGTAATGGTTGATGTGTTGTAAGGATTCGGTATACAGTGTTTTTTAATCGAAACTTTTGTTAAGCTACCTGTTATCACTTTCTTCTTCTTTACCTTCTTCAATTAGGGTATTCACTTCTTGCATCTCGCCGTTATCCAATTCGTCCACACGTTCTTCCTGTTCGTAAGACTGTATATCTATATGAAATGTACAGGACACAGGAAAATGATCCGAGCCGATATCTGGAAGGATATTCAGTTTGTCAATGAAAACCTTAGGACTATGGAATAGTAAATCCAATGGTACTCTAAAGAACCAATATTTGGCATGGAAGGTAGAGAGTACACCTCTGCCAATACGGGCATCGATGAGTTCGCTGGTCTTCCTGAATAGAATGGAACTCTTAGCCCATGCGACATTATTGAAGTCTCCGACGACTACTACAGGTAGTTTATAATCGCGTACCCTTTTGGCAACGCTCAGCAGGTCCCCGTCGCGCTCTTTTGAATTTTCTTCTTCTGTGGGACTAGGAGGCGGTGGGTGTACGCCGAAAAATATAAATCGGTGACCGTCTTTGGTTTCTAGTTCGGCCTCTATGCTAGGGATGTCATCGGCGATAAAATAGTGAGTACTGGCTGTGATTACTTTTAGTCGGGTGTAAAAATGCATCCCGTAGGTATTGTCCAATGTTACTTTTTGAAAATTAGGATAGTTGCTTTCGAGTACGCGAAGCGCCTTTTCCCAGTTACTGTCACTCTCCATCGTTAAAAATAGGTCGGGGTCTTCTTTGTTGATCAGATTGATAAAACGATTATGATCTTTGTTGTATTGATATATATTGCAGGCTATAATCTTTATTTTATCCGAATCTGATTTCGATTTTTGAACTTGAGGTGTCCGCCAGAATTTGGTGTACCTAGCCAGTATATAGAGATGATAGATTATAAGTATTAGCTGCGTAGATTGTATTATCCAAAACCATATCTCTCTTTTTGTCAGGAAAAATAGTGCTGAAAATGAAATGACCTGAAGCACTAGAATTTGAAGTTTGAGAAACTCAGGGACGCGGAATACCCAATGTTGGTTTTGAATGAATGGTAAGATACTGAGGATAATGAGAAGACAAGAAATAATAGTTGTGATCATATACAGCTTTTAGTGTAATTAAGACAACCAAGGTAAATATATTGTTTTCGGAATAAATGGTTTTTAAGGACTAAGAATAGAATGAGCTGATAGATGAGATGGAAAACCCTGACAGAGAAGGCTTCGATTGGATGGAGGTAATAAATATTTTTTAATTAATGCTTTAAATAAAATCAAGTGCTTTGAAATCTTTACCTAATATATCGGGTGCGCTGCTATTGAGCCACTTGTCCAAGATAGTAGCATATACATTTTTAAAATCTACGGTGTATTGAAGATCGCCGCTACTCAGGTTGGAAAGGTCGGGCAGGGGATTGATAATCCCCTTTTGCCGTAGGGCGCCGCTGATGAAGAACATATTGTTTGCTGTACCGTGATCTGTTCCTGCGCTTGCATTTTGGGCTACACGTCTGCCGAACTCGGAGAAGGTCATTATGAGTGTGTCTTCGAAGCGGTTCGATTTTTTTAAGTCATTGATAAATACTTCTAACCCTGCATTTAGCTCTTTAAACAGTTCAGTCTGTCTACCGACTTGTCTTACATGGGTATCAAAGCTTCCTAGTGAAACATAATATACACTGGTATTGATATCGCTGCGGATCAATGAAGCTATATTTTTGAGGTTATTGCCAAATGTGCTGGACGGGTAGTCTGCTTTGCTGGGGTTGGTTTTTGATTTTTCTAAGATATAGTTGGTGCTATTGATCGTGTCACCTAGGATCTTGTACAGATAGCCGGCCATCTCGTGTTCATGCTGGTGGGCTTGGCCAATGTTTTTGTAAAACTGTTCTTGTGATTTTGTATATAGTTTTCTCGGATCTCGAAATGTGCTACCTTGAAAATTTACTCCTTTCAGCGCGAGACTTAAGATATCATCGGTCTCAACAAGTTGTGTCGGGAGGTCGCAGTCTTGGCATTGTCGATCCAGATAGCGGCCAAGCCAGCCTGTGGAAAGGTATTCGTTCGAGTTGCTGGCAGTATGCCAGATATCCATACTCCTAAAGTGTGAACGGTTGGGCTCGGGATAGCCAACATTGTTGAGCACAGCTAGATAACCCTCGTCATGCAGTGTCTTCAGTATAGGAAGATGGGGATTGAGTCCGGCGTCGTCATCCAATCGTAAAGCTTGTTTTTTGCCGATGGCTATCTCTGGTCGACTGCTATAATACAGGTCATTGGTATAAGGTATAATGGTGTTTAACCCATCATTGCCTCCGGTCAGCTGTATGACGATCAATACTTTATGCCTGCCATTGGGTAAGGTGGTTCCAGCCATCGCATTCAAAAATTTAGGAAGGAATAAGCTTGCTGATGCTAGTGCTGTCGTCTGTAAAAACGTTCTTCTTTTGATTAACATGACGCTTTAGTTTTAACAAAGTTGATATTCAGGTAGGTTCATTAGAGCTTGGACATATTCGTTTTTGTCCCCATTGCTTTTACGCTGCAGCAGTGATAGGGTCTCCGCACTGACCGCTGCGGTGCAGATGTATGTCGTGATCGTCGATTCGCTATGCTGGGATAGCCAAGGGGTCCAATCTGAATTGGAAATAATCCTACCGCGATCTTCAATATGTATTAAATCATCTGGATTGGATAGCCCCATAGTGGTGTCATCGTCACTTTTTGTCTTTAAATTGGCCGTTACCGCACCTGCTATAATCTGTGGTAGCTGAAGTCGTACCATCAGCGTACTGCTGTCTAACCAGTTTTTTCCGGATGGCCAGCCTGCAATGCTAGGTGGATTAAATAAAACCTGACCTAATTGTTTTTGCGTTCTATAAAGCAATTGTTCTCCTATTTCGGCAATAGGGGATAATCGTTGCATGCCCACCAACAGTTCGATAGGAGATTTTACCCTGTTGGCTCTATGCTGCGGTTCATAAAACCAGTCGCTGTCAAATATATTCTCCAATAACTGTCGGATGTTATAGTCTTTGCGGAATGATGTAGCCAGAGCTTCAACTCTATGGAAATCGACCGTCTCACTGACGAAGTAACGGTATATCTTAGTAACAATAAAAATGGAGGTCTGGGGATGTTCTAGGATGATGTCAAGGATATCATCGCCATCAAAGTGACCTGCCTGTCCAAGTACCTGCTTTGTGCCATCGTCATGGAATCTGCGGTGGAATGTAAATCTTCCATCTTTTGCGACTCCCCATCCTGTAAATGCTCGAGCAGCCTCCTTGACATCTTTTTCTGTGTAGTGGCCGATTCCCATGGTGAAAAGTTCCAGAATCTCGCGTGCGAAATTCTCATTTGGTGAGCTTTTTCGATTCTGTTGATTATTTAGTGAAAGCACCATAGCTCCTGATTTGCTCACTTCGCTTAACAGGTCGCGAAAATTCCCTAGGGCATGTCTACGGATGCTATTGATAGCATCCTGTTGCAGAAAGCTATTGGGATGACGTATCGCAAAATGATGGTGCCAGAAAAAGCTTATTTTTTCACCCAGTTGATTGGAACTGTTTACCATAGAATGTATCCACTGCTTATTAAATTCTTTGATGTCTTTGGCGCTTTGTTGTCTTACCTTTCTATTCAATATCTCTTTTTCTTCCTTGCTTAGATCCGTACTCGTACTCTTATCGTAATTATCCTGAACGAAGGAACTAGAAGGGGTGATGTCGGAAAGCCCTGATAAACTATTGCTTCTAATGTTTTGCCACAATTGACTGGTTGTTAATTGTTCTATGTTCTGAATGTTAGAAAGGTTAGGGCCGAAGCCACAACGCCATAGTAGATGCAGATTGTTACTTTTATCCATGATAAGGCTTGTTAAAGTAAGATAGTCTATGCTCCTTTAGATATAAATAACAGTAAAAGGTTCAATCTGTTCTTTTTTTTTATTGTTGAGGGGCAAAGGTTGGTTTTTGGGTATATAAAGATGAAGATAGCCACATAATTAGCTTTTAAAATAGAACGTAATTGTATTGCGTGTGAAGGCGAATTTATGTAGGTTTGATAGAAATCAATTGGTAAAGCCAAATAGCACCGATATAAACAAAAAGAATACGATGACAACTTTTAGAATTGAACATGATTTCTTGGGGGAAAAGGAAATTAGCAACGACTGCTACTATGGGTTACAGACGATGCGTGCCAAAGAGAATTTTGATATTACGGGTATACCGATAGGTAGTGAGCCCTTATTTATTCAAGCTTTTGGTTATGTTAAAAAGGCAGCGGCTCTGGCCAATAAGGATTTGGGGATATTAGCCCCAAAGAAGGCTGAAGCAATAGCCTATGCCTGTGACCGCCTGATCGCAGGGGAGTTTGCTGATCAGTTTGTGAGCGACCTTATCCAGGGGGGAGCGGGTACCTCTACCAATATGAATGCGAATGAAGTGATCGCCAATTTGGGGCTGGAATACTTAGGACATCAAAAAGGAGAATACCAATACCTGCATCCAAACAATGATGTCAATCTATCGCAAAGTACCAATGATGCGTATCCATCTGCTTTTCGAATAGCAGTGTATCTTAAGATAGCATCATTCTCGCAGGCTTTGGAGGAGCTACAAGCAGCTTTTTATAATAAAGGAAAGGAATTTGAAGGGGTATTGAAGATGGGGCGTACCCAACTGCAGGATGCTGTGCCGATGACTTTGGGGCAAGAGTTTAATGCTTTTGCGACAACTTTGGGCGAGGATGTGCTGCGTATCCGGGAGGCTTCTCTCTTGATCACAGAGGTAAACATGGGGGCGACGGCTATCGGTACCGGAGTGAATGCTCCTGAAGGGTATGCGCAGCTATGTGTCAAATATCTTGCAGAGATCAGTCAGGTTCCTGTGACGCTTGCGGCAGATCTAATCGAAGCGACCTATGATACTGGAGCACTGGTGCAACTAAGTGGTACGCTAAAACGAAATGCGATAAAACTAAGTAAGATATGTAACGATCTGCGACTCCTCAGTAGTGGGCCGCGATGTGGTCTTAATGAAATCAATCTGCCAGCTATGCAACCGGGATCGTCGATCATGCCAGGCAAAGTGAATCCAGTCATTCCTGAATTGATGAATCAGACCTGCTACTATGTAATTGGTGCAGATTTGACGGTGACTATGGCAGCAGAGGCTGGGCAACTGCAGCTCAATGTGATGGAACCAGTAATGGGAATGGCGCTGTTTACTTCGTTGCAATACCTAACCAAGGCATGTCGAACTCTTAAAGATAAGTGTGTAGTGGGGATTACAGCAAATGTAGAGCATAGCAAGAATATGGTAATGCAGAGTATAGGTATCGTGACACAACTGAATCCTATACTGGGGTATGAAGAGTGTTCGTCTATCGCTAAGGAGGCTCTTGCGTCGGGCAAGTCTATATACGAGATCGTGGTGATCGAACGGAAACTAATCAGCCAGGCGAAGTGGGAAGAAATCTATTCGATCGAAAACCTAATCCATCCCAAATTTATCGCCCAATGATTTTTGTACAGTTAGCAATCTTACTGGGGATGATATTGATCGGATCCCGGATGAAAGGAATAGGACTGGGGGTGATGGGGATGGTCGGCTTATTGATTTTTGTATTTGTGTTCCGAATGACTCCTGCTGAACCGCCAATCGCCGTGCTACTGATTATTCTAGCTATAGTGACTACAGCGGCCACCTTGCAGGCTGCGGGCGGACTGGATTACCTAGTCAGTATAGCTGAACATATAATCCGTAAAAATCCGAGCCGAATAACGCTTATAGCGCCTTTTACGACGTACTTTTTGTGTCTATTTGCTGGTACTGCTCATATCGTGTATTCGCTATTACCTATTATATCGGAGGTCGCTGCCAAACAACGGGTGAGACCAGAGAGACCACTTTCGGTATCGGTCATAGCATCGCATTTAGCTATTACAGGAAGCCCTATGAGCGCAGCCAGTGCATCGCTGGCTTCTATATTAGCATATTCGTCTGCGTCTGTTCATATCATGATGATTTGTATACCAGCTGCTATCTGTGGAATATTTGCCAGTATATTGGCGGTATGGAAGAAAGGAATAGAGCTGGATAAGGATCCGGTATTCTTGGAAAAGATGAAAGACCCGGAGTTTGCTCGATCTATGGATCCGATGGAAGTTGATGAAGGGAAGAGGGTACATTACGAACCGAGACCTGGAGCCAAGACGGCGGTAGCTATCTTTGGTCTTGCTATTTTCTTGATTGTGATGTTTGGGGCTTTTCCGAGTCTGGTGCCTCATGTGGGAGGCCCTCCTAGCTTTAGCGTAAATGCAACCGGCCATATCAATCTTACAGCGTTGATTATGATTATTACATTATCGGCATCGGCGATAATCATGGTAGTCACTAAGACTTCGACGGTGCAAGTGGCTAAGATGAGCTTATTTACATCGATGGCGACAGCAGTGGTGTCGATATTGGGAGTCGTGTGGATGAGCGCTACATTTATGCTGGCCAATGAGGCTGTAATCGAACATACTTTTAAGGATATTGTCTCTGCACATCCGTGGACATTTGCAATTGCTCTATTTTTGATGGGAGCTTTGACATTCAGTCAGGCGGCGACCACACGTACAATTATGCCTATGGGGGTAGCGCTAGGGATAACTAATCCGCATCTATTAGCGATGTTTCCGGCGGTAAATGGCGACTTTCTGCTCCCGGGTTATCCAACTTTGTTGGCAGCGATAGATTTTGATCGAACGGGAACTACCAAAATAGGAAAGTTTGTTGTCAATCACAGCTTTATGTTGCCTGGAATAGTGGCCATCGTTGTCACGATACTGGTCGGTTTTGTATTAACGGGGATATTGCTTTAATGAGGAGAAGCTATAACAGAAAGACCAATATACTTCAAGGTCTTTCTGTTTTAATATATGCTGCAGGCCACAATAAGGAGAAGGTCATTGCAAGAAACTGGACGATGCATGATCAATTTTTATCGCTAACGAGCTCACTTTGTTCTTGAAGTAACGCCGAACGTTTGTCGATATCTAATATTTCATAAATGGCTTTTAGATGATACTTAACGGTGTTTTCAGAGATGAAGAGTAATGTGCCAATTTCTTTGTTGGTCTTACCTTGTCTCACGAGGTCGATGATCTCAATTTGCCGAGGCTTTAATGGTGTATTTATTATTTTTTTGCTGACATCGTTTTTTACTTCTTCGGAAGTGGTGCTTATATACTGTTCTAGTCTGATACGCATCTGTTCCATTTCCTTCTCCATTAGGATTCGACGGTGCTTATTGGAGTGATAAAGTTTGAAAAGCACAAAAATAAGAGCACATAGAAGTAGAATGATACAGGAAAATAGCCCCATAAGGTTTTTCCTATTTACGATTTCTATATCATTGCGTTGTTGTAAAAGCTCTTTTTCAAGTAGGTTAAGTTTACCACTTCTATTGGCCGCATCATATTGACGACGTGCTTCGCTGACTGTTTTCTGTGCGAGATAGGCTTTTTCATACTCTTTGTTGGAGGTATAATAGTAGATGATGGTTTCATACATCATGATCTTATAGATGTCGATATCATACATGTTTGCATAATCGAGACCTTTTTGGAATGCCGCTAAAGCCTCCTTTTTTAGTCCCATGTTGTTGTAAAGCTCCACTTTAACTTTATAGATAATAGGCAAGTGCTTGGGCGTGTCGTGCTCTAACAGAAGTATGCAGGCGTCAAAGTGTTGATCAGCCGCTGTATAGTTACCTTTTCGTAGTTCGAGATGGCCAAGAATGCATTGGTAGAATGCACGGGTCTCCTTTTTGACATAATGAAGGTTTTCGGATTTTACTTGTTTTAGAAGCTCTAGGTATTCTTTTTCATTCTTAAGATCAAAATGAATGAGAATACGCTCGATAATGATCCGGATGTCCAATTCTTCTTCTTTGTCGGTATTTTTAATTTCCTGAGAGGCCAGTTCCAAGTTCTTTAAAGCGCCAGAGTAATTATAGAGCTGCTTGTAGGTCAGTGATTTCTCTAAATAGGCATGAAAGCGATCATAAGCTGTGGAATTTGGGTCGCTGATAATCTTCTCTAAGATAAGAATGGACTTCTCATTTTGATTGTTGTCGTTTAAGGTTGAAATCTCTTCATGTAACTGAATGGGATCAATCTGTTGGGCATAGAGTGTTGATGAAAAAAAGAATACTTGTGCTAATATGAAGATGAATTTAGAATTTGTAAACATAACTTTCGTCTGCAAAGATTGCGTGTAAATGTAATAATTGAATTGTTTGGCTTGTGCAAAATGAATGCAAAAGTACATTTTTTATCGCGAAGAAAGAGATTGTCTGGTTTTTTTAAGGATAACAAGCTATCTATTTATAGAGAGGTGGCCGTAGAGAAAGCCGTTATGGCTTCTTCGCCTTCTTTTGGAGGAGATGTTTTTAATTGGAATAATGGTAAAGATAAGCTGTTATGGATCAATCTATGGTAATGAAGGGGTGCGGAGCTTGGATGAGGATTCTAGCTTGGCCGTTCCGTTCTCAATTGATTTCTATTATACCAATTTTTTTGTTGAAATAGACAACTGATTAAAGTAGCAGGAGCTATTTTTCGTCAAAAAGTTCCTGAAAGGTTTTTCCGGTGCGTGATATAATAATGGAGTCTGCGAATTGATTATATACCGCATAATGTTTGTTGGGTACGTCAATATTATTTATCAATAGAATGTTATGCTCACGTAAGCGGTTGAATAGTCGAGAAGGTGCCGCAGCTAAGCCAAAATAGTAATATTTGAGACTGTCTTTATCCAAATCGGATTCAGCAGCCATAAAAACCGAATCTCTTAGGGTGAGACCTCCCACATACTTTGCTTTATTGCCTATAGGCGCTGATGAATTACAGGAATAGGTGAATATACCTAAACCTATAAGAAATAACACATTGCTTTTCATATTTAATTGGTATTGGTAATCTTTGTTAAAACTAACAAGATAAAATAAAAATACAAAAAAATAGACGAGCTAACTAGTGGAAAATGCGTGATTTACACTGTTTTTGATTTTCTAATCCAACCAATGATCAACAAAGTAAAACTTAGGATGAATAGTGTCCATGTAATCCATGGTAAGCCCAATATGGCGGCCTGTTGGGTATCGGCTAGTAAGCAGGCCCCGAGGAATGTAACACAGGCAAGATATAGATGTCTGTTGACACTGTGGTCTTTACGCTGTTGTCTTTGAAATGTTTCCAAATCTTGACTATCCAGTCGTATTTTTAGTTCGCCTTGTTCAACTTTATGGAGTAAATCTGTCATGGATTTAGGGGCTGCTGTCAGCGTACCTTGCAACTGCTGTAGGGATTGCAGTATATTTTCAATGACATAAGGAGGAGATAGTCGTTTGGCCATAATTTTGGCAACATAGGGTTTGACTTTTTCTATAATGTTTAAATCGGGAAGAAGAGATCGGCCTATGCCCTCGATGAGCACAATACCTCTTACCAGGAGATAAATATGGTCGGGCATAAGAATGTCATTTTGGTTCAAGATGTTCGAAAACCTGGAAAAAACGGCTTTAATATCGAGTTCTTTCAAGGACTGTGAGTCGATCAACGTAAACATCTGTTGGAGATCGCGTTCAAGGATCTTTTCATTCTTGATATTGATACGGATTGACATCTTTTTGATGGTACGGATCAAGTTATCAATATCTTTGTTTATGAAGTATAGAATGAAATTTTCTAGGTGTTCTTTATCTTTAGGGAGTAGTCTTGCCATGGCTCCTAAGTCAATGAAAGCAATTTGGCCAGATGGAGTAACTAAGAGATTGCCCGGGTGGGGGTCTGCATGAAAGAAACCATGTTCCAATACTTGAGTGAGGTAAAGGTCAAGCCCAGTGTCTACAATATATTCTGTATCTAGTTGTTGTAACCGTAGCGCATCAATATCTGTAATACGTACGCCATCAATCCAAGAAATACATAATAGGTTGTCGGAAGATAGGTGAGCATATACCTGCATACATTTTATACGGCGCTCATCGGAAAAGTTACGTGCAAACTGCTGGATATTTTTGAGTTCGTTAAGAAAAGAAAGCTCTTCCATAATGTTTTTTTCGAAGGCTTCAAAGACCTGCGGTAGATTGATCTCGCGTACGAGCGGATAATAGCTCATCAGTACGTTGATTATATCTTTGAGTAGGTGAAGATCGGCCGTGACAACTTCACGTATTGCAGTTCTTTTGACTTTAAGAATCACGATATCACCATTGATCAGTGTGGCTTTGTATACCTGTGCGATTGAAGCCGAGGCAAAAGGCTCTTTGTCAACATGTAGAAAAATATCAGCTACTTCGGTTTGTAACTCGTTTTCTAGCCAATCATGGATATTGATGTCCTCAGGAGCTACTTTGTCTTGAAGCTTCTTTAATTCATGAATGAGTTCGCCGGGGAGTAGGTCTTCGCGTGTGGATAGAGCCTGGCCAAACTTGACATAGGTCGGCCCGAGATCTTCAAGCACCTTTCGGATCCGTTCGTAAAAGAACGGTTGTTTGTTGGCAACCGCTGCAGAATCATTGGAATCACTACCAGTGCTGCTGATCTTTGATTTGAGATCTTCAAAGCCGTGTTTTCCAAGTATACTGATAAGCTTGGCAGCTCTTTTTAGCTTGTTCTTTTGCTTAACTATAGGATTTTCCATAGACTATGGTTTATCGTTATAATAAGCTACAAGATAGTGTTTTTATTTGGGGAGCGGCGTTTTGGATGTATTGTTTTGATACTTTCCTTCTGTTGTAGATACAGAAGGAAAGTAAGATGGGGGCGAGCGCGGAACTACAGTTCTTTACGTAGACGAGCTACCGGAATATTCAGAGCCTCACGGTATTTGGCTACTGTTCTTCGAGCAATAGTATAGCCTTTTTCTTTTAAGATATCGGTAAGCTTTTCGTCTGCTAGGGGTTTGCGCTTGTCCTCATTTGCGATACATTCTTCAAGTATTTTCTTTACTTCCTTATTGGAGACTTCTTCACCAGAATCTGTCTGAATAGCTTCGGAAAAGAATGACTTTAGTAAAAATGTGCCAAATTCTGTCTGTACATATTTGGAATTGGCGACGCGAGAGACTGTCGATATATCCATTTCGATCTCTTCGGCAATATCTTTTAAAATCATGGGTTTGAGCATACGATCATCGCCTGTAAGGAAATAATCATATTGAAACTCCATAATTGCATTCATAGTCTTAAGTAGGGTTTGTTGACGTTGTTTAATAGCGTCTATAAACCATTTGGCCGAATCGATCTTTTGTTTGACGAATTGTACGGCTTCTTTCATCTTTTTGTCACCTTTTTCTGCCTTTTCGTAATGCTCGAACATGTCTTGATACGAGCGGGATACGCGTAGTTCAGGGGCATTCCGGCCGTTGAGAGTAAGGTGTAAGACGCCATCATCATTGCTGATGTGGAAGTCAGGGATGATCTGAAGCTGCTTGCCTGCTACTGCTGCTGAATCTCCAGGTTTGGGATTCAACTTTAAAATCTCATTGACAATATCTTTTAGTTGCTCAGAGTTTACGTCAAGCTGTTTCTCGATCTTGTCGTAATGTTTTTTTGTAAACTCCTCTAGGTAGTTTTGGACTACACGTATTGCTTGGCGAACGATAGGATTATTCTGGTCTTTTTTCTTGAGTTGGATTAAAAGACATTCTTGTAAGTCGCGCGCGCCGATACCTGCGGGTTCAAAGGACTGGATGACATGAAGCATCTCTTCGACCTCCGATTCTTCGGTCATCACATTCTGAGAAAAGGCTAGATCGTCGATAAGGGATGGGATTTGCCGTCTTAAGTATCCATCGTCGTCAAGACTCCCTATTATTTGATTTCCAATTAGATATTGCTTATCGCTTAAGGCTAGTAAATCGAGCTGACTCTGTAGCTTTTCGAAAAAGGAATCTTGGATGGCAATCGGGATTTCCTTTTGTTCATCTTCATCATCGCTGGAGTAATTACTGCCATAGTCTTTGTAATCGTCTTCTTGTATATAGTCTTCTACGCTGAATTCGTCGTCAAAAGAATCTTCACTGCTTTCGTATTCTTCGGGATCTTTGTCTGGGTACTCTTCTACAGGATCGTTCATATTGGCCAAACTGCCATCCTCTAGTGCAGGGTTTTCTTCCAACTCTTCTTTGATGCGGGTATCTAATGATGCTGTAGGCACCTGCAATAGTTTTATAAACTGAATCTGCTGTGGAGAAAGTTTTTGTAATAATTTTTGCTGTAATGTCTGTTTTAGCATATCTAAGTTAATTACACGGGTAAAAATAACGATTTAAACCGATATTAGTTATTGGATGTCATTTTATTAAAGTATTTGAGCTTATTTTAATGGATAAGATTGTAGTTAAAATATCGTATTTCAATAGATTATTAGAGTTTGTTAAATTTCGTTAATTTTATTGTGCCTATGTTTATTTTTGTTTTGTAAAATATCAGATTTCAAAACATTTTATTCATATTTACCGCATGTTTAGACGTGTTAAAAATAGATTTTTACGATATGTACTTATTGGTTTTTATAGTATCATATTGTTTACCTGTGCTGTACAACTTAATTTTTTAGGTCTATTTGGCTATTCGCCTACAAAAAAGGATATTGTGATGCCTACTTTAAATGTCGCATCCGAGCTTTACACGGCAGATTCGGTACTTATTGGACGTTATTTTGAAGAGGACCGGGATCCAGTTCCTTTTGACAGTATCTCTAAACATGTGCTGGATGCTTTGATCGCAACAGAAGATATACGTTTTTATAAACATAATGGTGTAGATTTTATGGGATTGGTTTCGGGCGCGGTGTCTACGTTAAAAGGTGATCCAAGAGGGGCTAGTACTATTACTCAACAATTGGCCAAAAATCTTTTCAAAACACGGTATGCGCACGCTCAGGGTTATCTGAATAAGATACCGGGGATAAATATATTGGTGACCAAGTTCAAAGAATGGATGACTGCATATAAGTTGGAAAATAAGTATAGCAAGAACGAGATTATTACCATGTATTTGAATACGGTGTCTTTCAGTAATAATGCTTACGGAATAAAATCTGCCTCCTTACGATACTTCAATAAACAACCGAGTAAACTGGATGTTAATGAGAGCGCATTGTTGGTAGGGATGCTTAAGGGGACGACTATTTATAATCCGATCCGTAATCCCAAAAATGCAATGCAACGTCGTAATGTGGTGCTGGTTCAGATGGAAAAAGGGGGGTATCTGACGCAGGCTCAGGTAGCTGATTTTTCGAAGGATTCGTTGAATTTGAATCTAAACTATAAAGATTCTATTGATGGTAATGACTCTTATATCCGCTCGGCAGTAGCAAGATGGTTGGATAAATGGAGCCAGGATAATGAAATCGACATCAATAAGGCTGGGCTAAAGATCTACACGACTATTGATTCTAGGATGCAAAAGATCGCGGAAAAAGCGGTAGCTGATCATATGGAAGAACTGCAACGTCGATTGAAAAATACGTGGGGGAGTGACGAGCCATGGCGAGATAAGGAAGGTAACGTTATTCCGGATTTTTTGGAAAATCACGCACGCAAACTGCCCGTATACACTGAATTAATGCAGAAGTATAACAACAATGAGGACAGTGTGTTTATCGCGATGAAGGAAAAAAGGAACATGGAAGTGTTTACCTGGAAGGGAATGGAAAAGGTGAACTACTCTACAATGGATTCATTGAAACACTATTTGATGATGTTGAATACGGGTATGATGGCAATGGATCCATATAATGGTGAAATCAAAGTATGGGTGGGTGGTATCAATCATAACTACTATAAATTTGATCATGTGAATCAAGCAAAGCGTCAGGCGGGATCTACATTCAAACCGTTTGCTTATATGGCTGCTTTGGAGTCGGGAATGACTCCTTGCGATAAATTTACAGATAAGCCTGTGAAGATAGAATTTACCAATAAGAAGGGGGAGAATGAAGTCTGGGAGCCTAAGAATGCCGATTGGAGTGTATCTCATCAAGAGATGTCTCTACGTTGGGCGATGGCAAGATCACTTAATACAATCACAGCACAGGTGACCGAAGCTGTGGGATGGGACAAAGTGGTGGATGTAGCGCATCAATGTGGTATAGAAAGTAAGTTGGAATCTGTACCTTCTGTTGGCTTGGGTTCAAACGATGTGTCGGTATTTGAGATGGTTCGTGCTTATGGCACCTTTATGAATGCTGGAAAGAAGACCGATCCGGTATTAGTGTCTAAGATCGTCGACATAGATGGTAATACTATAGCTACGTTTAAATCAGAGCAAAAGCAGGTCATCGATCCGGAGAATGCTTGGTTGATGACGTACATGCTTCGAGGCACAGTGGAAGAACCTCGAGGAACCTCACAGGCATTGTGGGAATGGGACTTGTTTAGAGAAGGTAATGAAATCGGCGGAAAGACGGGTACTTCATCGGATTATGTAGATGGATGGTACATGGGAGTGACAAAGGATCTTGTGGCGGGGGTATGGGTCGGCTGTGATGAACAAAGTATACATTTTAAGAATTCGGGTACGGGAGAAGGTTCTAAAACAGCACTACCGATTTATGCTTTGTTCATGGAAGAATTGTATAAGCATCCAGAATTGGGGGTAACATTTGGGAAATTTCCTGAATCTACAGTAGAGATTAAAAAAGACTATAAGTGTCCGAGCCCACGTATTCGGGTGGAGCAACCTAGTGATAGTACGGATACCTCAGATAATGACAATACGGAAGAACTGATACTGCCAGAGCTGGAGGAGGTGAGACCAACGGGAACAGCTGAAGCAACGACCAACTAATTGACGAGATAGTGATTTGAATGTGACGTTTTTACCGTAATTATTGATAGATTTATTGAATTATAAATTACGACAATTATGACTAATAGAATGATCCAGTGGATAACTAAAATAGCATTGACTTTTTTGTTATTACTGGTATTTGGTGTTTCTGTACAAGCGCAATACTTTGGACAGAATAAAATGCGCTATAAGAAATTGAATTTTAAGGTGTATGATACGCCTCATTTTAATCTCTATTATTATTCGAGAAATGATAGTTTGATACGTTGGCTTGCAAAAGAATCTGAGGTCTGGTATGAACTACATCAGCAGGTGTTTCAGGACACGTTTTCACGAAAAAATCCCATAATTGTTTATAATAATCATCCCGAGTTTCAACAGACTACTGCGATATCCGGGGAGATCAGTGTGGGTACAGGAGGGGTAACGGAGGCCTTCAAACAGCGGGTGGTAATGCCAATTATGCAGATCAACCAACAAACGCGACATGTGTTGGGACACGAGTTGGTACACGCATTTCAATACCGGGTCATCATGGAGGGAGGAGACTCGACCCGCTTGGAAAATCTTGGAAATATCCCTCTTTGGATGGTGGAAGGGATGGCAGAGTATTTTTCAATAGGTAAAAAGGATGCTTTTACATCGATGTGGATGCGGGATGCTTATGTAAATAATGACATTCCCTCCCTAAAGCAGATGACCGAGCAGTCGTATAATTATTTTCCTTATCGGTATGGGCAGGCTTTCTGGTCTTATATTGGCTCTACTTATGGTGATACGGTTATTATGCCTTTATTTATAGAAACGGCAAAATATGGGTATGATTACGCTATGCGTCGAGTATTTGGTTATGATTCGCAGACGGTGTCTACACTATGGAAAAATAGTATGGAAAATATGTACCGTGGACTAGGGAAAGATACTGCTTCGCGGCCAATTGGTCTATCATTGATCAACCCTTCAAATGGAGGTAGCATGAATGTGTCTCCTACGATATCTCCTGATGGTAAATATGTCGCATATCTTTCGGAGAAAGATATGTTTAGCATCGATCTCTATCTCGCGGATGCCTACACCGGGAAGATGATTCGTAAACTGGGAAGTAAGTTGACGAATAAAGATATTGATGAGTTTAGTTTCTTGGAGTCTGCGGGTTCGTTTTCTCCTGATAGTAAAAAGTTCGCATTCTCGGTGTTTAGTGAGGGCAAAAGTAAACTGATGACAGTGGATGTGGAAACGGGTAAAACCTTGTCTGTACAGTCGATGGGAGAGATCGTGGAGTTTGCGAATATAACTTGGGCTCCGGATGGTGAGACGCTTGCTTTTTCTGGGCTGACTAATGGGCACTCGGATCTCTATACTTACAATTTGAATACGAAGAAAGTGACACAGTTGACACATGATGTGTATTCGGATTTTCAACCAAGCTACTCCAGAGATGGTAAGTATATCGTTTTTAGTACGGATAGATTGGCATTGCAAAGTGATAATAGAGAAGTAGATATACCGATGAACTTAGCCATATTAACAGTGGCTACCGGTGAGGTTAGAAATATCAATGTGTTTCCGGGAGCGAATAATTTAAATCCTCACTTTTCATCCAATGGACAGGAGATCTATTTCTTATCGAATGGTGATGGGTATCGTAATATGTATCGCTACTTGGTAGCTTTGGGTACGGTGGAGCGCTTGACGGATTATTTTACAGGGATATCAGGAATTACAGAATATTCCCCGGCAATGAGTATTTCCAATAATGATGAAATAGTGTATTCTTATTTCAAGAAGAATAAGTATAACGTCTATAAAGCGAAAAGTTCTGAATTTGAAGCGGTGGTCGTAGACGGAAGTAAAAGTGACTTTACAGCAGCGATGTTGCCTCCATTGATGAGCAGAGGAGTAAACGTGGTCAATACTAACCTGCGTAATTTTAATGTCTTCGGTCGTATCGGTGATGAACAGATTAATAATATCGCCTATACACCGAAATTTAAATTGGACTATCTAGCTAATAGTGGTATTGGGATGTCTGTAGGTTCGCGATATGGTGCTGGAATTTCTAGTGGGGTACAAGGTATGTTTTCGGATATCCTGGGGTATAACCAAATTTTTGCGGCACTGAATATCAATGGAGAGATTTACGACTTTGGTGGCCAGCTGGCTTATATTAACCAGCGGAGCCGTATAAACTGGGGAGGCGCTTTATCTCATATTCCGTATATGTCGGGATATAATATGTATGAAACGGAGGATTTTGGTAATGGGAACGAATTGTCGTTAAATACTTATTTGATTCGCACGTTTCAAACGCAGGCGGAAGGATTTGTGGCATTCCCGTTTAACCGCCATCATCGTGTCGAAGCGGGAGCAGCTATATCTCGTTATAGTTATCGCGTAGATAAATGGCGCCAAAGTTATAATTGGGGATATGGTGATCGGCAAAAGATATCGAATGAGGAAGCTGAAGAGGTGCTCGGCGTGAGAAGTATGGAACCTTTTGTAATGCAGCAGGTCAATGTCGGTTTTGTAGGCGATAATTCAGTCTTTGGAATAGCTGCGCCATTACACGGATATCGGTATCGATTCGGTGCGGAACAATATTTTGGAGATTATAGGTTTACGGCGTTGAACGTAGACTTGCGAAAATACCATCGATTTAATCCTGTGACGATAGCGGGGCGTGTATATTCGTATATGCGTACCGGTAAAGATGAGAAGGCATTAAACCCGTTGTACATCGGGTACCCGTACTTAATAAGAGGTTACGAGACAGGGAATTTTGACGCGCAGGGTAAGGTGAACTTCTCGGACCTAATGGGGACACGTATGGCTATAGCTAACTTAGAGCTTCGCATACCATTTACTGGACCTGAAAAACTTGCTGTAGTCAAGTCGGGCTTTTTGTTCTCTGACCTGAACTTCTTTATTGATGGTGGCTTGGCGTGGCGTGGTGGTGATCAGATCAAATGGGATAAAACAGATGCAGATAAGGTGCCGGCTGTTGATGGTCAAGGAAAGCCTATTATAGATCCGGAGACCAATCAACAGGTGATGGAGTATAGCGAAAGTGTTAGAGTACCGTTATTCAGTGCAGGAGTGTCTCTACGTGTCAATCTTTTTGGTGCAATGATATTGGAACCGTATTATGCTATCCCGTTTCAAAAGACACGTTCGAAATTTGGAACATTTGGATTAAACTTTACGCCTGGCTGGTAGTCTATACCTATAACATATGCGATATATGTTGAGGTTGTTAAGGGTCGTTGTTTAGGCTAAGGTTTAAACAACGACTTTTTTTATAGATATATATGTCCTTAATAGATTTAAGGACTTTTTTATGCCGTTTGTTTTTTAGTATATCACAATGAAATTAGAATGGCTTAACAAGCAGAGACAAGTGCATGTGAAATATGTATTGTCGTATGGTTGGCCATGTTTGTGTTTAATGGATTTATATTAAGCCAATTGGGATTGTGTCTTCTGATTAATCGTTCTTTTTGCATGCGGGTGAAGTGAGTTAGTTCTATCAGTCGCTTTTGTGCGGCATCAAAAGATGAAAATTCTTCTACGTGAACAATACGATTGAACTTTGGTGATCTACCTGAGCTATGGATAGAGTGGAATTGTAGATTGGATGATTGTGTCATTAAATCTTGTGTGTATCCGGCTTCAACATATACTCTGTTGGGGTCTGTAGCGATGTAAATTAGGTGTTTTTTCATGTGATATACTAAATTATTTGGTTGTAATTTTATTTTTTACTAATTTTATTGGCACAATATTACTAATAAAATTAGCTTTTTAAAAATATATTTTAAAATAATTTATGTCAAACATAGCATCAAACCTGAAGTTTTTAAGAAAAAGAGCCAAACTTACACAGCAGCAATTCGCTGATGTAATGGAAATTAAGCGTGCGTCGGTAGGGGCCTATGAAGAGGATCGTGCTGAGCCTAAATATAGCTTGCTAAAAAAAATAGCGTCTTACTATGATCTGTCGATGGATGAGCTAGCGAATGATCAGATAGACGAAAAATGGAAGCCTGTGCCAAAGAGTAATGCTTCCAATCTAAGGGTACTGAGTGTTACTGTTGATGGAGAGGATCGTGAAAACATTGAATTGGTACCAACTAAGGCGAGCGCGGGTTATTTAAATGGTTACGGTGACCCAGAATATGTGAAGGAACTTCCAAAGTTTTCGTTGCCGATTTTCAGGCAAGGGACCTATAGGGCGTTTGAGATTAAAGGAGATTCGATGCTACCAATGCCGAGCGGTTCTATTGTAGTAGGGGAGTATGTTGAGAATTGGCATGATATAAAGGCGGGACAGACTTATATCGTGGTGTCTAACAATGAAGGTGTCGTTTATAAACGTATTGCATTTAAATATAAAGATGATAAAGGATTGAAGTTGATCTCGGACAACAAAGTGTATGAGCCTTATTGGGTGCCTGCCGAGGAAATTCTTGAAGTGTGGCGAGCTAAAGCTTATATTTCTACTGAATTTCCAGAGCCTAATGCAGAACCTACAATGGAGTCCTTGACCTCGATGATGGCACAGATGCAGAAAACTATAAATGCTGTGGTGGACACCAAAAAAACATCTTAATAGTTAGTTAGGGTATACATGATTTTCGCTTTGAGAAATAATAGTGTTGATAACGATGGATCTAATCTATGAAAATATGTATGTACGGGTTGTATTTTTGAAAATAAATACCTACTTTTGTATTATCTGAAAGGAAGGGGGCATGGTTTGCCCCCTTTTTTAATTGAATTTTTAATAAGCGTATGCAAGTCGAACAACGTGTTAAAGAACTGGTAGAAGAGAAGATTGCGGATAGAGCAGATCTTTTTATCGTTCGTATAAAGATGTTAAAAAATGGAGTTTTAGAAATTCTATTGGACGGAGATAATGGAATCTCAATTGAAGATTGTGTAGGGGTAAGTAAGCACGTCGGTTTTCATCTAGAGGAGGAAAACGTTATTGAGAATGCGTATCGCCTTGAAGTATCATCGCCTGGAATAGACGGAGGACTGTTGTCGCTAAGACAGTACGCTAAAAATATAGGGCGGAATGTTCGCGTTAAATTGGTCGATGGGGGTAAGCATGAGGGCAAGTTGGTAAATGCGACAGAGACAGAGATAGTCATTGCAGAAACAATAAAAGAAAAAGGAAAAAAGGCTGAAGTTAAAGAAGTCGTATTTTCAATGGATCAAATAAGAGAAACAAAGGTGTTAATTTCATTTAGTTAAAAATGAGCAGCAATATTAATTTAATTGACTCTTTTCAGGAGTTTAAAGAGTTCAAAAATATCGACCGTCCGACGGTAATTACAGTATTGGAAGAAGTGTTCCGTAGCATGATTCGTAAACGCTTCGGCACAGACGAGAATGTTGACGTTATTGTGAATCCGGATAACGGAGATTTGGAAATGTGGAGAACGCGTGTTGTGATGGAAGACGGTTTTTCGGAAGACGATGATTTGGAGATTGAATTAGCTGAAGCACACCAATTTGATCCTGACCTAGAAGTAGGGGATGATTATATTGAGCAGATTACTTTAGAGAGTTTTGGTCGTCGTGCTATTTTGGCTGCACGTCAGACTTTGGTTTCTAAAGTTTTAGAATTGGAGAAAGATGAGGTCTTTAA
This sequence comes from Sphingobacterium nematocida, assembly GCF_900168125.1. Taxonomy (GTDB): domain Bacteria; phylum Bacteroidota; class Bacteroidia; order Sphingobacteriales; family Sphingobacteriaceae; genus Sphingobacterium; species Sphingobacterium nematocida. Next base: position 78,244 of record NZ_FUZF01000017.1, read on the forward strand.
GAAATATAAAGATCGCGAAGGCGAACTGGTGATCGGCGAGGTATACCAAATCTGGAAAAAAGAAATTCTGGTACTTGACGAGGATGGTAATGAATTGATTCTACCAAAAACAGAACAGATCCCAGCCGATTACTTTAAGAAAGGTGATAGTATACGCGCTGTCGTATACAAAGTGGATATGATGAATAGTAATCCTAAGATCATTATTTCTCGTACTGCTCCTGAATTTTTACAGCGTTTGTTTGAATTGGAGGTACCTGAGATTTTTGATGGATTGATTACTATTAAGAAGATTGTACGTGAACCAGGCGAGCGAGCGAAAGTAGCTGTAGAGTCTTACGATGATCGTATTGATCCTGTAGGTGCATGTGTGGGTATGAAAGGATCGCGTATTCACGGTATCGTACGTGAGTTACGCAATGAAAATATTGACGTAATCAATTTTACAACGAATCATTCTTTATATATAACACGTGCTTTGAGTCCAGCGCGTATCTCATCGATCAAAATTGATGAAGATGATAAAACTGCTGCAGTCTACTTAAAGCCAGATCAGGTGTCATTGGCTATAGGCCGTGGAGGACATAATATCAAGTTGGCCGGTAAGTTGACCGGGTACGAGATTGATGTATATAGAGAAAATGATGAGGTGGAGGAAGATGTTGATATTGAGGAATTTGCAGATGAAATCGATAGCTGGATTATCGATGAATTAAAGCGTGTTGGTCTAGATAGTGCTAAGTCAGTATTGTCATTGTCATTGGAAGAATTGACACGACGTACAGATTTAGAAGAGGATACTATTCAAGAGATAGTGCGCATTTTGCAGTCGGAGTTTGAATAGGCTTCGATTGCCCATACGAATATTGCATATTAAAATGTAAATATTTGTTAATTGCGAGTAAAAAAAACATATTTTTGTAGTAATAGATTTTTAGAGGTTAATAAATAGATGACAGAAGGTAAAAGCATAAACTTACTCAAAGCAGCAAAGGAACTTAATATTGGTATAGGTACTGCAGTGGAATTTTTAAGTAAAAAGGGTTTTGATGTAGAAGCAAAACCTACAACAAAATTAACTGGAGATATGTATGGTGTTCTTTCGCGTGAATTTCAAGGTGATAAAATCGCAAAGGATGAAGCTAAGCAGATTGTTATTGGCAAAATTCGCCGTGATGAAACTCCTTTGGGCGGGAATGCAACCGTACCTCAAGATTCTACAACCTCTAAAAGAGAAGAACATAACGACGATACAGAAGGTCTTTTGATTAAGAATGTATCAGTATCCGCACCGGTAGAAAAAGAAGCTCCTGTGAAGCAGGAAAAAGAAGAAGAAACTGTTGCCGGAGGACACCTTAAGGTTATCGGTAAGATTGATCTTGATAGCCTAAATAAAGGTAAGTTTAAAAAGAAAGAAGAAACGGTTGAGAAACCAGAGGTTAAAGCAGAGCCGAAGATTGAGGTAAAGGCGGAACCTGTTGTAGCACCTGCAAAGGAAGAACCTAAAGCAGTTGAAACTCCGAAGCCGGTAGAAATATCAGAGCCTGTTAAAGAAGAACCTAAAGCTGTAGAGCCAGTAAAACCTGAAGTAAAGGTAGAAGCTGCTCCTATTGAGAAGCCTGCGGTAGTCAAGCCTGTAGAAGAGGTAAAACCTGTGGTAGAAAAACCTGAACAAAAAGTTGAAGTTAAAAAGGAAGAAATTAAGGTGGAGAATAAACCTGTTGTAGAATCTAAACCAGTGGAGGAACAGAACGAAGTGATTCGTGCGCGCTCTGAAAAACTGGAAGGGCCAAAAGTAATTGGTAAAATTGAATTGCCAACTTTCAAGCCTAAAGATAAGCCTGTCGCTTCATCATCTAACGCGAGTCAAGATAATAAGCGTAAACGTAAACGTACAAATAAACCTGGTACACCTATTTCTCCGAATGCACAGGGAGGACAACAAGGAGGTACTCATCAGGGTGGTCCAGGACAGCACAGACCAGGTGGCTTCCAACAAGGAGGCGGTCAAGGGCAAAATAGACCTGGTGGTTTCCAACAAGGAGGTGGACCTAGAGGTAACAATAATAATCGTCCAGGAGGAAATGCGCCTGCAGGAAGAGGAAAATTTGATCCTAGAAATAGAGGTCCTAGACAAGATGCTGCTCCTAAAGGAGAATTGTCTGAAAAGGAAATCCAAGATCAAATTAAAGCAACTTTAGCTCGTTTAAGTGGTGCTGGTAAGTCTGGTAAGTTTGCTCAACGTGCTAAATTACGTAGACAGAAACGTGATGATGTCGCTTTGTCAGCTGAAGAAGCAGCATTGGAACAAGAAATGATGTCCAAAGTATTGCGTGTCACGGAGTTTGTGACAGCAAACGAGTTGGCCAACTTAATGGATGTTCCTGTTACGAAAGTTATCGGTACATGTATGAGTTTGGGAATGTTCGTATCGATCAACCAACGTCTTGATGCCGAGACCTTAGCTATTGTAGCGGATGAATTCGATTATAAAATCGAGTTTATCAAACCAGAAGATGAAGAAACTACAGAACTAGAAGAAGCAGATAACGAAGATAACTTGGTCTCTCGTGCACCGATTGTTACTGTAATGGGACACGTCGATCATGGTAAGACATCTTTATTGGATTATGTCCGTAAAGCAAATGTAACTAAAGGCGAAGCAGGTGGTATCACGCAGCACATTGGTGCATATGCCGTAACACTCGACGGAGGCCGTAAGATAACATTCTTGGATACTCCTGGTCACGAAGCTTTTACAGCGATGCGTGCTCGCGGTGCGCAGGTAACAGATATTGTTATTATCGTAATCGCTGCGGATGATGCTGTGATGCCTCAAACAAAAGAAGCTATTAATCATGCTCAGGCTGCTGGCGCACCAATTGTATTCGCATTTACGAAAGTCGATAAGCCAGGTGCAAATGCAGATAGAATCCGTGAGCAATTGTCTGCAATGAATATTCTAGTAGAAGATTGGGGCGGTAAATATCAAGCACAGGAGATCTCTGCTAAAACGGGAGAAAACGTAGACCTGTTGTTGGAGAAAGTATTGCTAGAAGCAGAAATGCTTGAGCTTAAAGCGGATCCTAAGAAACGTGCAGTCGGCTCTGTAATCGAAGCCGCTCTTGATAAAGGTCGTGGTATCGTAACTACTGTAATGGTACAAGGAGGTACACTACGTGTGGGAGATGCTATTCTAGCAGGATCACATTCTGGTAAAGTGAAGGCGTTAACCAACGAACGCGGCGAACGTGTGAAAGAGGCTGGGCCTTCGGTACCGGTTCAGATTTTAGGTATGTCCGGTGCTCCTACTGCAGGTGATAAACTGTATGTTATGGAGAGTGAGTCGGAAGCTCGTATCGTAGCGAACAAGCGTTTGCAATTGCAGCGTGAACAAGGTATGCGTGCGACGAAACATATTACACTTGATGAGATCGGTCGTCGTCTGGCAATTGGTAACTTTAAAGAGCTTAACATTATCGTTAAAGGGGATGTTGATGGATCTATCGAAGCGTTATCAGACTCTTTGTTGAAATTATCTACTGACGAAATTCAGGTTAATATTATCCATAAGTCGGTGGGGGCTATTTCTGAGTCCGACGTGTTGTTAGCATCTGCATCGGATGCCGTGATTATCGGTTTCCAGGTAAGACCTACTCAAAATGCACGTAAGCTTGCGGAGAATGAACAAATTGATATCCGTCTATACTCTATCATCTATGATGCTATCGAAGAACTTAAATCTGCGATGGAAGGTATGTTGGAACCTAAATTTGAAGAAAAGATTGTGGCTGAGGTGGAGATTCGCGAGACCTTTAAAATTACAAAAGTGGGTACAATCGCAGGATGTATGGTTACTACGGGTAAAATCACAAGAAATAATGATGTCCGCATAATCCGCGATGGAGTGGTGATTCATACGGGTAAATTAGCTTCCTTGAAACGCTTTAAAGATGATGTGAAAGAGGTGACTCATGGCTACGAATGTGGTCTTCACATCGAGAAATTTAATGATATACAAGTAGGTGATATTGTTGAAGCCTACGAGCAAGTAGAAGTAAAACGTAAATTATAATTTACGATATCTAATATATTTAATCCCAACCCCAGTGGTTGGGATTTTTTTTGCTTTAAAAGGTTTAAGGTTTTATCTTTAGCACTATGTATAAGTTCAGAATCTCGGAGATAATAAAGCACCCAAACCATAATATTTCTATTCGTTTTCAAGATTTGTCGGGAAGCTTCCCGACATATAAGGCAGGACAGTTTTTAACATTATGCTTTGAGTTTGGTGAGCGTGAGGTGCGACGTTCTTATTCTTTTAGTAGTTCGCCTGATGTAGATGAACCATATGAAGTAACGGTAAAACGTGTAGACAATGGCGAAATATCGAGACTATTGCACCATAATACTGCGATTGGCGACGTTATTGAAGTGATGGAGCCACAAGGGTTGTTTGTATACGAGCCTGTTAAGGAGATCCGTCGAACCGTTTTTCTCTTTGGAGCCGGAGTAGGTGTAACTCCTCTTTTTTCTATTCTTAAAACTGCGCTAACTCGAGAGGATAATAGTAAGGTGATCCTCGTGTATAGTAATAGTAGCAAGGAAAGTACTTTGTTTTATGAGGAATTGCTTCGTTGGCAAGAAATGTATCCAGACCGTCTAAAAATAGAATTTATCTGGTCTAATAAGAAGAATCTTTTGAAGGCAAGACTGAACCGGGAATACCTTATTGAATTGGTCAATGAAAATATGGAAGAAGGGTTTGAAAATTTGTTCTATACCTGTGGCCCATTATTTTATATGGATTTATGCCGATTTACACTTTTAGGTATGGGATTTCCAGATGAAGATATAAAAAAGGAAACTTTTCACTTTCCGGAAGAAGAGGAGGATGAAGATGAGAAGGAAGATGAGCTTGTAGATATGACTTCTTACGATATTGTATTGAAGTTTAATGGTCAGGAATATCCATTGACAATTCCGTATAATAAGAGTGTGCTCGATGTCGGGTTGGAGCATAAGTTGAAGTTACCTTACTCTTGTAAATCAGGTATGTGTAGTACTTGTATATCTCAAGTGAACCAAGGGGCTGTACGAATGGATTATAATGAGGTGTTGACAGATAGGGAAGTCGCTAATGGTAAGTGCTTGATCTGTACGTCGCACCCGATTGAAAATGGAACTATAATTGAAGTATTGTAAATAAAATCGTTATGAAGAGAATAATCTGGGTAGTTCTATGTCAACTGTATGTTATGGTAGGCATGGGTCAGGACATATACAAGATAACCTATCATTATTTTAGGGATGGAGCGATGGTAAAACAAGATCCGGTAATTGTGTACGCTTCTAAAGGTAAGACCATAATCTCTAAACAGAGTGTAATGGATGGAAATGCTAGATATCCTTATGAGGAGTCTTACATAACTTTTGATGAGAGAAAAATGATTAAGCAGTCTACACTATCGGCTGATAAAAAAATAACAACCTTAGACGATCAAGCATTCACACGTTATAGCTACACTATTACTGAAGACAAAAAGAATATTTTGGATCGGGAGGTGCGTAAAGCGACGGCTTCGGTAAACTCTAATGCTATAGAACTTTGGTACAATAAGGATCTCGGAATTAATGCCGCTCCGAACGATATGGGACTTGATCTAGGGATGGTAATGGAATATCGACGTAATGGAAACTCAGGGCTTGTGGCAACGAGTGTGGAGCGTATAAAATCTTGGCCTTCAACGTTGAAATTTCCGGGGGTTGATTTGTTGTTAGATGGATTGACGTATAAGGATGTTTTGTGGAAGAGTCGCTTTATACAAATTCCCATTTTCAAGAATGAACAGATATGCTTTCAACCTGGAATCAAATCAGATTCTGTAATGAGGTTTGCGGAAGGTACCGTGATCATGAAGCGAATCCGTGTGCCAGAGGTGTCAGATAATAGTCAAGCTTTTATTGAGCTGGTCGAAAAATCTAATGGAGATGCTTATGATAGAACAGGATCTGTATTTATGATAGCAGAAGATCAGAGCCAAAGTTTTTTGGATGGAATGAAAAATGGGATGAAGACATTGCCTGCTTACGAAAATGGTGATGGACAGTCTTATCCAGGAATGGTTCGTACTGAAGGTTATTCGCCAATATTAGAACTGATGCGTTTCTTTACACCTTTTGGGGTTTCTCATTTTAATGGACGACTGGCTTTGAAAGATAAAACCTGGCAGGATAGTGTGACTTACAGACAGGATGTGTCGGAATTTTTGAAGATTATGGGAGGTAGGGATGTTTATATTGGTACCTATATCGGAAACTATGATAAAGGCGGGCATAAAGTGAGCTTGGAGTTAACGATACACCCTGGAGGTTCAAACTATGCGAAAGATGTAGATATGATAGCTTTGTTCAATACGACAAACGTGATGGAGATGGGAGGACAAGGATATCCAACATTGTTTGGTCAAGAAAAGGGGCTGGAGTTGGAGTTTGTTCTAGATAAAGATATTAAGAATGCGAAATTGCGCTATATTACGACTGGTCATGGTGGATGGGGGAATGGTGATGAATTTGTTCCTAAGACAAATGCGGTGTACTTGGATGGTCAATCTGTTTTTCAATTTACGCCTTGGCGCGTCGATTGTGGTAGTTATAGATTGTATAATCCTGTGTCAGGAAATTTCGAAAACGGATTATCTTCGTCTGACTTAAGCCGATCCAACTGGTGTCCCGGTACAATAACGTATCCCATGTTTATTGATCTAGGAAACTTAAAAGCGGGTAAGCATCACCTCCGCGTACAAATACCGCAAGGTCCGAAGGAAGGAGATAGTATTAGCTTTTGGAACGTGAGTGGAGCATTATTGTTTGATAAAGAGTAAACACAATAATGCTGATAAAATATATTTGGTTAACATCTCTATTGCTGATACTCGATGTAAATATCAGTGAAGCTCAAGAACCTTTAAAAATGGGTAAGCTGGGGAGCGCGGCACTTACCGAGGTATCCGGCATAATACCATCTTATTATAATAGTAAGAATTTTTGGGTTCACAACGATAGTGGAGACCACTCTGCTATTTATGCAATAAACAACGAAGCTCAATTGGTAGCGACGGTTGAGCTTGAAGGAATTAGGTTGGTAGATACGGAGGATAATGCTGCTTTGCAAATAGATGGTACACCTTATCTGCTATTAGCGGATATGGGTAACAATTTACGGAAAAGAGATACCTTGTCTTTATTTTTATTTAAAGAACCAATTCTAGAGCCTGGGCGCGATAATTACCGCGTGCCATCCGATCAAATTAAGGAAATTAAATTTAGATATAAAGATAAAAGACGGGATGCTGAAGCGCTATTTGTGGATCCGATCGATAACACCGTCTATATTATCTCAAAGAGAGACTTTAAGTCTACTGTATTCAGATTGCCATTTTCTACTTTTCTAACGGAAGATGTTAAGGAATTAGAGCCCAAAATGCAGTTGCCTTTTACTTTTGTAACGGCAGCTGATATACGGCATGATGGACGATTTATTCTGATAAAAAACCTGACCTCAGTATTTCTGTGGGAGCGAAATAATGAGCAGGACTTAGTCTCTGCGTTGAAAGGAGCGTTTCAAAATATACCTTACAAAATAGAACCTCAGGGAGAGGCGATTTGTTTTGATCGAAATGATCGATTCTTTTATACAATTTCTGAACGACCTTTTGGTCTAGATGCTTATCTTTATAAATATGATTACTGATACTATGCGTTATTTTTTACTTATCACATTATTTTTCTATGGTGTTCAATTGAAGGCCGCTAAGGTGGATACAGTGGAAGTTTTTTCCCAAAGCATGGGTAAAAAGATTAAAACTGTGGTGATTCTTCCAGAAAACCAAGGTAAGCCAGTTCCTACTTTGTATTTATTACATGGTTATTCGGGAGACTATTCAAATTGGGTCAATAAAGTGCCTTATATAAAGACATTGGTAGACAGATATAACTATGCTGTTGTATGTCCAGATGGTGGTTATGGTAGCTGGTACTGGGATGTGAAAGATGATAAGAATAATCAGTATGAAACGTTTGTTTCTAAAGAGTTGATAACGTATATCGAAAAAGAATATAAGGTGTGTCCGACTAGGGAAGGAAGAGCTATTGCTGGGTTAAGCATGGGAGGACATGGTGCTATGTTTCTTGGAATAAGGCATCAAGACGTCTATGGCGCTGTGGGAAGCACAGCAGGAGGAGTTGACTTTAGACCTTTTCCGAATAATTGGGAGATTGTTAAGCGACTGGGCTCGTACGCGGAAAATAAGGATGCGTGGGATAATCATGTGGTTATGGAAATGCTGCATTTGATACAGCCCAATAGTTTAAAATTTTTTATAGACTGTGGTACTGATGATTTCTTTTACGCAGTTAATAAACAGCTGCATGAAAAGATGACTTACTTAAATATACCTCATACGTTTGTCTCTATGCCCGGAAAGCATAATTGGGAATACTGGGGACAGTCGGTACAGTTACAAATGGCATTTTTTGATCAATTTTTCAGAAATTAATCTACCTATTCCTAAATTATTATATGCGTATACTAGTCTTTCTATTTTTAAGTGTATTTACCTCTGTTGCCCTTATCGCACAAGAAAAAAAAACAATAAGCGGTTATGTTAAAGATGCCTCGTCGGGAGAGCTTCTGATCGGTGCCGCGATACAAGTTAAAGATCAAAATCTAACAGCTTCTACTAATAGCTACGGCTATTTTTCTATGGATATAACGGAAAAGGAAGTGGAGTTAATTATTTCATTTGTAGGTTATAAACCATTGCTTTCTAAAGTTAATACTTTCGAAACCAAACGACTTTCTTTTGAACTGGAACCTCTAGACAATATATTGGAGGAGGTCGTGATTTCAGGAAGAAAGAGAAACGATAATGTAACCAATGCGCAAATGGGAGCTCTAAATTTCACTATGGAAGAGGTGAAAAATGTTCCTGTGTTATTTGGTGAACGTGATATCCTAAAGACGATACAAATGTTACCTGGAGTGGCAAAAGGAGGGGAAGGATCTTCCAATTTTTATGTAAGAGGTGGCGGCGGTGACCAGAATTTGATTCTCTTGGACGAGGCTACGGTATATAATGCATCACATTTGATGGGTTTTTTCTCGACATTTAATTCGGATGCTATTAAGGATGTTGCGTTATACAAAGGGGGCATACCAGCTCAATATGGAGGAAGAGCTTCCTCTGTACTCGATATACGCATGCTAGATGGTAATAATAAGAAGTTTGCAGCTGAGGGTGGTTTAGGATTGATCGCTTCACGATTGAAATTAGAGGGACCTATTGTTAAAGATAAAAGTTCATTTATGATCTCTGGTAGGCGTACTTATGCTGATTTATTTCTGAAGCTATCCAATGACGAGACGGTAAAAAAGAGTAAGCTATACTTTTACGACCTCAATGCAAAAATCAATTATAGGTTTAATGATAAAAATACGCTGTACCTATCTGGATACTTTGGGAAGGATGATTTGGGATATGGTGACTTATTTAGCTTTGATTGGGGGAATGCTACAGCAACTGCTAGATGGAACCATGTTTTTAACGAAAAACTATTCAGTAATACGACCTTAATCTATAGTGATTTTACCTATAATGTAAATGTCTCGAATGACGAGAGCGATTTTAAAATTGCCTCAAAAATAGAGAATGTTAAACTTAAACAGGATTTTTCGTATTATCGGAATAATCTCAATACGTTCCGTTTTGGAGTAAATGTATTGCGTCAGAAAATATCACCAGCAAGTCTAAACGCTACTAATAACTCCTCCGTTAATACGCTTGAGATAGAAAAACGAAATGGTATAGAATTGGCTGCTTACGGCTCTCATGAATGGAAACCTTTAGATTGGTTGTCCGTGATTTATGGAATTAGATTGACTGACTTCATGGTGCAAGGCCCGGGTACATTCTATACATTTGATGAAGATGGTCAAGCTATTGATAGTCAAATGTATGGGAGTTCTGTGATAAAGCATCATTTTAATATTGAACCTCGATTGTCTATGTCGTTCATTCTGAATGCACAAAATAGTATCAAGGGATCGTTTAATCGCGTCACGCAGAATCTGCATCAACTTACAAATACGACATCTTCACTACCTACAGATCAGTTTGTGTTGAGTAGTGTAAATATAAAACCGCAATATGCAGATCAAGTAGCCTTGGGTTATTTTAGGAACTTTGCAGATAATCGTTATGAACTATCGGTAGAATCGTATTACAAGTTCATGGGCAACCAGATCGACTTCAGAAACGGCGCCGACCTACAGGCAAATAAATTTTTGGAGGGAGAGCTACTGTTTGGACAAGGACGGTCCTATGGTATCGAATGGCTTTTAAGAAAAACAAAAGGGCGATTTAATGGTTGGATAAGCTATACACTGGGAAAAAGTGAAAGGCAATTTGACCAAATCAATGAGGGCAATTGGTTTAATGCCCGGCAGGATAGGACACACGATGTATCCCTGGTGGCTATGTATGAGTTAACTAAAAAGTGGAGTTTAGCTGCTAATTTTGTCTATTATACGGGAAATGCCATAACATTTCCGAGTGGTAAATATAGTGTAAATGGAAACACGATGTTTTATTATACGGAGAGAAATGGTTATCGTATGCCCGACTATCATCGATTAGATATTTCGGCTACGTACGAACCCAAACCAGTACATAAGCGCTTTCACTCGAGTTGGTCATTTGGTGTCTATAATGTCTATAATAGAAAAAACGCCTATATCATTGATTTTAGAGAAAACGAAAATAATGCAAATGTTACGGAGGCCTATCGGATAGCACTCTTTGGGGCTATTCCATCAGTTACCTGGAACTTTAAATTTTAAAGATGAGACTATTTAGATTCAACCTATTAATTGCCCTAGCCCTTACGCTTGTATCATGTGAGGACTTAATAGATATCGATTTAAACAAAGCCAATCCGAAAATTGTGATTGAAGCAGACTTAAATAATCTAAGCTCTGATCAAGTAATCTGGTTGTCTGAAACTGTAGATTTTGATTCGCCTGTGGCCAGTCAACCAGTCATTGGGGCAGCTGTTGTGGTGAAGGATAGCCAGGGAAGGGAGTTTATTTTTGAAGATCAGGGGGATGGGGCATACCGGAGAAAAAACTTTAAACCAAAAGAAGAGTTAACATATCATCTGACAGTTGATGTCAAGGGACAAGTGTTCTTATCTTCAACGAAGATGACGTCTTTCGTATCTATAGACTCATTGGCGATAAAGGAGGAAACTATATTTAATGATATATATTATTCAGTTGTGTTAAAATTTGAGGATACAAAAGATGTACCTAACTACTACAAATATGATATCTCGGTAAATGGATCCTCGTTCAAATTCGCTAGTAGCTTTAGCGATAAGTTTAACGATGGCCTTTATGTATCGCACAATATCGCGGATAGAGATAACTCATTGGCTTTGGGGGATTCTGTTATTGTACGTCGGCAGTGCGTAGCCAAAGAGGTGTATACGTATTGGAATCAAGTGCAGATGTTGAATCCAGGTAGTGCAGCTCCAGCAAATCCAACATCGAACATTTCAAATGGGGCATTAGGGTTCTTCAGTGTAAGTAGTGCTAAAGATTACGGTGTTAAGATCGTGCAGATAACGGATTAAAGAATATCAAAAGTATATCCTAGCTGTGAGAAATGCTGGATCATTTTAGGTAGAACATATTGAACGCGAGGAATAGCTTTTAAGTTGTCGTGAAAAACTAGAATGGAACCATTTTTTGTATACTTTAAGACATTGGCGTAACAGGCCTCTGGACTAAGGTTAAGGTCGAAGTCTCCAGATAAAACATCCCAGTAAATCAACTCAAAATCCTTGCGCAATAATTTTATTTGTGACCTCTTTGCACGAGCGTAAGGAGGTCTAAAGAGATTGGAGCGTGTATACTGTTGACATAGCTTAACATTCTCAATATAAGCACTATCTGTAGTATCCCAGCCTTTGAGGTGATTAAAAGTGTGGTTACCAATACGGTGCCCTTCATTGAGCAGTCTTTGAAAGATCTCAGGATGCTTAATTATGTTCTCACCTACACAGAAAAATGTTGCCCTTATCTTATGCTGCTTTAAAACGTCTAAAATCCAGGGCGTAATTTCTGGAATAGGACCGTCGTCAAAAGTAAGATATATCTTTTTGTCCATCCGGGATCTATTCCAAGTGACACCAGGATATATCCAACGAAGAAAAAAAGGAGCATTGATAAAATACATTTCAGAATCCCGTATTAATTTCCCAAATTTAAGTAAACATTATTAACCTGTGTATCTAAAATAGAAAAAGAGATCTATCTGTGATAATCTTATGAAAGGACTATTTCGTTATTTTGAACTGTCTTTGGCCGAACAAAGAGGATTTATTGCGCTCATTATAATTGTGCTATGCTCTTTATCTGTACCATACCTATATGATGCAATCCGAAAGGAAGAGTTATTGGAACATGAGGTTATTATATTTAAAGAGTCGGATCAGGACGACAAAAGACATCATAGGCTGAGCAATGGTAAGAACCGTGACGTGTACCCAAAGGAAATCGATATGGCCGAATTCGACCCCAATGGGTTATCTGTTCAGCAGTGGAATACTTTGGGATTATCAGTGAAGCAGGCGCAGGTGATAAAAAATTTTGAAGCAAAAGGTGGACGGTTTAGGAAGAAAGAAGACTTAGCTCGGATATACTCTATTTCGGATGCTGATTATAGAAGACTATCACCGTATATCAGGATCAATTCGATAGAAGGTAGAGAGGAAAGCCGTTATGTTCAGGAGCAGAACGTTGGCTTCAGTAAAAATGAGAAAAGTGTGCATCTAACGAAAGAAATAAAAGAGAGCTCAATCGATATCGAAAAAGCCGATAGCGCGGAGTGGGTCGTATTGAAAGGAATAGGTCCAGTCTTGGCCAATAGGATTATCAAGTATAGGAATGCATTGGGCGGTTTTACAGATATTGACCAAATCGCTGAAGTATACGGGCTACCTCCTGAAACCTATGCATTGATTAAAGACAAGCTATATCTTCAGGAAGGAACAGTAAAGAAAATAAATGTTAATAAAGCGAATGCAGCGGAGTTGTCAAGACATCCTTATATATCGAGAAAGCAGGCGCAGTGGATAACAAATTATAGGGAACAGCACGGTTTTTATAAAAACTTGAAAAGTTTAGAGACTATTGAGCTCTTGAATCAGGAATTTTTACGTAAAATTGGACCTTACTTAGAGTTTTAAAATTGATATGCTAGAATCAAAACTAAAAGATATTGTTCGAGATATTCCAGATTTTCCGAGTCCCGGTATTTTATTTAAAGATATTACCCCAATATTGAAAGATTCGAATCTCTGCTCGGAGATTGTTGAAGAATTTGTACAAAGACTACATGGGGTAGATATCGATGTAATCGCTGGTGTAGAGAGTAGAGGGTTTCTCTTTGGATTAATGCTTGCTAACAAATTAGGGGTTCCGTTTGTACCCATACGTAAACAGGGGCGTCTCCCATACAAAACCGTGTCTGAGTCTTACAAGTTGGAATATGGGCAGGCAACGATCGAGGTACATGAAGATGCATTCGAAAGCGGCGCAAAGGTATTAATACATGATGATTTATTGGCAACAGGTGGCACAGTAGTGGCTACCGCCAAGCTAATTGAAAAACTAGGCGGAGAAGTTGCAGGTTTCTCGTTTATAATAAGCTTAGATTTTTTAAAGGGAGAGGGGCGATTGTCTCGCTTTAGCGATCGTGTTATTTCTTTGGTTAGGTATTAGGATTATTCGTTCTATTTTATATTTTTACGTCTTAAAAATAATATATTTTATATGGAATGGATTACTGATCCACAAATTTGGATTTCTTTCTTAACATTGACTGTCTTGGAAATTGTTCTGGGTATAGACAATATCGTTTTTATTTCAATCCAAAGTGCTAAGCTGCCGCTTGAACAACAAAAAAAAGCGAGACAAATAGGACTTTTGCTTGCTTTGGTAATGCGGGTGTTGTTGCTATTCTCTATCAAATGGGTGATGGGCTTAACGGCTCCCCTTGTCAATTTTGCAGACTGGTTTAACATAACTAATGAAAAATATGCGCGTTATCTTGTGTTATCTGGGCGGGACTTAATTCTTTTTACAGGTGGTTTGTTCCTGATTTATAAAAGTACAACTGAAATTCATCATAAAGTGGAAGGGCATACAGAAGCTTCTAGTGTCGGTAAAAAGGTCGTTTCTTTTGCATCTATCATTATGCAGATACTTATCTTAGACTTGGTTTTTTCACTAGATTCGGTGATTACAGCTGTGGGAATGGTCGATCAGATCGGCGTGATGATCGCTTCGGTAATTGTAGCTGTAGGAATCATGCTGATATCAGCAGAATCTATAAGCCGGTTTGTGAATGATCATCCGTCTGTGAAAATGTTAGCTTTGGCTTTTTTACTTTTGATAGGTGTATCATTGACGGCGGAGGCGTTCGACCAACACATTCCTAAAGGATACATCTATTTTGCCATGGCTTTTTCTGTTCTGGTAGAGTATCTTAATTTGAGAGCTCAGAAGAAAGCTGCATCTAAACATAAATAACCAGTAGGTTTTATAATGTAGAAAAGGCGTTCTCATTCAAAATGAGAACGCCTTTTGCGTTTTTTTATAAAAAAGTATAAAGCCTCGTCAATTGTTACTCAATTGTACCTTTTATTTGGTAGTGATGGCTTCCTAATGTTTTAACGGCTTGTATTTTATCAATCGTATAACTTTCACCTTTTATATACTCTAAATTTTCCTCTGTATTATAGAGAAGGTTTTTTGTTACCTTATTAATTGTAAAAATAGAAGGGACTCCATTATGATAAACAATTTTTACGGATGATAGGTCTAAAGCAGAGTCCGTAAAACTATAAGTTACAGTATTGCCGATACTGTCTTTTTGATATGCACCACGATAGGCCGCTTTGTTAAGGTCAATAGACGTAAAATTAGCAAGTTCTTTTTGCCAGTCAGCAATAATAAGTTGTTTCGTTTCGGATATACTATCTTTTTTGACAACCTTCGTAACCTTAGGTTTTGTTGAATTTAGTAATTCAATTTCATTTCGAAAAAAAGAAGGTATATCAAACTCAATACCAGTTGATTGGTGCACGCTATTAGAAGCAGAATTGCAGGATGAAGCAACAACAGCAGTAAGACACAGTATGCTTACTACCGTTGCATTTCTTCTTATATCGTATAGTTTGCTAGTATACCAAAACATCTCCGGTCATTTCTTTAGGAATATTCAACCCCATAAGCTTCAGTATTGTGGGTGCAATATCACCTAATTTTCCATCTTTGATATGCTTATAATCTTCATCAATCAATATACACGGAACTAAGTTTGTTGTATGGGCTGTATTTGGAGAACCATCTTCATTGAGCATAAATTCAGAGTTGCCATGATCTGCTAAAATGATAAACGAATATCCATAGGCTAAACCAGCTTCTACCACTTGCTGTGTACATCTGTCTACAGTTTCGACAGCTTTGACCACAGCATCAAATACACCTGTATGCCCCACCATATCGGGATTAGCAAAATTAAGACAAATGAAATCAGGTTGATTGTCTCTAATATCATCTGTGATTGCTTGGGTAATGGCAACAGCACTCATCTCAGGCTGAAGATCGTAGGTGGCTACTTTGGGTGAGGGAATTAAAAGTCTTCTCTCATTTTCAAACTCAGCTTCTTGTCCGCCTGAAAAGAAAAAAGTTACGTGAGGATATTTTTCGGTTTCAGCTATTCGCACTTGAGTCTTTCCTTGTATAGCCAACGTTTCACCCAGTGTTTTAGAAAGATTATCTTTTTGAAATACTACGTTGATGTTTTTGAAAGTTTCATCATAGGCAGTCAGGGTGACATAGTGTAGATCTAATGGGTGCATACCGTATTCTGGAAAAGCTTCTTGGGTGAGAGCAATGGTGATCTCGCGACCTCGGTCTGTCCGGAAATTAAAACAGATCACAGCATCCCCATCAGCTATAGTAGCTATCGGCACATTAGACTCATCAACAACGACAATAGGTTTAACAAACTCATCGGTAATTCCTTCCTTATAGGATGATTGTATGCTAGCTACAACATCTGTTGAAGGTATCCCTATACCCTTAGTCAGTAAGTTGTAGGCTCGCTGAACGCGCTCCCAACGATTATCCCTATCCATAGCGTAGTATCTACCAATAGCAGAAGCTACCTTTCCACAAGAATGTGTCAAGTGATTTTGAAGGTCTTGTAAATAGGAGACTCCTCCATTTGGATCAGTATCTCTACCATCCATAAAGGCGTGAATGAAAACCTGATCATTATGTAATCCAAAGGTTTTTGCCGAATCACATAATGCCTTTAGATGATCGATATGAGCATGTACACCACCATCAGACAATAAACCGATGAAATGTACCTTCTTGTTGTTCTTTTGAGCATAACTGAAAGCGCTTTGAATCGTTTGATCACGGTTGAAATCTCCGTCGCGAGCTGCTTTATTGATACGACCTAATTCTTGATAAACCACCCTACCAGCACCAAGGTTCATATGACCGACCTCTGAATTTCCCATTTGTCCTTGAGGAAGTCCTACGGATTCGCCTGAAGCCTCTAGTCTAGAATTGGGATAGGCAGCTAATAGTTTGTCAAGAAAAGGTTTTTGAGCCGCTAAGACAGCATTTGAATTATCTTCTTTACCATACCCTAATCCATCCAGGATGAGTAAGGCTACTTTTTTTTGATTTAAATTGTCCACATACAAATATAATGATTTTAAAAGATAAAATTTTCACTACACTCGGTTTAAAAAGCATATTTGTGGCATACTTTTAGCTAGTTAATTGCCATTTTAAACCGCATTATGCTACTTTACCTATTTGTATGTTACGATGACTAGAAACTTGATTTTCCTTGCCACTTCGTTTATCTTTCTTTTAAGCTCTTTTCAAATTACTGATATTAGCAACAATATAAGCCAGGGCTTAAAGGCCAATAATGCTAAGGCCATCGCCAAATACTTTTCATCTTCTATTAGTCTTTCGATTGATAAGGAAGAACAGGTGGTAACCCGATTCCAGGGAGAATTACTTTTAGCCGATTTTTTTAGACAATACAAAGTGACTGAAGTTAAACGCTTGACTGCTTCAGGTGGTAACCAATCGAACCGCTATTTCATATATAATGTGAAGACTGCAAAGAGAAATTTTCGAGTTCTAGTGAAAGTCATTGAGTTGAAGGGTGCTGCATCCATATCTGAGCTAAGGATAGAATGATTTTGGAAGGGTTAATAAACAATAATTTTTTAGAATAAATTTATTTTATTCATCTTAGCTTATTATTTGAAACAAATTAAATGGATCAAGAGTACAAGAAAGAGCTTAGTTTTTTTGTTCAACAGGCTTTGAGGGAAGACGTTAGGGATGGAGATCACACCTCTTTAGCGGCTCTTCCTGTAGATAAATTGGGTGAGGCTAAATTGCTGGTTAAAGAAAATGGGATACTAGCGGGAGTTGAAGTTGGGGTTGAAATACTGAAACAGGTAGATTCTACGCTACAAATTGAAGTTTTTATTAAGGATGGTGAAAGAGTGCGTGTGGGAGATATAGTGTTGGTTACAAAAGGCAAGATTCATTCTATCCTTAAAGCAGAACGCTTAGTGCTTAACGTCATGCAAAGGATGTCGGGAATAGCTACTAGAACTGCAGAGTATGTTAAGGAATTAAATGGAACTAACGCTCGGGTATTGGACACTCGAAAGACAACTCCATTACTTCGCTTTTTAGAAAAGAAAGCAGTTGTTATTGGGGGAGGGGTGAATCATCGCTTTGGCCTGTACGATATGATTTTGATCAAGGATAATCATGTAGATTACGCAGGAAGTGTTCCTTCTGCAGTGACTAATGCTCTAAAATATAAGAAAGAAAAGGGAATTGATATACCAATTGAGGTAGAGGTACGGAATTTTGAAGAGCTTGAAGAATTGATAAAATGCAACGGAGTGGAACGTGTGATGTTTGACAATTTTACGCCGGACAATGTGAAGAAAGCAGTGGAATTGGTAAATGGTAAGATGACGACAGAGGCTTCCGGAGGAATTACATTAGAGACAATACATAGCTATGCGGTGACTGGTGTAGACTTTATATCAGTTGGAGCGTTGACTCATTCGGTTAAGAGCTTAGATTTGAGTCTTAAAGCCAAACTTATTTAATTGGAATTGATGATTTCTATTTATTTAGTAAGTATCGTAATTCTTGCCTATCTATTTGGATCAATACCAACTGCTGTTTGGTTTGGACAAGCATTTTATGGAGTGGATGTTAGGGAATATGGGAGTGGGAATGCTGGAGCCACCAATACTTTTCGTGTGTTGGGCAAAAAGGCGGGAGCAATCGTGATGTTTGTCGACATTTTTAAGGGGTGGACTGCAACGAATCTACCTTACCTTTTGGATTCAACCATCGTGGGGGATTATCGATCGCCGCATTTTGTCAATTTTCAGCTAGCGTTGGGAGTAATAGCTGTTTTGGGGCATTTGTTCCCGTTATTCGCGGGCTTCAGAGGTGGAAAAGGAGTTGCGACATTATTTGGTATGATATTGGCCATCCATTGGCCGGCTGCGCTATGTTGTGTGTCCGTATTTATTTTATGTCTATTGATTACCCATTACGTATCGTTGAGCTCAATTTCTGCTGGCTTTACCTTTCCGATAACATTAGCTTTAATATTTAAGACAACAGTACCCTCGATCATGCTTTACGCCATTGCGATATGTGCGTTAATATTAATTACGCACCAAAAAAATATAGAGCGGCTGCTGAAAGGACACGAGTCCAAGATTTATCTATTTAAAAAAAGACGAAGCGATTAATGTTTTAGGCATAGGAATTGTTGATTATTTCTTGTTTATGGCTAAGCCATCGTTGGTAAAAAATATTTTGATGAAAAAATTATTTAAATATACAGCTATAGTGTTAATGGCGGGAGTTGTCGCCGGCTGTGCAACCTCAGCTATTACAGGTAGAAAGTACCTTAAATTGGTGGATAGTAGCGCTATTAATGATCAAGCTGCGTTGGCTTATAAGGAGTTTTTGTCTAATTCAAGTACAAAAGTAATTACAGGTACAAGCAATGCAACGGCTGTAAAGCGCGTCGGAAATAATATTGCTGCTGCAACGATGAGATTCCTTAAAGAAAGAGGTATTGCTGATCGGTATAATTTTAATTGGGAGTTTAATCTAATTCAAAATGACGAAGTAAATGCTTGGTGTATGCCTGGCGGTAAGGTAGCTGTTTTTACAGGAATCTTGCCATTTACAGGTACAGATGCTGGATTGGCAACCATAATGGGACACGAGATTGCACATGCTATCGAAGAGCATTCGGTCGCTCAGGTCTCTAATCAGATCGCAATGCAAGGAGTAGGGCAAATTATAGGTGTAGCATCACAGACTACTAACAATAAATGGATTGATGCTCTTAATCTTACTTATGGTATCGGCGCCCCAATAGGAATGTTGAAGTTTTCGAGAGAAGATGAGCTCGCAGCTGATAAGGCAGGACTTATCATCATGGCAATGGCGGGTTATGATCCCAATGCGGCTGTCAAATTTTGGGAACGAATGGCTAGCGCTAAGTCTGGAAATCAACCTGCTGAATGGTTGAGTACACACCCTAATGACGCGAGAAGAATAACGCAATTGCAGAATTTAATACCTGAAGCTATGAAGTATTACAAAAAATAAAGCTTTGTAATTTGTTAGGATATATGCAAACAGCAGCCCTTGGGTTGCTGTTTTCTTTTTATAGAAATTGTATCTTTGCGCAGAGTAGTTAAAAACACATTTTATGTCAACAAAACAAGAAAAGATAGCAAATTTTGATCCATCTCAACCTGGCCTGGCAGATGCAAGTATTTATGGATTACCGTTTTCGGCGGAGGAGAGTGAAATTATTATTGTCTCCGTACCGTGGGAGGTGACTGTGAGTTACGGAGCGGGAGCATCGGATGGCCCAGCTGCCATATTTGATGCGTCTTTTCAAGTTGATTTATTGCACCAGGATTTTCCTGAGTTGTGGAAATTAGGAATTTATTTGGATGAAGGGCCCGCACATTGGAAAGCAAATAGTGATTTATACAAAGCGATGGCGCAACCGATCATAGAGGCCCTTGAAGAAGGAAAGAGCCTTGAACACCTTCCTGAACTAAAAGCCGATTTAGATAAAATAAATGAAGCTTCTAGATTGTTGAATAGCGAATTAAAGGAGCGAGTATCATCATGGATAGATAAAGGTAAGCGAGTGATCCTATTGGGAGGAGACCATTCTACTCCATACGGTTATTATGAGGCATTAGCTGCCACTTATGGTCAGTTTGGAATACTTCATTTCGATGCACATATGGACTTACGTATAGCTTATGAGGGGTTTACTTACTCCCATGCTTCCATTATGTATAATACAATACAGCTGCCAGAAGTGACCAAACTCGTTCAGATGGGTATCCGTGATTTTTGCGAGCAAGAAGTAGAAGTTGTCAAGTCTTCAGAAAAAGTAAAAGTCTTTACAGACGCCGATTTGAAAAAAGAGCAATTTGAAGGAAAGACCTGGAAAGATCAGGTGGATGAAGCTATTGCTTTATTACCTAAAAATGTCGCTGTAAGCTTTGATATAGATGCTTTATATCAGTGGTATTGTCCAAATACTGGGACTCCTGTACCGGGAGGGCTATCGTATGAACAAGCAGTTTATGCTTTAAATCGGTTGGCAGAATCTGACAAGAAAATAATAGGAATGGATATTGTCGAAGTAGCCCCAGGTGAGGATGAATGGGATGGAAACGTTGGAGCCCGCTTATTGTTTCATATGTGCGGGGTATTAGCCAAGAACAATGGCTTGAACGTTGGGGATAAAGTCATATTTTAGCCTTTTATGGGGATTTACTTTTGATTTTATTATCTTTAGGCGGATTTTAAGGATATTATCAATTATTGTTAAAATTCAGAATCTTAAATCGAAAAATTAATAATATTTCAACAGAAACTATGTCTTCTAAGATTATTTACACTAAAACAGATGAGGCGCCATTATTGGCTACTTATTCATTTTTGCCTATTGTACAAGCATTTGCAAAAACTGCTGATATTGACGTTGAATTGAGAGATATTTCATTGGCTGGACGTATTCTTGCTAATTTCAATTCATATTTGAAGCCAGAGCAACAGACAGCTGATGCTTTAGCTGAATTGGGACAGTTAGCAACTACACCAGACGCAAATATTATTAAACTTCCAAATATTTCTGCTTCTATACCTCAATTGAAAGCTGCTATTGTAGAATTACAGCAAGCAGGTTATGCTATTCCTAATTATCCGGATAACCCGTCCAATGATGAGGAAGAGAAAATCAAAGCTAGTTATGCGAAGGTATTAGGTTCTGCAGTGAATCCGGTATTGAGAGAAGGTAACTCCGACCGTAGAGCCCCTAAAGCTGTAAAGAATTATGCAAAAGCAAATCCGCATAGAATGGGAACTTGGGCATCAGATAGCAAAACGAAAGTAGCATCTATGACCGAAGGAGATTTTTATGCTACCGAACAATCTGTGACGATAGAAAAAGATTCTCAGTTCAAAATCGAGTTTGTAGCTGCAGATGGTTCCGTAAAAGAATTAAAAGGATTAGCGCCTTTGAAAGCAGGTGAAGTTATTGACTCATCTGTAATGAATGTAGCAAAATTGAAAGATTTTGTTGCGGCTACTATTGCTGAAGCAAAAGAAGCTGGTGTTTTGTTGTCAGCACATTTGAAAGCAACAATGATGAAGGTCTCTGATCCTATCATCTTTGGTGCAATTGTAGAAGTTTATTTTAAAGATGTATTTGTCAAGTATGGCGAGTTGTTTGCTTCTTTAGGCATCAATAAGAATAACGGTCTAGGTGAAGTATTCGCTAAGATAAGCGGCAATGAAAAAGAAGCAGAAGTTAAAGCTGCTATTGAGGCAGCTATCGCCAATGGTCCTGATTTAGCTATGGTAAATTCAGATAAAGGTATCACAAACCTTCACGTGCCTTCTGATGTGATCGTCGATGCTTCTATGCCAGCGATGATACGTATAGGTGGAAAAATGTGGGATAAAGCTGGTGCTGAACGTGATACTATAGCTATGATCCCTGATCGTTCGTATGCGGGTGTTTATGAAGCTGTGATAGAAGACTGTAAAGAGAATGGTGCTCTGGATCCAAAAACAATGGGTTCTGTGCCAAACGTAGGTTTGATGGCGCAAAAAGCAGAGGAGTATGGTTCTCACGATAAAACGTTCCAAGCGTCGGCAAAGGGAACTATCCGTGTTGTAGATGCAAATGGTGAGGTATATATGAGTCAAGCTGTTGAGATTGGCGATATCTTC
Source organism: Sphingobacterium nematocida (assembly GCF_900168125.1). Lineage (GTDB taxonomy): Bacteria > Bacteroidota > Bacteroidia > Sphingobacteriales > Sphingobacteriaceae > Sphingobacterium > Sphingobacterium nematocida. Next base: position 100,736 of record NZ_FUZF01000017.1, read on the forward strand.
CGTATGTGTCAGACAAAAGATGCTCCTATTCAAGATTGGGTTAAATTAGCAGTTAATCGTGCTCGTTTGTCGGCTACCCCGGCCGTATTCTGGTTGGATGAAGCTCGTGCGCACGATAGAGAAATCATTAAGAAAGTAGAGAAATATCTAGGTGATTTCGATACAAATGGCCTAGATATATTTGTTATGTCACCAATAGAAGCAACAAGGTTCTCTTTAGATCGTATTCGCGAAGGTGAAGATACAATTTCGGTAACAGGTAACGTGTTGCGTGATTACCTAACAGATTTATTTCCAATTTTGGAAGTCGGAACATCGGCTAAAATGCTATCTATCGTTCCTTTAATGAATGGTGGTGGTTTATTTGAGACCGGTGCCGGTGGCTCTGCGCCAAAGCATGTCGAACAATTTTTGGAAGAAGGCTATTTACGTTGGGATTCTCTAGGTGAATTTCTTGCTTTACAAGCTTCTTTTGAGCATCTTGCTCAAACACAGGGTAATAGCAAGGCTCAAGTTTTAGCGGATGCTTTGGATGAGGCGAATGCTTTGTTCTTAGCTAACGATAAGTCTCCTGCACGTAAGGTAGGACAGTTGGATAATAGGGGCTCTCACTTTTATTTAACGTTATATTGGGCACAGGAATTAGCAAAGCAAACCAAGGATGCCGACTTAGCTGCGAAATTCACGGTTTTAGCAGATACCTTAGCTAAAGGTGAGGCAAAGATCAACGAAGAATTGATAGCGGCTCAGGGCAAAGCACAAAACATTGGCGGATATTATTATCCTAATGATGTTTTAGCTACTGAAGCAATGCGTCCTTCAGCTACGTTAAATGGTGCGATTACAGCTCTTTAATAAGCTATTAAAATAAGAAAGCGGCTCTGTTGATAATGACAGAGCCGCTTTTTACGTTAAACCTAAAAAATAAGCCCTAGCCTTTAGACTAGAGCTTAATCAATAGAAAATATAAAAACTAATTGAAATTGATGATAAAATCTTCTAGATTGACCCTCACTTTTTTGAGATTTACTAACCAATCGTTAGATTCGTCTCTGTAACCCAAAGCAAGTATAGTAACTGATTTTAACCCCAATTTATCTAAGCCTAAAAGCTCATCTAGTTGGTCATTTACAAAGCCCTCCATTGGAGTTGCATCGACACGTTGTTCAGCCGCAGCAGCTATTGCCATTCCAAACCCAATATAGGCCTGTCTTGCAGCGTGAGCAAAATGCTGCTCTCTTGTTTGCTTTGCAAACATATCAAATAGTGTATTTTTATAGGCATCAGAGGTACCTGTTGGTAGCCCTCGTTCAGATTCCTGCTGGTTGAAAACGGCATCTACACGTTCTTTAGTATACTCATCGTATGCTGCAAAAATCAATATGTGTGATGCATCTACTATCTGTGTCTGTCCAAAAGCGATAGGCTGAATCTTCGCTTTAAGTTCAGCATTTGTAACTTGAATCACTTTAAAAGGTTGAAGTCCAGATGAAGTTGGCGCTAATCTAGCTGCTTCAAGAATGTAATCAACTTTCTCTTGTGCTACTGGAGTACCGTTCATTTTTTTTGTGGCATATCTCCAGGATAAATCTTGCAATAAGCTCATTGTTTATTTGTTGTTTTTTAATGTAAATATAAATCCCTCTACTGCATCTACCAAAGTGGCGGTTGGTTGAGGTGAAATTGTGTTATTCGATAATAGTGCAATAGCAACAAAACCATGAAGCGTAGACCAAAAGGTTTTTAGTTTTAAGATTTTGTCTGCTATATTGTTGTCAGATTCTTGGAGAATCTGTTCTATAGTATGAAGCATGTAGTTCGAAGTCTCCTGCATCTCAATAGAGCTGTTAATAGACTCACAGGCCGGAATACCCAAACCAAACATTATTCGATAATGTTGACTATGTGTTGATGCAAATTTCCAGTATGTATACGCTATCATTTGCAGCCTATTCGTGGCATCAGATTCATTTTTAATAGCGTTAGCAATTTCCGTTGATAGTATTTTAAAACCTTCTCTAGAAAAGTATTCAATAATTGCTTCTTTGTTTTCAAAGTGTTTATAGATGACAGGAACACTGTATTCGATGGCATCTGCTATTTTTCGAACAGACAGAGCTTGCCATCCTTCATCCATTATAATCTTCCAGGATTGCGTGATGATTTTATTTCTTAACTCTAGTATTTCCCGGTCTCTTCTTGTTACTGTATTCATGTGTTTGAACAATTAGTTAACACTGTTAGCAAAAGTAACACTGATTTTTTGTTTTATCAAGAAGTATATATTTTTAGACTTTTTATTGACAAAAATAACTCTTGTATTTTCCCTATCTTTAGTCAAAACTTAGTAGAAATGCAGCAACGAAAAATATCCTTAATCTTAGGTAGCGGTGGAGCGAGAGGTATTTCTCAGATAGGAGCGATACAGTGGCTTGTCGAACAAGGACTCGAAATAGATGAAGTCGTGGGCTGTTCAATAGGGTCTTTGGTTGGGGCCGCTTTTGCCGGAGGGAAGGTAAATGATTTGGGAGATTGGATGAGTAAACTAACCAAGCGTGAGGTTTTTAGGTTGATGGATTTCTCTGATCCTCGCTTTGGTTTTTTGAAAGGCAGTAAAGTAATGAGAACCCTTCAAGAGGTTTTTGAAGATGTTGATATTGAGAATTTACCTATAAGATATACTGCTGTAGCTACGGACCTCGCGAGTGAACAGGAAGTAGTTTTTCGAACTGGCAGTATTTATTCCGCTATTCGAGCTTCCATAGCTATACCTGCTGTTTTCCAGGGAATACACCATGAGAATCAGTTTCTAGTAGATGGAGGGGTACTAAACCCAGTTCCTGTAAATCATGTGCAGAATGCTGATAATATTAAAATTGTAATCAATTTGGATGGCGTGCCGCACGCCACAAATCTAAAGGTGTATAGCAAACTCAATGCTATTGGGATATTACAGGAATCTTATATGGCTATGCGTCGTCGGCTCTGCATGCTTAGTATGCAGCTTTATAGACCTGATTATATCATTAATGTACCTAGCGATGTTTCTGGAGTATGGGATTTTGACAGGTCATCTGATTTGATAAAAGTAGGATACCAACTAGCCAAAGACACTCTTTCCGAACATCTAGATACGATTAAGAAGAGCTAGAATTTTTATTTCTAGCTCTTCTTAAAATGAGTTAAAGCATTGCTTTACGTACAGTGATAGCATTTTTGTGTGCATGCAACCCTTCCAATTCTGCTAATGTTTCTACAACAGAGCCAATCTGTTGGAGACCTTGTTCATTTATTTGTTGAAAAGTAATTTTTTTGACAAAAGAATCTGCAGAAACCCCCGAATAGGATCGAGCATATCCAGAGGTGGGCAATGTATGATTCGTTCCAGAAGCATAGTCACCTGCACTTTCAGGAGTTAAATGTCCTAAAAAGACAGATCCAGCATTAAGTATTAGAGGAGAGATAGACTGCCATGAATCCGTTTCTAATATAAGGTGCTCAGGGGCATATTGGTTGGAAAAACTTATTGCTTGCTTTAAATCAGAGGTTAGAATCGCAAAAGAATTGGTTATAGCTGCACTCGCGGTCTCCTTACGAGGTAATACTTGGATTTGAGTAAGTAATTCTTTATTGACTTCTTCAATAAGATTATCGGATGTAGACACTAATACTGCTTGACTGTCTGAACCATGCTCGGCTTGGGCTAATAAATCAGCGGCAACGTAAGCAGGATTTGCCGTTTCATCTGCTATAATAAGAACCTCTGACGGGCCCGCTGGCATATCTATGCTAACGTTAGTTTGAGCCTGTATTATACTTTTTGCTTTGGTAACAAATTGATTTCCTGGGCCAAATATCTTGTCAACTTTAGGGATGGTTTCTGTGCCAAACGCCATTGCCGCAATAGCTTGAGCTCCACCAACAAGGTATATGCGCTCTATCTTCAAGAGAGTGAGGCAGAAAGCAACAAAACCGTTGATTTTTCCTGTCTTTTGGGGGGGGGAGCAAACTACAATTTCTTTACAGCCTGCTATTCTTGCTGGCACGCCTAACATGAGGAGGGTAGAGGGTAAGACGGCCGATCCCCCAGGTATATACAACCCCACTCGTTCGATAGGACGGACCTCGCGCCAACATTTGACCCCAGGCATCGTTTCTGTGACCCTTTCTCTTTTCAGCTGTGTACTATGAAATCGGTGTATGTTTTGAAAAGCAATTTCCAAAGCTCGTTGTTGATCCCTAGTGATTGTAAGAGCCAATTCTTCTATTTCATCCTTGTCGAGGTATATCTGTTCTAAATTAACCTGATCAAACTTTGATGCATAGGTTTTTAAGGCGATATCTCCATCTTTTTTAACCTGATCAATTATTTCAATGACCGTTTCTTGAATTGCATTATTTGGATCCGTATTGCGTAAAACCAATTGTTCTACATCAGTTGGTAATAGTTTTTCGTAATTATATACTTTAAGCATTATAAAATAATTTTTTCGATCGGCATAACAACTATTCCTTGCGCGCCAACCGACTTTAATTTATTAATTTTTCCCCAAAAGTCATCTTCAGAAATCACAGTGTGTACAGCAAACCAGTTTTCTTCAGCTAAAGGAACAACAGTAGGACTTTTTACACCCTGAAGAAGTTCGGTTACTTTTGATAGATTAGTTTTTTCAACATTTAAAACGACATATTTAGTTTCTTTTGCACGGAGTACTGATCGTATGCGTTGTAGTAACTCACACAAGATCTCGTTCTCTTCCAGGCCTTCACGTGCTATCAATATGGCTTCCGATTTACGCACATCAGCAAATGATTTTAATCCGTTGCTTTTTAGTGTACCACCGGTCGATACGATATCGCAGATTGCATCACTCAGCCCTAGGCCTGGAGCGATTTCTACGGAACCGGAAATTGTTTGAATATCGGCGTTTATTTTATATTCTTCAAGAAAATTCTTTAGAATAACAGGGTAGGAGGTTGCGATTGATTTACCGTTGAGGTCTTTTAAATCGGAGATTTTAGAGTCTCTTGGGATAGCGAGTTTTAATGTGCATTTACCAAATCCAAGACGCTGTAAATAAGCTACATTAGATTCTGTTTCGTCGATTACATTCTCACCTACAATACCAAGGTCAGCAATACCTTCTTCGACATATCCAGGGATATCATCATCTCTCAAAAACAATATTTCTAGGTTAAAATTAGAAACAGAAGTAATCAGAGAGCTTTTATAGTTCTCAAAATCGAGACCACAGTTTTTTAGAAGTTGAACGGATTTTTCATTTAATCTACCCGATTTTTGGATAGCTATTTTTAGATTTTTCAAAACGAATTGTTTAGGTGTAGTAAAAACTATTATTAATTACAAAAAATGAAATCGGAGGAGGATGCTTCACGTAGAAACACATAACATTACATATCGCCAAACTGGCGATGATGCATATGAATGTGATGTGAAAGCAATGTTATCATTTATTAATAATAATTATCCAAATTTATAGTTTTGTTAGAGCATTTGCAAACTTTTTTTTCTTAAGATAAAAATTAAACAATCGTTTGCAATAATATTGTCGGCTTGATATTTCTATTATCACTTTTTTGTTACGTTCCATTGAGAATTTTATCTCTTATTTTAGACATTGTTATAAGTATCAATTATGAAAAAAATTCTATTTGCAGCAGTTGCTCTAAATCTATTTACATCTGGCTTAAACGCACAGACGACATCCGATTTAAAGACAATTAGTAACAGCTTGTCCATTTTTAGCGACCCGCTGGCTACAGTTTTAAAAACTGGAATTAAGACAGACGAAGTCAATAAGATATCGGACCCTGTTATAAAAGATGTCGCCTTACAGCTAATGAAAGGAACATATGATAATAAGTATAAGGTTAACACCTATAATGCACTACTTTCTCCAACAACATTAGGAAAAGATCTTAGTATCGGAGATGGCTATAGTAAGTATGAAAATATTACCGGCATCTACCTACCATTAGGCAAACATGTCGTCTTAGTAGAAGGAATTGATAAAGAAAAAGATGTAAAGTTGGTCGTTCCTAATTGGGAGAGGAAAGCTCCAAACCCAGATGAGCCAACTAAGGATCCGAAAGGATGGGGAATAGAGAAGCAGACATTCAAATTGCAAAATGGCATCAATATCATTGACCTAAAGAACTATGGAAGTTTGGCTTATATCGATTATTTCTCAGAAACGCCTTCAAAAGAAAGACCTATCAAAGTTCACTTTATCACAGGAAAGGTGAATGGTTATTTCGACATTAAAAAGAATAGCAATTCTGATTGGAATAAGTTGGTTGACAATGCGGTTTTTCCAATAATGGATGGCATTGGAGAGCATATACAGATCGCTTATCCTGTCGAAGCAATTAAAAAGTATGCTTACGGAAAAGGAGTGGAGCTGATTAGCAACTACGATTCTCTCGTGTATCGACAACACCGAATAATGGGATTAATTAAATACGGAAAAGTGCCTCAAAATAAAATTTTGTCACGAGTCAATTATAATTACTACATGTTTAGAGATGGAGACGGTGTAGCGTACATGGGTGACAAGAAGGGGTATGCAATGAACCTTGTTGTGGATCCTAGTCGAGTTGTAAAAGGGGATCCCTGTTGGGGATTTAGCCATGAAGTAGGGCATGTGCACCAGACACGCCCTATGTTTAACTGGGGAGGTTTAGGAGAAGTGAGTAATAATTTGTTTTCATTGTATGTAACGCGTTCTTTTGATAATCCGACACGGGTCTCAGAACAAGGTAATTACAAGACAGCAAAAGAAAAGATAATTGACGGGAAAATCTCATTTCTTCAGGATCCTGATGTCTTTAATAGATTAGTTCCATTTTGGCAACTGCAATTATATTTTGAGGGAGCTGGAAAAAATCCTGACTTTTATCCGGATTTGTTTCAAGCTTTTCGTAATCAAGCCAATAGTAAGGGAAATCTTAACCAAGTTAAAAATACAAATTGGGCGCAGGAACGTATGCAAGGCGAGAGAAATCCAGCTGTTCATCAGCTGAATTTCGTTAAAACAGCTTGTGAGGTTTCTAAGGTCGATTTAACTGATTTTTTTGACAAGTATGGTTTTTTCTATGTTGGAGAGTTTGAAATGGACGATTATGGAAAATATAAGTATAAAATGACAGCAGACATGGTGGATGTGTGTAAGAAAGAAATAAAGAAAATGGGACTAAAAAAACCAGTGCTAGACATTACGACATTAGCCGACTAAGTATACACGCTGGTAAAGCTTTTTGTAAAATCCCAAGCACTATGAAGTGCTTGGGATTTTTTTATCTACCAATAAGAGGGAATAGCATCAATAATCTTATTTAACATAATGCAAATTATTAAACTTTATTATGTGTTCATCGAAGTGAATTAAAAATGTATAAGAAATTTTAGGGATTCCATAGTAGAGATTTATTTGCTTACTTTGTACAAACATCTTAAATATGTCTTCAAAAGCAGATAAAGCAGAAAAAACAGTATACTTTAGTATTTTAGGGAGTTTAGGTTTAGCTTTGATAAAATGGTTCGCAGGATTCTTTGGAAATTCGTTTGCTCTGATTGCTGATGCTATAGAATCTACAACAGATATTTTTTCGTCGATTTTGGTACTATTGGGAATCAAATATTCTAAGCGTCCTGCCGATGAAACTCATCCATATGGACACGGACGGATTGAGCCTTTAATGACCTTCATAGTTGTATTGTTCCTTGTTATATCAGCAACAGTGATTGCGCATCAGAGTGTAATAAACTTACGGACACCACACGAACCTCCGGCAGCCTGGACACTTATAGTGTTGGGAGGAATTATTTTGTGGAAAGAAACAAGTTACCAGATCGTTAACAGGCGCGCAAAGGCATTAAACAGCAGCTCTTTAAAGGCTGATGCTTGGCATCATCGTAGTGATGCTTTGACTTCAATTGCTGCGTTTGTCGGCGTTTCTATAGCGATATGGCTTGGCGAAGGTTACGAATATGCTGATGATTGGGCTGCGTTGCTGGCTGCTGGCTTTATACTATATAATTGTTATCGTATTTTTCGCCCTGCTTTAGGTGAAATTATGGACGAGAATATCTTTGAGGATTTGGTTAATCAAGTTAAAGATATGTCATTATTAGTCGATGGTGTGCTTGCTACAGATAAATGTTTTGTTCGTAAAGTTGGTATGTTTTATATAGTTGACCTTCATGCTGTTGTGGATTCCAGTTTAACTGTTAAGGAAGGACATGATATTGCTCATGCATTAAAAGATTATCTCATGACTAACATGTCTGATATTTCTAATGTTTTTGTGCATATTGAGCCTTTTGATCCGGCTATGAAATGCGATTAATGTATTTAGTTTTTTTTAGTCTTTTAGAAAGAATTCCTTAAGTATTATAAAAATCCCCACAAAGAATATTAGGTAACCTAATATTCTTTTTAACTGATTCCCATTAAAAAATCTCGTCAGGTAAAAGCCAAGAAACATTCCTATTATCAAAAGGCCAGTATATTGTAATACCAGGTTCCAATCAAACAAATTAAATTTTTCTATATCTCCCGCCAGGCCGAATAGAGAATTTATAGCAATAATAGTTAAAGATGTTGATACTGCTTTTGAGAGGGGCATTTTATAAAAATTAATTAACGCAGGTATAATTAAGAACCCCCCTCCTGCTCCTACTACACCTGTTATTAAGCCGACTCCTATTCCCTGGACTATTGTTATTCCTCTGGAATATTTTCTTTCTGTCTTCCAGTTTTGTCCGATTTTCCTGTTTATCATAGAGAATGCAGAAAGAATCATAATACCGGCAAAGAAGATCATTAGCACAGTATTTTGGTGTATGATCCATGGGCCAATATTAAATACATCCGGTACAAATGGAAGAAGAAATTGTCTTGTTAGAAAAACAGTGATAATGGACGGGAATCCAAAATCCAAGACTTTACGAAAGTCTATTGTGCCTTTGCTGAAGTTAACTATTGAACCGACGAGTGAAGCCATTCCAATAGCGAAGAGTGAATATGTCGTCGCCAAATTAGGGTCTACGTGCAAAACGTAGACAAGTACGGGGACGGTTAGAATAGATCCCCCACTCCCCATCATACCAAGAGTGACGCCTATTAAGGTAGCCAATAGTGAACCAATAACTTCCATGCGTAAACAGCGTAAATCTAAACAATTTTAGCATACTGAGATATTTATTCTGAACAAAAAGTCTATTATTTTAATCTCTAGTTAACATGTAGTTTAAATCAATAAATATGTTTTATGTTTCGTTTTTTGTATTTTATTTAAGTAAATTGATTAAAATTGTTAAATTTGAAAACATCAACATGTAATATTTATAATAATAATGCTAAACCTTAAGAATTTTATTAAATACGTTAAAGATCGGAATCCAAACGAACCAGAGTTTTTACAAGCTGTGGTTGAGGTGGTTGAAGACCTTATTCCGTATATTAACGAATATCATCCTGAGTTCGAGGAGTTGAAAATTTTGGAACGTTTGACTGAGCCTGAGCGCGTTGTCTCTTTTCGGGTAGCTTGGCTAGATGATTCAAATAGCATTCAGGTCAATCGAGGTTATAGAGTTCAGATGAATAGCGCTATAGGACCTTATAAAGGTGGGCTGCGTTTCGCTCCAAACGTTAATTTGAGTATTCTTAAGTTTTTAGCGTTTGAGCAAGTTTTTAAAAACTCCCTTACAGGTCTTCCGATTGGTGGTGGCAAAGGTGGTTCTGATTTTGATCCAAAAGGTAAGTCAGATAATGAAATTATGCGGTTTTGCCAATCTTTTATGACAGAGCTTTATCGTCATATTGGAGCAGATACCGATGTTCCTGCCGGAGATATAGGTGTAGGTTCTAGAGAAATAGGATATCTTTTTGGGCAGTATAAGCGAATCCAAAATAATTTTACAGGCGTTCTAACAGGCAAAGGTGTTAATTGGGGAGGTTCTTATATTCGACCAGAAGCTACCGGTTATGGACTTTTGTATTTTGTAGAATGTATATATGATTTTATAAACGAAGATATTGAGGGTAAAGTGGTTACTGTTTCTGGAGCTGGTAATGTAGCTTATTTTGCAGCAGAGAAAGCAATTGCTTTAGGAGCAAAGGTTATCACTTTGTCAAATAGTTCGGGTACATTGTATGACAAAGAGGGTCTAACCTTAGAGAAGTTATCCTACATTAGTAGCCTTGGTCGAGAATTGCACAAATATACAAAGAGATATAAAGCAGCAACATTTCATCCCGGAGAGAAGCCTTGGCAATTTAAGTGTGATATAGCCCTCCCCTGTGCGACACAGAATGAATTGAACGAAGATGATGCAAAAAGACTCATTAAGAATGGATGTAAATGTGTTGCCGAAGGGGCGAATATGCCATCTACTGCCGAGGCTGTCAAGGTCTTCTTAAAAGCTAAAGTATTCTTTGCGCCAGGTAAGGCAGCAAATGCTGGAGGGGTAGCTGTTTCGGGTTTGGAGATGTCACAAAATTCCATTGGACAGCAATGGCCTTCAAGTAAAGTTGATGCTAGATTGAAGACAATCATGGAAAATATCCACAAGTCCTGTGTTCGTTATGGAAAAGAAGAAGGCGGCTACATAAACTACTTAAAAGGTGCCAATATTGGTGGGTTCATAAAAGTAGCTGAATCCATGAAGTCTCAAGGTGTGTTATAGATTAGAATTAGCTTCAATATTTAGGCATTTAAGCAGATTTTCTTTACTTTGTGGACTTTATATAGCAAATCAGAATTAAATGAGGGTAATAGCAGAGCTGCCACATCCAGATTGTAAAATTTCGATTTTTGGAATGAATCAGAAATTTATTATAAAATTTGAGCAAGGAAATCTAGAACAGTCCTATAAGATAGCTGAGGCAGACATTTCAAATGGAGTCAACGGCGTATTTGAAATTTTAGATGAACATTTTATAAATAAGGTTCTTGAAAACTTCTCTACTATGAGATCGAGTTTTAACGAGACCTATAATAGATACTACTAGAGCTATAAGGTTATTCACTCTATTATTCGATAATATAAAAGGAGAGACAAAGCTCTCCTTTATATTATGTATCAAAATGATTGTTTTTTCGAAAATTAGCAACCATTGTTGGTAGAGCTACAGATGCTTTCTCTTCAAAAAAATACATCTCTTTTCGATCCCGATCTATTCGTGGAATATGTGGATCAACAACAATGATTTGACAATCAATATTAGCTTCGAAAACTAAATTAGCAGCCGGATAAACTTGTAACGAAGTTCCGACAACCAATAGTATATCAGCTTTTTTAACGAGCCTAGTTGCATTTAGCATTTTAGGCACAGGTTCACCGAACCAGACTACATGAGGGCGCAGTTGTGAGCCCAATTCGCATTTCTCTCCCATACTGATTTCATCTCCATCAATTTCGTATAGCAGTGCTGGGTCAAGGGATGATTGAGATTTTCGAATCTCTCCGTGCAGATGTATAATGCTTTTACTTCCTGCCCTTTCATGTAGATCATCTATGTTTTGTGTTATTATAGTTACCTCAGCATATCTCTCCAACTCTACCAATGCCAAATGTGCGGCATTCGGTTGGGCATTAATACATCGCTTTCTTCGTTCATTGTAAAATTGTTGAACTAGGTCCGGATTTTTTCTCCACGCTTCTGGTGTAGCTACTTCTTCGATGTGATACCCTTCCCACAGTCCATCGTTTCCTCTAAATGTCTGTAGGCCGCTTTCGGCCGAGATACCGGCACCACTTAAGACAACTATTTTTTTCAGCTTCATGACTTACAAAGATAAAAGACCCACAAAATATGTAGCTGATTTATTTTAATAGATCTAATAAGATTATTTGACAAAATAGCGGTGCTCGATAACAGTTACTTTGTCCTCTTCCTTTGTTATTTTATCAATTGCCGTCTTTATGGTACAATGCCCTGTGATCCCTCTATAGATTAATGCTCCACCGAGGGATATACCTGTAAGAGCCGTCATAGGTCGTTTGATGACTTGCTTTACCCCTATTCCAAAAATTAGTCCCCCTGCTACTACCGATAATATCCGTTCAGATGTCCCTACATTTCCATCTACACAATCCTCATCAATTTTCTTTTTTATCTTTTCTAGTGCATAGTTAAATAGCATATTCGTATAACTTTAGTTTCTCTTATAGAACAATCTATTTGTTAATATGTTTTTCAAGACAGGTAATAAATTGTATATTGAAAGGGTAATTTCAATTGTAAATAAGATAATGCAAGTAAAGAAACACTCCGGGGAACTCGTGCCCTTTAGACCAGAAAGCTTAAAGTATTCATTGTCGCGCTCTGGTGCTACTCCCGAAGAAGTTGAAGGAGTATTTAATAGCATCCAAAGCAAACTTTACGACGGTATTTCCACACGCGAACTGTATGAGCTAGCCTTTGACTATCTAAAAGCCTGTAGAGATACGTATGCTGCACGCTATAGCTTGAAAAAGGCACTTCGGGATTTAGGACCTGAAGGCTTCTATTTTGAAAAATGGATTGCGAGGATTTTTCAGGAAGAGGGTTATCAAGCCGTCACAGGTCAAACTATTCAGGGACATGCCGTTACACATGAGATTGATGTGGTGGCCAGCAAAGGGAATGAGCTTTTAGCAATTGAATGTAAGTTTCGAAATGACGTCGATGCAAAGATATCTGTTACGACTCCAATGTATTTTATGTCTAGGGTAAAAGATATATCCGATATCACATATACTTTTTTCAATAGATCATTAAAAGTATCCGAGGGATGGCTTGTGACCAATGCCTACTTAACAACAGATTCTATAAAGTTTGGTGAGTATCACGGTATGAATCTTTTATCTTGGGATTATCCGAAAAGTAGTAGTTTAAAGTCAAGAGTTGATAATAACGGTGAGTATCCTATCACCTGTTTGACTTCATTAAATGAACAGGACAAAGCAAGGTTATTAAAAGCCCAATGTATTCTAGTGAAAGATATTGTTAGGGATCCTAAATTCCTACAGATTATAGATATAGAACAAAAGAAAGAAAAGCAAGTCTTAGAAGAAGCTATCGATTTAGTAAATAGCCCTTTAGAACACTAGTGTATTAAACCAAGTTGTTTAACCATTTTGGTAAGGCAAACTCCGATAATAGATGTGCTAGTTTATAGTTTTTGTAGCTCGATTTGGACAACCAAGCGATTTCTTCGATTTCATTGTAAGGGTAAACCGCTTGGTGTATGGATTTTGTTAGACGAAAAATATATCCCTCTACAGAAGTGTTGACTTCATTGGCTGCATTAGTTTTATGCCTTCCTAAGAACTCAAAATCACAGCTATTAAATGCTAAATTTAACTCTTCGCTCAATTCTCTTATCAGTGCTTTAAGAGGAGTTTCCTGCTGGTCTATTTTTCCTCCAGGAAGCGTAAAGTAGGAAGCATTTTTTTTTCGGAGAGCCAGAAGATTGCCTTCCTTATCGGTTACAATAGCTACGGCAACAGTTATTTCTCTATACATAATAGTCGTCCAATGATTGAAAAACTAGTTAAGTTTTAAAACATACTTAACGCCTCCCACAATGTGTTTTTGAAAATCAATCGAATCAAAAGACTCTTCTGTATGTCCTAGACCAGTGTAAAAGGATCGACCTCCGTCAAACTCTTGAAACCAAGCAATAGGATGAAATTTACCCATTTTTCCTCCTTTATAGGAACCTTCGTCCAGTGTCATCAGAATGTTTAGTCCCTCTTTGACATCTTTAAAATCGTACCATTCGTCTTTATGAAACCAAACTCGTTGTAGATGTTTTGTCGCTGGGTGTTTCCGATTTTGAACCTCAATCTTAGCTTCTTGGACACTTGGGTGGCTCGAGAAATATCCACCAACAAGCTGACCATACCAAGGCCAGTTGAATTCTGTGTCTGAGGCTGCATGTATCCCTACATAACCATTTCCTGCTTGTATAAAAGCCTGAAAAGCGGCCTTTTGTTCCGTTGTAAAAATGTCGCCAGTAGTACTTAAAAATAGCACAGCATCATAGTTGTTCAGGCTGTCCTGACAAAAAAAAGCTGCATCTTCCGTATGAAAAGATTTAATTCCCTGTTTCGCAAAAAGGTCCGTCACAACACGTACTCCTTTAGGGATACTATTGTGTCTAAAGCCTGTTGTTTTGCTAAAAATCAATACATTTTTAGCTTGTTGAGCAAAGGAGTTGGCCTTTGTCAAAACAAGAACGATAAGAAGAAAGAAGCTTAAGTTTTTCAAAGTCTATTTTATTTACTAACGCTCAGGTAATAGTCCAAAGCTAATTGGATATCATCTTCAGAGACAAACACATTATAGGTTGCACTACCGATTTTCTCTAAAAGAGCGAAACCAATTTTACCATCTTCATTCTTCTTGTCATTTTTCATTAACGCTATCAATTGCGTATAGATGCTTTTGTCATACGAATAATGCGGATATTGGCGAACAAATTCATGCGTTATATCCTGCAGTTCTAAATCAGACAGACCACTGTATTTATTTGATAGCCATGCTTCACATATCATGCCGATCGCAATAGCTTCACCATGTAATAGCGGATTGTCGTCATGAAGCAACGAATAACCTTCTATAGCATGGCCGATAGTATGTCCGAAATTTAAAATTTTACGAAGTCCCTGTTCTGTTGGATCTTTAAGAACAACATTATTCTTGATTTCAACTGACCGATATATAATTTCTGAATCTATTTTTGAAACATCAACTTGTTTACATTTATTGTACAAGTCGCGATCTTGGATTAACCCATGTTTTATCACCTCTGCAAAACCAGAGATCAACTGTCTTTGATCAAGTGTCTCTAAGAATCTTGGGTTAATAAATACTGCTTTAGGTTGGGTAAAAGTACCGATGATATTTTTTACATTATCCATGTCAATCCCAGTTTTACCACCTACAGAAGCATCTACTTGCGCTAATAGCGTGGTTGGAACCTGAACAAAATCAATCCCACGTTTATAAGTCGAAGCTGCAAATCCCCCCATATCAGTCACCACACCTCCACCTAGATTTATCATTAAGGCCTTACGGTCGGCTCCAAAGTCGAGCATAGTTTTCCATACACCAATACAAAAATCAATGTTCTTGTTTTCTTCACCAGGATCAACCTCGATAATGTCATAATCCACTAGGTTCGGCAATACCGACTGTAGTACAGGCAGACAATGATCATTCGTATTTCTGTCCACAAAAATTAAAACCTGAGAATAAGCTCCCTGTGAAATAAAAGATTCTAATGACTTTAAGTCCTCTTCAAAATAAACTTTATACCCTAAACTATCGATCGTTTGCATGTTTTTTTTATCAAGTAGTAAATATACGTATTTTATACGATTTGGACCTTTAGTCCCTCAAATTCGACTACATCTCCTTTTCGGACTTTAAGTCTTTTTCTTAAGTCTACTACCCCATTGTACTTTACAAGTCCTTCCTCGACGACCCGTTGGGCCATGCCACCATGTTCGACCCAGCTTAAGGCTTTTAATAATTGAATCATCGGAATAAATTCTCCCTCTAATGTAAATGTTTGCATATACAAAAGTAACTTAATATCGGGTAAAATAATCTTTTTGGCAAAAAAGTAATCATTAATTACTTACTTTTGTCCCGAAAAAATAAAACAAAATGACTACACAAGAAAGCTCATCTGTATTGAACTTCGATAACACTGAGATTGCGTTTCGTAACAAGACAGATAAAGATCTTGAAAGAGCCTATTGGTTATTCAAAATGGTTGCTTCAAGTACACTTATTAAGATAGGAACTCCAATTACCAATTTTTCATTAAACATAGGCTTACCTATTCAAGGGATCATACGTAATACGATCTATAAGCAATTTTGTGGAGGTGAAACTATAAAGGGGTGTTCTAAAGCCATAGAAGAATTAGGCAAAGGAAATGTAACTACAATATTAGATTATTCCGTAGAAGGCGAAGAATCTGAAGAAAGTTTTGACGCTTGTCGTGACGAGGTACTAGCTACTGTCGAATTTGCTAAGACGAATAAATTAATCTCATTCTGTGTGTTTAAGCCTACTGGTGTTGGACGTTTTGACCTGTTGGCCAAGGTTGATGCCAAAGAAAAACTAACGCTGGAAGAAACACAAGAGTTTGCTCGTCTTATGGAGCGTTGCGACCAAATCTGTAAAGCCTGTTATGAAGCTGACATTCGAGTGCTTATCGATGCCGAACATTCTTGGATCCAAGATACAATAGACGATATTGCTCGTGAAATGATGGAAAAGTACAATAAGCAAAAACCTATTGTATACAATACCTATCAGTTGTATAGGCATGATAAGTTGGCTTCCTTAAAAGCAGATTTTTCGTACGCAGAAGTTCAAAATTTTTACTTAGGAGCGAAGATTGTTAGAGGAGCCTATATGGAAATTGAGCGAGAACGTGCAGCTGAAAAGGGATACACCTCTCCTATTCAGTCGACCAAAGCATCTAGTGATACCGATTACAACAATGCCATCATGTTTTGTATGGACAATGTGGAGAAGATCGGGTTAATGGCTGGTACACACAATGATGCGAGTAGCATGCTGTTGGCAAAAGAAATGGATAGACGTAACATTCCTCATAATCACCCCCACGTCTTTTTTGCTCAACTCTTAGGAATGTCAGATAATCTATCTTTCAACTTAGGAGCAGCAAATTATAATGTGGCAAAATATATGCCTTATGGCCCCGTGAAGTCTGTTATGCCGTATCTCTTTAGAAGAGCACAAGAGAATAGTTCTGCCGCTGGACAAACCGGTCGTGAGCTTAGTCTTATTATAAAAGAAAAGCAACGAAGAAAGAGCTTAAAATAATAAAATCGAAGTATATTTATCTCTTTGAGAGATAGGTTTAAGAGTCTCCGTTTTGAAAATGAGAGAGGATGTAGATTCGCTCCCTTTGATATTCGGAGGCTTTTTAGTGAAATTCAAGATCAATAAGATGAATGAATTGGAATTAGAGAAGTACAATAAGCTAATAAATCTAGCGAACCCCTTCAATACCTTAATTTTTGATGTTGACGGCACCCTTGCCAATAACATTTGGGCGCACAAAGCCGCTTATGTCGAAACCGCTTTGGAGTACGGTATTGACCTAGACGATTCGTTGATTGATGAGACAGCAGGCTGGCCTACAATAGCTGTTGCACAGGAGATTTCACAACGTTATCATGTCACTTTAAATCCAGTTGAGTTTTCGAAGCGAAAATCTGCCATTTTCATTGATAGATTCATTTATCAAACCCAACCTATTACATTTGTTCGTCAGGTTTTATTGGATAGTATAGGGGACAAAAGGATAGGGATTGTTTCTGGAGGGAGTCGATCTACCCTAGCAATCACCTTGGAAGTAATTGGTCTGTCGGACAAATACGAAGCGATGGTTTGTGCAGGAGAAACAGAGCGAGGAAAGCCTTTCCCTGATCCATTTTCGCGTTGTGCCGAACTATTAGGTGTACCAGCAGGAGAATGTCTTGTCTTTGAGGATGGCGATCCTGGTGTACAAGGAGCCATAGCCGCGGGGATGGCTTGGGTTCGAATAGACCAACTTTAGACCTAAAAGTTGGTCATAATACGGATACCTCCATTGGTGTAGTCCATATCAGCTCTGCGGTATTCTCCAACTGGAATTTTTAAGTAAGGCTCCACAGACACGCCAAATCGGTTGTTGACTTTTACTTTTTTACCTACTGAAAAGTTAACAAAACCATTAAAGCCATTTGTTGAAACATTTTTTTCTGCGGACTTTACAGTTTTAGTAACAGCCTTTACTGCTGTTTGCATCTGTTTTTCATTCTCCGGAAATCCTTGAGAAAATGTTTCTGCATTAACATTGTCCACGTAGTGTGCGTTCCTTTCTTGCCCTATGATCGCCGAGTATGAAACTCCAGCTACTGCATATAGCGATTTGCCGACATTATACTTCAGTTCTAGAGGTACATCGACAGATTGAACGATACCGGTTACCGCGTTGACATTTGGTATTATCATTTTACTATTTTGTGGTGCCGCCATACCAGCCATGTTTTTACCTACATCCGAATTATTACTTACTACAACAGCTTCATAACTACTTGGTGCAGTTGGGTTTTTTAACATCCCCATTTCATAAGAATTATAAGAAGCTCCGGTACGAACACTGATTTTATTCGTAAGATTATACGCTAATGTAAGTCCCCCTCCAACATTCATTTTATCCCCAGTCGAGTATGGAGATACAAATAAAGCCAAGTCAAATTTGTCGCCGAGATGAACCCGTTTACTTTGATTAATGTTTTCGACCTCACGAATCTTTAAATCAGAATTAGGGATAGATGATGCCGCTAGAGTAAGTTGCTCCACAGTAGGAGTATTTGGCTGCATCAAGTTTGCGCCTATAGATGAATATCTTCTATTATCATCGCTTATTCTATTTACATTTTCAGACGAAATATCAATCTGTGTATTGATATTCCGGATTGCATCAGCTACAAGAGATAGATTCAAAAACCTGTCTACAGTACTGTTTTTGGACGAAGATATTATATTATCTCCAGTAGAGTGGCCGATTACATCAATTGAGTTTCCAGCCTCTGCCAGTAGTTTTGTATTACTGCTAGGCTTGCTTGTTGGTATTTCAAGTGGGGTTGTATCCTCTGTAAGCGGAGTTTGTCTTGTCGAGGCAAGTTCATGTTCTCTCGATCCAGATGGTTTTGTAGTGTCATTAATGAAATATACAGCCCCCATTCCTAGTAATAGGAAAGCAGCAGCAGTCGCTGCCCAGCGAGATATCTGCCGGGTTTTTGTCGTGCGATTACCATATTGCCCTTTAAAGCCTTCCCAAGCACCCGGTCTATATTCCCGCTCGGGTTGTGACTTAAGACGATTTACAATTTCATCAATTATTTCTTTCTCGCTTTTCATTCTGTCTAATTATTTAAGAATGATTTATATTGTCTAATACAGAAAATTGATCTGTATAAAGTTTTCTTAATCTGGCTTTCGCCCGTGTCAAATACGTTCTCGAAGTACTTTCAGGTATATTTAATAATTTACCGATCTCCTCATGCGAATATCCTTCGATTTCATAAAGGTTGAATATAGAGCGTTGGATTTCAGGGAGCCCATACAGTAAATTTAATATATCATTTTCTTCCAGTCTCGTAGATGAATTCACAGCGTGTTGTGCCAGTTCCCCGTCATGTACGTCGTCCAAAGCGTACGTTTCCTTCTTCGCTCTAATCTTATCAATAGACGTGTTCACCGTGACGCGTGCCATCCAGGCCTTAAATGTTTTCTCAATGACCTGATCGTCACTATCAAAAGAGAAGTCCCTTACTTTTCTGAATATTTTAACAAAAGACTCATTAACCACATCTTCGGCTTCCATTTCATCTTTCACATAGCGCAAAGCCACAGCCATTAAGTACCCGTAGAATTTCTTATAGATAAAAGATTTGCTTCGTTCACTATCAGCCAATACACATTCCTCCAAAGCGGACTTTAGAGTCAAGGATGTTTTCTTTTGGAAATATTTTGGCAATATATTCACGTAAGACTTATCTGATGTTCAGTGATCTAATTTATGTAATTTATTTCCAATAATACCAATCATAAAGCCAGCATCATACTAAAACTTTTCATTCTGACAGAGAACGTAAACGAAACGTATAATGCTACAGTATTATTTATACTGGAATGGATATTTCTTGTATCTCTTGAGTGTTTGCATCTTTTTGCTTAAATTTAAAATAAAAATGGCGGTAAAAATCATCCCCATTGATCATTCTGATGACGTAATATCGCTGTGTACTCAAACAATTTACTAAGATGAAACATATACTTTTTCCCACGGATTTTTCAGATGCAGCAAATAATGCGTTCCTGTATGCTACGCGTTTAGCAAATCAGCTTGATGTTAAGCTATTTGTGTTGTATTCTTATGTCACACCTGTGTTGTCTGCTACCCATGCAGGGCAGCCGGAGATGTTGGCGGATGTATATCAGCAAGTCGAATTGTCGAAATTTGATTATTTCAAGAAGCAGGCCCCGGCACTTCATGAACTGGCTGAAAAAAATGGATTGGATAGCAGTAAACTAGTTTTTCTGTTTGAAGAAGGAACCGTTGTTACCAGTGTTAGAAAGGTTGTGAAGGCAGAAGAGATCAGATTGGTGGTTATGGGTACCTATGGTGCTTCTGGCTTTACCGAAAAATTTGTAGGTACCAATACGGTTGCGGTGATACAAAATATACAGCAGCCTGTTTTAGCTATACCGTCCGGAGCTAAATACGCTCCTATCAAGAAAATAGTATTCACTACGTTGTTTCGTGACAAAGATCTGGCCGCTCTAGAAGAGGTTGTTGATTTGGCTACCTTATTTGAAGCAGAAGTTTATTGTACCCACGTTATGGATGATACGAGTAATCCGAGTAATGCTTTATTGTATGGAGAAGAGTGGGGCAAGAAATTTCAAGGTAAGAATCTAGATTTTGTGTTTTTGGAAAAGAAAGAAAGTATTGAACGCACAGTTAATAGTTTTCTGATCGACAATAACATCGATTTGTTAGCTATTGTTAAACGGAATAGAAACTTCTTTGATAGATTAGTCAATTCCAGTCTATCCAATAAGTTTGCATTTCATTCCAGCACACCTATACTCGTTTTCCACGAAGAAAAAGTAAGTAAATAATTCGGATGTTAAATACAATTATCAATAGTTTACAGCAAGCAAACAAGTTGGACCAGCCTGTCGAGAAATTCACAATGCTTGTCAATGAGAAATCAGAAACACAGGGCGCACTTTATTTTATTCCCATAAAGGATCGTGAGATTAAAGTGCTATTGCCGGCCCCGTACTATAAGGATTTTCAAGGTTTGTCAGCGGCACTTACTTATAGGCAGTTACTGAAGCATAAAGAGATTATTGTGCTAAAGTAGGCGATCTTTTAGGAAGATGGCCACTAGTCACAAAATTTGTATATTTAATAAGTTAATGACAGATAAAAACAAACCGAGTGAAAGGAGTTCATTTATACAAATGAAATATCCATGTAGTACAGACTGCACAAACACGAATGAATATAGTTTGGATATTCCATATGACAACTGAAAATCAAATTATATACATATGAAAACACACACTTATAAAAAATAGTTATATACATATGAAATATCCATGTAGCAGAACTGCAAACACGCACGACCGCGAAGTAGCATGCATACCAAATACAACAATTCGTGCATAAAATACTTTGGATATTCCGTATGACCATTAAAATTCAAATTATTTATATATGAAAAGTATTCTTTCATTAGCCTTGATCTCATCAACTTTATTAGGTATAAGTTGTAATAACGGCACAGCAAATGAAACTGTTGATAACGCAGCAGACAGTAGCTTGGCTCCTGTTGAGACGCAGAAGGCAAATTCAAACTACAAACCTGCATTTGTTGGGCAGACACGGGTAGCAGGTGTAAAGACCTCCACTCCTTTTGAAGGCAAAGTTCTTGCCGAAGGATTGAAATCTCCTTGGGGAATTGTTGTTTTACCCGATGGACGATTCTTAATAACAGAAAAGGAAGGTACCATGCGTATTGTTGATCAGCAAGGTAAGTTAAGCGAAGCTATCACGGGGTTGCCAAAGGTAGATGCCGATGGACAGGGAGGCTTATTAGGTGTGGCCTTAGATCCGAAGTTTGATACGAACCGCATGGTGTACTGGACTTTTGCAGAACCATCTTCAGCTGGCAATCAGACAGCCGTTGCCAAGGGGCGTCTAGCTAACGATGATAAAACAATCGAAAATCCTGTTGTAATTTATAGAGCAGGGCCAGTTTTTAAAGGTAAGCTTCATTTCGGAGGAAGGATTATTTTTGATAAAAATGGAAATCTTTTTGTTACTACCGGCGAACGTTCTGAATTGGCAACTAGACCAATGGCACAAGATTTGAAAACTGGGCTAGGTAAGATTGTTCGAATTACGACTGATGGGAAACCTGTACCCGGCAATCCATTTGAAAGCAATGCGACAGCTCTCCCCGAAATTTATTCTTATGGACATCGTAATGTTCAGGGCGTCGCTTTTCATCCAGAGACAGGCGATTTATGGGAGACAGAATTTGGTCCAAGAGGTGGAGACGAACTTAATCGAGTAGAAGCAGGTAAAAATTATGGCTGGCCAGATATTACTTATGGTATTGAATATTCTGGCAAAGAAATAGGCTCTCCTCCTATTCAACAAAAAGAAGGTATGGAACAGCCTGTTTATTATTGGGATCCTGTACTATCGCCGTCTGGAATATCCTTTTACACAGGCACCGCTATTCCTGAATGGAAAAACAATCTATTCATAGCCGGGCTAAGTAGTATGCATATTGCACGACTCGTGATTAAAGACAATAAAGTTGTTGGTGAAGAACGTCTACTTAGTAGAGAAGGACAGCGATTCCGAGATATTGTTCAAGGAGCAGATGAAGCATTATACGCGATAACGGATGGAGGAAAGCTATATCGTATCGGAAAAAAATAGGTGGCATTTTCTTAATATACCTTAACTTTTGCAGGGTAATATAATGTTAGTTTTGGTACTGGCGGATCACGAAGTAATTATATACATATGAAATATCTATGCGGCAGAACTGCACAAAAAAGAATGAATGTAATTTGGATATTCCGTATGGCAGATGAAAATCAAATTAAATACATATGAAAGAAGAATTGAAATATATTCCATTAGTAAAAAATGATTTAGATCATCGTTTTGAGATTGAGGTTAATGGCTATTTAGCGTTCATTGACTTCAAAGAGACAAGGGATAGAATTGCGTTGATACATACCGAAGCTGCTCCTGAATTAAAAGGGACAGGAGCAGCGGCTGCAGTTGTCGAAAAGACACTTATGTTTATCGAAGAGGATGGACGTAAGTTAATGCCTTACTGTCCTTATGTATTTGCCTACATCAAAAAGAATCCAGAGTGGAAGCGTATTGTTGACCCAGGTTTCCCTACGTATGGTAATTTGTAGCATATCAAATATAAATATGTGAGACTGTAACGTAAACTGTGTCAGCGGAATAATTCAATAAGGTTTTTTATATTTAATTATTCAAACGACATGGTCATGAAAGACAAGACCCCATTTGACTTTGAACGCTTCAAAGAGGAAGCTATGCAAGGTCTTTATAACGGGAAGAGTTTATCTCCGAACGACGGCGTTCTAGCGCCCTTAATGAAGCATTTACTAGAGTCTATGATGGATGGCGAGCTAGAGAGTCATCTTCAGGAAGATAAGGCATTAGGTAATTCCAATCGTCGGAATGGTAAGACTAAGAAAACTGTTCGGGGACTTAATACAGGTACTTTTGAGCTGGAGTCTGGACGGGATA
>NZ_FUZF01000004.1 GCF_900168125.1 Sphingobacterium nematocida
GTATATGGACCGTCTCCCTTGGAGAAGATGGCTATGGCCTTTTTTAGAATATCACGCTCTAACTCCGCATCTTTAAGTCGCTTACGCAAAACCCTCAGTTCCTGTTCCTCGGGGCTTATCTTAGGATTGTCCGGGAGAACCTTATTACCATTGTAACGTGGGTTCCTGCGCCATTTACTAAGTAAACTGGGATCAATATCCAATTCGCCTGCAACTTCTGCTACTGAACCTTTAACAACGCTCAAATCGACCGCCATTATCTTAAATGAATCATCAAATTTTCTATGCATCTCTACAAATTTATAATTACTTATTAAATCTGTCTCGCATTAAAGGTAGCAACTCCACCCTGTAGAAAGATTGGGGAATGATGATCAGATGAGTACAGCTGTGGGATCTTCCTTTGCCAAGGGATTAAATTCGTTAGCAGGTTTAAATATTAATGACATTGAATCGATTGATATCTTGAAAGATGCTTCTGCAACAGCGATTTATGGATCAAGGGCTGCTAGTGGAGTCGTAATTATTACTACTAAAAAGGGGAAGCATAATCAAAAGCCCATATTGGAAGCAAACTATTATACAGGGGTGAGCAAGGCGATTACAGAAGAGCTTTTGAATGCCGAACAATATCGCGAAGTGATGTCAAAGGGAGCGAAGAATCTTAATGATTTGCGGGCAAAAAAAGGGTTAGCGGCTGATGCATTGGCGACTTCAATTTTGACGAATCCAGACGTGCTAGGCACTGCATTTACGGACTGGCTTGACTTAATAACACGTA
The DNA here is from genome assembly GCF_900168125.1 of Sphingobacterium nematocida. GTDB lineage: Bacteria > Bacteroidota > Bacteroidia > Sphingobacteriales > Sphingobacteriaceae > Sphingobacterium > Sphingobacterium nematocida. Next base: position 782 of record NZ_FUZF01000004.1, read on the forward strand.
CCGGACGGACCCAGAATGCAGATATCAGTGTACGTGGGGGAGGAGCTGGATCAAGATACTACACCTCATTGGCTTTTGCTGATCAAAAAGGAACTTTAGTTGGAACGGATTTCTCTCGCATTAGTGGGAAAATTAATCTAGATAGTGAAATTACTTCTCGGTTACGCTTCATTACGAACTTGGATTACGGTTTTACCAAAAATAATATCACGAATGGAATTTATTCATCAGCACTATATGCGCCGCCCACTTTGGCACCATACAATGCCGATGGCTCACCAGCTGTGTTTGATGCTACTACCTATGGGCTTTCTGCTTCTATGGGTATTCAAAATCCTGCAGCGCTGCTAGCCGGGAAGAATGAATCAAAAAACAATATGTTGTTAGGTTCTATAGCCCTTGAGTTTAATATCCTTTCCAATCTAAAATTTAGATCAACGGTTTCAGCAAATTATAATAATTACCATCAGCTAAATTATATTCCATCGACAGCAATGGTATCTGCGTACAGTGGCGCGGTGAATAGTAATGGTGGTATCGCTACGCAGGGTTATACCAATCAATTGGATATGTTTTATGAAAATAATCTGACTTGGGACAAACAATTTAACGAAAACAATCGAATCTCAGTGCTTGCAGGGACTACTTGGCAGCAATCGAATACCAATTTGTTTAGCGCTTCGGGACAAGGGTTTCCTGACGATTATTTCCTTAATGGACTTAGTTCAGCAGCTATACCTCTCCCGCCAAAAGCTTCAGAATCTCAAAACTCGCTATTGAGTTTTTATATGAGAGTAAATTATGCCTTAAAGGAGCGCTATCTATTAACTTTAACGGGTAGGTCGGATGAGTCCTCGAAGTTTCCAAAAAATAATAGGACAGGTTATTTTCCTTCTTTCGGTGTAGCTTGGAGAGCATCCCAGGAAACGTTTCTTAAAGATGTGTCTTGGTTAAATGAATTGAAATTCAGAGCTAGCGCCGGACGTACAGGTACACAAAATTTTGGGGATAATTTATTCTACACACTTTACACCCCCGCTTCCTATGCTGGAACTAATGCTCTTTTACCTTCACAGCTTGGTAATAATAAAATCAAGTGGGAGACCACTAATCAAAAGGACTTAGGGTTAGATTTCGAACTGTTTTCTTCTAGATTAAGAGGGGCATTTGGCTACTATGAAAAGAACACTTCGGATTTATTGTTTTCAATGAATACGGCGCTTAGTTCGGGATTTACTACAGCTATGATGAATGTGGCGAGTATTGACAATAAGGGGGTAGAGTTTGATTTGAGAGGTGATATCGTACGAAATAAAAACTTCAATTGGAATTTAGCATTAAATATATCGACCAACCGTTCTAAGGTAACTAAAATTAATCGGGATTTTAGCGATCCTTCTGCGGCAGCAAACGATAATCCGTTTTGGGCTGAACAGAGTATGGGAAATACTATATTACGGGAAGGTGAGCCTGTGGGATTAATATATGGATATGTATATGAGGGGATTATCAAAACGCAAGAACAGTTGGATGAATACAAAGCAAAAAGTTTGTATGCTCAATATGGGTTATTGACAAATTTAGATTTTGGCTATCCAATGTATGCTGTTCATACGGATGGTTATTATAAAGGTTATTTTAAACGGGATGTAATCGGAAATGCGCAACCGGACTATTTTGGAGGTATCACTAATTCGATTACGTATAAAAACTTCAATGTTATTGCGCTAACTACTTTTTCTAAAGGGGGTGATATTCTATATCTTCCAGATAATAAGGCTCTTGGTTTGGGGGATCGTGGCAACCGAAGTACGCGTGTTTTATTACCGTCGTATTCTGCTGATAATACGGGTGCAGATCGTCCAACATTAATTTTGAAGGAAACGAATACCCATGGAACAGGAGTGTCTTCTGCTAATGTTTTTGATGCCTCTTACATTAAATTGAAATCGATTTCAGTGAATTATATGATACCTCAAAAATGGATGTCAAGGCTAAACGTGGCTAATGCAATGGTTTATGTGTCAGGAAGTAATTTGTTTACAATAACAAACTACCCTGGTCCGGATCCAGAAACGAGTAATGATCCATACAGTTTAATAGGGGGATATTCTGATTCTGCATCTTATCCTTCTATGCGTCAGTATACATTTGGTGTTCGTTTAGGCTTTTAATTTTTAGACATATGAAAAATAGTTTTAAATACATATATATCAATACTGTTCTTTTGTTAATACTAGGACTGTCATCTTGTGATAAACAGCTGAGTGAAATGCCTGCAAATGCTAGAGTAGAGGGAACGGCAATCACGGATGAAAAGACAGCACAAATTGCTTTAAACGGGGTATACTACCAATTTGCTAATATGGATGCGACTAACAACGTAACTAAATGGGATTACCACAATGTGTCGGGCGGTATGCTTGCTGGTACAATCGGTTATGCAGCTGGGGTGCTAGAGGATGAACTCAATAACAATGTTCAAGCAGGTTACCCCTCCTTTTTTTGGGCTTATTGTTATCGTGTGATTAATGCAGCGAATGGTTTGATTGAAGGGATTGAAAGTACTGATGCTGCAAAGTATACAGGAAATCGACGTAATGAGATACTTGCAGAAGCTCGTTTTTTGAGAGCATATGCCAATTTCAAGTTATTAATGTTCTTCGCTGAATGGAAAAATCTAGATTCTGAAAATGGTGTTTTGCTAAGGGAAGAGTTGAGCTCACTGAGTAATATTAGTAAAAAGAGGAGTACTGTTAAGGAATCGTATGAGCATATATTAGCAGATTTGACTTTTGCAACAAGTAATGCAAAAGCGAGTAATCCTAATTACTATGCCACTTCTTGGGCGGCGAAGGCTTTTAAAATGCGGGTATTAGTAACACGAGGGACATCTGCTGATCTTACAGAAGTCGTAAATCTAGCTAATGATATTACGCAAAATGGACCATTTGTATTGGAGCAAAATCTAAAAGATATTTTTCAGCAGAAGGGTCTGGCAAGTAAAGAGGTATTGCTAGGCGTTAAGCCACAGGCAAATCAAGAAGCTAGTTACTATATATTGTCGAATGCCTATCGTATTGCGGCATCAAGTATATTTGCCGCGAAGGGGTATTATAGAGATTTGTTGAATGGGGATCCTCGACAAAGCTGGATGATTGGTCCGGTATCACCCTATGTTTCTTATTCGCCCAATACGTATTATTTTACCAAGTTTATTCCATACGGTACATTAGCTACTCAGACTTCTGAAACTCAATATGCCATACGCCTATCGGAGGTTTATCATCTAAAAGCTGAAGCCATCATTCGTTCGCAAACAGATTTGACAGAGGCAAAGACTGTCCTTAAAACTGTGCTTGCCAAATCAGGATTAACTGATTTCTCTTTTATCGATAATGCGACAACGAGGGAACAGCTTTGGAAAATTAATACAATGGAGGTGCTTAAGAACTTTTCTGGGGAAGATGCTATAGAATGGTATACTTTAATACGAATGCCAATTGCTGTGGTTACTTCTATCAAACCGACGATTGTGCGTGACGAACAGTTTTATTTTCCTGTCCCACAGAAAGAGTTTGATTTGAATTCGCAGTTTGGTAATCAAAATACGGGGTATGGTATTTAAAATACTCTTATTTGAGATAGTAAGAAATGATTTTGCACTAATAGGTGAGAATTAATAATCAAGACATGAAAAGATACGTAATATTTATGCTTGTCCTTGTGATCCCTTTTGGGGTCACAAGGGCACAAAAAGCAAAACTTAGCTCTCTTAAAGTACTATTTGTAGGCTACAACCCAGCTAAGCCTATGCCTACATTCGAAGCGGGACGTATGGGGCCGGGAGGTCTGTCTGAAGCGGGATTCAAAGCGGAGTACCCAATTCGGATGCCTGCATTCAAACAATTGCTGTCCAACTATTTTTCAACGGTAAAGACGATGGATGTGAGGGAGTGGAAAACGACAGATTCGGAAGCTTATGATGTGACCATTTTCGACTTCCCGACTAAAGAAATTGAGCCAATGATCAATGAAGTCGGAGCAGATGGTAAGCGTGTATACAAGCCAGCAAAATACTTACCAGACGATTTTTCAAAACCTGTCGTATTCATTGCTAGTACTGCTGATCAAATGGGACGTGGTATTGGATTGAAAATAGACTGGCTATGCCTTTGTTTGGATGCGGATGCGCATCATGTCAATAGTACCCATGCTATATTTAAGGGGCCGCTTGAAAAGGTGAGCCCAACCTTCGTTAATAAACCTACACCAGAAGGGGTTTTTCATTACGCTTCAGGCGCCAATATACCTAAAGAAATACCGATGTGGCGGGTGGACAAGACTGGATATTTGGACGCACGGGATGCGCGTGTCGGATTGGTGGCTAGAGGTAATCGTTTTAGTGAATCTCCTGATACGGAGATGATATCCAGTGGGGTGTGCCAGAAGGATGTGGGAGCCGTAGCTCTGGGTAGGCATGGTAATTTCTTTCTATGGGGATTCGGAGCTTCGCCAGCAGGAATGACCGAACAGGGAAAGAAGGTTTTTGTCAATACGGTAGCTTATATGGCAAAATTTAATGGTCGTACACCTATAGCTCGGAAATATAACGATCGGATGGCTACTACGGATGATGTACGAGAGATTGTAGCGGGTGCAAACAAAAGGACATATGATGATTATGTAGTTTCAATGACAAGTTTCAATAAGCAGAATGCTGAAACGATGAAGCGCATTCAAGCAAAAAAAGCAAGTGGTGAAAAGTTGACAGCAGAAGAGGAACAACAGTTGATGTATGCTGGTCGGGAGCAGAAAATCGAAGATTGGGAAGCTTTTATCAAACGTAGAATGGGGAAATTGGCCGCGCAGTTTGGCACAGATGCTGAAGCTTATCAGAAATATATGAACGAAAATATAGATTACATCTATTGTGATCCCAACGAGTTCTTTACCTATACCATAGACGAGGATGTGCGGCAGATAGGAATTTCAAACCACGATGTAAAACTCTTGGACGCTTGTATCGCGATGTTAAAAAAAGGAGACCGCAGTGATTTAGCACTTCGCGTATTGAAACGTTATACAGCCAAAGATTTTACAACGGCAAAGGATTGGGAAAACTGGCTTTCGAAGAACAGAAAAAAACTTTTCTTCACCGAGACAGATGGGTACAGATTTATGGTAGATACATATAGTTTATGAAGACAATTTTCAGCTATTTAATAGCATTTTGTGTACTTCTACCTATCGCATCGAGCCAATCGGTTTTAGACCAGAAAATTGCTATGGCAATAACTGTTCTCCCTTGTGATGAACCTACAGAGCGTGATCCTGTTGCGCTCAATGCGACAGTTGTTTCCGATGGCGATAGCCTGGCTGTAATTGTAAAGGTTCGTATGGCTCCCGAATGGCACATTTACCAATACGTGCCAGATAACGCACCTTATGTACAACTAGAAAACCTCCTCACGCTACCTGAGGGGTTGGTCAAATCAGGCAAATGGACATTTAGTGATCCCGTTCGTTATCTAAGTGATCCCAATGTACTGATCCATGAAGAAGAAGCTTGGTTTGTCCAAAAGGTAGTAGGAAAGGCGAAAACGGGAAGTTTGATCAGCACTGGTTTATATTACCAAACCTGTGATCACAAGCAATGTCTTCCTCCGGTGGAAGTGAAATTAGAGGTCAAAACTAAGTAACGTTAACTCATTTAAGACAACTTAAAAATTAAATAATATGTATTTAAAATCAATTTTAACGACATTAATTCTAGGGATAGCACAGCTATCCCAGGTTTTTGCACAAACGGATAAAGCGGCAGTACTGACTGTTGGAGATACGGCACCCGAGTTACAGTATTCCACATGGATCAAAGGCACCCCATTCAAGATGGATGAGAAGGATATGGTCTATGTTTTCGAATTCTGGGCGACCTGGTGCGGTCCATGTATAGGTGCTATGCCACATCTTTCTGAACTGGCTAAGAAATACGAAGGTAAAGCTAAAGTAGTGGGCGTAAATGTATGGGAGAAAACTAAAGAGCAACCCTATGAATCCGCTATACCAGCGGTCGAAAAATTTGTGAATGCAAGCGGTGACCGTATGGCTTATAATGTCATCATGGACAATAATGCACAGCATATGGGCAACAAGTGGTTATTGGCCGCAGGGCAGAAGGGGATACCATCGACTATTGTCATCAAAAACGGTGTTATCCAATGGATCGGACACCCTATCAAATTGGATGGACCGTTGGATAGTTTGGTGAATGGAACCTGGGATTTGGAAGCTTTTAAGGGAATCTATGCGAAAAGACAGCAGGCTTCCAACAAACAAAGTGAACAAATGGATAGAATCTTCAAGGCGGTGAAAGACGCTGCAGAAGCTGCTGACTTTGAAAAGTTAACAAAGGCGATTGAAGACGGTGCTAAAGAAATCCCTTATTTAAAAGGTGCGTTGCAGTCTACCATGTTTCAGACATTGTTGACCAAAAAGTCTGCAAAAGAAGCTTTTGCCTATGCGGATGTGATGTTGAAAGAGTCGCCTGGTTTTAAAGTCAGCTTAGCTATGATGGTGTTAGAGCAGAATGGTCTTGATAAAAGTAGTTATCTAACAGCTATTGATTGGTTAAAAAGTAATCCTACTACAAATTCGATGATTCTGGATAAAGTAGCTGATGGGTATGTTAAAATAGGGGACTATAAAAGTGCAATATCCACAATGGAACAAGCCGTAATAAAAGGCGAGGAAGAGCTGAAAGATGAGCAATACAAAGGCCGGATATTTGATTATACGGTGGAAGGTTATAAAACAAAAATTAAAGACCTGAAAAAGAAGTAAAGTGAAGAAAATAGTGTTTTCCTATCACTCTTTTCAGTCGTTATAACCGTGTTTGCTTTCTGGGCAAACACGGTTATAACCAGATGCTTGCGGTTCTTTAGTTTTTCATTTCATGATTCGCCAGTCCGCGGATCATGAAAGTTCTTGATGTCAATTGAATACAAACACTTTCAGAAAAAAACACGTCAATAACGCAATCGATTGCGTTAATTCTGATGAAATTGAGTTAATTTTAGTCATTTTATAGATATTTTACTGAATATTGGTTATCCTGTTGTTGTTTTTTAGATTATTGGTGATTTTTGTTGAATAATATCTTGTTGTAAAATGAGTTGCTGTCGCCATAAATTATGGAACTGATAAAGCCTGGTAAAATATATAAACTCACACTGTATCCCGATTGTAAAACGGCAGAAAAGCGAGTGCTTATACTGGAACAAAGAAGTAATAGGGGATTTCAATCCATTGATGAGAATAGCAAGATTTTTTTGAGATTAAAACCATCCGATACTCGAAATTAGATTCCCTTTAACATGAACTTAGATCTGATAGACATAAAGCTACTACGTTTGCTCCAAGAAAATGCAGAATTGAGCAATAAAGATCTGGCCTTCAAGACCAATAAGTCGATTACTACAGTACATGATCGAGTCCGTAGATTAAAAGAAAGTGGATATATCAATAGGATGGTAGCGATTTTGGATAGACAAAAAATCGGTATAGGATTAATATCTTTCTCGCAGGTATTTCTAGTGGACCATGGTGCCGAGTCTCTTAAAAAATTCGAAGAAAGCGTAGCGGCATTTGCCGAGGTGATGGAGTGTTTTCAGATGTCGGGATCTTACGATTTCCTGCTGCGCGTTGCCACACGTGATATGGAAGGGTATCATATGTTTTTGAGAAATAAGCTGTCTGCGCTGCCCAATGTAGATAAGGTGCAGACTTTCTTCGTCCTTTCTGAATCCAAATCCGAAACAGGATTTCCTCTAATGTAAGAGTGTAACTTTTCTGGATATAAAAAAGCGTCTTTTGGTTGGGAACCTAGGACGCTTTAAACTAACCAATTATAAACCTAAAATCTTTCAGTTTTGGAACTTGATTTTATACAACAAATGTACAGACTGATGATGTTTCTTTCCAGCGAAATCGAGGATGACCTTTAATTACACTGTCCGTCTTGATCCATACGGATATAAAGGAGCTATTGATCAATAAAAAAAACTTAGAAATCCGAATTTATTTGTAGGTTTATGAAAATTAACCAATTTTATGAAATATCCATGCAGCAGAAAGTACACAGATACGCATGACAGCGAAGCAGCATGCACACCAATTACAACAATTCGTGCATAATATGCTTTGGATATTCCATATGGCCTTTAAAAGTCAATTTATTTACAGATGAACAGACAGCTTAACCTTTGGGATGCAACCATGATCGTGATGGGATCGATGATTGGTAGCGTTCGGAAAATTCACAGGTTATCTTTTTCCCGCGCTAAATGATGCCGCACCCTTGTTTCAATATGGTGATTTTAAAATTACCTGGATGCAGATACTAGCGATTTGTGTTATTATTCTCCTTACTTTTATTAATACCAGAGGTGTAGAAAGCGGTAAGATCGTGCAATCATTTTTTACCGTTTCCAAAATTGTGGCTTTGGTCGCTTTGGTATTGGGAGGCGCATTTTTGATTGGCAACAATCATTTTGCAGCCAATATCAGTTATGGATGGTCATCCTTTCAAAATATAAATCAATCGGATTGGACCGAAATATCAGGAACAGTATTGATGGGCGGGATAGCTGCAGCTATGGTTGGTTCGATTTTTAGTAGTGTAGCATGGGAAAATGTGACATTCATATCTGGAGAAATAAAGAATGCCCAGCGCAATGTAGTACGTTCTATGATCATCGGTACGTCCTTGGTGATGTTGCTGTATCTTTTTTGTAATTATATCTACCTAGCTGCGCTGACAAGGGATGAAATAGCTTTTGCGGCAAATGATCGTGTGGCGGTGGCAGCAGCCGAAAAATTGTTAGGTCATACCGGGACTTATGTAATGGCTGTTTTGGTCATGATTTCTACTTTTGGATGTGTTAACGGTTTGATTTTGTCTGGAGCCCGTGTATTTCAGACTATGGCAAAAGATGGACTTTTTTTTAAAGGCCTTATTGCAAATAACAAGTATCAGGTACCGGAAAAATCGCTCTGGATGCAAGGTGTATGGGCCTCCTTGTTATGTTTGAGTGGTCAATATGGCAACCTTTTGGATATGGTTTCGTTCGTAATTGTCATTTTTTATATGATTACGGTTTTTGGAGTCATCTACCAACGTTGGAAAAGACCTGATATCGAAAGACCCTATAAAACGTTTCTTTATCCAATTACTCCAATTCTTTATCTTTTAATTGGTACAGCATTCTGTGTCTTGCTGATTTTATTTAAACCGCAATACACCTGGCCTGGATTTATCCTAATCGTATTGGGATTGCCGGTATACTATATGGTGAAAATGGGGGCAAAAACGAACTAGACTGAGATTTTAGGACGACCAATGACAGACTCGTAAACTACGCTATCATCCCGATGGAGGCATAGCGAAACAGAGAGCTATGGCAGTCGAATCGACGCCTATCAATGCTTCCTGGATAATTTTTTATTTTTTACTGTAACATTTCCATCTTGGGAGCTACTAACTAAGTAACTAATTACAAAATTATTCAAAATATGAGCTTAAAAATTAACCAACTGACAAAGACTTATAGTAATGGTGTGCGTGCACTTGATGGTATAGATTTAGAAATTGGCGTGGGGATGTTTGGACTTTTAGGACCAAACGGTGCCGGTAAATCTTCTTTGATGCGTACGATAGCAACCTTGCAATCTGCAGATACAGGCTCAATCTTGTTTAATGGTATGGATGTATTTGCTAATCAGATGGATTTTAGAAAAGTGTTGGGATATTTGCCACAGGATTTTGGTGTTTATCCCAATTTGTCGGCAGAGGAGCTGTTGTCCTACTTTGCACAGCTAAAAGGAATATCATCGGCTGCGGACCGAAAGAAAATAGTGAAAGAAGTCCTGGAGGTAACCAATCTGTATGAAGTTCGGAAGAAAAATGTGAGCGGTTATTCAGGAGGAATGAAGCAGCGTTTTGGTATCGCACAGTTGTTATTGAACAAGCCCAAACTTATCATCGTTGATGAGCCTACGGCGGGGCTAGATCCGGCTGAGCGCCATCGGTTTTTGAATGTATTGAGAGAGATCGGTACATCCAATACGGTTATATTTTCTACCCATATTGTGGATGATGTACGTGAGCTGTGCCACGAATTGGCTATTGTGAATGGAGGTCGGGTGCTGTATCGCGGTACCGCGCAGGCTGGAGAAGAAGCCTTACAGGGAAAAATCTGGAACACTGTGATTTTGAGAGACGATTACGAGGCAGTAAGCAAAGAACAAAATGTGATTTTCGCTAACTATAACCCTGATAATACGTTGAATGTAAGGGTATACAGCGAAGTGAGCCCAGGAGACAATTTTTCAATGGCCAAGCCGATGTTAGAGGACGTATATTTTGTTTCACTTAAAAATGATGCGGCTCATGTTTAGTACTATTTTTAAGTTTGAAATCAAGCGGTGGCTCAATACGCCGGCGTTTTACATCTATTGCTTTGTCTTTTTTATATTGTCGGTATTTGTGATGGCCTCGGCGCTAGGTATGTTTGATGGAGCTACGGGCACTACTTCAAGCCCGATCAAAGTCAACTCACCGTTGAATATCAATGGCTTTCTGAATGCATTATCTACTTTTGTCTATTTTTTATTGCCTACTATCATAGGAGCGGCTGTATATCGGGATTTTAAATATCAGGTACACAGTGTTTTGTTTTCTTATCCGTTGACTAAAGGGACCTATTTGTCGGCCAAGTTTCTGAGTGCACTAGTCGTCACCATTTTGGTGGTTTTTACCACGATCATTGGTTTTGTCGTAACCCAGTATTTGCCCGGCATCAATAAAGATTTGTTAGGACCTACACGAGCCTGGGCTTATTTACAAGCTTTGATACTATTGGTTATCCCCAATTTGATCCTGTTTGGTGCTATGGTTTTTGGCTTGGTAACCTTCACCCGGAATATCTATGTAGGATTTATCTTCGTGCTTCTGCTATTTGTATTTCAATCGCTATTGAGCACATTGACACAGGATATGGACAATAGGTATCTGGTAGCACTTCTCGATCCTTTTGGTTTCGAACCTATTCAGTACTATACAAAATACTGGACTATTGAAGAGCAGAATACGAAGGATTTGCCTTTTATGGGCGTTGTATTATATAACCGTTTAATATGGTTGGGGGTTGCTGCACTAATTCTAGGATTTGTTTATTATACATTCTCGTTCGCGCAAAGTGCTTTTACTTTTTCTAGAAAGACGAAAGGCGATCGAGTCGTCAAAGATAATTTTGGTAGCATTATCCGGGTGAAATTATCGGATGTTAAATACAGCTTTTCTTTCCTGTCTCACTTAAAGGTAGCCTGGAATCTTTCCCAATATGACTTTAAGTACGTCGTTCGTAATTGGACTTTTATTGTCATTATGGTGATTACGGTGCTTATGGTACTTGTGGTTGCCTCTACCGCGGGACAGATGTATGGTACCGAGACTTATCCCGTAACCTGGAAAATGCTTAATACAATAGGTGGGGTATATAGTTTCTTTTTGCAGATATTGATTTTTCTTTTTGCAGGTATGCTCATACAGCGGGCGCAAACAGATCGGATGAATCTTTTGATTGACGCTACCGCTGTTCCTAACTGGACAATGTTGCTTTCCAAGTTTTTTGCTTTGTTGAAGATGACTTGCGTCGTATTGCTGATTAGCATGCTTTCGGCGATCATTTACCAGGCATATCAAGGTTACTATCATTTTGAAATAGGAAATTATGTAAAGGAACTTTTTGGCTTAGATATGATGAAGTATCTTATCCTCATCTTATTTGCCTTATTCGTTCAGTCCCTGTTCAAAAACTACATGGCAGGATTTATGGTGTGTCTGTTTATCACTATTGGGGTACCGATGCTTTCTAAGATCGGTGTAGAACAGGCAATATTTAAATTTAATACGGGCCCGGGCTATAGCTATTCGGACATGAATGGGTATGGCGTATTTCGGAACTATATGATTTATAAGATCTATTGGTTACTGTTTGCTATGGTACTGACCTGTCTGACACTTTTGTTTTGGAAACGGGGTATACTATCCAGTGTAAAGGAGCGGTTGAGCATAGCTAGACTACGTTTTAAACCAACGATTTACTTGCCGTTGATTGTATTTTTGGGTTCGTTTCTCGCTTTGGGAGGAGCTATTTATTACCATAACAACGTTTCTGAACGCTATGTATCGCAAATAGAGAGGGAATTGGAACAGGTGACATACGAACGTCAGTATAAGCGTTATCACAAGCAGGCTCAACCTCGTATAGTAGATACCAAAGTCCTTTTGGATATCTATCCAAATGAACGAAATTATTATGCAGAAGTACTTTTTAAAGTTGAAAACAAAAGTAAAGTAGCTATTGATACGTTGTTTATCAACTATTCGGAGGAGGTGCAACATATGGAAATAGGAAATGATGCCTTTCTGGTAACGCGCGATTCATTACTACACGTCAATATTTATGCACTGCGTAAACCTTTAATGCCGCAGGAGAGTATGGAGATAAAAAGTGTATTGAAGAACAAAGCGAATACATTTTTGAAAGATAAATCACCTATTCTGGAAAATGGAACATTTATTAATAATAGCCTGTTTCCAAGTATTGGCTATAGCGATAATTATGAATTGGTGGATAATGAAGTCCGTGCAAAGTATAAACTGCCAAAACGGGACCGTATGGCCGATCCAACGGATAGCGCGGCACTAGCTAATACGTATATTTCTAGTGAAGCCGATTGGATTCAGTTTGAGACGACAATCAGTACCGCTGAGGATCAGATTGCCTTGGCACCTGGATACCTGATCAAAGAGTGGGTGAAGGATGGACGACGGTATTTTCATTATAAGATGGATCAGAAGATGTTAAATTTTTATTCATTTATCTCTGCACGATATGCTGTTAAGAAAGAGAAGTGGAATGGAATTAATTTGGAAATCTATTATCATAAGGATCATACCTTTAATCTGGATCGAATGATGACATCTATGAAAAAGTCCTTAGGCTATTATGGCGCAGAGTTTAGTCATTATCAGTTCCAGCAGATGCGTATTGTGGAGTTCCCACGCACACATGGTACTTTTGCCCAGGCTTTTGCCAACACGGTACCTTTTTCGGAAGCTATCGGTTTTATAGCTAAAGTGGATGATGATAATCCCGATCAGGTAGATTACCCATACTCGGTGACTGCACATGAGCTGGCACATCAATGGTGGGCGCATCAGGTGATAGGAGCCAATGTAAAAGGTGCTACTATGCTATCCGAGTCTCTGGCCGAATATAGTTCGCTAAAAGTTTTAGAGCATACCTATGGAAAAGGACAGATGCGTAAATACCTGAAAGAAGGGCTGGATAGCTATCTGCGTGGTCGTACGATGGAACAACTGAAAGAAAATCCATTGATGTACAATGAAAATCAGCAGTATATACACTATAATAAAGGATCATTGGTCATGTACGCGATGAGTGATTTTCTTGGTGAAAAGGTTTTCAATTCGTTCTTGAAGCAATATGTCGCTCAGGTGGCATTTCAAGATGCGCCTTATACGACCTCGTTAGAATTTGTTGATCTCTTGAAAAGAAATACCCCGGATTCCCTACAGTATGCTATTAAAGATATGTACGAGACCATTACGCTGTACGATAATGCAATGCATAAGGTAACGTCCAAAAAAATAGCCGAAAACAAATATCAGGTAGATATCGTGTTTAATGTAGCCAAGTACCGGGCAGATGATAAAGGTAAGCGGGTGTATAAAGATGGTCGGAATGGAGCGGATAGTCTGAAAGCTAAGGTTGATGGTAAAGATATTGTTTCATTACCCTTGGCCGATTATGTGGAGATCGGTGTTTTTGCAGAACCTAAGAAATCGGATCATGGTTTTCAGACGGAACAGGCAATTTACCTGAAAAAGCACAAAATAAATAAGATCGATAATAAGATTACGCTATTTGTGGACAAAAAACCATTTGAGGTAGGGATAGATCCTTATAATAAATTGATCGATACCAACTCGGACGATAACCGAAAACGTATTTAGTACACTGTTGTTTTTTTTAAAAGGGAGGCAATTTTAGAATTGACCTCCTTTTTTTTGAAAGTGTTTTTTATAAAATACCGAAATGCTTTAAGGCATTCCATATACCATCGTTATCGACATCATCGGTAATATAATCTGCTATGGCTTTTACCTCTGGATTAGCATTGCCCATCGCTACGCCTAAAGCAACATGTTGGAGCATGGTGATATCGTTACCTCCATCGCCAAAAGCCATGGTTTTGGATAGATCAATACCATAATGTTCGCAAAAGATATCGATACCTACTTTTTTACTTTGTCCTTTCGGATTGACATCGGCAAATAACGGTGTCCAACGGGAGGCAAGCGAATTGGGCATCACCTCTGCCATAAACTGGGCTTCTTCTTCTGGGCCCATAAAGATATTGGTCTGAAGGATAGAATCATGTTCTACATTGTTCATGTCGACCAATGGCGGGACTGGAAGGTTGAGGTGGGCGTACATTCCTGCGATCTCGGGGGTGACATCATGTATGCTGACTTCTTTTTCAGACATAAATGAAAAACTCAAAGGCCTTTCACTTGCATATTTTAGAAGGCTTTCGATGTCTTTTGGATCAATGGCTTTTTTGAAAAGGATATATCCTTCTTTGGAAACACAATAACCACCATTGAAGGTAATATATCCATCGAAGTTTAAGTATCTGACATGGTCTATACTATTAATAGATCGCCCGGTGGAGAGTATGGTTTTAATTCCTTTAGCTTGTAATTGTGCTAGAGCTTCTTCTGTAGAGGGAGACACTTCATGTGTCTTGAAACTTAGTAAGGTACCGTCAATATCAAAGAATACGGCTTCAATTTCTGGATTCTGCATAGTAAATCTGAGTCTATTTCAAACTTAGATAAAATGCTTCGAATTGACGAATGTCTGCTGTGAAATTTAAATTAATTTGACCATGCTTGGATTTTGTATCTTTGTTGCTCAAAATATTATCTGAGAAATGGCAGTATCTTCTTTTATCGAAAAGCTAAGACAAAGTATAACACAGGAAAGTTTCATAAAGTTATCTCTAGGCAACTATCAAGGCACTGAAAATGGGCTGAAGCAAATTCATGTAAAACTCGTGTCTATAAAACGTGAACTGCACCTGTCGTTTACTTTACGTTATAAGACGAAAGATATCACGAAGAACTTTGCGGTAGAAGATGGTTTGCTGCAGATCACTGAATACCTAAGTTTGGGTCAATTTAAAGTGGCGACACTCTTTACCGCGAACGCTAATGTCGTGTGCCAGATGAATAAAAAAGGGGAGTGGTCCGAACGGACTGAAAAAGCGACTGCGAAGAAGACACAAGCGATGAGTCACGATGTGCAAAAGCAACGAAAGATCGGATCTGCTAACAAACCTTATCTTCATGCTTTGCGACTTACGGATCAGAATGGTGAGGTGTACAACGCTGCTCAGGACAAATGGAAACAAATTAACCATTATGTAGAGCTGTTAAGTAGTTCGTTGAATAACTTGCATTCGGAGGATACCATCAGTGTGGTGGATATGGGAGCTGGTAAAGGGTACTTAACCTTTGCGTTGTATGATTATCTTAATAATGAACTCAAGAAGAAAGCAGTCGTAGAAGGTATCGAATATCGGCAGGATCTCGTAGAGCTATGTAATGGTATTGCTGGACAAGCTGGTTTTGATGGCCTGCATTTTTCGCAAGGAACGATTGATGCGTATGAGGCTTCTTGTAAACTTGATGTGTTGATCGCACTACATGCCTGCGACACGGCTACCGATGATGCTATCTACAAGGGAATTCAAAATCAGGCAAAGCTTATCGTTGTAGCCCCTTGTTGTCATAAGCAGGTACGTCGGGAATTGGAACTGGTCAAGGCCAAAAACGAATTGGATTTTATGACGCGACACGGCATCTTTTTGGAAAGACATGCCGAAATGTTGACCGATAGCATTCGTGCTCTTATTCTCGAATACTACGGATATCAGACCAAAGTCATGCAGTTTATTTCAGATGCACATACCCCCAAAAATGTGATGATCGTCGCGGAGAAGCGGGAGATAAATACGGAAAAGCAGCAGGAAATAAAGACGAAACTTCAGGAGTTGAAAGTTTATTTTGGGATTAGGACACACTATTTAGAAAAAATCTGTGGTTTTTAATGATCAAGGTCGTGATAAGTTACCTTTCATAGAGCTCCAGGGGTAATCCATCGGGATCTTGGAAAAAGGTAAATCTCTTGCCCGTGAATTCATCTGTTCGGATGGGTTCTGCGATTATGTTGTTGGCTTGTAGTTTTTCTATCCATGTTTCCAACTGATCCACGGCGAATGCAAGATGCCGCAGCCCTAAGGCTTCTGGATAGGAAGGCCGTGGTACGTGTGTGGGAAATGAAAACAATTCAATGATATAATGTTCATTGATGGCCAGATCCAGTTTGAATGAATCCCGTTCTTTCCTATATGCTTCATTTAAAACCACTAACCCTAAAACCTCTGTATAGAACCTCTTGGACCTGTGGTAGTCACTAACGATAATAGCAATATGATGAATACCGGTTATTTTCATCTTAAAATAAGGTAGGTGGTGTGTTGTTTTTTTGATCTCCTGGTTTTTGTGGAATATTTAATTTAATTCCTAAGGCCTTATTCAGTTTTTCGATAAAATGAGCCGCTAGTAGTGGAGACTCCACTTCAATATTTTGATGGATAAAAAAGTACAGTTGTTGTAAGCCTGCCTCTTTCCACTGTAGGATGGTTTTGATCCATTCATCTAATCTGGTATAATCCGAGGGATGGTTTGCTCCTACATAGCGTACAAAAGCGGTGGGAGTAGTAAGACGCATATGCATCATGTCGCGCCTTCCTGCCGTATCAACCAGTACATTTGTTTTGTTGGTGTCTTCCAAAAGCTGATAAAATCGTTCAGCGATATCTGCAGAAAACCATTCTTCATTACGGACCTCTACTGCTAAAGGATAACCTTTAGGGAAATTTCTTAGAAAAGCCTCTAAACGGTCAAAATCCTTGGGCTTGAAGTTATCTATAAGCTGAAGAAAAGCCATTCCTAGTTTTTCCTCAAATAATACGGTCGCGTCTACAAATGCGGCGACTTTCTCATCCGAATTGAGCAATCTTCCAAAATGACTGATAGATTGGGGTATTTTTGGGAAGAATTTGAAGCCTTCGGGTGTTTTATGCTTCCAGGTCTCCACCTGATCTTTAGAAGGAGAGTTATAGAACGTAGCGTTTAACTCGATCGCGTTGAATTGGGTGGAGTAATAGGCCAATTCGTCTTTAGTACCCCGAGGATAAAATCCTTTTAAATCATTTTTATTCCATTTGGCGCAGCCCACATATACTTCCATGGGTTTGTCCTGTTTATTCCGTTGGAGTAAATCAAAGGTCTCTTGCGGTGTCTCTGGTATCGTAAAATCGATAAGGGAAGGATCTGCTACTTGTCCAAACTTCATAATAGGGGATTCGTTTATATTTTTAACAAAACTGCTATAAAAATAAGCAGTTTTGTTGGAGAATCCCAATAGGACTTTAATAAGGTGTTAAGTTAATTTATAGCCGTTGTGATATTTTGCTTTTATCAAGGTGTTGGCCTCTGGGATATCAAATTTCTTTTTGAGTGGATCCCAATGGATTTTTTTACCTACACGGTAGGCGATATTGCCCATCTGGGAAAAAATGGCGATGTGGGCACCCGCCTCTATAGGAGCATTAACTGCTTTTGGATCGCGACGGTGTATCGCTTCAACAAAATTTGTGGTGTGTTTGTCCAACCCATTATCCACTGGTTTTTGAAGTGGAATTGCTTCCATCTTGTCTTTTTCCGGAATAACTTCCCAACCTCTTCTATTGAGAACCAAAGTCCCGTTTTCGCCTACAAAGGCAACACCGTGATCCCGTTCATAAGGCCCTAGGGTTATTCCTTTGGTGTGTTCCCACACGATATTAAAATTGTCAAATTCGTAAACTGTATTTAAGGTGTCGGGAGTCTCTGAAGCGTCGTTAGGATAGGCAAATTTTCCTCCCGAGGATATAATTGATTTAGGTTCAGATACCTGCATGCCCAATAATGCATAGTCCAGCATATGCACACCCCAATCTGTCATTAACCCTCCGGCATAATCCCAAAACCAACGAAACTCAAAATGAAAGCGATTTGCGTTAAACGGTCTCTTCTTTGCAGGGCCTAACCATAGATCATAGTTGACACCCAATGGTGCTACCGTATCTTCAACGACAGGGATGCCTTGTTTCCAACTGACATAAGACCAGGCTTTGACGATTCTAATTTTGCCAAGCTTGCCCGAATGAACGAAACTTATTGCATCGGCAAAGTGTTGTTGGCTACGTTGCCATTGCCCGACCTGTACAATGCTGTTGTGTTTTTTTGCCGTTTCCACCATCACATTACATTCTTCTATACTGTTGCCCAATGGTTTCTCCACGTATACGTGTTTCCCGGCTTTACAAGCATCCATCATCTGTAGCGCATGCCAATGATCCGGTGTACCAATGATTACAGCATCTACTTCTTTGGAGGCGAGTAGATCTTTGTAGTTTTCGAAAGTCTGTACCTTAATTCCACGTTGCGCAAGTTCGGTTTCCCTCTTTTTGAGGATATTGGCATCGACATCACATAATGCTGTGCATACTACATCAGGATGCTTAATAATGGAATTTAAATTTGACCACCCCATTCCATTGATCCCGATGGCTGCTACGCGTACTTTATTTTGTTGAGCGGAAAAGGATGGAAGTATAGGGGTGAGTAAAGTGGATCCACCTATTAAGGCAGCATTTTTTAAGAATAATCTTCTTTTCACGGTTTATAGTATAATAGGGTTCGTAACTGTTTTAAATAAGTAGGTTACATTACTTATTTATACAAACCTACATAAATTCGCTTTTACGCGCAATAGAGTTGCGCTGTAATATAAAATCGAATTTTGTAGCTTTCCTCATCAATTTAGATTCTTTTATATAGAGGAAATGGCAAAAAAAGACAAATACTTAGTGACAATCCGATTTGGCTGGGGATGTCACTAAGTATTTTTTGAATGTATGCGGTCGACTGTTTGTTACAGCTTCTTTAAATTAAGACGTAATGAATTTGCTATCACAGAAACCGAACTTAAACTCATAGCTGCTGCTGCTATCATTGGAGACATCAGCATTCCAAATACGGGGTAAAGCAAGCCTGCAGCAATCGGTATTCCTATCACATTGTAAAGAAAAGCAAAGAGTAAATTCTCCTTAATGTTTCGCATCATCATGCGGCTTAGGTCAATCGCTTTGGAGACGCCTCTTAGCTCGCCTTTAAGTAAGGTAATGTCCGAGCTCTGTATGGCCACATCGGTACCAGAGCCCATGGCTATGCCCACATCTGCTTGAGTGAGGGCTGGCGCGTCATTTATACCGTCGCCCGTCATTGCTACAATCTTACCTTCTCCTTGCAGTCTCTTTATTTCATGGAGCTTGTCCTGTGGCAATAGTCTTGCTTTAAAGGAATTAATTCCAGTTTCTTTGGCTACGGCCTGCGCAGTAAGTTCATTGTCTCCTGTAAGCATTAGGACTTCTATTCCCAAGCTTTGTACATGCGAAATTATTTCTTTCGCGTTAGCTTTTATCTTATCCCGGACAGCTATAAAACCGGAGTATTCATTATCTACTGCGAGATAAGAAACACTGGATCCCTCGGACTGTAATCGACTCACCTTATCTTTTATTGCAGAGGGGATTTCAATCTTATTGTCGTTGAGTAGGGCTTCATTACCTAAAAGTACTGTGGTGCGGTCTAGTGTAGCTGATACGCCTTTACCTGTGACATTTGTAAAGTCACTAATAGGGGAGAGAGGTATGGATTCAGCTTCAGCTTTGTTGACCATAGCCTCTGCAAGTGGATGTGAACTTTGTTTGTTGATGGAAGCGGCAACTTTTAGAATGTGATTGTCTATGGTCCCGTTTTTATTCTCATAGGTGGTCACTTCAGGTTTTCCTTCTGTTATGGTGCCCGTCTTATCCAAAATAAGATAGTCTATTTTTCGAAGTTGCTCTAAGGCTTCGGCTTTTTTAACCAATATTCCATTTTTTGCTCCCTTTCCAATACTCACCATGACCGACATCGGTGTAGCCAATCCCAAGGCACAGGGACAGGCAACTATTAGAATGGCTAACGCATTGGTGATGGCGTAGGCCAGTCGGTCTTCTACTCCGCTTAACATCCAAATGATAAAAGTAGCGACTGCTATGAGAATAACTATAGGGACAAATACTTTTGAAATCTTGTCCGTGAGCTTTTGTATCGGAGCTTGACTTCTACTCGCATCATTGACCAGTTGTATGATTTGCGAAAGTAGTGTTTCGGCGCCTATATGTGTAGCTTTCATTAAGAAGCTCTGATTGCCATTGATGGTTCCGCCGATGACATTATCATCCTTGTTTTTCTCTACAGGAATAGATTCGCCTGTAATCATGGATTCGTCTATGGACGATGAACCCTCCGTAATGACCCCGTCAATTGGGACCTTATCGCCCGGACGAACCCGTAATATGTAATCTTTTTTGATATCGTTTACAGCTATCCGCTGCTCGATCCCTTCATGTAGCCAAATGGCTTCTGCAGGTGTCAGCTTGATGAGGGCTTTGATAGCGGAGTTTGTTTTGGAATGCGCTTTAGCCTCCATCAGTTGTCCGAGTATCACCAAAGTGATAATGACGACTACCGATTCAAAATAAAGTGGTGGATGTGCGTGGTGGGCCCGCATTTCGGCCGGAAGAATTTGAGGAAACAGCAGGGCAATTATACTGAATATAAAAGCTGCAGCTGTTCCTAAAGCAATCAGACTAAACATATTCAGATTCCAGGTCTTAAAAGAGATCCAGCCTCTTTGAAAGAAAGTCCAACCGGTATAAAAGATCACTGGTAAAGTTAAAATAAATTGGATCCATCCATTTATGTGGGGAGGTATTAGCTTGCTAACCGGATTTCCGGGAAGCATATCGCCCATAGATAGTAGAAATACGGGTAGGGTGAATAGAGTGCTGATAATCAGTTTTTTCTTCCAATCCTGATACGTGTCGTCTTCTGTTTCTGTTTGCTGGTTTGCAACGAGATCCATACCACAAATAGGACAGGCGCCCGGACTGTCTTGTTGTATTTCTGGATGCATCGGGCAGCTGAATACGACTTTTACTGTGGCCTCGGGGATTTTTTCCAGATTCATTCCACATACGGGACACATACCCGCCTTGTCATATACTTTGTCTCCTTCACAATGCATCGGGCAATAGTATTTTCCAGCGTTGGATGAGTTGTTGCCAGAAACAGGTGATTGATGGTGTTTACTGGGCTGCTGTTCGTGTATTTGTTCTACCGGGACTAAGTGCATATTACATACCGGGCAGCGGCCTTTTTCGGGATAGGTCTTATCATGTCCCTCACAAAACATAGGACATATGTACTGTCCGCTTGCTGAGTCAGCTGTTTCTTTTTGAACCGGGTAATTGTTGGTGTGTTTGGGGTCGTATTCGTGAATGTGGTAATTCGTGCCGAGCTCAGCTAACTTCTGTTGCAATAGAGGAAGGTTTGGTGGCGTAGCGCTTTCTATTTCGGCCTGTTCTTTTTCTAATGAAACTGTTGCTTGTATACCTTCGATCTCATTCAGCTTGGCTTCGATATGCGTACGACAACCGTCGCAGGTCATACCATGGATATGATATATGTGTTTATGCATATTGGCTTTTTATTAGTGTCTTTATTGTAAGTTAACACGAAGTTCGGCTTATTGTTAGCAGATATGTTATATAATTTTTAATAAATGATATAGATTGTTGGGGTGTTAATTTTTTTGATTAGATATTGGTTAATGCAGTTCATTTTACTTAAGTTTGGTTACAAGGTACGTAAAGAGGAAGATATGTTTAAGGATCGGTTTATTCGCTTTTTGACGTTTGAAAAACGTTATTCACCACATACGATAAAGGCGTATGAAATGGAGGTGAAATGTTTTTTAGAATTTCTTGAAGCAGAAAAGATACCTTTTGAAGAGGTGGATCATAAGTTGATGCGGTATTACTTTTCGCTGTTGCGGGAGAAAGGAAAAGAAGCTAGTTCTGTAAACCGCGCCATCTCGACATTGCGTTCTTTTTATAAATTTTTACAAAGGGAGCAGCTGATTGCTAAAAATCCAGTACGTCTGGTACAGGCATTGAAAACACCGAAGAAATTACCGGTGGTGATAGAGAAGCAAAAGATGAATCATCTTTTAGAACATATGGATGAAGTGGCCGATGATTTTGAGTCGGTGAGAGATTTTATTATTATGGAGTTGCTTTTCGGTACAGGGATTCGACTTTCCGAACTTTTACAAATAAAGGAGCAGGATATTGACTTTTACAATAAAAAAATCCTTATATTAGGGAAACGGAACAAAGAGCGTTTTGTACCCTTACATTTACACCTAATCGAAGAATTAAAAAGATATTTAGAAAAAAAGAAACTTCAAAATGTAGAAAACAATTCCGGGTATTTAGTCGTTACTAAAGAAGGAAAGCAGGGATATCCAATGTTAATATATAGAGTAGTAAAAAGGTACTTAAGCATGATCACTTCACAGAAGAAAAGAAGCCCACACGTACTGAGACATAGTTTTGCTACCTCATTGTTAGACAACGGCGCAGATTTAAATGCGATCAAAGAATTATTAGGTCATGCAGGATTGGCGGCGACGCAAGTCTATACGCATAATTCGGCTGAGCGATTAAAATCAATTTACAAACAAGCACATCCAAAGGCTTAAAAAAGGAGGAAAAATGAACATTACTGTGCAATCAATTAAATTCGATGCAGACCAAAAATTGGTAGATTTTATCAAAAGGAGAACTGACAAGTTAGAGCAGTATTTGGACAATATCATTGAGGGCGTATGCTATCTTCGTTTGGAAAATGTAGAAGACGAGGAAAACAAGGTGGTAGAGTTGAAGTTTAATATTCCGGGAAGTCAGCTTTTCGCGAAGGCGCAGGCGAAGAGCTTTGAGGAAGCGACGGATATCGCAGTGGAGTCGTTGAGACGACAGATTAATAAACACAAAACTAAAACTCGAACCAACGCAAGTAATCATAAGGAATTACTTTCGACGGAGGAAGAAGAGTTTTAATGGGAGGAGGTACCCATTTATAATAAGGAGAGCGGCTTAGTGATACTAAGCCGCTTTTTTTTGAAAGTTTTATTGATGTATTTTATTTGGATTAATTCTTAATTAAGTTTATATTTGCGCATCATTTAATATTTGTGGTCTAAAAGATAAGATAACCCAAGATGATTTGTCCATTAGCTAACGTAGAAGAGGTGTATACAACGGAACATGGTGCCGTTTATCAGTGTAGTAGAAAAAATTGTTATTGGCTCGAATTTCAGGAGAATACCACGGCTTTTAAGGTCAACGACTTTTTTGTTTTTAAAAAGCGGATCGAACAGATCGATATAGAAGCTATGTTATGTAACTCTTCGCGTTCTTTTGACTTTGAAGTGGTTATGCCGTTTCGTACAGAACGTTGTTTTATTCTTTCTGTTGAAGATGTACTCAATCTCCGTGAGTTGCTGTCGGGCGCAAAATTTATGTTGGAGCTAAATGGTCAGATCCGGTCAATTTTACGTCATAATTCCCTATTGGCGATCTAGTCAAAAGCTGTTTTAAATCATACTGATTCTAAACAAGTTAGCTTATGAATTCCTAATTTAGACTTAATTTGTATTGCACTTTTTTTATTGTTATCCTGTAGATGGGCTTTATCTTTGTATTAGTAAATCAGAAGCGAGGATGGCTTGCTGTGATTTAATATACTAAGTGTAAATATAAAAATATAACGATATGAAAGATTTATTGAAATTAAAGTCATCTTTGGCTGAAGAGATAGAGAACATACTAAATGCCCAGGTTAAAATAGAAGCACATTCGTCAGCATTGTATTTGGCAATGTCTGCATGGTGTGACGATCAAGGGTTGGATAATGCATCTCGATTTTTTGCAAAACAATCGGACGAAGAGCGTGAGCATATGTTGAAGTTGTTCAACTATATAAGCAATCGTGGTGGAAGAGCGATTTCTCCAGAGGTTACCAATATCCCTGTTGATTTCGAATCGTTCCGTGGTGTTTTTGAACAAACATTGGAGCAGGAAATGTTCGTAACAGAGCAATTTAATAATATGGCTGACAAGTGTATGAAAGCTAAAGATTATGTTACGTTCAACTTTTTACAATGGTTCTTGGCGGAGCAGGTGGAAGAGGAATATGTAGCTAGACGTATTCTTGAGATATTTGATGTTATCGGTGAAGAAGGAACAGGACGTTGGGAAATTGATAGACATTTGGTTAAAGTAGCTTTTGATGGCGAATAGTCATTATTAAGGGGTTACCATATTTTATAAAAGGCTGTCGGAATCGACAGCCTTTTCTTGTATACGATTATGTCATATTTATCGTTTTAGGTATATAGACTTTTGATATTTAGGATGCGATTGTTAACGCCGAAAGCCTAATATGAGTATTTTTTATTTGCAAGTGTACAATTAGTTCATTTGGGGAATGATGAAAGTTTTTTTGAATAACAATATTTTAGTATATTGAACTAAGTTAGATTTTGCGGACTTATTGGTGAAATTCTCGTGGTATAAAATAAGGGTTATCATTGTCGTATTTGCTTGTCAAATGCTGACAAATCATGTCCATGCGCAAAATAGTGTGTACGGCCGGGTATTGGATAACAAGGGAAATCCAATCAAGTCTGTTAGCGTCCGAATGACCA
This sequence comes from Sphingobacterium nematocida, assembly GCF_900168125.1. Lineage (GTDB taxonomy): Bacteria > Bacteroidota > Bacteroidia > Sphingobacteriales > Sphingobacteriaceae > Sphingobacterium > Sphingobacterium nematocida. The sequence goes on from NZ_FUZF01000004.1 coordinate 25,708, forward strand.
GTGAATCGGATACACTTCATAAAATAACAGATTTGCTCGGCAATTTTAACTTCGCAGATTTTAAAGGTAAGAATCTCCATTTTGATTATAAGATGTTGGGGTATAAGAGTGCCAACAAATCAATGCTTGTTGCTGGAAATAATGTCCAACTAGAAGTTCCTACTGTTTATCTCGAACTATTTTCTTTGGAAATACCCGATGTTAATATCTTAAAGGTAATCCCTGTTGTCGTGAATGGAGATACTTTGCAATTTAATTTTAATGCTTTTGATTTTCGGAAAAACTCTTTGTTAGAAGACGCCTTGAAGGGGCTTCCGGGTTTTCAGGTGTTTCGAGATGGCTCTGTAACTTATAATGGAAAGCCAATTAAGAAAGTTAAAGTGGATAATAAGGATTTTTTTGGAGGAGACCTATTGACGGCTACACGGAATCTGCCGGTTGATTTTATACAGAACCTGCAGGTGATTGATTTTTATGGTGATAAAGAGCAGGAAACGGGTATCAAAAGTGGCGAGCCGGAGAAAATACTGAATATAAGTCTGAAGGACGACCACAAGAAAATCTATTTTGGGCAGGCTACTGCTGGTGGAGGAACCAACTCCAGGTATCTGGGAAGCTTTGGCGCAAATAAATTCGACGATGGTCGAGAGATTTCTATTTTGGGCTCTTTTAACAATACAAACACCAACTTGTTTAGCTTTGGCAATCCTGAGGGGGGAGATAGAAATCGCAACTCTATGGATATCGGTGAATATGCCGATCCTATTGACGGGCTTAACGAGGTGAGTTCTGCGGGGGTCAATGTATCGGATAAATGGGGGGAGCATACTTCATTTAATGCGGCATATAGTTTTGTGCGTCAAAAGAATGTAACGGATGGTATATCGAAGCTGACTTCTACCTATGTCGGAAACACGATCACGAAAGAGGAGTCCTACAGGATGCGGAATATCGATCAGAATCATCGGATGAAATTTGGTTTTGATACAAAATTTAAGAATGCGGACGTTCTGAAGATTGAGGGAAATCTTACTTTCAATCAACTGAATGGATCGAATAGAAAACGTACTAATCTGCGTAACTACGAAAAGACCAATTCGGGGGAGTACCGTGATTCTACGTCACAAATCAGTCCAAATGGTGATCTTGAAGCCATGTACTCGAAATCATTTCAAAAGAAAGGCCGAAAACTGGTTGCGAATCTTTTATTAAACTCCAATAATGTAGAGAAGAGGGAGAGTGTATTTGAAGAGTACGATGAGATCGAAAATTACATCAAGTTAGATTCGTTGGATAAGTTTCGTCAGGATCAATTTATCAAGCAGAACAACTATACCAATTCTACTAAAGCTTCGGTATCGTATGTAGAACCCTTTTTTGAACACAGTCTATTCGAATTTAGCTATGAATTTGATATCACGCGTATAGAAGCCATACGATTGGTAGAGGATAAGACTCCTTCTGTCGGACCTTTTATTATAGATTCGTTGACCGTGGATTACGATTATTTTTTTAGAAATAATAAAACTGGCGTAACGTATCAATATGAACCGAATAAACGGTTTAAAATGAATTTTGGGTTTGCTGTACAGCCCTTGTACATGGAGGGGAGATTGACAAAGGATAATGTCGTTTACAAGTATGAAAACATCAATTTAATGCCTAGTGCAAATGTTATTTATCGTTTTTCGAAAAATATGGACTGGCAAATGAATTATAAGGGCAAGAATAATCAACCTTATTTTAACCAGATAGCACCGGTTGTTGATAATACCAATTCGCGCAATATTATTATTGGAAATCCAGGACTGAAAGCAGAATCGGCTCATCGTGTTGCGACTACTTTACGTAAGACATTTACGTCACGGATGCAGTACTTCGAGACAAACTTTGCTTACAATTTTATTTTAAACAAAATTGTAAGTGACAAGCGTTCGGCGACGAACTCAACTGTTCAGGAAACTACCTTTAAAAATACTTCCGGTTATTATGACGTACGGTGGTATTATATGTTTAATACGCCCTTTATAAATGATGATTTTCAGTTGGATTTGACAGGAAATACCGACTATTACAACAATCTTTCTTTTATCGATGAGAAAAAGAGAACAACAAAACAATTGGTATTGACGCAGACTATGCAATTGAAATACGCATGGAGTGACTATGTGGAGTCTGTGTTTAATGCGAACTATGTCTGGAATAATACACGCTACGATATTCCGTTTAAAACGAATATAAATGTAGAAACAATGTTCTGGGGGTTGGGGGCTAGAGGCTATCTGAATGATAATCTTTCTTTGGGGCTTGAGATGTCTCAGCGCTACAATAATGGTTATACCAATAGTTTTATGAATGAGAATCAAACGATAATGAATGGTTTTGTAGAGTGGACTTTCTTCCGTAATAAATCTGCTTTGTTAAGATTGCAGGGCTATGATTTGTTTGACCAGAACAAAGCGATGGGGATTTATTCGGAATATATAGGTAATGATGTATACGAAGCAAAGAACAGTAGACTAGGGCGTTATTTTATGCTGTCATTGAATGTTCGGCTTCAAAAGTTTCCAAAAAAGAAATGATGAAGGCTGTGGTGATAACGCAAGTAGGCGGACCCGAGGTACTAAGGGTGGAGGAGCGACCAACTCCGGTATTGCGAGACAATGAGGTGCTTATCGAGGTGAGGGCAGCAGGGGTCAATAGACCCGATATTTTTCAGCGTAAAGGTAATTATCCGGCTCCCGCCGGTGTCGTTGCTGATATCCCGGGACTGGAAGTGGCTGGCGTAATCGTTGATATGAACGGAGCTTGTGGGGATTTGAAGATCGGCGACAGGGTGATGGCTTTGGTGGCTGGCGGAGGGTATGCGCAATACGTTGCTGTGGATGCTGGTATCTGTTTGGTGATTCCGGATGATCTATCTTATGAAGAAGCGGCCGGTATGCCTGAGACGCTTTTTACGGTATGGCACAATGTTTTTGAACGGGGCAGACTGGCTTCGGGAGAACGTTTCCTTGTACATGGTGGGGCAGGTGGCATTGGTAGCACTGCCATTCAACTGGCACGACTTTGGGGAGCTGAGGTGTTTACTACTGTTGGTTCTTCGGATAAGGTTTTATTTGTCAAAGCATTGGGAGCTTCTCATGTCATTGATTATTCAGGTTTGGATTTTGAAATGACCTGGAAAGGAATTGGAATGGATGTTATTTTAGATAGTATTGGAGGTGCTTATTTCAATAAAAACATTAATCTTTTGGCGGAAGAGGGGCGGCTTGTTATGATCAATGCTATGGAAGGTGCAAAGGTTGAATTGAACTTGATGAAGGTAATGTTGAAACGTATTCATATCACAGGAAGTACATTGCGTAGCCGCTCCATAGCGTTTAAGCGAAATCTAACAAATTCCATCCGACAGGAGGTTATGCCTTGGGTGGCTTCTGGCGCCTATAAAACTCACCTAGCCGCGTGTTTTCCGTATGATAAGGCCAATCTTGCGCATGAACTAATGGAGAGTCGGGGATTTCATGGAAAGATTATATTGACTTTTTGATGTTGCTAAAATAATTTAGCAGTTTTGTATTGTTGGAATATTTTATGATATTTATATTTTCAAATATAACCAGCATGAAACTGAATCTAATCTTATCCTTAGTACTTGCGTTGTTTATCCAATCTAGTTTTGCTCAAAAGATTGGTAAAATTGGTGATCCTTTAGATTATGTGAGTACGTTAGTAGGTACACAGTCTACTTATTTTTTGTCCAGTGGTAATACCTATCCGGCAATAGCGGTGCCTTGGGGAATGAATTTCTGGAGTCCACAGACCGGAAAAATGGGCGACGGATGGATGTATACCTATACAGCAGAAAAGATTCGAGGATTTAAACAGACGCATCAGCCTTCGCCATGGATGAATGATTATGGGCAGTTTAGTATTATGGCTATGGTGGGCAAAGCTACATTCGATGAGAATAAACGTGCTAGCTATTTCTCCCATAAGGCCGAAATCGCAAAACCGCATTATTACTCGGTATATTTGGCCGATTATGATACTAAAGTGGAGATTACACCGACCGAACGGGCTGCTTATTTCCGATTTACTTTTCCTAAAACTGATTCTGCTTTTGTTCTTATCGATGCTTTTGATAAAGGCTCCTTTGTTGAGGTGTTTCCCAATGAGAACAAGATTATAGGCTACTCTACAAAAAATAGTGGAGGAGTTCCCGAGAATTTTAAGAATTATTTTGTGTTACAATTTGATCGTTCATTCGTCAATGTATCAACTTTCGCAGATTCAGTGATGCAGGATGGACGAGTCAAAATCAAGGCCGAACACGTGGGAGCGATTGTCGGGTTGCGCTCTAAAGGTAAATCTGATCAGGTTCTGGTGAAAGTGGCTTCTTCATTTATCTCGCATGAACAAGCTGATTTGAATTTAAGAGAATTGGATGGCCTTAGTTTTGATCAAGCGGTCCAGAAAGGTGCTGCTATCTGGAATAAGGAGCTGGGCAAGTTGGAGATCGAGGGAGGTAATATTGATCAAGTGCGCACATTCTACTCTTGTCTGTACCGTTCATTACTTTTTCCGAGGATGTTTTATGAGCATGACGCCACGGGCAAGGTCGTGCATTATTCTCCTTATAATGGGCAGGTATTGCCCGGATATATGTTTACCGATACTGGGTTTTGGGATACTTTCAGGGCTTTATTCCCGTTTCTCAACCTCATGTATCCAGAAGTAAGTCTTAAGATGCAGGAAGGGCTTGTAAATGCTTATAAGGAGGGTGGCTGGTTGCCAGAGTGGGCTAGTCCTGGCTACAGAAACATCATGGTAGGTAATAACTCGGCCTCTATTGTGGCAGATGCTTGGATTAAAGGGGTACGCTCCAAAGATATTGAGGTTTTATATGAAGCGGTCAAAAAAGGTTCTTTAAAAGAGGGACCGATTACTGCTGTAGGCCGCGCTGGTGCATCTTATTACAATGAATTAGGCTATGTACCTTATGATGTCAAAATACATGAAAATACGGCCCGAAGCCTGGAGTATGCGTATGATGATTTTTCTATATACCAACTGGCCAAAGCTCTAAATAAAGACAAAACTGATTTAGAATTCTACAAAGAGCGGTCGTTTAACTATAAAAAGCTGTTTGATCCAGCGACAGGTTTAATGCGGGGTAAGAATAAAGATGGTTCGTTTCAAAAACCTTTTAATCCATTTAAATGGGGAGATGCATTTACGGAGGGTAACAGTTGGCACTACAGTTGGTCTGTCTTTCAGGACTTTGAAGGTTTAGCACAGTTAATGGGGGGACACCGTGCATTGGAAACAAAGCTTGATTCTGTGTTCGCTTTGCCACCGATTTTTGACGATTCTTATTACGGATTTCCGATTCACGAGATCAGAGAGATGCAGATTGCAAACATGGGACAATATGCACATGGTAACCAACCTATACAACATATGCCTTACGTTTATAATTATGTAGGTGCACCTTGGAAGACACAGTATTGGGTCCGTGAGACAATGAATAGAATGTATACTCCCAATCCTGATGGCTACTGTGGCGATGAAGATAATGGACAGACTTCGGCTTGGTATGTTTTTTCAGCTCTAGGTTTCTATCCTGTTACACCAGCTACGGACGAGTATATCGTAGGTACCCCGCTTTTTGATAAAGTTACATTGCATTTGGATGGTGGTAAGGAATTGGTTATCAAATCCGAAAACAATTCTGAGGATCACCGTTATATCAAGTCAATGACAGTCAATGGTAAGAGTTATACCAAAAACTACCTGCGTCATAGCGAACTAGTAAAAGGCGGAACTGTAAACTTTTTGATGGATGGTACGCCTAATAAAAATAGGGGGGTAAATGCTGAAGATAGGCCATTCTCATTAAGTAAATAATCGAATGGCTGGTGTTTCGTTTTTGGAGAGCGAAACACCAGCCTTAATTTTTTCGGTATTCCGTAGGCGTTACATTTAGTTGTTCTTTAAAGGTTTTGTGAAAGCTTACAAAATTATTGAAGCCACTGTCGTAGCAAATTTCTTTGAGACTAAGACTGGTGTTTTTTAGCAGACGGCAAGCGTGTGCAACGCGGATTTCACTGACAAATTGTATGGGCGTCTTTCCCGTCTTATATTTAAAATACCGACAGAAGGAGTTCTTAGTCATCTTGGCCTGATTGGCTAATTTGCTGAGCTCAATTTTACCCTTATAGTATTCACGGATATAATTCATGACATCATTCATCCTGCGCTCGTCATTGGAATGATTGAGGATGGCATAGTTACTACTCACAAGTTTTTCATAGGGAAGAGCCGCGTATTGGGCCAAGATCTGAAGTAAAGAAGTGAACTTTAATACACCTTCTGCGTCCAGCATGGATTTAAGGTGCTGTCCCAATGAAGGAGGAGCTGCCTCCCTAACCATTAATCCTTTTTCTGAATCCTGTATTAACTGCTTGAGCAGTGCGAGTTCGGGGAGGTTGAAAAAATCCGAACCGGCGAAGTCTTTTTTGAAATGGACTACTATACAGTCTATAGGGTCGTCTAGATAATCGTTTCTTAAGTTTTCAAATAACCAGTAATGTGGTAGATTAGGGCCTATCAGGACTACATCTCCTTCAGTGAAGTTTTGAATGCAGTCGCCTATAAAAAGCGTTCCCGAACCTTTGTATATCCATATAAATTCAAGCTCCTCGTGGTAGTGCCAGCTGTTGTGATTGCGCGGATAGCTATCCTGACGGATATGAAAACTATTGTAATAGGTGCGGTCCAGTGAAAGTTGCTTCAGTTTCATTTTTGAAATTAGTTAACTTTATATTCAAATATAGTTATTGTTTTTTTTAGATGCTGGTAAAATAGTTTATTTATATGGTAAATTGGTTTATGTTTTAATGGAGAAATATAACGTATTTAGTGTCTACCAATATAATCCATTGCTGCTATGACACAAGTAAAGAAGTACACATTTGCAATTATCTTAATAACGTCCTTGTTTTTCTTTTGGGGCTTTATTCATAATCTTGATCCGATTTTAATCAAGCATCTGCGGAGTGCTTTCAGTTTGACCCATTTTCAGGCTTCTCTGGTAGACTCAGCTGTTTTTATAGCCTATTTCTTTTTAGCTATTCCTGCAGGTATGATCATGAAACGTTATGGTTATAAGTCAGGTATTCTAGTTGGACTTTCCTTATTCGCCTTGGGCTGCTTTTTATTTATTCCCGCAGCCAATACCATCAGTTATCCATTCTTTCTAGGGGCTTTGTTTGTCCTTTCTTGTGGATTGACTATATTGGAGACGGCAGCAAATCCTTACATTACGGTTTTGGGAGAACCAGCCAAGGCTACACAGCGGTTGAATTTTGCCCAATCTTTCAATGGGCTGGCTGCCTCTGTGGCACCGATCGTCGGTGGGGTGTTTATACTTGCCGAAGAACCTAAATCTGCTGCGGAGTTGGCTTCTATGACGGAACAGGCTAAGACGGCTTATATTCAGGCTGAAACCTCGTTGGTAAAAGGTCCTTATCTCATTTTAGGACTTCTTATCCTTTTTGTAGCTGTACTGTTCTTTTTAACAAAGCTGCCCGAGATTAAGGAGGAGGAAGGTGAGTCGTCAAAAGGTTTTCTCGGGGCATTGCGTCATAAAAATGTACGATGGGGCGTGTTGGCTCAGTTTTTTTACGTTGGCGCACAGATCTATGTATTTAGCTTTTTGTTGGTATTTGCAGAAGATGCATTAGGTATGAGTGGTCAGGATGGTAAATATTATGCAGGATTAGCCGGGTTTCTATTTATGATAGGTCGTTTTATAGGTACTTTTTTTATGCGTTATGTGAAGCCCTATAAGTTGCTGATTATCTATAGTGTTATCGCTATCCTTTTGTGCCTGGTTGTTATTTACGGCACAGGGTTGGTGACATTGTATGCATTGGTGGGGATCACATTTTTTATGTCCATCATGTTTCCCACTATTTTTGCGTTGGGCATTGAGGGTACTGGAGCCGATACCAAGTCTGCATCTAGCCTCATTATCATGTCTATCGTGGGAGGAGCCGTTATTCCTCCGTTAGCGAGTAAAGTGACGGATATCACGGGAAATATTCATTTGTCTTATTACATTACCTTACTTTGTTTCATCGTAGTTTTGTTCTTCGCGTGGAATAATAAAGGAAAAGAAGCTATAAGTGGTACACAAGAGTAAAAAATATAGTATATGAACACATATGCACTGGCATTGGATCTGCAGAATGATCCAGTTTTGATTGAAGAATACGAAAATTATCATCGGGCAGTATGGCCAGAGATAAAGGAATCTATAACGAGCTCCGGTATCGTTTCGATGGAGATATATCGCTTTGGAAATAGGTTATTTATGTTAATGAATGTAACTGATGACTTTAGTTTTGAGCGGAAGGGGGAGATGGATGCTGCCAACAAAAAGGTTCAGGAGTGGGAGGCATTGATGTGGAAATATCAAAGCGCTATTCCTGGCGCTAAGGAGGGCGAGAAGTGGGTGATAATGGATAAAATATTTGAATTGTAATCATGAATAAAGAGAAAATGCTGTTTTTGCAAATACATCCAAAGGATAATGTATTAGTGGCTCTTAGAGATCTTTCTAAGGGTTTGTCGGTTGATTTTGAAGGGCGGTCTTTTGAGTTGGAGCAAGATGTGCCTGCTAAGCATAAGTTTAGCATACATGCTTTAGCAAAAGACGCTGAGGTATACATGTATGGGGTTCTTGTAGGTAAGGTGAATCATGATTTGAAAGCTGGGGAACTGATTACTGTGGAGAATCTACGGCATGCATCTGAGGATTTTCAGTTGGGGAATAGAAAGCTGGATTGGCATAAACCCGATGTGTCTAAGTTTTTAAATCGTACTTTTCGCGGTTACCACCGTAGCAACGGTACCGTCGGAACAGCCAACCATTGGCTGGTTATTCCGTTGGTTTTCTGCGAGAATAGAAATGTGTTAACACTTAAAGCAGCACTTGAGGAAAAGCTGGGTTATACATTGGATAGTAAAGATTATTCAGATGAAGTTGATGAGTTGATTTCCAAGTATAGTGCCGGTGCTTCTGTCGAAGAACTACTTCAGGTGGATCTTTCTTCTGCTAGGGCAAATAAGTCAAAGAATCGCTTATTTCCGAATATCGACGGTGTCAAGTTTTTGAATCACGATATGGGATGCGGGGGGACAAGAATGGATTCGGATGCCCTATGTGGGCTATTGGCTGGGTATATTACACATCCCAATGTAGCGGGGGCAACAGTGTTGAGCCTCGGTTGTCAACATGCCCAAGCTTCAATATTAAAAGCCGAGATATTAAAGCGGGATCCGAACTTTGATAAACCTTTGTTTGTCTTCGAACAACAACTGGAGGGGACGGAGAAGGGATTAATGCAGAAAGCAATTAAGGCAACATTTACCGGAATGGTGACGGCTAACCGGGAGGAACGTCGAGAAGCAGGACTGGATAAACTATGTGTTGGGTTAGAATGCGGAGGATCGGATGGATTTTCAGGAATTTCTGCGAATCCGGCCCTAGGGTATTTGTCCGATATCTTGGTTGCGCTTGGTGGTTCGGTGATACTTTCAGAGTTTCCTGAGCTTTGTGGTGTCGAGCAAGAGTTGAGTGATCGTTGTATAGACGAGCCTACTGCGGAGAAGTTTATGCATCTAATGAAGACTTACAACGCAAAAGCGGAAGCTGATGGATCTGGGTTCTATATGAATCCTTCGCCGGGAAATATCCGCGATGGCTTGATTACTGACGCGATCAAGTCTGCGGGTGCGGCAAAGAAAGGAGGGACCTCTCCGGTAGCTGCTGTAGTAGATTATCCCGAGTTGGCTAATGGTCCGGGATTGAATCTTTTATGTACTCCCGGCAATGATGTAGAGAGTACTACGGCGGAGGTCGCGGCGGGAGCCAATGTGGTGTTGTTTACGACAGGACTAGGAACTCCAACAGGGAATCCGATAGTCCCTGTTATCAAGCTTTCTACGAATACGAAAACCTTTGAAAAAATGCCAGATATCATTGATATTAACTGTGGACCTATAATAGATGGCGAGGAGACAATAGAAGAGGCTGCACATCGTATCTTAGATTATGTCATTGCGGTAGCGAGTGGAGAGCAGATTGCTAAAGCCGTGCAACTGGGGCAAGATGATTTTATCCCATGGCGTAGAGGTGTGTCGTTGTAGTCATTGAATATTAATTCTGCTGCAATAAGCAGCTGCTGATAACTATTAAATATTACCTAGAGATGAAATACCAATGTTTAGCGAAGCACAAACATACATGAGTATTCCATATGACAGATAAAAATCAAACCGAGCTTGCGAGCTCATGTAATAATTATACACATATGAAAAAGATTGTATTTGCATGTTTGTTATTGTTTCAGGTGTTCGTATCGTTGGGACAAGAACAGTATCAACCGACTAAGGAAAACTTACAGCATAGAAAATGGTTTGAGGAAGCCCGTTTCGGGGTATTTATCCATTGGGGAGTTTATAGTGTTTTGGGAGATGGCGAATGGGTAATGAATAATCAAAACTTCGGATTGGCTGAATACGAATTATTGCCTAGATTTTTCAATCCCATTGACTTTGATGCACGAGAGTGGGCGAAGTTGTTCAAGCAGAGTGGGGCTAAGTATATTACATTTACCACGAGGCATCATGATGGTTTTTCGATGTGGCATACAAAGCAATCTGGTTATAACATCGCGGAGGCAACTCCTTTTAAACGGGATATTGTGAAGGAGTTGGTCGATGCTTGCCGTAAAGAAGGTATTAAGGTCATGTTCTATTATTCGTTGCTGGATTGGAAAAGGGATGATTACTTGCCTTTTGGGCGTACAGGAAAAGGCATTATTGGTCGAGATTCAACTAAAGGTAATTGGGATGGTTATATAGGGTTTATGAAAAATCAACTGACGGAGCTGCTGACAAACTACGGTAAGATAGACGGAATCTGGTTTGACGGACATTGGGATAAACCGAATGCGGATTGGCATTACAAAGAGATATACAGTCTTATCCACCGTTTACAACCGCAGTGTTTGGTGGGCAATAATCATCATATTGCTCCCATAGCGGGAGAAGATTTTCAGATGTTTGAGCGGGATCTTCCTGGTCATAATACCACCGGGTTTGGTACCAAAGCCGAAGATATAGGCGCTTTACCAAAGGAAGTCTGCGGTACTATTGCAGGGTCTTGGGGCTTTGATATTAAGGATAGAAAGCGAAAGACCTTCAAGGAAGTCTTGAGCTATCTCATCAAAGCAGGCGGGCATGGTTCAAACCTGTTGTTGAATGTTGGCCCTATGCCAAATGGAGCTATACAAGATTATCAACAGGAACGGTTAAGAGAGATTGGGGGTTGGTTGAAGAAGTATGGGGCGAGTATTTATGGCACTGAGGCTGGTGGCATAAGCCCGACCGACGACTATGCATTTACGCGTAAGGGAGACGTGGTTTATCTCCATGTGTTAAATACACAGCTCCGTGCACTTCATGTAGCTGGGTTTGCCACAAACGTGAAGTCGATCACTTCATTCGATGCGAAAGACAAAATAGATTATAAGTTAGAAGGTTCAAACCTTCAGGTAAGTTTACCGGTTCAGAAGGTAGATGAACCTTATGTATTAATAATAAACACGAAATAGCATGTCAAAATTAGTTGGAAAAGTTGCCATTGTAACTGGGGGTGGTAGTGGAATAGGAAAAGCCATAAGCGAGCTATTTGCTGAGCAGGGGGCTTTTGTGCATATATTGGATCTCGATCAGACTGGCAGCGAGGCTGTCGTAGCGGCAATTCGTCAAAAAGGGGGGGATGCCATGGTGCATGTGTGTAGTGTGGCTGATCAAGGGCAGGTTGAGGAAATTGTGGCCAAAATCGAAAAGGTAGATATCTTAGTTAATAATGCGGGTATAGCGCACGTAGGTAATCTAGAACATTGTACAGAGGCGGACTTTGAGCGAGTGTTTAACGTTAATGTTAAAGGGGCTTATAACGCACTATATGCGGTGGTACCCCGCATGAAAGAGAATGGTGGCGGAGCGATCTTGAATTTAGCTTCTATAGCTGCGGTAGTAGGCATTACGGATCGGTTTGCCTATTCGATGAGCAAAGGAGCAATCTATGCGATGAGTATGTCGGTAGCAAGAGACTATATGAAAGATAACATTCGTTCTAACTCGATATCTCCAGCTCGGGTACATACGCCTTTTGTGGATGGATTTATCGCGAAAAACTACCCTGGTAAAGAGTCGGAAATGTTTGAGAAACTCTCTCAATCCCAACCTATCGGAAGGATGGCAAAACCAGAAGAAATTGCTAAATTAGCCCTGTTTCTGTGTTCTGAAGATGCCGCTTTTATTACCGGAAATGATTATCCCATAGATGGTGGATTTATAAAATTGAATAATTAAAAAAAAGAGATATGAGATTAAAGACATGAGATTTGAGACGAATACACAGTCTGATATCTCAGATCTAATATCCCATATCTCAAGATCTAAATACTAAAAGAAATGAAATTAATACGTTACGGCGAGTCCGGTAAAGAAAAAATAGGGGTTCAGATTGATAGTGTAAATTATGATGTTGCTGCATTTGGCGGTGATTATAACGAACAGTTCTTCGCTGAAAATGGATTGGCAAGATTAGAACAATTTGTTAAAGCAAACGAAGGTAAGTTGGTCGAGATACCTGCAGGCAGTCGATTGGGATCTCCATTTGCAAGACCTTCGAAGATTGTTTGTATAGGGCTTAACTATAAGGATCACGCAGCTGAAACCGGTGCTGCAATTCCTGCTGAGCCCATTATATTCATGAAGTCTACCACTGCTCTAGTAGGCCCTAATGATCAGGTTGTTATTCCTAAGAATTCGGTGAAGACCGATTGGGAGGTGGAGTTTGGTATTGTGATAGGGCAGAAAGCAACTTATGTAGAAGAGTCGGAAGCCTTGGACTATGTTGCTGGTTATGTGTTGCACAATGATGTTTCAGAACGTGAGTTTCAAATCGAAAGAGGCGGTACTTGGGACAAAGGCAAGGGATGTGATACTTTTGCACCGATGGGGCCTGTAATGACTACAAAGGAAGAAATCCCGGATATCAATAACGTACGCCTTTGGTTAAAGGTGAATGGTAAGACTTATCAAGATGGAAATACAAAAAATCTAATTTTTTCTGTAAAGCACGTCGTGTCTTATGTTTCTCAATTTATGACTTTATTACCAGGCGATGTTATTTCAACAGGTACACCTGCCGGAGTAGGTCTTGGTTTTAATCCTCCGATTTATCTTAAAGAGGGCGATGTTATCGAGCTCGGAGCAGACTACTTGGGCGAGCAGCGCCAGGAAGTTAGTGCGTGGCGCAAGTAAGTTCAGCTAGAAGCTGAGCATTGCGAAGTCCCGAATAGGGACGCGTATCCGGATTAGAAGTAAGAAATTGAAAATAAGAAGTTAGAAATTATGCGTATAGATTCTCATCAGCACTTTTGGTTGTACGATTCGGTCAAGGATGCGTGGATAACGGATGATATGAAGGTTATCCAACGTAATTTTTTGCCCAATGATATTTCAAAAACACTTAAAGATAACAGGATGGATGGGGTTGTCGCGGTTCAAGCCGATCAATCCATTCGGGAGACGGAATTTTTGGTAGAACTTGCCACAGCCTACAAGATGATCAAAGGGATCGTCGGTTGGGTCGATTTGCGTGCGGAGGATATCGAAAGTCAGCTTCTAAAGTTCTCTGATTTTCCTGTTATCAAAGGGTTTCGTCATATTGTTGAAGCAGAAGCGGAGGGTGACTTTTTGATTCAACCTGAATTTCAACGGGGTATCAAGGCGCTGACGAAATATAAGTATAGCTACGATCTATTGGTAAGACCAGTACATTATGCAAGTACTTTAAAATGTGTAGCAGATAATCCGGAGCAGCAATTTATACTGGATCATATGGCCAAGCCTGCCGTTGCGGCAGGAGAATTTGCGGAATGGGCTGCTTTTATTACAGCGCTTTCTGCTTTTCCGAATGTGTACTGTAAAATTTCGGGCCTGGTTACCGAGGCAGACTGGAAGGCTTGGTCTATCGCGGATTTTGAGCTGTATATCAGACATGCGGTCGATTCGTTTGGCAAACGGCGGATCTGTTTCGGATCAGACTGGCCTGTTAGCACGCTAGCCGCTACATACGAGCAACTATTAGAGATTTCGGAAGCCTACTTAGAAGGTTTTACCGATATAGAAAAAGCTGATTTTTTTGGAGGTAATGCCGTCAGGTTTTATAATTTGAAATAATATGGATCTTAATTTGAGAGAAAAAGTTTTTATCGTTACGGGAGGAGCAAAGGGAATCGGCCGTGCCATAGCGTTGGCTTTGGCTAGGGAAGGTGCTATTCCTGTGATTGTCGGACGTAAACAGGAAGACAATTTAGCGGTACAGACCGAAGTTGAAGCTATTGGTGGTCGGGCACTGTCTGTAGAGGCCGAGTTGTCGGATCCGAGTACCTGCGAACGTGCGGTAGCCGAGACGTTACGTGTTTTTGGAAGAATTGATGGATTGGTCAATAACGCGGGGCAAAATGATGGTGTAGGATTGGCGAGCGGAAATTATGAACGCTTTGTTGCCTCTTTACATAAAAATTTGATTCATTACTACTTGATGGCTCATCATGCATTGGATGCTTTGAAAGACTCTAAAGGGAGTATCATTAACATCAGTTCTAAAACGGCTGAAACCGGGCAGGGTAATACTTCGGCTTATGCGGCATCAAATGGTGGGCGTAATGCGTTAACTAGAGAATGGGCCGTAGAATTATTGCCGTATGGTATACGCGTGAATGCGATTGTTGTAGCTGAAGCAGCAACGCCACAATATGACACCTGGATAAAGACGTTGGAGAATCCCGAGGAAACGCTGAAGAAAATCACCAATCGTATTCCATTGGGCAATCGAATGACTACAGCGGATGAAATTGCCGATACGGCTGTTTTCTTGTTGTCCAGTCGATCCAGTCATACCACCGGGCAGCTAGTTTATGTGGACGGCGGTTATGTTCATCTGGATCGTGCATTGATTAAAGAGTAACTGTTTTTACAGCATAGGCTGTTTGTCGGAGCTTACGGCCTATGCTTTTTAGAGACTATCCTTTTGAAAGGAAATTCCATACCGATTTTTTCCTTCGCTCTACTTCTTTTTGATCACGAATCAGTTCTTTTGCTAGTTTGTCTAGTATCGCTTCATTCTCGCTTATGATCTTATCTGCCAGTGCGACAATTTTTTGAATGTTGGACTTACTTGCTGCATCCATCCCAGGATCTATGGAAGACAAATTATTTGGTTCGATCCGAATGTAATTATCGGCCTGATTTACGGATCGGAATAATTGTCGGATAAAATAATCATTACTTTCAGACGAACTTGATGTCATGATATCGACCAATGCCGGTCCAATGGAGATAGCCCATTTTTTCTTGAAGTCTTCGTAATTGTAGGCGTTTTTTGTAACTCCGGTTCCTAGAGATAGGATATGTACGTCGTTTATGTTAAAGGTGTTGAAGTTTTTTAAAACTTCAATCAATGCAGAGATCGCTGGGTTGTGCGCAAATAGTCCGCCATCAACAAGGACATACCGCGTATTGGCGAGGGAGAATATCTCGGCAACTGAAAAAAATGTAGGTGCAGCAGAGGTTGCTCTACAGACATCGCGCAAATAGAAATCTCTCGAGTCACCGTGGGTTATGGCCTTTTGTTGCCGAAAGAGCTGGTTTTTTCGAAGCTCTATATTGTAGGCGGTTATGATACAGGGCTTAATCAATTCACTAAGCTTGGCGTCACCAAAGTAGTCGTATAATACTTTTTCGATAACCTCCTCATTATAGATTTCGCTCACCAGACCAAATTTGCTTAAGAATCGGCGCCAGTTGCTTGCCGAGAAGATACTTTCGCCATGCTCCAGATAGATATCCAATGCCTCTCTTGCGGAGTATTTTGGTTTTGTGCGATCTTGGTCTGATGGGAATAGTAATATAGAAGTCAATATGCCACCTGTACTGGTACCTGAGAAAAAGTCAAAATATTCGGATATATGAGATTTGGGATTCCCGCTAAGCTGTTTTAGCCTGTCCTCCAGAGCTACGATTACCATACCAGGGATGATCCCTCTTATTCCACCGCCATCAATAGAAAGTATTCGCTTCATTATTTTATTGACTTACAGCTAAAAGTAGCGAATTTATAGCTAAAAACAAAGGAGCTTAATTTAAAGCTCCTTGTGTTGTTCCAGTTTCACTAAAATCTTTTTGAGCGATTAATGTTGTCGGTGCTTTTTTGAATACTTTCGTCTGTGCTAGGTATTCCTTATTATCGGCATAAATAAACAACATGGTACCGTCTTTTATGGTATTTATTATAGGGGTATTCAGTTCTCTCGGCAATGCCGGACAACCGTAGCTGCGACCAAGTCTTCCGGTGGCATCAATGACTGCCTGACTGCTATAGGCTGCGCCGTGGATCACAACTGCACGTGGTTTAGCTTGGTCGTTAATTCCTTTTTCTAGTCCGTCAAGTACTAAAGAGTAACCATTTCCTCCTTGATATGTATTGGCCGTTTTATAAAATCCTAAAGAACTTTGATAAGAGCCGTGTCTGTTCGAGAAAGAAGTAGCATACTTCTCACCACTATTTCTACCGTGTGAGACAATAGTGTGAAAAAGTACTTTTTTGTTTTTCAAATCTATAACCACCATTCGTTTGTCGGTAGATGGCAGCGAAAAATCTATAACGCTAATAATATCCTTATTTCTGAAAGACATGTTTTGATAGCCATTCATAGCCATCTCAAATGCTTCAAATTTAAGCTTTCCTTTTAACGAAATTTCCTCGTATAATTTTTCGATGTTGAATAGATTATTCTCTTCCTTTATAGAGTCTACATTTTGGGTAGTAGCGAGAGGTTGAGATTTTAGTTGATTAGATTGACTACGGATTGCAAAAAGACCTGCAAGCGATGTTAGTCCTATAATAGCTATTGTTTTTTTCATATACACACATTTTCCTTCCGCCTACAAAGGTCGTTACCAATGTGTTATAAAAATGTTAATAAATGTTAATTTTTATCGAAATGGTTAATCTATGACAATTACAAGGGAAGAAAATGGCTTAATCCAATCGTAAACGAACTTTGCATGGGAGGAGGCATTCCTAACACACATGTGCGATCGTGGCGTAGTGCCGAGTGTCCAGCTGTGTTCGATAATCTTAGCTTTGGGGTCATTGGTAGGTACACCATGGATATAGGCGCCATTTGTGAATCTACTGGCCCACGGGGCGTAACCAGCTATCTTAGTAGTGCCATCGGCGTAGTAAAACATCTTGGTTTTTTGTTCCTGGAGTAAATATATCCCTACAGGAGTCTCCATTCCATACGGCGGGTTGTGCTTACCTGTGGTTGCAGGGTTCATGCTTCTTATGATCCAGCCATCACCCCGATGCTCTAGTGCACATATGTTTTGGTTTGTGACGTCAACCACTACCACATGTTTAAATGTGGCGGTGTCTCCAATGGACTTGATATAGCGTTTGGGGATATCCCATTCTCCATCGATATTGGTAAGGCCTTTGATTCGGACCATTTTTAACGTATCGCTGGACAAAAGCTTGACAAGAGAACCATCTCGGCCATAAATGGTTGGTATTTTCGTCTCACCGACTTGGTATAAAGGAGCCGATTGATAGCGTTCGGTGCCCAGGGTATCAGAGACCCTTTTATAAGCATTCCTTTTGAAACTTGCTACAGTAGGGGCTTCTCCATTTTTATTTTTATAGTTTACAACCAAACCGTAGTTATTGTGTTCACGTTGGAAATTTTCGATATACGCCAATTTCTCTTTAATCTTGTCCCATTGAAATACCCTGAAAGTATCCTTGTATTTGTATTTATCTTCTAAGGTATACTTTTCGTAGGCGAGATCTTTTGTAAGTACGATGTCTGATGCAGTACGTGGTTTGGCTTTTTCTTTTTCTTCTTGTTCTTTTTTTGCCGCGGCGATACTATCAAGTTTTATTTTTCCGCTGTCAACGGTTTTTGGAGACGCCTTGCGGTCGCAAGAGGAAAATAATACAAGCGCGATGGTGAAAAACAAAAGGCAACTTGCGCGGCCGATGCTACATGGATATTTCATATAAAAGGATAATCTTAATAATCGAGAAGTGTATAGCAACGTTTGTACCAAAAACGATTGAATTTATTTTTATTGGTGTTTTATGTGTATAAATAGCTGTTTTCAGCTAGAAAGAAAAAGATACCTGAGCTTTCTTCAATCTCTGCTTAAGTCCCCTGAAGTCTCCTCAAGTCCGTTCAAGTCTTCTCTAACTGGGATATAGACAGTGTATCCCTACGGTGTATTTCTTAATATCTCTGCAAGATCGAAATCCGTATGTTTCCGCGGTTTGGGGGATGCATGCTAAATAATCGGAAACAATTTGGTTTCTGATGGTCTACTTAGCGACTGCAGTTTGTCAAAGAAAATCTTATTCCTGGGGTTTTCTAAAAGCAGGTAAGGCAAAAAGACAATTTTCGTTCCGATGGAAATTTGGTAATACCCCAGCAGCATACCGTTGTTTTTTTGCACGGCCTGTACTTCTTTAAGCTCTTTGATATCTTTTAGCAAGTTGAATTTAAGCGAGCTCCCATCCAGCCATTCGATATGTGTTTCCTGTGTTTCGGAATCATAGTGTATTTTTTGATTCCTGATTGTCTTAATATGATTGTTGAATACAAAAAATTGCGCTATAAGGTATAGACTTATAGGCAGCATGATCAATGCAATTTTGAATTTAGCGGCAATAAGTAAAATGATAAATAGTAATATCATTCCCGTACCAACAGTATACAGTACACGTTTTAATCCCTGCTTTAACAAATGAGTAGGCATTCCGATCTCTGTCACACGCGAGGACGAGGGGATTTGTTCGGTTTTGCTGAAATTGAAAAAGTTAAGCCGGCGGAGGATAAAGTATATCAACACCGCCAGCAAAATGCCTATAATGATTATTTTACCCAAAGCTTATTTCTTTAGTACTGTTCGTTTTCATTGGGGTATTCTACCGCTTTTACATCGGCTACGTACTGTGCCGCCGCTGTAGTAATCTGTTCGTAAAGGTTAAGATACTGACGCAAGAATTTTGGTTTAAAGTCTTTTGTCATGCCCAACATGTCGTTTACCACCAATACTTGTCCATCGCAGCCCGCTCCAGCGCCGATGCCTATAGTCGGGATATGCAGGGATTTGGAAACTTCCTCCGCCAGCTGAGCCGGGATTTTTTCAAGCACGATTGCAAAGCAACCCGCCTGTTGTAAGGCTAGGGCATCACTTTTTAGTTTGTCGGCTTCAGCATCTTCTTTGGCGCGGACACCGAAACTTCCAAATTGATGAATCGATTGCGGTGTTAAACCCAAGTGACCACACACTGGAATACCGGCATTTACGATCTTTTTGATATTGTCGATTATTTCTTCTCCACCTTCCAGTTTGAGCGCGTGGGCGCCAGATTCCTTCATCATCCTTACTGCGGCGTCATAGGCTTTTTCTATTGATCCCTGATACTCGCCAAAAGGAAGATCGGCCAGTACCATCGCCCGTTGACAGCCTCTAACAACAGCCGCCGTATGATAGATCATATTATCTAATGTAATAGGGAGGGTTGTTTCATAACCAGCGAATACATTGGCTGCGGAGTCGCCTACTAAAACGATATCTACTCCAGACTCATCCAGAGCTCTCGCCATAGAATAGTCATAGCCTGTCAGCATACTTATTTTTTCGCCGCGTAATTTCATTTCTTTGATAATAGAAACGGTAACGCGCTTAATGATTTTATTTACGGACATGATATAAATGTTATGCTGCAAAATTATAAATAATATACCGCTGGTCTGCATAATAATGTAAAAACCTTATGTTGCTAAATAGTCGTCTAGTTTTTATATTTTTCCTCTATAGTAAAATTTAATGGATGAGGAGAGCTACATAATTCGCCTTTACACGCAATATAATTGCGTGTAAAGGCGAATTTATGTAGGTTTGTATTATGATTCAAAACGACACCCGTTTATTTAAATATCCAAAATTTAGTGATCTCATTATTCACGAAGACGATAACCTTATTGTCATCAACAAACCTCCATTTATAGCTTCTTTGGACGAGCGTGAAGGAGGCGAGGTTAATATTCTTCGTTTGGCAAAGCGGTATTACGCGGATGCACAGATCTGTCATCGATTGGATAAAGATACATCCGGCATACTTCTGATTGCTAAAAATCCAGCAACCTACCGTCTTGTCTCTATCGAGTTTGAAAAGAGAAGAGTAAATAAGATATATCACGCGATCATACAAGGGACGCATACATTTGATAATCTAAAAGTAGATCTCCCTATCCTGAATCAAGGTAATAAGAATGTAAGTATCGATCGGGCCAATGGTAAACCCGCTGAGACTATTTTTACTAGTATTCGCTATTTTAAACACTTTACCCTGGTGGAGTGTAAGCCTATAACAGGTCGAATGCACCAGATACGCATACATTTAGCCACACAGCATGCAGCCATCGTTGGAGATGCCATGTACCGCGGCAAACCTGTATTTCTATCCCAGATCAAGAAGCGCGGATTTACGATGTCGAAGGATGAGGAAGAGTTACCTATTATGAAGCGCTTTGCACTCCATTCGAAAAGAACAGATTTTGTTATCGATGGTAAGAGCTATTCGTTTGAGGCTGATTATCCGAAAGATTTTGCAACCTTGTTAAAGCAATTGGAGAAATTTGATACCTAAAACGTATGCGTCATGGCAGATAAAAAGAAAGTTAAAAATATAGTTAGTTGGGTGATTTTTGTTTTGGCTATGGGATTGATTCTCTGGTCGCCAAGCCGGATTTTTATTCAGCAACAGTTGATGAAAATAGGTTTCTTTAAACCAAAATTGGAGAAACCTGTTGAAGAGATAGCTTCGAAGGATACTATAGCGGATAATAATACAGCTAGTGCTGTGCTGGATAAGGCTTCATTCGTGAGTGCAGACAACAAAGCCTATGAGACGGAACAGCTAAAAGGCAAAGTATTGTTTATCAATTTTTGGGCGACTTGGTGCCCCCCTTGTAGAGCAGAGATGCCTTCGATACAGACCCTCTATGATAAATTCAAAGGGAACGATAAGATTGAGTTTTTGATCGTAGAGATCGAGGGAGATGTAGAAGGAACGGATAAGTTCTTGAAAGAACAGAAACTGCAACTACCTATCGTATATCCAAATGGGGAGATTCCTGCCAATTGGTTAGGTGGTTCAATTCCAACAACTGTTATTCTTGATAAGAATGGAAAGATCGCTGCAAAGGAAGAAGGTATGTACGATTATTCTACGAAAGAGGTAGAAGAGTTTGTTCGAAATTTGATTAACCAATAATAATTAGATGAAATATCCATGTTACAGAACAGTATAAACACGAATGACCGCGAAGAAGCATATTCTTTGCAACAAAATCGTGTATAATATACTTTGGATATTCCATAGGACCATTAAAAGTCAGATTATTTACTTATGAATAGACAAGAGCTCGTCGAGCAGATTAAAGAAAAGCAATCCTTCCTCTGTGTTGGATTGGATACAGATATTACGAAGATACCGGAACATCTATTAGAAGAAGAGGATCCAATTTTTACATTTAATAAAGCTATCATCGAGGCTACTGAAGATCTTTGTGTAGCTTATAAGCCGAATATAGCATTTTATGAGAGTTATGGTGTAAGGGGCTGGCAGTCTTTACAGAAGACCTGGCAGATTATTCCTAAAACCTGTTTCAGTATTGCGGATGCCAAGCGCGGTGATATTGGAAATACATCCAATATGTATGCGCAGGCTTTTTTTGATGAGGCGGTTTCTGGGATGGGGTTCGATTCGATTACGATAGCACCCTATATGGGAAAAGATTCGGTGACTCCATTTTTAGATTTTGAAGGTAAGTGGGCCATAGTGCTCGCATTGACTTCCAATGAAGGGAGTAAAGACTTTCAGAATTTTTCCAACAGTAATGGAAAGCATTTGTTTGAAGAAGTGATCGATAAGGTGAATTGCTGGGGTACCGCCGAAAATTTGATGTATGTCGTGGGGGCAACGCGTGGAGAAGCTTTTTTGAAAATTCGGGAACATGCTCCAGATCACTTTTTGTTGGTGCCAGGGGTAGGGGCCCAAGGTGGATCGCTTCAGGATGTTTGTCAATACGGCATGAATAAAGATTGTGGCTTGTTGGTTAACAGTACACGAGGGATAATTTATGCTTCAAATGGAAGGGACTTTGCCGAACGTGCTCGTGAAGAAGCGCAGAAGCTTCAAAAGGAAATGGCATTAGAGCTTATTCAAGCCGGGGTGATTTAATGCCTGATTATTTTGGCATCAATAGCCTTTTTTAGCGAAAAGATATAGTTATAAGTGTATGGAGCGATCATTAATAGATCGCTCCATTTTTTTTAGAAATATTTTTTGAAAGTTGATATATCTATACTATATTAGTGTATTATTTAAATAGTACACCAGTATGATAACTATTAAAAACTTAAATTTTAGCTATTCCAAGTCTCGTCCTTTATTCAAAAATTTGGATTTGAATTTACAGGGAGGACGTATTTATGGATTGCTTGGGAAAAATGGTGCTGGGAAGTCCACTTTATTGAAGAATATTGCAGGACTGGTTTATCCTCAGGAAGGAAGCATAGCCGTTCTGGGTAAAGATCCGACTCAGCGATTGGTAGAAACTTTGCAGCAGATCAGCTTTATCCCAGAGGAGTTTCACTTACCCGCAGTCAAGTCTGACGCCTTTGTGAAGGCAAATTCGGGTTTCTATCCCGATTTTGATCACAGTTATTTTAAAGAGCTGATTCAAGAGTTTGCTATTCCTGTTCATGAACAGCGGTTGGCGGACATGAGTTATGGACAAAAGAAAAAATACATTATTTCTTTTGGTTTAGCGAGTCGAACAAAGTTAATTATCATGGATGAGCCTACGAATGGTTTGGATATACCTTCTAAAGCGCAGTTTAGAAAGGTTATAGCGTCGGCTTTAACGGATGACCGTTGTTTTATTATTTCTACACATCAGGTTCGTGATCTGGATAATTTAATTGATACCGTAATCGTACTCAATGATCGTAAGGTGGTCATGAATGCTACTATCGATCAGTTGGCCAATTCGTTTTTGTTTCGGAAAATGGTCGAATTGCCTTCAACAGTCATCTACGCAGAACAGGCGATGGGAGGTTATAACACGATTTCGGTAAACAGTGGAGACGAAGATTCAAAAGTAGATCTTGAGTTACTTTTTAATGCTGTTTTAGAACAAAAGATACAATTTGAAAACCTTTTAAACACCTCGAACAATGAACAATACGCTTAATAGTAATCGCCTTAGCATGCTGATTCAGAGGCAATGGATAGAATTTGGTAAAATTTACCTGATGTCATTGGCTGTGTTGGCAGGGATATTTATTGCTTTCTACGGCTATAGTATCTATGAGGTATACCGACAAAATGCAGATAACCATGCTTTACAGTCTATGTTGTCTTTTCGCCCTTATCTTTTTGTCTTTATGGGCTTATTATTTATCACCATCATATCGGGAACCTATTTTTCTAATCTTGGGCAGAAACCTAAAGCTATCTTTGAATTGCTATTACCGGCCTCGAAGTTAGAAAAGTTCTTTGTTGCCATATTCTACACGACCATCCTGACCACGGTATCGTACCTGTTGATTTTCTTTTTGGTCGATCTAGGCTTTGTCAGTTATATCCGGTCAAATTTTTCTTCTTCATACAGCTATTTCGATCAGGAAAGCGGGCGTGAGGTCGTAGTTGATCAATTGATGTTTTTTTATAAGCAAGAAATCAATCCTAAAGTGTATTTAATGACCTTTTTGCCTTATTTATTAAGCGCTCTTTTCCTTTTGGGATCGATAATGTTTACGAAGTTCCAGTATATCAAATCAGCTGTCTTACTAACGGTTTACATTTTATTATATATCTTATTTATGCTAAAGGTGATTCAGTTTTTTACACAGGATACTATACGTATTAGTGAAGGGGTGTTTAGTGAAGAGGTAAATATATTAAGAGTTATCTGTGTTCTAGGAGTATTGGTGACAGTCGCTGTATGGGGGATTGGGTATTTGAGATTGAAAGAGAAGGAGGTTTAAATGGATTTTAATAACGGTAAGGCGATCTATTTGCAGATTGCAGAACATGTATGCGAGCAGATTATGTTGGAACATTGGAAGGCCGAGGATAGGGTCCCGTCGGTACGGGAGCTTGCTGTGGAGCTGGAGGTGAATCCCAATACGGTAATGCGTACCTATGATTTTTTACAGCAGCGGAATATTATTTATAATAAACGCGGGATTGGTTTTTTTGTTAGCCCAAATTCAAAGAGCGAGGTGCAGGCGTATAAGAAAGGTATTTTTATAGAAGAAGAGTTGCCTCGGGTTTTTAGAAATATCTATTTATTGGATATAGGGCTGGACGAGTTGAAAGATCGTTATCAATTATTTGTAGATCAAAATTTTAAAACAAGTTAGTTATGAACAGAAGTACAAAGATATTAATCACTTTAGCGATATTACTATTTGTGATACCTGTAGGAGCTGTGGTGTTGTATACGGCATCGACTAATGTAGATTCAAAGGAATATGCAGAATCCGTAAAAAAGGAAGGGCAGGACCCCAATGCTCAGGATCATTTCCTGGTAACCCATAAGCTAAAAACATTTAATAATATCCATATTGCTAGTGATGGGTATAGTTATGTGAACCTGTACTTGGTCGAGAGCAAGGACTATGCGGTAAAGGTGGATAAGAGAAATGAAGGGCATGTTGTATGTAGTGTTGATGCATCTGGAGGATTGAAAATTGAGTCAAATCCGGGAAGTCGATTTTCAATGATATCGATTTACGTATTTTCACCTGTAATCGGCGAAGTACACCTGTCGAATATGCAAATCGGAAACCTAGAAACGAATTTAGATAGTCTACGCATAGTCGGAGATCGCATAGCTAATACAATTCGGTTTGGAGAAAACAAAAAACTAGCGCGCTTGTCTTTATCGTTAACAAATTCCAACATTAATTTAGGAAGTGCCTTGGAGGATTGGGCTCCGAATGAGTTGGAAGCTTTAAAGGTATTGTCTCTCAATTTGGATAAAAGCAACCTAGCGTTGAACACCAAAAATTATCATCAGATAGATGCATATTTGAATAATTCTGGGCTTGCAAATGCTTTTTTTGAACGGAATGGGGAAGACAGCGTAAAGTATGCGATCGAAGATCTGAAGCTGACTACAATAGGTAAGTCGAGAGTGCAATTTAATAAAGGAATTTCGATAAATCGTGTCTCCGGAAAATTATCGGATAGCACGGTGACAAGTTTGCCGATATCACTACTCCGAGATCTTATCAAATAGTAAAAAGAGAGGCTGTCTAAACAGCCTCTCTTTTTAACTGATGAAACCCCTTACATATTGTTGGGTAAGTTCATGCTGTGGGTTCAAAAGAATATCTTCCGTTTTTCCAAATTCTATTATCTCGCCGTTGTATACAAAAATGATGTAATCAGAAACCCGACGCGCCTGTCGAAGGATATGAGTTACTAAAACAATGGTGTAGTCATTCTTTAGGTCTATCAGCAGATTTTCAATGGTCTGTGTAGATATGGGGTCTAAGGCAGAGGTGCTCTCATCCCCAAGAATGATCTCTGGTTGGACTGCGAGGCCGCGTGCAAGGCAAAGCCTTTGTTGCTGTCCGATAGACAGGCTGGTTGCCGAACTATCCAACCTGTCTTTGACCTCGTCCCATAGTCCTACATTTTTCAGCTGATTTTCAACAATATGCTGTAGTACTTTTTTGTTTCTTTCCCCATGTATCCGCGGGCCATAAGCTATATTATCGAAGATAGACATAGGTAATGGAAAAGGACGTTGTGAGAGCAGTCCCATTTTCTTCCGGATATGAGTTACTTCGGCATCTTTTGCATATATATCCTCTCCGTTTACGAGTACCGATCCAGATACTTTTACATTCTTACTGTCATCCATAAGCCGATTCAACGTCTTGAGCAGGGTCGTTTTTCCACAGCCCGAGGGGCCAATAATGGATGTTATCGAATTATTCGGAATATCGAGATTAATATTTTTTAATATATGTTTGTCTTCTATATACACATTCAAATCCTTGATTTGGATGTGGGGCAACACAGGAAGACTTACAGTTTGTGTTTCTTCTGTTTGGAAGCTAGAATGTGTGTGCATATGACGATAAATAAAATTATAAATGTTAAGATCAGTGCAGAAGCGTATGCCCGTCCTTGAACTTCGGGAATAGGGCTGCTAAGCTGAAAGAATATAGCCAATGGTAGCGTCGCTGCCGGTTCATCAATGTATAGCGGCAGATTATCACTAAACCCCGTGGTAAGGAGTACCCCCGCAACATCACCTATGGCCCTGCCAAAGGCAAGGAGGACTGCAGTAAATATCCCTGGTTTTATGTATTTTAATAGTACTTGTGCGGTTTCCCATTTTGTTGCCCCAAGAGATGTTGTGATGTTTTTAAGGTCTAACGGGATGGTTTTCAGTAGTTCGTCCAGCGTACGTACGACTATCGGAATGGTGAGTAGTGTTATCGTGATAACACCTCCCAGAAGTGATGCACGGATACCTAACCACACCATAATGCTGAAAGCGATGGCACCATAAACAATTGACGGGATTCCAAACAACACGTCGAACAATAACCTTGAAGCGCGCACTAGCGCAACGCTTTGGTTGGTATAGATATTAAGATATATGGCTATAGGGATGCCCAGTAGACAGGCGAGAATAGTCGATAACCCGGCTAAGTAAAGCGAACCTAAGATGGCATTTAAGATACCTCCCTCTTTTCCTATGTAAAAGCCCCCTTGAGGGACTTGACTGATCATTTCCCAGCTTAAAAAGGGGAGCCCCTTAAATAGGATGATTCCAATTATTAAGAAAAGCGAACCCGTAATAGATATCCCTGCTAATTGCATGAATAGTTTTGCGATTTTTTCTTTTCGTAATCGTGATTTGATAGTTGACATTAGACTTTTTCCTCCAGTTTATTTAAAATAACACGCGAAATCAGGTTGAACCCGAAGATGATTACCAATAATAGTAACGCAGCAAACATTAAGGCCGCATCATAGCGCGGTATAGACATCATCTCTCCGAAGTTGTTGGCTATCAATGCCGGTATGGGGTAGCCTGCATCGAATAGGGACTTGGGTACCTGGGGTATATTTCCACAGACCATTAACACAGCTATAGTCTCTCCAAAAGCTCTGGATATAGCCAGTACTACCGCCGCGAGGAGTCCCGGTCTGGCTTTTTTGATAATTACTTTTTGTATTGTTTCCCATTTGGTGGCACCGAGAGACAATGAAGCTGATTTTAACTCAGCTGGAATTGTTTGTAAGACTTCTACCATAATACTGATCATAATGGGGAAGATCATAACAGCAAGGACTATTCCTCCCGATAGCACCGAGTACCCCGAGGTAGAGCTTCCGAAAAACGGAGCGATATAATCCGCAATTAATGGTACAACAAATAAAACACCCCAGACGCCATAGAGCACCGGAGGGATAGCAGCTAATACGTTCATTAAAGGAAGTACCGTGTTTCGGAGTCTATCGGAGGCGTATTCGACAAGGTACAAGGAAGCCATAATGCACAAGGGGACAGCTATTGCCAGAGCGATGACCGTTACCCATACGGTGCCCATAATAAATGGCAGGAATCCAAACTTTCCCTTTAAAGGAGACCAAATACTTTGTGTCAATATGGAAAATAGACTTTGATCTTCGAGGAGCGGCAGGGCTTTAATAGTCAATCCAATACCTATAAAGGCAATTACAGATAGGGTTAATATAAGCAATGTTAAAAAGGCTCTCCGTATCCACCGGTCTTTCCATAGTCTTATTTTCATATGTGTATAGTTGTTATATTAGGCAGCTCCAGTTTGTTTTTCATTATTTTATTTACTCTTGTTACTCGGTGTTTCCGACTTTATCTTTTCCAGTTCGATTGCCAGTTGTGATTCCGTCATTGGGACATATCCATTAGCGAGGAGATGTCTCTGTTGTTTTTTGTCTAGGACAAATCGAATAAAGGCCTGGACCAACGGGTTTATGTTATCCTTCTTAACGACGAATGCCAATGGTCGCGAAGGAGGAGATGGGTATTTACCCGCGGCCACAGCGGTTGTCAATTCATCTATGGTATTGTAAAAATTTTCTTCTTCATCTATTTTGCCATTGCCATTCTTGTCGAGCGGGATAACGTCAATATCGGCTGCGGTTCTTTTGGAGGTTAGATCGTATACGTAATTGATGTTATTGAAGCCGATTGCCATCGGTTCGTCTTTTACGGCCTGTGCTAAGCCAGGATCACCAAATATTCCTATGCCTTTTAGATCTTCTTGATTTTGCCCGAAGAACTTGGCCCAGGTTTCGGCAGCTCCAGCAGCATCAGATCTTACATAAGCGCGGATCGGTAGATCCACAAATCTAGGATCGATATCGTTCCATTTCTTGTAGCTATGCGTGACGAAGATTCCTTCCAGTTCCCTTTGCGTCAAGCCCCGCTCTTTGATCAGGCCGGCATTGGGATGTTTAGCGTTGTAGGTGCCGAGTACTGCATCTTTTGCTACAAATATAGGTAGCGCTCCCTTTGTTAATTCCTGCTGGTGCAGATCCCTTGATACAAGACCTATATCCATCATGTCTGTCAAGACATCTGTGATTCCTTTTCCTGCTCCTCCAGCAGAGATATTAAAGCGTACATTGGGGTGTATTTTCTTAAAGTCTTCACTCCATAAAACTACGATTGGGTACAAAGCAAATGCGCCAGAAATAGATATATTTCCTGAATAACCTGTCTCGCTATCATAGCTGTTTGTTTTTTTTGGCGCGCAGCTTAGTGAAAATAGTATTGTTAATATGCTGATAGTTAGTTTATTCATCGTTTGTGTTTTGACTTCTCTAATTTCAGTTTGCGTCTTTTTTTTACAAATATATACTAATTTGGTAGATTATATAGTTATTGTTGTTTTTCTTTTATACATTTGTTTCGTCGTTCCTAAAAATACAGAAATGGCAAGCTATAGATTAATGGAGTTTTAGCTGAAAAAATATGCAGAGTTTTCGTACTGAATTAGAGAATCCTATTGTCGAGCAGGAAATAATTGAGCTGGATAGGAAGATTAGGGCTTACCAAGAAGGAAAGTTGCCCGAGGAAAAATTTAGGTCGCTTCGTTTGGCAAGAGGGGTGTATGGACAACGTCAAGCAGGTGTTCAGATGGTTCGTATCAAGTTACCTTTTGGGAAGGTCACCTTTAAGCAATTGCTAAAGATTGCAGCGATATCTGATGAATATGCGAGTCGTAACCTTCACCTTACCACAAGACAGGATATACAGATTCATTACGTAAGCTTGGATAAAACACCGGAGCTATGGGCTAAGTTGGCGGCCGATGATATTACACTTCGGGAGGCCTGTGGCAATACCGTCCGAAATGTTACAGCTTCAGCGACGGCAGGGGTAGATCCAGACGAACCCTTTGATGTATCGCCCTATGCCCAGCAAACATTTGAATACTTTCTGCGCAATCCGGTCTGTGCAGAGATGGGGCGTAAATTCAAAATAGCCTTTTCATCGTCGGATAAGGATACGGCATTTTCCTATATACATGATTTCGGATTTATCCCCAAGATTAAGGTGGTTGATGGTGTAGAGCAGCGGGGCTTTAAGGTGTTATTGGGCGGAGGCCTTGGTGCACAGCCTATATTAGCGGAGGAAGTGTTCGAGTTTCTGCATGAAGATCACATCATCCCTTATATGGAAGCCACGCTTCGTGTATTTGACCGATATGGAGAGCGTAATAACCGTAATAAGGCCCGGTTTAAGTATTTAGTCCAAAAAATGGGCTTAGCCGAAGTATTGCGTTTGATCGAGGAGGAAAGGGTAGCAAATAAAAATCAGATTTACGTGGTGGATCGTGGTCTGGTAGAATTACCCGAATTGCCTACGGATAAGGTAGCGGTTACACTGCCTGTTGACGAGAAGGCCTATGAATTGTGGAAACAGACCAATGTATTTCGTCAGAAGCAAGAAGGGTATTACGGTGTATATGTCAAGGTATTAACTGGAGATGTATCGACAGATAAGGCCAGGGAGTTAGTTGAGGGGATAAAAAGCCATGTCGCGGATGATATCCGTATTACCCAAGGGCAGAATTTACTGTTTAAGTACGTCCGTGAAGAGTCCTTGCCGCACTTGTTTAACCTATTGACGCGGTTGGATCTGGCTAAGGCCGGGTTTGACAGTACAGCCGATATAACGACTTGCCCCGGTACGGATACCTGTAATCTAGGAATTTCTAATTCTACAGAGATGGCGCGCGTGCTCGAAGGGTATATACACGAGTTTTATCAAGATTTTGTATTAGAGCAGCGGTTGAAGATAAAGATTTCAGGCTGTATGAACTCCTGCGGGCAACATGGATTGGCACATATTGGCTTTCATGGCAGTTCTGTAAAAGCAGAGGGTAAGGTCGTGCCTGCAGCACAGGTGATGCTGGGGGGCGGTACCGTCGGCGACGGCAAGGGACGCGTTGCCGAGAGAGTGATTAAAGTGCCTACCAAGCGTGTACTTCAGGTGGTCGATTTGATTCTCGCGGATTATAAATCAAATAAGACGTTAGAAGAAGATTTTCATAGTTACTACGACCGATTCGGTAAAGATTATTTTTATAAGCTTTTGAAGCCGCTGTCGGATCTGAGTACATTGACGGGAGAAGAGTTTATCGACTGGGGACATCAGGATACCTTTGCGACAGCAATAGGTGTCGGCGAGTGTGCCGGTGTGGTGATTGACCTTGTCGCTACTTTGCTGTTTGAGGCAGAGGAAAAAATAGATTGGGCCAAGCAGGCGCTGGATAAGCAACAATATGCCGATGCCATCTACCACAGCTATAGTGCGTTTGTGTGGACGGCCAAGGCCTTGCTGTTGGACAAAGGTATTAATGCAAGTACACAGATTGCGGTGATAGATGCTTTCGATGAGACGTATGTAGCAAGTGGTGATTTCCAATTTCCTGTCTCCTTCTCCGATAGGGTATTGCAGATAAATAAATATGAACCGTCAAAAGATTTTGCCCAGGCGTATCTGACACAAGCTACAGCATTTTATTATGAGGGGGCTGAACGGAGAGCGGTTCTAAAGTTGAATTAAAAAATAGAATAACGAATGAATACAATACAACCATTTGTGACGCTAGTAGGTGCAGGTCCGGGAGATCCTGATCTAATCACGTTGAAGGGAATAAAGGCAATTGAAAGTGCCGACGTCATTTTGTATGATGCCTTGGTGAATGAATCTTTATTATCTTATGCTAAAGCCGGCTGTACCAAGATATATGTGGGCAAGCGTGCGGAGCAGTTGTCTACCTCACAAGATTATATTAACAGATTGATGGTGGATTATGCGTTGACGCATGGGCACGTCGTAAGGCTCAAAGGTGGAGATCCCTTTGTTTTTGGTCGTGGGGGCGAAGAATTGGATTATGTGCATGGGTTTGGTATTGCCACTGCTGTGGTACCGGGGGTGTCTTCGGCTATCGGACTGACCGGTCTACAGAAAATCCCATTGACCTACCGAGGCATTAGTGAGAGCTTTTGGGTTATTACCGGGTCAAAATCTGATGGCAGTCTGTCGCTAGATCTTACCCACGCAGCCGATACCGATGCTACCGTTGTGGTATTGATGGGCTATGCCAAGTTGCAGCAGATCGTAGCCTTGTACAAATCCCGTCAAAAAGCGGATCTTCCTATTGCTGTCATCCAAAATGGCTCCTTACCGAATGAGCGTATTGCATTAGGAACCATAGATTCAATTATTGCAGAGGTAGAGAAATCTAATATTGGCGCTCCAGCTATACTCGTGATCGGAGAAGTGGTGCGTAAACATGAAGCGTTTAATGATTTGCGTAAAGAGATTCAATATTTAGCTACAGAGAAAGTCAAAACGCATAAACAGGCTGTACAACCCTGATTAATGTCGCCTTAGCGGGTTGCCAATTGCAGGAATGATGATTCGTTGTGGCAACCCGGTACAGCGACGAGTTTTGGGTACTTTTGCGGACAAAAGTACCTTGCCCGTCCGGCAAAGAGGACAAAAAAGAAATTGGCAATAGTGATGTTTTTAGTTTTAATTAAACTGTATTTATAAGCAAAGATGAATAGATTGTTCCCCATATTTCTTAAACTCGAACAATTGCAGGTATTACTGGTAGGGGCTGGACCGATAGCTCTGGAAAAGATTACCGCTTTACTACGTAGTAGTCCCGGTGCCAAAATTCGGGTGGTGGCTAGTGTGGTGGCGGATTCATTTCGGGATTACATTGCCGGACAGGCGACTGTCGAGCTGCATGAAAGGCATTTCCGTGAAGCGGATCTAGATGGTGTTGATCTGGTCGTATTGGCATCCAATAACCCGGAGTTTAATGAGGAAGTCCGCTTGTTAACCAGAAAACGTAATCTTCTATTAAATGTAGCCGACAAGCCCGATTTGTGCGACTTCTACCTGGGCTCCATCGTAGAGAAGGGGAATCTCAAAATCGGCATCTCCACGAACGGAAAGTCTCCAACGATTGCCAAGCGCCTGAAAGAGTTTTTAAACGATTTGCTGCCCGAGGAGATCGACGAGACCTTGGGATTGATGCATGAGATGCGGGAACAACTGAAGGGTGATTTTCAGGAGAAAGTAAAAGCGCTTAATGCGCATACACGCGAACTGATAAAATAAGGTATAGCATGATCGATTTATTGAAAAAGGCATTATCTGGTTTAGACGCACAGCAAATTGTTTCTTATATTGTCCAAAATTATGCTGGACGTACCGTTTTTTCGACGTCCTTTGGTATAGAAGACCAGGTTATCACAGAAATGCTTTCGAAAGAACCTCAGCAGGTATCTATTTTTACGTTAGAAACAGGACGGTTATTTCCTGAAACCTATTACGTATGGAATAGAACCTTAGAACGTTATAATTTGCCAATAAAAGCCTTTTATCCACAGACAGATGCTGTGGAAGCCATGGTTTCGGACAAAGGTCCTTCTAGTTTTTATGAGAGCGTAGCCAATAGGAAAGAATGCTGTTTTATACGCAAGATCGAACCTTTAAAGCGGGCGATAAAAGGCTTTGATATCTGGATCACAGGGATTCGTGCCGAGCAATCGCCCAATCGGGAAGAGATGGATTTTCTGGAGTGGGATGAGGCGAATTCAATCGTTAAGGTGCATCCCTTATTTTATTGGTCATTGGACGACGTGGAAGCTTTCTTAAAGCAGTTTAATGTGCCTTATAATCCATTGCATGATAGGGGATTCCCCAGCATAGGATGTCAACCCTGTACCAGGGCTGTAAAAAAAGGAGAAGATTTTCGTGCGGGCAGATGGTGGTGGGAAGATAAAAGTAAAAAGGAGTGTGGGTTGCATGGTGGAAGCTGAGCCTTGCGAAGTGAAAAGTTATAAGTTAGATAAAAATGGATTATTTAGATCATTTAGAGGCAGAAGCCATTTATATTCTCCGTGAGGTCGCGGCACAATTTGAAAAACCGGCCCTGTTGTTTTCCGGGGGAAAAGATAGTATAACATTGGTGCATCTTGCTAAGAAGGCATTTCGTCCCGGCAGGTTTCCTTTTCCTTTGGTGCATATTGATACAGGGCATAATTTTCCGGAAACTATTTTGTTTAGAGATTGGCTGGTTGATCAGATCGGTGAAAAGCTGATTGTCGGTTCGGTTCAGGATAGCATCGATGCGGGACGGGTTGTGGAGCAAAAGGGTAAAAACGCAAGTAGGAATGCATTGCAAACCGTGACGTTGTTGGATACGATCGAACGATATGGTTTTGATGCCTGTATTGGAGGGGCACGGAGAGATGAAGAAAAGGCACGTGCTAAAGAACGTATTTTTTCGGTACGGGATGAATTTGGGCAGTGGGATCCCAAGCGTCAGCGTCCCGAGTTATGGAATATATTTAATGGCAGGATACATAAGGGTGAAAATGTACGCGTGTTTCCCATCTCAAATTGGACAGAGCTGGATGTGTGGAACTACATAAAGCGGGAGCAAATAGCGTTGCCTTCAATCTATTTCAGTCACGAGCGCGATGTCGTGTGGCGCAATGGACAGTGGATGGCTAGTGCAGACTGTCTGCAAATTGATGAAGCAGACAAGGTAGAGCATCGGTCTGTGCGTTTTAGAACAGTAGGAGATATGACCTGTACTGCCGCAGTAGACTCTGTCGCCGTAGAACTCGATGATATTATCTCCGAGATAAAGGCTTCGACGGTGAGTGAAAGAGGGGCTAGAATGGACGATAAAGTGTCTGAAGCAGCGATGGAAGAACGGAAAAAACAAGGGTATTTTTAGTGTTTAGTATTTAGTACATAGTATTTAGATATTAGATTTTAGACAATAAGAAATGAACATATTAAAATTTATAACGGCTGGGTCAGTAGATGATGGCAAGAGTACGCTGATCGGTCGCTTGCTATACGATACCGATTCTATATTGGACGATCAATTGGAGGCTATTCAAAAAGCGAATCGGAAGAATGACGACGGTACGGTCGATCTTGCTATCCTCACCGATGGATTGAAGGCCGAACGGGAGCAGGGTATTACCATCGATGTGGCCTACAAATATTTTCAGACCGAGGTGCGTAAATTTATTATTGCCGATGCACCAGGACATATTCAGTATACCCGTAATATGGTGACCGGAGCCTCAAATTCTGATTTGATCATTATCTTGATAGATGCCCGCAAGGGGGTGATCGAGCAGACCAAAAGACATTCTTTCATCGCTAAATTATTGTCTTTGAAAAAGGTGCTGGTCTGTATCAATAAAATGGATATGGTGGATTATAGTCAATCTGTTTTTGACACGATCAAGTCGGATTATCAACGATTAGCGGACAATTTAAATTTACAGGACGTAGATTTTGTACCGGTCTCGGCACTTAAGGGAGATAATATTGTTTTTTCTTCCAAGCATATGCCTTGGTATACAGGTCCGACTTTGCTGCATTATCTGGAGACGGTTCAGTTTGCCGACAAAGGAACCGGCGCTTGGCGCGTCCCTGTTCAATGGGTCGTACGCCCTCAGACGGTAGATCTTCCGGATTATAGGGGCTATGCCGGTCGGGTAATAGGCGAGGGGCTGAAAGTAGGAGAGGAAGTTGTCGTATTGCCTAGTGGGGTAACGAGTAGGGTAAAGGCTATAACGTTTGACGACGTGGATCTAGCGCATGCGGAGGATGGGCAGTCTATCATTGTCCATTTAACAGATGATATCGATATCTCAAGAGGCGATTTTATTGTTAGTGCCTATTCGCAACCACATACCGAGCGTAGTTTTGAGGCCAATATTAGTTGGTTTGAAAGTAAGGCGTTGGATGTAAATCAGGTGTATCTTTTACAGAATCAAACCAAGGTAACTAAGATTAAGGTTGCTGAGATTAAATACAGGTACGATGTCAATACACAGGAGATGGTTTATGACGATCGTATAGGATTAAATGATATCGGAAGGATCGTCGTAAAGGCGGCGGACGAGGTCGTTTTTGACCTGAATAATGAACTCGCTGTAAATTCGCGGGCTATATTGATTGACCCACGGAGCAATTTAACGGTTGGCGCCCTGACTATAGAGGAATTGGTTTAATCCCTCTATGAACAGTTTTCTCCTTACCGAAGGAGAAAACTGTTCATATGTTTATTAAAAGCCAATGGTTGCTCTAGGTTCGGGAGGTGTCCCGCATCCTCTATTTCTACGAATACAGCATCAGGAATCCGCTGGCTCATTTCTTCCATTAGAATCTTTGGCGTGATTTTATCTTCACTTCCCCGGATGAGGAGCGTCGGGATCTTAATACTATCCAGCATATCCGTATTGTCCGTTCGAGATGCCAGCGCCAGTAAGGTCGCACATATCGATTGAATCGAATTTCGTCGAATGCTACTTTTGATCAATTCTATAGCATCTTCGTTTTCCTCCGCATTTTTTTTTGCAAAGAGATTGTCTATAAATCCTAAGGCAAATGGTCTTCTTCCGTGTCTCAAGATGGCCTGTATACTATCAAAACGTTTTTGTTTGGCCGTATTGTCGTCTGCTTTGTGATGGGTATCCGATAGGATGA
The DNA here is from genome assembly GCF_900168125.1 of Sphingobacterium nematocida. Lineage (GTDB taxonomy): Bacteria > Bacteroidota > Bacteroidia > Sphingobacteriales > Sphingobacteriaceae > Sphingobacterium > Sphingobacterium nematocida. The sequence goes on from NZ_FUZF01000004.1 coordinate 62,061, forward strand.
GTCCTTCTATTTTGTCTGGAATTAATTGATAGATACGTAGCGCGATGTATCCGCCCATAGAAACGCCGCAGAGAGTTACTTTTTCAAGCTCCAATTTGGCAAGTAGCGCTATGATATCCTTTGCGAATACATCAATACTGAAAAATCCATGTCCACTTGTAGACAGTCCGTGACCGCGCACATCCACAGCGATGCCTGTGATATTGTCCTCTAAAGATTCCAATTGAGGGCGCCAAGAGTTCTTGTTGAAAGGGAAACCATGTAAGAAAATAATAGTACGTTCTTCTGTCTCTGTGGCCTTTTTGATGTGATAAGATAGACTGATATCCTCTACTCTTATTTTGCTGCTACGAATAATACGCTCTGTCATAAAAAATAAAATGTAATTCAATTACTATCAGCAATATATAAAGAATAATGCTCTTTTTTGACTAAAAAGGAAGAAAAATATTTGAAATATTGAAAAAAGTACTGATATTTGCATCACTGAAACGGAGTAAAACTACGGTTTTGCAAAGCTTCGAAAAGCATTCCTAGCTCAATTGGATAGAGCGTCTGACTACGGATCAGAAGGTTAGGGGTTCGACTCCCTTGGAGTGCACAGGTTAAAGGATTCTCATTCGAGGATCCTTTTTTTTGTTTTCTTTGTACCTATCTGAAATACTTTACTTTTTAATGGGTCCCATCTTCTGGGAATTGATTGAGACGATCTCTATTAAGTGTGTAAGCTATTGCTAATAGTATGCTAGGTCTGGAGAAGTAAATAAAAAAAAGAGGGTATGCCTCTGTGAGACATACCCTCTATATAGAATGAAGATGTAATTTTAATATTGCGCCACTACACCAATGTACAGTGGTTTTTCTGTTGAGTTTTTGTCTCCTGTAAGTATAATACTGTAGTATCTACCTGCAGCGAGGTCTACGGAGCGTTCGATCAACGTATTGTTGCTTTCGTCTGTTACGATAATATTGGTTTTACCGCTGTTTTGTGCTACGAAGGTAGCGTGAGTTAGGTTTTCACCTGTTAACACATCTTCTATCGCTCGGTTGCTGTATATCGGAGTTTCCTTGCTGTTTAAATATACATTAACCTTGGCGGTATTGTTTGCCAGATGAAAGAAACGAAGGGCTGATTTGGTACCTAGATTTTCAACTTCTTTGTCCTCTGCAATAATCTGCTTTGGTTTTTCCAAAGTTCCGTATACAAATGAAGTATAATAAGAACTGTCTTTGAAGGTATATACAGTGTCAATCAGCGTCTTGCTATCTGCAGATATTGTTTTGATTTTTCGGTTTCCGGTGTATAGGTAGCTAGGCGGCGTACCGAAGGTATTATACTGCAATGGATTGTGTGGCGATTGTAGGTAGTTGTTGTCCGCCATATGTAGGATATATGGAGAAGCTGTGTAAGCATTGACCATTGTTAACGTTGCCCGTGGGATGTTATTGATATCGTCATTATCTTTAAGACATCCGCTTAATACTGATACACTTAGGAGGGCAATAAAGAATAATTTAATAGTTTTTGTTTTCATCTTTCTTAATGCTTTTGTTTTGGGATTATAACGGAAGGTTTTTTGGAAAAGCTACAGTGATGAACAAAAAAAAAGCAGAAATCTTTTAATTTCTGCTTTTTTCTATTTGTTTTTAGTGGTATTATTTTTTTGAGATATATTTATTGTCACCATCTAAAATGATGTCAATAAGGTCTTTTTGGCGTAAACTCTTGGTCGCATTGTCCCATTTTTTTCCGCTTAAACCTGTTTTTTCTTTGATTTCCGATAGTGAAGCCTGTTCTTCTGTCAACAGATCTAAAACGGCTTTTTCATCGCCTGTTAGTTCGATAGCCACTTCTTTTTTCTCAGGTCTCATCTGAGGGAAAAATAGTACTTCTTGGATCGAAGGATTGTTTGTAAGGAACATAATAAGTCTGTCCATACCGATACCTAACCCTGAGGTTGGAGGCATACCGTACTCTAGTGCTCTAAGGAAATCTTGGTCGATAAACATGGCTTCATCATCCCCTTTTTCTGAAAGACGCAATTGCTCCTCAAAGCGTTCGCGTTGATCAATAGGATCATTTAGCTCGGAGTATGCATTAGCGACTTCTTTGCCACATATCATTAACTCGAAGCGTTCTGTGAGTTCAGGATTGCTTCTGTGCTTTTTTGTAAGCGGTGACATTTCTACCGGATAGTCGGTAATGAATGTCGGCTGAATGAAGTTGCCTTCACATTTTTCGCCAAAGATTTCATCGATCAATTTGCCTTTTCCCATAGTTTCGTTTACGTCGATACCCATTCCTTTGGCAGCGGCACGGATCTCATCTTCGGTTTTCCCGGTAATGTCAAATCCAGTGAACTGCTTAATGGCATCGGTCATCGTGACGCGCGGATAAGGTGCTTTGAAGTCAATCTGATGTTCGCCAAATACGGCTTTAGTAGTACCGTTGACCTGTTGAGCACAGTGTTCTAAAAGTCTTTCGGTAAAATCCATCATCCAGTTGTAGTCTTTGTAAGCTACGTAGATTTCCATTACCGTGAATTCTGGATTGTGCGTGCGGTCCATTCCTTCGTTTCTGAAGTTTTTAGAAAACTCATAAACACCATCAAAACCACCAACAATTAAACGCTTTAGGTATAGTTCATTGGCAATTCTTAAATATAAAGGAATATCTAGCGCATTATGATGTGTTGTAAATGGTCTTGCAGCGGCGCCACCAGGGATAGCTTGTAAGACTGGAGTCTCTACTTCCATATAACCTGCGTCGTTGAAGAATTGACGCATAGCGATATATAGTTTCGTTCTTTTGATAAACGTTTCTTTGTTATGCGCATTTACGATAAGATCTACATAACGCATTCTATAGCGTTGCTCTGGATCTGTAAAAGCATCAAAAGTTTTGCCTTCGGCTTCTTTTACTACAGGGAGTGGACGTAGGGATTTGGTAAGTACAGTGAGTTTTTCTGCGTGTACAGATATTTCACCACTTTGTGTAGTGAATACAAAGCCTTCGATACCGATGATATCTCCGATATCTAAGAGTTTTTTGAATAGTGTGTTATATAAGGATTTGTCTTCTCCGGGGCAAAGGTCATCTCTTTTTACATAGACTTGGATACGGTCTGTAGAGTCTTGGATTTCGATAAAAGAGGCATTCCCCATGATACGACGGCTCATGATACGGCCAGCGATTAAAATATGCTTGTAGTTAATCTTGTCGCGTTCGTAATTTTCTAGTATATCAGCAGCAGTAACATTCACCTTGAATTCGTCGGCAGGGAAGGGGTTAATGCCTAAGTCGATGATGCCTTGTAGATTTTGTCTACGTTGTAATTCCTGTTCGGATAATGCAATACTCATGTGTTATTTTTTTGAAAAATGTATGTGCCTATATGGCTAGAAACAACCCTACATATTGGATATGAAATCTTCTTAGTGCGAAGGTTCGTTTAAATAATCAGCAAAAGTAACAAAATCGCAGATAAAAATGATCGATTAATCGCCTTATATTTTAAAATATTGTTACTTTTGTGCCTCGATATGCGTTCTCCTTGTTTGAATAGGTGGATAATTATCCCGGTGTGGATAAATATTATTTTGCAAATTATTGTTAAATAGATTATCTTTGCACCTCAATTGTTGAATATATAGTAGTAATCATAAGATAAAATGAAAAAAGATTTGCATCCATCAAACTACAGATTAGTTGTTTTTAAAGACATGTCAAATGAATATGCTTTTGTAACTAAATCATGTGTAGATACAAAAGAAACTATCACTTGGGAAGATGGTAATGAGTATCCATTGGTTAAATTAGAGATTTCTCATACATCACACCCTTTCTATACGGGTAAAATGAAATTGGTTGATACAGCTGGACGTATCGATAAATTCCGTAGCCGTTATAACAAAAAGTAATCACCATATTATATATGGTATGAGGTCCCGATAATATACTTATCGGGATTTTTTTGTATTTTAGAAGTATGTCTTTTTCTATTGTTTTATTTGACGATTGTTCCTCTAGAGAACGATTACAACCTTTGACCTCGACTCGTCCTACGGGCAATCTTCGAGTTGGAATATGGACTATAGATCAAAAATGGCGTCATATTTTTGATGCTGATGTGGCTTATTTAACGCGGAATTACTTGCGTGAGAAATTCCCCGCAGCACCTATTGGCCATGAAGACTATTTAATCATTGATAGCCGGGTATTGCCCATTGCCGAATTGATTGATGAAATAAAGGGGCTACAAGTAAATCAAAAGCTCCTTTCGAAAGACGGCGATTGGATTGCATTACGGTTGACGAGTTTAGATGGTTTTAATGAACAAGCTTTGGGAAGCGCCACAGCCGTGTTGTCCACGTGCAGTATCAATCGGTTACATTATCCAGAAGATATTTATTTAAATAATGCGGAGCAGATTAGTTTTGATCTGGGCTGTCTGGGTGTACAGGCTGCTAACGCCAATGCGTATCCGGATTGTTGTTTTTTTGGGACATCAATTTACATAGGTGATAACGTGCTGTTAAAACAGGCTGTTTTGGATTCGACCCAAGGGCCAATTTATATCGGTGAAGGGGCTGTTATAGAGGCTGGTGCGGTGATTCATGGTCCTGCAGCGATTGGCGCTGGCTGTCGTGTAAAAAGTGGGACGGTCGTGTATATGAATGTAACTGTAGGGGCTAATAGCACAATTTGTGGCGAATTGAATAATACGGTGATTTGGGGTAACTCTGCCAAAGGACACCTGGGATACCTGGGCTGTGCGGTAGTGGGTGAAGGGTGTAATATCGGAGCCGGGACGAATAATTCCAATTTAAGAAACGATTGGAAAACGGTTCGTCTGTATGATTATTCGGTAGGAGGGATGAGGGACACGGGACTTCAGAAATGTGGCGTAGTGATCGGCGACCATGTTATGCTGGGAATCGGTTGTAAAATTAATACAGGAACGGTGATTGGGGTGGGTGCTCAGATTGCAATCTCGAATTTTATTCCGAAATTTGTGCCGGACTTTAGCTGGCTTACGGATTTGATCCAAGATCGTTATATCTTTGCAGACTTTATAGCGATGCTACAACGCAAGGCTTTGGTCAAAGGAGAGTTTTTTGATGATGAAGACGAGAAGATGTTGTCTTCTGTTTATGAAGAAGCACAAAATAGATAGATAAATAATCAACACTAAATAAATAATATTATGCGTAAAAAAATCGTAGCAGGAAACTGGAAAATGAATCTAGGTTATGAAGATGGGTTAAGCCTTTTTTCTGAAATCGTCAATATGGTGAAGGATGAAGTTATTGGGGATCAAGAGGTCGTGGTATGTAGTCCTTTTATTCACCTGTCTTCTATCGCTAAATTGGGTGCTGCGGTCAAGAACGTTAGTATAGGTGCGCAGAATGTTCATCAGGCAGAATCGGGTGCATATACAGGAGAGGTTTCGGCATCTCAGGTCAAATCTGTCGGTGCAAGTTATGTAATTTTAGGTCACTCGGAGCGTAGAGCTTATTTTGGAGAAACTGATTCGCTATTGGCAGAAAAAGTTAATGTGACGCTAAAACACGATTTAAAACCTATTTTCTGTATCGGAGAGACGAAGGAAGAGCGTGAATCAAACCGCTTTTTTGAGGTTATAAAAACCCAATTGGACCAAGGGGTATTTCACCTGTCGGCTGATGAATTTGCTAAGATCGTATTGGCATATGAGCCGGTATGGGCAATCGGAACGGGATTGACTGCTTCTCCGGAGCAAGCTCAGGAGGTTCATGCGTATATCCGGGAGGTAATTGCAAACCGTTATGATGCTACAGTAGCGGATAATACGACTATTTTGTACGGTGGAAGTGCTAATCCTTCGAATGCTGCTACTTTGTTTGCGCAGAAAGATATCGATGGAGGACTGATCGGAGGGGCGTCCTTGAAATCTAGAGATTTCTTGGAAATTGTGAAAGTATTTAATTAAAATAATGAGGTATACAGCTGTTAATTTTATAAGTGCTGACATCCAGGACTGGCAAAAGGATTTGCTTATTGCCGAGCTTGGAGATATTGGGTTTGATACCTTTGAAGATAGCGACGAGGGATTTAATGCGTATATCCCGAGTTCAAATTTGGATGTACAGCGTTTGGAAACGTTGTTGTTGGATCAGGTTGTGGATTATCAGTTGGATTATTCTATAAAAGAAATCGAAGAGGAAAACTGGAACACCCTTTGGGAAAGTAATTTTAATCCGATCTTGGTGGATGATGTCTGTTATGTGAGGGCTACTTTTCATGAGGCTAAACCGGAGTACCTGTACGAAATCGTAATTGATCCTAAAATGTCTTTTGGCACAGGACATCATCAGACTACTTCGATGATGTTGTCTTTTATATTGGCGAATGACTTTAAGGGGAAACGTGTTCTGGATATGGGATGTGGCACAGGGATTCTGGCTATATTGGCTGCTAAGAAGGGAGCATCATCGCTATTGGCAGTGGACTATGATTCGATCTGTGTGGATAGTGTGGAAGAGAATAAAGTGCTTAATGGAATAACGAATTTAGAAAGCAGACTGGGGTCTAAAGAGGTTATTGAGGGCGGTATATATGATACTATTCTGGCAAACATAAACAGGAATATTTTGTTAGATCAATTAGATACTTATGAGGCTGTACTGGAGAAAGGTGGCGAATTGTATTTGAGTGGTTTTTATGAAGTTGATGATTTGGATATTATAAAGCATAAATGTGAAGGTCTAGGGCTCTTTTTTAAAGAAAAGAAAGTTATGGACCAGTGGTGTGCAGCAAAGTTTGTTAAAGGATAATCATGCGAATACATTTTATAGCGATTGGGGGCAGTGTGATGCACAATTTGGCGATTAGCTTAGCCAAGTTGGGGCATCAGGTGACTGGTTCTGACGATCAAATTGTAGAACCTTCAAAATCCCGTCTTAAGGAAGCATCTTTGCTGCCTGAACAAATAGGGTGGAATGCGGACAAGATCACCGCGGATATTGATGCTGTTATCTTGGGGAAACATGCCTTGGCTGATAATGTGGAGTTAATGAAAGCCCAAGAGCTTAAGGTCAAGATCTATTCTTTTCCAGAATTTGTTTACGAGCATAGTATTGATAAGATTAGGGTGGTGATAGCCGGGACATACGGTAAGACGACAATTATCAGTATGATCATGCATGTGCTTAAGTATCTAAATCGGGATTTTGATTATTTAGTTGGCGCAAAGCTGGAGGGCTTTGATGCGCTGATTAAACTTACCTCTACAGCGCCTATAATGCTTATAGAAGGGGATGAGTTTTATGCATCCTCTATCGACCTACATTCTAAGTTTCACTACTATCATCCGAATATTGCGTTAATCAGTAATATACAGTGGGATAACTTCAAAATGCTCATGACCGAAGAGGAGTATCTTGGTCAGTTCGAAACTTTTATCGATACGATAGTCCCGAAAGGAACATTGATTTATAACAAGGAGGATAGCAATGTTGTTAAAATCGTGGGGGAGACTAAGGACTGTAAGATTAATAGACATGGATATAGATTGCCTAACTATACTATAAATAAGGGTGTTACCTATTTGGAGGTCGGTGAAAATGATATTCCTTTGCAGGTGATCGGAAAACAAAACCTATCAAATATTGCGGGTGCCTATACGGTTTGTGAATGGTTAGGAATTAAGAGAGATGAGTTTTACGAGGCTATCCGGAATTTCAAAAGTTCAATCCGCTACCTGGAATTTGTGGCAAGTGCTGAAGGATCTGTTGTTTACCAGGATTTTGCCCACACACCAACTAAGTTAAAATCCAGTATACATGCCATTAAAGAACAGTTTTCTGATTTTAAGTTACTGACTATCATTGAGTTAAATCCTTATGATGTGATTGAAGGCGACAAGTTGGAGCAGTATGATAGTAGTATGATGGAGTCGGATACTTCCATAGTTTTTATCAATAAGAGCAATATAAAAGAAAAAAATGTAGTTTTAGATAATATCGTAGACAGAATTGTTAAGGTATTTAATCATCCTAACCTTTTGGTCATAACGGATCCTATGGATTTGTATGGTTTTCTGGAAGTGTTTGATAGTAAGGGGTATAATATGCTATTTATGAGTTCTAGCAACTATAGTGGTATCAATATGCTCAAGTTTGCCGATAAATTTTTAACGAAAGTTAGTTAAACTGTTTTTGTTTTTCTTTTTATTTTAACAATTAATTTTTACTTTTGAGGTAAAACATAACATTTACCGAATGAATGCTTTAGGAAAGAAAATTAGGTTACTAAGACATCAAAAAGGCTGGAGCCAAGAGGATGTTGCAAAGAGGTTAGATATATCTATTCCTGCTTTTTCAAAAATTGAAACTGGAATTACAGATGTGAATTTATCACGTCTGAATCAGATTTCCAAATTATTTGGTCTGTCTTTAGTCCAGTTGCTGTCTACTTCGGATGTAGATGACGATAAAGATCGAATGGACGAGTTGAATGAAATGAATAGAAAACTACAGCTTCGAGAGATCGAGGTAATTGATTTGCAGAAGAAGGTGATTGATCTTTATGAGCAACTTCATAAGAAATAGAAAAGGCGATTTTTAAAATCGCCTTTTCTATTATAGGAGGATCTTCTTACAACTTAGCGCTAGAAATCATCTTCATCCTCATCGTCAAAGTCGTCAAACCCGCCCATACTGGCGTCCATTTCTAATCCGAAATCATCTTCATCATCAAAATCAGAATCGTCCTCAGGACCGTTAAAATTGACTAATTCCTCATCAATTTCAAACTTTTCGACACTCTCGTTCATCATAGTAAGCTAATTCTTTCTGTTATTAATTCTATCGTAAAATTAGATAAGAAAATCAAAACATAAAATTTTTTTTAAAAAATATAGGTTTGATTATCAGGGTACTCATTTTGAATAAAGTGGATTTGCCTTAATCTATGATCTCTCCGATACTGTTTTCTTCATTTATGATATCTTTAAGTTGTGGCAAGTCTTTTACCGAGTTAATGCCAAAATGATTCATAAATTGATCGCTCGTGGCATAGAGTAACGGCTTGCCTATACTTTCGGCCTTTCCTGCAATTTTTATCAGATCCTTTTCCAATAAACGTTGTATGGAATAGTCACAATTTACGCCTCGGATCTGCTCCACTTCGAGCTTGGTGATCGGTTGTCTATATGCAATGATCGCTAGGGTCTCTAATCCGGCCTGGCTTAACTTTTTACGATCTCTATGTGCCTGTAACTGATTGATAGCATCGTGGTATACCACTTTGGTCAGAAACTGATATTTGTTATTGACTGGAGTGAGCGTGAATATTGAATCTTCATCTTCGTACTTGGTCTTGATTTTATCCAGAAATGAACTTACTTCGTCTTTGTTGATATCAATCAACAGTGCATCCTGAAGTACATGTTTGATTTCATTTGCAGAGATCCCTTCTTCGGAAGCGAAAATCAGTGCTTCAATATTGAGCATTATATCTTTCATTGGAGAAGACTAATAATTTATAACTTGTTCAATCATTGATTGTGGTATTTCTCTAAACTGATACGTCTGTGTGCGTAGCTGCGGCTCGAATCCAGCTTCTTTGATGGCATCTTGAATCGATTTTGATGTAAAACGATGGGGTGCTCCAGCTGCTGAAACTACATTTTCTTCTATCATGATAGATCCAAAATCATTGGCCCCACTGTGTAGACATAGCTGTGCCACCGGTTTTCCTACGGTCAACCAGGACGCTTGGATGTTTTTGATATTGGGTAGCATAATTCGACTGAGGGCAATCATACGTATGTACTCGTCTCCAGTGACATTATTGGCAATGCCACGCAGCCTTTTTAATAAGGTGCCATCGTCTTGGAAGGGCCAAGGTATGAAAGCGATGAAGCCATGGCTATCCGCCGGCTTTTCACTTTGGACCTGCCGGATCCATTCGAGATGCTCAAAGCGTTCTTCTAAGGTTTCTATATGACCGAACATCATGGTGGCTGATGTCGGAAGATTGATTTTATGAGCGGCCCGCATGACATCTAGCCATTCTTGGCCACCACATTTTCCTTTGGAGATTAATCGACGAACCCTATCATTTAATATTTCGGCCCCAGCACCTGGAAGCGAATCTAATCCGGCTTCTTTGAGTGCGGTCAATACCTCAAGGTGGGACATTCCTTCTAATTTTGCAACGTGCGCTATTTCGGGTGGACCTAGCGCATGCAACTTGAGTGTAGGGTATAGTTCTTTAAGCTGTTTGAAAAGGTCTTGGTAGAAAGCAATTCCTAAATCGGGATGATGTCCTCCCTGTAGCAACAGTTGGTCTCCGCCGTATTTAAAAGTTTCTTCTATCTTAAGCTTATAGGTCTCTATATCCGTAATGTAGCTGTCTTCGTGACCTGGTCTTCTAAAAAAGTTGCAAAATTTGCAGTTGGCGATACAGACATTTGTCGTATTTACATTTCTATCTATTTGCCAGGTAACTTTACCATGTGGGACTTGTTGTTTTCTCAATTGATTCGCAACATGAGCCAGTTCTGTAGTGGTTGCATTCTGGTATAGAAAAATACCTTCTTCTTTTGAAAGAAACTCAAATTGAAGTGCACGCTCTAGTAGATTTTCAACATTCATTAGTAGCAAAGATAAGTAGTTTTTTAATTAATCTATAAGATTTAGAAGACTAGGGAGCTTGATTTCTGTATAATCTGAGATATAAAAATCGCAAGGAGGGAGTTCGCTTTTGCTGTGGGAGCTTAACACACCTACGACTTTCATATTTGCATTTATAGCTGCGCTGACGCCCGAAAATGAATCTTCAAATACAATACAGTGCTCTTTCGGAACGTTGAGCTTGGCCGCAGAGCTGAGGTATATTTCTGGATCTGGTTTGTGCTTTTTAACGTCTTCGCTGGACATAAAGGAGTCCATCATATGTCTTATGTTCAGCCCGTCAACAATAAGGTCCATATTGGCTCGTGGAGCAGATGTGGCAACCGCTGTTTTAATTTTTTCCTGTTTTATTGATTTTAAAAAATCAACATATCCAGGTATACCTTCTATATGCTGTGCATAGATACTCCGGAATAGCCCTTCTTTTTCCTTTTCGAGCTCTAATAATTCGTCGCCCTCTATCTTTCGCTCGAAAAAATGGGACATAATGTAGGAGTTATGTTTTCCATACATATGTTGTTCGAATTGTGCGAGATTGTAGGAAATGTGGTGCTTGTCAAAAAAAGCCTCGAAGGCTTTAGAATGATACGGATTCGTATGGGCGATAACCCCATCCATATCGAATAATATAGCTATTTCTTGCATCTATTTTTAGTCTCTTCTGATAAACTCCCGGTCTTCGTCGGAAAGAGAATTGGGAGCGTAAGGTGATGTAGGGTCTGTATCTGTGGTCTGATCTGTTATTACAGGACTATTAGGATTAGTAACAGCGTATTCTTTTGGATGTTTTTTGCGGCGTCTGAATAGAATACCGCCTGTGATCATCCCTATCACATAAAAAGTAGCGAGTATGATTAACTTTGATGTCCTAATCTCTCCAAAGAACCAGAATGAACTTTCTTCTTTATTGTTAAATAAGATGATGACAACAATTGCCAGTAGAATTGCAATGATGATTGTTTTTGGTCTCATATTAAAATACTGATTTAGTTCTGCTTTGTGGGCAAAAGTACTAAAAACTTTTAGGATCCGCCAGTTGCTGTGGCACTCTGCGGATTTAAAGCTTTTGAGGGGGTCTAGAAAAATAAAAAAGGAGATAACATTTGTTATCTCCTTTGTATTTTTAGTGAGTTTTAGAATTACTCAGCTACTACTTCGAAAGGAACTTGAACTTTAACTTCTTTGTGTAAGTTTAAGTTAGCTACGTATTCGCCAATTGTTTTAGGCTCTACTTCGAAAGTAATACGACGACGATCTACATCGTAACCTTGGGCTTTCAACGCATCAGCAATCTGAATGCTGTTTACTTTACCGAAGATTTTGCCAGTTTCACCAGCTTTAGCACCAATAGAAAGTTTTACATTTTCTAATTTAGCAGCTAATTCTGTAGCGTCTTTCTTGATTTTGTCTTGTTTGAACTGAGCTTGTTTGATATTCTCAGCCAATACTTTTTTTGCTGATGGCGTAGCCAAAGTAGCAAATCCTTGAGGAATTAAGTAGTTACGGCCAAAACCTGGTTTTACTACTACGATATCGTCTTTCTCACCAAGGTGTTTAACATCTTGTTTTAATATAATTTCCATTTATCGTATCCTCCTTATTTTAATGAATCTGCTACGTAAGGCATTAGACCGATGATACGAGCACGTTTCACGGCTTGAGCTACTTTACGCTGGAACTTCAATGATGTACCCGTAAGACGACGAGGTAAAATTTTACCTTGATCGTTAACAAACTTCATAAGGAAGTTAGCGTCTTTATAATCGATGTACTTAATACCGTTTTTCTTGAAACGACAGTATTTTTTACGGTTGTCCTCTACTTTAGGAGCTGTCACGTATTGGATGTTTTCTTTTGACATTAGTTTGCTACCTCCTCAGTTTTAGTTTCAGCTTTCTTGTTGAATGCACCGCTGCGTTTTTTCTCGCTGTAAGCAATAGCATGCTTCTCAAGAGCGATAGTTAAGAAGCGCATCACACGCTCATCACGCTTGTATTCAACCTCTAGTTTTTTAATTAATTCACCTGGAGCCTTGAATTCAGTTAAGTGATAAAATCCAGTTGTTTTTTTCTGGATCGGATACGCTAATTTTTTCAAACCCCAATTATCTTCTGCGATAATTTCGGCTCCGCCTTCTGTTAAGATACTTTTGAATTTTGCGATTGTTTCTTTCGCAGCATCTTCTGAAAGCAACGGGGTAAGAATGATTACAGATTCGTACTGTTGCATTTTTTAAATAGTTATGTTAATTTAAATTTTTCCGTAACTCACGGAAGTGCAAAGATAGGAATATTTTTCTTTTTTTTATTATCTGCTTATAAAAAACAAAAAGTAAATCAGCAGAATAGCTGCGATCTTCGCCTGTTTATTTATAAGAAGTTTGAAATAACATTGTTTTTTGTGTTACAAATAGATATATTCAAGTTGAATTGCACGATGTCGACAAGAAATTACCATGAGAATTATTGACTATTTGAAAAGTCTATACCCTATAAATGACGAAGTAGAGTTTTTCTTTGCTAAAATGGCTGAAACTAAAAGTTACAGTAAAGGAGAGATAATCTTTTCGCCGGATAGCTATTTAAGACATGTCTATTTTATAGAAAGTGGATTTACAAGGATCTACTATAATAAAGGGGACCGCGACGTAACCCATTATTTTTTTGGACCGGATACCTTTGGTACGGGGATCGAAAGTCTTTTTTATCAAAAGCCCTCGGTATTTGGTTTTCAGGCACTAAGTGATACCGTTGTTATGGCCATTCCGTTTTTGGCGATAAAGGAATTGGCGGAGACGAATATTACGATGAATCATATTATTCAGAAGATTCTATTGGATTCGTTGATCAGTTTTTCAAGACGCTTTTATAATATGCAGTTTGAGACGGCCAGTGAGCGATACCAGTCCTTAATGCTTGAAAATCCAGCGTTGTTTCAGCAGGCTACATTAGGACATATCGCTTCTTATCTGGGGGTTTCACAGCAAACACTTTCGGTAATACGTGGTCTGAAATAGTACGTTTTTAAGATATCTTAAAATTTCAGCAACAAATAAGCTTTATTTTTGTCTTAGTTTAATAAATAACGTGAAATTATATATACATATGAAATACTCCTATTTAGCGAAGCACAAACACTTAGGAGTATTCCATATGATAGATAAAAATCAAACTATATACATATGAAATACATGTCTTGTTGTATTTTTCTCTTGTTTTCTCTCGGATATTGTCTTCCTGGTCTACGGGCTCAAGAGCAACTTTCCGATTTTAAGCATCCCGTAGAACAGGCTATTAAACATAATAAGGGTTTGCAGAATGCATACCTGGAAAATCAAAAGGTCGTGTTGGAAAGGGAAGAGGTGAAAGGTAAATTTTTGCCGACGGTATCCCTTAATGGCGGGTATGGTTATCTCAACAGTACTGTCGATTTGGATCTACCTACTCATCAGCTCCCTATAACCGGCATAAATTTGTTTGAAGGCTCCCAGCGCTCTAATCTTTCTACACAGATTGCTATGGCTGGGGTTACAGCAAAGCAGGTTATTTTTAGTGGTCTACAGATCACGAATGGACAGAAGGCTTTGGAACAGAAGTTTAAAGCCCAATCGTTGATGCGCGAAGCAGGAAAGGACCAGATCGCCCAAGAGGTAATGTATTCCTTTGATCAATTGATGTTATTGAGAGAAGTAGATCTTCTTATTCAGGACTCCGAACGGAGGTTGAACAAAGAGCATCTGAAGGTTGTTAAGGCTATCGATAATGGCTTGGCTATTCCTTATGATCGTGATAAGATAAAACTGGCCATGCTTGAATTGGAAAGTAAAAAGGCGGAAGTGAGTAGTAACCGGGAATTGTTATATTTCAAATTGGAGGAGTTGACGGGCTTGGACAAGGATCAGTTGAAATCGGTGGTCTATCCATTGACTGAAATTGCTGTGGTTTTAGATGAAGCTACTGTGATGAATCGTAAGGAGTTGCAGGCACTGGAAGCATCGCAGAAAGCTTATGGATACGCCTTAAAAAAGGAACAAGGAGCGAAGCTGCCGTTAGTGTTTGCCTTTGGAAATGTGTCTTATTTGAACGCGTTTGATTCGCGGTTTACATTAAAAGACTTACCGCAGGTGGGCGACGTAAAAATGAAGACTAACCACCTGCAGCTAGCACCTAATTATGCCGTAGGAGTTGGTCTGAAATGGAACGTGTTTGAAGGTAAGTCGCATAAAAGCGCGATTGAGAAGGCAAAACTAGATATTCAGATTAATGCGAATAAGCTAGAAGATACGCGGGAAAAGCTGAGTTTACTGCAACGTAAAACCCGTTCGGATTATGAGCTTAGTCTGAAAAAAATCGGTGTAAATCAACAGCAAGTCGCTATCGCAAAGAATAATTTGCATTTGGCTTCGAGACAGTTTGAAGAAGGATTGAGCGATGTCACCGAACGACTGGAAGCAGAGAACGAATTCTATAAGCAATCGTTGAATTATTATAGCCAAGTGCTTAATCAACGCAATGCTGTGGCCGAACTTTTAAAGGCGAATGGAAACCTTTATGAAACAATTGTAAGATAATTTACGGGATCTTGTTGAACGGAAATGTCTTAAAGCTAAAACAAAAAAATTATTAACGATGAAAAATACGCTTTACATAATCTTCGCTACCTTATTCGTACAAGGATGTTCCAGTAACAATACGAAGCAACAAAAGGTGTTGGAAGGCAAAATCGAAAGGGATCAGATTGCGGTGACGACTAAGGTGCCTGGGAAAATCCAGAAAATATTAGTTGAAGAGGGACAGATGGTACAGCAGGGGGATACTTTGGTGATTTTGGAGCTTCCAGAAGTAGATGCTAAATCTATTCAGGCACAGGGCGCATTGGAGGCTGCCCAAGCGCAGTATGATATGGCTGTCAAAGGAGCTACAGATGGACAATTGACCCAACTGAATGCAAAAGTTGCGGGGTTGAAGGAACAGTATGATTTTGCAAAAAAATCATTGGACCGTATGCAGAATCTGCTGCGAGACTCATTGGTTGCCCAGCAAAAATATGATGAGGTGTATGCTAAGTATCAAGGTGCAAAAAATCAATATTTAGCGGCTCAGGCAGAATTGGCCGATGTGAAACATGGAGCACGTATTGAGCAGCAGAAGATGGCATTGGGACAGAAGGAAAGGGCTATAGGAGCTGTTTCTGAGGTCAACGTGGCTGCAAAAGAAAGGTATATCATCGCTCCACAAGCCATGTCGATCGAAAACATAAATTTAAAGGTTGGGGAATTGGCTTTGGCGGGTTACAGTCTAGTATCCGGGTATATCGTAGATGGGACCTACTTTAGATTGACCGTACCGGAAAGCCGTGTCAAAGAGTTTCAAAAGAATGCTGTCAAGACGCTTACCATCCCTTATCTCGATAATAAAACGCTAACGGCAAAAGTAGAAACAATCAAATCTTTGAGTAATTATGCCAGTATCAGTACAGCATATCCTGATTTTGAGCAACAGGAAACTCTTTTTGAAGTTCGGTTGAAGCCAACAAGTACCACAGACAATAAGGAACTGTTAACCAAGGCGACTTTTATCGTTAAAGACGAAAAATAATTATGAGGAACTTTTGGCATTTAATCAAAAGAGAATTTGGCTTATTCTATCAGAATAAGGTATTGCTTGTTCTTTTTTTAGGCGCTCCGATCATGTACGGTGTACTGGTAGGCGGGGTGTACAAGAAAGGTAAAGTAACGCACCTTCCTATCGTAGTCGTTGATGAAGATCGTAGTCCTTTGTCAAAACAGCTGATCGATATGTTCAACGAAAATGAGGTTATTTATGTAGCTGAACTAATGAATGATCCATTTGGTGCTAAGGAAGCGGCGATGAAAAAGGAGGCTACGGTAGTGGTACATATTCCACGTAACTTCTCGTCGGATGTTAATTACAACCGGAGTACCGAATTGACGTTGTTTGTCAATGCTTCAAATACCTTGACTTCTAATTATGCGATGATGGCTGTCAATGTTTGTGCAGCGACAATGAAAGCCGGTATACAGATAAAATATCAGGAAAAGAAAGGGGTGCCCAGCTATGTGGCTACCCAGCAGTATGAACCCTTTAAAACGACTATCGTAAAGCAGAATATACGTAGTGGTAATTACCTGTATTTTATGCTGCCTGGGGTTTTGCTTACGGTATTGCAACAGGTAATGATGCTGGGATTGGCACTGAGTTTCGCTTCGGAGTTTGAAAATAATACTTTTGGAGAATTGGTCACTAAAAGTTCGAATGTCTTTATACTTATTCTTGTAAAGATCATGCCTTATATTTTAATGTCATTCTTTATCTATGGATTGTATTACGGATACTCCGTCTATTATAAAATGCCTTTGCATGTAGAGGGCTTAGCTTTTTTTGGGGCTTCTTTTTTATTTTTACTGGCAGTAGCTTTTTTAGGTATCCTGGTGAGTATAGCTATTCCGAGCCAGCTGAAGGCTACCGAAATCTTGATGGTCATTGCAACGCCTTCTTTTATACTCAGTGGGTTTACCTGGCCTTTGAGTCAAATGCCGGATTGGATTGTTTGGATAGCAAAACTTATACCGTTGACACATTATTTGCAGATTTTCAGAACCATGGTTATCGAGCAGGGAACGGCCGACCTGATAAGGTCTTCTGTATGGGGACTGGGAATTATTGCGATGGTATCTTTTTTGGGGTCGGTCATTCTTTTACAGCTAAAGGTTAATAAGGTTAAGGCGGTGAAGTAGGTGAAGGAGGTTGGAAAGAGGTATAGGTATTTGATTAATATTTCCTTATTTTGAAGAATGATTGAAAATATTGCTTTTAGAAAGGCCGTAGCGACGGATGTGGATGATATATGGTCTATCCTTGATGAAGCTATCCGTAAACGCAAGGATGAAGGTTCGGATCAATGGCAAGATGGGTATCCCAATAGAGACGTTATCTTAGCTGATATCGAAAAGGGGTATGGTTTTGTTGCTGAACGAACGGAAACGGGACTGCTGGCTTATATCGCTATTATTGGAGACATAGAGCCTGCCTATGAAAAATTAGAAGGGGAGTGGCTCACGATACGTCCTTATACAGTAATACATAGATTGGCAGTTTCACAAAGTGACCCTATAAAAGGCTTGGGGACCTGGATGATGCGGGAAGCCGAGAAAGTTAGCTTATCGTGGGGGCGACCAAGCATAAAGGTGGATACAAACTATGATAACGTAGGGATGCTACGTGTATTTGATAAACTAGGATACGTGTATTGTGGTGAAGTCTGTTTTAGAGGCGGAGCACGTCGCAGGGCATTTGAAAAATTACTGGACGTTAACTGATGGGGTATGGGCTAAAAGCCACTGTCCAATATCGGAGAAAACCTGTTCTTTGTTATCTTCCTGTAGTATTTCGTGACGCTTTTCGGCGTAGATTAACGTAGTGATATCTTTAAAACCGGCCGCTTTTAGTTGTCGTTCGGTATGGTTTATTCCTTTACTAAAGTCGCCGATAGGATCATTTTCTCCGCTGACCAGAAGTATGGGGAGATTGGCTGGGATATTTGTATACCAACCTTTTTTTGTTGCCTCTAAGAGTAAGATTAACAAGGTATAAAAGGCATTGTTGGTAAATGGAATGCCGCAACGACTATCTTGCTTAAATCGTGTTCTATTGGATTTGCTGAGGCTCAGCCAACTTGTTTCGTCAAAATCTGCTTCCTTTTGAAACTTACTGTTGTTTATCTTGCTAAAGATCCCATTGATCAATTTACTTCGTTTCTTTGGACTGAATTTGTTTAAGAGCGAGAGTAAACTTCTAAAGATTTCAGCTCCCGGTGTTTTGGCACCTGTACCTATCCACACACTTCCATCAAATTCGGAACCAACTCGTTGTAATACATTACGGGTGATAAATGACCCCATAGAGTGCCCAATAATAAAATGAGGTAGGTTCGGATGTGTGTCCTTCAGATAGCGATGTAGCCCTATAGCATCTGAAATTAGTCGGTCTTGTGGCTGTTCCTTTTGAAAATAACCCTGTGCGCTCTCATTGATCGCTGTGTTGCCATGTCCTATGTGGTCATAAAGGAGTACTGCAAAACCGAGATTGCCGAGGTATTCAGCAAAATCCAGATAGCGATCGCTATGTTCTTGCATGCCATGCAGTATTAAAATCGAGGCAACCGTATTTTGCGCTACTGGTTCTATGTAAGTGCTGTACAACCCATTTGGAGCTACGCTCTTGTCATTGTTTGAAATGTCAATATATTTTGTGCTGCTCTTTACCATGGAATGAATGTTCTCGAATTTAATTCAATATACCATTTTTATAGGTTATTTCGTTGCCTTTTTGTGTGTTTTAACTTTAGAGGCTGTATCAAAAGTAGAATTTATCGTCATTTCGACTGTAGCGCAGCGAAATGGAGAAATCTAAAGATTTGAAATTTAAGTTTTTAGATTTGCTTCGCAGAGCTCTTCGAGGTTTCTCGACTGTACTACGTTTCGCTCGAAATGACGTGAGAGTTTCAATTATGATACAGCCTCTTTTGGATAATTATTCTTGATTTAATAATTTTTCTACTCTTTCTTTAAAGTCGATGTATTCTTCTTTCTGTTTGTTTAAGAAGCTATTGTCCGCTAGTTTTCCTATTACAGATTCCATTTCTTCCATGGAGTCGTATGCCAACAGGCGGAAGGGATTCTCATAGTCCTTTGCTCTTGATTTTTCTATTTCTAAACAAATCCATTCCTTTGTTTTAAGACTCTGTTCCAGACAGTCCTGTATAAAATCGGTGGTCCATTCGTTGATTGGAAGGTTCGTTATTTCTGCCAAAGAGGCTATTGCATGGGTCGTTTTGTCGTTTTGATAAGTGCTACTCCATCGGTGGTAATGTTCATGGATGGTACTCCAAGAATCGACTTTTCCACTTTTTATATCCTCGATGAGAGTCTGTACCTGTTGATTTTGAATTAATTGACCACCAATGTTTTCAAATTTAGCACGGTGTATATCAGCTAGTTGCTGCTGGGCATCCGATAACTTAAAGGTTCTTTTTTCGAGTGCATCTGCTAGGTGTGTGCTGCCGTAATAGTGGATCATACGTTTAAAGAGTCTGTAACAGGCTCTGACTTTTATCAATATGACTTTTCGTGTAGAATATTCGGTATCGGTCAGGTGTATTTCTCTTTTATCAAGATCAAAATCTTGATCCTCCAGCAGCTTAGATCCTAAAATTTTGGGATCCATTTGAGGATTCAAATCTGACCAGGTCTTCCCCACAGCAATTTTGATCTCATCCAATGCGTCAAACATCTCATTGATCGTATCGGGAGCCAATACATCGTATTCGATGTGTTGGTTTTTTAATGTTCTTTTGTCCCGGGATGTAAATTTGAACGTATTGCGCATTAACGCATACATATTGTATAAAAACCAATATCCAGGAACTATCAATAAACGGTTTTTCTCGATGTCGTTGCTGACTAGAGAAAAGGGAATGCGGATATCTAATTCATGCAAAAAGTCTCCTTTGACTAAAAGTGTATATGACGCAAATCTAGAGTTATGTTTGATACTCACGCATAGACCCGGCCAAAAACCCCGTCCGGCAATGATCTCTCCGTCTGCGGCGCGAGAATTGTGATTAGACCCAATGGTAGCACCTGCTGCCATATTACTCTGTCCCTTGATCAGCGCTGCGCAAAGGAAGGAATTGTTATGATGCTGTTCGTGAGCGGGAAATAGGAGGGAGTTCAGTACCTCACAACATGATATGGTGGAGTTGTCGCCCAGAAAGGAGTTAATCAAGCGTGCACCATACTTTAGCTGAGAATGGGAAGAGAGAATAAAGCGTACTGCTTTTACGCCGTAAAATATTCTACAACCGTACCCTATTATGCCGTTTACGATTTCACAGCCTTCGCCAATCTGGGTAAACGCTTCTTCACTGGAATTTATTGTGACGTTTTTGAGCTTATTTACTCCTTTTATATAGCTATAGGGGCCGATTTTGACATCCTTTATGGTATTTGAATTTTTAAGGACGACGTGATCTGCGATGGTACTGTAATATCCTCTCTTTTTTGAAAAGCTGTTGTCTGTTATTTCTACTAATCTGTCTTGAAATACGCTGTCGTTTCGAAGACGAGACCATAAATAGACATCGGCAGCCTGCATTCCATCAAAAGGAATTACGGATCGACCTCCATTTTCATTACAGAGCTCCATCCATATTCGCTTTTCCGGGAGCTCGTCGTCTTTGAGAATCCCATTTCCAAATTTGGCACTGTTACTACTTTCCATTTCATTGATGTTAGAAAGTATAACACTATCTCCGATAATAAAATGAGACATGTAACGGACATGATGTATAGCGGAGTACGCGCCAATGTCTGAGCTTACGATAGTCGAGTTGTATATACCACAAGGGAGACGAAGATCTCTATAGGAAAGATATGCCTGGCGCATTGGCCCGATACGGACTAATCCATAGAATTTTGAGCTTTGAATCTGTTCTGGAAAAAACGGATCGCTAACGAGCACCTCCGACCAATTGGAACTGTAGTTAAGTTGATCCGTAAGTTTTTTTACCTCTAGGCTTGTCAATGGACGAAAGACCTTTTCTGCACCCAACTGTTCATTCCTAATATAGTATTCGTCGGCCTGAGCCGGAATATGCTTCGGCGAAATAAAGCCATATCCAAGATTGGCTAAAGGTTCTTGTGTGATGAAGGTCATACTACTCTACTGTTACAGATTTGGCTAAGTTTCGAGGTTTGTCCACGTCACAGCCTCTTGCAATGCCTATATAATACGCTAATAATTGTAATGGAATTGTAGAGAGTATCGGAGCGACAATTTCGTGCGCTTCGGGGATCTCGATAACATCGTCGGATAGGGAGGAGGCGAGTTTGTCATCACGGGATACTAAAGATATAAGCTGTCCTGAACGTGCCTTGATCTCTTGCATATTGCTGATGATTTTTTCATGGATTTTATCTTTTGTAGCGATGAATAATACCGGAAGATTCTCATCAACTAGGGCTATAGGTCCGTGTTTCATCTCTGCGGCTGGATAACCTTCGGCGTGGATGTAGGATATCTCCTTGAGCTTTAAGGCTCCCTCGAGTGCTATAGGGAAATTGTAGCCACGGCCTAAGTACAGAAAATCTCGGGCATTGGCGTATTTATGTGCTATGGCTTTAATTGTTTCGATCTGCGTATCCAGTATTTCTTGGGTTTTTTCGGGGATGAGTTGAAGTTCGCGTACCAATAATTCTGCTTGTTCAGGAGCTATTTTTTGTTTGTATTTGGCAAGTTTAATAGCAAAAAGCAATAATGCCACGAGTTGTGTGGTGAAGGCTTTCGTGCTGGCCACCCCAATTTCTGGGCCTGCATGGGTGTATATCCCTGAATCGGAGAGCCGGGCAATAGAAGATCCAACAACATTTACTATTCCAAATATAGTTGCGCCCTGTTGTTTGGCGTTTTCCAAAGCGACTAAAGTATCTGCTGTCTCACCACTTTGGGAAATAGCAATAATAACGTCTTCTTTATCAATTATAGGGTTTCTGTATCTAAATTCTGATGCATACTCGACCTCGACAGGAATCCGACATAATTCCTCAATCCAATATTCAGCAAGCAAGGCCGCATGCCAGCTGGTACCACATGCGACAATGATGATTCGATGGGCTGATAGTAGTTGGTCTTTAACCCTCTCAAGACCACTTAACGTTATTTGATGGGTATCCGCATCAACCCTTCCTCTAAGACAATCTTTAATAGCTTTAGGTTGCTCCACTATTTCTTTCAGCATAAAGTGGGGATATCCCGCCTTTTCTATACTAGCGAGCTCCATGTCGAGTTGCTGAATAAATGGGGTTACCTGTTCGTTGCCTAGATTTTTGAGTATAAGCTCGTCAGGTCTTATAATAGCGAGTTCATAATCGTTGATGTACACCACTTCTTTGGTATGCCCGAGCATTGGAGATGCATCTGAGCCTAAGAAATGTTCGCCCTGCCCGATACCTATGACCAATGGGCTACCTTTGCGTGCTGCTATTATGGTGTCTGGCGTGTCCTGATCCAGTACGAGTATAACGTAAGCTCCTGTAATGCGTTTGAGCGCAATTCGGATTGCTTCCTCTAAGGGACAATCGTTGTTGATCTTTATATCTTCAATAAAATTGAGAAGGACTTCGGAATCGGTTTCACTTTTGAAGACATATCCTTTTTTGAGTAACTCCTCTTTGATAGAAGCATAGTTTTCGATGATTCCATTGTGTACAAGAGCTAGCTTGCCGCTTTGGGACGAATGGGGGTGTGCGTTATAGTCCGAAGGTACACCATGTGTCGCCCATCTGGTATGTCCAATCCCTGTTGTAGACGAAAGGTCTGTCGATTTGATCAGTTCCTCTAAGGCTGCGACTTTTCCAGCGGTTTTGGAAATCAGTAACGCTTGTTGCGAATGAAGTGCAATACCTGCACTGTCGTATCCGCGGTATTCAAGTTTGTGCAATCCTTCTATCAAGTAAGGATATGCTTCTCGATGGCCTACATAGCCAACAATTCCACACATAGTATCAAGTTTAATCTGTTAATAGGAAGTCAAAATTATGAATTTTCGATAAAACAATCGATTGCGTAGTGTTTTTTAACAAAAAAATATTTTTTAAATAAGATATGTGGTAAAATGGAAATTTTTGGGAGTAGATGCTGTTAATATGCTATTGTTAGGAACTGTGCTTGTCCCGGTATCTGAAAAATGGGAAGCGTAAAATAGGTGTTACATCTATTTTTGATGTCTCGAGGAATAGCCTGTATTTCCTCAATTGAAGGTTTTTTAGGCCGAGGAGCGCTACAAAATTTTATATTCGAACGCAATTGTATTGCGTATAGTGGTAAATTTATGTAGGTTTGCCTTGATGAGTAATTTTGATATCATAAAAAGCAGTTCGTTCGCCTTCATGTTGCGGATTGTAGGTATTTTTATGGTTTTTATTCTGACTTCGTGCCCGATAAAGGCATCTATCAAGCAAAATTCTACGCAGCAGGCTTCTTCCGGATTAGGTATTAAGCAATCCAAACTAATAACTTCGTCGGAAGTCCGTTGTGTGTTGGACGGTAAAGAGAGTGTCGCAAAAGTTACCAATTCGGCTATTGAACTCTCACCATCCATCGTATTAATTACTTTTTTTTGTTTCCTATTTTTAAGTGTTTCTAAAAATAGGGTTAGAATACGCTTACCGCAAGTTCCTAATTCGGGAACCAATAATCTTTTTATATTCTTTAATCGATTCAATTTATAGCATTCAGACACGTTAATCGCCTAAAGGCATTTTTATAATTGTGTTTTTTTACTATAAATTTTACAATCCATGATCAACAAGTTATGGGCTTGTTTGCTCGTTATGGGGACTGCACTCATCTCTAGTGGTGTACACGCGCAGGTACTTCAGAACTATTGGCAACAAGCTAAAGTAAACTATAAAGGATTTTCTATTAGAGACCGAGAAATCGGTATAGCCCGCTTAGACAGTGCCGCAGCATTGGAACATTATAAGCCGCAGGTCTGGCTTCAATATCAACAGGGATTTAGCTCATTAAACAATGTGTCTGGAGCGTTCTATCCGATGCCTGGTATTTTTAATATCTCCGGTTCCAACACATCGGGTGGTACGTCAAATACCTTCAATCAGTACGCTACGAGTAGTCTTAATTGGGACTTAGTCAATTTCGGTCGTAAAAATGCGGATCGGAATTTAGGTGCTACTGCCGTAAAGCAGTCTACCTGGGAATCTAATCAATACCAGCTCTTGATACAGCATGAGCTTGCTCAACGGTATATCAATTTTTTGTATTATCAAACGCTCTTCAATTGGTATCAGGTGCACC
This sequence comes from Sphingobacterium nematocida, assembly GCF_900168125.1. Lineage (GTDB taxonomy): Bacteria > Bacteroidota > Bacteroidia > Sphingobacteriales > Sphingobacteriaceae > Sphingobacterium > Sphingobacterium nematocida. The sequence goes on from NZ_FUZF01000004.1 coordinate 86,636, forward strand.
TGAAAAGGTATGAGGATATCTTAGAACTGACACGGGATTTGGCGATAAGTGGTATAATTCCCAGTGCAGATACGCTTCTCGTCTCTTCTTCGTTAAACAACGTTTCGTCTGAACTGTCGCAGGTCTCGGGACAGCTTAAAGGAAATGTATATGCATTATCCGAGTTTGTCGGTGATACTGTTGATACTGCCGTTGACCAAACGGATCGCTTCTTTAAACTATTGGAAGAGAATGCGTCAGGATTAATTGTTCAGCCTGTTTTGGAAATAAAGAAATTAGAATCTGAAAAGCTAGACTATTTGATGGAGAAATCAAAGCGGCAAAGCTTACCACGTGTGATGGGAATAGGAGCAGTATCTAGTCGCAGCTCGGGGGTATCCTCAGAAGGTGTCGCGTCTAATAGTTACGGTGATATGTTTCAGAATTATGCGCACAATTACTTTGTTGGTGTAGGGGTGAGTTGGAATCTGCAACAGCTGTTTACAGCAAAGTCTGACCGAAAGATTTTTGACGCGAAACGCCAAAAAGTTGACGAAGAGTATCATCTATTGGATCGAGAAATTGAAAAACGTGTATTGGATCTGGAAACGCAAGAAAAGCTGACGGTAGATGGTTTGGTCGATTCAGAGCGAAGTAAAAGAGAGGCTTCTGAAGCCTATGATATGTACAGGGTACGGTATGAAGGAGGATTAATCAATTTGGCAGAACTTCTGCAAGTACAGGCCATTTTGCTTCAAAATGAAAAGCAGAATCTCCTACATTATTACAATTACTGGAATATTGCTTTAAAACGATCTTTTCTTGAAGCAGATGTCAATAAGGTGATTCAACATTTCTAATCGATAACTATTTATATACATATGAACATTATTAGAACAGCGCTGAGGAAGCCTATTGCATTCATTATGGTAATCATAGCGATCGCGTATTTTTCCTGGCCGGTAATCCAAAAGATAAAAGTCGATATTTTTCCTGAGATAGAGTCGCCTGCCATGTATATCGCAATGCCCTATGGTGGGCTGTCGCCAGCCTACATGGATGGTTTTATGGCCAACGAATTTCAAAAGGTTTTACTTTTTGTTAATGGCGTTAAGGAAATGGATTTTAAAAGTATCCAAGGACTTTCCTTGATGAAGTTGACATTCTATCCCGGGACTGATATGTCTCAAGCGTCTGCCGAATTGAGTATGCAGGTGTCCCGTGCGATGGGTTTTTTGCCTCCAGGAGCTGTGCCTCCTATGGTGGTTCGCTTTGATGGTAGTTCGCTCCCTGTAGGACAATTGGTGTTTGATAGTGAAAAACATTCAGTCACCGAATTGCAAACTATGGCCATTACGAAGGTACGTCCTATGTTTGTGAATATCCCGGGAATAACGGCCCCAGCTCCTTTTGGCGGCAATATGCGTAGTCTCGTGGTGAATATTGATCCACAAAAGATGAAAGCCTCTGGGCTTAGTCCAGAGGAGGTCACTTTGGCTATTACGAAAAACTCGGTCCCATCGCCGGCTGGGAATATACGGTTGGACGATAAAAACCTTATGGCGCCGATCAATTCTATTGCTGCTGGTGTAGAAGAGTTTTTACAGACACCGATTAAGACCGTTGCCGGTGGGACACTATTGGTCGGCGATGTTGCTACGGTGTTGGATGCAGCAGATCAAACGGTGGGGTATGCGTTGATAAATGGAAAACGTTCGGTTTACCTTCCTATTATTAAGAAGCCAGACGCATCGACGTTAACTGCGGTGGACAATCTTAAAAAGTCTCTGCCCATGTTGGAAAACCTCTTGCCCGAGGGGGTTAAAATCAGTTATGCCTTTGATCAATCGGTTTACATATCGAGATCACTGTCTAACTTGATTTTTGAAGGTGCCTTGGGCGCTCTTTTGACGGGGCTTATGGTTTTTCTTTTTTTTGGCGATGTGCGTGGTGCGTTAATCGTTGTCTTGACCATACCTATTGCTATTATTACAGCAGTGATAACACTGTATTTCTTTGGACAGAGTGTGAATATCATGACGTTGAGTGGTCTGGCACTATCTATAGGGATTTTGGTGGACGAGGCCACGGTTACGATAGAGAATATTCATCAACATATGGAGTTGGGAAAATCGAAACCTAGGGCCATCTTGGACGCCCTTTTAGAAATATCGGCACCTAAGTTGTTAATATTGCTCAGTATCCTAGCTGTACTTACCCCTGCATTTATGATGAGTGGTATCCCTAGGGATATGTTCATGCCTTTGTCGCTAGCCGTTGCATTTGCGATGATAGCCTCATTTATTGCTTCTCAGACTTTTGTGCCTATCATGGCTAATTGGATTATGAAATCCAAGGTGCATGGGAGATTAGTCCGTAAGAAGCGGTCGTTTATGGAACGTGTCAATGTGAAGTATGCATTTTTGGTCCGTTCTCTGGTCCGTAGATCCACGGTGCCTACTATTGGGTACCTGGTCTTGAGTATTGGTGCTATATTTCTGCTATTTTCTTTATTGGGTACTGACATTCTTCCACGATCGGAAGGCGGTGATTTTCAGCTGCGGATACGGCTACCGGAGGGGACGAGACTGGAAACCAGTGAAGAAACAGTTCGTAAGATCGGAGAATCCATTACAGCGATGCTACCTGTGAATAGTGTAAAGATGAGCTCTGCATTTGTAGGGATGCACCCCTCAGCTAACCCAATAAATCCCATTTTTTTGTTTAACAGTACAACCGGAGAGGGGGTTCTACAGTTATCGTTGAATAAGAAGTTGATCGGTGTAAAGAATGATGAACTTAAGGAGCAGATCCGTGAGCGGATCCGTGAAAAATTTCCGTCGGTGGTCATAAACTTTGAGCCGATGGAGCTGATGGATAAAATTATAGGGCAGGGAGCTATGACACCTGTAGAGGTTAAAGTTAGCGCGTCCCAACTTCAGGCTGCAGAATCTTATGCTAAAAAACTGGTTTCTAAGTTGTCTGCTTATGAGTTCTTGAGAGATGTGCAGATTGCAGAGCCCTTGCATTACCCGGTGATTGATATTAAGTTGGATCGAACCCGACTCGCACAATTTGGACTAACAGTACAAGAGGTGTCTAGAAATATTTCAACGGCGACATCGTCAACCCGATTTACAGATAAAAATCTATGGGTGGATCCTAAGTCTGGGCTGGTATTCCAGGTTCAGGTTCAAGTGCCAGAGAACTTAATACAAGCTGTAGAGGATCTGCGCGCTATGCCTTTACAAAAAGGACAGCGTTATCCAATCCTGGAGGATGTAGCAACGATTACATACAGTACTGTTGCAGGCCAGGTGAATCGGCGAGGTCCGAATCGCTATGTTACAATATTGGCAGATCTTTATAAAACGGATTTAGGTACAGCTAACAAGGCCGTAGATCAGGCGCTTCTAGAAATAGGAGAGGTGCCTAAGGGAATGCGTGTATGGAAAGAAGGTACCTTGCCTTTATTGGAAGAAACGCTGTCCGGGTTATTAATAGGATTGTCTATTGCTATCGTCGTTATTTTCTTCATGATGAGCGCGTATTATCAATCTATCCGTGTTAGTTTGGTCATTCTTTCGGTGATACCAGCGGTAATCGCCGGTAGTTCGTTTTTCATCTGGGTTTTTGGTAGTACGTTGAATCTACAGTCTTACATGGGGATCATCATGTCGATCGGGGTGTCTGTCTCGAATGCGGTGCTATTGGTCAATCAGGCAGAACAGAACCGTAGAAAGTATTTTATATCGGCCCAGTTTGCGGCAATTGTTGCTGCAAAATCTCGGCTACGCCCCATTCTGATGACTGCCGCTGCAATGGTTGCGGGTATGATTCCTATGGCCTTGGGGATGGGGGATGGTGGCGAACAGATTGCTCCCTTAGGACAAGCTGTAATTGGTGGTTTGATCACTTCTACTGCTGTCATCTTATTGATGATACCACTGATTTTTTCATTGATGATGAAGAAAGCTACGTATTTGGAGCCTTCACTAGATCCTGATGATGTAAATAGTAAGTTTTATAATAATTAAAGAAATGGTAAGATATAGTTTTTTATTAGTGCTTGTCGTATTCCTTGGCTGTAAGCAAAAGGAGGGGGATAAACAGGCAAAGCAGCAGGCAAAAGCAGATATGCTTGAGGTGGAAGTTTCGCACCCTCAATCCTTGCAACCTGAATACAGTCTTAAAGTGACAGGTGAACTGCAGCCACAGGAGTCTGTTGCGTTGTTTTCGAAGGTAAAAGGTTTTGTAAGGCAGATTCACGTTGATGTGGGGGATTATGTTCGCAAAGGACAGTTGCTCGCACGGATGGAGGCGCCCGAGATGGATATGCAGAGTACGGCCGATCGGGCGAAACAGAATCAGCTTATGGCTAATTATGAAGTGAGTAGGCTTCGCTATAAGAGGCTCCATGATGTAGATGGACGTAAAAAAGGGGCTATCTCGGCGCTAGAGCTGGAGAAGGCACACGGCGATATGCTAAGGGATAGTGCCGCGGTCGTAGAGGCTGGTGGGACTTATCAAAAGTCGAAACAAATGGAAGATTATCTGTTAATCAGGGCGCCCTTTTCAGGTATTATTACCCAGCGTAATTTTTCGACAGGGGCGCTTTTGGGGGACAACGGGATACCGATGTTTAATCTAGTGGCTAATGATAAGCTTAAGTTGAAAGTGGTGGTGCCGGAGGTGCATGGACAATCTGTGTCGGATAGTACTACGGCAGAGTTTCAGGTGTTGAGCGTGCCCAATCGGATATTCACGACGAAATTGAAAAGAAATGCAAAATTCATTGATCCAACCACACGGTCACTGAGCTTAGAGTTTGAGGTAGCGAATGCCGATAAAGGTTTAATCGGGGGAGATTTTGCGGATGTAAAACTCTCTTTGCAAAGGACACATAAAACAACATTTGTGCCTAAAGGGGCAGTCGTTAACGCTCAGTCTGGTATATTTGTCGTAAGAATCGGGGAAGATGGTAGCACAGAACGCGTACCGGTGCGACCGGGAATTTCGTATAATGATCTGATTGAGGTATTCGGTAGTATCCGTTTGGAAGATCGTATCGTGAACCGCGCATCTGAGGAACTAACAAATGGAAAGAGGGTAAAAACTGTAATGAAATAATACTTTAAATATTATGCTAAAGAAGAAACAACAATTAGTGCTATTAATCTCGATTGGACTATTTATGGTCGGTTGTACCAATACTGCCAAAGAAAGAGGGGGTAAGGATGAAGAAATTTTGGAAAGCCCGGTGGAGCTGGCTGCGGAAGCGAGTGGGGAGATGGTGAAAGCTAGTTTTGTTGATATCAATAATGGTGTTACGACGCTGGATTCACTCCGTGGAAAAGTGGTGGTGATGAATTTTTGGGCTACCTGGTGCCCTCCTTGTATCCGCGAGATGCCCTCATTGAATAAGCTGTTTTTAGATTTAAAATCTAATAAAGGGATTGTATTTATGGCAATAGATGTCGATGTAGATATAAAAGGAGCGGCTAAGTTTATGGCTAAAAACAAGTTCGATCTCCCTTTGTATACCCTGCATTCACCTTTGCCTGCGGAGTTGGAAACCAATTCTATCCCTATGACGGTGATTTTAGATAAAAATGGGAAGGTTGCTGCTAAGCATACAGGGATGGTTGATTTTGGTAATCAGAATATTAAGACAAGTTTGATGAAACTAGTTGATGAGTAATTGCTAAAAAAAGGTCAGGGGATTTTCCTGACCTATTTTATCTTATAGGGTACGAAGTAAAATTTGCCAGGCTTTTTGTAAGGAGCCCTGGTCCAACAGTTGTGCAGCATGCAAATGTGCCGTCTGGATATCGGTATACGCAGCATCTATTTCTAAAGTATCATCGATAGTAGGTATTGTTTCTACATTAGCAAGTAATCCGAGATGATTTCCAGTTAGCACTTTTGACAAGCGAACGGCTTCAGGGAGGTTGTCTACTCCAATTCCTAAATTGCGTAGAGGCTTGGGAACCAAGAAAAGGTTGTCCTGGGTAACCCTGCAATACCAATCACCTCCTAATCGGGCGACTAAATCTAATTCATGTTGCTGTATGTTGTTTTTGTCGTCAAGAAGGTGTGCTTGCACATGCATAGCAAGTACCTCTGCCAAAACAAGGTTTCCTGCTCCGGGGAGCTCACTAAGCGGTATAACCTGCTGTACGCGGCACTCGAGCTGAATCGGCGACTCGGCTACACGGGGAGGAGCAATATATACAGAGGGTATTGGGGTTAATCCTGCTTTCTCAAATTCATTGATTCCTTCGGCGTACTCTGTACTCGCTAAGGATTGCTGCTGTACGAGGTCGTAATTCACTATGTTAATAACAACTTCATCAACCTCTAGTATATTTTCTAACGTGTGTTTTGTTGATCCGTCACGCATCCGTCTTAATGGAGAGAATACACAGATCGGAGGCTGGTGAGACATCAGGTTAAAGTAGCTGAATGGACTTAAATTGACTTGTCCTTTTTTATCGATTGTACTGGCAAAGCATATAGGTCTAGGTGCGATCGCATACTTAATCAGATTGTCAAATATAGCTTGATCCTTTTTGGGATCAAAACTTATCGTGTTACTCATATTGGCTATGTTAAATATTGTGCTTATTTTCTGGTTACGCTGTTGTTAAAACAATTCTGTTGTCAAGTATGCCTAGTCCGGTTACTTCTAAAGAAACGGTATCACCTTCCATGAGCCATTGATCCTGATGATCGGGATTTTCGAGGCGCCCAGTTCCATTCAGTTCGAGAAAGCACCCCGTGCCTACAGTACCAGATCCTATTACATCTCCAGGGAAAAGCTCCACCCCATAGGATGCGCGTTCAATTATCTCTGCAAAGGTCCAATCCATATCAGCGAGGTTGCCTAATGAGACTTGTTGTCCATTGACTTTACAGGTCATTTTTAAGTTGTAACAATCGCCGGTATGACCTTTAGGAGCGGCTGTTTTGTAAGGTAGAAGTTCTTCCTTAGTCACTAGCCAGGGACCGATGGCGGTTGCGAAATCCTTGCCCTTAGCAGGGCCTAAATTCAATTTCATCTCTTCCATTTGGAGTTTTCGGGCACTGATGTCATTCATGATCATGTAGCCGGCAATATAATCGTCTGCATCAGCTGCTTTGATATTCTTGCCTCGCTTATTTATAACAATGGCGACCTCCAGTTCAAAGTCAAGCTGTTCCATATGTAAAGGCATGCAGGAAATATCTCCAGGACCAAAGATAGCACGATGGTTGGTGAAATAGAAAACCGGGAACTGATCGAACTCCGGAATCATCTCCAATCCGCGATTGCGTCGGGATGTGGCGACATGCTGTCTAAAAGCATAAGCATCCCTACAGGATGAAGGGAATGGGACAGGAGCAAGCAATGTTGCCTCGGATAGCGATATCGCTTGAGGGTGAATTTCACGTTGTTTTATTTTTTCTTCGATACGGCGTAGCGCAGCCATACTATCGTCGCCACCTAAAAGAAAATCCTGCATGGAGGTCGGCAATGCCGTGTCTAATTCTGAACAGGGGTATATTTTATCCGCTATTAATAAGGCAAGATGTGGTGTGTTTTTATAAAGGCAAGTTACAATTCTCATAATAAGAGCGGTGTTAAAGCGGATTCAATTATAGATTTATGCTGCAAATATACATATGATTACAAAAATTAAAATATTTAGCTTAAGAATATTGAATAATATTTTTACCTTTACTGTATTATAAACCCAACGATGTACAATTTTGGCATACATAACGCTAAGTTATCCTTTGGATTGATCGCTTTTATTAAGGCGATGATAGCGGATATTGTATTTGCGCAATATTAACACATTTACTTCTTAGACTCGAACTAGTACTCATCGAGTAGTTTCATCTTTAATTTTTTGACAGTTTAAAACTAGAGGATTATGACATTTTATCATAAGCTCGGGCAAGTCCCCGCAAAGCGGCATACCGTATTTAAAAAGGAGAATGGCGATTTATACGCCGAAGAATTGGTGTCTACGCACGGTTTTTCAAGTGTTTACTCCTTAGTCTATCATTGTCATCCACCGACATTGGTCAAGCAAATCCGCGAAGCCTATGATGTGTCTCCTAAGATTGCGCGGGAGAAACATCTTAAACATACGAGTTTAAAAGGATTTTCTTTGGCTCCGACGGATGATTACCTGGAGAGCCGTAAACCGGTTTTGGTCAATCATGATCTTCATATCTCTTTGGCAGCGCCGCGAAAGTCTATGGAGGATTATTTTTATAAAAATAGTCAGGCTGATGAGATAATTTTTATCCATGAAGGTAAAGGGGTATTGAAGACAGGATACGGAGAAATTAGCTTTTCGTATGGAGATTATCTGGTTATCCCACGAGGTACAATTTATCAAATGCATTTCGAATCGAGCGACAATAGACTACTCATTGTAGAATCTTTCTCTCCGGTACGCACGCCCAAACGTTACCGTAATGAGTTCGGTCAATTAATGGAGCACGCCCCGTTTTACGAACGTGATATCCGTGTTCCTGAAAATCTGAAAACATTTGATGAGATGGGGGATTTTGAAGTGAAAATAAAAAAAGAAGGTTTGATTTATCCTTATGTGTACGGTAGTCATCCTTTTGATTTTATTGGTTGGGATGGTTATCATTACCCTTGGGCTTTTTCTATACATGATTTTATGCCTATAACGGGTATGCTGCATCAGCCACCGCCAGTACATCAGACATTTGAAACAGACGCTTTTGTATTGTGCAGTTTCTGCCCACGCTTATACGATTATCACCCGTTGGCCGTACCGGCTCCTTATAATCATAGCAATGTGGATTCTGATGAGCTTTTATACTACGTGGATGGTGATTTTATGAGCCGTAAATCGGTGGATAAAGGACAGCTCACGCTGCATCCAGGGGGGATACCGCACGGTCCTCATCCGGGTACGGTAGAAAAAAGTATCGGTCAGACGCGGACAGATGAATTGGCTGTAATGATAGATCCATTCAGACCGCTAATGCTCACCGAAGATGCTTTGGCGCTTGAAGATCCGGATTATTATAAATCATGGATGAGTTAGTAACTAATTAATAAACATATCATATTATCATGACACAAACTTTTGCGGAGAAAATTGCGAAGGCGCAAGACTTTCTTCCTATTAATGGTACCGATTATATTGAATTCTATGTCGGTAATGCGAAACAGGCTGCACACTATTACAAAACTGCTTTTGGATTCCAATCTGAGGCTTATGCGGGGCCAGAAACAGGGGTTAAGGACAGGGCTTCTTATGTGTTAAAACAAAACAAAATAAGATTGGTGCTAACCACTGCTCTACGCTCTGAACATCCTATTTCTGAACATGTGAAAAAACATGGTGATGGCGTGAAGATATTGGCCCTTTGGGTGGATGATGCCCGCAAATCTTTTGAAGAGACAACCAAGCGTGGTGCAAAGGTATACCAAGAGCCTATCTGTACACAAGACGAACATGGTGAGGTGTGGACTGCTGGGATCTATACGTACGGAGAAACAGTCCATATGTTTGTAGAACGCAAAAATTACAAAGGAACTTTTATGCCAGGTTATGAGGCTTGGGTAAGTGATTATAATCCCGAAGATACAGGTCTTCTTTACATCGATCACTGCGTTGGAAACGTGGACTGGAACAAAATGAACGAGACTGTTGAGTGGTATCAAAATGTGATGGGATTTGTGAATATTTTATCATTTGACGACAAGCAGATTAATACGGAGTACTCGGCCTTGATGAGTAAGGTAATGAGTAATGGAAATGGTTATGTTAAATTCCCAATCAACGAACCTGCAGAAGGAAAGAAAAAGTCACAGATTGAGGAATATCTGGATTTTTATGAAGGAGAAGGGGTGCAGCACGCGGCCTTAGCAACAAATGATATTGTCTCCACAGTGAAAGCATTGAAAGCACGTGGAGTAGAGTTTTTGGGAGCTCCTCCGGAAGCATACTATGATATGTTGCCGGAGCGGGTTGGAGTGATCGACGAAGAAGTGAAAATTATTCAGGATTTGGGAATTTTGGTAGACCGGGACGAAGAAGGTTACCTTCTTCAGATCTTCACCAAACCTGTTGAAGATCGTCCTACGTTGTTTTTCGAGATCATTCAGCGTAAAGGTGCACAGAGTTTTGGTGCTGGTAACTTCAAAGCTCTATTTGAAGCTATTGAGCGCGAACAAGAGAGAAGAGGGAATTTATAAAACAAGAATAGCTGCTTTTAGAGATTAAAAGACGAATTATTTATATATGAAATACTCATGTTTAGCGAAGCACAAACACCCATGAGTATTCCATATGGCAGATAAAAAAAGTTGTACACATATGAAAGAATTACTTAAGGAGTTTGAATATAAAAGGCCAGAGATTGTATTTGAGTGGAAGGATAGAGAGACTGAGGCTGAAGGTTGGGTCGTTATAAACTCCTTGCGCGGTGGTGCTGCAGGTGGAGGTACGCGCATGCGTGCCGGCTTGGATCGTAATGAAGTGGAGTCCTTGGCGAAGACTATGGAAGTTAAATTTACCGTATCAGGACCAGCGATAGGTGGGGCCAAGTCGGGAATTAACTTTGATCCTAAGGACCCTAGAAAGAACGAGGTATTGGCCCGATGGTTTAAAGCCGTTACCCCTCTACTTAAAAACTATTATGGTACAGGTGGAGATCTCAATATTGATGAGATTCATGATGTGATCCCTTTAACCGAAGAGTATGGACTATGGCACCCACAAGAAGGGGTGTTGAATGGACATTTCAATGTTCGGGAAAGTGATCGTATTCGCCAGATAGGTCAGTTGCGTTATGGGGTGTCGAAAGTGTTGGAAGACACTTTTTATAGTCCAGATTTGAAGCGCAAGTATAAAGTCGCTGATATGATCACAGGTTTTGGTGTAGCTGAATCGATACGACATTTTTACGATCTTTATGATGATGGGTGTAAAGGCAAAAGGGCTATCATACAGGGCTGGGGCAATGTCGCTGCTGCCGCTGCTTTTTATCTTTCAAAAATGGGGGTTCGTATCGTAGGAATCGTCGATCGTGTTGGCGGATTGATTAATAAGGAGGGATTTGGTGAAGAGGAAATCACGCAGCTGTTCCTGAATCGTAATGGTAACGAACTTGTTTCGCCCGATATGATTCCTTTTGACAAATTGCAGGAAGAAGTATGGCGTGTTGGCGCCGAGATATTTGTCCCTGCTGCAGCTTCTCGTCTTGTTTCGAAAAACCATGTTCAACAGTTGGTCGATAATGGCTTGGAGGTGATAGCGAGTGGCGCCAATGTGCCGTTTGCTGACAAGGAAATCTTTTACGGACCTGTCATGGAGTATGCGGACCAGCAAGTGGCTGTTATACCAGATTTTATTGCTAATTGTGGAATGGCAAGAGTGTTTGCTTATCTGATGCAAACGAGTATTGAAATCAGTGATGATGCCCTCTTTTCCGATGTTTCAAAGGTTATCTTGAATGCTTTAAAGGATATTCGCGATATTTCAAAAGAGCGAACACATATCTCTTCTAAAGCTTACGAAATAGCTCTCCGTCAATTGATCTAGCATAAAAACTTTCATACGGATATTTTCAGGAAAAAGGGGGCTTAAAGCCCCCTTTTCTTATTTTTTGCTGTATTTTTTTATGATATCTTCTATGACTGCTGTAGTAAGCTCATGGTCTGTAAGCGTGGGAAAACCTTCCCAGCGAACGATACCTTCTGGATCGATTAGAATACAATGTGGGATTCCTTTGACTTCAAGTTCTTTTTTTAGTTTGCCTTGTGTGTCTATTGCATTGTAGTAATCTATTTTAATATCCTTCGCATTTTTAACTTTGTCTGCGGTCTCATCTGAGATTCCGATAATGACTAAGTTTTCATTGTATTTTTTTTGCCATTCATTTAGTTCGGGAATAACTTTTCGGCAGGGACCACACCAAGTAGCCCAAAAGTCTACCAGTACAAACTTTCCTTTTGTGTTTGGAGTTTCTGAAAGCCACTGTTCGACTGCTAATTGAGGCGCTTTTTCGTTGATAATGGACTTTGCCCAAAGTTTTTTGCCATTATTGCTTTCTTGACTATAGCCAAAGGTAACTGTGAGACATAGCAATAGTGCGGCAACGATTTTTGTTGTTAATTTTTTATCCATAGGATTGTTGTATTTTGCTGCTTTCTTTGTTATTAGGGTTTACGTAGGCAATTTACGATTGTTTTTTTCTTTATGCAAGCGTTGCAATTATTTGTACAATTCTAAAGGTTGTCATTGGACTGGAAGAAATTCCTTGATTGTGGATTTTTAATTACTGGGTATTTTTGGTACTTTTACTGCTGAATTTAAGGTGAAATAAGTGTAAATTAGTATGCCTGTCAAGATACCCGATAACCTGCCCGCTATAGAACTTTTAAAAAGTGAAAGCATATTTGTAATGAGTGACCTCCGTGCTAGTGAGCAGGATATTCGCCCGTTGCGGTTGCTTATTCTTAATCTTATGCCTCTTAAAATCTCGACTGAAACTGATTTTGTTCGATTATTGTCCAATAATCCCTTGCAGATAGAAGTCGATTTTTTACATTTAGAATCTCATACTTCTAAAAATACCTCTGCGGAGCATTTGGAAATGTTTTATAAAGGATTTTCTGAGGTTTCCAATGATTTTTATGATGGCATGATCATTACTGGCGCTCCTGTAGAGATGCTTCCTTTTGAAGAAGTGACTTATTGGGAAGAGGTGACACGTATCTTTGATTGGGCCAAAACTCATGTTACTTCAACATTGTACATATGTTGGGCCTCTCAAGCAGCACTCTATCATTTTTATGGCGTTGAAAAACAACCTTTAGATAAAAAGCTATTTGGCGTTTTTCAACACACGGCTCTTGATAAAACAAATCCTCTTTTTAGAGGTTTTGACGATGAGTTTTTTATCCCTCATAGTAGGCATACTACCATTTCGCAGTCAGATATTGATAATAGTAAGGACGTGGAAGTGTTGTCAATGTCTGATGAAGCTGGTTTAGCTATCGCTGCTTCAAGAGGGGGGAGAGAATTCTATTTGACAGGGCATTCTGAATATGCTCCGTATAATCTACACGAGGAGTATGTTCGTGATCGTGATAAGGGATTGGAGATTGATATCCCATTAAATTATTACACGGATGATAATCCTGAATTGCCACCTAAGGTAAGATGGGTAAGTCATGCAAATCTACTTTTTAATAATTGGTTAAACTATTTCGTATATCAAGAGACTCCATTTGACTTGAAAAATGTGCCACAGTTGGGTGACCTCCGAAATACGAATGGATAAAATACAATAACAGCAGCAAAGCTCGTTTTCAAACATTGTATGTGGGGTTAATGTCAAGATAAGAAAAAACGCCTGGAGCTGGGAGCAACAGACGTTTCTAACTAACCAATTATTAACCTAAATTATGAAATTACAAGTATAACGTCATATTATTACCTTTAGTATGTGCGGGAGCAATTTTTTCTTGTATTGTGCTGTTTTTGTTACAAATACCTGGCAATATATTTTGTTATTGACCGAATTAGTCGTTCTTAGGGGCCAAATTCTTGGAATATCTCAGCTCGGGGATGTGCATTTTAGATCTTAAACATTTCCTACTTTTTATTGTTTTTTGTATGATGGGGTGTGATTTGGAACTGGTTGGTGTGGCGGATTTTTTAGAATAGGTAGCTAGATGCGTATTATTATGATTAAAAGCGAAAATTATGGATAGACGGTATTATTGGGTTATATTCTTCTTGTTAATCAGTTTTCATTGGAGCCTTGCCCAACCATCCCTACAGCGCAGGTTAATTCTAGTAGGAGATGCAGGAGAGGTTAATAGCGCACAGACCGAGGTGATAAAACATGCTCGTCATCAGGTAGAGGCTAATAGAACCACTGTCTTTTTTTTAGGGGATAATATTTATCCGTCTGGGTATCAGAATAATACCCCAGAGCTGGAGCTTAGGAGCCAGAATATTCTGAAAAGTCAATATGAAGCTTTTAAAGGCTTATATGTTCCTGTTTATTTTATTCCGGGCAATCACGATTGGGCGCATTCTGGCAAGGATGGCTTAAAATCGATACAAGCTCAGGGACATTTTTTAACGCAGCTATCAGATAGTTTGATTCAGATGATCCCAAAGAATGGTTGTCCAGGTCCTGTTGAGGTAGATCTTTCTGATAATCTAACTGCCATAGTGTTAGATAGTGAATGGTGGATGTTTCCATATGAACGCCATAGTTTGGACCAAGATTGTGGTGCCAGATCTGAAGAAGAGGTGATATCTCAGGTAGAGTCGTTGTTTTTAAAGAATAGAAATAAAACAGTTTTATTGATAGCGCACCATCCCTTGCAAACCAACGGTTCTCACGGCGGATATTTTAGCTGGAAAGACCACGTATTTCCGTTGACAAATGTCCAATCGCAGCTGTATGTGCCATTGCCTGTTATAGGTTCATTGTACCCGCTACTACGACGCACTGCTTTAAAGTCGCCTGAAGATTTGGTGCATGTAAAGTATAAAACTTATAGAGATAAATTGTACCAGGTATTTAGTGGTTTTCCGAATGTTATCTATTTAGGGGGACATGAACATGGTCTACAATTATTGCAGGATTCGGTGGGGAGGCTACAGGTGGTTAGTGGCTCCGGTGCTAAGGAAACATACCTGCGAAGAAAACCAAATGCTTTATTTCTATACCAAAAGCAGGGCTATGTGATTTTAGATTATATGTCAGATAGATCCGTTGTATTACGTTATTTTGAGGAGAAAGATGGGGGTGTGACGGAAGCCTTTCAATATGAGGTGCCCTACAAAGAATTTTCAGTTATCAAGTAGACATGCCTAATGTGAATATCCTTAATCTTCATTGTTTTCTGATAAAATCTGTACTTTCGTAAAATCACTAATTGAACTCAAAAGACTAATGATGAGATGTAAGCACATGGATTACCCCTTTGGTTTGTGGATCAAGCAGAGCTTTGTCTTTGCGCTGACAGCAACCTTGCTAATAGCTTTGGCCTCTTTTACCGGAGGTTTTATGAGTACACGGAGCGTCATCCAAATTTGCATTACGTTTTTAGTTATTTTAATCGTTGCGTTAGATAATATCTGTATTCATATTTATTTTAAAGTAGAAGATCCTGTCAAGTCGCCCCTGTATGTCAAGGTGATTAGTTTTGGTAGTGCGATTTTGATAATCTGGATATTTCATTATATAGAGCGTTTTTTGGGGATCACTGATGATCGATTGCGAGGTATTTTGGTTCAGAGCCCGCTTCGTAACCTTACATTTATTAGCGTTCAGGGGAGCTTGTTAAACGTCGTGGTGCTATTGTGACTTTATTTTTTGATGTCTGAGCATGCCAAAGTACACCATAAGTTGGAACGGTCTCGATTGGAGCGCTCTAGAGAAGAGGCTATAAATCTAATGATGCGGCAACAAATACAGCCTCATTTCTTATTTAATGCGTTGGCGACTTTAAAGACACTGATTGTAAAGGATCCTGGTATGGCACAAAATTATCTGGTACAACTATCTGATTTTTTGCGAATCACCATTGCCTCTGTTAAAAATGGCGAGTTGGCGAGTATAGACCAGGAGATCAAGTTGTGTGAAGACTATTTGAATATGCAAAAAATCCGTTTTGGGGAGGCTTTGCATTATCAGGTGGATGTTTCACTCGATGTAAGAGAGAAGCAATTACCTATATTCTCTATCCAACCATTGGTAGATAATGTTTTGAAACATAACTCATTTACTGTCCAAAATCCTGTTCGTATATGCGTCGATGAAAGGGATGGCTGGATAGTGGTTCGGAATAATAAAAATATTCAATATCAAAAGGTGGAATCTAATGGTAGTGGACTCCGTAATCTGGTGGAGCGGTATAAGTATTTGTTTGTACAAGGGGTAGAAATTGACGAATCAAACGATTTTTTTGAAGTGCGTATTAGGATTCTGTAATGAGGATAGTTATAGTAGAAGATGAGATCCTGGCTGCCGAAGACTTAGCGCAAACGCTACAACAAGTATTGCCACAGTCGGAAATCATAAAGCATGTACAATCGGTTCATGAAGGGCTGGTGTTCTTTGGAAGCGATCCTAAGATTGATTTGATTTTTTCGGATATTCAGCTGGGCGACGGTCTTAGTTTTCAGATTTTTAAAGATGTCAATGTCACTGCGCCTATTGTTTTCTGTACGGCGTATGATAATTATTTGCTTGAGGCGTTTAAGACAAATGGGATTGATTATATTCTAAAACCGATATCAAATTCTGCTGTTGCGCAAACAATACAAAAGTACTTTGGCTTACAACGACAATTAAGCCAGGTCATATCAAATGCTGGTATGGGGGAGGAAGGTGTCTACAGTACCTTATTGGGGCAGATGCAGACTAATAATAATGCCGTAATAGTGTACCATCACGACCGTATTATACCCTTGTCTTCGGAAGAAATCGCTTTGTGCTATATCGAATATGAAAATGTATTTATTAAGACTTTTGATGCCAAAGAATACGCAGTAAATAAGAGCCTAGACGATCTGGAAAAGCTACTGGGGATCGGCTTTTTTCGGGCTAATAGGCAAAATCTAGTTAATAGAAAAGCGCTAAGGCATGCTAGTTATACATTATCTAGAAAGTTGTCCTTGGAGTTTTGTATGACACATGAAGCTAAAGTATATGTCAGTAGGGAAAAAGCTAGCGTTTTTCTCCGTTGGTTGGAAGCAAAAGATATTATGTAACAAGCCTTGTTACGGTTCGCCCCTTATTTTGTCCGTTTGAGCTTGAAACCGATTAAATAGGTCAAATAAATTCTTGATTTTTGAGGCATTATTATTTAAAAGGAAAGATGATAACGGTAAAGGCTATGTATAACTTTGTAAGTGTTTTCAAAACAAATATTCAAACGTTGACGGATAAACTTGTTGTTTTAGAGGGGTTGCGCTCATTAAGAATACCGATTGTTGTGAGCTTAGATCTTGAAGATGAAGATCGTGTTTTGCGTGTTGAGTCTCCCGAACATATTGTAAGTCAGGTTTTGAAAAAAGTAGATGAATACGATTTTAAATGTGAGGAGCTAGATAGTTTTGTAAGGGGTGTCCCGTTGGGGAATGTGATGCTATCTTGAGATCTGCGTAATCACATGGATATGATATATCCCGGACGAGTGGGCATTAGATCTGCCGACTTGTCCGGGAGGATAAAAGTTAGTTATTCGAAGTGATATAAAAACACGACATCACCAACATATGCTGGTTTTGGATTATCTTTAATAATTAACGTCGCTTCAATTGAAGCTTTAACGGTACCTCTCAGGTTAAGTATTGAATTTACTTTTGCTTGCAATTGTACTTCATGATCCACTAATACTGCCTGTCCAAACTTTAAATTTTCGATGCCGTAATTGATTTCCATCTTTAAGTTTCTTACGTCTGCAATCTGTTTCCATAAATAAGGAATTAATGAAAGCGTAAGATAGCCATGCGCTATAGTCGACTTGAAAGGGCTGTCAGTTTTTGCCTTTTCTTGATCGATATGAATCCATTGATGATCTAAAGTGGCATCTGCAAATCGGTTGATCTGTTCCTGATCGATTTTGTGCCAATCGGAAGAGCCGAGTTGTTTTCCTTCGTAGGACTTGTACTCTTCATAATTGTTTATTATTACCATTTTAAGAAAGTTGTGTTTAATATTTAAATGTAAATATTTTGGATGTAAGTTAATAAAACTTTTCTTAGCTGAAGTTAATTCTTTTTATTTAAAACAGAAGGTGATTGAATGGCTTGATTTCGTTTTAATTGTAGAAATGCGAAAGGGTTTAGACTAATCTAAACCCTTTCTGGCTTTTTGTATTCATACCTTTTTTTTCTGTTTCGTTGTTTCTTTTTTCGCTCAAACCAAATGTCTAAACTTTGCAGATACAATCAAAAAGCGTTTATCTAGAAGAGGTTGTACTATGTGTAACACCTCAATAACTGTTGCTCTTTGGTATAAGAACGACTATAAATGAATAATATTATGTGAGCGGCAAAAAATAAATTATTCTTTTTGAAGGATTCGGTCCATGTCCAATAACTATTATCTTCTGTTCTAAATGTCGGTGGAATAGTAGGACTAAAAGTTTTCTAATGAGCAATAAAAGAAAAAAAAACGCCTGCAGCGGGGAGCTACAGGCGTTCTTAACTAACCAATTATTAACCTAAATTATGAATACCCAAAGATAAGATGAAAACCTTAAATTAAGTGTTAAAGATTTGTTAATATTTGTTTGGTCTCAGTGTTGTTACATGATATTTTATTTGGGTATCATGTGTTATTTTGAAATTATATAGTATTTTATCGGCTATTAACCCTTTATGCCGCTGAGTATACTTGCTATGATAACAGCTAGAACAATTAAAGTGATAATAACGTACATGGTGTCTTTCTCGATAATAAACCCGAAGAGCGATCCCATCACTCGTAGGATAGGTGTGCCTATCAGAAGCAGTACACCGAATTGGATGATCTGCGGTATGTTAAATTGGGATGCTCCCAGAATGATCCCCGATATTGTTGTATTTGAAGTTGGCTCTCCTACAAATTCTTTGTAATTTGGTATGGGATCCTGTCCATGGAGCATCAGATATAGGACACCTCCTAAGATTAGGGTTATAGAGGCGAAGATAACACCAATGCGCAAGATTTGTCCTACTAACATAGAGATGTCTTTATCGTTCCAGTAATACCTTGAGAAGACTCGTTTCATGTTTTAGAATTTATGTTGTATGCCGTTGAAAATCATTTGTAAGGCAACCAATGTAATTGCTACAGCAAATATTAAGCGTAAGGTCTTGGGATTCATTTTTTTCAATAGTTTCGAACCTGTGATCGCACCGCAGAGAACGCCTAGTATTACTGGAAAAGCAATTCCTGGCTCCATGTAACCGCGTTGCAAATAGACAACAGCAGATGCAGCGGCAGTGACACCTATCATAAAATTACTGGTGGTTGTACTGACTTTGAAGGGGATTTTCATCATGCTGTCCATAGCTAATACTTTTAATGAACCAGAACCTATTCCTAAAAGACCTGATAGCACTCCTGCTACCCCCATCAAGGAAAAACCACCTACTACATTGGTCAATTTATAGGGGATTTTTTGACCGTCGACGGGGTAGGTGCTATTCAGTTTGAGTTTCTCGGCAAGCATGGAACCTCCTTCATGTGCATATTCATTTTTTTTACGCACAGTCATTATCGCAGAAAAAATCAATACAATACCGAAGATAATTGCGATGGTATTGGTAGGCATATAGATGGCAATCATAGCGCCGATTACGGCCCCGACAGTTGTCGCAATTTCTAAAAACATACCTAATCTTATATTCGTAATCCCCTCTTTTACATAAGCTGTAGCTGCTCCTGAAGAAGTAGCGATAGAAGCTAGCAATGCAGCACCGATTGCATACCGGATATCTACATGAAATAGAAGAGTTAATAAGGGGATGACAACTACACCTCCTCCCAAACCTGTCAATGAACCTAAAAGACCTGCTATGAAAGTGCCTAGGAAAAGAATAATAGTAAAAGTCAGAATTGTCATATACCAAGTTGTTAAAAGCAGTAAACTTAGGAGGTTTTTGTTGCTTTTAAAATTTTATTACTTGAATAAATACAATTGTTACATCGGAAAAGTGGAAGTCAATTAAAAAAAAGCTCCACTATTTATGAAAATACTATAATAGTGGAGCTTTTGATATTGAGGTGTTAACTCGTCTTTAATACGTTTCTATACGAGTACTTTGGATAAACGTGTCGTTTGGCAAAACGAGCGGGAGAATCTGCATTTACCAACTTGATGTATTCATTTCTCGGTACGTTAAAATATTCATATTGACTGCCATCAAGAAATGTAAGTGTCAAGATTTGACCTTTCCAATCAAAGTCAGAGATTGATGAATTTGTTATCGTACTCTGATAAATAGGCATCTGATTTTCTAAGGTTTCAGGACAGATACTTACCAAAAAATGATAGGCTTCGATCATTTCTTTGCTTTTTTCTTCTGCTGCTAAAAGGCCTTCTTGATCATTGGCAAATCTATCCGGATGACACTCCTTCATTATCTGGCGGTAGCGTGACTTCAATGTACTGAGATCAACTTTGCTATCCACATCTAACAGTCTTCTATAGTCCGCTATTTTTTTCATGGCGCAAAGGTAATTAAATCTATAGTAGTAATTATATGTTTTCTACAAAATACATGTAAATTACAGCATACTTTTTTAGATAGCTTGTTTTTTCTAACCTAGATTATAATAAAGTTCGACGGAGCTCTTCGTCCGATTTGGGTGAGAGGTAAGACAAAGGGATGTCCAATACGGTGCGAGCGCCGGATTGTCCTTGTCTGGCCATCCTGCCTACGGCACGGGCATACGCAACAAGCACACTTGCTGTAAATTCTGGATTGCTTTCTAGCGCCAAGCTAAATTCAATACGTTGTTTTGCACCACTCCCTGAAACCCCGGATCGAAACACAATTCCTCCATGCGGCATCGCACTGTGGTTTTGTCTCAATTCTTCCTCGTCGATAAAGTGTACTGCTGTTTCGTAATCAGCGAAATAATTAGGCATAGTCTTTATCGTGTTTTCAATAATACTAAGGTCTGCTGCAGCTTCTGCCACAACATAGCAGATGCGTTGGTGCTTTTCTGCTGTTGATAGTATAGGATTTTCTCCAGATCGTACCAATGCTAAAGCGCTATCAATAGGGAGCGTATATTGGACACCATTTTTGACGCCTTGAACTCGTCTTACTGCGTCTGAATGTCCTTGACTCAATCCCTTACCCCAAAACGTATAGTCTTCGCCCTCTGGAAGGACGCATTGTCCAATCAGTCTTGCCAGAGAAAATAATCCTGGATCCCAACCGGTAGAGATTAAGCTTAAAGTGTTGTTTGATTTAGCGGATTCATTCACTTTGGTAAAGTATTCCGGTATTTTGGCATGCGTGTCAAAACTATCTACCGTATGGAACATTTTGGATACCTCCAGTACTTGTTCTGGTAGATCGGTAGACGAACCACCGCATAGAATCATAACATCGATAGCCTCACGGTAATCTTTCAAGAAATTCATCGGTATTGCTTGAGTCTCGCAATCAAGAGATGAAGGCTCACGTCTCGTAAATATAGCTACTAATTCCATGTCTGGATTTTGCTTTATTGCTTTTTCTACCCCTTTCCCAAGATTGCCATATCCAATAATACCTATTCTCAAAATATCCGTAGTCGTTTTTTCCATATTAGGATTCATAAATTTTTGTTTAAAGCAGCGAATCTACAAAAAAAACAAAGGTTTCAGCAGAGTTATACCGGTAGTTGGTATATAAGGATGTATTTTGACACTGCTTTTAATTATTGTTCATTTTCTCTGGGAGATATTTCCAATATCTTTTTGGCACATGACGTAGATGTAGCTTCAGATTTTTACGTGCCTCTATATTGGTGCTTTGAAAATAGCCCTGCCATAATCTTGTGTAACGATTGTCATCTGGATCTAGGGTTATATTCGCCACTGATTTTTGAAGTGCGGTTGATCGGTCTAGACTTAAGGTTACTTCTGTTACGCTATGAAGATCATAATGTATACCATAGCGACGTTTATTATCATAGATAAGCCACTGTTGATCGGCGTATCTTTTTCTAAAAAAAGAGATAATCAATGGCAGTACGTTAAAATCTGGTTCTATGATGGCTACGTACATTCCGCTAGATTCCTTTTGAAAGCGGATAAAAGCTTTCATGCGATGACGCTCTCGACTCACTTTGCGAAGTGTTTGATGAAACTGTAAAATTCGCTCATCTCCGTAATTATGTAAAAACGTGGAGCTATTTGTCTTGAATGCAGAGATGATCAATTCAAAAATTATTTGATGTATATTAGAATCTTCAGCTAAAAAAGCACGCCAAAAATCGGCAGCCCCATCTTTCGTAAACAATTTGACCAGGCCATCGGATACACGTCGAGCCTTTGCCAAGTCAGATTGGATGTATTTAGGTTTTTCAAATAGAGATTCCTGAAAATCAGATTCTAATTGTAGTTGTACATCAAACTCACGACTCTCGAACGTCGTAAAAATAGCTGTCAGAAGACCTTCATAACTACCGTCATAAATATAAATCATCTTTAAAATAAGGATAGTTGAGGTGTAGCTGTATTTTTGCAGACCGATCCTTTTAAGATATGCTTTCGGATGTTTTCCATCTTAATCGAACCTAACGGAATGACAGAATCCGTACAGATCATAAAATGCTTTGCTCGATTGTAAGCTATTCCCATTTTTTTGATTTGATACTCGTGGAGTTTCCCGAATTTTCGGGCCTGGATTATCTTCATCGCGGATTGTCTACCTATACCGGGAACCCGAATAATCATCCAATAATCGGCTTTATTGATGTCGATAGGGAAGAACTGAGGATTTCGTAAAGCCCAGCTTAATTTAGGATCAATCTCCAGCTCTAGATGCTGAAAATCCGGATTGAGGACCTCTTGAATTTTGAATCCATAGAATCGCATAAGCCAGTCTGTTTGGTATAATCTATTTTCACGGACCAAGGGAGGTTTAGTTCCTATTTGAGGAAGTAGGCTGTTCGTATTCGATATGGGAATATACCCTGAATAGTAAACTCTTTTTAAGTTATAGTTTGTATAAAAGTTGTCGGCTACCTGCATTATTTCATAATCACTTTCTGCTGTTGCTCCAATGACCATCTGCGTGCTTTGTCCTGCCGGGACGAACGTAGGTGTATGTTTAATGAGTTTTTTTTCTTCTTTGTATTGTTTTAGTTTGTTATTGACAAAGGCCAAAGGCTTTTTGACCGACTCATGGTTTTTTTCTGGAGCCATAAGTTGGAGTCCGGCATCGGTCGGCAGTTCTAAATTGATACTCATTCGATCTACGTATAGCCCGGCTTCCTGTATCAGCTCTTCACTCGCTCCAGGGATTGTTTTAAGATGTATATAGCCATTGTAGCGTTCTTCTGTACGAAGTTTTTTGACGATGCGTAAGAGTCTCTCCATCGTATAGTCGGCACTTTTGAAAATACCGGAACTTAAAAACAAGCCCTCTATATAGTTACGACGGTAAAAATTCATCGTAAGACTAACGACCTCTTCTACTGTAAATGCAGCACGCTGTACATCATTACTTCGTCTGCTCACACAAAAAGCACAGTCATATATACAGTGATTGGTCAATAGCAATTTTAATAAGGATACGCATCGACCGTCTTCGGTATAAGTGTGACAGATACCAGAATATGAAGCATCGCCTATACCGCCTGTATTCTGTCTCTTTGAACCTGATGAGCTGCAGCTAACATCATATTTTGCTGCATCTGCAAGGATTTTTAGCTTCTCTTCTAATCTCTCCATAAGACAAAAATACTAATAAAATTAGTATTTTTGTCTTATATCTGTGAATATATTTTTAGTATGCCAGGTTAATGTAGCTGGTATTAGATCTTGACTTTGTCTAGACCCAAAATTCTATCCAGTGAGCCCGGTTCTGCACGAAATCCAACACCAAAGCGATTGAGTGCATTAATCAGTGTAATAATCATACTGAGTTGGCTGATCTCTGTGTCGTCAAAGTGTGTTTTTACCGATTCGTAAACAATGTCGTTGGTAGATTCTGGGCTAAGCTTTGTCAGTGCTTCGGTCCATAGCAACGCAGCTTTTTCTTGTTCTGAGAATAGAGGAGATTCTTGCCAGGTATTTAAATGGAGTAGACGTAAAGTGCTTTCACCATCACGCACCGCTTGCTTGGAATGTATGTCTATACAAAATAGACAACCGTTGATCTGTGAAGCACGTAACCGGACAAGGTGTACTAAGGGGGGGCTTAATCGAGATTTTCCAACCAATGCATCTAATTCCAAAAGTTTGCTGTAAGCTTCTGGTACAAATGAACTGTAATTTAATCGTTGTGCCATAATTATATCGTAATTTGTATACTTCAAAAGTACGCTACCCGGAGGAGGAAAAAGTTGAACAGGTTCAAGAAAAACTTTTCCTTCTTAATTTGCTTACGTATTCCGCCGAAAGTCCTAGATAGCTTGCAATAAGATATTGTGGCACACTATTTACAAAATCAGGAAAGTTGTCTCGAAATCTGAAGTAAATTTCTTCCTTAGAATAACTCAGTATATATTTCATTCTTGTCTGGTATGAGCCGTATCCTATCTGATACATCTCCCTGAAATACGATTCCATTTTTGGAAAGTCGAGCAGAAGTTTCTTCTTGTTGGCGATTGTTATACTGAGTAATTCGGATCCTTCTATTGCTTGGATATAGAAGCTAGTAGATTGTTCTTTCTGCATTGCGAGGTAATCGGCTATCCACCAGTTTTCTAATGCAAATTGAATGGTATGCTCAATTCCCTGATGATCGACACAGTACATATGAACACAGCCCGTCAGTACAAAATAGTCTTTCACAAAACGATCACCTGCTTGCATTAGTACGCCCTTTTTTGGGACGTTTTCATGTTGAAAATAACCGATAATTTCAGCAAATTCATTCTCCTCGAGCTGAACAAATCGATTTATATGTTGGAATAGGGCGTGTTGTCTCATCAATCAGTTGTGTTGTAAACTGGTTTATCTCATTCTTCTCGTGCAATATACAGTCTAAATTTAATTTTACTTGTTTTTGTTCACTTCTTTTTGTTATTCGCTAGGTTTTTTTTCTTCCGTTTGGACCCAGAAAAGTGGAGGTGCCTCGTTTTTGGATACAGGTATCTTACTAGGAGTCGACTCAAATCAAGTAGGGGTAATTTTCCGATAATTGGGGATGTATTTTATTTAATGAGTCGGTGAATGCTTTAATCACCGTTTTAGGAAGTTTTTCATTAACATCGATATACACATCTAATTGTCTAAGAAGGAATGCCATCTGAAGCCACTGGGCGAATGTTATTTCCATAGCATAAAAGTCTTCATCATAGTCGTGGTCATAGTGAAAGACCATTCCTTCTTTATCGAATAGCCATCGATCTCCACTTCCGGTTCCAGCAAAGCACCAATAATCGACGTTAGAAAATTGTTTGGATTCATTTATTGCTTCAACCGAATTGTACAATATGCTGTCGCCTGATAGCTCTATTGTCTTGATCTGTGTTACTATCTTCCGATATCTATCTGAAAAGGGGAAATCAATGGATTTTGGGAAGTTCTGTACAGAAACTTTTTGATGGGTAATTTCGTTATCGATTGCGTTATCTTCCTTAATAAAGAACTCCATATTTTTAAATTTTAAAACCAACGATTAAAATTAAAGGATTGTTCTGGGCTAGCATATCCCAGAATACAATGATTTTTTAGTCGCTAGGATATTATGGTAGGTCAGGTACAAACATTTGCTGTATCTCACTGTTCTATATTTAAATAGGACGCAAGATTTTTACATTTAAAAGATTAAGTCATGGAAAACAAAAAAATAGGTATAATAGTCGGATCTATTCGAAGAGACGCTTACACCGGAATGGTCGCTGATTATTTAATACAGCATAGCCCTGCGGGATATCAGTTCGAACGTATTGGTATCGCTAACCTACCTCTTTACAATCAGGATTATGATTCGGAAGGGGAGCCAGATAGCTATGCGCCATTTAGAGCTCAAGTAAAATCTCTAGATGGTGTAATACTCATTACACCCGAACATAACCGGTCTGTACCGGCAGCATTGAAGAACGCACTAGATGTGGGATCGCGCCCTTATGGCAAGAATGTCTGGGACCGCAAACCTGCTATGATTATATCTTCGTCTATAAGTGGCCTCTCTGGATTTGGAGCCAATCATCACCTTAGACAAGTGCTGACATTTTTGAATATGCCTACCTTACAACAACCAGAAGTATATCTGGCCAATATACAAGATTGTTTTAAAGAGGATGGAAGTTTAGGAAAAGAGGACTATGGTAAATTTTTACAAAAAGCCGTGGCTGCTTATCTGGATTTTGCAACGGAATTTATGGATTGATCGTTTGTTGTAAGGAGCTCTTTGCTATAATTAATCCCAATGGAAGATAAATTTTGTAAATTCGGGGCACAAACTAGACATTAATAAAGTTATGCTCAAGAAAACACAATTGATTACCGCTGCAATGTTATTTTCAACGACGATTGCAGTAAGCCAGATGAAAGTTCGCGACGAACTACCCGACAAATACAAATGGGATTTGAGTCCTCTTTACGCCACAGATGACGTGTGGAAAGAAGAAAAGGCACGTGTACAGCAGAAAATGAAACAGGTTGCTTCATATAAGGGCAAATTGACACAGTCTGCTTCTGTACTTCTAGAAGCATTGAATCTGAATAGTGCATTGATTAAAGATATGGTCAGATTATCGTCGTACGCTTCGATGAAATCGGATCAAGATACGCGGGTGACCAAATATGCAGGTATGAAGCAAGAATTGCAACAACTCTTTGCAGAATTTGGCGCATTGGCATCGTTTATGGAACCCGAGTTGCTGACCTTGCAGGAAGACCAGCTAAATACCTTCATTGCTCAGGAAAAGTCACTTTCCGCTTACCAGTTTTATATCAAGGATCTACTTCGTAAACGGGCACATCGAGGTTCCGAAGAGGTTGAAAAGATAATGGCTTATTCGTCGTTGATGTCGGGAAATGCGGCGAATATATTTAGTACATTTTCCAATGCAGAGTTTCCCTATCCAGATATTGACCTTAAGGGGGAACGTGTTAAGCTTAATTCGGCAAACTTTTCGCTGTATAGAGCTAGTGAAGACCGCGATGTACGAAGTAAAGTGTTCGCTGCTTATTTTGGTAAGTTAAATGAATTTCAACGGACTTTCGGCGCTCAGCTTTACGGAAATATTAATGCTGCATTGTTTGCTACAAAAGCGAGAAATTATAATAGCACCTTAGAGAGAGCGCTCGACGATGGTAATATTCCTACAGCTGTATTTCACAATCTTGTCAAGAATGTAAATGGTAATTTAGAAACTTTTCACCGCTATCTAAATCTTCGCAAACGTATGATGGGCGTAGATACGTTGCATTACTACGATCTTTATGCTCCTTTGGTTGACAAAGTGGATTTGGAATATACTGTTGAGGAGGCGGTCGGTAATATCTTACAATCGTTGAAGCCGTTGGGGACGCCATATACTGATGTGTCTAAGAAGGCTTTCAATGAGAGATGGATTGATATGTATCCCAATGAAGGTAAGCGATCTGGCGCTTATTCCAACGGATCGGCCTACGACGTACATCCCTATATCCTCATGAATTATAATGGCAAGTACAATGATATGTCTACGTTGACCCATGAGCTAGGGCATACCATGCATAGTTATTTGACAAATAAAAAACAGCATTTTGCCAACGCGGACTATTCTATTTTTGTTGCAGAAGTAGCTTCGACACTAAATGAAGAGCTATTGAACGATTATATGCTTAAGCAGATCAAAGACGACAAAGTTCGTTTAGCTATTTTAGGTAATTACCTTGAAGGTGCCAAAGGTACATTATTTCGCCAGACGCAGTTTGCTGAATTTGAATCTATGATACATGACAAAGTCGCTAAGGGCGAAGCACTCACGGGCGAAGACTTTGATAATATGTATCTCGAACTGACTAGACGTTATTATGGTCATGACAAAAATGTCTGTATCATTGACGATTACGTCAAGTCCGAGTGGTCATATATTCCACATTTTTATTACAATTTTTACGTATATCAATATGCGACATCATTCACGGCTTCGACAGCACTTTCAGAAAAAGTACTTCGAGGTACTGATGCGGATAGAAAGAGATATTTGGATTTTCTCGCTTCGGGTAGTACCAAGTACCCTGTAGATCTTCTTGTAGATGCAGGTGTCGATATGAATACTTCTGAGCCTTTTGACCTGACCATTGCCAAAATCAATAAAGTAATGGCTGAGATGGAGTCGATCCTTACGAAGATGGGCAAATAGATAGGGGACATGTAGCATAATGAATAAAAGCCGTATTAATACGGCTTTTATTCTATACGGTGTTTTGAGATTACCGTTTCTTATTTTTCATTGTCATTTTGGCTTTAGCTCCACCACCATAATTGTAGGTTTTACTATTACTTTCCTTTTTTTTATGAAAAGCTCCGCCTTGTGACTCATCTATCTCACTTTTGGACTTCGTATTATTGGATGGGCGATAGATAAGAAGATCGTCTGGAAGAGGCATTACGGGGATCTTCTCGCCAATAGACTGTTCAATCTTCTTTACTTCTGGCAACTCAATATCTGTAGCAAAAGTGATCGCAATGGCTTCATCATCAGCTTTCTTTGTGATATGATCAACAAATACGTCCCTGTTTTCGGGTATTTCAAAATGAAATATAAATGGTATCCCGCTTAGATCAATATCCTTTGTCCCTTCGTTTGCTACAATGAGTATCCGACACTCGGGTATTTGCTTAAAATCATTGATATCATCAATCCCCGAATCGTCATGAAAAAAAGGATGTAATACGGTGACTTCTCCTTTTTTAGCATGTAGGCTTTCGCTTAACTTTTGCGCGGTCAGTCTACTGTTTACAAATACCACGACTTTATCAAATACTTCTTCGTCGCGCATCAAGTTATTTAGGAGATTGATTTTTGTGGTAAAATTAGGCACATGATACAGCATCATTTCATGTGTTTCTGCTGTTTTTTCACCCAGATCGTCCACCTCGATTAACGTAGCAACAGGCATAAAATTATCAATCATCAGATGCAGCTTCTCGTGTTCGACAGTGCTAAACGCTAGGTATTGGACCTTTCCACAACTTTGAGCTAGTTCTCTTACGGTATTTTGCATGCCCTGTTTGATGATCTCATCGGCATCGTCAATGACAAAAGTCTGAATACGATTTAAATTAAGACCTAATTTTAGATATATAGCACGGGCACGGGTCGGGGTAGCTACTACAATATCTACACCACGTACCAGCTCTTCGATCTCTTCTTCCACACTTCCACTGGCTTTTAATCCCATGATATAGAGATTTCTATTGCCACTGATAGCTAGAAATCGATCAACTATTTCGGTAACTCTTTCTTCATTAGGAGCTAGAATTAAGACTTTTGGGGCCTCATCGTGCGTGTATTTTAATCGCATCAGTACTCCTAGTACATATGTAGTTGTTTTCCCGGCTCCTTCTGGCGCAATACCGATGATGCTGTGCCCACCGACAATTCGGGAAAGTGATTTTAACTGGAACTCTTTTGCTGTCAAATACCCCAGATCATTCATGGTTGCATGAAGATGTTTACTAAGCTTTAATTTCTCTAATGACACTGTTGAATGATTAAATTATATCAAACCACAAAGGTAGCTAAAATACTTTTCTTTTGTACGGAGTATCTAAATCAAACAATTTATCTCAATTCTTGTTAGACCAAATAGAAGTATATTGTTTTCGCAATTATTAGCCTTCCATCTGTCCGAAAGATTAACATTTACTTAAACATACATTAATATAATGTTGATGGATCATTGCTTACTTTATACCTGATTTACATATTTACGGAGATGGCATGAACCGACAACTGAACATGGATTTGACAAATGATGAGTTTCAGCAATTCTTAACTGGAGACGAGTTCGTATTTCGAAAGGTTTTCAACTGTTACCATCAGGTCTTATACCGTTATGCTTATGCCGTTATTAAATGCGATTTTGAAGCCGAAGAAGTAGTACAAGAAGCGTTTATTCAACTTTTTAAGGGTTGTCAAAGTATGAAAGATCCCGGCCAGCTCTATCCGTATCTGTTTGTTGTTGTGAAACGTCAGCTGATTCAGAGCTTCCGCAAGAAACTTGTTCAAGCTAAATACAATAGATATGTTGAACAAAATTGGACAGAAGTAAGCCGTTGTACCCAGCATCAGTTAGAGGCTAGCGATCTTACGAATATGCTGCAGTCTGCGATGGAGGATCTGTCTATTAAGGAAAAAGAAGTGTATACACTCAATAAACTTAGTGGACTTAGCTACGATGAAATTTCTGATTTTACCGGGGCGTCTAGAAATACAATTAAAAATCAGATTATATCAGCTTCAAAAAAAATAAGGATACAACTTCAGAAATATTATTTTCTCTTTTTGTTTTAAATCTTGTTTTTATCTCCGAGCATTATTTATTCCTCCTAATTCTTGCCAAAAGAGCATGCTTTTCGAACTTTCTTAACGATTTCTCGATTGGATTGCCTATCTGTTTTAACATATTTTAAAAAAATCTATCGAACAATAGTCCTATCGGTAGACCTTAAGCTATTATACTATTAAAAGCAAGGTATTATCAGTGACAAAGGATCAATTATTTCGTTTATTTATTGCCTTCCGCGATGGAAATATCAGTGGGGAGGATCTACATACATTGACGACATTCGTAAATCAGGATTCTGATGATCAATGGCTGGATCAATTGATGGATTCTTTCAAAGACGAACAGTCGCAACGGATGCTCTCTTCTTTACGATCGGATCGTTTGTTTGAAGCCGTTATGCATTCTGTAAATGAATCAAGGGCAACAGTGCCGCATTTTAAGAGATTCAAATCATGGTATGGTGCTGCTGCTGCGTTGTTGGTATTCTGTTTTAGTCTACTGTTCTTTTCTAAATCCAAAATGAAGGATGAAGCAACATACGCATCTAGTGTGGTTTTACCGGGGAGTCCGAAAGGAAATTTGTTGTTGGATAATGGCGAGGTTATCGATTTGGACAAGCTGAGTGCGGACACGACTATTGTACTTGATGGATACAGCGTGACAAAGGACAAGCAGGGTGAATTATCCTATACGCTGGCCGGTACAGGACAATCTGACCGAATAATATACAATACTATCGTGACCCCTAAGGGGGGGGAGTATAAGCTGTGCCTGCCGGATGGTACGCAAATATGGGTCAATTCTTCATCTCAATTAAAGTATCCACTGAATTTTGGGAAGGATCGACGTGAAGTAGAGCTGGATGGTGAAGCTTTTTTTGAAGTGACCAGATTGAAGTTCGGTCAAAAACATATTCCTTTTATCGTAAGAACCCGTAAGCAGGAGCTTGAGGTATTGGGGACAACATTCAATGTTAATAGCTACGATCCAGAGATACGTACGACCTTGGTTGAAGGGGCGGTACGATTGAGATTTGACGAAGAACAGCAGGTGCTAAAGCCTAATCAGCAAGCGATCTATAATCCGCAAAGTGAGAAGGTCTCTGTAAAGCCTATTGACCCATTTTATACGGTTGCTTGGCGCAATGGCTCTTTTGCATTCGACAACGCTAACCTTTATGATGTGATGGCTACGATAGCGCGATGGTACGATGTAAAGGTAGACTATAAGGGAGATTTTCAGGATGTTTACTTTTCGGGTACGATCTCCCGTTACGCGGATATCAATAAACTATTAAAGCTAATTACCCTCACTGGGGGTGTTCATTTTGAGCTGAAAGAAAGGAGGGTATCTGTTATGAAATAATTTCAGAATGGATAGCTAAAGATTCAGGAGCGTTGCGACCGCTCCTGAAATTTAGTCCTATAAAAAGACTACCGATTGAAAGATTAACGAATAAAAAATCAACCAGATGCAAATTAACAAAAAAAATCTGGTAGGATGTCCTGTTGTTGTACAGGAACATACTGCCAAAATCCCAATAGCTATGAAATTGTCTTTGGCAATACCGCTTTTATTGGCTGCAAGTCTGCAAGTTAAAGCGTTTACTTTTGGACAACGTATTACATTGAATAAGAAAAACGTCAAATTAGAGTCTGTTTTGAAAGATTTACAAAAGCAGACCGGTTATAATATTTTCTATTCGCAGTCCTTGTTGTCAAATAAGAAAAGGATAGACGTATATTACAGTAATGAGCCTTTAGAGAAAGTTTTAAAAAACGTGTTGTCGGTTCATCAATTGGGCTATCAAATCGTCGACAGAGACATCATATTGACACGCACGATAGCAACAGTCGAGCCGATGGTGGAATCATCGTCGATTGTCGCTTTGCAGCAGAAGATCTATTCTGGAATTGTAACTGATAGCAAAGGGCAACCGATAGAAAACGTCACAATAGTGGAAAAAGGTAAATCTAACCGTACGCTTACCAAAGCCAATGGCGAGTTTGAGATCAAAAGCGCTGCCGCAGATCCTACCTTTCAGTTTTCAATCTTGGGCTTTCAAAGCAAAGAGATTAAGCTTCGTGCGGGAGCGATCACCCAGGTGGCTATGCAAGAGTCTATATACGATATGGATGAAGTGGTAGTTGTTGGGTACGGCCAACAGAAGAAGGTAAATCTTACTGGTGCCGTGGACCAAGTAACATCCGAAGTTTTTGAGAATAGACCCATTACCAATGTAGCGCAAGGCTTGGTAGGTGTTGTGCCTAATTTAAATATCCAGATGCTTGATGGTAAGCCCAATCAGTCACCAGGTTTCAACGTACGCGGGACCACCTCCATCGGTCAAAAAGGAGATGCGTTAGTACTTATAGATGGCGTAGAGGGCGATCCGATGATGCTCAACCCCAATGATATTGAAACTATATCTGTTCTCAAGGATGCGGCATCGGCTTCCATTTATGGAGCTCGCGCTGCTTTTGGGGTAGTACTAATTACCACCAAGTCAGCTAAAGAAGGTAAGACCTCCATCACCTATAGTACCAATCTTTCTATCAAATCACCAACCACCGTTCCAGACAATATTACCGAATCTTATCCTTGGGCCAAAGGTTTTAATGATGCTTGGTCTCGCTGGAATGATAGCGGTACCACACCAACAGCAATCAATAAAACCTTACCATTTTCACAGGCCTACCTAGCTGAGATCAAGCGTCGATGGGAAGATCCCACATTGCCCCGCATTGATGTCAATCCAACGACAGGAGAGTACATGTATTTCTACAGCACAGATTGGTATAAGGAGTTATATAAGGATAATTTTATAGCGCAGGATCATAATATTTCCTTGTCTGGTGGTAATGATAAAGCGGTGTTTTATCTGAGTGGACGCTATAATGGTCAAGATGGCCTGTTTCGGTACAGCGAAGATAAGTATGATATGTACAATCTACGTGCGAAGGGCTCTATACAATTGACCGATTGGCTACAAGTAGATAATAATACGGAGTATTCCAAGATGCAATATTTTCAACCGATCAACGTCGGTGAAGGTAGTGGAGTATGGCGCAATATTGCCGACGAAGGACACCCATTGGCACCTTTACTCAATCCAGATGGAAGCCTTTCTTTTTCATCAGCCTATACCGTAGGAGATCACTATATGGGTAAAAATGGGATAAATTCTGATCATCGTTTTCTCAAAAATAGGACTGGGGCTGTTGCTAGTTTTTTTGATAAATCATTGAATTTTAGGACTGATTTTACCTTTCAAAGTACTGATATTGGTTCGCAGCAAAATAGAGTTCAGGTACCTTATAGCCGCTACGAAGGAGTGATAGGCTATACCGGTACGAATACGAACGATCTACAGGAGAGACGTAGGACTACTGAATATATGGCTACCAATATCTATGCAGACTATAAGACTTCTTTGGCAAATAGTCATAATCTATCGCTGTTGGTGGGCTACAACTATGAGCAGTCGAAATATAAAAACCTTACCGCCCAACGCAATGGTATAGTGTATGCCGATGCCAGTGATATCAACCTTGCCTTGGGACAGAGTATTGTTACTACTGGAGGCTATAAGAAATGGGCTATAGCTGGGGGATTCTTTAGGGTCAATTATGACTTCAAAGAACGTTATCTCTTGGAAATAAACGGCCGCTATGATGGTTCTTCCAAATTTCCGTCTAATCAGCAATGGGCATTTTTTCCGTCTGCATCAGCGGGCTGGCGCATTTCGGAAGAGGGTTTCTGGAAAGTAGATCAGAAATACATATCCAATCTGAAGCTGAGGGCCTCGTACGGTAGACTAGGTAACGGAAATATCGACCCCTACACATTTATGGAAAATTTTAGAGTGACGCAGTCGGGGAGAGTTATAAATGGAGTGCGACCGCAAAAGACCGAGCAGCCCAATGTGGTGCCAGGTGGTTTGACCTGGGAAAAATCGGCAACTAGTAATATCGGTCTTGAATTCGGTTCCTTCAGCAATCGCTTACAGTTTACTATGGACTATTACAAGCGAGCTACTACCGATATGTTTACAGTAGGTCCCACCTTGCCTG
This sequence comes from Sphingobacterium nematocida, assembly GCF_900168125.1. Classification (GTDB taxonomy): domain Bacteria; phylum Bacteroidota; class Bacteroidia; order Sphingobacteriales; family Sphingobacteriaceae; genus Sphingobacterium; species Sphingobacterium nematocida. The sequence continues at coordinate 120,869 of NZ_FUZF01000004.1, forward strand.
CTATATTTGGGACAGAGGTTCCAAAAGGTAACTATGCCGATTTGGAGACGCGGGGGTGGGAGCTCAGTGTTGCCTGGAAAGATCAGTTCGAAATGAAGAATGAGCCTTTTAAGTATGATGTACGCGTAGTATTATCTGATTATCAAGCTGAGATTACGAAGTATAACAATGCTGATATGCGCTTGAGTGATTATTACGTAGGACAAAAACTAGGTGAGATTTGGGGATATCAGGTCGAAGGTTTGTTCCGGTCGGAAGAAGAAATTAAAAATTCGCCATCTCAATCAAATATTCCGAATACCAATACCCGTAAAAACTATCCGGGCGATCTCAAATTCAAAGATCTTGATGGTGATGGAGTGATCTATCAAGGGTTGAATGAAGCAGATAATTCGGGGGATAAGACCGTTATCGGTAATTCGACGAGTAGATACTCTTTTGGTGTCAATCTGGGTGGCGAGTGGAATGGCATATTTGTTTCGGCGTTTTTTCAGGGAGTCTTAAAACAAGATTGGTATCCAGCTCCAGAGTCTCGTTTTTGGGGACAATATAATCGTCCATACAATTCATACCCGAAATGGCACGAAGCCAATATGTTTAGAGAAGAATTGGGTAATTATGATGCGTATTTGCCGCGCTTGGTCGGTTATATCGCCCAAGGGTCAGGTCGCGCATTGAATACACCGAATGACAGGTTTCTACAGAATGCGGCGTACATCCGTCTACGCAATCTGCAGGTCGGATACAATCTTCCACAAAAAGTAGCAGCCAAAATAAAAGCATCTAATCTAAAACTATACATGTCGGCGGAAAATATCTGGACCTGGTCACCTATGTACAAATGGACGAGAGATACTGATGTGACTAATATTTATGGCTCAGATAGAGATCTTAGTGCTGGAAACAGTGGCGATGGATATAACTATCCAATGCTGAAAGCTATGTCTTTTGGTCTGATGGTCGGATTTTAATCAATAATAGAAAACATGAAAACACTTAATTATATTTTCGTTGTATTTGCACTGTTTACGATGGTATCATGCGATCTGGAAGAGATGCCCGTAGATACAGCGACAAATCAGGCGATATTTGAATCCGTGGGTGGATTGGAACTGTATTCCAATTCTTTTTATGACATCCTTCCCAATACCGATGTCGGCGTGTTACAGCGCGATGATCTTTCTGATCTTGTTGCGCGTAATGGGGTGGATGACTTTCTGGCTCCAAATGCGTTGAGCCCGATTACTAGCGGCGGCTGGGAATGGAAAGATCTTAGGAATATCAATTATTTTATTGAAAATGCGGGTAAAAGTTCGGTGGTTAACAAGAACCACTTTGTAGGCGTAGCTCGTTTTTTTAGAGCATTGTTCTATTTCGAGAAGGTCAAGCGATTTGGTGACGTACCTTGGGTAGACCAAACCATCGCGATTGATAACGATGCAGTACTCTATGCCAAACGGGATGATCGATTTGTAGTGATGGAAAAAGTGTTGGCAGATCTAGATTATGCGATTGAGCATATCGAATTAGCTACCGATGCTTCAGCAACACGCATTACCAAAAATGTAGCTCGTGCCTACAAAACACGCATCTGTCTGTACGAAGCCTCTTTTCGTAAATACCATATCGATTACAATAAGCAGTCTACAGCACAGCAATGGTACCGTGAAGTGGTCAAAGAAGCCAACGCGATCACTGGATTTGTCTTACATAGATCATCTGATATAGAAAAATCTTATCGGGAGCTTTTTATTGCCAAAACCCCTTTTGTTGACGAGACTCTACTTGCTGTCGTACTCAATGCTAATTTGCAGGTGTTCAGTTCTGCCAATAGAAGATTTATCAGTCCTACTTATGGTAATAGACCTAGTCTCACCCGCGATTTTGTGAAGATGTATCTGAATGCGGATGGTTCGCGCTTTACCGACGATCCTAGTTACAAAACGAAACCTTTTGTCGACGAAGTCAAAAGTCGGGATTTAAGATTAAAGCAGACTATACGTTCTGGTAATTATGCACGTACGGAAAATGGGGTGCCTGTTGTTTCTGCTCCCAATTTTACACAGACTTATACCGGTTATCAGCCCATCAAGTGGTGTTACGATGAACGGTTTCCGTATGATGATGAGAGTCGCAATGATAATGCACACATCATCATGCGATGGGGAGAGATCCTGCTCAATAAAGCAGAGGCTTTAGCCGAACTAGGTGAGTTGACACCGACCGAGTGGAATAATACGATAGCGGCACTTAGAGAGCGTGCCGGTATACCGACAGCAGCGGCAAGACAACTACCTACAGTAGCTGATCCCTATTTGTTAAACTACTATAAGGGACGATTTACAGACCCGGTGCTATTAGAGGTTGTCCGGGAACGAGCGGTAGAGATGATTTTTGAAGGATTGCGCACAGATGATCTGATCCGTTGGAAATTAGGAGAGCTGTTTCAGACATCTGCCATGAATGGAATATACGTGCCTGGACTGGGTGAACATGATCTTAATGGTGACGGCAAGAAAGATGTATATTTTTATCAGGGACAGAAACCGACTTCAAGTACGGCAGGTATCGCATTTGTTAATGTCAGCCCTTCTAGTGCGGTGGGACAACTGCAATTATCTAATGGTACTTCAGGAGAGGTGTTATGGAATCCGGGTGAGCGTAAATGGGAAGATAGAAAGTATCTATATCCTATCCCACAAAATGCAAAAGATAGAAACAATAATTTAGGACAAAATAAAGGTTGGGAATGAAAAAAATAATTATAACATGCCTATTTATAATCGGCATCGCTGTTGGAACTAGAGCACAACATAAAAATGAAAATACGTATCAGGTAGCTACATTCAATATCCGTATGGATACTGAAAAGGATGGTCTCGATGCTTGGCCTAATCGTAAAGACATGGTCAATGGATTGCTACGCTACCATGAATTAGATATTATCGGCACACAAGAGGGGTTTAGACATCAACTCGATGATATAGGACGTATTGATTACCTCAAGTATGTTGGTGTGGGACGAGACGATGGCCAGCAAGGAGGTGAGCATTCGGCAATATTTTATAACGTTCACAAATTTTCAGTCTTGGACAAAGGTGATTTTTGGTACAGTGAGACTCCGGATAAACCGGGCAAAGGTTGGGATGCGGTCTGTTGCAACAGGATTTGCTCTTGGGTTAAGTTGAAGGATAAAAAAAATGGAAAGCAGTTCTTTGTTTTTAGTTCTCACTTCGACCATCAGGGAGTAAAGGCAAGAGCGGAATCCGCCAAATTAATGGTCAAGAAGATCGCTGAGATTTCCAAAGGAGCCCCGGTTATTGCGCTGGGCGATTTCAATGCGACGCCTGATAGCGAGCCGATTGTTACGATCAAGCATAGTCTCAAAGATGCCTTTGATATCACCCAAATTGCACCATATGGTCCAGTTGGTACTACCAATGCATTCAAATGGGATGCTCCTATGAAGCAACGTATTGATTATATTTTTGTAAACAATGGTGTTCAGGTGTTGAAATACGCATCATTGGTGGATGCGTTGCATATGCGTTTTCCTTCGGATCATCTTCCTGTTGTGGCGAAGCTGAAGATAGATTAGGGACGAAGTAATCACATTCTTTTATTGACCGTCTAAGTTCTCCGATTGTATTCGTACAATGTTGTTAATACTTAGACGGTTTTTTTATGTTTTATTTTGCGTAAATCTCTACAGCTTTCATGTTTTCCAGAGAAAGACTTTTGCCCTTAGCTTGTAGGGTGACACTTGTTTGCTTCAGATCGGAACTGATACTTACTCTTAAAATAAGTGACTCATTAGGATCATAAGCCAGCAATTTGAAAGTATTGTAAAGTTCTTGTTCATCAAATTCCAGATAAGCGTTATACTTCTTCCCGTCTTTAAAGAAAGTTAGAAGGAGATATTCAGGTAATGGGCGTTGTTCGAGCGTTTGTTGGATAATCGCTTCATTGAACAGTTGGTACCTTTCGCCGTTGAAGAATCCGAATTTCAAGCCCATTTTGGTTTGACCAAAATCAGTAATCTCTACCTTCCAATTGAATTTAGAACGGTATTTACCGGTCCATATGCCAAATGGGATAGGGGAGTTGTGATTTACTATTCTTCTAAATTGTCTATTGTCTTCGCAGCTACAGGTGTCGTTCAGGACCTCTTTACGTACATCTTCCCGTACGACGTCGTAGTCCTTTAGTGTAGTTCGGTTTATTTCTTCGGCTTTAAAGACAGCTATTTCTCGAGTATCATTAAAACTTGATATCCACAATACTACATCTCCGCCCGGGGCGATACCAGCGATCAGTTCATCATACTTTCCTTGTATTGTTTCTTCCAGTGTTCCATTGATGTCATGTCTAAAGCCTTTTTTGAAAAAGTTAGAGAGCATTGCTTTATCCACGGCTGTATTTAAAGCATAATACTTGTCTTCTAGAAAAGAATACCAGTAGAGGTTTAGGCTATCAGGCAGTACAATGTCGCCATCGTCTGATGATTTAAATGTAGATTGACCTACTCCCCATTGGTTTGAATATACCTTTCCTGTTTCCAGTAAGGTGACAGGGTTTCGGTCTCCTTTTACCGAGATCGCAAATCGACTTTCGGAAAGTAGTTGTATCGGGTAGCCTTCGGGTGTCGCGATCCCCTGTTGGTAGTTGTATTTCTCTGTTTTGGCGTATGCCATTTCGTTACTGTATCTTGCCCTTTCTTCACCGGAGGTGCCCCATAAGGCGAAAATACAGATGAGAATCAAGAGAGCCGATGTGATTTTAAGTGCCTTTCGGTTTCTTTTAAAAAGGAACGAAACCAAAAACAGTATGACAAAATGTATGGGTATGGCCGAAAGAATTAGCACAATAACAAATAGCTCCTGAGGTACATATGAGCTATTGTGTATAATTTGAAACTGCAGAAAGAACAAGTATATCAGAATGTCAACTATTCCAATAGCCACAGAAAGAAGAAATATTTTGAGATAGTATTTCATATAGGGTCAAAAGCAAGTTAAGTCTAGGAAGTAAAAGTAGTTTTCTTTTTATAAAACAACTAGAGATAATGGCAATTATTGTAATCTAGTATGCTGCTACTTTTTGGAATATCTTTAAAAATAATGCGCTCTATCCCGATGGTCCTAAGTGAGCCTGTTTTATTTTGAAGTTGTTGTTGAGTAGGGGCTTGAATTTATTTTCGGTGGATCTATTTACTATTTAGTAAGAGAATCCGCCCGGGATATCTAAACGGATGGATTGTTTGGTTTTGTCTCTGTCATTATCACATATGCAGCACATTGAACGTATGACCATCAGGATCTGCAAAAACAAAACCGTAATAGTGTTCTCCAAATTCCTGTGGTCTTGATAGAATTCTTCCTCCGGCCAGTTCAATTGTGTCGGCCCATCTATCTACTTCATCTTTGCTATCGGCCGAGAGTGTAAACATTACTTCAATAGCACTTTCAGCATCAGTAATTTTAATCTTCATGTTGCTCTCAAGTACATCTTTTAGAAAGAAGTTTATTACAAAATCATCTTTTCCTACCACGAAGCTTGTGAGATCATTTGTAGTAGCGTGTCTGCCATTTGGCCTAAATCCTATTGCGTTGTAAAACTTGGTTGTTGTTTCTAAATTATTTACTGCGAGATTTGCCCATATTTTCGTTGGATTCATGTATAGATTTTTATGTAAAAATAAGGATTAGAAGAAGATACTTCCTTTTCCCATGACAAGAAAAGTATTTCTATATTTTGCTGTAAACATAGATGATTTTAATATTCTAGACTTCGTATAATGTAAGACCTTGTCTATTGTCTTCCCAACAATTCCTTTATCCGTTCCCTTTCCTTATCCGATAACGGGATGGCCTGTTCTATGATTGGGAGGATTTCCAGCTTTCGGTCCGTTTGGAGCAATAGGTCTAAAAATCCGAGATATGTACGTATCAGATCTGCTTTAATGCTTACAAATGCACGTGGATCAGCGATGTAAAGCTCCTCTACCAGTTGCAGCAATGTGGATTTTCTTTTTTTGTCCTTTTCTGAGGTGTCGTATCTGGGGAGGAGATCCTTTTGAGCTAATTCTTGCATTTTGATAGTCACGGCTTGCTCACGGACATATTTTTTTTGTTTACGGTCCAACAGATCGCGGAGCTCCGTCATCAGTCTACGATATACCACTTGATGTTCCTTTTCGCTGAATAGATTGCCTTCATTGGATAATACGATTTCCGACTGTTCAAAATGGTTGAAAAAAGCAGATTCTACATACACTGAATGATGGAATTCTATTGCATTATTATTAAAACTACTCAGTACTTTGGCTACTTCCATTTTTTGACTGTTGAGGAAATAGTAATAGTAGCGGTCTCCAATCGGCTGCTTCCATCGTATATAGTTGACTTTAAATATAAACGAGTTCTCTTCTGGACTGTATATTGTAAATGATGTTGTATCTGTCTCTTGGATCAGTTGATCGTAAGCTATGACTTTTCCATTTATTTTGATGGTATAATCGAGATCTTTGTTTAGATGTAGGAACCAACCAAATTCCTGAGCTAGAAAATCTGTAAATTCCTCCGATTCCAACATTGCGGCATTTAAGCCAAATATACCCTCCAATACGACAGTCGTACCCGTAGACGCTGCATTTGATCGTTGAGGTTCTGAACTTTCATACTCCTCTTTTGATGCCCTGTCTATTACCAATCTGTATGTTATTACTTCATTATCCACCGCTACCACGGTGTGCCAGATAGCACGTGTTGCAAATAGCGAAAACGAAAACCGTCCTTTGCCTTTCTTTCCTCGGGTATAGGAGCTACGTTTGGGCGCTGTTTTTTTGAGTGAATCCAAAAAATTACCAAATGAATGGGGCAGTAGGTCAGGAACGATGCCTTCGCCGTTGTCCATGATACGGATACGTTCTATATAGCCGAGTTCATTGCTGGATATATCTATAGCTACAGAGGTGGCTTTCGCATCAAATCCATTCCAGATATACTCGGCAATAACCTGTTTGGGATCCTTTGGTAATCCCGCCGATTCTATACTTGCATTTGTTATTTTGGTACTGTTCTTCATTATGGATCAAGATTTCGTATTTCAAACCTACATAAATTCGCTCATTTATTTAGAAAACGCGTTCCAATTTTGAAAGGAACGCGTTTAGATGTTTTAAAAGAAAAGCACCAGAGATTAAATCCAGTATTTTTGTGGTTTGAAGAAGACTTTACTTAACTCCTTCCAATGCTCTATCAGCAAGTATATATTTAGTGCTAGTATAATCAGGTCAAAATAGAGAAAATCCATAGCCTGACTAATGTAGACATGACTGAAAAACATACCTAATGAGATAGGAACTAAAAATACAGCGCCAAAGAGCGATGTTCTCCTAAATAGTAGGAGCAAGCCACCTATAAGCTGCGCAGCGCCAATCACCCAGATAAATCCGGTGCGTTCCCATATCAGATAAAAATCAAGAAAATCGCCTTCAAGACCAAAGTCTATATACTCTTGCGGATCGATTTTGCTTGTCAGCTTCTCATATCCATGTGGTATATATACATAAGCTAAGAATGCCCTGAAGATATAGCTGACATAGGTTTTGATTTTCTTTAAAATATCCATATGCTATTTGTTGTTTATGATGTTGAAACCCATTAAACGTCCGCTACCTTTGAGACGGAATGTCTCCTTAGTCTCGCCGCTCTTTGGATTAAATTGATAAGCTCCTGCAAAATTTTCCTGCGAATTGTTTGTGATAAAATAAATATGTTCTTTATGAAAAAATGGGTTTTGGTAGGAATAAAAATTGTCGGGAAGCATATCTAAGCGGGTAGCTTTTTTTGTAGCGACATCAATCTCATTCCAATACCAAATATCTTTTCTATATCCTACACCATGTTGCCCACCACCATAGTAGGAAGTTGGTCTACTTGAGATTGTCGTATATATTTTGTTATTGTGGGCAAATATTCTGTTAAAATCGGAAGGATACTGATAGTCCGATATTTTGATCTCAAAGTTTTGGTCAAATTTTGTTTCCCCTTTTTTGATACGGAGTATTTTAGATTCCGGTTTCTGCGATTTCATATCGCCGATCGCGATCATATACAGGTCCTTGGTTATTTCATCGATACTCCATAACACATGATCGGCAAATAATCCCAAGTGAGTGGCGTTAGGGTAGGATGTTACGGCGTCTATTTTATTGCTTGCTAGATCGTAAACCACAATTTCAGCTTTTTGTTCTTTTGGAGTAATCTGCCAAGCCGAAGTGCGTTGTCCATGCTGTATGTCTACAAATAGCTTATTGTCTCTTTTTGCTAGTATCAGTTGGCCGGCAGCTTCGTAGGGACTTCCGTCAGACAGAGCAGAGAGATCAATTTCGCCCGTACGTTGCATAGTGCCGGGATTGAACTTCTGTATCTTTAATCCACCAGCAGATAAATCCCAGTAGTATCCCTCCGAATCATTGACTACCAAGAAATTGGTCTCATAGGTATTGTTTGGAGTTGCAATAAAGCCATTGTTAGAGAATTTTCCTGCTTCTAGCTTATATTTTGAAATACCTATATCTGTGGCAGCAGGGCCATCCTTCTTGTATAGTATGTTATCAACTATACGTCCTCCTGCCGAGTATCCTAGCTGGTAAAAAGGGACTGTTGATAGATTGATCTCCCGTGCCTTGTTGTCGCCTAGCGCATAGATTCCACCCGACCATTTTTCATTACCATTAAATATTACCCATGTCTCATCCTTCGGGAGATTATTGTTTATGGGAGCGATAGGCGTATCGTCCTTTTTGCAGGAAAATAACAGACATGTCGTCAATAGCGCCATGGCGGTCCGTTTAAAAGTAGTCTTTCTCATGATATAAATTGTTAAAAAATTTGATAAGCGATTTTTAGATGAAATGATCTTCCCGGCTTTTGTACATTAAAGTTGTCGTAAAGCCGGGTATTTCCGATATTTTGACACTCGACAGCTGTATTTATCTTATGATTGGCAAATTGGTAGTGTACCCCGATATCCTGTGCCCATTGCCCCAGTCGTGCATCGTTAGGTATAATTAGATCTGACTCGACCTGATCGGGATTTCCAAAGATTGTCGGTTCTTGACTTTTTGGGATATCTGTGAGGTAGAATCGGTGTACATAGTTGAGATTCCATCGTACGCTCAGTCTGTCTGTCGATTTCATGATGTTACGCACTTGTCCGTTTGCAAATAAGTTTCCAAATAGGAATGGAATATTTGCCACACGCGACCCTTGGTAGATTTTGAATTCATCTTTTTCATTGATACGACGAATATCCTGATATGTAGCATTACCGCCAAAATCTAGACGCTTATTGATGTTGTAATTTGCCTCTATTTCGATACCTTTGATTTCTACCTGATGAAAGTTAATATAGCGACTGTAAGGAATGTCGGGTTGTAGAAATATAGCCTGTTGCACATTCCGGTAAAATAGGCCCGCGGTCACACTTCCGTTGTTCTTCGGCTGACCAAAGCTGTAGTGGGAATTGATGTTTATGTTATGGCTTTTCTCAGGTTTTAGATCTAGATTTTCTTTGATTAGGATAGCGTCACCAAATACTTCTAATTCATCAGGGAGACGTGTCGCATATTCATAAGACAACTTTAATAAATAGTCATTTTTATTCCATCGAAGGCCAGCTAGATAGCCCAATCTATTGGAGGATTGATTTGATTGCCAGGCAAAATTAAACTTATCTGTCGTGAATCCTGATGTTTCGCTACGATAGTGTTTTAGCGCGAAAATACTCTCCATCTGTCTATCAAGCCAAAGTGATCTGGCTCCCAGAGCCACTATGTTTTTTTTATAGATAGCTGGAATACGCAGTACGTCAAGCTGATGTACTGGAGAAACTGCTCCTAATGGGTCGCTACCTTCTCTTCGTTGTGTATAGTACAATTCGCTGAGTTCGATATGATGTTTGTTGTTGATCTTATAGGTTCCGTTTATCCGCATCGATATCAAGTCGTAATGAAGACGTTGATCACTCCCTCCTTTATTTATTTCCCCACTCACTTGATCGTTGAGAATAATATTACCATCCCAATCATATCGAACACGGGCTGTATCTATAAAACGAGTGTTAAAGCGGCTATAATTAAAAGTAGAGTGCATCGCAAGCTTGGTATCAAAGAATTCTTTTTTATAGGATACCACTGTCCCGTAGTTCTGTTCTATGCCTTTGGCTTTGCCAAACACCTTTCCCATTTCACCATCATTTTGAATCTCTTTAGCAAAGTCCGAGAGTATGAACGATAGTCTGATGTCATCGGCCCATCTTTTGTTCCGTAGACCCGTAAATACTTCGGTATAGTATGATCTGGTAGCATCATGAAAGCGCTTTATATTTTTAAAGTATTTTTGACCGGTTTTCGCTTCTACAAAAGGAGCGTTTATTGTATAATTATTGTCCGAGTAATTGAAGCTACTGTTCGATCCCAGATATACAGAAGGATCGGAACGGCCTACTAGAAATAAATTAACGGTTGATCTATGCGTATTAAAAGAAGCTGCCTCATGTGCTACCTCCACAAAGGTAGATGTGGGATTGCGGGTCACTAAATTAATAGCACCCCCTAGTGCATCCGACGACAGATATACTGGTGTCGCCCCTTTGTACACTTCGATTCGTTCGAGCATATTGGTGGGGATAGTGCCGATGTTGAAGCCATGTCCATAAAGCTCAATAGGGATACCGTCCTTAAAAATCCGGATGGCCTTTCCTTGTAATCCACCTAGATTTACCTGTACCGGTGAGCCTACATTGCCATCGCTTCTGGTTTTGATACCTGTACTCTTATTGAGAAGATTGCCAATATCGCCTGCCTTATCGTACATTCCCTTCATATTGATTATTTGTACCGCAAAAGGCGAAGTCTCTAATTTTTCCTGTATAGATTGAGCTGCTACGACCACCTCTTCTAATTGTTTGAGTGTATCCTTTTGTACAATGGAATTTTCGAAACATAGTCCTCCTTGGCAAGGGTAGTATATTCCTATAAATAAGCAAAGAAAGAGACAATGCGACATATTTTTTATTTAGATTAGTTTTAAATAATGTATTTTTGTGCAAATCTATTTGCCGCAGCGATAATCTCTGTTACGAATTTGGATGAAAGATTTATTATAAAGGGTTTTTAATTATGTGCTATAGGATTGATGCTTCCGATTTTTTGGAAAAGATGAATTATAACAAGAGTATCGCTGCCGGCACCATCCCGAACCCAAGGAAAGTGGGGGAGGGCATACCCGGAGATATCGCTATATATGAGGAGACGATTAGAAACGATCTTCATATTTTTACTGCCAATTATCATTTTCAAGACAATCTGGTTTTGGATTGTCCTGAAGAGAATCCTTTTTTAGAGCTCCACCTTAACCTTTCCAAATCATCAATCTATTACAAAAACTCGTTTAATATTTCACACGAGGTGGCACCTATGACCGGTAATTTGGTATATATCACACCTACGGATGCGGTGGCAGAGATCCAATTTAAAAAAGGAATAACGTATCAGACGTTTGATATTCATCTTCCATTGGCGATACTGACTCCTTATTCCGGTCAAAACAGATTGTTGGATGCATTTTTAACAAAGATAGACCAGGGGCGAAGTGCTGGCCTCACAGACAATAATATCAAAGTTAATTCCCGGATATGGTTCGCCGCACAGGAAATCCGTAGCTGTACCTATGAGGGGCTGATGCGCAATATATACATCGAATCGAAGGTGCTCGAAATCCTAGCTTTGTGTTTTGAAGATGAAAATACCGATCATATACGCCTGTCAACAAGAGATGTCGATTGTATTCATGTTGCGGCAAGTATTATACGTGATCGTGTAAACAATCCAATTACGATCAGAGAACTCGCAAGAGAAATAGGTATCAATCAGACTAAGCTGAAAATAGGTTTTAAAAGCGTCTTTGGTACCACTGTTTTTGGGTATCTGCAGGAATTGAGGATGAATAATGCTAAACAGTATATTCAAGAAACAGAGCTGTCTATCGAAGAGATAAGCCAACAGTGTGGTTATATCAATATATCAAATTTCAGTACGGCTTTTAAAAAGCACTTTGGATTATCCCCTAGTAGCTTACGGAGGTCTGGTATTAAGGTGTTATAAAAACATTCTTTATTATATTTTTCAATCCCCAGACGTACTCGGGGATCATAGAAAAATATCCCTTTGCGAAACCCTATCAGCGAATTTGTGTTTTTTAGATGCGATGACTTTTGGCTAACGTACTCACTTTCTTGCCTTATGAGAAATATTATTAGAATATCTATTTATAGACTTGTAAAAGAATAGATCTTTAGAATAAGGTGATGCTCATGAATGATGAACCCTATAATAGCAATCCTTTTGCCAGTTGGGCAGATATAAACTTAGAAAAATATGAGGAAAGTAATAGCAGCAATGAATATGACGGTCGATGGATTTTGTGATCATACCTCGGGAATTCCTGACGAGGAAATACATCAGCATTATGCAGATCTGTTGCGAAGTGCAGGTGTCGCTTTATACGGTAGAATAAGTTATCAGCTTATGGAAATTTGGAAGACAGTGCTTTCAAATCCAACTGGCGATAAGGCTATGGACGATTTTGCGCTTGCCATAGACAGTACCCCTAAGCTTGTTTTTTCGCATACGCTGAAACAGATTGATTGGGAAACCGCAAAATTAGCTACGCAAGATCTACAGAAAGAGGTTTTACAACTCCGAAGACAATCTGGCAAGGACATTTTTGTGTGTAGCCCGAGTTTGATTGTAGCGTTGACGGGACTTAATCTGATAGACGAATATCAACTTTGTATTCATCCTGTTATTGCAGGTGGCGGATTGCCATTATTTAAGAATATTAGCGAGAAAATTAACCTCAAACTGATAAAGACCAAAACATTTAGTGCAGGTGCAGTTATACTGTATTATGAGCCTGTCAATGAAAAAAGGAGTGATCCATATTGAAGTATTTCTGTCTCTATGGAGTTGTAGGCTGGAGGTGGTCTCTTTGTAAGATTATGCTTCTTTGATTGGAAATATATAGCGTCATTTGTTGTTTTTTTTTTTTATATATTTTAAATACTTTGATTATAAGTTGTTTAGTTTTTGTTGTATGATGCTATTGTTTAGTTTTGGATTTCACAATCCGAATACAACTTACACACAATAGCCAGGAAATCCTTAGTTAAGATACTTCTATCCTACAGCGGGTAGTAGCTCTCTAGTAGCTCTTTGGTACCTCTCTAGTACCTCTCTAGTACCTTTCCGGTACCTTTTCAGTACCTTTCCCGTAGCTTTACAGTACCTTTTGGGTAGGTTATTAGTAAGTTACGTTAACCATAAACAATTAATCATTAACAATTATTCTGTCCCTTCCTGCCTCATTATGTCATATCCTGCCATTTTGGACAGGCTGTTGTCGTTGCCTTTGCACTTTTGATCTGTCAACAAAAAAATAATTATCATGGCAAAACAAAAAAGTTTTATCAAAATGCAAGGCAAGGTGGGAGACCTTTCATTCAGTAAGAGCAGAACGCGTCGCTACGAGGTGCGTACACCTGGTGGAGCGGACAAGCAACGGATCATGACCGATCCCAATTTTCAACGGACACGGGAGAATATGGCTGAGTTTGGTTCGGCAGCGGCGGTAGCCAAGCTGATCCATACACAGCTCACCAATCTGCTGTTGTGCCTTGGTGATACTATGTTGAGCAACCGTTCTACCTTTCTTGTGCTCCGTTTCCGTAACAATGATACGCGTCTTAGAAACGAACAATACGGCAACATTAACAACAATATCGTTGTTGTTTTAATACGTAAAGAAAATCTATACAATATTTTTTAAGTTTCTTTTTGTTAGGTTTTTAACTGTTTTATTATAATCTTTTAGTTTAATATTGGGAGTCCGAGAATCTATAAAAATAGAGGTAAGGGTTTTTGTCGTTCCTGTAGATTTTAAAAGTATCGGCGCTAGTTTTGTTTTATAGTAAAGTGTTAACTGGCTTATTGTTAGTGTATTAAAACAGAGGTAGAGGGGGCAAGAGTCTGATGTGTAAAGAACTGAGAAGCCCACAGAGCACGGTTGGAGACTCGGTCGAGTTAATTTCATCACCTTTTGTTTTCCAAATTAAATTCTGTATGTTCCATTTGTGTTTTTATAAGCTTTTATTATCAGGTTGTTATAGTGTTTTATATTAATTAATTCTTTGTGTAGTGTGTAGGCTTGATTACTGCGTATTGCAATAATCGATTGAAACGAAAAGCCGCCGAAAAGGCGCGTGTATAGAACAGATTGGAGAGGTGAGGAATTGGGCGTGCTTCTTTTTTTGTTATGATTAGTTTTCTCCAGATTAGATAGGGGGAAGTTGCTTATATCAAGGGAAAGGCTTCGGAGCAAAACATCGGGGATTGGAAACGATGGACGACAAAATTGGGATAGAGAAAATAGCAGTGGTTAAAAGATGTCTACGGAGAAGGGAGATTGGATCTGCTATCGGTAATGCTTAATACATAGGAGATAACATGAGTCGAGTAATTCTTCTAATCGACTCATGTTAGAAATATAAGGATATACTACTTCTTGTCCAGTAGTTGTATGTATTTTTCGTAACCTGCTTCCTTCATTTTTTCTTTAGGAATAAACTTAAGCGAAGCACTGTTTATGCAGTAGCGAAGACCTCCTTTATCTACGGGACCGTCTTCAAATACATGGCCAAGGTGAGCGTCTCCGGTCTTGCTTCGTACTTCGATGCGGCGCATTCCGTGAGAGTTGTCGGAGATCTCTTCAATCAGATTTTCACTGATTGGCTTGGAGAAAGCTGGCCATCCGCAGCCGGCATCAAATTTATCGGTAGAGATAAACAAAGGTTCTCCTGTCGTAATATCTACGTAAATGCCTTCTCGAAACTCTTGGTCGTATTCATTGCTAAAAGGACGCTCGGTGGCATTATGCTGCGTTACCTCATACTGAAGTGGTGTGAGTGTTTTTTTTAAGGTCTCTTTGTCTGCCTTTTTATAAGTTGCAGCTGGGGCCGGGTTAGCCTTTCGAGCTATTTCAAAGAGACTGGGACCGATATGGCAGTATCCGCCTGGGTTTTTGTCTAAATATTTTTGGTGATACGTCTCTGCGTCGTAGTAGTTATACAATGGTTCTACCTCTACGACAATCTCGGCATGGTATTGCTTCTTTAGCTCCGATAGACGCTCCTCGATAACAGGTATATCTGCAGTGTTGGTATAGTATATTCCGGTACGGTACTGTGTACCTACATCATTTCCTTGTTTGTTGAGCGTGGTAGGGTCGATGGTTTTAAAGAAAAGATCGATTAAGAGTTTGAGATCGATGACTGCTGGGTCATAGTTTACCTTTACGGTCTCAGCAAACCCCGTATTACCAGTGCAGACCTCCGTATAAGATGGGTTTTCGGTATCACCATTGGCGTAGCCCACCTCAGTTGATGTAACGCCCCGTACCTGTTTAAAAAAATGCTCAGTACCCCAAAAACAGCCGCCTGCAAAATATATGATCCGATTGTGTGGGTTTGTAGTATCTGTCGTGTCCATAGTATGTTGTTTTGTCGATTTCAAATCTGATGTTTTCTGCGAAAAGCCGATCTGGCTAAGTAAAAATATGCCTATAGCGAGCGCAGTAAGTGCTAATATCTGCTTCATTTTTTATTTCTCTTTCCATAAGAGCATAATTGATCTTACGCTATTTGATCTACAAAGATAATGCCTTGCTAGCTGTTATTTGCTAAAAAAGCTTTATGAATGATCATTGTGTGCTCTTTTTACAATAGGAAGACGAATATGGTCTGAGCATCACGAGGTGAGCCCGAAAAGGAACAAATTATCTAGATTAAATTTTAAAAAGGGTTGCTTTAAGCTTCAAATGCCTGTCTAAAGTCGCCAATGAGATCATCTATATGTTCTATTCCTACAGAGATACGGAGCATACCACGGTTTATTCCCGCTGTTTTTTTCTGTTGATTGGAATGATGGCTACCCCACATGCTCGCTGGGTGTACGATAAGAGATTCTACGCCACCAAGACTTGCTGCATTTGCAAACACTTTTAGATTTTTGAGAATATTTTGTGCGCGATTATATTGTTCGTCTTCGGTAGAGCCTGCAACTTCGATGCATAGCATGCCAGTAAAGCCCTTCATTTGTCTACGTGCGAGTTCGTGCTGTGGATGGGTGGGAAGTCCGGTGTAGATGACGGATTTTATGTGGTTGTTTTGGGACAGCCATTTGGCAAGCTGTAGTGCGTTTTCATTGATCTGGTGTACGCGCAGGGCTAAGGTCTTTAGTCCACGAAGGAGTAACCAGGAGTCAAATGGGCTAAGGCTGGCTCCCAATACTAACGATCGTCGCCAGACTTTATGAATATAATCCTTAGTACCACATACAGCACCTGCCGTCAAATCGGAATGTCCGCCTAGATATTTGGTTGCACTATGTACGATGACATCTATGCCAAATTCGGCAGGCACTTGATTGATGGGTGATGCAAAGGTATTGTCTACCATGGTCGTAATACCCTTTTCATGGCCTAGTCGACCGATGAAGGCAAGGTCGGTGATGTCTAGATTTGGATTGGATGGTGTTTCAATATAGATTAGTCGTGTATTGGTGCGGATTGCCTCGCTAAAAGATATATTATCTGTCTGGTCTATCTGTGTGATATCTACATCGTAATCTTTTAGAAACTCTTTTAGAAATAGGGAAGCACCGGAATAATGGGATTGCTGTGCAATAATATGGTCACCCGATTTGACTACGGCTAATATAGCGGTGCTGATCGCGGCCATTCCGGTAGCTAGTACTAGCGCATCTTCTGTTTTCTCAAGTGAAGCTAATATGGCGGCAACCTGACTGTTGGTAGGATTGCCATGACGATGGTAAAATTCGGGATGTTTCGTTTCGGTTGCTGCTATAACGTATTCATCTAGATTGTCACTAGCTAGATAGGTGGAGGTTTGAAATATAGGAGTCACTACGGCACTGGTTTGGTTATATTCTTTGCCGATATGTATACTGTTTGTTTCTAATCTTGACATGGTGGATCCGATTTTATAATTCTAATGTACGAATAATCTATTAATCTAGTGTAGATTAAGAAGCATTTATTACATGTGCTGATTTAATCCTTTTTATTAGCTTTTTTTGTTCGTATTATTTTGTACCGTATGGTTTGAATAATTTGGGTTATGAAAAGCTAGGCATACTATGTAATTAGTTATATTTCCTCTATAAAAGAATCTAAATGGATGAGGAGAGCTACAAAATTCGCTTTTATATTACGACGCAATCATATTGCGTGTAAGGTCGAATTTGTGTAGGTTTGTGTAGGTAAGACGCTAGCGAACATAGCGTAAAAGGTGTTTAATTTTTAATCAGAAAGTGATGATAAAATCAAAAGGTTATGCCGCTAAGGATAGTAATTCGAAACTGGAGTATTGGGAGTTCGAAAGAAGAGAGCTTGGTGCCAACGATGTGTTGATAGATATCTTGTATAGTGGGATCTGTCACTCGGATATCCATCAGGTGCGCGATGAGTGGGGAGGTACGCAGTATCCGATTGTCCCGGGCCATGAGATTGTAGGACGTATAAGTTCTGTAGGGACTGCTGTGACTAAATTCAAAAAAGGTGATCTTGCTGGAGTAGGTTGTATGGTGGCATCTTGTGGGCAGTGTGAAAACTGTAAGTCGGACCAGCAGCAGTTCTGCTTGGAAAAGAAAACGGTATGGACATATAACAGTAAAGATGTTATGCATGATCATACTTTTACATTTGGAGGTTATAGCAGTAATATTGTGGTAGATGCTGATTTTGTGCTGCATATACCACCATCTTTAGATATTAAGAAAGTTGCTCCTCTACTTTGCGCGGGAATCACGACATATTCGCCGTTAAAAAGGTGGAATGTGAAAGAAGGCCATCGTGTAGGTGTATTGGGATTAGGCGGATTAGGGCATATGGCTGTCAAAATCGCAGTAGCTATGGGAGCTGAAGTGACTATGATTAGTCATTCGCCTCGTAAAAAAGCTGATGCTACGCTGCTCGGGGCACAGCACTTCTTAAATACGAATGACCCTGAAGATATAACAGGGTTTTTAGGCTATTTTGATTTTATTATTGATACGGTGTCTGTGCCGCACGATTATAATATTTATCTGAATTTGCTGAAAACTCGAGGGGTGCATATTTGTGTAGGTATCCCTGCTTCTCCTATGGAGATTGACGGTCGTTCTATCATGGGGGGAAATAAAATATTAACAGCGTCGAGTATAGGAGGGATACAAGAGACGCAAGATATGCTTAACTTTTGTGCCCAACATAATATTCTTCCTGAGACGGAAATGATTGACATCGAGTATGTAAATGAAGCTTATCAACGCGTGTTGGATAGTGATGTGAAATATAGATTTGTTATTGATATGACCTCAATAGATGGATAAGTACCATTGATAACCACTGGGGTTGATTATCCGTTATATAATGATAACGCGTTCCGAATGAATTCGGAACGCGTTTTTTTTTTTTGCCTTTTAGCCAAAGGTTTTCCACTATTCTTTTTGCCATTTTTCAAATAGGAAAAACATGGCTCCTATAGCTACGGCTCCGATAGAAAGATATGTGTTTAATGTATGGAGTCCATCCGAAGTCTTCCCTGTTTTTTGACGATAAGATTTGACTACCTCGAAGGATGTTGACTGATTTGCAATTGAAGATTCCTGTTTTTCGGATTTAAGTTGTGTTGGTGTTCGCCAGGTGTCATAAGGTCTCGGACGAAAGTTAATACAGATCGCTAGTAGCTTGTAGATGTCTTCTGACGGATTGGATGTAATGCCCGATACATAGTTTTTTAACGGCCTTAGTTTGTCAAGGTCCATCAAACTGAGCTGATGGAGTACTATATCATAATCCGTTGAGCATGATAGAAATCTTCCAACGGTCTTGTTATCCCCCGGAATGGGGTCTTCTGATAACCGCTGTTTTATCAGTTTACGAAGTTTACCTGTTGACGGATTCTGTAATTCAATAGGTAATCCTCCTACACGTTTTTGTTCTAAAAAATATGCGACTACTTCGCTCTTAAATTGCTCAAACATAAACCAAAATTAATGGAGTATGGCTGTTTAAAATTACGGGAAACCGTAAAAAATCAATGAATAATATAAGCTAAAATGGTTCCGTATCCTTGGAATTTTTTGAATTCGACGGCACTATTGGAATTAATGGTGGAATAAAAGGTACGATTGGAATTACCATTAAATCAGGGGTTAAACTATGCTAGGTTTGCTCTCAGAATCTGGTCTAGGGGTCGCCACGATATTGTTGTGATCTAAAAAAAGATAAGATACTATCGAGAAGATATTGCAGGAACTGTTTGCCGGTTTGGGAAGCAGCATATAGCTCCCGCAATGGACACTCCCACTTCCCAAAAAAATCAGAAGGCCTTCTGAAAACAATGTAGTATTCCGGTGCGCGATGCATCGGAGCTACCCAGTTTTTGACTTTTAATTTTTTTAAAATGTGGGTATTAACCTTAGCGCTACTAGCAGGTAGCTCCTTGAATAATAGTGTGATTTCTAGTTGTCCTAATACAACTGCACAGGCCGTTTATCAGTCGCATCCTGAAAGTGAAATAGGGAAAGTGAAAAGTATTGTAAGGCCCATTCCTCCAGTGATTCGTATGGCAAATATTGACCAAGAAGGTGGTACAGGCGGAGATAAGGGCGGGACACGTCCCCCAGTGAAACCGTTGAAAATGTACTGCTATGTTGACCAAGAAGGTGGTACAGGCGGAGATAAGGGCGGGACACGTCCCCCAGTGAAACCGTTGAAAATGTACGGCTATGTTGACCAAGAAGGTGGTACAGGCGGAGATAAGGGCGGGACACGTCCCCCAGTGAAACCGTTGAAAATGTACAGCTATGTTGACCAAGAAGGTGGTACAGGCGGAGATAAGGGCGGGACACGTCCCCCAGTAAAACCGTTGAAAATGTATTGTTAACTATGAAATAGATTTGTGTAGAGGTATAACGAAATAAAAGGGGGATTCGTCTCCCTTTTATTGGTAAAGGTGCTGTGGTTGATAACGAGATCACGTTATTCGATTCTGAATCGTATAAATAGTGTCTTTTTAGTATCTTGATCAAAAAAAAAAATTGAAAATAAGTGTCGTTTCTTTTCTTCCAATTTTAACTCTGATTTCCTGTCAGAATAAACATGTAACTTCGATCGCAACGAACTCAGTAGAAGATAGTGTCTATATTAAAGCAATGGACTTCCTGGATAAAGGGCAGTCGGACAGTGCTTTTATTCTCTTTGATAAGGCAAAGGATGCTTATCTTGAAGTAAAAGATAGTACATGGGCTGCATTTTGTATGATTCAAATGGCTATAACGTTAACGGAAACGGGGGATTATTTTGGTGCAGAGGAACTGTCCTTTCAAACCTGGAAATACCTAGATCATACGGATACTAGTCATTAAATATGATTAGTTCAAATTACAACAATATAGCTAATGCCACTGGGCAGTTAGGCCATTTTGAAGAAGCGTTGCCCTTTTACGATAAAGCGCTAAATTATGCTACAAATCCAGAGCAGAAAAGAAATATTTTGAATAATAAAGCAATAGTATTATTTGATTTACGACGGTTTGAAGAAGCATTGAAGATATATGAAAAGCTAATAGTAGAAAAGAGAACTAAAAATGTTTCGTATGCTAGAGCGCTGACTAATTATGCGAGCACAAGGTGGCGGGTAGACAAGTCATATAATCCGTTGCCTGATTTTTGGAAGGCCAAGAGTATTAGAGAGGCTAGCCAAGATATGGGCGAACACAGTTCTATTTATTCTCATATGACAGCGTACTATGAAGGACGGAATGTGGATTCAGCAATTTTTTATGCGCGGAAGCGAATGGCTGTAGCTCTACATGTAGAGACGCCCGAAGATCTTCGAAATGCGCTCACGACGTTGATTCGTTTGGAACCTAGTGATTCTTCCAAAGGTTTAATCGACCGTTATAAGCTTTTGCAAGATAGTGTAAATAGCGCAAGGTCACTTTCTAAAAATCAGTTCGCCTCGGTCCGTTATGAAGCTGAGAAAAACAAAGTCGATAATGCACAGTTGAAAAATAGTCTCTCTGAAAAGATACAGAAGATCAATTTACAGCGAGTTTGGGCTTTAATCGGCGGAATCTTTATTTTGTTATTCGTTGTATGGGGATATGTTAGATCAAAACAGCGTAAAGAACGAATGAAGGGAGAAGCTGCCGAACGCATAAAGATAAATGAGTTGCGAACATCGAGAAAGGTACATGATGTTGTAGCTAATGGTCTGTATCGTGTGATGTCGGAAATAACATATGTTGACGTAATAGATAAAGAGGATATATTAGATAAGATCGAAGACATGTACAGTCGGTCTAGGGATATTTCTTATGAAGCGGAGATAGGCAATGAATCCGATTTTTTATAGTTCGACCAGGTTATTAGTAGCTTGTTGAAATCTTTTTCGAGGGTCAAGCATAAAGTATTTATTGTTGGTAATGAGGAGGCAATCTGGGACGGAATGTCAGTAATGGTAAAAGAAGATATATACCTTGTATTAGTGTAACTTATGATCGATATGAGAAAACAAAGTAGAGCTGAGACGGTCTTGGTCCGATTTGTACGGAAAGCACAGTATTTTAACATAACGTATAAGGATAATGGGGGAGGTGTGAAAGAAATTAATGGCAGGAATGGTATTCTGAATACGAAAACCCGTATTCAGGGGATGGGAGGAAAGATTATCTTTGAGAGTAAAGAAGTTGATGGATTGAGAATAAATATTCAGATTCCCGTCATTTAAACCATTTTTTTTATATATAAAAAAGTATCGATTGCTGAAGATCATGAGCTAGCTAATGTATCTGTACCAGCTCCCTCTTTTGCAGATTAGCGTCTGTGGAATTTTAATTCAACTATTTGTGATTTTCGAATGTTATAAATGATTGCGTTTTTAGTATCTTAATCGCAAAATTATAGCTTTGAAAATTGGTGCCGTTTTTTTTCTGTTATTACTGAGTGCGGTTTCATGTCAGTATAGGGAATCTGTGTCGATAAAAACGGAACCTGTCAATGAGTCCTTATATCGAGAAGCATTAAGATTTCTGGATAAAGGTGAGTTGGATAGTGCATTTGTTTTCTTTGACCGCGCTAAGGATTTGTACCTCGATGCTAAGGATGATAATGGTGTCGCATCATGCCTGATTCAAATGGCTATGACACTTTCGGATGTTGGTGATTATTTAGGTGCCCAAGAACTATCTTATCAAGCATTCAAATACCTTAATGTTAAAGATACTACCGAACATCACTTGATCAGTATCAACTATAATAATATTGGCAACGCAACGGCTCAGTTGGATGATTTTGATGAAGCTTTGCGTATTTATGATCAAAGCATTAGGTTCGCAACAGATACGGATCATAAGGAACAGGTCTTAAATAATAAAGCTGTAGTATTATTTGATGTACGACGGTTTAATGAAGCATTGAAAATATATGAAAAGCTAATCGCCGAAAAAAGAACTAAAGATATTTCGTATGCTAGAACGCTGACCAATTATGCAAAGACAAGGTGGCGGGTAGACAAGTCTTATAATCCTTTGCCTGATCTTTGGATGGGCAGGGATATTCGAGAAGAGCTTAAGAATCTTTGGGGACAAAACTCCAGTTATACCCACCTTGCAGAATACTATGAAGATCGGAATATAGACTCTGCAATTTACTATGCGCGAAGACGATTTGATGTAGCGAACCAGTTGAATAGTTGGAAAGATCTTATCAATGCTTTTGCAATGTTGATTCGACTGGAACCTAATGATTCTTCCAAAGGTTTAATCGACCGTTATAAGCTTTTGCAGGATAGTGTAAATAGCGCAAGGTCACTTTCTAAAAATCAGTTCGCTTCTGTCCGTTATGAAGCTGAGAAAAACAAGGTGGATAATGCCCAGTTGAAAAATAGTCTCTCTGAAAAGATACAAAAGATCAATTTACAGCGAGTTTGGGCTTCAATCTGCGGAATATTTGTTTTGTTATTCGTTGTATGGGGATATGTTAGATCAAAACAACGTAAAGAACGAATGAAGGGCGAAGCTGCCGAACGCATAAAGATAAATGAGTTGCGAACATCGAGAAAGGTACATGACGTCGTAGCTAATGGTCTGTATCGTGTGATGTCGGAAATAACATATGTTGAGGTAATAGATAAAGAGGATGTATTAGATAAGATCGAAGATATGTACAATCGGTCTAGGGATATTTCTTATGAAGCGGAGATAGGCAATGAATCCGATCTTTTATCGTTCGACCAGGTTATTAGCAGCTTGTTGAAATCTTTTTCGAGTGTCAAGCATAAAGTATTTATTGTTGGTAATGAAGAGGCAATCTGGGACGGAATGTCAGCAATGGTAAAAGAAGATATATACCGTGTATTACTGGAACTCATGATCGATATGAGAAAACAAAGTAGAGCTGAGACGGTCTTGGTCCGATTTGTACGGAAAGCAAAGTGTTTTAACATAACGTATAAGGATAATGGAGAAGGAGGGAAAGAAATTAATGGCAGGAATGTTATTCTGAATACGGAAACCCGTATTCAGAGGATGGGAGGAAAGATTATCTTTGAAAGTAAGGAAGCTGATGGATTGAGAATAGATATTCAGATTCCTGTCATTTAAACCATTTGATATTTTATGTTAAAAAAAGTATTGATTGCTGAAGATCATGAGTTAGCTAATATATCTGTACAAAAATCATTAAATGATTTTGGGGTCAAGGAGGCTAAATATGTCTACTATTGTGACCATGCTATGGCGTGGCTTAAAAAGGCATCTTTGAAGAAAGAACCGTATGATCTGTTGATTACTGACTTGGGATTTGAAGATGATAATACGGATCAGGAAATCAGACACGGTCTGATATTAATAGAAGCTGCCAAAGCTATCCAGCCGGAGTTAAAAATAATTATCCTTACGGCGGACCGCCGTAATAGCGAAATTGATAACTTGTTAAAATTAGGGGTAGTGAATGGATATGTACGTAAGGCAAGACGGGATGCGCAGTATCTGTTAGAGGCTTTGTGTGCAGTAAATGAAAATAGGCAATATGTTTCACCTGAAAACGGCCAAAAGTATTTTGGTAAAAATAGTTACGAGTTTAGTAGACAGGATATTGCAATTATATCTCTGTTGGCGGAGGGGGTAGCACAGAAGAATATACCGGTTTATCTCCAACAAAGGAATATTAGGCCCTGGGGATTGAGTAGTATTGAAAAAAGTCTTCGGCAAATGAAGGATATATTAGGAGTAGGTAAGAATGAACAGTTGGTCGCATATTGTAAAGATATTGGCCTCATATAACATAAGGGTACTTCCATACTCAACAAAATGGAAAAATTAATTTTGATACCATTGACTTTTTTAATCATTTGATATCCCTAAGAAAAGACAATAAAAAAAGGATAGACTGTAACAGTCTATCCTTTTTATAAGAAAGTATTGTTGTAATATATTATGCTAATTGCACGTTAACCGCATTGATACCTCTTTGAGTTCTTTCAGTGTCGAAAGTTACAACGTCACCTTCGGATACTTGGCTTTTTAGAGCAGATACGTGTACAAATACATCTGCGCTTCCATCTTCTGGAGTAATAAAACCAAACCCTTTAGTTTCATTGAAAAATTTAATTTTGCCTTTGTTCATTATATTTTAATTTAACACTCGCAAGGTAAGTATAATAAATGAATAATCATGCAATAAAAAAAAATACTCTAAACATTTGTTTAGAGTATTATGTACGCCCATCAGGATTCGAACCTGAGACCGACGGTTTAGAAAACCGTTGCTCTATCCAGCTGAGCTATGGGCGCCTGTCTTTCAGTGCAACAAAAGTAGCGTTTTGGATGTCAAATACAAAATATTTGTTCTTTTTTTTATAGCGTATATAATAACTGCTTGCATGACAGTTGTATAATTTATCTTAAAATCTTAATGTAGGTTAAGAGTAAAGTTTTTTTAGCTATTTACCTTTGTATTGTTAAGAACAAAAACAAGAAAAATTAGTTTATTACATTAACAAGTTATATAAAATAGTATTATGGCAACATGGAATTTGGACACGGCGCACAGTGAAATTGAATTTAAAGTGCGTCACATGATGATCTCTACAGTAAAAGGACAATTCAAAAATTTTGAAGTATCCATTAATAGTGAGTCTGATGATATCTCGAAAGGAACAGTGAGTGTAAAAATAGACACGACCTCTCTAGATACTAAAAATGAGCAAAGAGACCAACACTTGAAAAGCAGTGATTTTTTTGACGCAACAGAATTTCCTACTATTACGTTTGTATCAACTTCGGTCGTAGGAGATGTACAAGACGAGTTTAAGATTAATGGCGACTTAACTGTGAAAGGAATTACTAAACCGATCGTAGTCAAAGCCGAATTTGGTGGGATAGCGAAAGATCCTTGGGGAAATGAAAAAGTTGGGTATACCGTAAAAGGAGCTATTAATCGATCTGATTTTGGACTGACATGGAATGCAGCATTGGAGACAGGTGGGGTAATGGTCTCTGAAGAGGTGAAGTTTGAGGGGGAATTGCAATTTGTAAAAAGCTAATAATCAGCGTTTGTTGCGCTTCAGGAGCGCTTTTTTGAAATAAATTTTGGAAATCAAGGTAGAATTTCTACTTTTGTGGCGGAGAGCTGGCAGAGTGGTCGAATGCGGCGGTCTTGAAAACCGTTAACTGTCACAGGTTCGGGGGTTCGAATCCCTCGCTCTCCGCAGAAAAACCTTCATCGAAAGATGAAGGTTTTTTGCGTTTTACTGTCTCTTATTTTTGTTTTTTATTTGCAATTTTGAATATGAAGATTAGTTTGCTATGTATCGGAAAGACGGATGATAAGTTTATTCAGGAAGGAATTGATAAATATCTTAAGCGCCTGAAGCATTATGTGTCGTTTACGATAGGGATACTGCCGGATGTAAAGAATGTGAAGAGTATGTCTGAGGCACAACAAATGGATAAGGAAGGGGAGCTATTCTTTAAAAATTTGAACAATACGGATTATGTAGTTCTTTTGGATGAAAAGGGAAAAGAATTTAGATCTATTGAATTCTCCGAATATTTGGAGCAAAAGATGGTCGGGAGTGTACAACATGTAGTTTTTCTTATTGGCGGACCGTATGGGTTTGCTCCTAAAGTGAAAGAACGCTCAAATGCGAGCATGTCCCTTTCGAAGTTGACATTCTCGCATCAGATGGTTCGCTTATTTTTTGTGGAGCAGGTTTATAGGGCTTTTTCGATTATGAAGGGAGAACCCTATCATCATGAATAGTTTGTGGATTTAGTATATTCTTTGCATCTTTAAATAAAGACAATATTGTTATGGATAAGTATAAGAGAGATTATAGATTTAAAAGCGATGAGGGAGAACGAAGTCTTAAATGGTTGATTGTCGTTTGTGGGATTGTGATTGCTGCAGTAGCTTATTTCCTCAGTTAAAACAGATAAGTGGATATAAAATAAGGCGATATTTGGGATATCGCCTTAAAATCACACTAACTATAAATGTCGCTCCCAGAAAGGGGCTTCATTTGTGATAATCAAGCACCATATACTGGTAGGCATGATTTCAGTGTTATAAAAATATAAATCATTTTTAGAATAATCAAGCTTTTTTGAAAATAAAAAAATAGGAATAAAACCTAGCTGTTAGATTGGTATTCTGCTTTTTTGTAACTTTCCCAGGCTACTTGATCCGTTTTAAAAGTAAGGTGATCGCTATGTAATTCGTGGCAATCGATTAATCTAAAGACTTCCTCTTTATCTTGTGTATTAAGCGTCTTAAAATTCATAGGATGCTCCTGGAGAGGAATTGTTAATGGACCTAGTGCCTTCACCAAATAATAGACAGATAAAATCTGACTGCTATTGAAGCTTGATTTCTCATAAAAATCGGTTGTATACAAATGTTTGACTACTTCGATCTCTAGATTGCATTCTTCTATAAACTCCCGCTTTAAAGCATCTAACAATCCTTCACCATATTCTAAGCCTCCTCCGGGAAATTTAGTAAAAGATACACTTTGCGTACGTTCGTCACTCACTAATACTCTATTCTGTGCATCGATCAATATTCCATACACCCTTACATTGAACATGTACATACTACTTATCTTTTATTTTATTCTTGGGGGTTAAATCTTTGATGAATATATTTCTGAATTCTACAGGTTGTCCTTCACTTTGAAGCGCAATGAATCCGCTTTTTAGGGCTTTCCCATCAATTTTCATTCGAGGGTCAAAGTTGTTTACAACAGCCCCTCCAATATGAGGTTTGCTATAGGAGAGTACAGTGTCTCCCTCAATGATGTGGTGAATGATGGAATCTCCTAATACGATAAGCTCTGCTTTGACCCATTGGTCGCCATCATAGGTCTTGGATTTTGAATCGATGCAATGAGTTGTCAACAGTTTATCTTGGTAATATATATGCGTGCCGGGTGAGCACATGTTGCCGGTAGGTCTTGGCTTACCATCGCTCAGGCCTCCGAGAAACTGCATTTCAACAGAAATAGGCCAGTCTTGCTCGGCAGGCATTGTTTTAGGATCTTGTGAATGAAACATAATACCGCTGTTACGCAAGGTATAAGAGGGAGCTCCTGGATACAAATCACCGTAGAATCGGTATTCTAATTTTAAATGATAATTGGTAAATGGTACATCATAATAAAGATGCCCAAACCTATTGTCATAAGATTTGCCATAACCGTCATAATTCACTTGGATAACATCATTACTCACGCGAAAAGTATTCGCGAAATTGTTTCCACTCTCGTAAGGATAAATCTTCGCTGTCCAGTTTTTTAGGTCTTTACCATTGAAGAGAGAGTGCCACCCATTATCGACCTGACGTTGTGATGCGCAGGAGGCTGTCAAAAGTCCGAAAGCAAAAAGTGAAATTTTATGGTAGGTTTTAAGCATGATTAAATTTCCTGAAATCCATTTTTTATAGACATTTCGTCAATGAACAAAAAGGAGTAGTGTCTAGGAAGAAACCATGCTACCGTGCTCCCTATTTGTTGGAAGTCTTGTTCATTGGCAAACTGAGCCGGTGTAAAGTTGAAAACTAAATCTTGTTTGACCTGTGATTCATCTTCGAAATTACGGGCGATCAACATTGTTTTCGGTATATTAATTCCTGCGTGTTTTAGAAATTCGCGGAGTTGTTTCCGGATGTATTTTGGTAGTATAGCATCCGAAGGCTGACCTATTAATACTTTTTCGTCGTTGCCAATTACTACATTTTCTCTGTGATTGGAGAAAATACTGTCATCACTATAGAAGCTGTCATTTAACTCAAAATTGGCAATATCTCCATAAGTAAATATCCAATCAGGCTGTTCATTTTGTGCGTTGATTACAATACCGAAACCCTGTAATAAAAGTGTTGGAAGTTGCTTGCTGATTACAAAAGCATGAAAATGCTCATTTGATGTAACAGTCTCTAGCTGAACATAAGGGAAACCATCGCTCGCGATAATTACTTCAGGATTACCTAGTTTAAGGTTGGCATCAGCAATATTCTCGAGAAAAGTTGCTATCCATTTTTGATCGCGCTCAACAATCGGAGTTTGAATCAAAGTATTTATTATTACCGTCTTTTCTAAGTCCCCTAAGCCTATTTCGGTATTGTCTGCACTATTTTTCAAATTCATTAATGTGTTATTATTACGTTAAGTTGCGTTTAAAAGTACATAATAATACTGTATATTCTAAAGCCTGTTTAAAATTTACTTAATATTATAGGTTTAGATATCGGGTTCTATAACTGGTATTTTGAGGGAGTAGAGAGGAATCTGAGCTATGGTTAAAAAGGAAGTCTTTGTAGTACTTAAAATGGCTCAGAAGTTAAGATTGGAGATGTAGATCTAAATAGCTAATGAAAGTGATTAATATTACTAATACTTATATTGTAAGAACTAAATTTGCTACTTTTGCTAAAACAGAACATTAAATTAATGATAGATACTGATTTAAAAGTTTCCGTAGATTTATCTACTTCTAAATTAAGTTTTGATGATTTTCGTCAAATCATTAAGGCGGATTATGAATTTGCCGTACAGAGTAGGGTAGTGAGTCTATTGGGACGTAAGGAGGTACTGACAGGTAAAGCTAAATTTGGTATTTTTGGAGATGGAAAGGAGCTCGCCCAAATTGCGTTGGCGAAGGTTTTTGAGATTGGAGATTGGCGCTCCGGTTATTATAGGGATCAGACATTTGCTTTTGTA
Source organism: Sphingobacterium nematocida (assembly GCF_900168125.1). GTDB lineage: Bacteria > Bacteroidota > Bacteroidia > Sphingobacteriales > Sphingobacteriaceae > Sphingobacterium > Sphingobacterium nematocida. Next base: position 150,281 of record NZ_FUZF01000004.1, read on the forward strand.
TCAGGTATAACGACCATTTATCATTTTTTCTCCCAACTATATGCGCATCCAGATCTTGAGGCTGACACTTCGTCCGGGGGCAGACAGATGGTTGCCCATTTTTCGACGAATTTATTGGATGAGAACGGGAACTGGAAGGATCAAACATTGACAAAAAACTCCTTTTCCGATATCTCGACCACAGGGGGGCAAATGGCACGATCAATGGGGCTGGGGCTTGCATCAAAATTATACCGTAATAATAAAGATCTCTCTTATTTGAAGTACTTTTCGAATAATGGGAATGAAGTTGTATTCTGTAACATCGGTAATGCTGCTACTTCTGAAGGAGTATTCTGGGAAGTAATTAATGCTGCTGGCGTGCATCAAATACCAGCAGTCATATCTATTTGGGACGATGGTTATGGTATATCTGTGCCAAATTCAATCCAGACAACTAAGGGGGATATTTCGGAAGTACTGAAAGGGTTTCAGCGGGATGAAAATGGCGAGGGATTTGAGATTTTTAAAGTAAACGGTTGGGATTATCCTGGGCTGTGTGAAACCTATGAAAAGGCGGCCAAGATAGCTCGTGAAGAGCATAGACCCTGTATTGTACATGTTACAGAATTAACCCAGCCGCAGGGACACTCCTCGTCAGGATCGCATGAACGTTATAAAACGAAGGCACGTTTAGTTTGGGAAGTTGATTATGATTGTAATGTCAAAATGCGCCAATGGATATTAGATGCAGGGATAGCCACGGATGAAGAACTGATAGAAATAGAGGAAAAGGCAAAAGGATTTGTAAGAGAGGAGCAGCGTAGGGCTTGGTCTGATTATAGAAAGATGCTTCAGGCTGAGTTGGAGGAGGCGGTTTCATTACTTTCAGAGATTAAAGACGAAGTGGTTGAATTGCCGTTGAAGACCTTGATTAGTTCGTCTGAGGCGTCGTTAAAGGAAATATATTCTACGGTAAGGCAGGTGTTGAGAGAGCTTCGTTTTAAAGACTCTCCACAAAGGGAAGCATTGTTGTTGTGGTATCAAGATAAGCAGATCTTAAATGAAGATCGATATAATAGTACATTGTATGTGGAGTCGGATACAAGTCCATTTAACGTTGCTGTAGTCGATGCTGAATACGATCAAGATTCAACTGTCGTAGATGGGCGAGAGGTGCTGAATGCTTGTTTTGAAGCTAATTTTAGTAGAGACGAACGAATATTAGCTTTTGGTGAGGATGTTGGTAAGATTGGGGATGTGAATCAGGGATTCGCTGGTTTGCAGGAGAAGTTTGGTGAAATGCGCGTCTTTGATACAGGAATTAGAGAATCTACTATTATCGGGAAGGGGATAGGTCTGGCTGTGCGTGGACTGCGTCCCATCGCAGAGATACAGTATTTAGATTACTTATTGTACGCGATACCTGTGCTAAGTGACGATTTAGCCTCTTTGGGATATCGTACTAAAGGTCAACAGAAAGCACCACTTATTATACGTACACGAGGACATCGTCTAGAAGGGGTTTGGCATTCAGGATCACCCATGACGGTTTTATTAGGAGCTTTGCGTGGAATTCATATCTGTGTGCCACGGAATATGACGCAGGCGGCGGGGATGTATAATACATTATTGAAATCGGATGATCCGGCTTTAGTTATAGAATGTCTTAATGGTTATCGCCTGAAGGAGAAGATGCCAAATAATGTAGGTGAATTTACGGTACCTTTAGGAATTGCTGAATTATTGCGGTCTGGTACCGACGTGACGGTTGTATCGTATGGATCAACCCTTAGATTAGTGCAAGAAGCTGCTTTAGAATTGGATAAAATCGGAATTTCTATTGAGATCATTGATGCGCAGTGTCTTCAACCATTTGACAAAGAACATATCTGTGCAACTTCTTTAAAAAAGACTAATCGTCTTCTTGTGGTGGATGAGGATGTGCCTGGTGGTGCCAGTGCTTTTATATTGCAGCAGATTCTAGAAGAACAAGGTGGATATTACCATTTGGAAAGCAAACCTTTAACTTTAAGCGCGAAAGCTCATAGACCTCCATATGGTTCTGATGGTGATTACTTTACAAAACCATCCGTGGATGATATCATAGAGTCGGTATATAAGATTATGAATGATGTAAATCCCCAACAATTTCCATCATTGTTTTAAAAATATCTACTTTCCATAGCTTTGTTATTTAGTAACTTAGCTATGGAAAGTAGATGTCATTATTCAAATAGGGAAGCTGCCCCTATTAATGCTGCTTTCTCTTCGTATTCTCCGATGCGGATATTGAAATCAACAAATGAATTATCTTTATTGATGATCCCCCAAGCTTTGGCAATATTTCCGCCGATAACATAATTATTGCAATGATGTCTACCGGAAAAGAAAGTTAAAAATTGATGCAAGTTGGTACGATATTCTATCATTAGAGACTGAAAGAAATCTGTTTGATTGTGCTTCTGTATGATTTCTTTGAAACCAGGCTCTCGTAGGCCGGATAGTTCCTCAAAGCGTTTGGTGAACCAGCGAGTCACTAGGTATTCTTCAAAGATACTATCCTTATAAGGAGTATTCCATAAATTGGCATCGTAAGCTTTAGCTCCTTGTTGCCAAATGGCACTCCCCAGTCCAGTACCTAATGTAATTCCTAAGATGCAGTTTTCCTGATGGCGACCAGTAGCGAAAATTTCTCCCTGTAAAAACGCGGCAGCATCATTGATGTAGCGTATTTCGAGTGAAGGAGACTCCAATTCCTCACGCAAAGCGGAAGTAATATCAAGCTTGTAAAGGCTGTCATATTTGTTTTGTCCTTTCATTAACGAAATACCCTCTTCATAATCGAAAGGACCAGGCATAGCGATACCGATTTGATTTATAGGCTTATTGAAGTGCGAGATAGACTCTTTGATTGCACTTGTCCAGCTTTGAAAAATCGATTTAGCATTTTCGGAAGAATTAACTTCTGTACGGGTGATAGTCTCGGAAAGAATTGACCATGTACCACAAGCGACAATAGCGGAGGTAATGTGTGTACCTCCGATATCGCAAGCTAATATATATGTAGACTTACTTTGTGACATTTAAGTATGCGTTGTATTTTAATAGGTGATCAGCAATGACAAGAGCGGCCATGGCTTCGACGATAATAACAGCTCGAGGCACAACGCAGGGGTCATGCCTTCCTTTGCCTGATATCACGGTTTCTTCGCCTGCCTCATTTAATGTAGGCTGGTCACGCATGATTGTTGCAACGGGTTTGAATGCAACTTTGAAAGTGACATCCATACCATTGGATATCCCGCCCTGTATGCCTCCTGAGTAGTTTGTGCGTGTTATGGTTTTATCAGCTTCTTTGACAAATATATCGTTGTGTTCAGAACCTTTTAATCTAGAACCGTCAAAGCCAGATCCATATTCAAAACCGTGTACAGCATTAATACCCATCATTGCTTTGGCTAAATCGGCGTGTAGTTTGTCAAATACTGGTTCGCCTAATCCTACAGGTAAATTATGGATAATCGTCGATATACGTCCGCCAACCGTATCACCTGCTTTACGAATGCCATCAATATACTCTATCATCTCGTTGGCGGTGGCTGGGTCAGCGCAGCGGACAATATTGGACTCACGTAGTTCTAGTAGATTGTTTAGGTCTGAATTGTCTAGATTTGGAGATTCGATCGAGCCGACTCCTGACACGTGTGCGAATATGGTTATGCCCTGCTGTTTTAAGAACAATTTAGCTATAGCACCAGCTGCTACGCGCGCTGCCGTCTCTCTCGCTGAGGAACGGCCTCCGCCTCGGTAGTCGCGTATTCCATATTTCATCTGATAGGTATAGTCTGCATGCGAAGGACGAAACTTATCACTGATATGAGAATAATCTTTGGAGCGCTGATCTTCGTTTGGTATAACGATAGCTATTGGCGTGCCTGTAGATTTACCTTCAAATATACCAGATAGAATCTGTGCAGTATCACTCTCTTTACGTTGTGTGGTAATCTTAGATTGACCAGGGCGTCTCTTATCCAACTCAGACTGAATAAATGCTTCGTCAATTACTATGTTTGAAGGACAACCGTCCAATATAACACCTATCGCAGCGCCGTGGGATTCGCCGAAAGTAGTTATTCTGAATAGATCTCCAAATGAATTTCCCGCCATAATTTAATTAATTGAGGTAAATATATTAAATCGTCTATACTTTAGCGAAAAAATATAGACGATATATCTGATAATTATTTAGGATATGAAGAATCCTTGATTTCGAAGGTCTTCCCAAAATGTAGGATAAGACTTTTCGACTACTTGAGGTTCTTCAATGATGATGTTTTTAAAAAACAATGCTAGAGGAGCAAATGCCATAGCCATGCGATGATCTTCGTAGGTTTTTATGGTAATAGTGCCAGGGTCTGCTACCTTTTGCGTGTCTAGGTGGTAGTTAATCCCATCTTCCTCCAATCGGGCACCATATTTGGAGATTTCTTGTTGCAAGGCGGCGATACGGTCTGTCTCCTTAATCCTTAGGGTCTCTAATCCCGTGAATGAAATGTTTTGCTTTAGTGCTGAAGCGACAACAACGACAGTCTGAGCTAAGTCTGGACATGATTTGAAGTCAAATATTGTCTTGTTAGATACGGCGTCTGTTTTTTCAAGATAGATACCATCGGCTTCAAATGTGGTCTTAACTCCGAAATGTGTCATGATATCTGCTATGGCTATATCTCCTTGCAAACTGTTCTTTTTGAGTCCTGGCAATCGAATTGAACCATTTTTGGATAAAGCGATGATAGCATACCAATATGAAGCTGCACTCCAGTCGGGTTCGATATATAAGATACTTTCTTGTGCTTGCTGTGCTCGTATCTGAATACTGTTCTCAACCCACAGATGTTTGATACCAACTTCGCTCAGCATATTTAATGTCATAGTCACATAAGGTAAGGATGTAAGCTCGCCTTCAATCTCTAGAGTAAGCCCTTTTTCTAACGCCGAGGCTATCAAAAGAAGTGATGATATATATTGACTACTTACATCTCCTTCTATCTTTACAGATTCTTGGGTTTGAATCAATGGACCACGGATTCGTAATGGGGGATAGCCCTCATGTTGATCGTATTGAATGTCTGTCCCTATGCTATTCAATGCGCTAACAAGAATACCTATAGGGCGTTGTTGCATTCTTGAAGTTCCTGTCAATATAAACTCGCTTTGGAGTAGGTTGAGATAAGACGTTAAAAATCGCATAGCCGTACCTGCTGGACCAATATTTATAGTTTTAACGCTATTTTGGGCCTTATGCGCAGTTTTTAAAGCCTTAGTTAGTAATAATGTGTCGTCGGCACTGGAAAGATTTTGTATAGTAACTTTTCCTTGGCTAATGGCTTGGATAATAAGCGCGCGATTGCTCTCCGATTTTGAACCGGTGAGCTGTACCACGCCACTTATTTCCTTTGTTGGATGCGAGAGCTTAATGCTTGCTTGCTCCATTATGCCTCCGCATTTACTTTTGTGTTCATGATCTCATTCTGCTTACGAATAGATTCATTGTGCAATAGTTCTAAGTATTTGACGGTGAAATCTTCGCTAAGGTTCAAAGCTTTTGCTAACTGTACTCGTTTTTGGACGATTTCATCCCAACGTGAAACTTGTAAGATCGTAACGTGATTGTCGCGTTTGTATTCACCTATCTTTTCAGCTATCTTCATACGATCACCAATTTGTTTGATTATCTGATCGTCCAATTTGTCTATTTGCTGACGTAACTCGGCTAGTTTATCGTCAAATGCAGGATTGTTAGATGCAGCATGGCGAATTGAAAGATTGTCCAATAAATCTGAAAGTGCCGATGGTGTTACTTGTTGTTTGGCATCGGTCCAGGCCACAGAAGGATCGATATGTGACTCGATGATAAGTCCCTGCATATCCATATCCATTGCTTTTTGAGTAATGTATGGGATTAATTCTCTATTGCCACAGATATGACTTGGGTCATTTATAATAGGTAATTCAGGAGCAATTGTTTTCAACTGAATTGCAATATCCCACATCGGTTCATTACGGAATGCTGTCTTTTCGAATGATGAAAAACCTCTATGGATAGCTCCTAGTTTTTTAATACCAGCACCATTGATACGCTCTAATGCACCAATCCATAAGGAAAGATCAGGGTTGACTGGATTTTTAACTAAAACAGGAATGTCTACCCCCTTTAATGCGTCCGCAATCTCTTGAACTGTGAATGGATTTGCAGTTGAACGCGCACCTACCCATAGCACATCAACCCCTGCTGCCAATGCTTCTTCAACGTGTTTTGCCGTAGCAACCTCTGTTGCTGTAAGTAAGCCAGTTTCTTCTTTTGCTCTTTTTAACCATTGTAAACCGATACTACCAATTCCCTCGAATTCCCCTGGACGGGTGCGGGGTTTCCAGATACCTGCACGAAGGATATTTACCTTTCCTGTATTTGCTAAAAGGTGAGCCGTAGAAACAAGTTGTTCTTCAGTTTCGGCACTGCATGGTCCAGCTATTATTAAGGGTTTGTCCCCGATGTTGATCCAAGATTGTAAAGGAAGGATGTCTAATGAATGTTTCATTTTATTTTCAATTTTTTAATTTTATTGTTTACTGTGTTGTTCTTGTTATATTTTTTCGTTTTTGATATACTCACCCATAATACTGAAATTGACAGTGTGCTTAAGTACCTTGCGGATAGCTGCATCGTAATCAGCCTGCTTTTTCCATTCGACGTCGACATAAAAATCGTATTCATTGCGACGGCCAACGACAGGCATCGATTGTATCTTGCTTAGATTCACATTTTGTTCGGCAAAACATTGTAATACTGATGCCAATGCACCTACTGCATTACCTGTTTGGAAAGAGAGAGAGGCTTTGTTAGCACCTTTTTGTTCGACTACCTCGTTACTCAAAATCAAGAAGCGTGTTGCGTTTTTCTTGTTTGTCTCTATGCGCTTTTCAAGAATATTAAGGCCGTATATTTTTGCTGCAAATTCGCCTGCGATCGCAGCGGTGTTGGTGAGCTGTTCTTCTTTTATTTTTTTTGCACAACCAGCGGTGTCCAATCCCTCTTTGATAATCCAGTCTGGATGGTCAGAAAGAAATTCGTCACATTGCCTAATTGCGATAGGATGGGATTCTACGTATTGTAAGTCACTCAGTTTCACGCCAGGAAGTGCTAGTAGGTTTTGCTGTATATTAAGATGTACCTCGCCTACAATGTGGAACCTATAATCTCTTAATAAATTGTAATTAGGTAAAATACTTCCAGCAATAGAGTTCTCAATAGCCATAACTACATTGTCGGCTTTTCCTTGCTTGAGCATTTCACAAGTTTGTTTGAATGAGCTACATTCTAACGTTTCGATATCCTGTCCGAAGTATTTAAATGCAGCCTCTTCATGAAAAGAAGCTTTTACGCCCTGAATTGCAATTTTTGTTTTCATATTTAATACTTAAATAAAAAAGGTCCCGGATTCAATCCGGGACCTTTTTATATTTTATTCATGTTATGAACTCTATACATACTAGCCCCGGCTCTTATCGCTAAAATAAAAGAAGTAAAAATAGTTGTATGTAGTTGCTGTATGCATTGTCTCTGTTTTGATAGTCCAAAGGTATGTGATAGAAAATTTATATCCAAATTTTTTTAATTTTTAATTTTTTTAAACACTAAAAATACCTTCTTTTTTAGTGTGTTTTTTGTGTATAATAATGTCTTTTTTTTGTTCTTTATGACGATGGTTGAAAATGCTTAAATCATTGTTTATTTGTTTTTTAAATGAGTTTGTTTATCTATCTGGTGATTTTGGTACGTTTTTTTTGTTGTTTTTTAATCGCTTTTTTAGTTATAAACGTGTTTGTTTTTTGTTTTAATTTTATCATTTTTTTTATTGTTTTTTTTGGTGTATTTTATCTTGTTTTTTAGCCCCAAATAAAATTGGATTAATATTATACTGCGCTGTCAAGCTATAATTCCTCGCTTTTTAGTAGTATTGTAGTCTATTAGTCGTATCGAATATGTTGTATGTTATTTTAAGTGTTTTTTGTAGTGTTAGCGTAGCTGTGATACTAAAATTAGCACGTGGAAAGTCGTTGAATGTACAGCAACTTGTATTATGGAATTATCCAACTACAGTTGTATTGACATATTTTCTTTTGAAACCGTCTTTGACCGATATTCCTTGGCAGAAATTGCCGTATCAATTGTACGTCCCATTGACGGTATTATTGCCCACCCTTTTTATTTTTATAGCTTTGGCTATTAAGTATAGTGGTATTGTGAAGACTGATATTGCACAGCGTATGTCATTGTTTATACCTTTGTTTGCTTCTTTTTTGTTTTTTAATGAACAGGCTAACATAGGAAAGCTAATAGGCTTGGTGATCGGTTTGGTTGCTGTAATTTGTTCTGTGAGCTGGAATAAAGGTGGTGCTGACCAAAAATCAAGTAGTATACTATATCCGTCGATTGTTTTCGTTGGAATGGGAATTATCGATGTTTTGTTTAAACAGGTGGCACAACATAAAGAGTTAGCTTATATTGACTCTATGTTTTTTGTGTTTGTCGGGGCAATGTGCATCGCTTTTGTTATATTGACGTCCCGGTTATGGTTATGGAGAGAGAAAGCGGATTTAAGAAGTATTGTATGGGGGAGTGTTCTAGGGGTATTCAATTTTGCTAATATTTTTTTTTATATGAAAGCCCATCGCGCTATTCCAGAAAATCCATCCATTGTATTTACGACTATGAATGTAGGAGTTATTGTGTTAGGTTCTATAGTTGGAGTGTGGATGTTTAGGGAGAAACTTAGTTTTTTGAATAAGATAGGCCTCGTTTTGGCTATTGTCTCCATATTATTAATTACGTACCTGTGAGTTTATTTGAAGATACATACTTAACGATCGAGCGCCCCTCTGAGGGCATTTTTAGAGATAAAGGTAGTAAGTTCATTGCCTATGCTTATCCATTTAAAAAAGAGAAGGACCTAAAGGAGATTATTGCAACGCTGAAATCACTCCATCCAAAAGCAAGGCATCACTGTTGGGCATATCGTCTAGGCACAGACCGTAGTGTTTTTCGTCTTAATGATGATGGAGAACCTTCTGGCACTGCCGGTAGACCTATTTTAAATGTATTACTATCTAAGGATCTGACTAATATTTTGGTCGTGGTAGTACGTTATTTTGGAGGAACATTGCTTGGTGTCCCCGGCTTGATAAATGCATATAAGATGGCGACTCAGGAAGCATTAGCAGAGGTTGAGATCGTTGAAAAGACGGTCAATGATGTTTATGATCTGTCTTTTGAATATTTGCAAATGAATGATGTGATGCGTTTATTAAAGGAGGAAGAAATTGGTGTTTTGAACCAACAATTTGATAACAAATGTGTTATTACTGTAGAAATTAGAAAAAATCTTGTAAACACGGTGTTGTCAAAATTGGATAAAATTGAGAAGACCAGAGCTAAATATTTGTACACTTTATGATAGCAGATACTGAACTGATTTTGAATGCGGACGGAAGTATATACCATCTCAATATTCTTCCGGATGATTTGGCTGATACGATAATATTTGTTGGTGATCCCGACCGAGTACCTTTGGTCTCAAAATATTTCGATAAAATAGAGATAAAGAAAGGAAAGCGAGAATTTGTGACACATACAGGGCTGTTACGAGGGCAACGTTTGTCGGTGATATCAACCGGTATCGGTACGGATAATATTGATATAGTAATCAACGAAATAGATGCTTTGGTTAATGTAGATTTCTCAACGAAGACACTTAAGGATAAACTGAAAAGTGTAGATATTATACGTATTGGAACCTCTGGTTCCATACAGGGAAATATTCCGATAGGTACTATCTTGGCCAGCGAGTTTGCTATTGGCTTCGATAATTTAATGCAGTTTTACGTTAAAGCATACAGCCCCACGGAAGAAATCCTATCAGATAAGGTGGGGGTTCACTTTGCAAATCTGTCATTTCGTCCTTACATAGGCGCTGCGAGTTCTAAATTATTAGATCAATTCGCCTCAGAACTTGCACTAGGTATTACGATGACAGCTCCGGGATTTTATGGGCCGCAAGGGAGGAGTGTAAGATCACATAATATGTATCCGGATTTGATACATAAGGCAAGCTCTTTCGTAACGGATGATGGTCGGTATATCACTAATCTAGAGATGGAAACGGCTGGAATTTACGCGCTTTCGAACATGTTTGGTCATCATGCACTTTCCATCAATGCAATATTAGCATCACGACTTGACGAAGAATTTTGTCCCAACCCTGCAGAAGTAATTGATAGAGCTATACAATATGTATTAAATCGGATTTGATATTATTAATTGGGAGATAAACCTTTACGAGTAGAATCAAATTTTAACATTATAAAAAGTAAAATTGTAAAACTCCACAGTGAGGATCCTCCGTAACTAACAAATGGCAAGGGGATTCCGATGATAGGAACTAATCCAATGGTCATACTTAGATTGATGAAGAAATGGAAGAATAAAATCGATGCAACGCAGTAGGAGTAAATGCGAGCGAAGGCGGTTCGCTGCCTTTCTGCAATATGTATAATTCGAAACAATAAAAATATGTAAAGAGCTACTACAGTAACAGAGCCTACAAACCCCCATTCTTCACCTATAGTACAAAAAATGAAGTCAGTGCTTTGTTCAGGTACGAAGTTATATTTGGTTTGCGTACCTTGAAGATATCCTTTACCAAAAAGTTGTCCTGATCCGATTGCTATTTGTGATTGATTTAGATTGTAGCCTTGATCTAAGGGATCATGAACTTTACCAAGCAAAATCTCGATTCTGTTTCGTTGGTGTTGTTCCAAAATATTCTCCCAAACAAAATCAACACTCAATACATAAACAGATGAAGCTAAGCATAGTAGAGCGATATTAAGTATATGTTTTTGCTTTGATCTGTAAAAATATGCTAAGATTGTGCAAATTGCAAAGATAATTCCGATCAATATCCATTCGTTTTCAAGTATCAATGCAAATACAAAAAGTACAATCGCTAAGCCGCCTAGCAATAGTAACTTTGTGTTAACATATCCTTCTCTATAGAAGACAAAAATCAAAGAGAAAAAAACGAGAGCGGAACCAGTATCCGGTTGTAATTTTATTAAAATAACAGGTAATAATACTATACTGGCAGCGACAGCAAGCGAGGTCAGATTGGGGGTTTTGTTAGCTTGTGTATTAAGATAGTAGGAGAGTAATAGACAAGTGGCTAGTTTTCCAAACTCAGACGGTTGTAATCGAAAGAAGCCAAGATCAATCCATGATTGATTACCATTTACATTTTTTCCGACAAATAACACCACTATTAGAAGCAACATGACGAGGGCATACACAATAGGCGTGATCGATATAAAAAAACGTTGATCAATGATAAGTATGCTAAAACCGATGATCAGAGCTGTAAATATATATAATGTTTGTTTACCATAATTTGTAGATAAATTGAATATCTCTGGGTGTTGAGGGTTATAAGCAGCAGCGTAGATGTTGAACAAACCTATTAAGCACAGGGCGAGCCACAATACAATAGTAATCCAATCTATTCGACCTAAAAAGCTGTTTTTTGTGCTATTCATATCTTCCTTTTACTTGGCTGTGATGAACTAATAGAGTAGGCTTTTGTTGGATTGGGCCTGCCTTTTTTGTAGTTTTTAAAGTGTCCTTTTTGGCCGATGATGGAACGCTCTTCACCTCGTCGGTCTTAGTTTTTACTTTGGGCAATAAATTAGCGTTCAAAATACGGTCTTGCAAGTATTTGGGCAAGGTGATGGTATCCCTGAGATGTTTTTCTACGAGCATACTAGCTATAGGTCCAGCCCAGGTACCACCGTAACCAGCGTTTTCTACAAAAACTGCTATTGCTATTTTAGGATTAACGCGGGGTGCAAACGCAAAGAATACAGCATGATTTTCACCGTGAGGATTTTGTACGGTCCCTGTTTTTCCGCACATCTCTATTCCGTTGATGCGTACAGAGGCTCCTGTACCGCCAGCATTGACAGCACGACTCATTCCTTCTATAACAGGTTCATAGTGCTGAACATCTACACCAGCCCATATTTTCTCGGTAAATTCTTCTTTAATAATTTTTTTCTCTCCAATCCCTTTAATAAGATGTGGACGATAGTAAAAACCACGGTTAGCAACAATTGCCATAATATTTGCCATTTGGAGTGGTGTGATACCAAGTTCTCCCTGACCGATTGATTGAGATATACTATAGCTGGATCCCCATTTTTCACTGCCAAAACGTTTGGTGTAATAACTGGCCGGATAAACGTTACCTCCTTTTTCTCCAGGCAAATCAATACCTAGCGGATGGCCTAGACCAAATTTATTAAGACCTTCACGCCATAGTTCATATGCTTTGGGACCCGACATACCTCTAGAATCAATCATCCTCGCGTAAACATAACCATAGTATGTATTGCATGAACGTTGTATAGATTTGACTAAGTCTGTAGGGCCATCTACATGGGTACAACGCATGATTCTGCCTGCTCCATATCGATAGCCTCCCGGGCAATTAAATATAGTATGGGGTGTAATAACACCAGCCTGTAAACCTGTGAGTGCAGCGACAACCTTGAAAACAGATCCTGGAGGATAAGAGGCTTGGATAGGTCGATTAAACATTGGTTTATGAGGATCATATAACAGTTTCATGTAGTTATTTCCTCGTTGTCTTCCAACCATTAAATTAGGATTGTAACTTGGGCTGCTCACATATGTTAGTATCTCCCCAGTTGAAGGTTCGATAGCCACAACAGAACCGAGTTTGTTTTTCATCAACTTTTCAGCTAATAGCTGTAAGTCTTTATCCAGAGAAGATATTAGACCGTCTCCAGATACGGCTAAGGTGTCGAATTTTCCGTCTCTAAATGAGCCTTGAGCTCTACCGTGTTTGTCGACCATTTGGTTTCTTATACCGCGTTGGCCCCTTAAAAGCTCTTCATAGGAGCGCTCGACTCCTGAGGCACCAATATAGTCCCCGCGTTTGTAAAAGTTTTTTGAACGCTCAATGTCCTTTTCATTTACTTCTTGAATATAACCCAAAAATTGCGCAGCAATACTATCAGGATATTGACGTACAGTACGGGGTTGTGTTTGAAAACCCCTGAATTTATCTAAATGTTCCTGAAGTACGGCAAAGGTTTCTGCGCTCATCATTCCCTCAAATGTTGAAGCGCGGAAGGGGGAAAACGAACGGGCTTTATTCATCCGGGAGATAAAACCTGCTTTGTCAATTTCAAGTAATCGACACAACAATAATGTATCTATGTCTTTTACCTCACGAGGTATGACTAGTAGGTCATAGACTGGTTCGTTTTGAACAAGTACTTTTCCATTTCTATCCAAAATGACTCCTCTCGCGGGGTATACTACAGTTTTTCGAAGGACATTATTGTTGGCAGACAATAGATAAGAGTCATCTATAATCTGAAGATAGAAGAGTCGTGCTACAATGATCAAGGCTATTGCAATAAATATTCCTTGTATAATGTACTTTCGTTCGAAGAAACTATTGTTCATGTCACTTTAGTTAATCAATCTCGATTTACGATTGTAGGTAATCAAACTGATGATAAGAATGACTACTACAGTGAATAAGCTGCTGAAAAGTATACTCGCTAATGTGTATAGTATATTTTGAAAAGAGAAAACTTCAATTAGAAACAAGGTAAGGTGATGTATAAGCGTACCTAATAATAAATAAGTTGAAAACCACTTAAATCCCATATTGCCCCAACTTGGAGTTTGGAAAGAACCCTGCTCATCGATTTCCAACGTGATTTTGTGAAAAAAGATACGAAACCAAGCCAATGCGATACATGCAGCGGCATGTACTCCCATGCTGTCATAAAATGCATCTACGGTAAGACCTGTTAAAAAAGCTAATAGAAAAAGAAAGAAATTGGATATGCCTGTAGGTAATAATAGTATGATTAGAATGTAAGGAAATAATGCTGCTACATTGTAATATCCAATATTTTTGAATACGGCTACTTGTAATACAATTAGTATCAAGAAGCGGATGATATTGAAAATGATTACTCTAGCCATTATCTTTATTTTGTCTTTCCAATTCCATTTTCTCTATTGCCATTTTATCTTTTACGATATAGACATGATTTAGATTAACGAAGTTTGTTGTCAATAGAACTCTTATGTCTTTGAAGCTCTCACCTGATGTTAAGTCAGTCTGGACGATATGCCCAATCTTTATCCCTTTAGGAAACTTTGTGGAATATCCTGATGTAAAAACAGGTTGCCCTACATAGACCTTTACATGATTGGGAATATCTCGTACCATAGCATAGCGAGGGTCCTTGTTATTGCCCCAAACTAAGGAACCGAATGCTGTACTGCTGCTGTCCAATGTGACAGATATTTTACTGTCTGGGTGCAACAGTGATTTTACGGTGCTAAAATGCGCTGATACATTCAAAACTGTACCGACAACTCCATTCGAGGTAATTACTCCCATGTCTTTTTCTATACCGTCTATAGTACCTTTATCAATAGTTAGATAATTACTTTTTTGGTTGACACTATTGTTTACAACTGATGCGACAAGAAAGTCATAACGCGATTCATCTATACTATCAATAAAGTGTATGGCTTCTGTTGTACTATCGGAAGACATTATATTTTGTAATTGTTGACGTAGGAGTGCGTTTTCTTCTGCGAGCTGTTCATTTGTGGTACGTAACGAGAGGTATTCTTTCCATGAATTTACATTTTCATAAAAAGATCCAATAATCACATTCGAGGAATTTACAAACGAAGAACGTTGGTAATTGTTATTTTGGACGACGAGGAAAATGGAAAAAGTGAAAAAAAGTACAAACCAAAAAAAGGCGTTATATCTTACCAAAAAAAGCCATAGGTTTTTCATGTTTTTCCGTAGAGATTTATTTCGTTGTCTAAAAAATACGCGATATAGAAGAAGCTTAACTTTTCTATATCGCGCAGAAGTAATTATATTTTACCTTATTTATTAACCTTACTGCATCAAAAACTTGAATCGTCCAATATTCTTGAGCGCTATTCCTGTTCCTCTTACAACAGCGCGTAACGGATCTTCAGCAACGTGTATAGGTAATTTTGTTTTGGCTTGTAGTCTTTTGTCTAGACCTCTCAGTAATGCACCACCACCGGTTAAATATATTCCGGTCTGATATATATCCGCAGATAATTCAGGTGGAGTGATTTCTAATGCCTTTAGTATCGCCTCTTCAATTTTTGAAATAGACTTATCTAAACAATGTGCTATTTCAGTATAAGAAACGGTTATTTGTTTTGGAATACCGGTCATTAAGTCACGACCTTGTACTGCGAAATCTTCTGGTGGATCTGTAAGTTCAGGGAGAGCTGCACCAACCTCGATTTTAATTTTTTCGGCTGTTCTGTCGCCAATCATAATATTATGTTGACGACGAATGTATTGTACAATGTCAGAATCAAAGTTGTCTCCACCAACACGAATAGATTGATCACATACAATTCCTGATAGTGCGATAACAGCGATCTCCGTAGTACCGCCACCAATATCAATAATCATATTTCCTACAGGTTCCTCTACATCAATACCAATACCTACTGCAGCCGCCATAGGTTCGTGGATGAGATATACCTCTTTTGCTCCAGCAATCTCTGCTGAATCTCGAACAGCACGTTTCTCCACTTCTGTAATGCCTGATGGGATACATACCACCATGCGTAGTGACGGGAAGAACCATGATTTACCGTTGGTAACTAATTTAACCATTCCTCGGATTAAATGCTCGGCAGCTGTAAAGTCCGCTATAACACCATCTCTTAGAGGTCTAACTGTTTTTATGTTGTCATGGGTTTTGCCTTCCATTTGCATAGCCTGTCTGCCTATCGCAATCACTTTATTCGTCGTCCGATCAAAAGCTACGATCGAAGGCTCGTCCACTACGACTTTGTCATTATGTATTATTAAGGTATTTGCTGTACCCAAGTCAATCGCAACTTCTTGCGTGAACCAATTGAATAACCCCATTTAGTAAGTCCTAATTCTGTTTTTAATTTAATGCAAACCTAATGAAAAAAAATCTATTATAGTAACCGAACTCTACAAAAAAATCAAATAAAATTACAATGATTTTCGGTCACAAACTATCTGTTAGAAACGTTTTAGATCCCCTGATTATTGTATTAAAGTGCCGATATAATAGTTGTATGTATCTATTTCTATATTATCTTTTTGTAAGCCAGGTATCTCTATTTTTGTAAACCTATCCTTAAGTAATATACGGGCCTTTTTCTGGCCTTTTAATCCGATGTGTACTGGCATGTTGAAATCTGGGATATCACTAATCCATCTCCCTAATACGTTTCCGTCTGATCCGATTTGGATTTCCAATGTAGGTATACCTGTGGTTTGAACATATTGAGCAAAGAAGGGACGTAGATTGAAACCGGATTCAGTGCTTACAAAATTAACAATATCATCGTAATCTACTCCCGAATGGTAGAATTTTTCATTAAGACCTCTGAGTATTGATCTCCATTTTTCGTCGTTGTCAATTATTGTACGTATCATATTCTGTATTACGCCTCCTTTCAGATACATATCTCCAGAACCCTCCTTGTTTACATGGTAAGGCCCTTGTAGAGGTCTGTCATTGAGAATGCCTTTACGATTTCCATGAACATAATCTTGACTTGCTTTTTTACCATAGAAGTAGTCAATGAATAATGCTTCGGAGTAATTGGTGAAGCTCTCGTGTATCCACATGTCGCCCAGGTCTTTTGCTGTAATATTGTTGCCAAACCATTCATGGCCCGATTCATGAACAATGATGAAGTCCCATTTTTTACCCCAGCCTGTGTTAGATCCGTCGCTGCCTAGATATCCGTTTTGGTATTTGTTCCCGTAAGCAATTGCACTTTGGTGCTCCATTCCTAAATGAGCTGTTTCAACGAGCTTATATCCATCTTTGTAGAATGGATAAGGGCCAAACCAATGTTCAAATGCTTGTAGGGTTTCTCTCACATTTTTTTGTAGATGTTCTCTTTTATTTTTTTTATTATTCTCTCGCAGGACATAATAATCAAGATCCAAGTTACCATCTTCTCCTTTATAAGTTTCTTTAAAATGGATGTAGTCACCGATATTTAAAGCGACGTTATAGTTGTTTATAGGATTTTCTACTTTCCAATGAAATTTGCGATAGCCGTCTTTGAGATCTTCGGTATGCAGGAGTCTTCCGTTGGAAACGTTGGTTAAATTTTTTGGAACCGAAACAGAAATCAACATACTATCCACTTCGTCGGACTGATGATCTTTATTGGGCCACCATACACTTGCTCCCAATCCTTGACAAGCAGTGGCTATAAAAGGGAGACCATTATTGTCTGTTTTCCAATCAAATCCACCATCCCAAGGGGCACGAGTAGCCTGTAACGGATGTCCGGAATAATACACTGTAAAAGAATCTATTTTTCCTTGTTCAATAGTTTTGGGGAAATCTATAAATACAGCATTATAAGACCTTTCAAATGGTAGGTCTCTCCCTTGATATTTGATTTTGTCAATACTTAAGTTGTCGAACAAATCGAACTGTAGGCGGTTGAACGGATTGATTGCTTGGAATTTGAATAGATTAGAACCGGAAATAAATTTGTTGTCAATATCAACACGAACATCTAGATGGTAATATAAGATGTCGTAACAGGTTCGCAGAGGGGTTAATTGACCGCGTAACGAATCTGCTTTAGAGAATATCTCTTTGGCCTTCATCAGTTGCGCATTATTCTCCTTGGGTATAGTTGTGATTGTAAGGATAAGGAGAACAGAGAATAAATTTAAGGATCTATGCATTGATTTCAGCATAGTTTTCTGATTTTGGAATTTTTTCTAAAATTTCATACCAATCTGAAGGAATATCAGTAAGTTTTCTATCAACCAGGTTCAACCAAGCGCCGTCAACGTTTACTTCGGCTGCTTTTACCTGATTTTCTTTGTACACGATGTGTTGAAAGGAAAAACGTCCGTTGATTTTGTTTAATTTAGTGAGTTGTACGTCCACCTTTATAAATTCATCCAATTTGACTTCTCTAAAATAGATGAGCTCTTCCCGAAAAAGGATAGGTCCGATTTTCTGCTTGGCAAAATCATCTAAAGATAGGCCCATTTTGTTCAACATATTACTTCGCGCTTGCGCACAGAAATCGGCGTAAGCGGAATGTCTAAGATGACGATTTGCATCTATTTGAGACCATAAGACTTGACCTTCGTAAAAGGTTTTATTCTGCATAACGATGAGCTTTTATTAATTACTTCTGTGTTGTTTTGTATTTGATAATTGCAAGATAACTAACAAATGGGAAAAACGCTAGATAGGGGAAGCAATTTGCATAAGTATAGCTGTAAGCCAACCAGCATATGTACCAATGGCATAGCCAAATACAGCTAGTATAACCCCAACTGAAATTAACGATGGGTGAAAAGCTGCGGAAGTTACTGATGCAGAGGCTACTCCGCCAACATTGGCCATGCTTCCAACTGCAAAGTAAAAGAAAGGGACTTTAAAAATCTTGCCCACAATTAATAGGAACAGCGCATGGATACTCATCCAGATTATACCTACAACAAACAAGCCTAGATTGCCAGCTATAGCTGAAATATCCATTTGCATACCTATGGTGATGATAAGCATATACAATAAAACAGAACCGATTTTTGAAGCTCCTGCATGCTCTAAATTTTTGGCTGGAGTAAATGAAAGGATGATCCCAATCACCGTGGCAAATAATATAATCCAGAAAAAAACACTGGTTAAAGAAAACTGTTCCAATTGCGGGTAATTTGTAGATACAAAAGCAGCCACGGGGTCAGCAAGATACGTAGCAAGTCCTGTCCCGCCGAAAGCTAGAGCCAACATGATAATAAAATCTTTTGTCTGCGGAGTGCGCGCATTAGCTTGAGCCTTTATTTCCATTTTTTTCATTAATTGTTCTACATCAGCGGAATCAGCTTTGAAAAACTTATCAAATTTTTTGGCTTTACTTGCACCATATAATAAAAAAGCCATCCACAAATAGGCCACAAATGCATCTACAGCAATTATTGAAGAAAACAACTTGGGCGAAGGTTGTAAGATTTCTTTTAAAGCTACTTGATTTGCACTTCCCCCTATCCAAGATCCTGCTAATGCCCCTAGTCCTCGCCACACTTCGTCAGGACCTATTCCTCCAACGACCTGAGGCGCCACTAGTGATACGATCCATACGGCTAGCGGACCACCTAAAACTATACCTAAGGTTCCTGTAATGAACATTAGTCCAGCACGTTTTCGTAAGGCCCACATTTCTTTCAGATCCAGACTGATGACAAATAAAATAAGACAGGCTGGGAGCAAGTACCTACTGCCGACTGTTGTTAATGGAGAGTTTGCTCCGTCGAAGACATGTAAAGAATTAAGTATCCCGGGTATAAAATAACATAACAGCAATGGCGGGATAACATTATAAAAACCTCTGACATATTTGTTGGACAAGGACGAAGTGTAGAATATTAGTCCAAGAATAGCCATTAATATTCCGAGAATGACGGCAGTGTCTGTGATGAATGGTTCTGTAATGACTGTTTGGTTGTTCATTCTTTAAGTGTTTTTATTTTTGTTATTCAGGCAAGCCAACTCTTCAGGTAGGCAACTATATTTTATACAAATATTGTGTTATTCGAATTCCCCAATTTAGGGGGCTAGTTAGACGACCAGCTAAAGGGTTTTTGAAATTTTTGTGAATTTATGTAATATTTTTGATAAAAACAGTAACGAATTCTTTACTATTATGTGTTTACGTTGGTAATCCATATATATTATTATAACTTTAATTTCCTGTTTAAATAAAAACTATGAATTTGTCTAGACGTCATTTTTTAAAAAGTAGTGGTATGGTACTGGGGAGTATTCCTTTTATTTCATTGGCTAATCCATTTGGGATATCTAATACGATTAAGGTAGGACTGGTCGGATGTGGTGGTCGAGGGACAGGTGCTATAGTACAGTCATTGGTTGCAGACCCTAATGTCGTAGTGACGGCATTGGCGGATACTTTTCAAGACCAAATAGATCAAACACTCCTTATATTAAATAAGAAAGATGCCAAACGCGTTGATGTGCCCAAAGAAAGGCAATTTGTCGGTTTTGAAGGCTACAGAGCTCTGATTGACTCGGGAGTAGATGTTGTGCTATTGTGCAGTCCTCCTAATTTTAGACCCGACCACTTAGAATATGCAGTATCAGCTGGTAAACATGTTTTTTGCGAAAAACCAGTAGCAGTTGATATTCCTGGATTAAAGCGGGTTATGGAGAGTGTGCGTATATCAAAAGAGAAGAAGTTGAACTTAGTTTCTGGGTTTTGTTTTAGATATTCAGAACCTAATCGAGAGATCATGAGACGAGTGCAGGCTGGTGCTGTAGGTGATATTAAATCGGTGACTACATTTCGGTATGGCGGAGAGTTGACATTAAAGGAGCGAAAGAACACCTGGACTGACTTTGAATATCAATTACGGAATTGGTATTATTTTCAACGATATGCATCTGATTTAATTGTTGAACAGTCTATACACAGTGTGGATTATATGAACTGGATTATGGGAAATAAACTTCCCAAGGCGGTGAGTGCAACTGGTGGAAGGCAGAGTCGTCCTTGGGAAGCCGTCGGTAATACATTTGATCATTTTGCTGTCGAATATGACTATGGTGAAGGAGTAAAAGGTATGCATTTTTCGAGGCAGCAGAACGGAACTGAGTCTCGTAATTCTGTGGAAGTAAACGGTACTCAAGGCTTTGTTGATGTTAATATTATGAAAAATTATAATATTCACGGCAACAAGTCTTTTGAATATACCGGGAATATTAATAATATGTATCAAACACAGCACGACGAGCTGATGGCTGCGATATCAAGTGGCGGGACGGTCAATGATGGCGACTTTATGGTCAATTCAACGCTTCTAGCTATTTGGGGCAAAATAGCAGCTTACACAGGGAGACGTATTTCTTACGAACAGATTATGGATTCTAAAGAAGAATTAGGTCCGCATTCGGATGGATACAATTGGTCTATGTCTCCCGATGTTACACCTATTGCACAACCTGGTTTTAAATCTTTCGTTTAAAGGATGGTAGAGCGTATCAAAATATTAGTTGTTGGTTGTGGTAATATGGGAGCTTCACATGCAAAGGCTTACCATGAGATGGATGAATTTGAAATTGTAGGTCTTGTGTCGAGAGGAAGTAGCAAAGATGCTCTCAATGTTATGCTTGGTGCCGACTATCGCTGTTTTGATGATTACAAGACAGCTCTTTCAGTGACTCAGGCAGATGCCGTTTGTATCTCAACTTATCCTGATACCCATGAAGAATACGCTCTTTTAGCGTTTGAGCATGGGGCTCATGTTTTTATCGAGAAACCTCTGGCAGATACTGTTTTGGGCGCAAAACGTGTTGTGGAAGCAGCTGTTCGATCGAATAAAAAACTCGTTGTTGGTTATATTTTAAGACATCATCCGTCCTGGTTGAGATTTGTGGAGGAAGGGAAGAAGATGGGGACTCCATTGGTGTTTCGGATGAATCTGAATCAACAAAGTCAGGGATATATGTGGGACGTACACCGAAACCTGATGAAAAGTTTAAGTCCCATTGTAGATTGTGGGGTGCACTATATTGATGTTATGTGTCAAATGACAGCAGCTGCCCCTGTCTCGGTGTACGCTATTGGAGCTAGGCTGACAGAAGATATCCCTGCTGATAATTACAATTATGGACAGCTTCAGATTCGGTTTGACGACGGTAGTGTCGGTTGGTATGAAGCTGGGTGGGGACCAATGATGAGTCAAACTGCTTTTTTTGTTAAAGATGTGATTGGTCCTAAAGGTTCGGTCTCGATTGTTGCAAAAGAAGCTTCGAAAGACGGTCAATCCGATTCTGTCGAAGCACATACTAAAACTGAATCTATCCGAGTACATTACGCAGATCTGGATGCTGACAATAATTTTGTCAAAGCCGATGAATGGGTCGATCTTACGGACGAACCTGATCACCAAGAACTATGTAATCGTGAACAACGCTTCTTTTTGAATGCTATTTTGAATAATGTTGATTTGACAAAGTCTATGGAAGATGCTGTAAATAGCCTTCAGATAGCATTAGCGTGCGATGAGTCTGCACGTACAGGATATGTCGTACAGCTTTTCTAGCTAGCGTATAATAATTTCAGTACGGCGATTACGTTGCTTTCCTGCTATAGTAGCGTTATCACCGATTGGTTTGGTATCCCCATAACCTGTGCTGACTACTCTAGATGCGGGGATACCCTTCGATAAAAGGTACGTCGAAATTGCTATTGCACGATTTTTGGAGAGCTTTTGGTTGTGTATCTTATCGCCTGTATTATCAGTATGACCCGCTACTTCTATAATGACGTCGGGATTGGTTTGGAGAAATGTTAGTATAAGTTGTAGTTCGGTGGTGGAGCTTTGTAAAGGGATAGAGCTGTCTGTGTCAAAATAAATATTATTTAGCTGCATTATTCCACCCTTTTTAAGCGGACGAAGATAAATATCATCTTTAAATACCTCATCTTTTAAGATAGTGTTCGAAATGTCGTATTGTCTTGACTCAAACATGTAACCTGGTTTGTGTACATGTACCGCGTAGTTAGCACCTATAGGCAGTGTTGCAATAAATTGCCCATCAGTATAGTCAGATTCGTTAAGGTAAACTATTTCACCATTGTGTGTATTTGCTACAGAGATCGTAGCAGATAGAGCATTTCTGTTTTCCGAATCGTAGACAGTTCCCTGTATGTAGGCGACAGGTATCGGTTGTATGTGGCGCGGGATGTCTACGCTGTAAATATCAAGTTGTCCTGTAGAGTCGGCCGAAGACAGATAACCTACGGATCCATTCATAATAATGTGGATAGCGGTCTGGTCGTAATTGTTGTTAATCGGAGCGCCTAAGTTGGTAGGAGGAGTCCACTCTCCTAAACTATCTATTTGAGTTTTGAATAGGTCGAATTGACCAAATCCTGGCCAGCCAGCAGATGCAAAGTACAAGGTTTTGTTGTCCGCATGAATGTAAGGCGAGCGCTCGTCAAATATTGAATTTACTTTGCCACCTAGATTTTGGGGTGTTTGCCATTTGCCGTCTTGAGATAGTTCACTTTTCCATATATCACTTCCTCCGAATCCCCCTTCTCTGTTACTTACGAAGTAAAGCGTTCGGCCATCTGCTGATATGGCGGGTTGTGCTTCCCAGCCTTTTGTGTTGATAGGTGGTCCTAGATTATGAGGTATACTCCATGTTCCATTTTCGTATTTAGACACATAGATGTCGCAACTACCGATACCGTTAGGTCTATTGCATCCTGTAAAAAATAAATACTTACCATCTGGTGATATGCTATGTGCTCCTTCGTTAAAAAAATCGGAATTTATTGATCCGGATAGCTTTTTTGCAATAGACCAAGATTGCTCTTTCATGATGCTCTCAAAGAAGTTCTCTTGATTGTTGGTTTTTCGTGTGAATACAATATGTTTGGCATCAGCTGTCAACTTTGGAAAATATTCATCATCTTGTGTGTTTATGGAGCTTGATAGTTTTTTAACCTGTATAGACTTATCTGATATTTGATTAAGAGCAAATTCACAATCTTGTATGTATTTTTTAACCTTCTCCTTGCTTTTTGGCGATAGATCATTTTTTGCATATGATACTAGATTATCTAAAGCAGATTGATATTCTCCATTTGCAAGTAGGCATTCACCAAGGCCAAAAAATGTCAATTTGGTCAGATTCGGATCTATCTGTAATACCTTTTTGTATAGTGGGATAGCTTGTCGATATTGCTTTTCAGAACGGTATAAATCAGCTAATTGCTGATAAGCTGTGGCGAAGTACGGATCTAGTTGAGTAGCGTATTGAAGCTCCTTAATCGCGTTAGTTTTATCTTGAAGAGTCAAGAGTTTTGTCGCATTTTTATATGCGTTTTGCGCCTTTTTATTCGTCGATTCTTTTTGGGAGAAAGCGAACGTTCCCCAGCAGAATGCGATTAAAAAAAAGAATATTCTGAATAACCATTTCATCTGAAAATTTGTTTTTGTACAGGATGAACAGAAATACCGAGTATCTAAAGTCAGACGTTAAAAATAGGAAACTTTCTTTAAATAAGCGAATTAAGGTATGTTCAAGAATTTGTGGGTTTGTAAAGAAATATCCCAATGCGGATGATCTTTCACGTATTCAATGATTAATGGTGTTATTTCATTTGATTTGGACCACTCCGGTTGAAGGTATAATTTACAATTAGGACCAACCATTTTAGCATGTTCTTCAGCCCATTTAAAATCGCTTTTATTGAAAACAATCACTTTAAGCTCACCCGCAGCCTGTAGTACGTCTTCTTTCGGTCCTTTGAATTTCTTTGGAGACAGACATATCCAGTCCCAGACACCACTTAGTGGGTAGGCCCCAGAAGTTTCAATAAAAGTTTTTATTCCTTCTTCCTTGAGGCGTTGGGTGAGATAGTCTAAATTATAAATAAGTGGTTCGCCACCTGTAATTACCACAGTTTTTGCAGGATGCTTTTTTGCATTTTCTACGATAGTTTCCGCATCGGTAAGAGGGTGTAATTCAGCGTCCCAACTCTCTTTTACATCACACCAATGGCACCCGACATCACAACCTCCTAGGCGAATGAAATAAGCTGCTTTCCCAGTATGAAACCCTTCTCCTTGAATCGTATAGAATTCTTCCATTAATGGAAGTTTTGTGCCGTTTTCGGGGACTTGATGTGACATTATCATGTATTTTATAGCTTGCAAAGGTAATATAAATAAGCCAAGGATAACGCATGTAAAAAGTTTAAATTCCATTGTTGTTATTTTATTACGAAAAGATTATATTTGGTTCAGTCCTTCTGGACACATCTATCTATACTATGAATATGAAATGGAACATGCTCCTGTTGGTGGGCTTGTTTTTTTGGACGAATGTCGTTTTGGGCGAAGGTTCTAGGGACCTATATCCTGAAAATGTCAGAGGAAATAGGGCATTTTTGGTCTCGAAACCTTTGGGAAGAAATGCTTTCGCCAATCAAGCTTCACATTATGCCTATGCTCAAGAAGGGGAGACGATAGCAGTAGCCTCTAGTGCTCAGAATATTGGTATAGGCCGTATTATACTTACGGCTCCAGATGGAAAAAAATATCAGACCAAGTCAAATAATATAGGGAAAATTTCAGAATTCAACGGATCTACACGTGCTGCCGAGCTGGCTGGTCCTCGTGTTGGTTATGTTCCTTTTGAAGTTCCTGTGACAACCGGACAAGATGGTATTTGGCTAGTTGAGTTTACATCTCCCGATGTTGACCCTATTAATGGCAGTTTAATCGAACCTTATAATTTGAGAGCCAATGCAAATTGGAAGCAACACGAAGAAGGCAGTTTGATTGCGGCATGGGATATCTCTATTCGAAATAAGAATAATACGGATTGGGTAGCTGGAAGAGTTTTTGCCACAGTATTACAACTGCATATTTCCAAAGAAAGCTTAGCTTACAGGGATGGCGCTTTTTATGGTCGCAATTATGTTTTGACCGACGACGGTTATATTTATCATGTAGATGGGAATGGGAGTCACGGAATAGATTTTGCTTACTTTGTTAATAGTTCGGGAATTTTGAACGAACAAAATACTCCCTCGTATAAGAGTGCCGACGAAGAAAAAAGTGCAAAATTCCACAATCCTAATAGTGAGGATGAAGGGCTTCATATTACACATAAGATGTTTTACAATCTTCCCGACAATAAAATGCCTAGAGAGAGTCGTGGATGTGTTCCTAGTGGTAGAACCTGGCTCTTTAATTCACAACGATTTGTAGAAGTTAAAGATATTCAGATTGCTCAAGCCATAGATAATTCAAATAAGATAGCCTCGAAGGGAATTTCTATGAGCTTTAACACCAATCGTAATGGACGTTATAAGATTTTGATAAGTTCTAGATCAGAAAAACATTCGTTTGATAAGCGCGAAATAAGTATTGAAGCGAAAGAAGGAGTGAATGTTTTCTTTTGGGACGGATTGGATGGTCAAGGAAAGCCTATGCCGAATGGTAAGGACTACTCAATAGGCGTTTCAGTGTCTTTAGTTGAAGGAGAAATTCATTTTCCTTATTTCGATATGGAGATTAACCCCAATGGAGTTCTTGTGGATCGAATCAACGCGGATGGTAGCAGGCATAGTGACGCAATTATGTTTTGGGACGATTCGGCTGTCACTAGGGGTCAAGATAGCGAGTCTTCCAAACCAAATGTAAATAGAGAGGGCACTCCGAGCCGCATAGACGGCCATAGATGGGGGACGTATTCCTCCAGTAAATTTATAAACAACGGGTCTTCCAATGGAGGTTATGGAGCCTACAGTTATGGTAATGAGCGTGTAATGGATACCTGGACCTATACCGCAAAGTTGCAGGCTGAGGTCGAATTACAGATTAGTTTTGGAGTACCATCTGATATTGAAGGTGGGGGGGCAGCGCTGCCAATAGAAGGGAAAAAGTACGTAGAATTGTATCAAGGAGGAGACGTTGTTTTTGATCTGTTAGGGGGGGATAGTCGCAATGTGTCGTTAAGTAGTTATGCTAGGATAGAGATTCTTGAAGTCCCCTATTACGGAGACTTAACCATAAATGGTAGCACCGTCCTTTACAAGACAAAAGATACCGGTTATGTCGGAAACGACGTGCTTTCTTATAGATTGATAGACGAAAATGGTCTGGAGAGTATGATGGGCAAAGTATATTTTGAAATCAAGATGACCACGCCTCTGGCTAAGGATGATTTTTTTGAAATTGTATACAACACGGTGGATATATCTGACGTGACGAATAATGATTTTGTTGAATATTCCTATTTAAATAAGGAAAGCTTTCGTATTGTAGAACATCCAGTTAATGGAAGGCTGTCTAAAGATGCAGACGGAAAATGGATTTATGAGTCTGTTGATAAGTTTGTTGGCAAAGATCAATTTAGGTATCAGATTATGGACGGCAACGGAAATTGGTCGAATATAGCTACAGTACATGTTTACATAAAGGGGCTGTTTATTCCTAATACAATAACACCCAATGGCGATTTGAAAAATGATACCTTTCACATTGTTGGATTATCCTATTTTGATCATGCGGAGGTGAGCGTTATGGATAGATTCGGTAGGATCGTATTTGCCTCGCCAGACTATAAAAATAATTGGTCGGTTCCCTCCAATTTGACTAGCGGGGTTTACTATTATGTTTTCAAGGGGAATAAGCATGGACAGAAGCCAGTACTTAATAAAGGGTCGCTTATGGTCTTAACTAGCATGAATTTTTCAAAATAATGATTTTTGTTGTTATTTTTTCTTGGTAGTAAATTATAGTACTATATTTGAGTTAATTAATTATAATTAATTGTTTGATTGAACTTCGTTGTTGTAACGTTTGTTTAGGCATTCCATAATTTACCAATTATAAGTATGTGCTATATATATAACGCTTTTGTAGTTGCTATTATTTTGTTTTGCAATATTTGCGCTTATGCTGACGGTTCAAAAGATTTTTATCCGCGATATCCTGAGCAAGTAAGGGGCAATAGGGCTTTTTTGGTCTCGCGCGCCCAAAATTCAACCAACGTTTTTTTTAATCAAGCGGCGCATTATGTATATGTTCGGGAAAATGAAGTATTAGCTGTTGCTTCGAGTGCCCAAGGTATTAAAAACGGCTTTATCCAGTTGACATCCCCTTCCGGAAAGGTAGTCCAGACGATAATAGGCAGTACTACCGGTAAAATAGCTTCTCGAGCAGAAGAAGTAGCGGGGCCGGGGCTAGGTTACACGCCTTTTGAAATTAATGTAGGAGACGATATTGGGGTATGGCGTGTCGAGTTTATCCCTACTCGTTGGTCTAATAATAGGTTGCTGGAGAATTCTGACAAAGATTTGGTTGTTAGGGCAGATGATGATTGGATACAACCGGATAACAGTTATTATATAGCTGCTTGGGATGTTTCTGTGCGCAAAGCAGGCAATACGATTACAGAATGGCTTCCGGGACGCGTTTTTACCAATGTGTTGCATCTGTACATTAGCTCTGCCACATTAAACCAAGAAGAAGGAGCTTTCTTTGGGCAAAATTATGTGCTGACTAAGGATGGATACATTTATAAGGTAGATGGAAATGGTAGTCATGGAATCGATTTTCAATATTTTGTCAATAGTTCAGGGATTTTAGATGCCGACCATAATCCATCTTATAAGAGTTCTAACGACGGATTTAAAGCACTATTTCATGATCCTAATAAACAAGATGTCTCGGGGAATATAACGCATAAAATGTTTTATCGATTCCCAGATGTCACAATGCCTAAGAATAGCCCCGCAGCTTCGCCTTTGATAGAGACTTGGTTGTATAATGAAATTAAGATTGCTCAAATCAGTAATGTTGAGTTTGAAACTATTGAAGGGAATAAGAACTACGTAAATAAAAAGGGCGCAGAAATACGCTTTGTTACCAACTATGCCGGTAGGTATAGGGTTACTATTGAATCGGCAAGTGAGGACTTTTTGTTTAAACAAAAGGAAATTATAGTCTCGGGAGTAGTTGGAAAGAACAGTCTGATTTGGGATGGAACGGATGGTGATGGTAGTTTTATCCCGGTAGGATCGGATTATCCGATAAAAGTCTCCGTTTCCTTAATAGAAGGCGAAATACATTTTCCATATTTTGATATGGAAATAAACCCGCGCGGCATTTTGGTAGAGCGATATAATCCTGACGGCACTTCTGCTGGATATGCTAGCATGTATTGGGATGATACTGCAATCACTTCAGGAGCTTTAGGAGAATCTTCGTCTCCGGTTTCGAAATTGGATGATATGTTACAGAGTCAAAATGGCCAACACAGTTGGGGGACTTATAGGCAGAGTGACCTACCTGCCCATGTCGCATCGAATTATGGCGGCAACGATAACTATGGCGCATATAGCTTCGGCAATAATAAGGCTATGGACACCTGGTCTTATTCCGTTAGAATGAATGAATCGATAGAACCTCAAATCACAGTATTGATGATCGATTTGGAAGTGGTCAGTTTGGATGCAGACAAAGACAAAGTAGAATTGGGGGAGACTTTCAGCCATACTGTAGAAGTTCGGAATAATGGCCCATCAGATGCCGTTAATGCCAAGTTTGAGTATGCCTTGCCAATAGGTTTTGTTATTACTGGAGTTTCTCCTCAAAGTTCATGCGGAACACTTTCTAACCAAGTATTGCTCGACAATACGGCTGTCGGCCGTATCGACCTACCTGCCGGCTGTAGAATGACGATTGTGGTCTCGGCAAGATCTGAGATGAGCGTTCCCGATGCAAGTTATGGCATTGTAAAGGCAACAGCCGGATTAGTACGACCTGAAGGCTATTATGATATAGATGCCACGTCAGATGATAGGACGAGGCTGGTGCCTGGAACTGCGGAAGAGGAATGTCTCAGTGGTAAGTGCAATAATATTAAAGTCAATGACAAGGTGTTTTTATTAGAGCCATTTAATGAACGAGGGCAATTGGCCTTAGTGAAGTCTGTAAAGCATATTGATAAAAATGGGAATGGTTTTCAAGAAGCTGATGAGTTGTTAGAGTATACTTTTACAATATTCAATACAGGTGAAGTTGATGTTTCGTCCATATATATAGAAGATCCATTGCTTGATAGTCAAAAAATAAAGTTTGACAATCTGATTTTAAAGAAAGGGGAGAAAGAAGTACGGTCACATACTTATTCTATACAGGGTAAGGATGTATTAAGGGGAGAAGTGGTAAACACGGCTAGAGTTTATGGGCTTAATCCACGGAAATTTATAGTTACAGACATATCCGGTACAGCAGCTGAAAACGATATTGCCACAAGGATTGACATCGACCAATCTCCAAGATTAGGATTAAAAGCTTCCGTAATAAATATAGGTTCAGGAGAAAATGGACAGTTTACAATAGGAGATAGAATAGACTACTTGCTAGAGGTAAAACATGAAGGTAGCATTGCTGTAGGAAAGATCTTGATCCAGGATTTTGCACTTGGTTGGTCTGAGTCGGCTTTGGCGACCGAATATTTCAGTAATAAAATTTTATCCTATCTGTTCTCTTATGTAGTTAATGAAGGTGATATTGAGAGAGGATATGTGAAGCAATCTTCTTTGATTGAAGGTAAAGATGAGAAGTATGGAAACCGTATTATTGATAACTCTGGAGAGACTTTTACAGATGATCTGCCCTTGATAACAAAGACGGCAATCGCACCTAGGGGCGTAGATGATAATTTCACCCTTTATCAGGGGAAAGATGCAGTCTTTGCAGTGTTAGAAAATGATTTGCTAGGAAGCAGCTCGCTAATGACAATTAAATTGGAAATAGTTGATAGCCCTGAATTTGGGACAGTGTCTGTAGATAATGGTCTGGTGAGGTACATTCCTAATCATGCATCCATTTATGGAAAAGATAGCTTTACTTATCGGGTTATGGATAATAGTAAGCTTAAGAGTAATCTTGTACGTGTCAATATTGATATAGTTAAGACCATACCAGTAGCAAAAGACGATTTCTATGTCATGACCTATAATTTTTTTACAGATATAATCCCAAGTAAAAATGATTATGTAGAACACAGTTCTATTGTAAAAGGTAGTGTTCAGATATTAGAAAGTCCTCAAAAAGGGCTATTAAGTCCTATTGGAGAAGGTGTCTTTAGGTATAAGCCTCAAGATAATTATACGGGATACGATAAATTCACTTACATTATACAAGATGAAAATGGAAATTGGTCAGCCCCAGCTACTGTTAATCTAGAAGTTAAAGGGTTTTTCTTGCCAAATACAATAACTCCCAATGGTGATCAAAAAAATGAAACATTTGAGATTCTGGGGGCTTATCTTTTTGATAAAATAGAGCTAGAAATTGTAGATAGGTTTGGTCGGGTAGTATTCCATTCTCGTGATTATCATAACGATTGGAATGTCGATTCTAAAGTTAAAGACGGGACATATTTTTATACTTTCAAAGGGATAAAGAGTGGCGTCGAGCCCATTATTCGCAAGGGATCTTTGTTGATTGTGAGGGAGTTGAGGTGATAGAGACTTTAATGCCATTCTTCCCGACCTAATGGTCTCTTGTTTTGCGTATTTTCTATAGGATGAAAGTCCGCCTCGTTTACTTTTAATTTTGATAAGTTAGGTTGACCGGCATCTATCCAAGCAGAATACCATATGGACGCTACGTAGAAAATAGAAGATCGAAGTCGTCGTTCTACCATGCCGTTAAGCGCTTGATGGTACTTCGTGGCATATCTGTCTGAATAGGTATAGATTAATTGGTTGTTTCTCTCTATATAGGCTTTACGTTCAGATGGTTTAAACTCTTTAGAAAGTAGTTTCTCTATCTGAAGCACCGAGTCGACCATAGCGTTGCTTTCTCTTACTATTTTCCAAGATTCTTCAAGAGGATCGTTGATATATACAGCTCTTTTTATAAAGTAATTATATTCATGTGAGAACATTTCTGGAAGTCTCGTCTCCCAAAAAGCATGTATACCAATTTGATCGGTATATTGACCATTGTAATTGCTACTGGTATGTAGTGGGACGTGAGCATCTGCAATGTAATGTCCTATATCAGCACTGTATTGAATGATTTTTGCCTCATTACGATCTTTGAAAGATCTAACCAAGTTTTGATAGGTTTTCCATATTTGCCAAGGCACTATACCTTGGGCTAATAACTTCCGCTCAGAATACTTTTCTACAGCTTTGCTCCAATGAATCGGAACGGAATCTATATTTTCATAACGATCAATATCTATGTAATGCCTTGGACTTTCAATTGTGTCTATATAGCATCGTTTGTCTGCGTCAACAGCTTTTTCCGTAATAAGCTTTATGTTTTTCTTAAAAAAGGGGGCGATTTCGGGAGGCAAAAGGAATACTGCCGTCTCGTTGATTTTTTTATGAGCATAGAATCCCCAAGAACAAGTAATCATGAGTAAAAAAATCAGTGTCAATACTTTTATTGTGAATATCATAAGTGGTTGGTTATGAGTTTGAATTTACGGAAATAATGTTCTTAATCATAATTTAATACTATGAGGGAAGGCAAATCGAAAAAAATGAGTATTTTCGAATCACTATAGAATAGAGGATGAAAATATTATACGCCATACAGGGTACAGGAAACGGTCATCTTTGTCGAGCAATGGATATCATCCCATGCTTACAGCAATTTGGTCAAGTAGATGTATTAATTAGCGGAATTCAAGCCGATATCCAATTGCCTTTTGATATTACGTACAAACTGCATGGGCTTAGTTTTATTTTTGGAAAAAGCGGTGGAGTTGACTTATGGAAGACATTCATGAGCTCAACAATACGAAAGTTTATCCAGGAAATAAATTCAGTTCCTGTAGAAAAATATGACCTCGTCATTAATGATTTTGAACCCATCACAGCATGGGCATGTCATACAAAAGATATACGTTGTATTGGTTTAAGTCATCAAATTGGCGCATTGCATCCCGATAGTCCCAAGCCTGAGGAAGGGGATATGATGGGTAAGTTTATTATGAAAAATTATGCCCCAGTATCAGAAGCGTACGGATTTCATTTTCAGTCTTACCATAAGTCTGTTTATACACCTGTGATTCGAGAATCCATACGAAATTTACAAGCTACAAATAATAATCATTATACAGTCTATTTACCATCATATGATGATGCTCATCTTTTAAAACATTTGACAAAATTTGATGGCGTAAAATGGGAGGTGTTTTCAAAACACAATTCGAAATCCTTACGTTACAAAAATGTAAGTATCAACCCCATCAACAGTGATGCTTTTGTGAAAAGCATGGCTTCATCTGAGGGGGTATTGTGCGGAGCAGGCTTTGAAACACCAGCAGAGGCATTATACTTAGGAAAAAAAGTATTAGTGATTCCAATGAAGAATCAGTACGAGCAGCATTTGAATGCTGCAGCTCTAGAAAGAATGGGAGTTCCTGTGATAAAAAGCTTAAAAAGAAAATATGAATATGATATCGAGCTGTGGTTAAACGATAAAAGTAATGTTGTTGTTGACTATCCCAATAATACGATGTCTATTATAGAAACCATCATAAATAACCATAAATGAAATTTAGATTAATCTGTGCTCTGGCACTAACAATGACCGGCTCATTGTGTATTGTCAATGGACAAACTGCTAAAAAAAAGCAACCAACGAAATCCCAAACTAAAAGCGTTCAAAGTAATAAAACTGTTGCAAAAAAAGTAAACGTTGTCAATACTGTTGTTTTGAAAAATGGACGAGATTCTTTGTCTTATGCTTTAGGTACCGATGTGGCTAGATCATTAAAATCAAGCGGTTTTGATTTGGATGTTAAAATGCTGTCTGAAGGTATCTCTAATTATTTTAAAGGAGGTAATGTTCTTTTGACGGAAGACAAGAGCGCTGAGATAATTCAAGCCTCTGTCCGAAAGATGATGGAAATCAAAAATTCCGAGCTTCGTAAGCCAGGAGAAGAATTTTTAGCCAAAAATAAGTTGAATCCTAATGTCAAAGTGACGAATGAAGGTGTTCAATATGAAATTTTAAAACAAGGTGATGGAGTTCGACCTAGTGTTGCCGACGAAGTTGTTGTTCACTATTTAGGAACGTTGCCAAACGGTAATAAGTTCGATAGTTCCTACGATCGGAATGAACCTCTTAACCTTTCGCTGTCATCTGTTATAAAAGGCTGGCAGATTGGCATACCTTTGATGAATGTAGGTGCCAAATATAGATTTTTTATTCCCTACAATTTAGCGTATGGCGAACGCGGATCTGGTACAATTCCTCCGTTCAGTCCATTGATTTTCGAAGTAGAACTTTTGGAGGTGAAGACAAAGAATGCGACTGAATAAACTTGGACGTTCCGAGTTAAATGTCTCGCAACTGGGGTTTGGTGCCATGTCGTTATCAGATAAAGATATGGCATCAGGCATTAATCTGGTAAAAGAAGCCTATGCACAAGGAATTAATTATTTTGACACCGCCGACTTGTACGGAAAGGGAGAAAATGAAAAACTGTTGGGCGAAGCTCTGAAAGGATTTAGGGAAGAGATCATTTTAACCACTAAAGTTGGTAATGTGTGGCGTGCAGATGATTCTGGCTGGGACTGGAATGTTTCGAAAGATCATATTAACAAAGCGATAGATGACTCTTTGGCACGGTTACAGACAGACTATATCGACTTATATCAACTACATGGTGGTACAAATGCTGATAATTACGACGAGGTGATTGAGACATTCGAAAGGTTGAAAGATAAAGGGAAGATTCGTGCCTATGGTTTGTCCTCTATTCGCCCCAATGTTTTTCAATACTATGCTAAATTCAGTCATATAGCTTCTAATATGATGCAATTTAGTGCATTAGATACCAGGCCCAAAGAGTATTTTGATTTTTTTGCGGACAATGGCATAAGTGTAATTGCCCGAGGAGCATTAGCACAAGGTATCTTAGTGGAGAAGGCTGCTAAGGATTATCTAACTTTAGATATGAATACCGTAACCCAGATCAAAGAGCAGATTTCAGCTTTGGCAAAAGCTTATGGTGTTTCCAACCTTGCGATAGCACTACGTTACGTTTTACAAAACTCTATTGTTGCTAGTGCTTTGGTCGGCATCCGAACAAAGACTCAACTTTATGAGCTACTAAATGCCTATGACGAGATGAACTCTTTAAATGCGAATGAGTTAATAGAGTTTAGTTCTTATTCGCATTATAGAGAGCATAGGGATTAAGTTATGTATTAAAGTACTTTGCGACTAGAAGTTTTAGATCCTCAGGTGTGTCTATTGCCTCGTTAGAATGGCTAGATATAGCAGTATGAATTTTATAACCGTTGTCTAGCCAGCGTAATTGCTCGAGCGCTTCCATTGCTTCAAGATCCGAGTAGGGAAGGGCTGCCAATTCTTTTAAAATAGGAACACTGTAGCCGTAAATGCCAATATGATTGTAGTAGGGACGTTGTTTTAACCAGTCCTCTTTTTTTGTTCCTCTAAGAAAGGGAACAGCTTGTCGTGAAAAGTAAATTGCCTCACCATTTTTGCTAACTACAACTTTCGGTTTATTTTCATTAAATAGTTCTTCAAAGGTCTCCACTTTACGTATCAATGTTGCTATTTGTGTATTCTGGTTGTCAAAGCAGCTGCGGAGCAGGTTTATCTGTAGAGGGTCGATGAATGGTTCATCCCCCTGTATATTTATCGCTACGTCAAATCCCTGGATATTTTCAATAACTTCTGCGCAACGATCTGTCCCCGATTGGTGATCCTTTTTGGTCATAATCACATTTCCTGCGAAATTTTTGACGTGGTCAAAGATGCGTTGGTCATCTGTTGCTACAATAACTTCGTCCAAAGAGGACGCGTGTTTTGCCTGGTTATAGACGCGTTGTATCATACTGATACCTCCAATATCTATTAAAGGCTTGCCTGGAAATCTCGAAGAATCATAGCGCGCTGGAATTATCCCTATAGTTTTCATCTTTTTATTCTTTATTTGGGAAAATTAGTAATAAATGTGTTATTAAACCATCTTTATATAAATATTTTGTTCAAAGATGGTTCAATTAAGAAGAGACATCCATTTGGATGTCTCTTCAGTAAAAATATAAGGGTTGATTAGTTTATTAGTGAATAAATAGGAGTTCGCGTAATTTTGGTAAAGGCCATCTTGAGTCGTCAACAATCTTTTCTAATTTATTGACATGATAACGTATTTCATCAAAATAAGGCTTAACGATTTCGTCATAGCTGATTGCTTTCTCTCTTGTGTCTTCAAATGTGTTTGCTTTTTTACGAGCTTGACGCATTTCTTCAGATTTTTCAAGGATAGTATTAGCATGTTTAGAGATACGTTCTACGAGATTGAGCTGTGAAGAATAAGATTCCTTTGCTAGGCCCAGCTCTTTAAGACCTTTCACATTTTGTATTAGTTCATTTTGATAAATGAAGCAAGCTGGTGCTATTTGACTATTCACCACTTCACCTATCACACGTGCTTCAATTTGCAATTTTTTGTAGAAATTTTCCAATAAAATCTCATGACGTGCTTCTGATTCTCGCTTTGAATAAATACCCAATCTTTCGAAAAGAGCTATAGTCTCATCCTTAATATAAATATCTAGCGCCTTAGGTGTGGATTTAATATTAGAAAGTCCTCTGGATTCAGCTTCTTGAGCCCATTCATCGCTATAACCATTTCCTTCAAAGCGGATAGATTTAGAGTCTTTGATATATTTTCGGATTACATTTAGGATAGCTAGATCCTTTTTCGTCCCTTTTTTGATTTGTTTATCTACTTCTAGCTTGAATTCAATCAACTGAGCCGCCACTATTGCATTTAATACGGTCATAGGTAAAGCCGAGTTTGCAGAAGAACCTACAGCACGAAATTCAAATTTATTACCAGTGAAAGCAAAAGGAGAAGTCCGGTTACGGTCTGTATTGTCTAGTTTTAGTTCAGGTACCTTAGGTATACCATGCCAAAGATTAGCTTCTGATTTTACTTTTTTTGCAACTCGAGCTGATTCTACTTCTTCTAATAATTCATCTAGTTGAGATCCAAGAAAAATTGAAATAATCGCGGGTGGAGCTTCGTTTGCACCCAATCTGTGATCATTACTATGGCTAGCGATAGAGGCTCTCAATAGGTCTGCATATTCATGAACAGCTTTAATCGTATTTACAAAAAACGTTAAGAACATGAGATTGTTCTTTGGTGTTTTTCCTGGAGATAATAGGTTGACTCCAGTATTTGTAATTAGTGACCAGTTATTGTGTTTTCCAGATCCGTTAACTCCTGAATAAGGCTTTTCATGTAGCAGAACTTTAAAGTTATGACGTATTGCCACTTGTTCCATGACATTCATCAGTAATTGATTATGGTCGATTGCTAAATTTATCTCCTCATACATTGGTGCGCATTCAAACTGCGAAGGAGCTACCTCATTATGACGGGTTTTTAAAGGGATACCTAATTTAAGAGCTTCATTTTCTAGATCGACCATAAATGCTAATACACGTTCAGGAATAGCTCCAAAGTAATGGTCTTCTAATTGTTGACCTTTGGCAGACATATGTCCAAATAGGGTGCGGCCTGTGAGTTGCAAATCTGGACGTGCATTGTAAAGAGCAAGATCTACTAAAAAGTATTCTTGTTCAATGCCTAATGAAGCATTTACTTTCGTAACCGCTTTGTCAAAGTATTGCGCGACATCTGTTGCCGCTTTGTCAATTGCATTTACAGCTTTTAGTAGAGGAGCTTTATAGTCTAGTGATTCTCCAGTATAGGATACAAATACTGTAGGGATACAAAGGGTTTTACCTGCAGCAGACTCATAGATAAAAGCCGGAGATGAAGGATCCCATGCAGTATACCCGCGTGCTTCAAATGTATTTCGTATGCCTCCATTTGGAAATGAAGAAGCATCGGGTTCTTGTTGTACCAATGCATCAGCAGTGAATTTTTCAATAGCATCACCGTTTTCGTCAGGTTCGAAAAAAGCATCATGTTTTTCTGCGGTACTACCTGTTAATGGTTGAAACCAGTGTGTGTAATGAGACACACCATTTTGGATAGCCCATGTTTTCATTGCCTGAGATATGAATTCTGCAATTTCTCTGGTGATTGGCTCGCCATCTTCGATTGCTTTGGTCAGCTCTTTGAAAGTAGTTTTCGGTAGAAAATCTTTCATTTTAGCAATAGTAAATACATTTTTACCAAAAATAGTTAGCGCTCTCTTGGTAACGACCTTTTCTTCTGGCAATGCATGTCTTGAGGACGCAGCATTTACGGATTCAAATCTGATACTTGACATTGGGTTTTGAGTTGGAGTTGCTTTTTGTGTGATTTATTTCTTTTGTTTGTCAAAAATACAATCTATTTTTTTGTTTTTTAAATAAAAATAAAAAAAAGACTCAAAAAAATGTTTTTTTTTGAGTCTTTAGTGGGTTTATTTTTGTCTGTTTTGATTATTTGGTGTCAAATCCCCAGTTTATTCCTTTTTTTGTTGCGTTTACTCCTGTTTTTATCCATTCGGCTGCAGGTTTTTCCTTTAAAAAGTGATCGAAGAATTGACTTTGGCGAATTTGTATGTCTTTTCTGTTTTGTCTTTGTATTAAATTATGGTCATCGCCATTATAGTTCAGCAACCAAACTGGCTTTTGTAGACGACGCAAAGCAGTAAACATTTCAATACCCTGATACCATGGCACAGCTCCATCATTGTCATTGTGCATGATCACTACCGGAGTATTTACGTTGTCCATAAAAAATAAAGGAGAGTTTTCGATATACAAATCTCTGTCTTCCCAAAGTGTTGCCCCCAATCGACTTTGTGTTTTTTCGTATTGAAATTGTCTTGACATGCCAGTTCCCCAGCGAATACCTCCATAAGCAGAAGTCATATTGACAACAGGAGCTCCGGTCCATGCTGCGGCATACATATTAGTGCGAGTTATTAAGTGAGCGACTTGATATCCGCCCCAACTTTGCCCTTGGATAGCCATTTTTGTAGAGTCTACCCAAGTATTTTTTGCTAGGTGACGCATGCCAGAGTTGATATACTCTTCAGCGGATTTACCCGGATGTCCCGTTTCGTACGAGATATCCGGTGCAAAAACTAAGTATTCATTACTCACAAAGTAAGGTATATTAAGTCTTGAAGGAGTAGGGGCTGGGGCTTGATAGCTATATAGACCTTGGGATAGCTTTTCGTAAAAATAAGCTATTATTGGATACTTTTTGTTCGGGTCGAAATTTTCTGGTTTATATAAAATTCCTTCTGCTTGATGACCATTTGGGGTCACCCATTTGATGAGTTCTGCTGTCCCCCAGTTGTAGTCGTTCTGTTGAGGATTAATATTCGTTAGCCTTTGTTCTTTTTTAAACTGGGTAGAAATATAAAGGTCAGGACTGGAACTGTAGTTTTCCTTTGTGTAAATATAGGTTTTAGCCTGTTCATCCGTTGCAAAATTCTTAAATGTGAATTTATCTTGGATAATTTCAAGAGGATTTTGAGTTTTTGACGGATTTACGCTAAATACACCGTTCTCTTTGTTACTTTCATTAAAGCTACTTAAAAACAGCTGTGTTTTTTCGTTTATTTTAAATGTTTTTTTTCTTGGATCGGGGTTGTTTCTAGGGTTTATTGCTCTGAATACAAGTTTATTGTTTCTTCCGAACTGATTAGTAACACATCTCTTAGTTTTGCCATCCAAAGAGAAATACCATATGTCATATCGGTCGTTGATATAAATGCCTGCATTATTGTCTGCCCAAGCTGCTATACCATAGGAAGGTGCTGTTGCAGGCATATCATTTTCCTCGTCAGCAAATTGTACAGAAATATCTTTATTTAATAAATGTTCTGTTCCGGTAGCGATATTATGGCTATACCAATTGCCTTCTTGTTCGTTAAATAAGACGATATACTGTGCGTCTGGGGATAGGTAACCTTGTCCATTCCATTTTGATTTTATTAATTTCCGTTCACCAGTACGTGTTGATATTGCATAGATTTGTTGTAGCAGAAAGGCTTGCCATTGATATTCTATCCTATTGCCAAATGTGGTCGTTGCGAGCATCCATTCCTCCGTGGCTGCGTCGGTGTAAGAAGTTCGGTCGAACGTGTCATCGATTAATGAGATTAATTCATTTGTTTTTAAATTGTACACCGCATCATAATTTCTAGATAGGTCTCTTTTTAAATTGACAAGTTGTTGTGTCATCAAATAATCGTCTTTCCAATGCCATATATCTACTTTCGCATTTTCGAATTCAATCAAGGTGGTGTCTTTTACTGCCGGGATAGGAGCTAGGCCAAGGAAAAGCTTATTGCCATCGGCATCAAATGAGAGTTGACCATCACCCGATACATACCAATCTTTTGGTACTCCATGTGTGTTTTTGTCAATAAGAACTTTCGCTGAATCTTGTCCTATTTTATATAGGTATAGTTTGAAATCTTTTATTTGAGCTTTTGCAGGGCTTTTATCAGCTAAAAAAGAAATTTGATTGCTTTGATCGTCAAATGTTATATTTTTATAAACTCCTTTTCCATTACTGATCTTTTGTAGTGCTTTTTTTGAAAGATCATAGAGATAGAGTCCATCGATACCCGAACTGTCTTTCTCTTCAGTCTTTTTGTTAAAGACTAAGTATTTTTCATTATCACTGAAAAAATAACTCTCTGCTTTCCAAAATTGAAGCGTGTCTCCTGAGTGCAGTTGTTGTAGAACCAATACATTCTCCTTTTTACCCTTCGTACCCTTGATATTTTTTTTTGCAAGTTCAGCACCTGTACTATCAATTTTGTTTTTTGAACTGTCAGCGACGGTAGGTGTATTTAATTCTTGTGTATATGCTACATAATTGATAGCATTTTGGGCTGCTTTAAAACTTTTAATAGGTCCAAGCTTAATTTGTTGCTGATCCTTTATGTTGTAGATCAATAATGAATCTTTGGGAAAATCCTCACTTTTTTTCTTTTTGATCTTAGCCTCCCGAGTGTCCTTGAAGACTGGCTTTATTGTGCTGATCAGAAATTTCTCTCCTTCTGTAATTTTTGATCCAGATGCACGGTCAATCCGTTGTATTAATTTATTGTTTTTGTCTTTTACTTCAAGATAACCATCGCCTTCTTGGGGTGATACCGTGTAAAAAACATAGCTTCCCGATTTGCTGATGTCAGCCGAGCTGATGTTTTTCCACATATCATATGTTGAATGATCTATAGGCTTTTTTTGAGCCATAAGAGTAGGCAGTGTTAAACTGCAGATAATAGATGTCAATAAGCTTTTGTTCATTTAATAATGTGATTGTTCAGTCCAATCAAACTTAGATAAAATGCATCGTATTCAAGAATACCTAATAGAAAAATTACAGAGATACCGCAAGTGTTGCATATTTGGCACGTTAATTACTGTATATGATATAGAGAATCAAAGATTGAAAATAAATCAAATAGTAAATTGACATATGAAATCATCAGGAATTGTAATTAGTATCGTGGCCGCTATCGGGGTGCTCGCGTCGGCTTTTGTATTAGCTAATGCTTATAAGTATAAGTATCGAGTTAATAATACAATTAATGTTACGGGAAATGCAAAAAAAGATTTTGAATCAGATATCGTAAAATGGACTGCTTCATATAGCCGTAAATCGATGGATCTCAGTGAAGCATCAGAACAACTAAAAAGAGACCGGGACTTGGTAAAAAGCTTTTTGGTGCAACGTGGGATTAAAGAAAATGAGATTTTGTTCAATGCTGTAAATATCCTGAAAGATTTTTCTTATCATACCGATGAGCGAGGTAATAGCTATAATACATTCTCAGGTTATAGTCTTACTCAGATGGTGAGTATAGAATCCAGAGATTTGGATAAGGTGGATAATGCATCACGTGAAATTTCTACGCTAATATCCCAGGGAGTGGAGTTGAGTTCCAATTCACCCAATTATTATTATTCTAAACTGGAAGATCTAAAGCTTTCCCTAATTGCTGAAGCATCTCAAAATGCAAAGGCAAGAGCGGAGAATATTGCTAAAGAATCGGGTTCACGTTTAGGTGGGCTTCTTAAGGCGGATCTAGGAATTTTTCAGATTACAGGTCAAAATGATAATGAAGACTTTTCTTATGGAGGTGTCTTTAATACAACAGCGCGGCTAAAAACGGCCAATATTACTATAAAAGCAAGTTATGGTCAATAAAAGGTAATTTTTATAAAAAAAATAAAGCGCAAGATCATCTCTTGCGCTTTTCCTTTTATCGGCTTTTATAATTAACCTAGATAAGATTTTAAAATTTTGCTACGAGAGGTGTGACGTAGTCGTTGTAAAGCTTTGTCTTTAATCTGACGTACACGTTCTCTCGTTAGATTGAATTTTTCACCGATCTCTTCAAGTGAAAGTGGGTGATTTGACCCTAACCCGAAAAATAGAACGATAATTTCTCGTTCGCGCTCTGTCAATGTCGACAAAGATCTTTTGATCTCTTCCGACAGAGATTCATCGATTAGAGAGCTATCCGTATCTGGATCAGAGTTTTCTAATACATCTAACAGGGTGTTTTCTTCTCCTTGAACAAAAGGAGCGTCCATGGATACATGTCGGCCTGAATTACTTAATGTGTCAGATACTTTGTCTACGGTAGTTTCTAAGATGTCAGCTAATTCTTCAGGAGAAGGCTCTCTTTCGTACTCTTGCTCTAATTTTGAAAACGCTTTGCTGATCTTACTTAGTGAACCCACTTGGTTTAGAGGGAGACGTACGATACGTGATTGTTCAGCGATAGCCTGCAAAATAGATTGACGAATCCACCACACCGCATATGAAATAAACTTAAACCCTTTAGTTTCATCAAATCGCTTAGCTGCTTTTATAAGGCCTAAATTCCCTTCGTTGATCAAGTCTCCTAATGTGAGTCCTTGATTTTGATATTGTTTGGCTACAGATACGACGAAACGTAAATTGGTTTTTGTTAATTTTTCTAATGCTACTTGATCCCCCTCGCGAATCCGTTGCGCCAAGATTACTTCTTCTTCAGCGGTAATCAAGTCAACTTTACCAATTTCATGTAAGTACTTGTCTAGAGATTGTGATTCACGATTCGTGATCGATTGTGTAATTTTGAGCTGTCTCATTAAAATTTATACCTTTCTTCTGGAATGTTGCAAAAATACAAAAAAATATCTTCGTATACTGTAACAAAATTGTAATTTATCTATTCATTTTGAGGTAGTTATAGGAGATATTAAAACCTATCATTAACATCAAAAATCGTTCCAAACTTATTGACTGTCATATGTTGTTATTTATTAAAATAATATTCTAAGGTTAAAACCTTTTTTTTTGAAAAATGTTTTATAGGCAAGGAAAATTAAATAAATAGGATTATGGGTATAGTAATACGTTTAGATGAAGTGATGGCAAAAAAGAAAGTGTCTTTAAACGAGCTTAGCGATCGTGTAGGTATTACGCTTTCAAATCTCTCCATCTTAAAAAATCAAAAAGCAAAAGCAATTCGATTAAGTACATTGGCAGCCATTTGTCGTGCACTTGACTGCCAACCTGGGGATATAATTGCGTACAAAGAGGATGATTTTTCTGAGAACAAGGACTAATCGAAGCGATATCCCCTCAAGAATTCTTCAATAGACATCCTCTTCTTACCCTCAATTTGTAGAGATAGCAAGTTGATATACCCATCTTGTGTACAGAATTTTAAGAAGCTCTTGCCATCCGTATCAAAAGACCCCGGAGCTTTTTCTGTAAAAGCTATTTCTGTTGTGACTTCATATATTTTAAGTACTTTACCGTCTAATAGGGTATAGGCTGCAGGGTATGGGCTTAGTCCTCTAATTTTGTTATAGACCTCTCGGGTGGTCTTGTTCCAGTCGACAAGACAATCTTCCTTAAAAATCTTAGGTGCATGTTTAATCTCTGTAGTTGATATATTTTCCTGAGGTATGGGGGTGATACTGTCTGTTCTCAAGCCATTGACTGTATCGATAAGGATTTTAGCTCCAGCATCCATCAGTTTGTCATGTACCAAACCTGCTGTGTCATTATCTTCTATCTTAACTTTTTGGCTAAGTAGAATATTGCCCGTATCGATTTCATGTTGCAGTAAGAAGGTACTCACACCTGTCTCTTTCTCTCCATTGATGATGGCATGGTTGATTGGAGCTGCACCCCGGTATTGTGGTAATAACGATGCATGGACGTTTATAGTGCCCATTGGGGGCATATCCCACACGACTTGAGGAAGCATGCGAAAAGCCACTACAACCTGTAGATCGGCCTTATACGATTTTAGGCTTTCGAGAAAGGTTGGGTCTTTAAGTTTCTCTGGCTGCAGTATGGGTAGGTTTTTTTTCAAAGCAAACTGTTTAACAGCAGATTGATGTAGTTTTTGACCACGTCCAGCTGGTTTGTCAGGACTTGTGATTACAGCCACAACATTTTCTCCAGCATCGAGGAGAGCTTTTAGAGAAGCCACCGCAAAGTCAGGGGTTCCCATGAATATTATACGCATAAATACTGTTTTTTTATTTTTGAAACACTTTGGGTGTCTCGTTTGTCAAGTTGCAAAAATTGTTAACTTTGCGAAGTTACAAAATTATATTTCAGCTTGAATTTTCCATTATTTATCGCAAAGCGAATAATTTTTAGAGGACAGCGAACCTTTTCAAAGCTCATTGTACGTGTCACTATTGGGGCATTGGCATTGGCGGTTATTGCAA
The DNA here is from genome assembly GCF_900168125.1 of Sphingobacterium nematocida. Taxonomy (GTDB): domain Bacteria; phylum Bacteroidota; class Bacteroidia; order Sphingobacteriales; family Sphingobacteriaceae; genus Sphingobacterium; species Sphingobacterium nematocida. Next base: position 194,749 of record NZ_FUZF01000004.1, read on the forward strand.
TTCTTCTTTCTGTCGCAATTTTAAGAGGATTCAAGGATGAGATCACTGATAAACAACGTGGCTTTTTTAGTGATATAATCATCACCAAACAGGATTTAAATCAAGCAGAAAATACACCTATTTCTCTAACTCCTGGCAAGATTGAAGAGATTCGAAATATTCCGAATGTAGTCTCTATCTCCCCTTTCGCGACAAAGGTTGGTATTATGAATGTGAACGGAGAAGTGGAGGGGGTGATGTTGAAAGGTGTGGAGTCCACTTATGACCAATCCTTTCTCGCAAAAACCTTGGTTAGGGGAGATACATTAAATTTCCAAGCAGCCGCGGATGGCCAACTGTTGATTTCTTCATATTTGTCAGAACGGTTGAATCTTGAGTTAAATGATAGTTTTGTAATGTCTTTTGTTCAAGATAATAGGACGCGCAAACGAAAATTCGTAGTTAAAGGGATATTCCGTACCAATTCGGAGGAACTTGATAACAACTATGTAATTGGTTCATTAGATCTGATACGCCGGTTGAACAATCTTGGCGACACAGAAGCAGGAGCATACGAAATCAGAATTAAGAATTTTGAGCAACTGCAGCAAACTACAGACGAAGTTGATGATGTCTTGCCTTTGGATATGAAGTCAATAAATGTAGTCGAGCACCTTGCAGACATTTTCAATTGGTTAAAAATGCTAGACATGAACGATGATATTATATTCGTTCTTATGGTTATTGTGGCTATTATAAATATGATTTCTTCGTTGCTTATTACTATTTTAGAACGTACATTCTTAATAGGTATGTTGAAAGCTATGGGGATGATCAATCGTGAAATTCGAAAGATATTTTTATTAAATTCTTTATATTTAATTAGCTATGGCTTAGTGATAGGCAATGTGGTAGCTTTATTTCTCTATTTTTTACAAAATCAAACTCATTTTTTTAAATTAGATCCCGCTATTTATTATATTGAGTATGTTCCAATGTCTATTGATTTTGGGACGGTTGTTTTACTGAATGTCAGTATAGTTTTAATTGCTTTGTTGACTTTATTCGTTCCCTCAATGCTCATTTCTCGAATTTCTCCAATCAAGACTATACAGTTTAAATAGACTTTAAAAAGCTTCTTTCTTTCAAAAATCTAGTTTTTTTCGTACTTTACGTACGATTACAAACCTATGTTTTTAATTGTAATCGTTAAATGAACTTTCAATTTACATATGAGTAGTAAGATTTTTGAACACCTATCCGAAGCATTTGAAGCGCCTTTAACCAATCCGGTACTCGTTTTTTCTTTAGTACTTTTTATTATACTTTTAGCTCCTATTTTACTCCGACCCATTCGTGTTCCGGGGATAATTGGTCTGATTTTATCGGGGGTAGTTATCGGTCCGCATGGTCTCAACTGGTTAGAAAAAAGTTCGGCCGTAAATCTTTTTTCGACAATAGGTCTATTGTATATCATGTTTATTGCCGGATTAGAGTTAGATATGAATGAGTTTAAGAAGACGAAACATAAAAGTCTTATGTTTGGTTTTTTTACGTTCGCCATACCCATAGCTATAGGCTTTCCGGTCTGTTATTACCTGTTAGGTTATGATATATTGCCGAGCATATTGATAGCTAGTATGTTTGCTACACATACGTTGGTGTCTTATCCTATTGTTAATCGATATGGTATTTCTAAACATGAGGCCGTCGCTATTACTATCGGTGGTACCATATTGACCGATACAGCAGTTTTAATCATCCTTGCCGTTATTACAGGAGCCTCACAGGGGAATATAAACCAAGAGTTTTGGGTTACCCTAGGGATTTCCTTTGCTGTCTTTTTGTTTATTATGTTCGGGATTATTCCGAAGATAGCGAAGTGGTTTTTTGAAAAAATTCAATCCGAGAAAACGGGACATTATATTTTTGTGCTCACGGTTGTTTTTTTTGCTGCTTTTTTAGCAGAGATGGCAGGATTAGAGCCTATTATTGGAGCATTCGTAGCAGGATTGGCCCTTAATAAGTTAATTCCACATTCTTCGGCATTAATGAATCGAATAGAATTCATAGGCAACGCAATCTTTATTCCTTTCTTTTTAATTTCTGTGGGGATGATTGTGGATATCAGTGTATTGGCAAAAGGACCAATGGCGCTAATCGTAGCTGGTACATTGACTGTAGTTGCAGTGTCCGGTAAATACTTGGCAGCTACTGCTACCCAGTTAGTGTTTAAGTATACAGGAAATCAAAAAAACCTAATTTTTGGACTTAGTAATGCCCATGCAGCAGCTACTCTTGCTGTAATTATGGTTGGGTATAGCAATAATATCATTGACGAGAACGTGTTAAATGGAACTATTGTTCTCATCCTTGTGACTTGTATCATCGCATCGATGGTTACCGAGAGTGCATCGAAAAAAGTCGTAATGGAAGGCCATCAAGACGATGCGCATGTCGAACATGTGGAAGAAGGTGAAGAACAGATAATGATTCCGATCGCTAATTTGAATACGATGGAGCCGATATTAGATTTCGCGACATTGATTAAATCAAAGAAGTCACATTACCCATTGAGTATACTAAGTGTGGTTCCTGACAATGAACGTGCAGAGCGCAATCTAGTGGATGCACGTAGAAATCTCGATAATATGGCACAGTATGCATCGGGTTCAGAAACAGAAGTGGAGTTATTGACAACAATTGATTTTAATATCGCAGCAGGTATTGCTAGGATGTCCAGACACTCACTCGCTGACTGTATTATTATGGGCTGGCCTAGTGCAGTTTCATTTGTCGAAAAAATTGTTGGTGAAAAGACAGAAAGTATACTGAATTCCACCGACACAACGTTGTTTATGTGTCGATTAGAAAAACCGTTGATTTCGCATAAATCTATTACTGTATTCGTTCCACCATTAGCAGAGTCAGAATTTGGCTTTGAATATTGGATGGAAAAGATTTTAAAGTTGGCCCAAGAGCTTTCTTTGCCAGTTAATTTTATTTGTAATGCCCGTACACAGGGCGCTACAGAAGAGGTTCAGGAGCTTCTTAAGTCTAGTGTGCCTTTACATTACGCTAATTATGAAGATTGGGACAATATTTATGGCTTAGCTACTTTTAGTAATGTCGACTCGTTGTTGGTATTTGTGTCTTCCCGAAGTGGAGAAGTCTCGTATCGCGACTCGTTGGATGGTTTAGCCCGGAGATTAGGTCGTTATTATAAGAATCAAAATCTAATACTTCTATTTCCAAGCCGTCAGGCAGATTTGCACATCGATGAATATGAAGATATTCAGACAGCGCCTATTTTTAGAAAAATAAGTCGTGAAATAGGAAATATGTTTAATAAGGAGAAATAATAAAGAATATAATTATGGAGGCGAAAATAACAATGAATGCAAATAGAGGTCTAATGGTACCTGATGAGCCCATTATACCCTTTATCATTGGAGATGGAATAGGACCGGATATTTGGAATGCTTCTGTCCGCGTTTTTGATGAAGCCGTCAAAAGGAGTTATGCGGGTAAACGAAAAATCGTCTGGAAAGAAGTGTTGGCAGGAGAGAAATCGTTTAATTTGACAGGTGAATGGTTACCTGAAGAAACGTTGGCTGTTTTTAAGGAGTATTTGGTAGGAATTAAAGGTCCCTTGACAACCCCAATTGGGGGAGGTATCCGTTCATTAAATGTAGCACTTCGTAAGGAATTAGATTTGTATGTATGTCTACGACCTACTTCATGGTATCCCGGAGTACCTTCTCCAGTGAAACGTCCTCAGGATGTAAACATGGTTGTTTTTAGAGAAAATACGGAAGACATATATGCAGGGATAGAGTTTGCTGCTGGAAGTAAAGAGGCGAATGAGCTTCAGGAATACCTAAATCAGAATTTGGGTGTACAATATAATTTTTCCAACACGACTGGAGTCGGAGTAAAGCTTGTCTCTGAAGAAGGGTCAAAAAGGTTGATTCGAGCAGCAATCAGGTATGCGTTGGAACATAAGTTACCTTCCGTGGCTTTGGTGCATAAGGGGAATATCATGAAGTATACCGAGGGGGCTTTCAAGCTTTGGGGCTTTGAGGTGGCAGAAGAAGAGTTTGGCCAACAGACCTATACTTGGGGGCAGTGGGAGCGTACAAAAGCTAGTCGTGGGCAAGAAGCGGCTAATGTGGAGCAAATGGAAGCTGAGCAGGCGGGTAAAATTATTATCAAGGATGTTATAGCTGATAATTTTCTCCAGCAGATTTTGTTGGCACCCAAGGATTACGCAGTTATAGCTACGCTAAATCTGAATGGAGATTATATTTCGGATGCTCTAGCCGCCATGGTTGGAGGGATCGGTATAGCACCAGGCGCAAATATAAATTACAAAACAGGTCATGCAATATTCGAAGCTACCCATGGTACCGCACCAAGGTTTGCGGGTACCGACTCTATGAATCCTTCTTCGGTTATCTTGAGTGGAGTGATGATGTTGGAGTATATGGGGTGGAATGAAGCCGCGGAAAATATTAAGCGTGCGCTGAGCGAAGTAATCCAAAATAAAACCGTGACTGTAGATTTTTATAATCTAATGGAGGATGCGACATTGTTAAAAACGAGTGAGTTTGCGGATAAGATTATCGATAAGATACAGTAGGTTAAATGAATAAAATTTCTTTGCTAGTCTTTTTGGGCTTTTTTACAGTTAATTTTATTCTGGCTCAAGAAAAATTTAAGATAGATACTTTACGGCGTCAAGGACCAGACCAAAAAATGGTAAATTTTATCATTCTTGGAGATGGATACACCAAAGACGAACAGGACAAGTTTAGTAAGGATGCGGAGACCTTCGTTTCTTTCTTTTTAAAGACAGATCCGATGCGTAGCTATGAGTCTTTTTTTAATATTTACGCTATTAGAACTATTTCGGAAGAGTCGGGAGCGATACACGCTTGCATCGCCGCAGATTGTCCCGATGAACACCATACCATAACTGTTAAAGAAAGTAATCAGTTTCTACGGAATGCAAAGGTGCCAGTTAGCAATCCGAAAACAATTTTTGGAAGTAGCTTTGATAATGGTAATATTCATCGTTTGGTAGTTCCACAAAACTTGAGTTTGATTTCCAATATTTTGGAAACACATGTTCCGAAACATGATATGGTTTTAATTCTCGTTAACTCCCCTTTTTACGGGGGGTCTGGAGGTACTTATGCCACCTCTACGGTAAATATGGCCAGCAATGAGATAGCTATTCATGAGATAGGACATTCCTTCGCGGGGCTAGGAGATGAATACTGGGCAGGTAATCAATACGCTTATGAAAGCCCCAATCGTACCCGTATTGCCGATACAGACAAAGTTGTTTGGTCACATTGGATCGGTATTGATGGGGTAGGAGTTTATTCGTATGGCAATAAAGATTCAAAATCAAATTGGTATAGACCACATGAGTTTTGCAAGATGCAAACGCTAAAAGCACCGTTTTGTAAAGTTTGCCAAGAGCAGTTTGTTCGGAAAATCCATGAATTGACTTCTCCTATATTGCTTAAAGAGCCTATCTCAGATACCATAAACCAAAAAGGAAGTATACAGCAGTATAGGGTGGAACTCGCTTTACCTTTTCCTAACACGCTAAAAATACAGTGGTTGTTAAACAAAACTCTTATTGCCACAGAGAGGCCTTTTGTATTGATAGATCCAGGACATTTGAGTTTAGGTAAAAATGTTCTTGAGGTAGTAGTTCAGGATACCACATCTCTGGTGCGGAATCCAACCTATAAAAGCAAAGCCGTATATGTGGAATGTTGGAATATAGAGATGGATGAAGTTTCGCAAATAACTGCTCCAAAAATCACTTGGAAGGATTCCTTGCAAACTTGTTATGGTACATCGCAGGTATTAAATATTGAAGATATTGTGCCTACAGGGGTTTATCGTTGGTACGATAAAGAAGAGGGAGGTGAGCTCTTAGGTCAAGGGGCTACTTTTCATACCCCTCGGATTTTTGAAAATCGTAAGTATTATGTGGAAGTGGAGCTTAATAATAAACGATCAAAACGTACGGCTGTCGATGTTGTATGTTTATCAGCACTTCGCGTAGCCCCCGGTGTAAAAGTAAAATGGGATCGAAGCACCAAGAAGTATAACATCTCTTTGGTTGAAGATATACTAGATCAGACAGAAAGATACAGCTGGACAGAACCGAATGGCAATCCTTTACAGACATGGGATGCTGCAAAGGACAGATATATTTCAGTTGATGATAACAGTAATACGGTGATTGTCGACAAGATGCTTTTGGAAAAGGGTATTTTTGTCCGAAAAGTCAGTAAATCTACGACCTGTATGGGTGATAATTATTCCATTAATTTAAACACACGTTCTAAATGATGAATTATAACGATTTGCCTTCTTTTGTAAAGAATTCTGTTATCCTAAGTGAGGACGAAAAGAATAGGTTGTCGTCTATTGATAAGTTACCCTCCGAACAAGAGGTGGATATAATACGAAACCTGCCCGAGGTGTTAGAGCTTACAAATGCTTTTATAGGCGACGAAAGTACCCGTGACACTCATTTACAGTTAAAAGCGCGCGAGTATTTAAGTAAGGGGGATGTCTTTATGGCTTGGAAAGTGCTTTTATTGTAAAAGTCAGAATTGAAAATCTACGAAACCGTTTTATTCTTAAATTTTCTGTTCTTTTGACTTTGGTATATCCCTGTACGTCCAGCTGTAAACGCAGCAATTAGGGTACAGATTAGCGCAAAAGGAAATATATAACCGCCAAATAATTCCGCTGCCATCACTGCACAGGCGAAAGGTGTTTTGGTACAACCAGAAAATACAGAAACGAACCCCAATGCCGTAATCAGTAATAAGGGGAGGGGAATATAAATTGACATGAAGCTAGCGAAAACAGCACCGATAAAAAACAAAGGCGTTACTTCCCCGCCTTTAAAACCGGCATTCAGCGTTAGACAGGTTAGCAATATCTTCAGAATAAAATCTAGCCCAGATTGCGGTCTATCAAAGGATTCCAGTATGGTTGGCATACCTAGACCGATATGGCGAGTATCGCCAACTATCGCTACGAGAAGTAAAATGATTATAGCGCCGAATAGGACGCGCAAATAAGGACTATCTATTTTTTTTAATAGGAAGTTGAAAGTTTCTCCGGTATAAGTGAATAATCGGGCGACAAATCCTGACAGAATAGCAAAGAGTAGAATCCATAATAGATATTTAATATCTCCGAATTCTAACCTAACGAAGGGGTAGTGCATGTGCGGAGCTTTTAACAACAAGCTGATTCCATGAGAAAGATAAGCGGTAAATAGTGTCGGAATAAAGGCAGAATATCTCAATTTTCCACAGCGAAACATCTCTACAGAGAAGACCGCTCCAGCGAGTGGAGTTCCGAATAGAGAGGCAAATCCAGCAGATACTCCACATATCAATGCAATTCGGGTTTGTGTTTTATCTAGTCTTAAGCGCTTAGCGATTTGATCGGCATAGGTGCCTCCATATTGTACAGCAGTACCTTCACGACCGGCGGATCCGCCGAATAAGTGTGTCAATAAAGTGGCTACGACGACGAGGGGCGCCATGATTAAAGGTATATTGCCCTTAGGATTGTAGTATTCTTCAAAAAGCAAATTATTTCCCTTACTAGCTTTGCCTCCGTAACGATTGTACAAGAATACGATGACTATTCCTGCAAAAGGGAGCCCCCAAAGAAGCTCTTTATGTAATTCGCGAAGATTAGTGACATAGTTGAGTGCATATAAAAAGACTGACGAGGTAAAGCCCGTAAATAGTGCTATTGTAACACATATTTTTAGCCAATCGTACCAGGCAAGACCTTTTAATTGCAGACTTCTTTTATTACACATACAATTCTACTGCAAGAAGGAAGCTAACAGTGCACCCCAACCCACAATCATTAATAATCCACCTAATGGAGTTATCGGTCCTAGAAAACGTAAGTTTACCTTCCAATACTCAGTAAAAGATAAGAGGTATATACTGAAAGAGAAAAGAACCGTTCCGCTTGTAATACCATATACCGCCAAGCGGTGGCTATATAGACTGAAATCACAGGAATAGCCAATTATCAACAGGGTTATTGCACTATACATTTGGTATCGTACACCGACTTCAAATGAAGCCAATCTGTCTGCGCTTATAAGCTTTTTAAATGCATGAGCACCGAATGCGCCTAGTATAATAGCTAGTATTCCGAAGCTAGCGCCAAGGACAAGAGTTGTTGTCTGCATATATATTAGTTAAGTTGTTTCTCTATAGTGTTTTTATCTGCAAACCCGATGTTTTTCCAAATTCTCTTTCCGTCTTTATATAGAAATAGAACCGGGATACTCGTGATGCCCAATTGTTTGATCAGTGTGTTATTTTCATCAACATCAATCTTTACCACTTTCACTTTTCCTACGTATTTTTTAGCTACTTCCTGGATGAAAGGTTCCATCTCTTTACAAGGCCCGCACCAGCTTGCATAAAAGTCAACGAGAACCATCTGCTTATCGTTTGCAATTGTTTTGAATTGTTTTAAAGTCAATCCCTTAGGAGTTGCGAATTGCTCTTTTTCCAAGGGTAGACTCGCGGCTTCCCATTTTAGTAGACCACCATCAATCTCATACACTGTAAACCCTCTGTCGGCTAAAGTCTTGGCGGCTTGTGCACTACGACCTCCTGATAGACAATACACGTATACGGGAGCTTTCTTGTTAAGTTTAGCCGTAATACCCTCTTCAAATTCAGCTTTTTTATTCCAGTCCAAATTTATAGAATTAGCGATGTGTTTATCTAAATACTCTTTTTGAGTACGTACATCGAGTAGTTGGGTCTTTTTTTTCTTTTCAAATATTTGGGATGCTTCCGAGACTGATATTTTGCTTTGCGCCAATCCTGTAGTATAAAACAATCCCAACAGGAGTAGTGGTATAAAATTTTTCATGCTTACATTTCTTTAAGGTATATGATAGGGAACTTTATTAATTAAAGTTCCCCGTTGCAGATGTTAAATCCCCATTTCCTTTAAGATGAACTGCGCATTGTCAATCTTGTCAGCTATCCACAATACATAGCGTATATCGACACCAATAGATCTGCTATAGCTCTCGTTCCAAGCAAAGTCATTGATTGTTGCATCATAAGAACGGTCAAAATTTACACCGATTAATTCGCCATAAGCATTCATAATAGGAGAGCCAGAGTTGCCACCGGTTGTATCCATATTGTAAAGAATATTTACCGGGACATCATTCAGATCAGATTTGCCGTAGGCACCAAAGTTCTTCTTCAACCAAGCCTGTTTTATAGCTTCAGGATAGCGGAATTCAGTATCCCCCGAGTTTCCTTTTTCTAGTAGACCTTGCACTGTTGTAAATGGTTTCATATAAGTTGCATCAGCGGGACTATAACCTTTGATGTTACCATAGGTCAATCGCAAGGTAGAGTTTGCATCGGGGATGAAATTCTTCGATTGATAGACCTCTTTTACAGCGACGTAATCGCCCATGAGTCTGTTCAATACACCTTCACGACGCTTTTGTTCTTGACGAAATGGTTCCATCTCTTTCTCTATCTTCTGCTGAAAAGCGAGCAACTCATCTTTATAAGCAGAAAGACTGTTCATATCTTTCAGAACCTGTGTGTATAGGGTTTCTTTATTGCTGACTTTAGATTGTACAATAGCATTTTCGATATATTGACTTGCTTGCTCTTGGTTCGCAAAGCTTTTATCTGCAATAGCTACGATACGATTCTTATCCTTAAACAGGTAAGCTTGTCCGAACATGTGTCCTGCAATATGTTGATCAGCTTTATTATTATAACTTTCGTAGATCCCGTCTAATTGTTGCTTAAACCGAACAATATTATTTTCGAAAAACTGTTGTTTACTAGAATTTCCAGCTTGTTTAGCCAACATGTCCTTAAAGTCGTTTACCAAAGATGCAATCTGAAGTGAACGTATGCCTGTGTAGAGGTTGTTGAACCACAGCTCGCGCTCAGCATCGCTAAATACCAGTTGGTAATGCTGATCAATGTCAGTCATCAGAGATGCATATTTCGCTTTTAGTTCGGGTTTAGATGCAATGAATTGACTTAGTGCGAGGTCTTCTTGTTTCTTGCTTTGTATTAGGTCGATATTACGTAGACCTTTTAGTTTTCCTCTATAGTTTTTTAATACATTAGCGTTGCGTTTTATTCGTGTGGCTAATGCAAGTTCGGTTGTTTTGTCATTTTTTCCAGCCAACAACATCTGTTGATTTTGAAAATCATAAAGCTCAGAAGTATAAGGCAGTAAAAACTGTTGTTGGTATTCTATATATTGAGCGGGTCTATGCCTGAAAGTCTTCCCGGGATAACCTAAGATAAATACGAAATCATTTTCGTTGACCCCCTTAGGATTTACTTTAAGGTGTTTTTTAGGTTTATAAGGTACATTACTTTTAGAATATTTCGCAGATTTACCATCCGGAGCAACATATGCTCTCAGGAAAGAAAAATCCCCCGTATGTCTAGGCCATACCCAGTTATCGGTTTCTCCTCCAAACTCTCCGATATCCTGACGAGGAATATATACTAATCGCACGTCTTCGATAGTACGATAGCGGAATAGTACATAGCTTTTACCGATAAACATTTCTGATACCTCCGCTTTAATAGAAGCATCTTTACGTTCGGCTTCCTGTGCGATCTCAGCACGCTTTTTATTGATTATATTAATCCGTTCTACAGGATCATTAACCTGAGCGACAGCATTTAATATTTGGGATGAGACATCTTCATAGGATTCTGTTATACGTATAGTAAGACCTCTAGCTTCGATCTCCTGCTCTTGAGAGTTCGCAACAAAGCCATGCTCTAAATAATTGTGTTGGGGGCTTGATGCCAGTTGTACCGCACTGAATGCACAATGGTGATTGGTCACGATGAGGCCATTAGGGGATACGAAAGAACCAGAACATCCAGAGACTTGAACCAAAGCGTCCACAAGACCTATCTGTCCCGGATTATAGATATCCCTTTCATTAATTTTGAGTCCCGCCTTTTTTAATCCAGCCCTGTTTAGGTCACTTAATGGAAACATTCCTTCGTCGGGTATTGATGCCGAAAAATTAAATGTTCCTAACCCTAGTAAAGCGGCTAATAAAATTGATGACTTAAAGTTATATTTCATATGTATAAAGTTATTTCATGATCCGCCAGCTGGCGGATCGGTTTTTCGTTTAATGATCATATGGAATATTCAAATTAGTTTTTTATTTCAAATGACAGGCATGTTGCTGTGCGGTCATTCGTATTTGTGTAGGCATTGCTACATGAATATTTCATATAATCACTTTTTGATAATTTTGCGTTTTTTCAAAAATACTAAATTCCTAACTTTATATCCCTCATTTCCTATCTTTGTATAGTTAAAATTTATAAGATGACCTTAGTCCAATTGGAATATGTTATTGCAGTAGATACTTATCGTAGTTTTGTGGCTGCCGCAGAAAAATGTTTTGTTACGCAACCAACGTTGAGTATGCAGATTCAAAAGTTAGAAGAGTCCCTCGGTGTAAAGATTTTTGATCGAAGTAGGCAACCCGTGATTCCAACGGAAGTGGGGAGTAAGTTGATTAAGCAAGCTCGTGTTGTTCTAATGGAGAGTAAGAAGATTAATGAAATCTTACAGGAATCAAAAGGAGAATTGGAAGGCGAATTTAGAATAGGAGTTATTCCAACAGTAGCGCCTTATTTAATGCCGATGGTGATTAGTTCATTTTTGAAAAAATACCCCAAAGTACAACTGCAGGTTTGGGAATATACAACGGAACGTATAATTCAGGAATTAAAGATTGGTACTTTAGATTGTGGAGTATTGTCTACCCCTCTGTTAGACAATGCCATTCTGGAGATACCATTGTTTTATGAAACTTTTGTAGCATACGTCTCCGAGAAGAGTAAAGTCTTTGAGAAAAAAATGTTAGGATACGAAGATCTCTCTCAGGAGAAGTTGTGGTTGTTAAATGAAGGTCACTGTATGAGAGGGCAAGTACTTAATATTTGCAATTATAGACATAATAAAGGAGGAGAAGGTACATTCGAGTACAATACCGGAAGTGTAGATACGCTGAAAAGAATGGTAGAAATAAATGATGGGTTGACTATTCTACCTGAGTTGAGTATATTAGGCTATGATGAAGATCAGTTAAATCATGTCCGTTATTTCAAGTCACCAGAACCGGTACGAGAAATAAGTATAGTGACAACAAATAACTACGTAAAGAAGCTCGCGGTTAATATACTGCGGGATGAAATACTGAATGTAGTACCCGAACGCTTTAAATCGAATAAGAAAAAGGATGTAATCGGTTTTAACATCTAAAAGGAAAGTATGAAAAGTAGATTTCTGGAAAAATTGGATAAGATTAATAAGTGGCGTATGCAGCGGGTTTCAAATCGAAACTTTCTGGTTTTGCTTGCTTTTTTAGTCGGGTTAATCGGAGGCTTAGCGGCTGCGTTACTTAAGGGGATGACGCATTTTATTGCATCAGCTCTCCAGGATGATGTAGAGTGGCATATTAAGTATTCAGTTTATCTCGTTTTTCCATTAATAGGTATATTGTTGAGTGTTTTGTATGTACGCAAATTTCTGAAGGGAAAGAAATTCGAACATGGTATTACACCGATTATCTATTCTATATCAAGAAAATCAAGTCGTATCGAGGTACATAATGTGTATTCTCAGATTGTAACTAGCGCTATAACTGTTGGATTCGGTGGATCTTGTGGTTTAGAAGCACCAATTGCCTACAGTGGTTCAGCCATTGGTTCTAATATAGGCAGATTCTTTGGCCTCAGTTATCGAGAAGTTACGATGTTATTAGCCTGTGGTGCAGCTGCAGGTATTTCAGGCGCTTTTAATAGTCCTATTGCAGGAATGATTTTTGCTATTGAGATATTACTCCCCGAGTTTTCTATCCCGGCCTTTATCCCATTGTTGATTTCTTCTGCCTTGGCAGCTGTGGTTTCGAGACTCTTATATAGCGAGCCTCTTTTCCATACCGCACTTACAGATTGGGAAGTTGGCGCATTATTTTTCTACTTTCTGCTTGCGATTTTAATCGGTCTGTTTACTGTTTATTTTTCGAAATTAAGTCAGGCGGTTAAAGATTGGTTTGCAAAGATACAGAATCCCTATAATAAGGTCTGGAGCAGTGGAATTTCGTTGGGGGTATTGATATTGGTTTTTCCCGCACTGTATGGTGAGGGTTATCTCACAATACAGCAAATTCTGGATGGACAATTTGACGCTATCGTCAAAAATAGTTTATTCTCCGATTACAGGAATCTTGGATGGGTCGTTGTTTGTTATACAGTCCTTACGCTATTCGCCAAGTCTTTAGCTTCTTTGTTTACAATTAGTGGCGGGGGCAATGGAGGGGTTTTCGGACCGAGTTTGGTGATGGGTGGACTCTTGGGCTTCGCTTTCGCATACGGTGTTAATCTTACTGGTATTATTGAGTTGAATGTGCCGAATTTTGTCATGGCAGGTATGGCTGGGGCTCTAAGTGGTATTATGCATGCTCCCTTGACTGGTATCTTTTTGATTGCTGAAATCACGGGAGGCTATGCTTTAATGGTACCACTGATGATTGTTGCTTCTATTTCTTATCTGATCAATCGGACATTGATGAAGCATTCTATATATACCAAGGTGCTTGCAGAGTCCGGAGATCTGATTTCGTATGAGGACAAAGATAGAACGGTGTTGAGTATGATGAAGCTTCGGTATGTTATCGAACAGAATTTTGTGCTCCTCCGTCCCGAGGAGACACCTATGGAACGAAAGAGTGATATTATTCATTCCAAAAGAAATATTTTTCCAGTGGTTGATGCAGATCGAAAGCTCTTAGGGATTTTGTATAGCGAGAAGCTCTTTTCTATTCTGCTCGGTGAAGAAGAAGGGGCAGGGAGGACGTTCGCTTCACTCGCACAGAAGCCGACAGATATCATCAAAGAAGATGAGGATATGGAACGGGTGATGCAAAAGATGAATAAAGAGGATGTTTGGATACTTCCAGTCGTCGATAGCCAGGATAGGTATTTAGGTTTTATTTCTAAGGCGGCGGTCTTTAATAAATATAGGGCACTTTTGATGCGCCAAGGGACTTACCTAGAATAGTATAAAATAATGGCTCTTAGTTTTTAAGAGCCATTATTTTTGCGATATATTTCCCGATAATATCAAATTCCAGATTAACACGTGTCCCGATATTGACATGTTTTAGATTTGTATGGTCTATTGTGTACGGAATAATAGCTACTGAAAAACGATCATCCTGAGAGTTTACAACCGTAAGACTTATCCCATTTACGGATATAGAGCCTTTTTCAACAGTTATATTATGGAGACTTGGGTCATATTGAAAGGTGAATAGCCAACTTCCGTCATGGTCTTCCTTTGAGATACATCGTGCAGTCTGGTCTACGTGACCTTGCACAATATGTCCGTCAAATCGACCATTTGCTACCGTGCAGCGCTCGATATTGACAGATTGCCCCTCTTGTAGGTCACTCAGATTAGTCTTTTGTAGAGTTTCCTCAATGGCTGTAACCTTATGGATTTCGCCGTTGATCTCGACAACAGTCAGGCATACACCATTATGAGAAACACTCTGATCAATTTTCAACTCTGGAGATAAACTAGACTGAATGTATAAATGCATGTTTGTCTGTTCCCGTTCAATTTTTGTGACAGTTCCTAATGTTTCGATAATACCTGTGAACATAGCGTTAAAAAGATGTTTCAACAAAAATAGTCAAATTTGAACGCATATCCAATCGTTCTATGGGGAGGAGGTAAGCTGTGATTATATGAGATCATCAACGGCACAATAATTAAAATTGAATTTACTTTGATATGTGTATATGATACACTAACTTTACGGTGTTAATCGATTTTTAGAGAAGAATAGAATTTTTACTCTTTAAATGATTTTTTAGAAATTATTTACCTGACTATCAGTTGTTTATTGTGGTCGGGTGTTTTATGTTTCAAAAATGTTTGGAGTGGTAGCAAAATATATATTACCTTTGCTTAGGTTTAGGTTGATTGCCTCGTCTAGAGGTTAATATTTAAAGCCTGGGAAATCGCCTGATTCTCTCAGGCTTTTTCATTTTCCTATAGAAATAGGAACGATTACCTAATTTTTTAAAAGTATTTAAATCTATAATTTTCTGCTTTCCAATGCTTTGTTTGGACTTTTAATATTGTTTTATAAAAAAAGTTTTAGTTTCATATAAAAGTTATATTTTTGCGGGACTGTCTTCGTAGTTCAATGGATAGAATTTCAGATTCCGGTTCTGAAGATGTGGGTTCGACCCCCGCCGAGGACACTTAAAACAAAAAAGCCGCTTCAATTATCGAAGCGGCTTTTTGTTTTAATTAATGACCATGTTCTTCTGTTGTAAAGTGAAGCTGGAACTTAAGATCTAGATCATTCGCTCCAGTAAAAGAAGTAAAGTTGTTATTGTTCCAATCTGTTTTCGGATTTATTTTCTCTTTTACTCCAGGGTTGAGATGGCGCATGATATACCGGGTATTGAAAGTTGTCGCTTCCTTTAATACAGTAAGGTAGCCTTGCACACCAACCTTCACTTTGGTTTCGTCGCTCTTTTTATCACTATAAGTGACAAATGCAGTCTCAGTCGGTATACCTAGAATGAAGGCAAAATGCTGATTGTCTTTTTCCACAAAGGATTGTTGAGTTTCTCTTCCAGCAAAGTCTTTTATTTTTACGTTGAATCGGTAAGATTTTCCAACTTCCAGATGTATATGTTCTCCTGCTGGAGGGAGCATAGGGGTACCCGAAAATTTTATCGTTTCTACTTCTGGACTTTGAATCTCTTTATAATGATAGTGGTCGCCATGAGCTTCCCCCTCTACTTCAGTAAAAGAGATCTCTGCAGATCCAACTTCTTCTTGATCTACTTCAGCGATAGGTTCATCTTTCTTACAGGATGAAAAAGTGAAAATTGAAATCAATAGTAGTGTTATATATTTTTTCATTATGGTGTTTTTTAAAATGTAAAGTTGATTTTTATCGAAACATTGCGCCCTAAGGCATGGGCATAATATCTAAATCTATCCATATAGTCTTTATACGCCTTATTAAATATGTTTTCTACACCTACTTGTATTTGAGCTTTTCTTTGCTTTTCCAGACTTATGGAAGAAGCTAGAATGGCATCAAAGAGATGATAGGAAGGGGGAGGTGAGGCAAAATCAGAGTTGGGTTCATAGCGATTCTGCTTTGCCTGAAAATGATGTTTTATCTTGATGTAATTTTGGGTTCCTTTTGTATTGATATGATAAGCTAACGAATGTTGCAGTCTGGCAGCGGGAATATTGGGTAAGAATTCATCTTTTGTAATATTCTGCGCCTTAACAATTGCTAAGTTAAAACCATAGTGTAAGTTTTGCTTCATTTCCATAGTTAAGGCAAGGTCTGCACCATAAAACAAAGCGCGATCTTGTCTGTATTGAAAAAGAGGAAAGGTTCCTCGGATTGTCTGTCTCGTTGAATCTGGCACCGGTTGACTGTAGATGTAGTTGTCAATGATTTGTGCAAATACATCGATATTACCGTTGATTACTCCTTTCTGAACTAAAAGTGAGTTGACCCATTTTAATCCCCTCTCACTTTTTAGATTTCTATTTCCAACTTCATATGTTCCTGTGCCATGGTGTATTCCATCGCTGTATAGTTCATTTGCGGAGGGAGCACGCCACGCTAAACCAAGATTACTTTTCCACGTAAATACGGAATTAAGACGATGGCTGATGCCGGTTATGCCAGATATGTTATGAAATTCCTTACGGTCAGTCATGAGGTATTGCGGAATCGAACCATCTTGATTGACTTCTTGGTAGTTATAGCGATAGCCTGCGGCATCAAAATACTTGTAGTCATAACGTATACCTGTTTCTATGATAGCGCTCTTTACGGGTATCTTCAAGCTGAAAAAGGAACCAAAACCATGATTTTCAAAGTTGGGTATAATAGGTGTTGAACCTGTACCGGGCACATTGTTGTTCAATTGCATACTACCCGAAATACCTGCAGTGATCAGTGGGCGGCTATAAACAATCTCGAGCTGCTGTGTATTTAAGATAATATCAGCCATCGGTACATCATTCTCCGAGACGCGACGGAGATCAAATTCTCTTCTATGATTACGTTGTACACTGTATTGAGCTTCTATTGTACTATTACCGGTTAAATGGTGTAGATACTCTACTTTCCCAAGTTGATGAGTTACACGTTGCTTTGGTGCCTCTATTTTATAGGTAAAGTCGTACTCTTCAAATGGTTTCCCGTTAGCGATCCGAGCTAATATATCTTCTTTTGAACCGATATGCGCGCCTTGGAATACCCCCAGTGTGTTCCCAAAATGACTGAAGTAGATATTGATTATATTTTTGCCTAATTGATAGCCCACATAAATATTCCCATTGATCTCTTTGTTGCCTGTATTACCGAGATAGTATAATGCAGATTCCCTATTGCCATGATTGCTCGTTGTTACGCCAACACGGTAAGACAGTTTATTTATAGTGCCTTCTAGTTTACTGTTCACGAGGATACCTCTACCGTTGCTGTTTAGAATAATAGAGGTGTTGCTTAATGCCTGCTTGTCTGAATTGATGGGAGTTGCGGATAACTTGACAATTCCCCCTAGCGCATCAGGGCCAAAGCGCACTGCGTCAGCATTTTTGATAATACTGATTTCTTCTGCCGAAAAAGGATCTATTTCTGGTGCATGATCTGTACCCCATTGCTGGCTTTCGTGTCGTACCCCCTGATTTAATAAAACGAGTCTATTCCCAAATAAGCCGTTTATGACAGGCTTTCCATTGTTAGCACCTGTTTTGAGCACACTGATGCCAGCAATGTCACTCAGGACATCTGCTAGATTTTTTCCTTGACTTTCAGTTCGTTGTTGTTTGTTCAGTGTAACCGAACTTCTCGAATCTGCATCATTTGCAGTAGCGGTTACAGTTACCTCATCAAGCTGTTGTGCAATTCGATTTAGAGGCACTACGAATGTAGTATCTTGATTTAATTTAAGAGTTATCTTTTCTTTCGTATACGATTTATGATAGAAGGATAGTGAGGAACTGCCCCTACAAGCCCGTTTAAATATATATATATTCTCATCTTTTACATCGACAGATTGATTATTCAGAAATACCTGAGCATCCGAAATTTTATGACCGTTTTCCGCATCGGTTAATTGAATGCGAATAGTCAATTGACAATCTTGCGCCCAGGCAAGTGTATTCAAGTATAGAATTCCTTGTAGAATTAGAAGTATAATACCTCTCATAGATCATATTTTTCGATAAAAGCACCCTTCGGGCTATAGCTATAGCCTCATTTAATGGTAATCTGTTAAAAAAAGTTGCTTAGCAATAAATTGCAGGCAAAGGGAACTTACTTAATTGGGGGACCTTTATTGGAGATTAAAAGGCGAATAATGTCTACTAATATGGAATCGATAGAAATATCATACGGTATGTAGAAAAACGAAGGTATGTAGCTTAGTTGGAAATTAAAGCTATGTGAGATGGAATTAGGAAGGTGAATGTAATAACAGATTGCACATTCATCTTGGTTATTGAGCCCGTCATGATGATGACAGTTCTCCACATCTTTGCTATCGCATTCCGTATGTTTATGTAAAAGCAAACTACCCGACACCCACAAGTGGATTATGGTCAGTAATAAGGAAGTTGTTTTTACGATGAGTTGCATGTGCTACAAAGATATCTCAATTGCATCAAAGTTGCAAATTAAAATACACATTGTTGCATCAACTTATGATCTCGGATGAAACTGTGTTATGACAGACTGTAGATATTCTTTGTCTATGTGTGCATAAATCTCTGTTGTAGTGATGCTTTCATGTCCCAGCATGTCTTGTACTGCACGTAGATCAGCACCTCCTTCCACCAGATGCGAGGCGAAGCTATGACGAAATGTGTGTGGACTGATTTGTTTTTTTAAGCCGATTTGAGCCGCAAGATCTTTTATGATGATAAATATCATCACGCGCGAGAGCGCTGCGCCTCTACGATTCAGAAACACATAATCTTCATGTCCGAGTTTTATTTTCTGTTGACTTCGAATTTCCTCCAGATAAATTTTTAAGTATTTTATGGCTTGATTACCAATGGGTACCAAACGTTCTTTGTTGCCCTTACCTTCTACTTTAATGAATTCAATATCTAGGAAAAGGTTCGAGATCTTTAACCCAATCAATTCAGATACGCGAAGGCCGCAACCGTAGAGCACTTCTAGGATAGCTTTGTTTCTAGCTCCTTCCGGGCTAGACAGATCTATTGCACTAATCAATGCATCGATTTCTTCAAGATGTAATACATCAGGTATTTTTCGGACTAGGCGAGGCGCCTCGATCAGCTCGACAGGATTGTTTTCCAAGTCGTGTTCTAGTTCTAGAAAGTTGAAGTAGGCTTTGAGTCCCGAAAGAAGTCTAGCTTGTGTAAAAGTTGATATGGAAAATGTATTCATCCATTTTAGAAAATCTTGCACATCCTGTGGTGAAAGTGAGTACAGATCGAGTTGTTGATCTTCACAGTACACTCTTAGCTTCTGAACGTCATTCAAGTAGGCAGATATTGAATTTTCAGAGAGATTTCTTTCGAATTCCAAATATCTTTTAAAATCTTTAAATGTAGTAGACCAATCCATAGACAAAATTAAATATTGTAATATTATTATTGTTTAATATGTATACTAAATTTTTAATGGTAATTTGGCATTAAATTAAAACAATGTTAAATTAATGAGATTCTTAAAGCCTTTAGCTGTAGCATTTTTATTACCTGCTACTTTCGCATCTGTTGATGCATCTCCGTCACATATTTCAACATTAACAAAAGATGCTAAGCTTATCTTAGCGCAAGATACTTTAAATTGGCAAAATAAATTGCCTTTTGATAAGGATGTTACTGTTGGTCAGTTGAAAAACGGATTTAAGTACTATATCCGTAAAAACGTAGAGCCAGAAAAGCGTGTTACTATGTATTTAGGAGTAAAAGTAGGTTCTATCTTAGAGAAAGAAGAAGAGCGCGGATTAGCTCATTTTCTTGAGCACATGAATTTCAATGGCTTAAAGCATTTTCCAAAAAATGATCTTGTTAATTATTTACAGAAAGCAGGTGTACGTTTTGGATCTGATCTAAATGCCTATACCGGCTTTGAAGAGACCGTTTACCAATTACCTATACCTTCAGATGATCCCGAATTATTGAAGAATGGATTGCAGGTGATGCGTGATTGGGCACAAGATGCTTTGTTGGTTACCGATGAAATCGATAAAGAGCGTGGTATTATCATGGAAGAAATGCGCGGAAGTAGAGGGGCTTCTCAGCGGATGCAGGACAAGTTTTTGCCGGTATTACTAAATGGGTCTTTATACGCTAATCGTTTGCCAATAGGAACTGAAGAAGTAGTGATGGGCTTTAAGCCAGACCTAATCCGTGATTTTCATGTCAAATGGTATAGGCCAGATTTACAATCAATTATTATTGTGGGTGATATTGATGTGGCTCAGATCGAGAAAGAAGTTATTCGACTTTTTTCGGATATGAAGACACCTAAAAATCCCGAAAAGCGTACCGAACATGCTGTTAAGTTATTAAACAAAAACCAGTTCTTGGTAGTTACAGATGCTGAGATGCCATCTACAGTTGGTCAGATAATAATCAAACACCCTGAAGAAAAGGTGAATACTGTAGGCGATTATAGAGTGTCATTGATGAAAAATATCTTTAATCAAATGATCAGTGCACGCTTACGCGAGATCAGTCAGCAGCCTAATCCGCCATTTATCCAATCAGGTATAAATATTAGTTCCCTTTTTGGAGGCTTAGATAATCTTTCTATTTCTTTTGTCGCGAAACCAGGTATGTTTGAAGAAGGTCTTAAGGCGACCGTTCGCGAATTGGATCGTTTTCAGAAATTCGGATTTACAGAGTCTGAGTTTAAAAGAACTGTATCCGCTTTCGCAAAAAGTAATGAAACCGTATATAGGGAGCGCGATAAGAAAAAGTCGGATGGTTACGTGAGCACTTATTTACAACATTTCCTGAATGACGCACCAGCTTTGAGTAATGAAGATCGTTATCAGATTACCAAACAATTGTTACCAACGTTGACATTAAAAGAAGTTGAAGCAATAGGGAAACGTTTTTATGTAGATAATAATCGGGATATTATTATTCTTGGACCAGAGAAAGATAAAGCGACGCTTCCTCAAGAAGCACAAGTTAATGCTTGGCTGGCGGAAGTGGATAAAGAGAACTTGACAGCTTACGAAGATAAAGTTTCAGAGCTTCCCTTACTAGCCAAACAACCAGTAAAAGGAAGTGTAAAATCAACAAAAGAAATAGCTGAGATTCAAACTAAAGAACTTATTTTGAGTAATGGAGTAAAGGTTTTATTGAAACCCACAACATTCAAAAATGATCAAATTTTAATTTCAGCATTCAGCCCAGGGGGAACTTCATTATACTCCGATGCAGAATATCTGACGGCTTCTAATGCAGCTGCTTTTGTAAATGGTTCTGGAGTCGGACAATTAAATGCAATCGAACTGAGGAAATACTTAACAGGAAAGAACGTAAATATCTCTCCTTATTTAGGAGAGCGTTCCGAAGGCCTATCTGGATCATCTGATAAAGAAGGGTTGAAAACCGCCTTCGAGATGATTTATGGATATTTCACGGAGCCAAGATTGGATGATGACGTGTTTCAAAGTGGAATGGCACGTACACTTTCTTCCATGCAAAATAGAGAAGATGATCCTAACTTTGTATTCTCTGATGTCATGACAAGAACTTTGTATCAGGACAATGTTCGTCGAACTATCCCTTCTCCAGAACAAATCAAGACTATCAATCAAAAGCGGGCTTTAGAAATCTTCAAAGAACGTTTTGCAGATGCATCTGATTTTACATTTACGGTTGTAGGTTCATTCACGGAAGACGAAATCAAACCTTACTTGGAGCAGTATCTAGCCGCATTACCAAATCTAGGAAGAAAAGAATCAGCCAAAGACTTGGGGATAGTAGAGCCGGTAAAAGGTGTGGAAAAAGTCGTTCGTAAAGGAAAAGAAGCCAAAGCACAAGTTCAAATGTCATACTATGGAGACTATGCATACTCTGAGAAGGAGAATATGAACTTTGATGCCTTGGAGAGTATTTTATCCATTACGTTATTGGAGCGTCTTCGCGAAGATGAAAGTGGCGTATACGGGACAGGAGCCAGGGGATCGTCCTCTAAATATCCAAAAGGGCGCTACAGTTTTAGCATCGGATTTGGTACTAGCGTAGACAAATACGAGTCATTGATCAATTCGGCGATAGATGAAGTTAACAAGATAAAAACAAACGGTCCGAAGCAAACTGATCTCGATAAATTTGTAATCGAACAAAAACGTCAGCTAGAGCTACAGTTGAAGGAGAATGGTTTTTGGATGGGACAGATTTCTAATGCCTACCAAAATAATGAAGATCCAACATATATTCTTCGTTATCTGGACGAATTGAGCAAGGTTTCAGTTCAGTCGGTTAAAGAAGTAGCGGAGAAGTATCTAAAATCGGATCGTCTTTTCAAGTTTATTTTATTGCCTGAAGAACAATCGAAATAAGAATGATCAATAAAAAAAGAGGTGCAAACATGCACCTCTTTTTTTATTAAAGCGACCTACGGTACTTCTTGTTCATGTTTAAAAACTCGTTGATGGTGTTTCCAGTCTTTAACATGTTTTCCTCCCAATAGTTCTCTTCGTGAATCTTCAATACCCAAACAGTCAAAGACAGCGAGGGCACAGAGGTAAGCGATGAACTCTTTGGATTTATGGACTAAGTTTTTTTCAAAGGTTAACCGTCTATTTGTAGTGTCGGCTGTGTAGTAATTTGATTTTAACTTTCGAAGCTGAATGATATTTATCAAACTATCTAATATCTCTTCCCAAAAACCAACAAGTTGTTTAATCTCTTGAAGTAAAAGTGTTTCAAGTAATCTGTCAAGGGCAGATTTTGTTATATTTTTTTTTGATGTGTAGATTGATTTACCTTTGATATAAGGATGCTGCAATCCTTGATCGATTATTAATGCAAAAGAACTATCAAACAACCGGATAGACGCGACCGTATCCACTACGGATTCTTCTTTTTTAATCCATTTGTTCAGGTTTTTGCTTTTGAGGTAAGCGATTAGTTCATCTTGGGATAAACGTGCCGATACTGCAAGCTGTATAACATCCCCTTTTTGTCCTATTATTGAAACACCTGTTTCGCTATCGCGTATGCTGATATAGTAGGTTTTACCCTCAATTTCTATGTACATTATAAAATCGTTACCTTATAATCTAGTGATGATTTGCTATGTTTGTAGATGTATGAATCCATTGCAATCGTACTATATGCAAATGTAATGAACAGAATTTGATATTATCGATTGCGTTCAAGAACACTTTTTGAAAATAAGTACAATCCTAAAATCTGCGATGGTTTCAGCAACGCTAATAAATAAAAAAATCAATGAAAAAAGTAATTGTACTTACAGCCGCTTTAACCGGTGCTACAGTAGCTTTTGCACAGCAGCACCAAGCTATTAATCTCTCCCTCATGGACCAGGGGGTACGCCCACAAGATGATTTTTATAATTATGTAAATGGAAACTGGATGAAGTCTGTCGAAATTCCCTCAGACAAAGCTAGGTGGGGCTCTTTCGATGAGTTACGTGAAAATACAGATATAGCTGCATTAAAGATCCTAAAAGCATCGTTACAAACTAACTTTACTAAAGGTTCTGACGGTCAGAAAATCGCAGACCTCTATAGGTCGTTTGTTGACTTTGATACCAGAAATAAACTTGGTGTAGAACCTATTCAGGAGCAGCTTAACAAAATTGATGCGATTAAAAACTTAAAGGATCTTACATCCTATTTTGTCGCGTATGGTCGCGAGGGGGGGAATCCTTTCTACGGAGGATATGTGGGAGCTCACATGAAAAACTCCAGTATGAATGCTGTCTATCTTGCAGGAGGCAGTCTTGGATTAGGGCGTTCATATTACCAGAAGGTGGATGACAATAATACCAAAACATTGGGAGACTATTCTGACTATATATCCACATTGTATGCAAAGGTTGGTCAGCGCACACGCGATCTGAAAGGGCCAAAAGTTGTAGCTTTTGAAAAGTCTATCGCTTCTTACTTGAAGACAATTGAAGAGTCGCGGGATGCACAGAAAAGATATAATCCTGTT
Organism: Sphingobacterium nematocida; assembly: GCF_900168125.1. Taxonomy (GTDB): domain Bacteria; phylum Bacteroidota; class Bacteroidia; order Sphingobacteriales; family Sphingobacteriaceae; genus Sphingobacterium; species Sphingobacterium nematocida. The sequence goes on from NZ_FUZF01000004.1 coordinate 219,091, forward strand.
GCTGTAAAAGATCTTGGTAAATTGGTGAAAAATGTAGATGTAGCACAGTATTTAACAGGTATGGGCTTTAAGGCAGATACGGTTATTATAGGAGAGCTCAACTATTTTAAAAATTTAGATAAAATCGTGAACGAGAAGAATATTCCTGTTATTAAGGAATATCTAAAGTTTCATGTAATGAACGACGGTACCTCTTATTTGACTCAGGAATTGGACGAGTTAGCTTTTACCTTCTTTGGACAAAAGCTAAAAGGACAAAAGGAACAACGTGCATTGGATAAAAGAGGACTAGAATTTGTTAACGAAAACGTAGGCGAACTGTTAGGTAAACTTTATGTCAAAGAAAATTTCCCAGAAGATGCTAAAGCGGCTTGCGAGGAGCTTGTCGGTTATTTGGTGAAATCTTTTGAGCAACATATCAATGACCTAACCTGGATGTCTCCGGTTACCAAAGTGAAAGCCGTAGAAAAATTGTCTAAATTTAATGTGAAGATTGGATATCCAGATAAATGGAAAGATTACTCAAAATTAGCTGTTAACAGTTCTTTGGCAGACAATATACGTAATATACATATTTGGGCTTTTGAACAAAACCTAGCAAAACAGGGTAAACCTGTGGATAAAACAGAGTGGGGGATGAGCCCGCAGACTGTAAATGCATATTATAGCCCATTGTACAACGAGATTGTATTTCCTGCGGCAATCTTACAGCCCCCTTTCTATGATTATAAGGCAGATGCCGCAGTTAATTTCGGTGGTATTGGTGCTGTTATCGGGCACGAGTTGTCGCATGGATTTGATGACTCGGGTTCACAGTATGACGGAAATGGAAACCTGAACAATTGGTGGACAAAAGAAGATAAAGCAAAGTTTGATGCTGCAGCAAACGCATTAGTAGCGCAGTTCGAATCGTACGAGCCCGTACCGGGGGTGTTTGTCAATGGCCGATTTACATTAGGCGAAAATATTGGGGATCTTGGTGGATCTTCTGTGGCTTTTGATGCGATGAAGATGTATCTTAAAGATAAAGGAAACCCTGGTAAAATTGATGGATTTACACCAGAGCAACGTTTCTTTTTGTCATGGGCTACGATTTGGCGTACAAAAACGACAGATGAATTTGTGGTGAATCAAGTAAAGACCGACCCACATTCACCTGCGCAATACCGTGCTTTTGGACCTATTATCAATCTTAACGGATTTCATGAAGCATGGGCTACCAAAGAGGGAGATAAGCTATATGTCCCCAAGGAGAAACGTATTGTTATTTGGTAACCCCGAAACAATGTTTTAAACAGTAAAAGAAGCGGGATCTGAATTTTCAGATCCCGCTTCTTTTCTTATTTTAATTTATTTATTGCGTCCTGTTCTTTGAGTTTGTCTACATTATTTTTGTCGCCAAACTCTTCTGTTTTTTGTTGGAATGCGTCCAAAATCTCACGTATAGCGTCGGAATTCTCTGCAGTGCGTTGATAGATATCAGGCATCTTGGACTCTATTAAATTGTCACCCAGTTCAATGTTGTCCACCTCGATTTTTCCTATCTTTTCCAATACCGCTTGTTGGCTATTACGCACATCTTCCAGCTCGCGTGTGATTTTTTCCATCAACTCAAATTTCTTTAATTTATCCATTTTCTCTATCAGTTGTTACATCTATAGAACGGTCGGAAACAGAAAAAGTTTGTTCAAAAAAAATCCCAATAACTTACTGAAGTTATTGGGATCTCTAATTGCTTGTTTTGTTGTACAGCCCTAAGCGACATCGCGCAGGTCAACAGGCACCACGCGAGATATACCTTGCTCTACCATGGTGACACCGTATATAATGTCTGTACTTGCTATCGTACGTTTGTTATGAGACACAACAATGAATTGCGATTGATTGGAAAATTCACGTATGATCTTGTTAAATTTATCAATATTAGTGTCATCCAAAGGCGCATCGACCTCATCGAATATACAGAAAGGGGCGGGTTTCAATAAGTATAATGAAAACAGCAAAGCAGTAGACGTAAGTGTTTTTTCTCCACCGGAAAGCTGATTGATTGACAAAGGACGCTTGCCTTTCGGACGAGCGATAATATCAATGTCCGATTCCAATGGGTTTTTAGGATCACTCAATATTAAATCACAGCTGTCTTCTTCGTTGAATAAAGAACGGAATACCCGGATAAAGTTCTCTCTAACAGAAGTAAAGGCCGCCATGAACTTGTCATTGGCACTGTCATCAATTTCTTGAATGGTCGATAGTAACGAGTCTTTAGCTTCTACCAAATCATTTTTTTCTTTCGTGATAAAATTGAAACGTTCCGTAATTTCATCGTATGCTTCCTTGGCCATCGGGTTGATGGTTCCATATTCATCAAGCTGCTTTTTCAATCGTGTACAGGCCGAACCTAGTTCTTCCTGAGATTGGGTTAACTCAGGCATATCGCCCTCAAGAAGCTCCTTGATATCAATATTGAATTCGACTGCCAACCTTTCTTTCAAACTGTTAAGGTCGATTTGTAGAGTAGTCTTTTTATCTTTAATCTCTGTCACCAAGAAATCATACTGATCCTTCGATTTTCTAAGCGCGGTCAATTCTTCTTCTAAGTCATTGAGATGTTTACGGAACGCATAGAAAACTTCCTCCATTTCGTGCAAAGCTTTTTCTAACGATTCTTTTTGTTCGTAAAGCTCTTTGAGGTCATCATCGTTGCTATCTGTAAACGTCAAGGCGTCTTTCATATCGAGCTTAATCTGCTCTTGATCAGCTGTGTTTTTATTAATACGGGATTCTAAAGCTTCCTTTTGACTTTCTCTGTATTCTAGGTCTTTTTGAATACCCGATACCTTATTTTGCTGCTGATGCAGACGAATATTCTCTTGGTTGTAAGCCGTCGATTTTTCAGTCAACACTTCGTTCAATTCCTGAAATGCATTTTGAAGGTCTTGGGACTGCTTTTGGCGCTCCTCACTCTCCACATGCAGAATCTTTAGTTCTGGTTCTGCTTTATTAAGATCTTCGGATATCTGGCCTAGACGAGCCTCGATATCAGCTTTACGATTCTGTGAATTAGCCAAAAAGGCCTGATATTGCTCCTGTTTAGTCTTTACGGATGTCCATTCATTTTGAAGGCGCGCTAGCTGTATGCGTAGCTCATCAATTAACTCCTTTTGAGATTGTAGTTTTAATGAAGCAATAAGTTGAATTTGTTCCTGCTCGACTTGTTGCAAATCAGCAATGTGTTCATTCAGCGCTTTTATTTCTTTCGCCAAATTCTCTAGGTTCTTTGCTCGTCCGATTCTTTTTCCTTCAAAAAGTCCTACCGAACCACCACTCAAGCCTAATTTGTGCTTATTGAATTTACCTTCATGGTGCAGTAATATACTGTCAGTAGAAGGCAATTCGACTTCGATAGATTTTGAATCATCAGCATGTAACAGATAGACATTTTTCAATAACTCTAGGCATAGCTTTTCGTATTTTTTGTCTACTTTGATGACCTGCATTGCAGGGATCATATTGTCAGGAATAATGACCGCAGACGCTGTTTCTACAGGAAGTACTGCATCTAGAACAAAAAAGTTGGCGCGTCCTCTAGCAGCGTCGCTCAATAGATTGATAGCCTGAATAGCATCTTGCTGTGTATCTACTACATAGTGGTTCATTACTGACTCCAGGTAGTTCTCAATAGCTACACGATATTCCTCTTTACAAAAGAGAATGTCCGAAAATAGGGGGTAAGATTTGCCCCAACCCGCATTTTTACGTAAAAATTTGATTGACTCGGGAAAACCTTCCAAGTTGTCCACCAAAGACTTTGTAAGGTTATATTCATTCTGCTTAGCATCTACCAAGCGAGACTCCTTACTTAGTTGATCTTTTGCTTTACTCAGCTTCTCTTCTGCTGTCTGTATTTTATTGCTGAGATCATTCTCTTGTTCAAGTACTTGCTCGTATTGTGATTGCTGTGCATCTACTTTCAGTTGCAATTCATTCACAGATAGATTGAATTGATTCAATTCTTCGGCTTTACTACTTGCGTCGGTTATATTGCGAAGAGATTCTTGCTCGAGCGATTCTTTCTGAATATTAAAGACAGCAATGTCTTTCTCTACTTTGTAGATTTTATTCTGCAATTCATTGTTATCTGCTGCAAAACGGTCTAACTTATTTTTAGCAGTCTGTTGTTGACCTCTTAATTCTTCAACCTCTGTTTTATTCTTCTGGATATCATCTTGGTATACGTCCAGTTTTGCCTGTTCTTCATAAAGCTCTTCGTTGAGTCTTTTTAGGGTATAATCCACATGGCTCAACTGTTGCTTGTCAAGATTTTGCTCGGTCTGTATACGTGCATCGCGCTCTTGCAGATGATGTAGACGCTCGTTTTTTATTTTACGCTCTGATTCATAGGCGCGAATCTTATTCTGGAATTCGTGCGTAGTTTTTTGTTGCGTGGATAAGCTTTTCTCTTTAACTAAAATTTCTTCACGACCTACACGAAGCTCTTTCTCTTTATTGTCAATTTGTTCGAGGGTATTTTGAAGCGCTTGTTGAAGATCTTTTTCTTTTTCACTCAAAGAGGTTAGATCTGAGCTGAAACTATCTAGACGATAATAAGCTAAACCTACACTAGCCTGCTTATACTCTTCTTTCAATAAGAAGTACTTGTCCGCTTTCTTAGCTTGATTTTCTAAGGACTTTAGGTTTTTTGTGATTTCATACAACAAATCGTCTACACGGGATAGATCCGCTTCTGTCTCTTTTAATTTGTTAAGTGTTTGTTTTTTCCTAACCTTATATTTAGATATACCAGAGGCTTCCTCGAATAGATTCCTTCTTGAATTATCTTTATTGGCGATAATCTCGTCAATCATTTTCAATTCTATAATGGAATAGGTATCTGCTCCGATACCGGTATCCAAAAAGAGATCTGTGATATCTTTGAGTCGACACTTGACATCATTCAAACGGTATTCACTTTCGCCTGTTCTATACAGTTTACGAGTGATTGTTACCGTTGTAAATTCCGTAGGTAAGACACTCTTGTTATTGTTAAAGGTTAGGGACACTTCAGCTAGATTGGCAGGCTTGCGTGTTTTCGTTCCATTGAAGATGATATTTTCCATCTTTTCAGAACGTAACGTCTTTGTACTCTGCTCGCCTAATACCCATCGGATAGCGTCAACAACGTTAGACTTGCCGCAGCCATTCGGACCAACGATTGCCGTGACCCCCTCGTTAAAATTTATTGTGATTTTGTCACCAAAACTTTTAAAACCTTTGATTTCAAGCTTAGTTAGCTCCATTCATCTTGTTGTATTAGTTCCCACGAAAATAAGCAATAAAAAAGAGAATGGGAATCTAGTTTTTGCACATTTTAATAGATTTCCACATCCGCTAAATTTACTGTTTAAAGGGGGTAATAATCTTTGATCTGTATATCTTCTAAAAACCTCGAATCGTGCGATACTACAACCAACGTACCTTGATATGAATTTATCGCATGAGTTAGAATCTGCACATTTTGTAAATCTAGATTGTTAGTCGGTTCATCCAAAATGATAATTTCTGGAGGCGCTGCGGATAATGTAAGACAGCACAGTGTTAAACGTAATCGTTCGCCGCCACTCAACATAGAGACCGACTTATTCCAGTCATCCGGTTGAAATAGAAAACGTTTTAATCTCGTATTTATTTCTGCTGGTTGTAATCCCGAAGTGTTGAATTGTTGGGCTTGCTCGAACAAGCTAAGCCCATTCTGCAAGAGCGCATATTCTTGATCGACATATACAGTCTGTTCATAACCGAAAAAGCATTGCCCTTCGCTGGGTTTCAATTGTTTTTGGATAAGTTTTAATAAGCTGGTTTTACCGCTTCCATTGTCCCCCTGAATCGCAATCCGTTGTCCGCTCCTTATCAAAATGTTTAATGGATTTGACCAAAGCTTTTTACCATCCCTCTTGGCGATTTGGATGTCCTTGCCTTCAAATAAGATTTTCCCTTCATGTACCTTGACGTTTTGAAAGTCAAATTTCATTTTATCTAACTCAGGGAGCGAGGACTTTAGCGAACTTAAGTCTTTAACTAGATCACTGATCTTCGATTGATGAACCGCTTTAAGTTTTGAAGTGCTGTTTTCAGCTTTGTTCTTTAACGTATTCATCATGATGCGGGCTACCCCAGCTTGTTCTTGTTTACGGTGGCCCCGGGCATCTTGTTTGTTCTGTCGTTCTGCAGTTTCTCTTTCCTTAATTTTGGCCTTCCGTAATTCTTTCTCTTTCGAGCCAATATCTTCAGCCAACGCATTCAGTTGTATATGTTTTTGCTCGAGGTAAAAATCATAATTTCCTCCATAGCGCTTTACACCATCTGGATTCATCTCAAAAGTGACATCCAATAGTTTTAATAACTGTCGATCATGACTTACGACCAGTATTGTTTTATTGCTTTCTTCTATGTAGCGGTATAGTTTCGTACGGCTGGAGCTATCCAGATGATTCGAAGGCTCATCCAATAAGACCAATTCAGGTTGGTGAATATCGATGCCTGCAAGGAATACTTTAGTCTTTTGTCCGCCACTTAGCTCACTCATCGGAGATCTTAGGTTAATGTTCGATAAGTCCCAATAAGACAGTGTTTTCTGGCAACGTTCCTCAACGGTCCAATCATCGTTCAATATGGTGTAGTCCTGTTCATTAACACTTCCGCTCAACACATTGTCTAATGCTTGGAGTTTGTCTCGAATACCTAAGGCTTCGGATACAGTCAGATGGTTATATTGACCAAATGCTTGTGGAACAAAATAAATAATACTACTGTTTATTTGTATTGTACCTGTATATGGTGAGGTACATCCACTAATGAGGTGAAGTAAAGTCGATTTTCCCACACCGTTATTGCCGACTAGAGCCGCTTTTTCTTGGGGCGCCAATCGAAAATTTATATTTTCGAACGCAATGGTTTTATTGGAAAATGCGTAGGATACATTTTGTAAAATAAGCATAATTTCTTCTTTTAGAATGGTAATAGAATAACAAATCCAGTTAGCGGATATGTCGTATTAAAAAAGAGAAGAAATTAATTTTACATATATGTACTTTGATGTTTGTTGGTACAAAGATAATAAAACTTTCATAATCCACCAGCTACTGAATTATGAAAGACCTACTGCGTCACTTCGACCTTGTGGAGAGGTCTATGGAACTATCTAGAGAGAAATTTATGTCATAAGATCTCTCCGCTACGGTCGAGATGACGGCAAAACGGTCAAATAAGTGAAAAATATATTTTAGGGCCTTTTAGTTTTTTAGAACAACCCGTATAACTCAGCTTCAATCTTCTGTATGATGCTTCCTAGGTCTTCCGGCTTATTTGCAAAGTCTAAGTTGTCTTTATCTAATACCAATAGTTTGCCTTCGGTGTAGTTGTTGATCCATTTTTCATACTTGTCATTCAATTTGGATAAGTAATCTAATCGGATGCCCGATTCGTAATCTCTACCGCGTGTTTGGATGTTATTGACCAACGTCGGTACAGAAGCTTTTAGATATATCAACAGATCGGGTGGTTTGATATAGTGGATGATACTCTGAAATATGTTGCTGTAATTTTCAAAGTCACGTGCACTCATCAATCCCATATCATAGAGGTTTTCAGCGAAAATGTAAGCATCCTCATAAATTGTACGATCTTGAATCATGTTGATGCTTTTACTTTGTAACTCTACAATGTGACGAAAGCGACTATTCAAGAAGAAAATCTGTAGGTTGAAAGCCCAACGCTTCATATCGCTATAGAAATCCTCGAGATAAGGATTATCGTCCACAGTCTCAAACTGAGGCTCAAAATTGAGGTGATGCGCCAATAGCTTTGTTAAGGTCGTTTTTCCGGCCCCGATATTTCCTACAATTGCAATATGCATAGCTCAAATAAAAATTAAAAAGTCAAAATTAAAAACGTATTTCCCTTAGTCGCAACTTGTTAAAATAGCTTTTTTATACCAATAATTTCTCGCACTTCACGAAGTGTTTTTTGTGCACTGGCAGAGGCTTTATCCGCACCGAATTTAAGTGCTTTCTTGATATACTCTTCGTCCTTGGATATTTCCTCGATCCGCGAACGCACTGGATCGGTAGCAATTACCATATCTTCTGCCAGTTGCTTTTTAAAGTCTCCATAACGTATTTCACATTTGTTATACAAATCATCAAAATGAGATAAAGTATCTGTAGAAGAAGCTACTTTCATTAAGTCAAAAAGATTCTGTATGGACTCTGGTTTTACCTGATTAGGCTCGGTCGGACCTGAATCAGATACGGCACGCATAATCTTTTTACGAATTATTTCGGGGGTATCAGACAAATAGATGCAATCAGCTTCACCGTTTGATTTTCCCATCTTGCCCTGTCCGCTTAATCCAGGTACTTTTACCAGCTTTTGGGCATAAGAGAAGGCAAAAGCCTCCTTAAAGTAATCTACTTTATAAAGATGATTAAAACGGTTTCCAAATGTTCTAGTCATTTCCAAGTGCTGTTCCTGGTCTTTTCCTACCGGCACTTTGGTCGCGTGGTGAAGTAATATATCACATGCCATCAATACAGGGTATGTCAGTAAACCGGCATTTACATTGTCTGGATTAGAACGCACTTTATCCTTAAAAGAGGTCGATCTTTCAAGTTCTCCAAGATAGGCATTCATATTCATATAGAGATACAGTTCTGCTACTTCTGGCACATCAGATTGTACATAAATAGTCGACTTTTCAGGGTCAATTCCAGCAGCTAGATACTCGATGACCACATTGCGGACTGTAGATTGTAAATCTTGAGGAGCTGGATGAGTCGTAAGTGAGTGTAAATCAGCTATAAAAAAGAAGCAGTTGTAGTCATTTTGCATTTTTACAAAATTGCTCAGCGCTCCGTAGTAGTTTCCTAAGTGTAATTTTCCGGTACTTCTTATACCGCTAACGACAGTTTCCATATGCTGCAAAATTAAGGAATTATTCCTAATATTTCGTTTTACCTAACCTATATTTTGGAGGCTATAATCCCAAAGACTTTGCTTCATTCCAATAGATGTCCATTTCATTCAGGTTCATCTCACTAAGTCGCAGACCATTTTCATTTGCTCGCTTTTCAAGATGGGTAAACCTGCGAATAAACTTTTTATTGGTTTTCTCCAGCGCATTCTCTGGATTTATTCCCATATGACGGGCGTAGTTAATCAATGAAAATAGAAGGTCGCCAAATTCTCCCTCCGCTTTTTCCTGATCAATAGTTTCTCCGAGTTGCAGGTCAAATTCTTGTTTAAACTCTTGTAGTTCTTCCTCCACTTTGTTCCATACCTCCGCTTTATCTTCCCAATCGAAGCCTACACCTCGTACTTTGTCCTGTATACGATAGGCTTTTACTAAGGCAGGTAGAGTTTTAGGTACGCCAGATAGTACCGAACGATTTCCTTCGTTCAATTTGATTTGCTCCCAATTATTCTTTACATCCTCGTCATTTGATACTTTTGTGTCCCCATAAATGTGTGGATGCCTATGTATCAATTTGTCACAGACATTATTTAATACATCCGTGATGTCGAAAATATGCTGTTCTTCTGCAATTTTGGCATAAAATACCAAGTGCATCATAAGGTCGCCCAATTCCTTCTTAACTTCATTGAGATCTTGATCCAATATAGCATCGGCAAGCTCATACATCTCTTCAATGGTGAGATGCCGCAGACTTTCCATCGTTTGTTTTCTATCCCACGGACAGTCGATACGTAAGGTATTCATTACAGTCAACAGTCTGGAAAATGCATCAGATGGATTTGTTGCTGAGGGAGGGATTAGATGTGCCATGCCGTCGAAATTTTGTTATTCAAAGGTAGTGTTTTTTCTGAAAGCGTTTGTTCTTTAAAGACATCAAGAACTTTTATGAGGGAACGAAGAAATATACCGTTGTTTTAGCCAAAGCAAAATCAGTGGTCGAAAAATTATTTACCTGTGTTTTTTATTTTTATTGTTTGAGGAGATTAATGGACGATTTTTCCATGTTTTGCTAATTGTCCGTGTTTTTTCGCAAACTCTACCTGTACATTTTCCAAACTCAACCTGTTCATTTTGCAAACTCTACGTGTTCATTTTTAAAAAAGACTTCGTTGAGTTTTATAGAATTACACACTTTTTAGTAGCTCAAAAATGAGGGTTCTCGATAGAGCTAATTTTTAGGGGCTCTATTCAATTATTTTTTTTAGCTATGTTTTATCCTGGCGGGAAGTCTTTTGAGAGATTAACTTAGAGTTAAGTTGCGTTTTTTGTTCATTTCAAAAAAAAGTAAACCGATTCCAGAGTTAGTTGTTTTTAAATATAAACAATGTCATTTAAAAAAATAAGGAGGTTTTGATGGAAACAATCTTCAACTACGAATCTGCAAGTGTGGCCCTAAAAAAGCTGACTGATCTGGGATATACCATTGATTATAATGTGCTTTTTGAAGAGTTATTTAATGCGGCCGAAGAGTATACAATTGATTACCTTTATCGTTATGAAGGGGCTACGGACCCCAGTGACGAGTCTACGGTTTACGGAATCCGGAATATAGTTACTAATGATAAAGGCGTTTTTGTGGTAGGTGATTTATCATTGGTAGAAAGTAAGAAGAGAGAAATAATTCTGAATTTGGAGCTGCGCTCAAAAAATGGTGGAAACTAAAATGTTTTTAATCTGTGATCGAATAAATTCTTGTTAGCTCATATATTTTGTTTTGGTTTTATTGATTTTGGAAATTGTCTTCGGGGTACGTTATTATTTTTCTAGCTTTGAGGAAATATAAAATTTCTAAATTGTATTTCTTCCTCATTAGGGCTGAAATCACAAATTAAAACAAGAATAAACTTATGTATTACAATTATCAGATTCCAGAAAAGTCTTCTTCTTATATTGATATAGAAGAAAAATGTGGTGCGCATAACTATCATCCTCTACCTGTTGTTTTAGCAAAGGGAATCGGTGCCAAAGTTTGGGATGTAGAAGGTAAAGCGTATTTTGATTTTTTATCTGGTTATTCTGCAGTAAACCAAGGACATTGTCACCCTCATATAATCAAAGCATTAACTGATCAAGCCCAAGAGTTGACACTCACTTCTCGTGCTTTTCATAGTGACAAGATGGCTGGGTACACCCAATACATAACGTCGTATTTTGGTTACGACAAAGTGTTGCCGATGAATACAGGGGTCGAAGCTGTGGAGACGGCATTGAAACTAGCGCGTAAATGGGGCTATGAAGTTAAGGGGGTAGAGCAGGGGCAAGCGAAAATTATTACTGTGGAGGGCAACTTTCATGGTCGTACTATAAATGTAATCTCTTTTAGTACAGATGAGACCGCAAGGAATGGCTTTGGTCCGTTTGTAACCGGCTATGTAACGATTCCTTACAACGATATTGAGGCGTTAGAAAAAGCTGTTCAAGATCCCAATGTGGTGGCGTTTTTAGTAGAGCCAATACAAGGCGAAGCGGGCGTTTATGTGCCAGATGAAGGTTATTTAACATCTTGTTACAAAGCATGTAAAGCTAATAACGTATTGTTTATTGCGGATGAAATACAGACAGGATTGTCCCGCACCGGAAAAATGTTGGCCTGCGATCATGAAGGAGTGAGAGCCGATATCTTAATTTTAGGAAAGGCGTTAAGTGGAGGAGTATTGCCTATATCCGCAGTGCTTGCTGATGACGAGGTGATGCTTTGTATTAAAGCAGGCGAACATGGGTCTACTTATGGAGGCAATCCTTTAGCTTGCGCTGTTGCTATTGCTGCATTAGAGGTGCTTAAGGAAGAGAATCTAGCTGAGCGATCAGAAAAATTGGGTAATATCTTTAGAGCTGAATTAAGAAACTTAAATAATAAATACGTTAAAGAAGTACGTGGAAAGGGGCTGTTAAATGCTATTGTGATTGAACATAGCAACCCCGATGCAGCGCAGTATTTTTGTGTAGAGTTGTTAAAGAACGGCTTGTTAGCCAAACCAACTCATGGCGACAAAATTAGATTTGCTCCACCTTTGGTAATATCTGAGGAGGAACTAAAAAAGGCTATTGATATTATTGCTACAAGCCTTGATGTTTTGAATACAATTTAATAACGTGTTGTTATTTTTTTAAAGGTGGTCGTCTTAGACCACCTTTTCTGCATAATCATTATTTATGCAATTCACAATAAACCTATACCTGTCAATTAGGTCAAAAGGTTAAATTTAATAGCTTATGAAGCAGTTTTCCACATTTCTTTTGCTTTTCTTTGTCTTCTCTACAGTAGATGCTCAACGTCGTCAAATTCAGGAAGATATTTTTGGTAATTTAGAGTCCATTTCCAACGATAAATCTTACAAAGCCAAACTTGAACGTAATATTTTTGATGATCTGGTGTTTACGGACAGTAAAAATAATAAGCTGCATTTTGAAAAGAAATACTTAGAAAGAGAGTTCCCAGGTGTTCTGGCTGATAAGAAAAAGCAATCCGAAATGCTTACCCGGTTGATACGAGAAAATAGACGTCAGTCATCATATTCTGCAAAGTTTAGTATTGATATATTTGATAATCTAATAATTGAAGACAATCAAGGGTATAAACTGAAACGTGGGACTGATATTTTTGGCAATGAAAATGTTGTTGAGGAATACGGAGGTACAAAGACTTCTTTTAAGCGGACGCTGAACGGCGGACTAGAATACATTGATGGAACGGAGAAAGCTTCCCTATCAAAAGATATCTTTGATCGATGGATTTATAAAGATAGTTTCGGAAATGAGATTCAGTTTGGCAAGAGTTCCTGGGAAAGAATTCTTCGAAGATATCATAGCGAAGAGTCGGTATTTAACGGGCTACTTGACGACTACTTTTATCGTTAAGGTCAAATACCTTTTTATGTAAAATAAAGATCGACGTATGCTGTCTGATCTTATCTTTTTTGTAGATTCAAACCAAAATTGAAGGTCTTGAAAAAAATACAGCTACTTTTGGTTATTTTTATTCTTTGTTCATGTTCGAACAAGAAGACTCAAGAGGTGACTGCCGTTCGGTTGGATTTGTCTAAGAATTATCAACGGGCTTTTGATTATCTAGAAAAAGGACGGTCCGACAGTGCTTTTATAGCATTTGAAAAGATCAAAAGCTTAGCGGTCGAGGCAAAAGACAGCCTCAACATAGCCCGTTCTTTGATCCAGATGGCTTTTATCCTTAGAGAGGTTGGAGATTATTATGCTTCGCAAGAGTTCTCTTTAGAAGCAAATAGATACTTGGATAGTACGGACACTACCCATAAAACTTATTTCAGCTCCAATTATAATAGCCTAGCTAATGTGACAAGTGCGCTAAAAGATGTGCAGAATGCGCTCGAGTTTTATGATAAAGCTATACAATATTCTACAGATTCGCTGAATACTAAAGAGTTTTTAAATAATAAGGCAAGGACATTGTCGGATGCGGGAAAAGGGAACGAAGCGTTGAGGATTTATGAGCAGATATTAAATGATAGAAACAAGAATGATAACGAATATGCCCGTTCACTAACAAACTATGCCGTCGAACGCGAGAAGTTGGATAAAAAATACAACCCGTTATCGGATCTTCAAAAGGCATTACGGATTCGTTTGGGCAGGAATGATCAGTGGGGGTTAAACTCTAGCTTTAATCATCTTGCTTTGTATTATGAAGATAAAATACCGGACTCGGCTCTTCACTATGCAAAATTGAGATACGACATAGTTAGTAGACTCAAAAAACCTGATGAGTGTCTAAAAGCGCTGTATCAATTGATAGCGGTTAGTCCAGAGGATAAAGCTAAGACCCTTTTTGTTCGCTATAGAGCATTAGGGGATAGTTTACAACGGGTACGCTCAAAGTCAAAGAATCAGTTTGCGTTGATCCGCTATGAGGTTGAAAGGAGTAAGTCTGCAAATCTTAAGCTTGAAAAAGATATTAATGACAAATTGTATAGCATCAATATGCAAAGACTGTTAACGATAGGTGGGAGCATAGTAGTTTCAATTTTAGGCATATTCGGTTACGTGTGGTACAAGAGGCGTAAACAACGCCTACTGTTGGAGAATAATAATCGTATTAAAGAACATCAGTTGAAGACATCTAGAAAGGTTCATGACGTCGTTGCCAACGGATTGTATCGGGTTATGACGGAGATTGAAAACCGTGACGATATAGATCGAGAGGGTATATTGGATCGACTAGAGGGAATGTATGAAAAGTCAAGAGACATTTCTTACGAAGTTCCCACTTCTGATAGGATCGATACCCAGTTGTATAATGAATCATTGGGGATTATGTTGCGCTCCTTTGCTACTGAAAATCGTCAGGTAATTTTAGCCGGAAATGATTTGGAGCAATGGACGGCTGTGCCGGTTAATGTTAAAATTGAGATTGAACAGGTACTTCAAGAACTCATGGTAAACATGCGCAAGCACAGTGAAGCTGATCGGGTGGTGATTCGTTTTGAACGAGCTACAGACATTCTTCATATTTATTATATGGATAATGGTATTGGTATACCCTCAAATGTCAAGAAGGGGAATGGATTAAATAGTATAGTCAATCGGGTGGAAAGTATACGCGGCAAAATTACATTTGTTAATGAGCAGCGGGGAGGTCTGAAAGTTCATATTTCGACTCCTATCTCTTAAAAATCTATTGTATGTTTAAAAAGGTACTTATTGCAGAGGATCATGAAATAGCTAATATTTCAGTACAGAAGACACTCCAGGAACTGGGTATTGTCGACACCAAGTATGTGTATTATTGCGATGATGCATTGACTTGGATACGTAACGCGATTCGTGACGGAGATCCTTATGATTTGTTAATTACCGATTTATCGTTTGAAGATGATTATAATGCACAACATCTTTCGAGCGGGATTGATCTCATTAAAGCGGTAAAGATGATACAACCTCAGATTAAAATTATGGTTTTTTCTGCTGAAAACCGAAGTAGCGTGATCGAAGAGCTTTTTAAGATTCATGATATTGACGCATATGTCCGTAAAGCAAGGAGAGATGCACAACATTTGCGGGATGCTTTACAAAACACCTTTAATGATCGAAAATATCAATCTCCAGATGTTAAACAAGCCATGCGCGATCGCAACACGCATGAATTTAGTGTGCTGGATGTGGGGATTGTTTCTCTTTTGTCTCAGGGAGTACTGCAAAAAAATATCCCTCAATATTTGCAGGAAAAGGGTATCAAGCCCTCAGGATTAAGCAGTGTAGAAAAGCGACTTGGGATGATGAAGGATTTACTCGGATTCTCGAAGAATGAACAATTGGTTGCCTACTGTAAAGACATCGGTATAATATAGCATTTCGTATTGTAGTACTGACTTTCAAAGCTTTTTCCATACAATAGATATTTAATTGGTTAAAAAATGTTAAATGCATTTAGAATTTGCTGTCTAGATGTAAATTTGAGCCGAAATGAAAAGGACGTTATGGATGACGCTTATGGTAATTTGGATAGCTTGCTGTCCGCTATTGCTATTACTTTCCAGTCCAGTCGTGCCGTCTCCCTCGATAGCACATATCACAACATCTCACTTTAAGCCTTTTAAAAGGTTACAAGCGGAGCAACAGTCAGAATCTCCTTTTACACAGCAATCTATTATTGAAGGTACGAGTGAACTCGATTTATTTTCTGTTGTACAGAAATATTTGTCCTCACCTCACTTTTTCTTTTTGCTTGTTTATGGAGGACTGCTTATTCAATTTTTCTTTTTCTTCAAGCGACGGTTACCACTGTGTTATCACCTGGCTCCTCAAGCCCAGTATCGATATTTAACACAGCGTGTATTATTGATTTAGAATATCCACTTTGCCGAAAAGAATATCAACCCTGATACATTTCGGTTTTTATATTCCCTACAGATATTTTTCTAATGTTGAGCCTCTGCTTAGTTGCTGGTGGCAGTATACCGCTGATTTATATACGGGGATTTTTCTGGTGATCAAATAATCTATATCGTGATGACGAACTATATGTTGGTTGTTTACGAAGAGGAAATGGGTTATTCTATAAAAAAAACAAAAATTTATATTTCGATGAAAATCAATGCATTTATTGCAATTGGCGCTGCCCTATGGGTTTCCTGTTCGCCTAAACATGAAGAAAAGACAAGAGAAGAAAAGTACGCATTTACTTCGCCCTTAACAATTGATACTTGTCTAGTGCGAGAGTATGTTTCGCAGATCCGTTCACTAAAGAATATCGAGATAAGAGCACAAGAAAAGGGGTATCTGCAACAGATCTATGTGGATGAGGGACAGTATGTAACTCAAGGGCAGTTGCTTTTTAAGATCATGCCAACCTTGTATCAGGCGGAATTTGAAAAGGCTAAAGCGGAGGCTGATATGGCTTCGATCGAACTTCAAAATGCTGAAGCTTTGCTAGCGAAGAACATCGTAGCAACTAATGAGGTTAAAATGGCCAAAGCCAAATATGAACAAGCTAAGGCGGAAATGTCAATTGCAAAGGCCCACCTTTCGTTTACGGAGATTCGTGCCCCTTTTAGTGGTACAATAGATCGTATTCCACTGCGCCTTGGAAGCTTGATTGATGAAGGAGCGTTGTTGACCAATCTTTCGGACAATAATCAGATGCAGGTTTATTTTAACGTGTCTGAGCGCGAGTATTTAGACTATCAGCATGATAAAAAAACTCGGGGAGAGGACAATGTCGATTTACTTTTGGCTAATAATGAAGTATTACCCTACAAAGGTCATATTGAGTTGATTGAGAGCGAATTTGATAACGAAACAGGGAGCATCGCTTTTCGTGCCCGTTTTCCAAATTCGGAGGGTGTATTGAAAAATGGGCAGACCGGAAAAGTACAAATGAAAGTTCCGCTAAAGCAGGCCATAATTATACCTCAAAAAGCGACATATGAACTGCAAGATCGTAAATATGTTTTTTTGGTAGACAAAGCAGGGGTGGTTCACGCTAGACACATTGTCGTATCGGGGGCATTGCCCGACCTGTACATTGTAGCGTCTGGATTAGAGCCTGAAGAAGTGATATTGCTGGAGGGCGTCCAAAAGGTGAATGAAAATGATAAAGTGAAAGGGGAGTATATCAAACCACAAACTGCTATTGCTAATCTGCGCGTACAAGCAGAATAAGACTTAAAAAAGACAGAATATGTTCAACAAATTTATACATAGGCCCGTGTTGGCCATCGTTATTTCCTTGGTTATTGTTTTTCTTGGTGTTATTGCAATATTCTCCTTGCCTGTTACGCAGTTTCCATCGATTTCGCCGCCAAAAGTAAACATCACAGCCGAATACCCCGGAGCTAACGGGGAGTTAATGATTAAGTCCGTTATTATTCCTCTAGAAAGAGCTCTGAATGGTGTGCCGGGAATGAAATACATGGCTTCTGATGCCGGTAATGATGGAGAGGCTACCATCCAAGTCATATTTAATCTTGGTACAGATCCCAATCAAGCATCCTTAAATGTGCAGAATAGGGTGGCTTCCGTCGTTAATAAACTACCTCCTATCGTGGTGCGGGAAGGAGTAAAGGTGACACGGGAGGAATCAAATATGTTAATGTACATCAATATGTATTCGGAAGATACCACCTTGAATGGTAACTTCTTGTTTAACTATACGGATCTGAATGTCCTCTCTGAGTTGAAACGAGTGGATGGTGTGGGTACAGCCGAAATTTTGGGAAACCGGGAGTATGCCATGCGAATATGGTTGAAGCCGGATCGTATGTTGGCTTACAAGATTTCGGCCGAAGACGTTATGAAAGCACTTTCAGAGCAGAGTTTAGAAGCATCTCCAGGTAAAACGGGTGAAGCTTCGGGTAAGCGATCACAGGCTTTTCAATACGTATTAAAATATTCGGGTCGATATACGAATGAGGAGGGTTATGCAAATATTGTGGTTCGTGCTAATCCAAATGGTGAATTATTGCGATTAAAAGATGTTGCTGAGATAGAGTTTGGAAGCGCTTTGTACGATTTGTATTCCACACTGAATAACAAGCCTTCCGCAGCTATTACGCTGAAGCAATCGTATGGAAGTAATGCTTCACAGGTTATTAAAGATGTCAAAGCACGGATGAAGGAGCTCGAGCCCAGTTTTCCCAAAGGAATTAAGTACGAGATTAGTTATGATGTATCCAATTTTTTGGATGCATCTATGGAAAAAGTAGTGCATACTTTGGTTGAGGCCTTTATCCTGGTAGGAATTGTAGTGTTCTTATTTTTAGGTGATTGGCGTTCGACTTTGGTGCCTACCTTGGCGGTACCTGTTTCATTGATCGGGACATTTGTTTTGATGCAGGTCTTCGGTATTACCATAAATCTGATTACTTTATTTGCGTTGGTATTGGCTATAGGCATTGTTGTGGATGATGCTATAGTTGTAGTCGAAGCTGTACATGCTAAGATGGAAGCAGACCATCTATCTCCACTCAAAGCCACCAAAAAGGCTATTCATGAGATTGCCGGAGCAATTATCGCTATTACTTTTTTGATGGCGTCGGTATTTATTCCTGTTGCATTTATGTCGGGGCCCGTTGGCGTGTTTTATCGGCAGTTTTCGATAACAATGGCGACTTCTATTATCTTATCTGGTATTGTAGCGCTCACATTGACACCGGCACTATGCGCTATTTTATTAAAAAATAATCATAGTAAGAAGCGGAAGCTTTCTCCTTTGGATCGCTTCATTGCTGCATTCAATCGTTTTTTTGAAGGACAGCTCGGCATGTATCAATCTGTTCTGGCGAAGATTGTCAATAAGCGAGCTTTGACCTTTTTGATTATTTTTCTTTTCAGTGTTGGTGCATATTTTATGAACAATAGTTTACCGAGCGGATTCATCCCGAATGAGGATCAAGGTATGATATATGCCATCATCCAAACGCCTGCGGGAGCCTCTCTAGAGCGAACAAACCAAGTGGCAAATCGCTTGCAGACATTGGCTAAAGATATAGATGGTATAGCTTCAGTATCTTCAATTGCTGGTTACGAAATCCTAACTGAGGGTACCTCTGCGAATTCCGGTACTTGTCTGATCAATCTCAAAGATTGGAATGAACGTAAACATAGTGCACAAGAGATAATAGAGCAACTAGAAGAGAAGGCTAGTGATATTCCGGGAGCGCAGATAGAGTTCTTCCAACCACCCGCAGTTCCTGGGTATGGTGCGGCAGGCGGTTTTGAACTGCGGTTGTTGGACAAAGAGGGAAATGGCGATTTTCAGAAAATGGAGAAGATAAGCCGTGATTTTGTTGCAGAACTAAATAAACAACCAGAACTCTCTTCGGTTTTTACATTCTACAATGCGAGTTTTCCGCAGTATATGTTGAATATTGATAATGATATTGCTCAGCAAAAAGGGGTGACTATCGAGAATGCAATGAACACGCTATCTACGTTGATCGCTAGTAACTATGAAACGAATTTTATAAAGTTTGGACGTCAATATAAAGTGATGGTGCAAGCACTACCTGAGTATCGTGCATTGCCAGAGGATATCTTGAAATTATACGTAAAGAATGATAAGGAAGAAATGGTGCCATTTTCTGCTTTCATGCATATGGAAAAAGTATATGGATTATCTGAAATTACACGACATAACATGTTTAATGCCTCCGAAATCAGTGGAGCTGCAGCACCAGGACATAGTAGTGGTGAGGCTATTAAGGTAATCACAGCGGTCGCCGCTAAGAAATTACCTAGAGGGTACGGTATAGACTGGGCAGGTATATCCAAAGATGAGGTAGGACGGGGTAATCAAGCTATTTATATATTCTTGATCTGTTTGGGATTTGTGTACCTGGTGCTGGCTGCACAGTATGAGAGTTTTATTTTACCTCTCGCTGTTATTCTCTCGCTACCTGTCGGAATCTTTGGTGCCTTTTTTCTACTCAAACTTTTTGGGTTAGAGAATAATATTTACGCACAGATAGCTTTAGTCATGCTTATCGGTCTACTTGGCAAAAATGCGGTATTGATTGTAGAATTTGCAGTTCAAGAGCGTCGGAATGGAGCCAGTATTTTGCAGGCAGCAATGGAAGGAGCCCGTGTACGTTTTAGACCTATTTTGATGACATCTTTTGCTTTTATTGCAGGATTGATTCCATTGGTATTTGCTTCGGGCCCGGGGGCTTTAGGTAACCGTACTATTGGTACTGCAGCGGCCGGAGGAATGTTTTTCGGAACTGTCATTGGTGTCTTATTGATACCAGGGCTTTATTACATTTTTGCCCGGATGTCTGACGGAAAACAATTGATAAAAAATGAAGAAGACAACCCATTAACCGAAGAAATAGATCACCATGGATAATAAATTGAACTTAAAATATCTGGTATTTGCAGTTGTAAGCTTTATGATGACAGGCTGTAAGGTACCCGTGCTAACTGCACAGAAGCCAGTACTTAACCTGCCTCAAGTCTATTCGGAGGGAGAACAAGATAGTACTACTTGGGCCAATATACCTTGGAAGCAATTTTTTAAAGATCCTAATTTGCAGCAATTGATCGATACCGCCTTGTCCAATAGCAAGGAGTTGAAGATGGTCCTGCAAGAGGTAGAAATAGCCAAGAGCGACGTGGCGCTTCGCAGAAGTGATCTTTATCCGAAAGGAGGTGTTCGGATTGAGACGGGGATAGAGAAAGTTGGACGTTACACCAGTCAGGGAGCAGGCGATGCCTCGACGGATATGGAACCAGGACGACACATGCCAGATCCATTGAGTGATTTCGGGATTACTGCTTCTGCACACTGGGAAGTGGATATCTGGGGCAAACTACATCAAGCACAGGATGCGGCAAAGAACAGATATCTAGCAACTGTTGAAGGCAAAAATTTTGTGCTTAGCAATCTGATAGCAGAGATTGCTACTTCGTATTATGAGTTGGTTGCAGTGGATAATCAATTAGAGCTGGTTCGTCGTACGATCGATTTGCAAAGTCAAGCGTTAGAGGTCGTTATGGCACAACGTGCCGTAGGACGTGTGAATGAACTAGCTGTGCAAAAATTTAAGGCCGAATTGCTAAAAACACAGGGATTCGCCTATAAGCTTCAACAGCAAACTGTTGAAGTCGAAAATAAGATTAACTTTTTACTAGGGAGATATCCGCAGCGGATATCTCGGAATAGGGACGTTTTGATGACGGAACTTCCTTCAGAAGTAAAGTTGGGTATTCCTGCACAAATACTTCATAATAGACCGGATGTCCAACAGGCTGAACTGGAACTGAAGGCTGCTGATCTGGACGTTAAAGTAGCTAGAGCAGAGTTTTATCCTTCGCTAGATATCTCCGCTGCGGTAGGTTTGCAGGCTTTTAAACCATCTTATCTTATCAAAGCGCCGGAATCTATGTTGTATTCGCTGGCTGGAGATTTATTTGCCCCCCTAATTAATCGGGGAGCTATACAGGCCGAGTTTCGTGCTGCCAGTGCTCGTCAGTTGCAAGTATTGTATCATTATGAGCAGGTCGTACTTAATGCTTATTTGGAAGTAGCTAATCAAATGTCAAGTATATCAAATTTACAGGCTGAGATTGAAAAACAAGATAAGCAAGTGCAAATATTGAACGAAGCAATTATCGTCTCAAAAGAGTTGTTTATTGGAAATAGAGCAGAATATCTGGAAGTATTGACTACACAGAGGGACGTATTAGAATCTAAATTGGATTTGTTTGAACTGAAAAAATCACAGTTTTTGTCCCTGATCAATGTGTACAAGGCTGTAGGTGGTGGATGGAAATAATCAAATTTAAAGAAAAGTGCTGCTTTACGGGTTCCCGTAAATCTAATTTACCACAGTTCTTACCTTTGTGATCGTAAAATATGGTAGAGCATGTAAATACATGATTTAGCTATGGTTTACACACAAACACAGCAGACGGCCATGAGCATATTCTTCGATTCAAACATTACATTCCTTTTGAGAGAAGGAACTATTACCAATTCCATCATAAAGATGAAAAGAATCTGCAACCTGTTGACTCGACAATCTGAAAGCTTCGGTGACCTAGAGCGATCGATCTATTTGAGTCAACAGGAACATGGTCATGTTTATTATGTTGACGAAAGATCTATTCCCCTGCTTTTGGGAGTTTGTTTAACCCTGAACCATTTATTCCCTGATTCTTCTGATTTTGCTCAACTGCTGTTAGAGTCCAACGAAGAGACCGATAGAAGAGAATTTAACGCTGGAGTATTAGCTGATCCTCAGCTCTCGGATATTGTTGCGGAGTATGAGACGCATTTGAGTGAGCGATTTCACGATCGTACAGAGAGACAAAAACTGAGAGTGGCTATCTTAAATCTTTGTGCAGAATTTCGCTTCCATATCACACTAAGCAAGACTGTTTAATACTATATTAATCTTTGACCTTTTTATCAGGTGATCGTAAATGCAGATAAAAATTATTTGCTAATTTTGATATTAAGTACTACTTTAGATTAACAATAGATATAACGTAATCAAATAAAACCTTTTTTAAATCACATATTAAGTTTAAGGAGCGCTATGGTGAAGTTAAAATTCATATTAACTTAACCTAAGCTTCGATTAAAAAGGATAATTTTGTGTTTTTACTGATTTCTGACTACTGGAGCGGTCCACTCGACAGAAAATTAGCGAAAAATATGAAATCAATTATTTTAAAAAGAACCGAATTGAAACGTACAGCCTTTGCGCCTTTGTGCGTTTTTATCGGTATGACATGCGCGCTATCATCCTGCGATAAAGATAATAAAGAAGCTGGATTAATAGCTGGAATACAAGTTTCCGAAACGGAGAGTTTCGAGGAGAAGGCTGGAGAGATGATTTGGAAAGCCGATGGTGGTCTAGATACGTTGTACGTAACGAGTAATTCTGCATTACGTGTGTCGTTCGAAACGAATGAAGTCAATAACTGGGTGCGGGTAGATAAGATAGAGGCCATCGAAGGGACGAATAAGTCCCGTGTTATTTTGGACGTATTGCCCATGGATAAAACCTATAAGAAGCGTGTCGGTGTGTTGAATATTAATAATAGTGATGCTTATTCAGGCGTGTTTATCCGACTAAATCAGGGATATAATACGCGGATCGAAGAAAATTTCATTTGGTTAAAATATGGGATTGGCTCACCATTAGACTTAAGTAAAGCTATTGCTATGACACAATGGACCACCGCGCAGAAACAAATCGGCTGGACGAGTACAAATACAGGCTCTGCCCTAGGGATGAATGGTTATATGCTGTTAGGAACCAGTGCTAAAGGGGGAGATCTATCGTCACCAATATTTCCCGGATTGGAAAAAGATAGCCTGTTATTATTGACTTTTGATGCTATTGGATATACAGCTAAAGATGGGCAAAAAGATGCTAATAAGTTAACAGTAAGTTTGGTCGGTGCTGAATTTGCCGATGGTAAGTCTAGTAAGTTGATCAGTCTGGACTACTATGACTACCAATCTGCTCTGTTGACGACTAATATGTGGGACAAAGCTCATTTCTCTTTTGTAGTAAAGAAACCAAGTCTCAACCCTGCAGCTTCAACTATTCAGTTGCAGTTTATGACAGGAGACCATGACAGCAATGCAGCCAACAGGGTCTTTGTCGATAATATAAACCTCTATATAACGGATCAATTTATGCCTGTTAAGAAATAATAAAGAAACAATTTCTTAAACATAAGGTAACTTCAAGGATATACAAATTCGCTTAGTTTGCATAATTAATTGGGACTGATACTACAAGATGGAAGTAATGAATGGTGTTTTAGAAGATGATGAATTCGAAAGGTTTTTATTGGGGGATGCTAAGGTCTTTCAGAAAACTTTCGACTTCTATTTTCCTATCATATTCCGTTACGCCTTAAGTAAGGGGACAGAACGGGAAGATGCCGAGGATATAACCCAAGAGGCATTCACATTACTATTTTTACATCGTGACAAAATCAGGAGTTCTAGTGACCTCTATCCCTATTTATACGTGATTGCTAAACGTCTGTGTATATCCTTTTTTAGAAAGAAGATAAGTGGAGCAAAGATTGTTCAGGAAGCTTCCCTGGAATGGCCAGCTATTTCTTTGCATTTAGAACAAAAAATTGACTTTGTTGAATTGAACAGTCTCCTTCAACAGATAATAACTACATTACCTAGGCAGCAACAAGAAGTTTACCGTCGATTTAAACTTGATGATGAACCCCAAAAAGATATCGCTGAAAGCATGGGGGTCTCTAGACATACTGTTAAAAACCACCTTCAGGCTGCAAGCAAATTGGTACGTCTCAAGCTGCAGAAAATCTATTCTTTTCTTATCTAACGGTGTTTTACTTTTTTTAAAAAAAGTAAGATCTCCACTAGTACATTTCTTTTTGACTTTCGTTTATAGATAAAAATTGAGAACGATTGGACAAGAAAGAACTATATATTCTAGTAAAACAATATCGGGCAGGTACTATTGAAAAGAGTGACCTGGAACGCCTACGTAGTTTTCTCGAAACTGAGGAAGGAGTCCGGTCGCTAGAAGAGACATGGGACGACGAATTTGAGCCTTCATATTATGTCGGGGATAAGCCGGTACAGGAACGAGTCTTTCAGAAGATTTCCGACGATCCACGTATCGCTCCGGTAATAGCACAACCTAGACCTTCTTTCGCGAATAAATTCAACAAAATCGCTGTGGCCGCTGCATTAGTAGTTGGTATAGCTTCTGCATTATGGTGGTATGACAGGGAACAGATAGTGGAAGTTTATGCGACACAAAACGGAGAGACTATCTTGCCTGGAAGTAATAAAGCTCGGATTCAGTTTGAGGATGGTAATTTTATTGAGTTAGATCAGATTACAAGTGATACGATTATCGCTGATAAGGGGCTTCGTATCTTCAAAGCTGCTGATGGTAGCGTAAGCTATGCATACAATGATGATGGCGCTATTCGGAGAGAATTGTACAACACGATTGTGACGCCTAGAGGAGGAGAGTATAGTTTGATATTACCTGATGGATCTAAAGTATGGCTTAATGCAGCAACTAAGCTTAAGTATCCATTGAAATTTGCAAAGGACAGTAGAATGGTTGAGTTGGATGGTGAGGCTTATTTTGATGTGGCTAAACATAAAGAAGCACATAGTTCTGTACCTTTTTATGTAATGAGTGGTAAGCAGAAGATTGAAGTTTTAGGAACACAATTTAATGTAAATACCTATGGATCTACTTATAAAACGACATTGGTGGAGGGGCGTGTAGCTATGCATTATGAGGGAGTTTCCAAAACTCAGTTTTTGACACCTTCACAACAGGCCGTCTATTCTACACGAACAGGGATAAATACCGTAAAGGTTGTCGATCCTTCATACAGTACAGCCTGGCGATCCGGGAAATTTGCCTTCGATAATGTCTCTATTTATGAAGTAATGGATGAAATTGCCAGATGGTATGATGTAGAGGTAGTTTTTGAGGGAGATATGTCGCAGGTCAGATACTCAGGAAGTATCTCAAGATTTGAAAAATTTGAACAATTGTTACAATTAATAGAGTGGACCGACCTAGTAACATTTAAAGTGCAGGGAAGGAGGATAACTGTCATGAAATAGTGCTAGCTAGCCTTAGCATATAAAAAAGCAGGAACGTTGGAGCCGTCCCTGCCGGGTATGCCCTAAGGCATTTTTAGATTGAAACAGAATGTATTATTAATCTCAACCTATTAACAAATGTATGAAAAAAAAAGGTTAGGGGCGGGCTATGCCTTTAACTTACCTAAACTGAAAATTCCATTGTATATGAAATTGACATGGATTCTGATTTTAGTAGCCTCCATGCACCTTAGTGCAAGTACCTTTGGGCAAAAGATTACGCTGAAAGGGAAGAATGTTCGTTTGGCCACTCTATTGAAAGATTTTGAAAAACGTAGCGGGTATACCGTATTTTATGCACAGGGGATATTACCCAATAATACGATCAGTAATGTCGAATTGGTAGATGTTGAAGCCTTGGATGCCCTACGAAGACTATTGGTTCCATACCAATTGGATTTTAAACGTAAGGATCATAGCATCGTGTTATTCTCAAAAAATGATCAGAATAGAAAGAGTACACTAGGTAATACTGCTTCAATAGAGGCACAACAACACGTATTAAAAGGAAATACAAAGACAAGTACAGGGGCTGTGCTCGCCAATGTAACGGTGCGCGACAAATCCACAGGAAAAGTAACGCGGACCGATGAGTCTGGTACTTTTACGCTAGAGGTGGATCTTCCTACTGTATTGGAATTATCGCTATTGGGCTTTGATAAGAAAGAGATCAATGTAAACAGTGTTAGTGAGTTGCAAGTAGTAATGGTCGAGAAAGTTACCGATATGGAAGAAGCGGTAGTAATCGGTTATGGCCAAGTCAAGAAGAAGGATTTAACAGGCTCGGTTGTCAACATCAAAATGGAGGATGTTAAAGATGCACCTGTGTTGTCTGTCGATTTGGCTTTGCAAGGACGTGTGCCTGGTGCTGAGTTTACGGCGACGACGGGCGAGCCGGGAGCTACTACTTCAATACGTATACGAGGCACCCGATCAATAACAGCGAGTAATGAACCTCTGATCGTCGTGGATGGTGTAATGGATGCTGTGAGTAGTCTGACGGATATCAATACCTCGGATATCGAATCGATATCGGTTTTGAAAGATGCGTCGGCTACAGCAATCTATGGTACACGTGGTAGTAATGGTGTTATTATTGTCACAACTAAACAAGGGAAGTCTGGAAAAGATAATATTACGTTACGTAGTACAGTTGGCCTTTCTCAACTCCCAAGGAAGCTTGATATTATGAATGCTTCCCAGTATGCGCAGTATCGCAATGATTATGCACTATTCACATCGGCCGATCCATATGGCGATATTACCATTAATTCACCAATGTCGGCATACCCTTATCCAGATCCCAATGCACTGGGAAAAGGAACAGATTGGGTAGATGAGATAACTCGTATTGCGCCTTATCACACCCACAATCTTTCGTTATCCGGTGGTAAAAATAAAAGCAGTTACTATGCTTCGATTGCATATGATAATACACAGGGAATTATTCAAGAAAGTGGGTTAGGTCGCTTTACCGGACGTCTGAATCTAGACTACCAGCTTTTTCCATGGATGAAAGTAGGATTTAAGTACAGTTATACAAAACGGGATGAAAACAAAAACCTGGTTACTATCGGCGGCACTAATTGGTGGAGTGGTGCGATCTATTTAAATCCCATGATAAAGGTTTATGATAACTTTAATGATCTTTGGTACTCTGGGCAGAAGTTTAACTCGCCGCGTTCGATCCTGGATTCGGATGTCATCAATAATATTAAACACGACGGTACAACGAATACAGGGTATATTGAGATAGAACCTATTAAGAATCTAAAAGTAAATTCTCAACTGACTTATTATGCTTACGGTAGGCATACTTTTGAATACGAACCAGGAAATTTGCCAGCTAAAGCAGACAATGAAGGAGGAATGGCTTATAGAGCAGAGTATACACAGAGTAACCTGATGAGTCAGACGACATTGAATTATCTCAAGAAATGGGACGATGTACATCATCTGGATTTTACGGCTGGTTTTGTAGGACAGAAAATAACGGATGACAATCTTACGCTACGTGGTGAAGGTTACCAATCAGATGCGATCCTTTGGAATAATATGAATGCAATTCCTGATAAGGAAAACTACGTAGGAGGGTCAGGTAACACGACTAAGACCTCCATGTCTTACCTAGCCCGTGCCAATTATAATTACAAAAGCAAATACTATCTTACGGTAACAGGACGTAGGGATGGCGCTTCTAACTTTGCGAAGAATGAAAAGTGGGCGTTCTTTCCTTCTGCTGCGTTAAAATGGACAGTGAGCAATGAGGAGTTTTTAAAGAACTCTTCTTGGATTAATGATTTCTCTATACGTGCTAGTGCTGGACGTACCGGCAACGATGGTATCTCTTCCTATAGATCGTTGGCGGCACTTTCTTCTTCAACTAGCGGTTATCTCTTCAATGGATCACAACCAGTAGCATTCTATCCGTCACGGTTAGCTTCGGAAGAACTGTCCTGGGAAAAAACAGATATGTATAATATCGCCACAGATATTGCTTTGTTTAACAACAGGGTGAATATGACATTTGAAGCTTATCTATCCTACACCAAGGATCTTCTGCTCGATGTGCAGACTCCTACACAGACCGGATACGCTACACGTTTTGCCAACGTAGGAAAAACGTCTAATAGAGGTGTCGAGTTTAGCATTGAGACACGCAATATACAGAAAGACAAGTTCTCTTGGACCAGTACATTTTCGATCTCGCACAACAAGCAAAGAGTAGATGATATCGGACATTACGGTTATGTAAGTGCCTATACGGCGGCTGGCAATAACGGATACATGATGTATGGTTATGTGAAAGATTATCCGTTGAATGCCTTATGGGGATTCCAATATGCAGGTACATGGAAGTCACAGGAAGAAATAGATAGAAACAAAATCACTAGAGCTTATGTTTCTGCTTCTACACAACAGTATCGATTGGGTTCAGCTCGTTATATAGACGCTAATCACGATGGAATATTTAATGAAAATGACCTTACCTATTTAGGCAACGCAGATCCGTTGGTACATGGTGGTTTTCAGAATAATTTTAGATATGACCAGTGGACACTTGGGGTATTTCTCAACTATTCTTTGGGCGGTAAGATTTACAACATCTCCGAACAATGGATGGGAAATGGTAGCAACTTTGCCAATCAGTATGCATACATGTTGGATGCGTGGCACCCAGTTCGTAACCCTAATTCGGACCTGCCTAGGGCTGGATCTGTGGATAATATAGCGTCTAGTCGTATGGTTTATGATGCCAGCTTCCTGAGATTGAAGAGTGTATCTGTCGGGTATACTTTAGATTTGGGCAAGTGGACAAAAAATAAGTTGCGGGATGTACAGTTTGGTCTAGC
The DNA here is from genome assembly GCF_900168125.1 of Sphingobacterium nematocida. Classification (GTDB taxonomy): domain Bacteria; phylum Bacteroidota; class Bacteroidia; order Sphingobacteriales; family Sphingobacteriaceae; genus Sphingobacterium; species Sphingobacterium nematocida. The sequence continues at coordinate 248,084 of NZ_FUZF01000004.1, forward strand.
TGGAGAAAATTTATTCGTTTGGAAGAAGTACAACGGATTCGACCCAGATGTTTCATCGTCTAGTGGTACTTCGACATTAAGAAGGCTTGATATTGGGGCCTATCCAAAGCCTAGAACTATTGTAGGCAGTATTCAAATCAGGTATTAAATCAAAAAAAGTCTATAAATGAAACGTTTATTTATATTTTTTCTTAGTAGTCTACTTTGGACAGGGTGTTCGATTGAAGAAGAACCTACATCCTTTGTCAATACGGACAATTATTACTTAACAGAAGCACAGTGTATTTCAGGGCTCAACTCTACATATATTCCTCTAAAAACTATTTATACCTATACGTATTTGATGGCTACAGAAGGAGTTAGTGATTTGATGTATATAGCATCAGGTACGCTAGACGCACAACTGGACATATCGCCTGCCCAGCCTCGGTTTGGACAGAATATGTGGACGTTGGGTTATCGTGGAGTAATGTATTGTAACTCTATCATCGATGGAATAAAGCGTTCGCCTCTCTCTGAGGATAGCAAGAATAGACTATTGGCAGAAGGAATGATTATGCGTGCTTATTACTATTGGTTCTTGACATCTACATTTGGCGATGTACCTTTTTATACGGAAGATGTAGCAAATGCCGAAGTTTTGGATCGGGTTTCAAAATTAGGAAGAATGCCGGCAGTTGCGACCCGTGATTATCTGATTGCGGAGTTACAGGAGTATTTGCCACATTTAGCCCAAGTACGTACCAATGATGTACCCGGCAATCGTTCGGGGGCAGCAATGGGATGGATGTTGATCGGTAAACTTGCACAGTGGAATAAGAAATGGGATGTGGCAAAGGATGCTATGCAGAAACTAGAAGCTATCTACGGTGATTTTAACAAATATCCATTGGGAGATATAGCCCTGAAGAATAAGAATATTTTAGAGTCTATTTTTGAGATTCAATTTACCTATTCCGAAACGGGACTACAGGTGACTACAAACTCAGGGGCTATATGTATGCCGACTCGCAGTACCGGAGCTATCTATGATGGCGTGGAGATACCCGAGTTGGGTACTAATGCGACCACTTGGTCTCCACTTCGTCCTAATAATTTCTTTTTTCAAAGCGTGATGCGTCGCGGTAGTGAGGATTTGCGTACGAATCTGAATATGGCTTGGGACTATAAGGGGGTAGCATTCAAAAGTACAGCTACACGACCTTGGTTAGGACCTAAATTTTGGACCTATAATATGTACAATGTCGCCGACGGGAATAATCAAAGAGTATTTCGTTATGCAGATGCCTTGTTGATGCAGGCAGAGAACTATATGGAACTTAGGGATCAAACTGCTGCTATTAAGTATCTGAATATGGTCCGTAACAGGGCGGGTTTAGCAGATTACGAGTTCAAAAATTGGGACCTATTGAGAGAAGAGATCCAAAAGGAGAGGGGCCGTGAGTTATTGGGCGAATATCAACGTAAGTACGACTTGGTACGCTGGGGAATATGGTATCAAGCTACTTATGACTATACAGACTATGCTGCACTAAAAAATAATATGCTGCCTTGTCATGAGTACTATCCTATACCGGATATAGAAGTGGTTAAATCGGGCAATAATCTAGATAATAAAGCTTACGAATTTTATGGAAAAGGTTAATACGTATATGAGAATGCAAAGTGTTAGATTATACTCTTTTCTAGGGGGGCTCTTTTTTGTGCTGGCCACATTACTGATAGTATCCTGTAAAGATAAGGACGAATCTGAACCTATAATAGAGGAGCCAAGCCCTGAGGAACTGGTGTTGCCTGATACATTGAAGGTGATCAGTTATAATATTCTTGAGGGCATGAAAAATGATAAGGCCAACAACTACAATAAATTTGTAGAATGGATCAAATCGCAAGCTCCGGATGTCTTAGCACTACAGGAAGTCAACGGGTTTAATCAACGTGATTTAGAAAAATTGGCAAAGCGCTATGGTCACAATTATGTGATTACCAATCCAAAGTCTACGGATAATTATCCAGTAGCGTTAACATCAAAATACCCTATAGAATCAAGACGCAGGATTACACTTAATGTGTCTCATGGAGCAATCTTCGCAAGACTTAAAAATACAGACTTGAATATTGTGGTTACTCATTTTTGGCCGCAAGCTTACTGGAAGACTGTGGGGGACAACTTGGGTAATGATTACCGCCTACAGGAAGCTAATGTCGTATTGGATAGTACAATACGTAAGTTTAGCAAGGAGAAGGACTGGGTGTTTATGGGGGATTTCAATTCGGTATCACGCAGAGATTATGAACCTTCAGTGACCACCAATAACTATTGGGCAATTGATGAAATTATGGAGGCAGGCTATGTCGATGCTATTCATTACCTACATGGTACTAAGGAAGATGGTACTGCCAAATACGATTTCCAATATCCAGGCCGGCGGATTGACTTTATATTCGGTACGGAATCGGTATTGAAAAAAGTCACTAAAGCTCAGCCGATCTACGACGAGTTTACAAAAGTCTATTCGGATCACCCTCCAATGATGTTTCATTTACTACTCTAGTATTTAACGTTCGAATAATTCAAAAATGAATAAGATAAACATATATAAATTGCTTTCCTATAAAAGTCTTGCACTTATTCTGTTAACCCTATTGATGGGCTGTGAAAGAAAGTTCGACTTGGGGCTATCGTTGTCGGTCAACTCCAACGAGATCCACCTCGAAGCTACAGAAGGAAAGACCAAAATTATGGTATACTCGGATGGTGGTTGGAATGTTGCGGTCAAAGAGGAAGCCGACTGGTTGGCGTTGGATCGCACCTCTGGAACAGAGAATTCAGATATTCTGTTTTCCTATTCTCAGAACTTTGGCGTATCACGATCTGCCACCTTGGTCATATCAAAAGGAAAAGAGAAACAGGAAGTAAAGGTAATACAGGCTGGACTGAATGCAGCGTTTCGATTCTCTAAGTCAAAATACACGATTACCAAAAATCCATTCCAGATTAACCTCCCTATCGTTAATGATTTAAAGTCTAATATTAAGAACATTAAGATAGATTATCTCTATGATGATGAGACTTCTGAAAAATGGGTTACAGGGGCTACTTTTCTAGATAACGGATTGCAGTTTAAAGCTTTGGAAAACAATGCTGGAAGAAATCGCACTGTACGTATTTATTTAACTGTAGTCGATGGCTTCGATAAAGAATATACCGTATTTACCGATGTAGACCAGTCATTACAGGATCCGGTTTTGGTACCTCGTAAGCAGGTGTCTGTACTTACGCGGAATGCCAAAATAGATACTGTTATTGTTAAGGGAAATGTAGGTGCACTATTTCCTGATTTTGAACATGTGATAACGTATGAGCAAGGGGCTGATTGGATAGAAAGGGTCGAGTTGGCCAATGATAGTTTATTGATGATTGCGGTTCGACAAAACAACTCTGGAGAGAGACGACATGCTCAGGTACAATTGAAGTATACGAACAATGGTGTCAATTATATCAATCTGATACACCAGGTGGAACAATCGGCTGATGATTTCGAGTATTTAACCATAGACGAACTGAAAGCGCTGATTCCAGCTGAAGCGGGTGAGATCAAACTGAGTATGCCTCTTAAGGTCTTGGAAGCCTTTGTGATTTCGGATGCAGGTAATGCGAATATGGACGTAAATCCTAATCGAGCATTCAATGATATAGACTATGATGAATCACCTAAGACTGCTTACGTACAGAATGCGGAAGGTAGTTCGGGCATACGTTTAAAATTCGTCAATAAGGGCGCAAATAGTTTAAAACGTTATAGTAAGGCGACGTTATCTATAGATGGTCTCGTATTGATGAAGGAAGCTAACCCTACTCGCTACACAATCAAAGGACTTACGCCCAGTACCATAGTTAAATCCGAGATAGGTAACGCAGCAAGCTTACCGATGAAAAATAAAGCTATAAATGAATTAAAGGATAGCGATATATATACCTACGTTAGTCTAAAAAATACAAGTGTATCTGTCCCATATGGTAGTTATGTAAATGTCAATATGGGCTATGCCGGCGTCTTTAATTGGAATCAGGCGGGTGCCAGTACACCTTATGTAGATGCAGTGCCTACTGCAATATATGATGACCAGGGAGGTAGTTTAAAAGCTATTGTCAATGTAGCTGCTTCTTGGAGCCGTAGTACATTGCCAACTGGATCTGGCACTTTTTCCGGTATCGTCGTGCATCATAAATTGATCAAATACGGTTATGGCGAAGGTGAAATCGGCCGCTATTCAATACGACCCGTGAGCCAGTCGGATATTAAGTTAAATGAAGGGGAAAAAGCAAGTACGCTAGTGGAGTGGAAATGGATGAACCCAAGTAATCTCTCTGCCACAGGTACTATACAGAAAGAGGGGGACAAAATCCTTCCTGCTGTAGGTAAGGGTGAGATGAATTGTACGGTGGCTGGAGCACCCTCTTCGTTAGGCGCACATCCTATTTACCATACCGATCCGGCTTCTAAGGTTGTCCCTAGTTCTGCAGTGCAGTATAACACAAAATGGTGGAATACGACGACAAATAGAGGAGAAGGCTTTGTGTTCAAATTCTCAACGACAGGGATCAGCGCGAGACAGTTGCTGTTCAATTTTAGCCAAGGAGGTGGATCTGGTACAACAGCAACATTGAATGTACCTACTTACTGGGAGATTGCGTATTCCTTGGATGGTGTTGATTATACGGTGCTTCCGAATTCGACATATGGTATCCGACCATTAGCGGGATGGGGTTTGAATCATATGTATACCGCTAATGGCTTGAACTCTTTTACATTTAAGTTGCCTAATGATTTGTTGAATAAACCAAACGTTTTTGTCAGGCTACAGGCACAGAAGGATATCTGTGGAGCCAATACCGCAGATGGAGCAGAGAGTGGAAAGATTATCGCTTCTATGGCTGCGGTAACTGTACGCTTGGGGGCAGTAGCTGTTAAGTATATACCTTAAAATTAAGATAGAAAGATGATTAAACTACAATATATCGGAGTCTTTTGCTTGCTCTTACTGATTTTTGCATGCAAAAAGGATGATGCAGAGTATCTCAAATTTTCGGAACTAGGGGCTGAAAAAAAGGAGTATACCATTCCGGCTACAGCTGGACAGCTGGAAGTCAAAGTATTGTCCAGTAGCAATTTTGAAGTTGTATTGCCTCAAGAGCAATCTTGGTTAAAGGTAAATAGTGATAAAATGAAAGGAGACACAAGCTTCTTGTTAGATCACGAAGCCAATGTAGGTTTTCCTCGTAAATCAGTTGTCGCTTTGTATGCTCCTGAAAGCGAGCGTTATGATACTGTTATGGTAAAACAGAACGGTACGAAGCAACCTATACTAAATTTTCCAACATTGAATACGACAGTATTGGGTGACGGAGGAATAGTAGTTAGTAAGTTAAAGACGAACATTCCCTTGGAAGATATGACCATAAAAGTTATTTATCCTACTCCAGATGTGGAGGCTTGGATAAACACAGATTTCGCATATGATCCCAATGCAGAAAATTTTAGTTTTACCGTAAAACCGAATACTTCGCAGACTGAATTACGAAACGTGCAGATTCGCCTTTCTTACAAAGATGGATGGGATGTTGAACATGTGTCCACACTGTATCTTTTGCAAGCTAATGCATTGAATGAGTTTGGAATGCAAGCCGATTTCTCTGAGATACGTGTTTGGGCAGGAGAGAAGATTACATCCGATTTATTTATCGAAGGGCATGTCGTTAGTGATGCAGGTAATCCTAATGTAGGCGATGCACCTCAAACGACACCAACAGCGATCAATTATACGGAAAATGACCGTACTGTATATGTACAAAGTTTAGATGGACGCTATGGTTTCCGTATTTTGACGAGCACGCCGTCTGATAATATCTTCAAAAGATATAGTAAGGTGCAGATTTTGTTGAAAGGTGTTGGTGTAGAACGAGAGTTGAATCCGAATCGCTATACGCTGACTGGTGTTACATCCATGATGGTGATGAGACAGGAAGAGGGAGCTGCTAGCCAAATCGCGATCAAGCAGAAGCATATGAGAGATCTAACAGATGACGATATTTATACCTTTGTGACATTGAAAGATGTGGAGTTTCCGATTCGAAAGGGATCCTTTACTCCGATTAATGAAGGTTATTCTACGTTGTTTTCGGCTCACCGTATCGGGAAGTATCCGTTATTAATGCGTGATAAAAATGGAGATGATTTCTTTACAATGACCAATACACGTACCGCTTATCGTAGAGATGGTAGCATGTTGCCGGCGGGTTCAGGAACGATATCCGGTGTCATTGTTCATGAGAAGTTTAGCCGTTTTGAGTACCAAGATGCCGCATTGGAGCAGGATTATGGTAATATTGGCCGCTATCAGATTCGTCATTTGGCAAAAGAGGATATCAAGATTGCAACAACGTTTACCAGTGGCTTTTCGGAATTACTTACAGAATATCAATATCCGAATATTACAAATGGTATAGCTTTGCCTACCTTGGGAAATAATGGTAGTATTACTTTTTCTGTTAATACAGTTAATCTGAGTAAAAGTGTAGACTATAGTTACTTGGGAGCTGTCGGGAAAGAAAACTTAGGAAATACAAACCAATACGGTAATGGGGTGTTGACAGGTGCTGGTAGTAAGCAGAATACCGAAACTACAACAAATTCAGATGGTAAGGGGGCTGTAACAAATGCCGCAATTACCGCTAAGGATACATGGTGGAATTATGAAAAAAATAGAGGAGAAGGATTTGTAGTAGATTTTTCAACTTTGGGAATCAATACAAACCAACTTTCGCTACAGTTTACTGCATTAAATCTAGTTGGTTCTACAGGTAAAGGAGCTCCTCGGTACTGGAAAGTAGAGTGGTCTGAGCATGGAAATATGGATGGGACTTGGACTAAGATCAAGAGTTATACAGTGCCAGACGCACCATTATTTGCAAATACGAATATACACCAATTAGCTGCTTACAAGAATATCAATATCAAGTTGCCGTTGGCATTGTTGGGCAAATCGAAGGTGTACATAAGATTGGTTGTCGAGAGAAACCTCGCTTCAAATGGAAACAGCTATGCTAGCGAACCGTTAGATGAAGCGACCTCGACGGGTATTGGTTATTTAGCAATTCGTTATAATAAATAGAGATATGATAAAAAAAATTATAGGACTGTTCGGATTGTGTGCACTAACTTGTATTACTGCGTTTGGACAATTACAAAACAATCTACCCCTACGTTTAAAAGTAGGGGTATATAATCTTGGTCACTTTAATCAAGGCCGATTGGGAGGATTTCAAGGTGATGGAAAAATGATGCAGGCAGAGCTGTTTCGTTGGAAGAGTTGGATTGGCCAACAAGGCCTTGATTTATTCGCCGTCAATGAATGGAATCGTTTTTTTGATAAAGACAGTACGGTGTTAGCAGAAGAAGCCCTGTTAAAGCCGTTTTATAAAAACGTATATTTCGGTAAGGAGAACAAATGGATATATAATGGCATTGCTACCAATTATACATTGGAAAACATACGCCAAGAGAAATGGGATGGCGATTACTATGCTGTAATTGGTGATTTGAAAGTCGGGGATAAGACCATTACAGTAATCTCTTCACATATCCCATGGCAGAAAGAATGGCATGATAGTTCTATTGCAGCCCTTTTGGCTAATTTAAAGAAATATGAATATTTTATCTGTATGGGGGATATGAATGCTTTTGATAAAGTTCAACTAAAATTTACCGAAGCTGGATTCAATATGGCGAATGGTGGAGCACAAGGGTGGTTTGCTACAGCAGCAGGTACTAATGCTGCTGAAGGTCGAGTGGGAGCCGTGCCCAACCGGAGTATTGATAATATAGTAACGAGTAGTAATATTAAAATTATGAATGTGACTGCGCCATTTACACATCTGAATGATTTGGATCATCTTCCGATTTTAGCAGACTTAATCGTCACATGGTAGTATGGTAGGGAGTTCAGCAAAAGAACTCCCTATGTTTTATACAGGCGGTATCATCTTATATATTCTCATCCTGCATCGCAGGCATATTGATCTCTTTGACGCAACTAGCGTTGGATGTATTTGTTATAAATCGAAGTGCGTTAATAACGTCCACTAGGGGAATAAACTCCTCATTATTCTGTTCATCTGCTGCCGTGGCCAAATATCCTAGATTTAAAATGGATACTCCGATTTTATAAGGGCGAAAATTTTCTCTTAAAGCATGTATAATCCCCCGCAGTGCAAATTTAGTAGCAGAAAAGATTACTTCCTTGCCACTATGGTTGTCCAGCCCCCATGTAGAACCGATCAAAATCACTTTGGCATTATCTGCTTGTTTCAGATTATGGATAACTGCCTGTACCGTTAATAGGCAGGACGTGATATTTGTATTTATGATAGAGATGATTTCGGATTGGGACAGGTGTTCGAAATCATAGTCCGGAGAAAAAGCTTGTTCCTCCCAGATTCCGACATTATATATAAAGTAATCTATCCTTTGGTTATGTATCTGATCTTTTAGAATCTGGGTGGACAAAGCTGGGTTTGATAGATCCATTGAAATCCACTTCATGTTTTTCTGTGTGTCTAAATAGTCGGGTTCACTTCTTGAAATACCTAATATCTTATCTGTTGTTTGGGGCAGCTGTTGTGCTATGGCTCTTCCAAGTCCTTTACTCACTCCAAAAATTAGATATGTTTTGTTGTCCATTCGCTTTTTAGTTGATTCTTTCGCTAATTTGCCGCACTGTTTTTACAGTTCGTTCTATCTTTTTCCGATCTGCCGTTGCTGTAATTATCTAGTCGATGATCGTGTTCTTTTTTTTCATTTGGACACCTTAACGGTAATGATTTTATGGCTATTTTTTTCGATGCCAATATCTAGTCTGTCGCGTTGGGTCAGGCTATGTTGCAATAGCGATAAATATGATTTAAAACTACTATGTTGCTGATCTAACCAGAAAGAGGAGGCCATAATGCCTATTTGTACCCGATAAGTAGAATCACCTTCTGGTTCCAATTGTTCAATCACTTGACCTTTGTACCATAGGATATCTTTTTTCTCTTGGTTTGTGGCACAGGAAAGCAAGAAAAATCCAGCTATTACGATAGAGAGAATATTTTTAAGCATACATTCTAAATTAGAATCAAATTTACATTTTTGACCGAATTTAAAACTGATAATACTATGTTTTTTGTCTCCAGATAAATGATACTGCTTTTAATGCCTTATGATATGCGGGACAAATCGACTTTGATCCGTTGTGATGGGCATATCCGATTCTCTAAAGGATATACCACAGGATTCCTGTCCGATTATCCAACTACCTATAATGGAGAATCCAGAGTCTTCACGATGTAAATTAGCCAGCTCTTGGTATACAAATCCCTCTTCACCGTATTCCCCTTCTGTAGAATAGATCATCTGTTTGTCGTAATACATCTCAATATTAGCTCCTTCTCTAGATAGAATGGGTTTCTTTACAAAATGTTTTAAATGATCTGGCTCTTTAAAGTAGGCCGCTAGCAGATTTGGATGATTTGGAAACAATTCCCATAAAATCGGGAGAATCGCTTTGTTGGATAATAGCATCTTCCAGGAGGGTTCGATCCATTGTGTTTGGTTGAGATCATTAATGATATGAACTCCAAATTCTTCACGTACCATCCATTCCCAAGGGTATAGTTTGAATATAGATTGAATAGATTCACCTTCTACATCTACAAAGTCGCGACCGGTCCAGCCGATATCATCTATATAGATTAGTTTGGTCTGTAGTCCTGCTTGGATGGCTGTATCCCGAAGATACTCCAGATTTGTAAGATCTTCGAGAGTCTCTTTTGCGCAGGCAAAATGTAAAATATCCCCTTTAAGGTAAGGTTTTAGTTCGCCCCAGCTGTTGATCAGTTGTTCGTGAATGCTATTGAATTGGTCGGTGAGTTCTGGAAAGTAGTGTTTTTTCCAGTACCACTGCACTATACCGGTTTCAAATAATGAAGTTGGTGTATCGGCATTGAACTCTAGCATTTTCAATGCTCCGCTGCTGGCATCGTAAGCGAAGTCAAATCTACCGTAGATAGAGGGGGCATCATTCTCCCAAGTACGTTCGATATGGTGAATTATAAACGGAGGAATATGGAAATGATGATAAAGTTTGTTTTTTATAATATAATCTACTGCCTCTAGACACATCGACCATAATTCGTTGGTCGCTTTATAGATAAGATCGGCTTCTTTGCTACTTATCTCATAGTAATAATCATCGACCCAATAGGGGGTTCCACCCAGACTATGGTATCCGTACCCAATAGCTTCCAATCGAGACTCCCAGCTGGGATCTATACGTAATTTCTTTATTTGCATTACGATCCAGCCGATGCTCTAGGGGTAGTGGTAGCACTCTTACCAAAACCACCTCGTTGTGCATTAAAAGCAGCAGCCTTCGCCGCATTGGTGCCGGATACAGACTGCGGGTGCAGGCTATTGTTAGCATATCCCAATACGCCTCCCATATGTCTGAATGCCATAAACCAAAGTAAAGAAGATCCCATACCACCACCGGTACCATGTCCGGAACGGTAGTTGTCTGTGACTTCTGTATAAGCTGCGGTAGAATCAGCTCGCATATATACACGTTGCTTTCCATCCGTATGCTGTTGTTGTGGTTGGGCACAAGACGCTAATACAGAGGTGATAAGTACAAGTTGGATATTTTTTGCAGATGACTTTCTCATTATTGTACAGTTACGTAGATAGGTACTTTACTCAAAGTTTTTGTCGAATCGACACCATCCCAAGTATTGGGAGCAGCTGCTGTAACGATAGTGTCGTTTTTTGCGGCGATCTGTTCTCCGTTGTACCAGATATGCTGGGTTGTGATGTGTAGTACAGAGTCTCCTTTTACAACCGTTTTCAAAGTGACTTCTCTTGCAGATTTTTTGTCTAGTTGTTCCAATTTTTGATCCTTTTCTTGATTACTACAAGAAACAAGTGCCAATATAGAAAATACTCCGATTAGATATTTCATAATGTCCATATACCTTACAAACTTACAAAAAATAGGTCTGATAGGCAATAGAGTAGATGTGAAAGGGAGTGGTCAGATTATTAATTTTTTAATAACTATCGTTATCAACGACTGCATTTACGGCTGTCGTTTTACGGAACGTGGTATAATCGCATCCATATCTAAAATTTGTACATCCATACATTTGAGATGTACAAATTTTATTCGATATGTTCTTAATAAAACGAAGTTCGCCACCACAGCGTTCACATTGCTGCGAAGGACTTGCTAATGGGCCAACATGATCGAGATGAAGTTCACGGATAAACTTGGACTGCTTGTTTCTGTTTAGTAGAAAATAAAACTTTTCCTTAGCCCTGGTCATAGCGACATAGAACACCCTTCGTTCTTCGCTGTTAGGATATTGGTCGTCACCTGACAACAGAAGATTTAGAACCTTATCATCACTTAACTCTGCAGGAAACCCATATTTACCGCTTTCGCAATTTATTAGGATAACAATATCGGCTTCAAGTCCTTTTGCACTGTGTACTGTTTGAAAATCAATTTTCTTATCCAGTTGTAGTTGATTATTGCGGACTGTATTTCCGTGTCTATCGATTTGAATATCGCGAAGTAGGCTGTGAATCTCGATGTAGGAGTGCTTTTTTGAAACTTTTACGTCAGGGGCATCTTGGATACGATTGATATCATGTTGATACCTACCTAGTAACAGCATGGATTTATGTTGTAGCTTTTGTCCATACTGCGCATACAGTTTTTGTAATACATGGAGCAGATCTTGGTTAAGATGTGATATGTTGTCCTGTGTGTATTCGAAAAAAACTTCTGTTTTTCTATTGCCTGGATTTCGTAGTGTCTTCTCTATTTGATAGGGGTTCTTTAGGATGAAACGGGATGAAATACTGATCATAGGTTCCGCAAATCGATACGTGTTTTCAATCTTTCTGACTACTGTATGCCCAAAGAACTCTCCAAATTGATTAAATAGTGTTAGATCACTGCCAGAAAAACGGTAAATAGATTGCCAGTCGTCTCCGACAGCAAATAATTTGCAATAGCGTTGTTTTTTTAAAGCTAAAAGGAGTTTGCAGCGATTGATCGAGAGGTCCTGAAATTCATCGACAATGATATACTTATAAGCGTGTTGGTACCGATTGTTTTTTACCTTTAACGTGGCGCTGTGGATTAAATCGTCAAAATCTACCTTTTTGAGAAACTTTAGTCTCTCTTGATAAGCTAGTTGTATGCGATGGACAATGTCGAAAAACTGTTCATTACGATTTTGAAGTTCTCCATCCTGTCTGAACTGCTGACTGTTACTTTGAATTAACCTGTCGAAGGTCTGACCACTGGATTTGAACAGCGTAATGAAGGTTTGTATTAATTTGAGGACGGCATCTATTTCTTTGCCATAGGCTTCTTCAAGGATTTTATAAATATCTTCATTCGATTTCCGTCGCAGTGGAACTCCGTATTTTGACAGATGACTGATTAGGGTCTCTTCAATTGTTTTTTCCTTAAACTCATGCGCATAGGATTTGATATATCTGCTGCGGTAAGACTCATGTAAGTCATCACTCCAGATTAAGGTATCCTTGTACTCAGCCGTAGGGAGATGGTCTATAAAGATCAGATGATCTTGAGGAAATGGACAGGTTTTGATCCGCTGTGCGTCATAACCGTTGAGATAGATTGTGAATGTGGGCTTATATCTTTTTAATTGTTTATCTAGAGCGGCTTTTTCCTCTTCGCGCAACGAGACAAAAAATGGGGTCTCATAGCTGTAGGGTATATCGTGTAAAAAAAGAAAATTGGCTATATAGCAGTGTTCTCCATTCTTGACAAATTCCCCAACCATGCTCTTATCATGTCCATGCATGAGGAACCGACGCTTGGCGAGTAAACCCTGTATGGATTCGAAATCGCTGTCTTTTAAATAATCGATATAAGCAGCATCGTTTTTAAATTCACTATTGTTTAAGATGGGACGGAGTCCGTTGAGTACAAAATCGTTGAATGAGGATAAATATGTTTTATCTGTGCACATACGGTGATGTATGTCAATGATTGTTCGTTCAACTTCGTTTGGGGGTAGAATAGCAGGTTCTGATTCTCCGTCTTTAATGATCTGATAAGCAAGAGCATGAAAAGTGCGACAATTGATACCTAAATGGGCTAGTTTTTCTTTTAGATCGTCTGCATTTTTTTTGGCAAAGGATAAGACTAGTATATCTGTTGGTTTAGCCAACTTATTGTAAAGTAAATAGGCTATCTTCGCTTGTACTGTAGTTGTTTTTCCACATCCAGCTCCAGCAATGACTAAGGTATTATCATCGTCATGTAGGATCGCATCAACCTGCTGTTTGTCCAAAGGATGCGAGAGCAAGGTCTGAAAATATTTTTTACTTCTGTTTTTCTCCCGTTCTAGAAAAGAGGTGTTGTGGGCTATTCTAAGCTTTTCGCCATGCGTTACATAAGTGCGTATAGCTTGGTAAGATGATGACAAGGAGTTATCTAGATGAATATTTTTTTTAAAAGTAATTGATGGAAGCTTACGCTCGATATATGCTACTTTTTGAGCCAATTCGTTATTTGAACAGTAGGAATCGGTAAAAGGTAGGATCTGTTTGTAAATGGTTTGGATAACAGATGCATGGGTATTAAGGTATTTATGGTATACAATATCATCAGCATCTGATTTTTGTTGTTTGTCTTCGTAGTGTTGTTTACTCCTCAGATAATTGTATCGTAGTGCAAGTCCTATAAGGACAAGGCAGATTGTAACTAGTATACTGGCAAATGTAAACATGAACTTGGCGTAATGCTGCGAAGATACAAGTTTATCGGAGCTAAAGTATCCTTCATGTCACGGTGTGGAAAACTATATCCGCTCCCAAGATCGAATTTGAAATATAGTCTTGGGAGCAGTGTATAATCTGTGCTATAATACGGTGTCTAGCGCCAGCCTAATGCAGGAGCTACATGGGTCAAGAATGACGACAATACATGTACATTGTATTCTACCCCTAGTGTATTGGGAATTGTTAACAGCAGAGTGTCAGCCTCCTGGATCGCTTCGTCTTCAGCAAGCTCTTTGATGAGTTGATCAGGTTCTGCTGCGTAGCTGCGCCCAAAGATCGTGCGTTTGTCGGTCTCAATGACGCCGATCTGATCGGATTTGTTGGCTTCTTGTCCAAAATAGTAACGGTCTAAATCATTGACCAAGGCAAAAATAGAGCGACTCACCGAAACTCTTGGTTTATGAGAATGGCCCGCTTGTTTCCAGGCTTCTCGGTACAATCTTATCTGTTCGGCTTGTTGTACATGGAATGGTTTCCCGCTTTCATCGTATTTCAGCGTCGAACTTTGTAAATGCATTCCATTTTCCGCTGCCCACACTGCAGTAGCATTGGACGCAGCACCCCACCAGATTCTATCACGCAAGCTTTCAGAATGGGGCTCCAACCGTAAAAGCCCTGGAGGATTAGGAAACATGGGGTAGGGATTGGGCTCTGCGAAACCTATACCGTTGAGTTTTTCTAGAAATTCAAGTCCTTTTTTGCGTCCCATATCAGCATCTGTGTCACCCTCGTCGGGTTCATAACCAAAATACCGCCAGCCATCTATCACTTGCTCAGGCGACCCTCTACTGATACCCAGTTGTAATCGGCCGCCCGAAATAATATCTGCTGCGCCAGCATCTTCTACCATATAAAGCGGGTTTTCGTAACGCATATCGATTACGCCGGTGCCGATTTCGATTTTACTGGTTTTAGCGCCTATTGCGGCCAGAAGAGGGAATGGTGAGGCTAATTGCTGAGCAAAGTGATGTACCCGGAAGTATGCTCCGTCTACACCTAGTTCTTCGGCGGCGACTGCCAAGTCAATAGACTGCAGCAATGTGTCGCTGGCCGAACGTGTACTGTAGGCAGGATGACTGCCCCAGTGACCAAAAGATAAGAAGCCTATTTTTTTCATATGTGTATAACGTATTTTTTATTTGTCATTAACTTGATATAATATTGTTTTTATTACATTGTTTCGAGACCCCGAGCGTATGCAGGAGGCCAAGGGACATCTACACCGAGATCATAGGCAAACTGAAGTACCAGGTGTGGGTTTTGTAAAAATCCACGACCTATTAATATAAGATCAGCTTGTTCCTGCTGTAGTATTTGCTCTGCTTGTTGGGCTCGTTTAATTAAGCCTACTGTCCCGGTTAGGATCGAGGTATCTTCTTTTATACGTTGTGCAAAAGGAACCTGATAACCATCTTTTACCATAATCTCCTGATGTCGGACCGCGCCACCTGATGATACATCTACCACCTCAACACCCATGGTCTTGACGATTTCGACAAGCCTAATCGACTCTTGTAAATTCCAGCCTCCATCGGCCCAATCGGTTGCCGAAATACGTAACCACAGGGATTGTTGTTGTAGTACGCTTTGTACGGCTTCAATGATCTGGACTAAAAAGCGGATTCTGTTTTCAAATGAGCCACCATAATCATCGGTGCGAAGATTGGTTAAAGGAGATAGAAACTGATGGATTAGATAACCGTGTGCACCATGAAGCTCTATAATATCATATCCTGCCTGTACCGCCCGTAAGGCGGAATCCTTAAAAGCGGTTATGAGTTGCTGTATTTGCGCGATGCTAAGAGCTACAGGGGCATGTTCTGTTACATGATAGGGGATTGCCGACGGCGCTAGGGTCTGCCACCCATTTTCTTGATCTGGTCTTATTTGTTTCCTACTGATCCAGGGTTTTTCTGTAGAAGCCTTTCGTCCTGCATGTGCGAGTTGGATCCCAATGAGACTGCCTTGCTGGTGGACAAAGTCAACAATATCTTTTAATGGAGCTATCTGTTTGTCGTTCCACAATCCCAAATCTCCATGGGAGATACGTCCATCTATGGTAACGGAAGTCGCTTCTTGAATAATTAGAGCGGCTTTTCCAATGGCAAATTGGCCAAGGTGAACAAGATGCCAATTATTGGCTAACCCGTCAATAGCAGAGTACTGACACATGGGAGATACCACAATCCTGTTCGATAATGTTTGGTTTTTTAACACAAGAGGTGTAAATAGTAAACTCATATGTATAAAAATACACTATTTATGTAGTGAAAAAAAGCCCATCTATTAGCGATAGGATTTTTCTAAAATTAATGACATAGAGACTACAGAAGTCTTTATCGTATAGTATAAAATCAATCATTTAGCAATGTCGTCGAGGCGTGTTGGGACGGTTTCAACCTATAAGTGATGACGAATGTTTTCTAGCGTTGATAAAGACGTAGAAAGTCAATTATTGCTTTTAAGAAGTTTCTAGGGGCTGCATAGTGAATGTTATGCGCTATATCGTCAAATATCTGATGTACGATTAAGTCTGGATGTTGAACAGCTAATGCACTGTTTGCCTCGCAAATGGGGATAGGATCATTGACTGAGCGAGCATCCATTATTAATACGGGGACGCTAAGGTTTTTGAATATTTTCGCAGGACGTACATTCACGATAGAAGCGGCATACTTACTGACTTTAGGACTACCAAATAAGACCTCAGACATATGGAGACTATCTTGCATATGGTAATATTCGGGCTGCCCAACATAGGTTATCCATAACGAATCTTTTGGCTTGATATAGCTAAGGATCTGAAACTGACTGCCTGTTTCATCGGGATCATATAGACTCTTATAAGCTTCAAATTTGTTGTAGTGATAACCAAAATACTTTTCTTTAATGTCCATTGGTACATTAACAAGCTGTAGTTTTTGTCTTAGGTGTACACTATCTAGGTTGAGGTAACTGTGGTCAAAGTCGACGGAGCCTCCATCTTCTAAGATTAGAGCATCTACATAACCAGGATACAATTTGTAGAAGTTGGTCGCAAGAAATCCTCCGCGAGAGAAACCGCCGATGACCGCCTGTTTAATATGTAGATGATCTAACAAAAACTTGATATCCGAGCAAAGATCATCAAAGGAGGCGTCAAATATGGGGACTCCCGTTTTGCCGGCATTATACTGATCGATAGCGATGACACGGTACTTATTGTCCACAAGATCCTGTGCAAAAGGCATGAATTCATAGGCATTGCTCAGACTGCCATGTAACCATACAAATACCTGTTGGGTAGTCGAGGTATCACCCCATTCGAGATACGATAGTTTAATGTTTTTAGTGTCGACATAGCGGCGGTGCTCGGTTTCGAACTGTTCGTATATAGCGAGATCTGATCGGAATTTGTCTTGTAGGAGTATATCGTTACGTTCCTGTGAATAGGATGCCAAAAAGCAGAAAAATGAAAGTAAGAATAGTTTAGATCGTAATAAGTACATAATATTTAGTTTGCGAACTATGCCTTTTTCAAACCTACATAAATTCGCCTTTACAAGCAATATAATTGCGTCGTAATATAAAAGCGAATTTTGTTGCTCTCCGCATCCATTTAGATTCTTTTATAGAGGAAATGTAAAAATAGTTTTTAGTGTAAAGAGGGGGGCGTATTGAAATTACGGAGATGTTACAGACAGAGCGGACTGTTTTTGATACGTTATATAAAGTTAAGTAGTGTTTTATTTTGCGAACGAGATATATCTTTAATCTGTTGAAGTTGTCTTATTATAATGATAAAACAATTTGTTCAGTCCCTTTTTCTCGGACTTCTATTGACCGGTACAGCAATAAATACATCGGTTGCACAGAAGACATCTGGCGGCATTCTCTTACGTAATGCAACAATAATAGATGGAAGATCCCATATAAAGCCTTATCAGGGATCTATACTAATAGAAGATGGCTTGATTAAAAAGATTACGAAGCAGCATATATCTGTGGACCAAGATGTACATCAGCTGGATTGTACTGGCAAATATATTGTCCCAGGTCTGTTTGAAGCACATATGCATCTAGCGACAGGCGATCTTTCTGATAGAAATAAAGCAAAGGCATCTACCGACAGAATCCTACTTAATATGGTTCACCATGGCATCACTACGGTACGTGATATGGCAGGGGATGCGCCCTATTTATTTGATTACAAAAGAAAAATCGATAAAGGGGAACTGTTGGGGCCTGATATTTTTTACGCAGCGCAATTTGCGGGACCCGACTATTTCGAAATGTTTTCCAGAGGGAGTCGCGTTAAGATGGGAAATAAGGCTTGGGAGCGTGCGATAACTGATACCACTGATATAGAAAAGGTAGTGAAAGAGGCTAAGGCCGCCGGTGTTACAGCTATTAAGACCTATGCTCAACTGTCAAAAGAAACGATGTTGAAAATTGTTAAATCAGCACGGAAAGAAGGACTGTTGGTATGGAGCCATGCTACCGTATTTCCGATACAGCCGACAGATGCGGTGGAGTTGTCTGTCAATAGTATATCGCATGCTGCCGATGTTATCTTTGAACAGATCCCCAGAGATAGCTTGACTTTAAGTTACGCCTGGTCACAGGTGTATAAGGGGCTAAAGGTAGATCCGAAAACACTGAACCCATTGTTTGTGTTAATGAAGAAGAATAAAGTCTATTTTGATCCTACAATTTTTCATGCAACGAACAATAAGTTATATTATGCAGTCGAAATCGCAAAGCTTGCTCATCAGTCAGGGGTAAAGATCGTATGTGGTACGGATTGGATTTATCCGGAAGATACTTCTATGGTTCCATTGTATGATGAAGCTCGGATTTATAAAGAAGATGTAGGAATGTCGGCATTAGAAGTTTTAGAGAGTCTCACGTATAATGCTGCGCTTGTGACAGGATTAAAAGATCGAGGGTGTTTAATGAAGGGACTGCGTGCTGATTTATTACTGTTGGACAAGAATCCGATGGAAGATATAAAAGCGCTGTTTCAACCTCAGATGGTCTTCTTGAAAGGTAATATTGTGAAGTAAGTCAACCCTACTTCACATCATTACTGATTTTAAAATCCGCGCATCTTCAAGTAGATATAGCGATTTCTTAAATATACTATCTCTTGTTTATTCGTCCTTTGAATCGACTGATGCCATTGGTAAAGGCTTCGACGACTATCCTTCCTTTCGGGAGATGGGTTAAGTCGTAGTTGTAAGTCGCATTTTTGACCGCTTTATATTCGTGTCTCTGCCACAGTACACCATCCACTGTGATCTGTACTCTCAGATCGCTTAGTTTGTTGGATACTACCGTAAGCTGTGTTTGATCGGTTACCGACCTAGGGTATAAGGAAAACGCATGTCTTGCTGTAGTCGTATCCATTGAAAAACCATCGGTAGCTTTGAAGCTAAACATTTCACCACTACCACAATCACTTTCAAATGCATGGATCAGGTTGCCTGCCATATCAAACAAACGAAGATGACCGTCTCCTTTTTGAGGTTGAGCCCAGAATTGTAAGCCATTGCCAGCAGTATCGATTAGCAGAAGTGAATGGTTTCCTTCCGACAGACGTATAGTATCTGTATACAGGGTTTCCGCGGTGAGCTGATTTGCCATTTTTTGATAAATTGTATCTTTTTGAGCGTTGATAAGAAATACGCTGTTATCTTCTGGATTTTTATTTGTGAGCAATTGCAGTACAAATTCTGAAGGGAATCTTGGAGGGGCCGTAAAAGTAGTCTGTGTATAATTATCTCCCGTCCAGGCATCTTTCTTTCCGTTAGGTTGGTTAAGCGTTAAATGAAATACGTTTTTGCCATCATGTTCCTGGATTATACCGGGTAACTGCACGTCAGCAACCTGATTGAATGGGAGATTGCCTTTCCAATGAAACGTTTTATCTGGAAACCCTTTGGTACCATACACGATAATCAATGAATGTAAGGGGGCAGCGCCTAGGTTTCTGAAAGAAATTCTTGGACCTGAACTCGCAGGATTCAATCTCGAAAAGCGCTGTTCATCGCTGGGTACCATAATAGTTTCAATAGCAACATCTGTTTTTTGTTTAGGAGCCTTATAATGGAACAAAAATGAAGAGATATTTTCTGTAGCTTGAATGTTGTCTGTTGCCACATAAGGCTCCATGATTAAGGAAACTTGATGTTTACCTGGTTTAGTAAACATGTCGATGATGTCTGGTTGTTGAAGGTCACCAGGACACCAGTATGCCCGATCATAGATCCAAGTACCACCTTGGGGGTATAGCGGATTATCGCCACATTTTTTCCACATGTCTCGTTTGTCTACCAGTTTGCCATTCAACGAAATTTCACGCCATCGGCTACAGAATTCACTACATCCACGAGGTCTATCCATACCATGACCAGTGTGTTGTATACGGATGCGACTTAACGTAGCTCCGTTTTTCGATTCATAGTTTATAGGCAAGAGGTGCGCTTCAATCTTCTCATTGGGGTCACCGTATTTATAAGCTTTATTCCATAAGGGTTCCATGCCCAGATACTCCACTACTGGAGGACCATACAGAATGTCAAAATCTATACTGAGCGCCCAACCTACCGTTTTATCTTCGTAACCGGTGTGTACATATACTATTTCAACACTGTCGCGTAGTAAGGGGGCGAAGTCCGTAACATCCACCTGCCACTTCCAGCTCCATCCCTTGTTAAATATGCTACCATAAGGTGTTAGCATTCTACCAAGTTCATAGTTGAGTTCCGGTCCATTAGTACCGCCTTTGCGACGCAATATGATATGATCTAGGTAGTCCCAGTGCGCCGTATTTAAGCTGTCAGGGCTACCCAGGGTTACGTGCATCGTCATCTTGCGAATGGAAGCATTTTTGTTAGGAAATATTCCCCAAGCCGGGTAAGGGTTTGCGGCAGTGATAGGGTCGCATATGATTGTCGTACGGTCATGCGTCGTCACATGGCTTATCGGTTTGTTTTGAGCACGAGCGCCATAAAACAATATCAGGAAAAATATGGATAGGATATGTTTTAAGTTCATGGATTTACAGTTGTTTTTTCAAACCTACATAAATTTGACTTGTCCCGCAATATAATTGCGGTTCGTTATACGTTACGTATTGCAGCATATTGGTTATTACTTTTCGTAATCTTGAATAGAATTGGAGAAATGGGTAATATTATTATTAACGGAAAGCTTTCTTCATCGTTTGATAATGTGTAGTAAGTTTGCCTATCGGCCTTGTCTCGTGTTAATCTGCTTTTATTTTCGGATGAATATTTTTCTATTATTTCTTTGTTATTTGGATTACCTTAGGAGCATACAAATGTCAGGAAGTCCCGTGTTTGACGTACTGGTCTTTAATAGTTATTAGTGATGTAATAAATGAAAAAGTTTGTCTTAATTGGAATTTTAGTGATTTCTTATATGGCTCATGGTCAGAGCCCAATGACCGAATCAAAAGAGGGAAAACAAAATTCGGCCATCTATTTTGATTACTATAGGGATTTTCAAAACTATGCAACAAATAAAAGTTGCAAATACCGTGATTTGTATGATAAGTATACAAAGATAGATTCTCTTCCTATCTATTACAAGATGACTAAAAAGCCTGACGAGTACCCCTCGCCTTGTTATGAGATAGTAGGGGATGGCACAGTAAGAACGGGTATGTCTTATCATTACACGTTTCTACTTCAGATGTTTTATAAGAGACTTAGCTGTCTTAAGGACGGAAGTAAGCTTGATTCTGATTTTATGAAGTATGAGGCGTACGACTCTTTTCGTCATGAGACCACCAGAGAGGCTATCGAGTTGCTCGGACTATATGAAAATAATCGAATAGGGGATGATGAACCTGATGTCTTATTTGAGCGTGCCAAAGCTTATTTCAAACAGGGGCTTTACATTCATTCCAATGCTATATTTGCTTTTTTAGCAACTGTAGACGAATCCTATTGTGAAGCATGCATAAATAATGTCGGTCTATCTTTTTATCACGAAAAGGCTTATAGAAAAGCCCTAGACTACTTTGAGTATGCTATAACATTATATCCAGAAGGATATTTGGGGTATTTAAATGCGGGCGCCGCTAAAAGTTATCTCCCGGTAGACTTAGGAGATCAAAATCAAAGTATTTACTACTTCAAAAAAGCCTATGAGCTTGCACCGGATAACCCTAATGTGATTAATAACTATAAAAATGCGATGAAGGGAGTATTGCAGCAGTTACAATAAAAAAAACCTCACATTATTGTGAGGTTTTTCAAGTGCGCCCACCTGGGCTCGAACCAGGGACCAAAAGATTATGAGTCTTCTACTCTAACCGACTGAGCTATAGGCGCGGTTTTTTATGTTGATCAAAAGTGCAACGTTGTTCCCTTTTGACGATGCAATTATCGATATTTGTAACGAGAAAACAAAATTTTCCATGCAAAAAATTGAAAATATTATTTTGGATTATGGCAACGTAATCTTCATGATTAACTTCGTTAGATCGCAAGAGGCTTTTACTCAATTAGGTATAGCAAATGCGGACGAAGTGTTCGCTCATCATGGGCAGATCGCATTATTTGATGAATTTGATAAGGGAAATGTCAGTCCAGCCGAATTTAGAGACGGCGTCCGAAAATTAACGAATAATTTTAAGTTGACCGACGATGATATTGACGAAGCTTGGAATGCATTATTGATTGGAGTTCCAGATGGTAAGCATGAGTTATTACTGGCGTTGAAAGAAAATTATAGAACTTTTCTACTGAGTAATAATAATGCGATTCATTACGCATATTGTATGCAGCATATTCAAGCCAAGTATGGCGTTGCGGATAATTCGGTATTCTTCGAAAAAACGTATTATTCCCATTTAGTAGGTATGCGTAAGCCAGATGCAGAAATATTCCAGCTCGTACTGAATGAAATGAACCTTGTGCCGGATCGTACCCTGTTTGTTGATGATAGTCCTCAACACCTTGAAGCCGCCTCCGCATTGGGTATTCATACCGCTTTATGTTCCGCAAAGAATCCTTTAGAGAAAATTGTGAAAGACTGGAATTTGCTTTAAAAAATATTTCAGATTATAAGATATAATCTTTACATTTGCAGGCACAAGAATTTTGCAAACGGAAGGAGGTATACAGGAACTATGATTATTATTAATGTTAAAGAGGGAGAATCTCTAGATAGAGCATTGAAACGCTTCAAGAAGAAATTTGAGAAGACGGGTGTAGTACGTGAGCTTCGTGCTCGTCAAGCATTCGAAAAGAAATCTGTATCACGTCGCATCCAAGTTAAAAAAGCGATTTACAAACAAGGGTTACAACAAGAACAAGCGTAATTATTGTTTACAGTATAAAAGAGACCAACTGAATAAGTTGGTCTTTTTTATTGTATATTATTTTATAATAAAAAGATTATTTTTTTTATCCTGAGCCACTTAGAAAAAAACAGATAAAATATGTTGTTTTTCTTTTTTAAAAATGACTTAAAATTGTATCTTCGTGCTCCACTAAGGGAGAGATGTCTGAGTGGTTGAAAGAGCAGACCTGGAAAGTCTGTATACGGGATGACTGTATCGTGGGTTCGAATCCCACTCTCTCCGCAAAAAAAAATCCTTTATCGAAAGATAAAGGATTTTTGCGTTTAGAGGAATGAAGAACCCTTCGGGCATAAAAAAAGCCTTCATTACAAAATGAAGGCTTTTTGATATTATTATTTTACCTAGACATCGATTGAATAACTCCCACATGCGACTTGAATGCAGTCCAGAATGAATTGAATTCATTATATGGGATATTGTACTCATGACAAGTCTGTTGTACGATACGATTAATCGCAGGGTAGTGTACGTGACTTATTTTAGGAAAGAGGTGATGTTCTACTTGATAATTAAGTCCGCCCAATATCCAGGTCAAGACCTTACTTTTAGTAGCAAAATTAGCAGTAGATTGGATCTGATGAATCATCCACTCTTCTTCAACTTTAGATTCATTGATAGTTTTAAACTCTGTATGAGCCACAACATGGGCCAGCTGAAATACTGTCGCTAAGCTTACTCCACATACAGCACCCGCTACCAATAAGCCGATGAGGGTCGGTAACCAACCAACCAGTACGATCGGCAAGACAATGAATAATCCAAAATGAAGGATTTTACTCGCCCAAAAAATAAGTTTCTCCTTGAGTGGGAAGTGAAATTTCTCTGAGGTAATCCCCATTTTTTGTCTAAAGTACTTTTCATAGTCCTGATAAAATACCCAAGCCAGATAAGACACCCCGTATAACAACGGGAAATAAAAGCGTTGATAACGATGATGCTTTTTTAATTCTTGATCATGGTGGATACGCATGAATTTTATTTCAATATCATGATCTTCACCGTCTATGTTGGTATATGTATGATGTGCAATATTATGTTTTAGCTTCCAGAAATAGATATTAGCTCCCAAAAGGTTAAGCGTGTAAGAGAGGGTAGTATTCAGATTTTTATTAGAGGAGAAAGAATTATGCCCAGCATCGTGCATGATGTTAAAACCAATTGCTGCTAGGTTGAAGCCAAAAAGTATACACAGCAAAATACTGATAGACCAATGTGGTTGTACAAATACCAAAATACTATATAAAGTAACAAAAGTAATTAAGAGAATCGTGGCTTTGATAAAAATCCTTCTATTCCCTGTTTTTTTTTGCAAAGTGTCTTTGAAATAATCGTTGATTTTTTGTTTAAGAGATTTTGAAAACAATGTATTTACATTGCTAAATTTGATTGATTGATTCATTAAATATTAAATGGGGTGTTCATATTGATTGCTAAATTACAGTTTCAAATTAAATTAGCTTTTCTGTAAATATACATTAAAAAAATGGTAATGCGTGAGGTGCTAGGTTAAATGAATGTTAAATAATTAACTATATCGGACTGTAGATTTAGCTGATATCAATACATATTTCCTGAACCTTAGAGGAGGATAAGAGCTTTCATCATTTACAATAGCAGATAGTTACGCTAAATGTATGGCCTTGTACTATCTTTTTTAGAGCTTTAAATATTTTAGAAACCTTATTAAGGTTTAGTCTGGATGGTGTTTGGTTTTTTTACCTTCGTATTAAATCTTAAAATAGAAAAGATAGTTTTGGTTTGGGATATACAACGTTTTTTGATTAAGTTTATACGAGGAAATATTTTGAACCTCTAATCCTCTGTATAACAAATTATTAATAAATTATGGCTTATAACATTCCAGAACAGTTTCAGGGGCTATCAGACGAACAGGTACAGCATTCCAGAGAAGAGTTTGGTTACAATCAGATGGACAGTATGCGTAAGAGTACTTGGTTAGATATGCTGTTAGGTATTCTGAAGGAACCTATGTTAATATTATTAATTGCTATTTCTGTTATTTATCTGACGATAGGCGATTACGGTGAAGCTGCATTTATGCTCGTCGCCATAATCTTAGTGTCGGCAATTTCGTTTTATCAGGACAATCGAAGTAAAAAGGCACTTGAAGCTTTAGAAAAGCTGAATGAGCCGCTAAGTAGCGTGATCCGTAATCGAAAGATCATATCGATTCCAACACATGAGATCGCGGTAGGGGACCTATGCATCACCGAGGAGGGAAAGATTATCAATGCTGACGGTAGGATTGTCCATAGCAACGATTTTTCCGTCAACGAATCCCCTCTTACAGGAGAGAGTCTTTCTGTATTTAAAAATGCAGAAAGTGACAACAATAAAGTGTACAGTGGCACGATTACAGTATCTGGATTGGCGGTATTCGAAGTGGAAAAGATAGGTAAGGAAACACGTATCGGTAAAATAGGAGCTTCTATAGCTGAGATTAAAGAGGAGGAATCTCCGCTACAAGTGCAGATCGGTAAATTTGTGAAAACTATGGCTGTCGTCGGGATAGCCGTCTTTCTTCTTGTTTGTGCTGTAAATTATTATCATACCCAGGATTTATTGGCAAGTTTGTTGAATGGTCTTACCTTAGCGATGTCTATACTTCCTGAGGAGATTCCTGTGGCATTTACGACATTTATGGCGCTGGGATCATGGAAACTTATGCAGCAGGGGATCATCATCAAAAAAAGCGCAATTGTAGAAACATTAGGTAGCACTACTGTCATTTGCACCGACAAAACGGGGACCATCACTGAGAATACAATGCAATTGAAGCATCTATATGACTACCAATCGGAAAAGATTTTTAATAGAAATGAATTCAATGATGCTAGGTTAGAAGCATTGATTGATTACGCGATGTGGAGCAGTGAACCCATACCATTTGATCCGATGGAAAAGACCCTACATCGAGTATATCAAGAGACGAGAACGGAAGACTCTAGGCCAAACTACATTCTATTTCACGAATACCCTTTGGAAGGTAAGCCTCCAATGATGACACATGTTTTCGAAAATGAAGTCAAACAGCGTATAGTAGCAGCCAAGGGGGCGCCAGAAGCTATTATTCAGGTATGTGATTTAAATGATCTTGATAAGGAAAAAGTAAGGTCCGTAATAACAACATTGGGACAACAGGGTTACCGTATACTAGGGGTTGCCAAATCGACTTTTGAAGGCAATGAATTTCCAGACAAGCAACAGGATTTTGACTTTAAGTTTTTAGGTTTAGTGGTGTTTTATGATCCACCCAAAAAAGGTATTAAAGAAGTTTTTAAACAGATTTACGAGGCAGGGATTAAAGTCAAAGTAGTAACCGGGGATAATGCTGATACAACTCGTAGTATTGCCACACAGGCAGGAATTCTTAATGCATCGAAAGCCATAGAAGGAAAAGAGATCATCGATTATTCAGATCTAGAAGTAGAAGAGGCGGCTAAAGATAATGTGCTATTTACCCGGATGTTTCCTGAGGCCAAGCTTACAGTGGTCAACGCATTGAAGCGGCAGGGAGAAGTTGTAGCCATGTTGGGAGACGGCGTGAACGATGGCCCTGCATTAAAGGCGGCCCATATTGGTATAGCGATGGGGAATAAGGGGACAGAAATCGCAAAAGCTGCTGCTTCCTTGGTGATTACTAATGACGACCTTGGCAAGTTGATTATAGGGATTGCTGCGGGTAGAAGAATATATACCAATATCAAGAAGGCAATACAATATATTATCTCGATTCATATTCCGATTATTCTCACAGTCTCATTGCCACTTTTCTTGGGCTGGATATTCCCACAGATATTTACGCCGGTACATGTCATCTTTTTGGAGCTTGTGATGGGACCGACCTGTTCGATCGTATACGAAAACGAACCTATGGAAAAGAATACGATGCAAATTCCGCCTCGTCCCATAACCGATACTTTTTTGAATTGGAAAGAGCTTAGTATGAGCGTTGTTCAGGGGGTGATTATTGCGATAGGGGTGCTCTTTGTTTATCAATTTACCGTGTCCCAAGGAGGTGGGGAGCAAAAGACACGAGCAATGGTATTTACTACACTGATTTTTGCCAATATATTATTAAGTTTCGTTAATAGATCTTTTTACTACTCTGTTTTAGAGAGTTTTAAAAATAAAAATGTGTTATTGGTAGCGATTACTCTCTTTACATTGTCGATGCTTCTCGTGATTTTGTATGTTAGTTCCGTGTCGGATTTCTTTTCTGTGACAAGTCTATCTATTTACGAGCTTGGTCTCTCGCTCGGGATAGCTTCCATTTCGGTACTATGGTTTGAAGGCTATAAATACATAAAGAGAAAATCAAGATAATGCCTTATGTTTAAGTTGTCTTTGTCTTAAATTTTAGTTTATAATTCAAGGGGTATGGAACAGGCTCTCGATGTTTTGATGGTATTTGGAAGGAATAGTTTGACAACAAGGGGTGTCCACTACCGAAATTGTCATGAGATAAGTTTTTATAAACAAAGCTTCCATAAATTTGGTTTAAGGTTATGAACTAGAATAAATTATTATGGACACAGCAATATCTCAAAAGTTAGCGGTCATTATCCCTGCCTACCGCATGCACACTCAAAGTTTTTTACAGGTATTGGATGGTATATCCGAAGAAGATGCTCTTAAAAGGGTAGATGGACGTACCAATCATCTTGTTTGGATGGCAGGAAATTACGTTAACATGCGTTATGGAATGGCGCATGTGTTAGGATTGCCAGACACAGACCCTAATCACGATTTATTCTTTATGGGAAAATCATTGGACGAAAAGAACCACTATCCAAGCTTAAAAGAACTGCTCGCAAATTTTCATTCGATCTCAGCTAAGGTGTATGCAAGATTACTGCTGGTTACCGATCAGGAATTGGCTGATGCATTCCCTATGGGGATGGGGATTCCTTTTATCGAAGAAGACAAGTTGAATTTTATCGGTATGTGTATAGGGCGGGAAGATTATCTTTGCGGACAGATGGCGTTAATGCGTCGTATATTAAATTACGAAAGTATAAGATACGACCTGTTGACCGACGTCGACTATTAGAAATACGCCTAGCAAAGTCATACTTCGTACAAGATAAAATGATGGCAATTGCCGAGGCATGGAACTTTGTTATGTCATTAAGTTCTAATGTCCTCTTTGCTTTCTGAAATAAATTAACGTCCTGTCTTGGTTAAACCTTCACAATACGTTTTCAATCGCAGGAGAAACATGGACCAGTTATAATTACACCATTGATAGTACTCGGTCATGGCGCGCCAGTCGGAATGTTTCAGTATTACTGCGGTTTGGTTATTCCGTTCCGAAAGGTCAAATGAAATCCGAGTCCCGATCCATTCCTTATCGGAATCCACACATTCCCAGCGGATACGAGTATCTTGTTGTAATTCAATGATCTTCATCTTGGTAATCTCGGCTTCATTAAAGTCAAACTCATTGATAAAGCCCACTTCCGGTTTAACAATAAGTTTTTTTGTCCAGATTTCAGAAAGACCATCTTGCGTAGTTAATACCTGATAGATTGAAGAAGCAGGTGCTTTTATATAATTTACAAGTTCAATGCTTTCCATTGTTTAGATGATTGTATAAAATGAACGTTCAGTATGCCCGTTTATTGATTTAATTCTCTATGTAAGCAAATTTAAAAAAGCAGAAACAGTTAAAACTTGCCATCTGACAAGTTTTAACTGTTTTTAAATTTATTGTTTTTGATGGATTGTCTTGAAAATTACTATATTAGGGAGTTAATCGACCAAAAGCTTTCCGATAGATAGCTTATAAACCACAATAACTGATTTATAGATTAGATGATATTTGTAATTGTACTTCTCAGCTTGTTACTGCTGATTGTCAGCATAAGCTATTTTAAGATCAATGCCTTTCTGTCTTTTCTCCTTGTATCTATATTAGCGGCTATTGCCCTTGGTCTTCCACTGTCTCAGATTCCAGCAACTCTTGAAAAAGGGATATCTGCGATTATGGGAGGACTGACACTCATTATTGTACTAGGCGCTATGCTCGGTAAAATAATTGCAGAAAGTGGAGCCGCGGAAAATATAGCTGCCGTAATGGTTCGGTTATTTGGAGTTAAACATTTACAATGGGGCATGGCATTTACAGGTTTTATCGTAGGTATCCCTCTCTTTTATGGGGTAGGCTTTGTGCTGCTTGTGCCTTTAATTTTTTCGATAGTTTACAAGTATAAACTACCCGCTGTTTATATTGGGCTACCAATGCTTGCCGCGTTATCGGTTACGCATGGTTTCATTCCCCCACATCCTTCTCCTGTTGCACTTGTCGTCCTGTTTGATGCCGATATGGGTCTGACACTGATTTATGGCTTATTAGTGGCTATACCTGCTATTGTTGTTGGAGGTCCATTATTTGGACGTACTTTAGGAAAGATTAAGAGTACTGATGCCAATTTTTTTCAACCGGTGCAACATGATCAGAACGAATCAAAGTATACGATACCAGGTACCGGTATTAGTTTTATCACTGCCCTGTTACCGGTCTTTCTCTTGATACTCTTTACCATACTCCCGTATGGTATTGCAGCGTCCAATATCTTTGCCCATGACCTTATCCGCTTTTTTGGTTCCCCATCAATTGTGATGTTGTTTGCCATCATTTTTGCGACGTTTACCTTAGGAATAAATCGAGGACGGTCCATCCGCGATGTGATGTTAATCTACACGGATGCGGTCAAAGATATAGCGATGATCCTATTGATTATAGCCGGATCCGGGGTATTTAAGCAAGTGATGGAAGAGAGCGGTGTAAGTGTGCTCTTAGCGGAGAGCCTCCGATCGTTAGCTATACACCCCTTGATATTAGCTTGGGTCATAACGGCCATTATTAGAGGGTGCGTAGGCTCGGCCACCGTCGCGGCATTGACCGCGGCTACTGTATTATTACCATTGACACACGCATCACATGTCAACCCCAATTTAATGGTACTCGCCATAGGGGCAGGAAGTTTGATGTTCTCACATGTCAATGACGCTGGTTTTTGGATGTTTAAGGAATACTTTGGATTGACAGTGAAGGACACATTACGCTCTTGGTCGGTGATGGAAGCTATTGTTGCGATTGTCGGACTTATAGCAGTACTGATATTGTCCTTTATTATATAAATAATGAATAATTTAAAAAGAAAAAAAGATGATGTATAATGCAGATGAGCAATTTGAAAAATTAGGATTAACATTACCTCCAGCGCCAACACCTAAAGGTGTTTATAAGCCCTACGTTATTGATGGAAAGTATCTCTACCTATCTGGTCATGGCCCTGTGCAGGATGATGCCAGCTTGATTATCGGTCGTATTGGTCGAGATATGGATGCAGAGGCAGGGAAGCATTCTGCCAGACAGGTCGGGCTGACGATGCTCTCTACAATAAAGACAAATCTAGGCTCGCTCAATAAGGTCAAAAGAGTGATCAAAGTTTTAGGGATGGTCAACTGCAGTTCCGATTTCGAGCGGCATCCTTATATTATTAATGGCTGTAGTGAGCTATTTGCAGCAGTATGGGGAGAGGAGAATGGTATCGGTACCCGCAGCGCGGTGGGATTCGGTTCCCTTCCCGATAATATTCCAGTAGAGATAGAAGCCTTATTTGAACTACACGAGGATTAGCAAATGAAACATTGGTATGAAGTAACCAACGTGGACAGCATTGATTCGCCGGCCCTTTTGGTGTATCCCGAGCGTATTAAAGAAAATATACAGATAATCAAGAGTTTTGTCGGTGAGCAGTGTAACCGTTTGCGTCCGCATGTCAAGACCAACAAGATGGTCGAGGTTTGTAAAATGATGATTGAAGAGGGGATACAGCAGTTTAAATGTTCTACCATTGCCGAGGCCGAGATGTTGGCGCTAAGCAATGCCAGAGATGTACTGATGGCCTATCAGCCTGTAGGACCAAAAGTAGACCGATGGATTCAACTTATAGAAGCTTATCCCAATACTAATTTTGCCTGTATTCTGGACAATGTAAGCAGTATAGAAGTTTTAGGGCGGCATGCAGCTAAAAAGGGATTAAGGCTCAACGTTTTTTTGGATATAGATGTTGGTATGGGGCGTACAGGAGCTTCAATTTCCGAGGTGCCTCATCTGTGGAATAGTCTCTGCGGTTACGATAGCTTGGTGTTGAAAGGTGTGCACGGCTACGACGGGCATATTAGCAATCCCGATCAGGACATACGTTTGCAGGAAAGCGAACTTAGCTATAAGATATTAAAAGAAGCTTTTGACTATTTGCAACTGAAAAATCCCAATATCTTAGAAATAGTCATAGGAGGTAGTCCTTCTTTTTCTAGCCATGCGACACGTTCCGATGTCGTATGTAGTCCGGGCACCTTCGTCTTTTGGGATTGGGGATACCGCCAGCGTATAGCTGAACAACCATTTCTCTACGCAGCAGTCTTGTTGACTAGAGTTATTTCCATTATTAGCCCTACCCGTATCTGTGTAGATCTGGGCTATAAGGCCGTCGCATCAGATCCTCCGCTTCCTAGGGTTCAGTTTTTAAACGCAAGCGGTCTTGAAGTCATCTTCCAGAGCGAAGAACATCTCGTATTGTCCGTGGATGATAGTAGCCGGTATTCATTAGGTACAGTATTGTACGCGGTACCGACACATATTTGCCCTACAGTCAACCTCTATAACAGTGTGTCTGTTATACAAGAATACCATAACAAGACAACATGGCAAGTGATCGGTAGAAATAGGAAGCTTAATATCTAACAACAAAATGAACAAACAACTCCCTTTTTTAATAGATGGGCATCTAGACTTGAGTATGAATGCGATGGAGTGGAATCGTGACCTGCGTCTGTCCATTAGCGAATTGAATGCCCGAGAACAGCATCTGCAGGACAAGCCAGATCGGAGTAAAGCTACAGTGACATTTGAAGAGTTACGTCGTGGCAATATCGGCCTCGTCGTTGCTACGCAGATCGCGCGGTTTGTCGAGCCAGGTAGCACACTTCCGGGTTGGTATTCCCCAGAGCAAGCTTGGGCGCAAACTCAGGGGCAATTAGCATGGTACAAGGCTATGGAAGCAGGTGGGCATATGTGCATGATTTGTACCAAAGAGCAGTTGGATCAGCACCTAAATCTCTGGAGAGACGGAACGTCTAACATGGACAAACCTATAGGGTATATCCTTAGTCTTGAGGGAGCCGACTCGCTGGTAGATATAAGCTATGTAGAGAAGGCTTATGCATACGGGCTTCGGGCTATAGGTCCGGCTCACTATGGACCAGGAAGGTACGCTAACGGAACCGATGCTAGTGGTAAGTTGAATGCAGATGGCGTTTCCCTCTTGCAGGAGATGGATCGTCTTCATATGATCCTAGATGCTACGCACCTCAATGACGATGCTTTTTGGGATGCGCTCAATCGCTATAAAGGACCTATATGGGCTAGTCACAATAACTGTCGCGTATTCGTAGATCACAACAGGCAGTTCAGTGATGATATGATCCGGGCACTGATCGAACGTCAGGCGGTCATAGGCGTAGCGCTGGATGCCTGGATGATGGTTCCTAACTGGGTACGTGGACAGTCCACACCAATAGGCACTGGCTGTAACATGGAGATCATGGCCAATAACATAGATCACATATGTCAGATTGCAGGCAGTACAGATTATGTTGCAGTAGGTAGTGATCTAGATGGTGCATTTGGACGGGAGCAGTGCCCTTATGATTTGGAAACAATAGCAGATATTCAGAAGATATTTACTATTCTCGAAAAAAGAGGATACAGTGTAGAGGACCAAGCTAAAATAGCTCATGGCAACTGGCTTCGTTTCATGAGGTCTTCATTATAATGTTGAATGCCTAGTGCCTTCAAATATGAACTAAATTCATTCCGCCTGTTTTTTCTTACAATCAGGAAAAACAGGCGGAAATATTTGCTGCCTCTCGAATGATGATCGAAGCACTGTAAGAACGTCGAAGGCGTTAGCTTTGCGATTTTTCTAATAAAGAAATGGCATCAAATAATACACCAGCTTCTCCTCTAAAGGTTCCAGAGCCCTCAGGTTTATTGTCTTTTGTATACCATTCGTAAAAACCCTTATTTTTAATAACACGATCCAGCATCGGTTTCATTTGTTCGTACGCTTCTTTTTCAAAACCATTTTTTACCAACTGCTGTATCATACGGCCACCGAACCATGTCCAATCCCCGCCATTTTGATAGCCATAAGGATACATACCTTTATTTTTGAATGAACCGGCTGGATACGTTGGGTAGATCGTTAAGCCTATTGTAGCAGCACCAGATTCTTTTACATTTTCCACCATTTTATCCAATGAAGTTTTTATTTGTTCTTTCGTTAACAAGTTGGCTTCGATCGCAATTGCAGTGCCCCCGTGATAGTAGATTTGGTTTTCATCAAAATCCGAAGAAAAGGGAGATCCATTGATGTAAATATGAGGTATGAATTTTTGATTCTTTCCATCCCAAAGATGCTTCATCGTATTGGTTGCAATACGATCTCGAATAGATTGCCACTGAGATGCTTTTTCAGGAACGAGTTCTATGTAATTATCTAAAGCAATCAAAAACATGGCATTATCATAAATGTCTAATGCGATGTGCGAATTTTCGTCCAGGTGAACACCCCAATCATGTTCAGGTTGTACATCTCCCCAATCGACCGTAGTAGCACCCCAGATCAAACCATATTCCTTGTTATATCGTTCATTCATCAAAAATTGGAGTGCAGCTTCCATTTTATCTCTAACATTACTGTTCCCCACTTTTACGGATAAAAAGGCGCTGTCCTGAGATGCTTTTACGTACTTGTAAACCGCTTGAATCAGTGATGTTTCTTGATCAGTTTCTACAGTGTTTTTATGGGCCGCGTAATCGGGAGCGAGTGGGTTTGTGATAGAGTAATAGTCAGATACTCCATTTTTAAAGCTCGATTTTTTCACAAAACCATCTGCGATATTACCATCTGGTTCCTGCAACTTAAAAAATAGGAGTAATTGGTCCTTAATCTGTTCGTGCGGGTGTACCTGCGTAGCAAGATTAATAAATGTGTTATAGTCTCTGATCCACACCTCGCCATAGCCGTCCCCAGCGTTAAAGCCAGATTTTATCGTAACAGTAGCCATATCTTTGACCAGCTGAAAACTACTGTCGTTTTTCATGTCGGTCTGCCACTTTTCCGATACTGCTTTATTTCCATTTGGATTGCAGGCAGAGAAGAGGATAGAAGATGTTAATAGAAAAAATAGGTTTTTCATCGTATGGAGTGTTTAATTAAAATGCGTCCCCTATCCGAATATCTTAATATAGCGTAGAATTACACATACAAGTGTTGCTCCAAGCCTTCAAAGTAGCACTATTCTGCAACAATAAAAATAGCCGAACCGACAGAGCGAATAGGGTCGATAAATCACATTTGTTTAAAGGTTTAAAAATTAATATGTATGAACATACAGATATATGTTTATTTTTTAATTACAATGTAATAAATCTTATTTTAGAACCTATGTTAAATATTTTTTATCCCATTTTAAACTTGTATTTATTTGTTTAGTAGTGCTTAGTGTGTTTTCTGACGCTCCTTTGTTCAATAAGTTGAGTTAACCTTATCCCTTATTTTTATTTTATGATAAGTATGAGTTTTTTTCTTGTTTTATTATTATGTGTGTACATTTTTTTAAGAGCCTCGTTAAGTCTTTTCACGGCTTGCAGTTATATAGGGGTAGCACTTACATTAATCCATTTGTCTTTCTGTCCAATAGTATGATTACCCAAGGATGTTGTTGATTTATTCCTTCGAATCTTTGTTTTTATGTATGGAGAATCTCCTCGCTATACTAAACCCCTATCGAAACTGTCCTTTAGACCAGGTGCTCGTCGTTTCCGTAATAAACTGCGACTCCTGTATGGCGGTAGCGTTCGTAAAGTTCATATGAAAGACATGTCCTCCAGTCTCTATTTCTAATCCCAGTCCAAGCGCATTATAATATTTTTCACCCCTTATTCCTTCCATATATCCCTTTTTAGATTCATCCCGTATAGGGAGGAAGTAGTCTGCTACAACGGCCATTCGTTTGCTTAGTTTTACCCGGCCACCTACACCAATGGCGAATACATTATTTTGATCACCATAGGCTGTATAATTACGATGTACGTAGGTCGGCACGACCTGTAGTGATAAGAATGAATTAAATTTTCGGGCTACAATGATTTGACTTACATAAGTCAATCTGTCGTTAAAATCAGGATAATGTACAGCCGATGTCAGGTCTTCCGAAGCCTTCATGGCACTAAGCGTTGCACTGCCAAACAAAGCGATACTTACAGGTACACTATTGTCTTGACGCTGCTGTAGTATACGATACTTGATGTTTCCTTCGTAAAGCTGTCTAGCGTCAGTTGCCCCTTTAGCCCTTGCAATGCCAATATTCAGATTATCCCATAATCCATAGTCAAATCCTATTCTGATATCCGTCGAGTTATCCAATCCAAAGAAATTTTTAGCCCCCCCAGCGTTCCCCGCAATATCTCCGAATCGGTGATCCACCCGAAAATCCAGTTCCCCTTTATTTATAGTTTCGGTTGTTCGGCCGTTAATTAGATTGCCAGCTTTGAAAATAGAGACAGTCTGACTGCTGCTAGGCCCCGAGTTTATCAATAGCGAGTCAAGGTTGTCCTGTCCGTTCGACAACTTTGGCGCGATAAACCCAATTATTGTTAGTACCGTTATTACGGTTTCTTTCATATTCATAGATTTTTTTATTGCTTATATGCTACTTCAAACTTTACTTTTACAACCTCAGCTATATTTTTACCCACCACTGTAGGAATCTTTATGTTATGATCAGCAAGCCGTACATCAAAACTTCCCTTAGCAATCAATATGTTATTAGCCGACCGAATCTGGACCTTTGTATGATATTGTTTGGAAATACCATGGATATTTAGCATGCCAGTGACCTCTAGTTCATAGGAACCCTCTTTTTCCAGTTTATTTGCTTCCAATACCTTACCTCTGAATTCGGAGGTCGGATAACGTTCACTTTCCATGTAGTTTTCGTTGAAATGTTCCTGCATCAATTTTTTCTCAAATTGAAAAGTAGAATTCCATACTTTAAATACAATATCGCCGGTCGTAGTACTGAACGCGGAGGCGCCCAGCTTGCTGATCGCTTCAATATCCTCAAGTGGGGCACTGCTGAAAAATGAAATCTGTGCATCTTTACAGCTCCAGGCTTTTGTTAGGGAAATTGCCGATGATAATAGACCGGTAAATACGGCTACAATGATTGCTATACTTTTCATGCTGAAAGAATTTAGTTTTCTGGCGTATTGCGAATATTAAACCAAGCGTTCAATAACTCGATTTCTTTTGCAGAGAGGGAGCCGTTCATAGGCATTACTTTTGTCACCAGCAGGACGTTGGCAATTTTAGCAGCATTTGATTTTACGGACGTATATCCCGAGAATGTCCATTTACCACTTCCGGCACCTCCAC
The DNA here is from genome assembly GCF_900168125.1 of Sphingobacterium nematocida. Taxonomy (GTDB): domain Bacteria; phylum Bacteroidota; class Bacteroidia; order Sphingobacteriales; family Sphingobacteriaceae; genus Sphingobacterium; species Sphingobacterium nematocida. Next base: position 284,923 of record NZ_FUZF01000004.1, read on the forward strand.
TGGCATGGCACGAGTTACATTTGTTTTCAAATAATACTTTCACATAGTTGTTGTACGATACATTGTCAACCGTAACCGTTGTAGGGGTAGGTTCTTCAGGTTTGGGTTCATCAGCCTGTTTTTTTGAACAGCCTGTGATTAATAATATTACTAATGTCAATAGACCTAATGAATTTACGATAGTCGATTTCATATATACTGTGTTTAAAAATGAATACCTAATTAAGCCTTTGGTGCTGTTGTAGTCTTTTCGTTGACGATAGGCCATACTCCAGGTTTTGGAAAACTTACCCCTTTGTTGTCGCCTCTTTTGCTATCCTGACCGAAGTAATACAAAGGCCAACCTTTATACGTTAATTGTGATTTTCCATATACAGTTATAATAGCAATCTGATCTTTTGTTACTATCGAAGGGATTGCTCCGGTATTGGATTGAAATATTGGCCATACAGCATCATTACTAAAGTCAGCTTTCGTGAATGTATTGGTGTTGAATTTATCAGGAGCAAAAGAATAAAGGGTACGTCCCTGACCATCCGTAAGGTATGACGTCAAAGCTTGCCCCTCTGTATAGTCATCTTTGTAAGATTTTCCATCAGCCCCAATGAGCTGAGCGTTTGCGACCATTAACAAATAATCCGGTTTTGCGACATACCATATCTTTAAAAAAGCATCTCCTTTTACATCATTTGTAGCAGCATCATTAGCATAGTAGTACAGTGGCCATCCTTTATAAGTAGACTGTTTGGTACCATCTTCTCGGGTTATTTCACCTATAAGAGATTTATCGAGTCCCAGATCTGAACTTGGGTCTGTGTTGTGGTATACAGGCCAGTTAGCGAGGCATGCCCCAGCGCAGCTAGCAATCCCTTTGCTGTCCTTAGCAAAAAAATATAAAGTTTTTCCTTTTGCATCGGTCAATACCTTTCCAAAATTTGCGTCCACCCGTGTTTGTAGTCCTTTTTTTTCTTCGACAGGAGGCGTTGTTTCATCATCCGAGCAAGCGCTCATAGAGGTCAATAACAAACATAGCTGCACGGCTACCAACGATTTTCTTACAATTTTCATTACTCTTTGGTTTAAATTACTTGATTCCTTATAACCAGTATTACGGTTGTAAATCGTAAAGGGTTGCCTGAATATGGTCCGTTTTTAGATTTTTTTTGATTATAGGCCCCGTGTCATTTATTTTAAAAAAATCGAAAAAAAAAGACAATGCTAGGCAACCATTTTAATAAATGCACCGTATTAGATAATAAAGAGTAAGAATCTTAAATTTACAGATACGAAATCATACCCCGTGGGAATACCTGAATTGGATGAAAGATTAGGAGAGCTAGTAAGGGGCTGTCTGCGCAATGATCGTAGGGCTCAAAAGGAACTCTATAGGCATTATTATGTGACAGCCATGGGGATATGTCTTCGTTATGCCAACAATAAGGAAGATGCCGCAAGTATTTTAAATGAGGGGTTTTACAAAGTGTTCTCTCATATTTCAAGTTATGATTTTACGCGATCTTTTACCATTTGGATCAGCAAGATTATGACCAATACAGCTATAGATTTTTACAGGGCAAACCTTCGCTTTACCAATCATACGCACGATTTAGAACACCTAGAATATGTAGATCATGAGGCGCAGAGTATCATAGGTAGATTGCATTATAAAGATCTGTTGCGCATGATACACTCGCTGTCGCCAGCATATCGAGCCGTGTTTAACTTGTATGCTATTGAGGGGTATCCTCATGAAGAGATTGCGCAGTTATTGGGTATTTCCATAGGTACTTCCAAATCTAATCTATTTAAGGCAAGAGCAAAGCTTATAGAAATGTTAAAAGTTTCAGATTTAGTTGGGAGTACAAAGAATATTAAATTGGAGGAGTAAGGAAGATGGAACGCAATGAAATAGACAAACTATTTAAAAAAGGATTAGAACATCCGGATGTGCATTTTGAAGAAGCACACTGGGATGCTATGGCTAAAAAGTTGGATCAGACCTCTTCAAAATCCCGGAGAAATCTGGTAGTAATTTTGTCACTTGGAGCAGCTGCAGCAGTGGTCTTATTATTTTTCGTAGTCAGAATGTTTGACCCTAGCGAGCCTGCCCCGACTACGAAAGACGCTAATTCAACATTAGCAGAGGAGCCGGCTGGTAGGATTGAAGGAAAGAAAGTTGAAATAGCACAGCCGGTTAATAAAAATATAAAGCAGAGGCAGCGAATCTTCGTTAATAAAGAAGGGTATATAGCAGCAATACGAACGACTGCTATAAAGCCAGACTTCATATTGTCAGAGCAAGAGACTGAGCCTGTTTTTGGAAGAGAGTTGGACAGTATAGAAGAGGTTCATCCTCGTTTCAGGAGGAGTAGCAATATCCCTGAACAGCTCACGTTTCGAGCGACGACTCGCGAACAGATTAAGATTTCTCCTATCTCGGATGAAGAGCCTTTATCGATTGGTATCGGCAAAAAAAGCTTGGGGACCTTAAGTATCTTGGTAGCCCCCGATCTGACCAGTGTTCGAGGGGCAGGGCAGAGCTCATTCAGTCAAAATATAGGATTGACTTACACATATCCTGTTACCAATCGTATCAGTATCTCTACAGGCGCTGTATATGCCCGCAAGAACTATAACTCACCGTACAGTTTTTATAAGCCAGTTATTAAATCTAGTTCGGGTTATTATTCAGATCACAGTCCCGATCAGGTTAGCGCTTACTGCGATGTTCTTGATATTCCCATCACAGTAGGAGTTAATGTATACAAAAGCCGAAAGAATAGTGTAAATGTCCATTTAGGGGCGTCGAGTTACTTCATGCTTCGGGAGAATTATACTTTTTTCTATGAAGGTGAAGTCGATAGGGCGTATGAGGTAAAGGGTAAGAATAGTCATGTCATGGGAGTTGCGGATTTTTCTGTTTCCTTTGAGCATAAACTATCGGATAAAATAAATATAGGCATTAGGCCATTTTATAAAATGCCACTCACAGGAATTGGTTATGGTCAGACCAAGTTAGATTCCAAGGGGGTCGCGGTTACACTCGGTCTTGATTTCTTCAAGAAAAAGTAGCAATAAGGTTATTTCGTTGATTAGCTTTTCATATTGACTCATTCTTCATAAACCTTTGGTCTGTACAGCAAATGGTTTCTTTTCTTTAGTTCAATAATTTTCATTTCTCTTTAGTTCTTATAGTACGTTGGACTAAATGATCCTTTGCAGAAAACTATATTCTGTTTTCTTCTAAGGCGGGTACAGTTAATTTTTGAAAAAAATCAAAACATTGTGTTTGAGGTTTTTGTGTTTTTTTTGTCTACGTAGTTTTGAATCAATTAACCCTTATTTGGTCTATAAAATACACGCATTGGATACCTAATATCTATCTCACTTTTTTCTAAATAGGACTACTTATAATCAAAACTTTTTTTTGTTCTTTCAATCTGATCGCAATCGATTTCGTCATAAAGGCAATCGATTGCGTTGTTTTGATCGAATAAGTTTGAGAAATTATTGACGTAACATTGTGTTAGCACATGTGGTCAATGTGCTGACTAACATTATACTCAATAAATTGTGTTATCTAATGAGAAGTAAGATTTCCACGTACAACAGAAGCATCCCATTTTTCAACTGGAAGTTGGGGTTAGCTTTGACACTTATTGGCACTCCCTTGAGTGCACAGTTTGCAATGGCTGCAGAGTCATCGAGTTCCACCATTACTACCGTTCCTATCTTGCAATCAACTATTTCGGGGAAGGTAGTTGATGCCGAAGGCAAACCAATAGCAGGGGTAACGGTCAATGAAAAAGGAACAAACAATAGCACTTCAACGAATAATAATGGTACATATACCCTGAAGGTTAATTCTACGAGTGTCACATTGGTAGTTAGATTCATGGGGTATCAAACAATTGAAGTTAAAGGCACGAATGCGGGATTAATTACCCTTTCCGCAGATGAAGATCTATTAGAAGAAGTTGTCGTTGTGGCATATGGTAGTCAAAAGAGAGCCAATGTTACTACAGCAGTGACGCAGGTTGATAAAAAAGTATTAGAGAATAGACCCTCGCCGTCAATTGCTAACATGTTACAAGGGGCGGCACCTGGGTTGGTTGTTACTCGAAATTCAGGACGGCCAGGTGCTCAAGGGTTGAATCTTCAAATCAGAGGTGCATCATCGGCGAATGGAACGACTCCGCCGTTGTACGTAATCGATGGTGTTTTGAGCTCAGAATCCGCATTTACAGCGATCAACCCTTCCGATATAGAAAATATTTCTGTTCTAAAAGATGCTGGGGCAACTGCAATCTATGGAACCGATGGAGCGGGAGGAGCTGTACTTATTACGACCAAGGCAGGACGCAGCGGTCAATCTCGTATTTCATTTAATAGCAATTTAGGAGTGCAACGTCCGGGGAATATTCCTAAAAGACTGTCGCTGATTGATGAGATGAATTACGTGAATTTAGCACGTCAAAATGCTGGCGTTGGCGCTGAGTATAGCCCTGAAGATTTAAATTATGCAGTAAATGGGCCTACTTTTGTTTTAGGATCCAACGGGCAATGGAGAACATACAATCAAGAAAGTCTTATTGATCAGGTTGTTCAAAAGAAGTATAACATTTACAATAATAATTTACAGTTTTCTGGAGGCAATGAAAGTGTCACTTATCTAGCATCATTGGGACATATGAGCCAAAATGGTATGTTTAAAGTTGGGGAAGACAAATATGGCCGATTAAACGGACGTGTTAATTTGTCCGCAAAAGTTAACCAATATCTTAAATTAGATATCCGTTCAGCTTATGTAAAAGAAGATACCGACAATCCTCAAGACGGAGGTTATGGTATAGATGGGGGAGGTAACGGGATTTTGCGACAGTTTTATTCCTCAAGAATGCGCTTCCCGATTTACAATGAAGATGGTACATATTATAGATCGGGCACATCTTCTGCATTTGGATACGCGTTGTTAAAAGATGGTGGTTTCAATCGTGATCGTCAGACGAACTATATAAATAACTTTACTGCTACATTCAATAATTTTATTGATGGATTAGACATTCGGTTAATTTATGGTAGAGAAGATAGAATCCGAGAAAACAGAAACTTCAGACGTACTGTCACATATTATTCCGGGCCAACCCCCAGTACATCATCCCAGCTAAATAATCCGAATAACTATTCAGTTACCAATTACAATTGGCTTAAAGAAAATGCACAGGTTATCGCTGATTACAAATTTTCATTAAATAATAGTCATAACTTCCATGTTATGGGTGGTTTTCAATGGGATCATTACAAGTATAAGAATGTCTTTGCTTCGACAAAGGGATTATATGTGAATGACAACCCGAGCTTGAACTTCACTTCTGATCCGTTGAATAAATCTAACTCACAGGGGAGCGAAGAAGAAGTTAAGCAAGCTTTCTTTGGCCGTCTTACCTATAACTATAAAGAAAAATATCTTTTTGAAACAACCATTCGAAGAGATGAAAGCTCGAGGTTAACACCTGGTAACCGTGTAAATATATTTCCCTCATTTTCTGCAGGATGGAACATATCAAAAGAGGATTGGTTTGAAGGGATGTCAAAGACCATCAACGATTTAAAATTACGTGGTTCCTGGGGTAAAGTTGGATTACAAAAGGGAATTGGATATTACGATCACATAGCCATGTTGGGAACGGGAACCAACGTGCTATTAGGAGACACAAGACAGACCTATAGCTTTCAAAACATGATCCCAGGTACTGAAATGGGCTGGGAGACCGTCGAGGATCGCAATGTCGGTTTAGACTTTTCTCTGTTGAATAGAAAACTGACTGGTAGTTTTGACTACTATAATAAATTCAACAACAACATGTTTGTATCTATTAATTACCCAGCGACTATCGGTATTAATGTTCCAAAGTCCAATGATGCGAGACTAAAAGCTTGGGGCTGGGAATTTGGTTTGGCTTATAAAGACAAAACGGCATCAGATTTTTCGTACAACGTCGGGGTAAGTTTAGCGGATAATAGAAATAGGTTGATTGACTTTCGAGGCAATGGAAATATTATTAATTCAGGTATAAATGCTACAGTAGAGGGATATGCTTTAAATTCGATATGGGGCTATAAGACGGATGGGTATTTTCAAAGTCAAGAAGAGGTGGATAAGGCACCAAAATATACGAGGATTCTGAACAAGACAGGCGTTCCAGGTATTGGTGATATTCGCTATGTAGACATTGATGGAGATGGAGAGATTACACCTGGTAAGAATATAATTGGTGATACAGGTGATTTGGTGTATCTTGGTGATACTAATCCAAGATACCAGTTCGGAATCAATGCTGATTTTTCTTATAAGAACTTTGATTTTACGTTCTTTATACAAGGTATTGGTAAGAGAAATTTGAAGCCAAGTAATGAATTGATTCAACCACAACTGTATTCTTATTATTTACCGATGAGTTTCCATATGGATTATTGGACAGAAGACAATAGAGATGCTGCATTTCCAAGACCCTATTTAGAAGGAAATCACAATTTTGTAAACTCTGAAAAATGGTTTGTAAGTGGAGCCTATGCACGACTGAAGAATGTACAATTGGGTTATACGCTAAATAAGCAGAATTTTGCAAAACTACCTTTCTCCAGAGTTAGAGTATATGTATCAGGGGAGGACTTATTGACTGTTTCTAAATTAGGGATTTTTAAAGGGGCAATTGATCCGGAGATCAGACCCGAAGATAATAAGATTTCTCCGTATCCCTTTGCAACGACAATCTCCTTTGGTTTAAATATTGATTTATAGTATTATTAACATGAAAAAGCGATTTATATATATATTCTTTGCAAGTACAATGCTAGCTTCGGTTAGTTCTTGCAAAATAGATACGTTCCCTGCAGATAATCTAAGTGATAATAACTTTTGGAACACCAGTGCTGATTTACGAATGGCAGCTAACTACTTTTACTCTACATTACCTGGGTTAACAACTACAGATGTAGCACAGGATGTTTGGTCATGTTACGCTTTTACGAATAGTGGAAATGACCGAAACATCAGTGATGGATCTCGAGTCGCTCCGGCTTCTAGTGGAGATTACAATTACTATGGCATTTTTCAAGCAAACAAACTTATCGAGAAGTCGACTGAAGTATTAGCGAAAGGTGCTAATGCAGATGAGGTCAATTGGTATGTTGGAGAGGCCAGATTCTTTCGTGCATGGTATTATTTCGAAATGTTTAAGCGATTTGGAGGCGTTCCAATCATAACCAAGACTTTAAGTGTTAATTCTCCAGAGCTATTGACTCCCCGTGCAACTAGAGAAGAGCTTTTGAATTTTATTTTTGAGGATTTAGATTTTGCAATATCTGTATTAAGAAGCCCTGATGCTTTAAATACAGCCAAAGAATATGGACGAATTTCTAAAACTGCGGTGCAGGCTTTCAAAGCACGTGTAGCTCTATTTGAAGGAACAAGAGAAAAGTTTCACGAGTACGGTGATGCGAATAAACATCTGACTTTGGCTAAGGAATCCGCAGAAGCAGTGATGAATTCGAACGATTATGCTTTGTTTTCAAAGCCAGGTACAGGGAGCGGTGGTCAAGTCACAAATGATGCTTATTATAATTTGTTTCAAGAAGCCGGTGATGGGCGAGCTAATAAGGAAAATATTATTGTGAAGGCCTATGGTGTTAATCAAGCTAATAGTATTGTTTCTACGCCTGTGCAACGTTATTATGAAGGTGCAAATGTAACTCCAACACAAAACTTTGTTTCAAAGTATTTAATGGCAGACGGTTTGCCTATTGAAAAATCACCCTTGTATTCCGAGCCTACAGCACAAACAACACATGCGGGATACTTTGCTAAAAAAGATCCTCGAATGTCGTTTACGATATTCAAAAGAGGAGATGAGTTTATACAAAGTAGTAACTATACAATACCCAACCCTAGGCAACACGTTAGTGGATATGGTATTCGTAAATACGCTAATAAAGCTTTTTGGAATATTCAAGCATCTTATATTGACAAACCGATTTTGCGATATGCTGAAGTATTATTGATTTATGCCGAGGCTCAGTATGAACTTAATGGTAGTATCAGTGATGCTGATCTAGATAAGACTGTGAATGCCTTGCGTGGACGATTGCCGCAGGTAAATATCGGCACAACGGGTGTCCCTAATTATGTATCACTGCCCAAGTTGACAAATGCATTTGCTACAGCTAACGGGCTTAGTATGCAGGAAGAAATTCGACGCGAACGTTTAGTTGAGCTAGCTTACGAAGGACAAGCCTACTGGGATCTGATTCGATGGAAGAAAGCTGAGGTAGAAATGAAAGAATCGTTAATAGGAAGCTATTTCTTTTCGGAGTATCTTACCGATCCAGGTGAAAAGTGGAGCGCTACAACACCGAAAAATGCAAAAGGTTACGTAGTCTTACAAGATGCATCTTTAAGGAAATTTGATCCTAAGAAAGACTACTTGTGGCCTATTCCTTTGGATGAAATTGCTAAAAATAGAGAAAATATCAAACAAAATCCAGGCTGGTAGAATCTATTTCATATAATAATGAAAGGCCCTTTTCAATCATGATTTGAAAAGGGCCTTTCATTATTATACCGTCAATCATTAACAATTATGATAAGGTTCTGGTGTTTCCACCTCAATGCCTAGAAGGTTTTGTAGCGGTTGTACGTAGGCATCTAATGATTGCTGTTCACCGTAGTAAATCGTTACTAAATCATTCGACGTCAACCGGACAAAAAGTTCCACATACCCACCGCCTTTTGCCGGTAATACATTTTGTACAATAATCTGACTTACATCTTTGCGGTCAAATTGGATAGCATACTGATCTCCAGTAAAACCAAATGTATTATCGTCAGCGAACCAAAACGCTTGGCGATGTTTAGCTTTTTCAGCCACTAATGCAGGCAAAGCAATGACGCTAGCATTGTTTTTGTAATCGGGTTGAAAATCTAAGGAGCTATCAAACGTCAGAATTTGTGTGGTTTCAGGGTTTAATTCCAAATTTTCCAGTAAAACGCTATCCGAATAATCCCTATAATTGCTTATTGTTAGTGATGTTCCACCATCGTCGTATTGACCATCCACATCATAGGTATAACAGATTGAAAGACCTATTCCATCCATATCAAATGTTAAATGTTTTTGATCCTCACGTTCGTAACCCGCGTCATCAATATCAGTAGGAATTTCATTCATCCAAAGTTTGCGCAGCTCGTTATAACTTTCATCTGTGTGCGAATCTGCATATAGGGTCGTAAAATACGATTGAACTGCTATATTTTGACGCTCATTTTCATCGTAGTAAAATTCTAGAACATCCATTATTAAAGAACCTATCCGCACAGGGTAATCGATTTTAAAGTAACTCGTCTCAAATTCAGATTGGTATAGATGTCCGATGTCGAGTTTTAAAAATTCCTCATACGTAGTATCCCAAGAGACAAATAGTGGTGTGTGCATTTGCACCTCAAATCCATCTTCGTAGTCCGTGTATTGATCCGTTAATACCCGATAGTTTGTCGGTTTTTTATCCATCCAGATACGATGCTTCTGTTCATCTTTACTAGTTATGGTTTTAAAGAATAGTATATCATCAAACCCAAAACGTTCCGATAATACTGGATATACTTTAGAGAACCCCTGTAGCAATACCGGTATATAGTGCTGTCTATAGTCGAATAGAAATAGATAGGGGTTGTCACCCAAAATTTCGATATAGGCATATTTTAACAGGGACAGATCCACGCTTTCTTGATAGCCATGATCCTCATAAAAAAGTCGATTATCAATGATATAAATATTCCCCGGTTCTGTTTCTTTTGGAAATGAATTGTTCTTTTTGAAAAGATTGAACATAATTATGACTTTATTCTGAACTTATAATGACCAAACAGCCAGTTCATAGCCATCCATATCGGTAAATTGAAAACGTCTACCTCCGGGAAAGCTGAAAATATCTTTAACAATAGTTCCTCCCGCATTCATTACTTTAGTTTTGGTAGCTTCAAGATCGTCAGAATAGAGTACGACCAAAATTGTCCCATTTATGGGTTCTCCCTGAGCAAAACCGCCGTCTACATACTCGCCTTCGAATGCTGTGTATCCTTCGCCATAGTCTGTAAACTTCCAGTCAAAACATTGGGTATAAAAGTGTTTTGCTTTGATAATGTCTTTTGAGAGAAATTCAATGTATTGTATTTGCTCGTGCTTTAGATTCTGCGTATTATTCTCAGCCATGATAGATTATTTAGTCTATAAATATAACCAGTTTATAAGACTTTACCTTGAAATATCATACTATCGGTACCAAATTTTTTAAGATAGAGTATGTTTAATTATATACAATTAGCTCGCCTCAAAGTCCAAGCTTTTCCAGTTTTCCTTCTTCAGGACTTTGAGCAGGAACAAAAATAGGATCCACATCAGCAGAGCTGCTCCCCAGATCGCCAGTTCATATTGGTGAACCATGATGTGCAGATAGCCTACCAGTGCCAAAAGCCCAAGTACGAATAGATTGATCAAGACCCTACTTTTGCCATTCTGGGTCGCCTGAGAAAATGGAAAAGCCTTGACCAGGAATAAAGTAATGAGAACACACTCCACACCACCGATAGCCATTGCCAACAGGATATCATTGATATAGAGTGTCATAAAAATATTTAATGACCAAAATTTCATTATTTCTTTTTTTTCTGATATTTTCAGTTGAAAAATAACCATGAAGAAACTGATCACCTTCCTTAAGTATACCCTGTTGACAATATTTTCTATTGTTTTATTGCTTGTTTTATTTATTTTTATAAATAACCGCATTTTTATCGGAAGTCAGGAACAACAGTTTACCGATTACCTTAAAGAAAACCGTGAGGAGATTTCTGGCAAGGTAGAAGGGAAATTATTTGATGATAATTTTTTTAACTCCCAAGTATTTCTTTTCGGCGAAGTACATGGCTATGCCGATAATCAAAAAGCGGATCAATATTTCCTTAAATTTTTAAATCAAGAGAAGGGAGTGAGATATTATGTGGCTGAAATAGATAGTATTAATGCCGATAAGTTAAATCACTTCCTAATAGATAGTACAAAGAATCTTCCTTTGCTTAAGGAAGTTGTAACTGCTATCAGAAAAAGAATTCCACAACAATCCAGTAAGGAGTTATTGGAAAAGTGGAGCGATATTTACGATTATAACCAAACTTTAAACGATTCCTTAAAAGTACAAGTACTTGGGATTGATGTCGATTCTGATGATAATTCCCGTAAGATTCCTAGGGATTCCGCAATGTATGTCAATTTCAGCAATTCGTTGAAAAGACTTCGTATACAGGATGAGAAGTTTTATGGATTCTTTGGTTTTTACCATGTGCTTCAGCATGGAGCAAAAATGGGCAAAAAACCTTTTGCCGAATATCTTAAAAATTCAGGTTTTAAAGTGTCAAGTATCGTCAGCTATACGCTAGATAGCGAGATGTACCTGCCTAAAACTCCGCAGTTTCCCACTCCAGCCGATCAGAAAATAAGTTGGATTAATGCAGATGGACCATTCATGTTGGTCAAAGGGATAAATGATTTTAACGGACTGCTGAAACCGAACTCTATCCATTTGTTTAAATTAGATTCGAAAGAATCACCGTTCCTAACATCAGATAAGCTCGTGTCTATTAAATCCAGAATGTTCGGGGAGAATTTCACCCCACAACAGTCGACTTCAACGCTAGATTACTTTCAGTATATTGTGTTGTTAAAGAATTCGAAAGCCCTTACACCGCTACAATAGTTATCATATAACCAATAATGACTTCTATCCTGGACATGTACCATCTTAAACGTTAGAGCTTTAATCACATCGATGCGATCATATCATACACTATGAGATATATAAAATACCGATCTATTGTTTTCCTAACAGTCCTGATTTGTTCTTTGTCGAGCAAAGCTCAGGAATTGACAGAGCAGCAGTACAAAGAAGACATAGATTTTTTTGGCCGTGAATTGGCAAGCCGACACAAAAATCTATTTGAAAAATTAGTGCCGAAGATTTCAGGAAGAAGCTGCATAATGTTGAGGGTAAACCCTTGACCAAGCAAAACCTAGTCATCCATTTGTTGCAAGTGATCAAAGAAGTAGGAGATGAACACACCATGATTTTTCAGTCGAACTATCCACTGCTGTATCCCTTAAGATTCGATCTTTTCAAAGAAGGTATATATGTAGTCGCTACCGATTCATCCCATTCCGACCTTCTATACCGGCAACTACAAGGGATAGATGGTCATCCTACGAAAGCTATTATTGAAGACTTGAAAACGCTAGTCAAAGAAGGAAATCCTTCTTATTATGATGTCTACTTGATGCTTATGCTCCGAAATCCGACAATCCTTAACGGCATCGGTATCACTGATTCAGATCTCAAAGCAGATTTTATTTTTGATGGTACACGACATATATTTTACCCATCTAAACAGCATAAGGTCAATATTGACTCCAAACTCTTGCGTTACAGTAAGGGCGAAAATTATTGGTATTCATTCATAGATGATCAGAAAACTATCTATTTTAATTATCAAAAATGTGATCAACAACCGGGAAAACCATTTGATGCTTTCGCTCAGCAGTTATTTCAAGAGATTGCTGCTACTAAACCGAAGCGAATGATCATAGACCTAAGAAACAATAGTGGTGGCAATTCCGGTATTCTGCAATCCTTCTTAGACAAGCTCAAGGATAGCCATCTGAATAAAAAGGGATCACTTTATGTATTGATTGGTAAAAACACGTTTTCATCGGCGTTGACCAATGCTGTTGATCTAAAAAGAAACTTCAATGCTATTTTGGTAGGCGAGCCCACAAGTGGTAATGTTAATCATTACGGAGAGATTAGAGGATTTCAGTTGCCCCATTCCCAGTTAGAGATTGGATATTCCACTAGGTATTGGGAAGTTTGGAAAGGATACGAAGGAGCCTTAAAGCCAGACCATGCCATTACCTATTCCATATACAATTTTAAGAAGGGGAAAGATGAAGCTATCGATTATATTTTAAATACGAAAAAGACATCATCCCAGCGGGGAAATTGAAGATTAAATAATTAATAAAGTAAAACACTTCCTCAAAATATTATCTTTATTATTGATAATGTTGTAAACTTTTTTGCGAACGAATATGAATCAATTATTTGCCTTAGTATCATTTGTTTTTCTTTTATCAAGTATTACTTTCCGTACAGATGCTCAAGAAAGGATGTCTTTTACAGTAAGCGGTCAGATAGACACTATTCCACATTCGAAATATCGTATACTGTATGACGATGCGGGTAAGGAAGTGTGGGACTCCATTCAGATAGATGACCGTAATCAATTTACTTTTACAGGCCTTATAACCGAGCCTATCAGATTTCATCTAGTCATTGATAATGATTTTAATCCCCGACTGGTTCTAAATCAAGAAATCTATAGTTTTTGGGTACAGCCAGGAGAGCAGATTCAGTTTCATGGTCATACCGGGTGGTTAGTCGGAGCTAAAGAAGATCGCAGAGTAGATAATAGTAGATATAGCATCAAAGGAGCATCTTTAGATAATGAAGCACGTAGTTATGAAAAAGAACGAAAAGAGGAAAGTCTAGCTCACAGCAAGAAAATAAATCGTAAATTGAAACAGACCGAATACGATTCGCTATCTAGACAGGCTATTCAGGACTTTGTCGCACTCAATCCAGACAGTTTTTACAGTCTTTATCTTTTGAACAGTCAAATGAGATTTTATCCCGAAAGATTCCAATTTGTTGCTCCATTAGAAGCTTTACTCTCATCTCGGCTGCGAAGTACTTATAGTGGTCATTTTTTGACACAAAAGATTAGCGATATGCCTAATTTACAGATAGGGAAGTTCTTGCCTGAATTTCAGGTCTCCGATTTGAATGGAGATATACGCAAGCTGTCAGATTTCAAGGGGAAATATGTATTAGTTGATTTTTGGGCCAGTTGGTGCGGGTCGTGCCGTGCAGAATTTCCATACTTACTGGAGTTATATGCCAAATACAAGGCTCAAGGTTTTGAGATCCTAGCAGTTTCCATTGACGATACTAAAGATGAATGGTTAAAGGCAATACAAGAAGAAAATTTGTCATGGACAAATACCCTAGATGCAGGTGGGTTTAAGAGCCAGCTTTATAATCGATTCGGTTTAAGAGGTGTGCCAGATAACTTCCTTCTAGATCGATCTGGAAAGATTGTAGCGCGCCAATTAAGAGGAGAGGCTTTGCAAACGACTTTGAGAGATCTCATAGCTAAAGACTCGCAGTAAAAGGGATGCTCCACTATACAAATTTGAATTCAATACAAGAGGACCTGTCAAAAATAATTTATATTAGAAATCAAGGGCATAGTGTTATGGAAGCAATTAATAGACAGTTAGCGCATTACCCTTATCACATTGGTCAAATTGTTTACATTGGCAAAATGCTTCAAGGTAATGAATGGCGGTCACTATCTATTCCAAAAGGTAAGTCCACTGATTATAATGCTGAAAAATTTAATAAAGCAAAACATAATGAACATTTTACAGATGAATTTTTAAACGATAGAAAGGAATAAATCCCTTCTTTATTGACACTTTGGCACAGTCTACGTTACAGTCTCCGACCGACTTATTAAATTATCTAGCCGATGAGCTGTCGCCAACGTTTGGCAGTGCATTCTCTTATCGACAATTAAACTGGCCCCGCCATTTTTATCGTACATTCCCGATTGTATACGCATTGTGTTCACAATTCAACTGGGCACATTATAGAACACTGATAACTACACCGGTTTCAAAAAGTCTCCGTCTTTTGTTATTTTTTTGCGCTCTACGGCATCATGAACAGATTCTAATATCGATGTTCGCATATCTTCCGTTACTCTCGAATAACCGAAGATTTTCGCTATTAAAGGAACAGCACTCTCGGGTTGTATTGCAATCGAGTTCTCTACCACTTTAGCTATAGCAAGATTCATTTCTTCGGGGGCAATGTACATTAGTTTTCGTGAATTAGGGTTCAGAAAGCTTCTATCGCGAATAGTGGCAGTATCATTTTCGGGATGCCATAAGAAGTCGTTTTTTCTAAGGACCAAACCACTATTGACCGCATAGGAGGTTGCTTTTGCAATTTTTGCACGACTATTGCTGCCAATTTTTAATATTCCGTTTGCATCGGCTATTCTCCTTACCAATTCTTCAAAATGTATGGGGTTTTCGATTTTTACAACTTCAGCTATCCAATTTCCAATTCTTGCAGTAGAATAGTTGGCAAGTTCCTGAAAGGAAACATCCGGAGGTAAGGTAGCTACTGTATATTTTTCATAAGACTCAACATGCTCAACCGTATCTTCGCGAATCAAACTTTTTAAATCTTCCATTACTTCTTCTTCAACAGCATCATTATGCTCGGCCTGCATCTTTGCTTTTTCAATTGCATCTATAAGCAATTGTAATTCTCCTTTCGGATTTCTAAACCAATCTGTGCTCCAGACATGGAATAGGTTCCAACCCATGCTTTCAAGAACGGTGCTGCGTAACCTGTCACGATCTCTCGCAGACTTCGCATTGTGGTATGTCTTGCCGTCACAATTTATTCCGAGCAAATACCTTCCGGGATGGTCATTATCTACCACGGCTAAGTCTATATAGAATCCTGCCGAACCTACTTTTTCCCGTACGGTGTAACCTTTTTCTCGGAGTACTTCCGCCACGATTTCTTCAAATGGAGACGGCATGTATTCCATTTCCTCTTTGTCCCTCTCAAATTTTCCATACTGCGCATAATACAGGAAGCTTTTTAACGCCCATATCCCAAATTTTGCATTTGGCCCTGGATTTATATCCCCAGCAGTTATATTCGTAAAAACCTCACAACGGCTTTTTGCTCTCGTAATCAAAACATTCAGTCTTCGCTCTCCACCTTCATTATTTAATGGCCCGAAACTCATCGGTACCTTTCCGTCTTCAGTACGGCCATAACCAATACTGATAAAAATGACATCCCTTTCATCTCCCTGAACATTTTCGAGATTTTTGACAAAAAATGGTTCATTAGGATGACTTCTAAAGAAACTTTCTACATCCGGGTTCTTCCTACGGCGTATTTCAAGTGCATTTTGTATGGCCTGCATCTGCGCGGTACCGAAAGCGACAACGCCAAGACTTAATTTGGGGAAGTGTATTGCGTGATGCATTACGGCATCTGCAACACTATCAGCTTCCTTAGGATTAGTACGGGTTTTGCTGGAACTGCAACTAAAAATGAGAGACTTTTTTTATGCTGCTAATCTTTCTTTACCCAACAGCATTTCTTCCATTTGCCTAGGTGTTTTGTAACCTAAAGCCGAATGTGTTCTTTTAGTGTTATAAAAACCTTCTATATATCCGAACACCTCTAATTTAGCCGAGTGCTGATCCATAAACCTTCTATGGTAGACCATCTCTGCCTTTAAAGATTTGAAGAAACTCTCCGCTACGGCATTATCCCAACAGTTCGCTTTCCTACTCATACTCTGGATTATGTTATTATCGCTGAGTATCGATTTAAATTCGCCACAAGCGTACTGGATCCCTC
>NZ_FUZF01000041.1 GCF_900168125.1 Sphingobacterium nematocida
GTGAGAAGAAAGTAAATAAGGGCACACGGGGGATGTCTAGGCTCTCAGAGGCGATGAAGGACGTGATAAGCTGCGATAAGCCACGGGGATCAGCAAATGTGACTTGATCCGTGGATTTCCGAATGGGGCAACCTGGCTGTTTGAAGAACAGTCGTATAATACGCGAACGCGCCGAACTGAAACATCTAAGTAAGCGTAGGAGGAGAAAATAATAATGATTTCGTAAGTAGTGGCGAGCG
The DNA here is from genome assembly GCF_900168125.1 of Sphingobacterium nematocida. Classification (GTDB taxonomy): domain Bacteria; phylum Bacteroidota; class Bacteroidia; order Sphingobacteriales; family Sphingobacteriaceae; genus Sphingobacterium; species Sphingobacterium nematocida. The sequence continues at coordinate 240 of NZ_FUZF01000041.1, forward strand.
AACACGAAAGAGCCCAAACCCATATTGTTACGGCAATATGGGGGTTGTAGGACCACGAGATTGTATTGTCGCTATGAACTGGAAGCAGGTGGGAAACTGCGCGATATGGGTGATAGCCCCGTACAGGTAAAGAATGACAGCATAGTGGTATCCTGAGTAGGGCGGGACCGGAGGAATCCTGCTTGAATCTGCCAGCACCATCTGGTAAGGCTAAATACTCCTGAGAGACCGATAGTGGACCAGTACCGTGAGGGAAAGATGAAAAGAACCCCGAACAGGGGAGTGAAAAGAACCTGAAACCGTGTGCTTACAAGCGGTTGGAGCGGACTTGTTCCGTGACAGCGTGCCTTTTGCATAATGAGCCTACGAGTTACTCTTTACTGGCAAGGTTAAGTGGTTCAGCCACGCAGCCGAAGCGAAAGCGAGTCTGAACAGGGCGCATAGTCAGTAGAGGTAGACGCGAAACCTTGTGATCTACCCTTGGGCAGGTTGAAGCTGTGGTAACACACAGTGGAGGACCGAACCGATAAACGTTGAAAAGTTTCCGGATGACCTGAGGGTAGGGGTGAAAGGCCAATCAAACTGGGAAATAGCTCGTACTCCCCGAAATGTTTTTAGGAACAGCGTCGGCATAGAGTCTTGTAGAGGTAGAGCTACCGATTGGGTGCGGGGGAGTCAAATCCTACCAAATCCAGACGAACTCCGAATGCTACAAGATATGGCCGGCAGTGAGGCTTTGGGTGCTAAGGTCCAAGGCCGAGAGGGAAAGAACCCAGACCATCAGCTAAGGTCCCCAAATGTAGTCTAAGTTGAACTAACGAGGTCCGGTTGCCCAGACAGCTAGGATGTTGGCTTGGAAGCAGCCATTCATTTAAAGAGTGCGTAACAGCTCACTAGTCGAGCGACCGGGCGTGGATAATAAACGGGCATCAAGATTACTACCGAAGCTATGGATTTGCAAGTTAATTGCATCTGGTAGGGGAGCATTCTATTGGGGGCGAAGCCGCATGGTGATGTG
>NZ_FUZF01000003.1:0-464578 GCF_900168125.1 Sphingobacterium nematocida
AATTTAAATCGATACTCAGCGATAATAACATAATCCAGAGTATGAGTAGGAAAGCGAACTGTTGGGATAATGCCGTAGCGGAGAGTTTCTTCAAATCTTTAAAGGCAGAGATGGTCTACCATAGAAGGTTTATGGATCAGCACTCGGCTAAATTAGAGGTGTTCGGATATATAGAAGGTTTTTATAACACTAAAAGAACACATTCGGCTTTAGGTTACAAAACACCTAGGCAAATGGAAGAAATGCTGTTGGGTAAAGAAAGATTAGCAGCATAAAAAAAGTCTCTCATTTTTAGTTGCAGTTCCAATGCAATAAGCACAAGCTAATACAAGTATATCATGCTAAAGAAATTTATAGACCGTCCGGTACTCGCGACGGTAATCTCTGTAATCATTGTGATTTTAGGAATCCTAGGTCTTAGCCGATTGGCTATCACCCGATTTCCGGATATCGCTCCGCCGACAGTATCTGTGTGGGGTTCATTCCCTGGAGGTAACAGTGAGACGGTAATCCGTTCTGTAGTCACCCCCCTAGAAGAACAGATAAATGGTGTGGAGGATATGGAATACATGCGGTCTACCGCTAGTAATGATGGTTCATTCTCTATCACTATCGTATTTAAACAAGGGGTAAATCCGGATCAGGCAGCAGTCAACGTGCAGAACCGTGTACAACAGGCGACACCTATCCTACCTCAGGAGGTAGTCCGCATGGGGCTCACTACATCGAAGCAACAAAACAGTATGGTATTGTTATTTAATCTGTACACGGAAGACAATTCACGCTATGATGAGACCTTCTTACAAAACTATGCTAACATCAACCTTCTGCCCCAGATAAAGCGGGTAAAAGGTGTGGGAAAGGCAGAAGTGTATGGTATGAAAGATTATTCTATGCGTATCTGGCTAGATCCACAGAAGATGGCCGCACATGCCCTTGAACCAGCAGACATCTCTGCCGCTATTGCGGATCAGAGTCTGGAAGCTGCTCCAGGTAAAATCGGGGTAGAATCGGATGCTGCATTGGAATATGTAATCCGCTATAAAGGCAAGAAAAACCTACCAGAGCAATACGAAGACATTATTGTCAAAAATGAAGAATCAAACCTGGTACGCCTTAGCGACGTGGCCCGGGTTGAATTCGGTTCCATATCCTATAGTGGAGACAACACTACCAATGGAAAAAACGCGGTATCTGTCGCTATTATGCAGGCCACAGGCTCTAATGCCAATGAGATTGAAATCGGCATCAATAAAGAAGTAGAAAAGCTGTCTAAATCATTTCCTCCGGGAGTCAAGTACTCTAAGGTAATCAGTTCAAAAGAACGGCTCGATGAGGCCACAGGACAGGTAAAAGCAACACTGATTGAAGCCTTTATATTGGTATTTATCATTGTGTTCCTATTCTTACAGGATTTACGTTCGACCATCATTCCGGCTATTGCAGTTCCTGTCGCGATCATAGGTACCTTCTTCTTCCTTTTAGTTTTTGGTTTTACCATCAACGTATTGACGCTATTCGCGCTGGTGCTGGCCATCGGAATCGTGGTCGATGACGCTATTGTGGTCGTAGAGGCCGTGCATGGTAAGATGGAAGGTACCAACCTTAGTCCAAGAGATGCGACTTATGGAGCTATGGGTGAAATTACCGGAGCCGTTATTTCCATCACTTTGGTCATGTCTGCCGTATTCGTCCCAATCGGCTTTATGTCCGGATCCGCAGGGTTATTCTATAAGCAATTTGCGTATACGTTGGCAATCGCGATTATTATATCGGCGGTCAATGCACTGACCCTTACTCCTGCCCTGTGTGCCTTGTTTCTAAAGAACACTCACGGCGAGGATCATGGTCATGAAAAAAAGGGTTTTGTCAAACGCTTTACGACGGCTTTTAATGCTGGTTTTGAAAACCTGACCGGAAAGTATGTCTCAGGAATAAAACTCTTATTCCGTAAAAAAGCGCTGGCTACCGGGATAATCCTAGGCACTATTGGACTAGCAGGGTACCTTTTGATGAGTACTCCAAAGAGTTTTGTACCAATGGAAGACGACGGTCTATTGATGTACTCCCTGACCATGCCTCCAGGTACGGGCTTAACTAAAACAACCGAAGTAGCCGAGCAAATCAACGACATGCTGAAAGGCAATGAGGCGATACAGGAGAACACATCAATCACTGGATTCAACCTACTGAGTGGTAGTGCAGGCTCGGGATACGGTATGGGGTTCATTAAGCTCAAGCCTCAAAAAGAACGTGGTGCGGTAAAAGACATTAATGTCATCACGGAATCCATATCGCAACAATTGATGCAGGTAAAGGAAGGCAGCATCCTTACTTTTAGAATGCCACCTGTAGAAGGTTATGGGATCACAAACGATGCCGAAATCGCTTTACAAGACCGTGTAGGCCGTGACCCTCAGGTTTTAAAAAACAAAGCAGATGAGCTGATAGGTCAGTTGATGACGACTCCTGGTGTGGCTTACGCGTATACGATGTTCCGCACAGACTATCCCCAACTCGAGTTGGAAATAGATGAAGATAAGGCCAAACAAATGCATGTAAGTGTTGCAGGTTTATTAAACACCATACAGGCTTATTTTTCGGGAGATCAGTCCGCAGATTTTACGCGTTTCGGAAAGTTTTATAGAGTCAGTGTTAAATCCGATGGTGTATTTCGTATGGACCAGGACGCTTTCAATACCATATTCGTCAGAAGCCTTAAAGGCGAGATGGTACCTGTCAACACCTTAATAACGCTCAACAAGGTATATGGACCTGAAGCGGTGAACAGATACAACCTATACAGCGCTTTGACCATAAATGTGTCGCCACAGCCTGGGGTTAGTAACGGTGAACTGATGAGCCGTATAGAGCCTATCCTCAATAGGTTGCCATCGGATTATAGTTATGAGTGGACGGGACTTAGTCTAGAAGAGAAGTCAGCCGGTAATCAAACTATTATCATACTCAGTTTATGTATATTCTTTGTTTACCTGATTCTTTCGGCACAATACGAAAGTTACCTATTGCCACTTGCGGTGATTCTATCCATACCTACTGGTGTCATTGGTGCATTCTTAGGGATACGGGCGATAGGTTTGGACAATAATATCTTCGTCCAGGTGAGTCTAATTATGCTTGTAGGTCTACTCGCTAAAAACGCCATCCTGATTGTAGAATATGCGGTACAAAGGAGAAAATCAGGGTTATCAATCATAGATGCCGCTGTCGTTGGTGCACAATCGCGTTTGCGCCCTATCGTCATGACCTCATTAGCTTTTATAGCAGGTATGATCCCATTGATGGCTTCATCTGGAGGTATGGCTACCGGAAATATTTCCATCAGTATCAGTGCTGCATTAGGAATGCTGAGCGGCGTAATACTAGGGGTCTTTATTATACCTATTCTATATGCCCTATTCCAATATCTACAGGAAAAGGCATCTGGGAAGAAAACACAATACGAGGTAAATATTAAATCATAATACAAAGGAACACAATGAAAATATTATATAGCGCAATCGCAACCATTATGTTTGTGAGTTCCTGCTCTGTGACTCAGCAATATAAACGACCGGAACTGGATTTGCCGGACAACTATCGTACGGAACTCACGCTGACAGCTGATAGTATACAGTTGCCCTGGAAAGCATTTTTCCAAGATCCTTTACTCATCACATTAATTGATAAGGCTCTCGACAATAATCACGATTTGCAAATTGCGCTCAAAAGCATCGACCAGCTTGACTTACTCCTAAAACAAGCCAAACTATCGATGCTTCCTACAGCCGCATTGAATCTCAGTGGTAGTAGAGGATGGCCTTCCAACAATAGCCTAAATGGTGCTATGAGTAGTCAGTTTACAAGCAGTAAATTCATAGATGACTATAATGCTGGGATAACCGTATCCTGGGAGGCCGATATCTGGGGCAAATCCCAATTGTATAAAGAACAGGCAAGAGCAGCATACTTCGGTCAAAAGGAAAATTACACGGCGTTACGGACCCGTATTATCGCTCAGGTCGCCCAGGCATATTATCGCTTGGTGGCATTGGACGAAAAGTTGAAAATCGCACAGGAAAACGTAAAACTGAGCGAGGATATGCTACGTATCACCCGTCTTCAATATCAATCGGGCCAAGTCAACTCGCTCGCTATAGAGCAATCGGAGGCGCAGAAGAAAACGGCAGAACTGATCGTCCCCTTATCATTACAGTCTATTCGCATTCAAGAAAATGCATTATTGATTCTATGTGGTATGTACCCGGATCCTGTCCAGCGTACGACGCAATTAGGAGCGCTTACTCCGCAGGTATTTTTCAATACTGGTGTACCTGCACATTTATTGAGTCGACGTCCAGATCTAAAGGCAGCAGAGTATGAAGTGATTGCACTCAACGCGAAGACGGGACTTGCAAAAACAGCAATGTATCCTTCGCTAAGTCTTTCGGCTCAGGCAGGGTTGAACTCCTTCTTATTTAAAAACTGGTTCGACTTACCGGGTTCAATTACAAAAAATCTAGCTGCAAATCTAGCACAACCCTTATTCCAGAAAAAGGAATTGAAAACGGCCTACGAAACAGCTGTGATAGAACAAGAAAAGGCAGCTATACAATTTCAAAAAGCGACGCTGCTAGCAGTAGCAGAAGTATCTGACGGTCTAGCAAACTATAAGGGCAGCTCAGACCGATTAACACTTACACTGGAAAGAGGTGCTGCCTTGGATAAAGCGACAAACGATGCCTTATTACTTTACAAAAGTGGTATGGCGACCTATCTCGAAGTCATCAGCGCGCAGAATGCAAAACTCCAAAATGATCTGGAGCGTAATAACCTCGAACAGGAAAAATTAAATAGCATTATCGATTTATACCGTTCCTTAGGAGGAGGAACGGATTAAAAACAAAGGCGGCCTTAAAATAGCCGCCTTTGCTTATTCTTTTTCTTTAGCCTTAATCGGGGCTTTATGCCCATTTTCGTCTATCAGATAATACCATCCCCCCTGCTTTACCATGACAGGCCAAGTTTTGTCCTTCGCCTGATAGTTTCTTCGGATTACATCGTAATCAGCTGCCATTATTATCTTTCCATTGGTATCGGCCATTCCCGATTTTCCGTCTTTTACAATCATGACCGTAGGATAACTAGAGCTAAAACTTATATCATCAAAAACAGGCTCCAGCAGTATGGTACCATCCCGTCTCACCAAACCATGATATTCGCCTTTCTGAACATGTAAAACACGTCCATCGGAACTGGCTGCGTACACATTATCGAACTCGAATGGTAGTACTACACGTCCTTCCCTATCAATCATTCCATACTTATGTTTTTTTCTTTCTTCTCCCTTCACTTGTCCCAATTTTGCGGCTAAAGCGATTCCTTCGTAGAAAGCATCCACCTGATCTACTCCTTCAAAGCGCTTTTCTTCTCCTTTATCGTTGATAAACAGATTCCCTTCTTTACCGTATATTTTCTTCAGACCGTAAAAAAACTCACCATAGTTCTTTTTGTCGTACTCGGGAAACCGAAGTAAATAATAAGATGGATTGGTATTCCAATCTGGATTTTCATAAATCAGTTTGTTATCAAAATCTATGAGTCTATGCTGTTTATTTTTCATCTCTAATAGCCAAAAACGATCCGACAACAGATGGCACTGTTCAATATTATCAGGCAGTGTATCCATCCTATCTTGCTTTATATCGTAAGAATAAAATGCGGATTCATAGTTTTCAAGACTCTTACGGATCAGTATGCGATCGCTGCTGACTATATCGATATTTTGTTCTGCTATTGGAATGACTATTTTCTCCAGCTTTAAGTCAAATAACCCAATCTCCTCACGATAACCACCCTCCTTCTTTCCATTTGAAAAGGAGATATAGCGATCTAGCAGCGGATATTCATGTTCGATTGCTCTTTTAGAAAATTGGTAAGAACCATCCAAAGAATAGATTGCAGGCAAGATTTCTCTTCCTTTGTCATCGGTGATTCCCATTTTACCTTTACTTTCTACGTGATAGAAGCTTTTTCCATTGCAATAGCGTCGATCTATACCATCATATTTTCCTATAGGCAGAATAGGTTGTCCCTCCCAACTAAAAACTCCTTTTAGTCCGTTTTTTGCTACTGCTATTACATAGGCTTTCTCGTTCATCTCTGCATCATACCGCATTCGAGCCTTCATATTTTCGTCTCTCTCCCCTCCTAATCCGTTAGCGGCCAAAGACACAGTAGGAACAAATTCGCTGGCATATCTCCCGGCTGCAGTTAAAAAACTGATTTCATCGTATTCAAAATCTAGAAGGATATCTCCGTGAATAGTTACTACACCATATTTATCTTTTCTTTTAGCGATGGCAAGGTCACGATTGAAACTGCCAATATAGTCCAATGAGGGCTGAACAATCACTTTATTGGACAATGGGTCTATAATCCCGAGGTGATCCTTCTCTTTAAAAACCAAAAAATTGGATCCAGTAATAGCTTGGTAAAGCTCGTGTCCCGAGATAATGACGCTTCCAGTGGTATCAAAAACATAGGAATTATCGGCAATATTTGCTTCAAAACGAACGTCTTTTCCATAGTATAGAATCCGCATATATTCGTCGTACTGGACAGGGATAATCAGTTGTCCGTCTGAACGGGCCAATCCGGCCTTTTCCCCATCTCTGACTTCGACAAAGTCATCACTGTAGAAATTCGTTACGTATTCAAATTTTGGTTCTTGCAATAATTCTCCTGTTGTGGCCGAAACCCATCCCCAAAGGCCATTCCGGGAAACTGCAACAACGGATTTATTTACTGCTTTGGCGTCATCGTAATCGAAGGGAACGATAATCTTTCCGTGTTCATCTGCTACTGCAACCTTACCGTTACGTTTCAGAACAGCAAATTTATAATCATAATCTATTCCATCATACCACTGTCCTTCGTAACGGGTTTCAAGTGTTATTGTATCGTACTCAATGGGAATCAAAAGCTTACCACTTTCCTGTAGTAACCCATATTTACCATCCTTGATTACGACAAACAAATCCGCTGCATGCTCGTCGACTTCATCTATCCAAAGATTAGCCGTTGGATGGTAATAATAGGTCTTACCAGATTTCTTGATGCTCACCAAAGGGGAAAGATGGCTCCCTAAATCTATGGATTCAACAATCTGCTCGTGCTGTGTGTACCCAAGTGTAAACTGGAAAAACAAAAACAAGCTTAATAAATACCTCATCTTAAATCGAATATGCTCAAATATCGCTATTATTTATCACTATAAAATCCCTGAATATAGCTAATCTATAGTTTTGCGTACATCAAATTTTCTGAAAGGAAATTTTGCCGTTCACTACATGGAATTTCCTTACACACTCTACTTTTCCATAAAGTACCTATACACATCCTTCCAGTCTTGTACACGTTCGAACCTCTGTTCGTTGATATTATGAAATGTATTGAACATTAACCCTTTGCCTTGAAAAGTTAATAAATTCTTAACGTGGTCATCAATCAGGTAGTCGGTATTAATAATGTGCTTATACCCGCAAAAGACAATATTATGCCACGATATAAATGGAAAATATTCGTCCAACCAGTCTCTTTTTTCGCGTAAGCTCCAAGGGAATTCCATCGCTGCAGACACGACAAAAACATCGTATCTACTGTGCAGTTCTTTTACGACCTCCTGTGCATCTTTTGATACAGGCAATGTTCTGAAAAAACCCTCAGATTCTATGTAACGCATCACTGCTGTTTTATCTGGCACACACTCTCCCTCTGGTAATCCCAATACATCTGCTTCGGTAAGCTGTACTCCGGTCTCCCGATGATAATAATTGAGGTAGTGTACCAAATTGTCGGCTAAAACCCCATCCATGTCTAACGCAATTGATTTTCTATTCTGCATATCATTTAATTTTAATCAAATATAGCAAAATATAGAAATAAAAAGCAAAACATTGCAAACAATAGCAAAATATAGAATTAATGCTTTTTTATTATATTTCCTCTATAAAAGAATCTAAATGGATGAGAAAAGCTACAAAATTCGCTTTTACATTATGATGCAATTAATTGCGTGTAAAGGCGAATTTATGTAGGTTTGCTGTATGTTAAAAGAGGATCGTCATAGTATCATTATAGAAGAAACCATTACGAATGGCTCTTCTTCCTTTCAATCGCTATCTAAAAAACTAGCTGTTTCGGAGGATACAATAAGACGAGATATCAAAGAGCTTGACAACAAAGGCTTATTACGGGCTGTGCGTGGGGGCGCGCTATCCGTATCCCGTATTCCTCATCATTATCGAGATCGAGAGAATACAGATATTGATCAAAAGAAAATAATAGCCCAAAAGGCAGTCTCCTTAATAAAGAGTGGACAGGTATTATTTTTTGATGGAGGTACGTCTGTTCTTGAATTGGCTAAAATTTTACCGACTGACTTAAAAGTTACTATTATTACAAATAGTTTTCCTGTAGCCAACGCTATTGAAGACCACCCATCAGCTGAGCTAATTTTTTTAGGAGGAAAGCTTAATAAAACTTCTTTTGCCACCTATGGAAATGAGACGTTGCAAGGTGTTGCTAAATTTAAGGTGGATATCTATTTTTTGGGTATATGCAGTATTGCCCCAAATAATCTTTCCTGTAAGGATCTAGATGATGCAGAACTAAAGCTCGCTATGATGCGACACAGTGTCAAAACGGTGGGGCTATGTACTTCTGATAAAATAAATAGCGAATCTCCCTACTTCGTCGCTCAAACAGAGGACATGCATACCTTAATAACAGAGAACTCCAAAGAAACACCTAGCACTAAAGCTTTGGCGAAACTAGGAATAGAAATCTTATAACCGTTTTTCTTTTCTCGTATAAAATTAACCTTTCCTTAATATATAATTCACAGAAAACCAGTAGATTTATGTAAATATTATCTGGAGACAGGATCAATTAACATACTTGACCATGAAAACGCTAATCTACTTTTTTCAGAACATCGTCTCTCGCCTATTTTTAGCGCGATTCAACTCTTTTTATTCGCCTCTCAGATCACAAAAGAGCTAATTGAATAAATCGAAATAGATGTTAATGACTAAAAATTCTTTTGGAAAAAATTTTATTTGGGGTGTTTCGACAGCGGCTTATCAGATAGAAGGAGCTCATAATCATGATGACAAAGGTCCTTCTATTTGGGATATCTTTGTCCAAAGAAAGAATAAAATTGCACGCAACCAAAATGGCAACTTTGCCTGTGATTTCTACTACCGATATGAAGATGACCTAAAATTAATGCAGGGCATGCATATTCCTAACTATAGATTTTCTATTGCCTGGAGCAGAATACAACCTGACGGGATGGGAAAAGTGAACCAATCTGGCATTGATTTCTACAACAGACTCATCGACTATTCCCTAAGCCTAGGAATCATTCCATGGATCACACTATATCACTGGGACCTTCCGGATGCACTTGAAAAAAAAGGAGGTTGGACAAACCGTGATATAAAAGATTGGTTTGGTCAGTATGTTGCCATTTGCATCGAGCATTTTGGTGACCGGGTAAAAAATTGGATAATTCTAAATGAACCTACCGTATTTACTGCTGCAGGTTATTTCTTTGGGGTGCATGCTCCGGGTAAAAAAGGCTTAGACAACTTTCTAGCAGCCGCACACCATGCTGCATTAGCTCAGGCACATGGAGCAAGAGTCGTTAAATCATTGCAGCGTGATAGTCATGTTGGCACGACATTTTCCTGCTCGCACGTGGAGCCATTCTCCCTCAAAGAAAGAGACATCATTGCTGCAAGAAAAGCCGATGTGTTACTTAATCGTTTTTTTATTGAGCCGCTATTGGGAATGGGATATCCTACACAGGAGATCAAAGTTTTAAATCGAATCGAACGTTATATGAAACAGGACGATGATGCTAATTTAAAATTTGATATGGATTTTATTGGTGTACAAAATTATACAAGAGAGATTATACGCCATTCGTTATTTGTCCCCTTTTTAAGGGCCAAAATTGTAAGTGCTAAAAAGCGTAAAGTAGAGACCACGACTATGAATTGGGAAATCTATCCCGAATCTATGTATCATATTTTAAAGAAATTCGACACCTATTCTAATATACCTCCACTTATTATTACTGAAAGTGGGGCGGCTTTTAAAGATCTCGTAGTGGATGGTAAAGTCGATGATCCGCAAAGGACGCAGTATATACAACGGGTCATCGAACAGGTATTTCGAGCTAAAAGCGAGGGAGTGAATGTGAAGGGTTATTTCGTATGGACATTCTTAGATAACTTTGAATGGGCAGAAGGTTATCATCCCCGATTTGGACTAGTACATGTGGACTTTGAAACACAGCAACGTATTATCAAATCTTCTGGACATTGGTACGCTGAATTTCTTCGTTAGTAGAAGTACTCGAATACCCCTCATAACTGGCACAGAATAGAAAAAACTGTATTTTATGAGGGGTAAAAGTTTCAATAATCCTTTTAAACTTTCGATTTTTGCCAATATGAAGTGAACAACTCAAAAAGGCCATCGGGATTGACATCTATCTCGGAAGAGCTATGCATAACGTTCAATTCATTTGTCTGTTCATTATATGCCATATTCCAAAGAGCCTTAGGAAGCCTATCGGCATACTTTGATGGGTTATTTATCGTGACTACGACTAAGGTATCTCCCCCAACCTTATGCAAACCGATATTTGATACATCATCCCAATCTCCGATACCAAACTTTTGGGATAAAGGCGTAGTCTTTCCTACAAAATGCGCCGAATTTAACACTATTCGTGCCGATTTATCCTTCAATTCCACTAGTGCTTTAAAAAATAAAAATAGCATAATTAATAGAATTGCTCCTGCGAATACTGCTGATTTTATTCGAATTAGCCCATCAAACAGTCCAACACTATGAAGGAATATTCCAATAAGGAGGATACAAATACCAGCAGCAGTTATCAAAAGCTTTAAGGACTTTCTTGAGTCCCGGTATAACTTGGTCTCATGTGTCATATTAATTGCCCCAGCTAACGTTTAACTGATGCTTTTCGGCATATGCTTTGCCTAAGCTATATACGCTCTCAAACAATTCGTCTACACCTGTTAAATGATCCTTCTCAACTTTTTGCAGCAATGATTGTTTTTCTTGATCAGAACCTTTTGTGTCACATAGCTTTGCATAAGCGGTGTATTCATTCTTATAAACCGGGAGTACTGTTTCAAACAATTTGACTGATTGTTGCTGTAAGACTTTCGCATCTTCATCCGATACATTTAAATCTTTGATATCCTTGATTGCTTTTTCAACAGACATTATTTTCATTGCGACAATTTGTTGGGCTTCATCCCCATTCTTCTTACTGGATGGAATATCTGGAAATTCGACGGTCTCTTGTTGAAGACGTTTGCCAAATGTCGTCGGGTCGAAATCGGCAATCAGATTGGTGTTGAGTACCACTTGTCCAAAAAATTTATCTGGACTAGCAGATTGACAAGCAATAAAAAATAAACTAGCTAATAAAAAAATAATAAAACGGAACTGCTTCATAGATATATAAATTTTAAGAATGCAAATTAACTAAATCTAGTAGGGATACACAAACGGTAAATCATAACATGCCTGTCTAAAGAGAGAGTTATGTTTCTTAAATACTCAACGTATACATGAGCTCTTTGATTTATGATTTGTAATTCAAAAATATTTTGCGACTTTTAAATATGACAAAATTCTTAACTCTTCCTTTTTACATCAAATTAGCCTGTACATTAATCAGTATTATTGCAATCGTATACATAGCACGTGTCGGCCAGGCTATCATTGTCCCTTTTATTTTAGGAAGTCTTTTTGCTCTATTACTGACCCCGCTTGGATCTTGGATGGAAAGAAAATTAAGAATACCAAGAATCCTGGCTTCTCTTGTCTCGTTGCTACTTTTCTTCACTTTACTCATCGGAGTTGTTGTACTATTAGGCTCACAAATGACCAGTTTAAAAGAAGATTGGCCTGCCTTTGAACGACAGGTAGTCCAAGGAATGGAAGTTTTTCAAGATTGGATTTCCCAAAATCTACACATCAACTATTCAGAACAAATGGAATACCTTTCCGATACATTGACAAAATCGGTGAGTCGGGGTACGGCAATCCTAGGAGTAGCACTTCTGTCGATGTCCTCTACATTTATCTTACTTGTATTTACATTTTTATATACCTTTTTCATCTTAGTATATCGTAGGCATATCGTACGTTTTCTCCTATTGCTTAATCACGATAGTCATCACAACATCGTCCTAGACATCGTCTCCCAAGTACAGTACGTAGTGAAGCGCTATCTCATTGGTTTATTTTTGCAAATGATTATCGTAGCGACGATGACCTTCATCGCGCTTACAGCGATTGGCGTAAAATATAGCCTCATGCTAGCCATATTCACAGGTTTCTTTAACGTCCTCCCCTACGTCGGAATCTTCTTATCGATGTTGATTATTGCCTTGATTACCTTTGCAACGTCTTCCTTCATGCATGTTATCTTAGTTTTAATAGCGTTGGTTGTGATCCATTTTATAGATAGCAATTTCGTTGTCCCTAAAATCGTTGGCTCTAAGGTACAGGTAAACTCTATGGTCGCTATGATGGCTATCTTCTTTGGCGAATTACTATGGGGAATCTCCGGTATGTTTTTGGCCATTCCTATCCTTGCAATCTGTAAGATGGTCTTTGACCGTATCTTTGAATTAAAGCCATGGGGCTTTCTACTGGGTGAAGATGACAACAAAGAAAATTATCTGAAGCTAAAAAAAGAGATATGCGACAAAAACTCATGACTTCAATAAAAAATCAGCATAGAAATCAGGGATCTCGCTGTCGTAAATAGCCTTAGCAACGGTGTCTATTGGGTATTCTACTTTATGTACTTCTGACTTTATACTATTAGCAGAAATGGTCAAAATAGCATACGTCGCTTTTCTATCGGCTTCTTTGCTACGCCCGACCGATCCACAGTTGACAAAAAGTATATCTGATTTCGTTTGTATGTAAGAATGATGTGTATGCCCCATAACTATCGCATCCATATTTTGCCTTACTAGCTCTAATACAATAGGCTGTTTATCGTCTCCTTCAAATAGATATTCTTCATTACTGCTAGGTGTTGCATGGACAAGCAGAACTCGCCTGAATACATCATCAACTTTAAAAGTCAGCACCAATTCGAAAGGAAGGTTTGAAAGCCACTTCTTATTTTCTGGAGATATCGTACGCCTTGAAAAATCAATAGCAATGTCACGATTTGCTGTCTCGACCGCATCATGATGGACCAAAGGCACCACTGGGTAATTGAAAGCAATACGTTCGTCGTGATTGCCCAATAGACATGGAATACCTGTTTGTTTAAAAAGTGAAATAACTTCATTACCCCACGGTGCAAAATCTACTAAATCACCTAAACAATAAACTTGTGTAATTCCTTTTAGACGAATATCGGTTAGAACGTGCTCTAAAGCAATAAGGTTGGCATGTATATCACTAATTATCGCGACTTGTATTGCTTTCATCTTTTTGTTATTTTCTGATTGCAAAGATACCAAATCGAGCTTCCTTGATGAAAGTACTTTTGAAACAATATATGGTAGTATTTGTATCCTGTCGTCTCGAAAACGATAAAAAAGGTTTCTGAAAAAATTCTCTGGCAAGCAATCAGTCATTCACAAGTTTTTGTATCTTGTCTTAAGTTTTAATATTAAAGATCTAATTGAAAACTTAAACTATGGAAATACTACTAATTATATTGGGTTTTGTAGTTCTAGCTTATTTAATAAATAAACAGAAGGAAGAGATCAAAAGTTTGAGAGAAGGTCTTTCTTATACCTTTGATCAGCTAAAAGCCTTAAGAAATAATCTAGAGGGCACAAACAATACAACTTCTATTGTAAAAGACGATATAGAGCCATTGCCAATAAAACCAGTAATAAAAGAAGAGGTTCTCCCTATCGATCTCCCCAAAGAACGACCATCAGGACCTCCACCTATTCCGGAGTACATAACATTTGAACAGCCCTCCCTCCAAGAAGCTTTTATTCCTCAACCTGAAATCAAAGAAGAGAAGTTATCTTGGTTTGAACAATTCAAACAGAAAAACCCAGACATTGAAAAGTTTATTGGTGAAAATCTCATCAATAAAATCGGCATTGTCATACTCGTGTTGGGGATTAGTTTTTTTGTCAAGTACGCTATCGACAAAGAGTGGATCAATGAACCCGCCCGTGTTGGCATAGGAATCTTGGCCGGAGGAATTCTTTTAGGAGTAGCTCATCGCTTACGTGCTAAATTTAAAGCTTTTAGTTCTGTGTTGGTAGCAGGAGCCATAGCTGTATTTTATTTCACCATTGGTATTGCTTTTCATGACTACGCTCTTTTTAGTCAAACGACGGCATTTATCATTATGATAGTCATTACCCTATTCAGTGTTTTTGTGTCGCTTGCTTATGATAGACAAGAGCTTGCTGTCATGTCTATAATAGGTGGTTTTGCCGTCCCATTTATGGTTAGCACAGGACAGGGTAACTACCATGTTCTACTAACATATATCGTCATGCTAAACATAGGAATGTTGACAATATCCTATTTCAAGCGATGGTTTATTGTTAATTTTACGGCTTTCCTATTGACTCTTATTATTGTGGCAAGTTGGTACATGACCTTAGCTAGCCCATCGGACACCGTCCTATTGCACGGATTGCTTTACTGTATTACCCTTTATTTGATTTTCACGCTTGCCTTTGTGATCAACAACATCGTTTATAAAAACAGATTTGTTAATTATGAAGTCGCCGCTGTAATATCGAATACGACGGCATTTTATGCTATTGGTTATCATATTATGCAGGAGTATGCACCTAACTACATGGGGCTTTTCACACTTTCACTGGCAGCATTCAATATGACTTTTGCTTTCGTCATCTTCAAAAAATATCGCTTTGACAAAAACATAATCTATGTCTTGATAGGACTGGCACTTACATTAGCTACTGTTACTATCCCTGTACAATTTGAAGGGAACTATGTCACCATATTTTGGGCATGCGAGGCCGTGCTTTTACTATGGTTAACCCAAAAGTCTCAATTAAAAGGCTTCTTATTGGGTTCCATTATCGTACAGTGGTTAGCAGTACTGAGTTTGCTCCAAGACTTAATTGCCTATGTAGAAGAGGACGTGGCACACAGATTAGCCTTAAATACTGAATTCATAACAGGAATAATGCTTATTGCTTCTTTTATCGGAAGCTACAAGCTACTAAAAACCTATTCTTATAACTATTCCATTCTAAACATTAAATTTAATCAAGTCGTTTATAGAAAGGTAATATTTGCTGTAGCGCTTGTATTGGCTTATATACTACCTCTTATCGAGATAGGCTATCAATCAAGTTATTACTTTGACAATACAGGTACCGTCTATTTCTTCCTGTATCTATATCACATGATATTCACCACAATGTTATTATATTATGGTAAGAACACAACCAAACTAACGGAAAAGCTGTCCGAGGTGCTGATCGTCGGCAATGCTATTTTCTATATTATTGTTGCTTACAAGATTCCAATTATTGAAAAGTATAATACATTTATTTATTATGACGGTGCTTTTCCATTTGCATTTAATCTACATTATATTTCAATTGCGACATTATTGATTCAAGTGTGGTTATATCTGAAAAAACACTTTCTCCACACCGATACTACAGAACAACGAAAGGCTTACACAGCTTGGTTCCTCGCATTCTTTATCGTATACCTATGCAGTGTCGAAGTCAATATTATCTTTTTGTTTCAAGCGATAAATTTTGATGACTATTACACCACTAGGGAGTTTGTCCTTAAAGTTATATTTCCAATACTATGGGGCCTCTTATCTTTTGCATTCCTGATATACGGTATTAAAAAGAACCTCAAGACGGCACGGGTTATCGCCTTGACTTTACTGGGGATCACGATTCTTAAGCTATTCATTTATGACATCAGAGATGTCTCTGAAACGGGTAAGATAATAGCTTTCATCCTGTTAGGAGCCTTAATTCTTACTATCTCTTTTGTATATCAAAAAATTAAAAAACTAGTCGTTGACAACCATGAAGAACAGCTATAAATTTCTATTTTCTTTCGCTTTTTCGCTTTTTTTCATAGCCCAAGCTACTTGGGCTCAACAATTAAAAGTAAAGGTCTCTGCAAAAGAAAACGGCTATAATAGGATCTCTGTGCCTCAAGAGTTTCGCGCACATATGGTCAACAATTCAGGCATGCTCCGTTTGAAAGACAAAGATGGAACAGAAATACCTTTTATTTTAAAATCACAGGAAAACCCAATTCCGCTTTTTTCAGCCCTGCAATTCAAGCACAGCAAAAATACGGGGGATAGTACGGAGACTTTTCTACTCAACAATGAGTCTAAGAAAAAAATCAACAATTATGTCCTTCAAATTGCTAATGCCACGACACAGAAAAAATATAGTATAGAAGGTAGTGAAGATATGCAAAACTGGTTTGGTATAGTTAATAATGCGATACTTACTGAACTAAGTAATAGCGAGCAGACATACACTAATAAACAGATACAGTTTCCATTAGTAGACTACCGATACATCCGGATAGTACTGGATAATAAGACCTCTGCTCCTATTCGTATATTAACAATTGGAGAGCTAAAAACAAGTCAGAACAAGCAACAGTTAGAAAAAATAAAGGACATTTCGTATCAGTTGGTTAATAATAGATCGGAAAAGGAAACGGTTATAACTGTTTCTAAAAAATCAAATACACCAATAGATTATCTACAGATCTATGTAGGTTCGCCAAAACAATATTACCGCATCGCCAACACCTCAATAGACCATAAGAATGACGCTCTACCTCAGCGGAATAGAAAAAGTAATCAATTTTCAAGTGAGCAATTTCAACTTCAGACCAACATAGGTGGAATGTATGTACTCAATCAGCTTTATCCGGAGACTTTCTCTATCAAGATAGACAACGAAGACAACCCTCCACTGCAGATAGATAGTATCTTATTTTATCAAAGTCCAATAATACTAGTTGCTGAAATGGACACCAAAAAGGAATACAACTTAATGACCGACAGCAACTGGACCGTACCGAGCTACGATTTATCAAAAATCGAGCTCAATCTACAACCTGAGCTACCTCTTGCCAAGCTTGACAAAGTAGAAGTGGTCTCCAAAAGCACTCCTACAGAAAAGGGAAACTACGGCCGGATTATTTTAACTGTATGTCTAGCACTTGGAGCTATCCTCATCTTCTATTTTGGCAGAGGTCTACTCAAGGACTTAAAAAAAGACTAATATAACGGCAGCAGCAGACATGAAAACGGAGTCCAATAAACCATCGCTAAAAGAAAGCTATATCCTCGAAAATGAAAGAATTGCATTACACACGCTTTCCGACATTCACCTCGATGATCTGGCTCATTTTGCTGATCTCGAACCTGAAATTTGGAAATTTTCATTAGAGCAACCTACAAGCAAGCTAAAAATGGCTGCTTACATCGCCAATACGTTGCGTAAGAAGAAAGAGGGACAAGAACATGCCTTTGTCGTTTTTGACAAACAACAAATGGAAACCGCGGGTTCTACCCGATTGTACGAAATAGATCTGCATCAAAAGGTATGTTCCATCGGCTATACATGGTATGGGAAGAAATTTCAGGGAACGGGTTTAAACAAACATGCTAAATATCTGTTGTTAAAATTTGCTTTTGACACACTCCACATGGAACGTGTACAATTTAAAGCTGACAATGAAAACAAACGTAGTATACAAGCCATATTGAGTCTAGGCTGCACCTTTGAGGGGGTGCTCCGAAGCAATATGTACAAAGCAGATCGCTCCCGGAGAGACAGTGCCGTTTTCAGCCTACTACGATCTGAATGGTACGATCAGGCAGAAAACAAATTATTCTTGAAATTAACTTAGACGACTGCATGAAATTAAAATATTTCAATTTCGAAAGAGCAAAATACGGGTTCCCGTAAATTAGACTTAAAATAATAGTCACTTTTGTATTGGGGAAAATTTAAAAAATAAAAGAGATCGGACACAGCGATAAATTTACACCTATGACTGCAAAAGAATTTGTACTTAACATCAGAGCAAACCAACCTCAAATTTCAAATCTTCAGGATAGATTTGACACGGAATCATTATATGGCGTCTTAAGTGATGCAAAAATTTCAGACTTAAATTCTAGCTATAAAGATTATGGGAATGAAATATTAAATCTTATTTACAACTTTGATGTTTCTCAGTTAAACATTTTTGATATCACCTTTGATCCAGAACCAGAAGTATATGAAGATTATATATTCTTCGGTTGGGATGCTATCGGTGACCGCTTGGGCTACCACATCCCTTCGGGAGAAGTTGTTATATATTATGTGTACGGCGATTGTGTCAACTTGAAATGTGCTAAAACCGACGAGCAGTTTTTACGACTTTTTTTTGAACTATACTTATTACTAAAAGGCAACATCGAAAATGAAGGTCAAGAAGCTAAAACTAAGATCAGAGAGCAATTTTGGTTAAAAACAACGTCGACCCTCCCAGAAGCGTATTGGGATCATTATAAAAGATTCTTAACTCTACCGTAGTTAATATTTTTATTCTGGACTAGCCGACTGTTAAGCTATCTTTCTATATTTGTGATTACCTGGTCAAAGCACTATTTTAACATGTATAACTTTAAGAACGACTATTCAGAAGGAGCACACCCAAATATTTTAAATAAACTTGTCACGACCAACTTTGTACAACAACTCGGCTACGGAGATGATGCATATAGTTTAGAGGCTAAAGAAATTCTCAAAAAAGAGATTAATAATCCTCATGCGGAAGTCTATTTTTTATCTGGCGGCACGCAAACTAACCTGTTGGTTTTATCCTGTTTATTGAAGTCTCATGAAGCAGTCATTAGTGCAATTTCGGGTCATATTTTTGCCCATGAAGCCGGAGCTATCGAAGCAACTGGGCACCGGGTTATTACAGTAGCAACAGCGGATGGCAAGCTGAGACCAGATGATATCAAAGGCATCATCGAAAGTCATACTTTAAGACCTCATGTTGTTAAACCGAGATTAGTTTATATTTCCAATTCCACAGAGATCGGAACAATATATTATAAAGATGAATTAGAAGCATTGTCAAACTATTGCCGACAACAGGGGCTCCTTTTATTCCTAGATGGTGCAAGAATAGGTAATGCACTCATGGCTTCTGATAATGATTTAACAATGGTTGACATCAGTCGATTGACTGATGTATTCTATATCGGTGCGACCAAAAACGGGGCTTTATTGGGTGAAGCTGTGATTTTCAATGATCTTGCGTTATATCCTGATTTTGATTATGCGTTAAAACAGAAAGGTGCTTTATTAGCAAAGGGAAGAATATTAGGAATTCAGTTCTTAGAATTATTCCGTGAGGGGCTTTACTTTGAATTGGCGGATCATGCCAATAGTATGGCGATGAAAATTGTAAAAGCCGCTACAGAAGAGGGGTACTTTTTTTTGACCCATTCGACTACCAATCAGATTTTTCCAATTTTACCTCGACACATTATTGACGAACTACTTAAGAAATACCTATTTTTTGAATGGAAAAAAGTCGACGATCAACATTCCGCGGTACGTCTAATAACTTCTTGGGCTACCCCAGAAAAAGTAGTCGATGAATTTATTTCAGATTTAAAGTCCATAAGAAGTTAAAAATCTTGGTGTAAAGCAATTCTGTTTCCTTCGGAGTCTTCAATTTCGGCTACGAAGAAACCATATTTATCATTGGCTGTCTTTGGATACAGGACATTTGCACCCTGCTCTTCTGCTTTCCGAATCGTATCATTTATATCTTCCGTCTTAAAATAGAGAATGGCGCCCTGTTTACTTGGCACATAAGCATCCCCTTTGGCAAGCGCACCGGATATACCTGCCTTATGATCTTTAAAAGGAAAAAGAGCCATTTCATAACTATCGATAACTTCTCTTTCAAACACGAAACCAAGGACTTGTTTATAAAAATCTTCGGCACGACCTAAATCAGTTACCGGAATTTCGAAATAAATGACAGGGTTGCTTTTTGACATACAACGTTATTATATTGCTTTTATTTATCCTGTTAAATATACGTAGCTTGTCTGCTGAGATCAAATTTTAATTAAAAAAAGACAGAATCAAAATCAATGTAGGAATTGCAATAGCTAACCAGAGGAAAATACCTAATATAAATGGCCTCACCCCTACCGACTTCAATATTTTTATGGAGAGACCAGAGCCAATCAAAAATAACACGACCGTAAGTCCACTCTTTGATACTCGGACCAAGTCTTGGCTTACTGTATGTACAAACGGAATATAAGTATTTGCCAGAATGGCTAAAACGAAAAGACCTATGAAATAAGGTATTTTGATTTTTCCACCTTTATTTCTAAACACTATGTCACTCCCGAATGCAACAGGAATAATCCACAATGCCCTAGTCAACTTTACAGACGTCGCAATCTGTAATGCCTTCTCACCGTATCTACTAGCGGCTCCTACCACCGAGCTTGTATCTTGAATGGCAACGGCACTCCATAATCCAAACTGATTCTGGGAGAGATGAAAAAGATGCCCTAATACCGGAAATATAAAGAGTGCCAGAGAATTTAAGATAAAGATCGTTGCTAATGCAACACTGATCTGTTTTTCCTCTGCCTTTATCGCTGGAGAAATAGCTGCGATAGCACTCCCCCCACATATCGCTGTACCTACGGTAATTAAAAAAGATATTTTGCGATCTACGCGCAGGAACCTTCCTATGAAATAACCAAGGATCAAAATACCAAACAACGATAATACCGTCAGAACGAAACCATCCTTACTCGCTGTAGCAGCGGACTCGACATCCATCCCAAATCCCAGTCCGACAACAGATACCTGTAATAAAACGTGGGTAAGTTTATGCGTAAAATCAGGAAAAGGATTACCCAACCATTGTGCCGTGACAATACCGATCAGTAATGCCGTTGGCGGCGATATAAAAGATGCCAAACAGAGTAAACCTAAAGCAATAAAAATAAGCTCTCGAATAGACAAACTCCTATTCAATAAATCCTTTCGAAAAAACACGTCATTATTCATATATCTACTATTTTTCTACAAAGTACGGTGTCATACAACTGGAAAGAAAATGAATAAAACCCATAGGATATAACCATTAGTTATAACAGGAACATAATTTTGACATAGGAAAGATGTACAGCATATGTTGTCCAAATCAAGAGACAAAACCATTAAAAAATAGTTTTGACGATATGGGACAATAATCTACTTCTAATAAACCCGATGATATATGGTCGATTGCACAGCCCGAAAGGAGTAAAAAACAGGTGTTTTCAACGAAAAGATTTATATCTTTGATTATTAATTAGGGGGAGCTATCTGATGCAAATTCTCCCTCACTAAGTTAGTACGATCCGAAACGATAAAAATCTGCATCAACAGATAAAAATTTTATGGAATTATATGATTTTGGTATAGTTGGTCTAGGTGTTATGGGAAGAAATCTCCTTCTAAACATGGCCGACAACAAATTTGCTGTAGCAGGACTAGACCTGGACTCCGCTAAAGTACAATCCTTACAAGAAGAAATTAATGACAACCATCGGGTAAAAGCAACGACTCAGGTGAATGAATTCACGCAGTTGATCCGCAGACCACGAGCAATCATGCTTTTGGTTCCGGCTGGTAAACCTGTTGATAGCGCTATAGCAAGTCTACTCCCTCATCTTGAAGAGGGTGATATTATCATCGACGGCGGTAACTCTTATTTTCCGGACACGGATCGCAGGTTCTTAGAGTTATCTCAAAAGAATATACACTTCTTCGGAATGGGTATCTCGGGAGGCGAGAAAGGCGCTCGTTTTGGTCCTAGCTTAATGCCGGGAGGTGATAAAAATGCTTATGAACGTCTACGCCCTATATTTGAGGCTGTTTCTGCAAAAGTAAATGGTGAGCCTTGTGTTGCTTATCTAGGTAATGGTTCTGCAGGAAATTATGTAAAAATGGTTCATAATGGGATTGAATATGGCATCATGCAATTGATTGCAGAGACATATGATCTTATGAAACGAGGTTTTGGCATCAGTGATACTAAAATCCAACAAACGTTTGCAAATTGGAACAATACCGAATTGCAGTCTTTCCTAGTCGAGATTACAGGCGAAATACTGAACAAGTTTGACGAAGACGGTCAACGTCTGATTAATGTGATTTCGGACTGGGCTAAATCCAAAGGTACTGGTAAATGGACCTCACAAAACGCAATGGATTTACAGGCTCCTATTCCAGTTATTGATGCTGCAGTCACCATGCGTGATATGTCTAAATTCAAACCTGAGCGGGTACAGGCTTCTCAAAAATTGCCGTGGGAGTCTACCACCAAGGATATAGATGAGGACGTAGTAATCGATCAATTGAAAGATGCTTTCTATTTTGCCATGTTAAACACCTATGCCCAAGGGCTAGCTCAGCTAACCATCGCTTCAGAAACCTATAACTACGGACTGAACTTAGAACAGGTGGCCAAAATATGGCGGGGAGGATGTATCATCCGTGCTGCTGCTTTGGAGGACTTCAGACAGGCGTATGATCGCAATCCTTCATTACGAAACATCCTTTTGGACGACGTTATAGCTCAAAACGTATCTTCAAAACAAGCAAATACAAGAACAATTGTCAAATATGCAGTAGACTGCGGTATTCCATTTGCAGCTTACATGAATGCTTTGGCTTACTTCGATTCATACCGTTCGGAGCGTATGCCTACAAATATTATACAAGCTCAGCGGGATTACTTTGGTGCGCATACGTACGAACGTATCGACCGTGAGGGTTCGTTTCATACACAATGGGACTAAGATAAAATTGATTACATTTTTAATATTACAATGAAAACTAGTAAAAAAGCCAGACCTTCCATTATTGTTATTTTCGGAGGAACGGGAGATTTGGCGAAGCGTAAATTGATACCTGCTTTTTACAATTTGTTTTTGGACGATTGGATGCCTGAAAAATTCGCAATCATCGGACTAGGTCGTACCGAACTTGACAATGTCTCTTACAGACAACATCTGCAAGAAGGATTGACCGAATTTTCACGGACTGGGGCACCGGAACAACAAAAGTGGGAAACATTCAATCCTAATATTTCCTATTTTCAATCGAATATCGAAGATATCAATTCCTACAAAGATTTAGCTGCTCAATTGGATGCTTTGGATGAATTGTGGGGTGAACGTGCAAATAGATTATTTTATCTATCAGTAGCTCCTCGTTTTATTGAAGCAGCCACGCTACACATCAATGAGTCAGGCTTGGCTAGTAATCCTGAAAAGGACCGTATTGTTATCGAAAAACCATTTGGAAACGATAAAGAAACAGCGGTTGCACTTAATAAATTATTAAGACAAACATTTCAAGAAAAACAGATCTACAGGATTGACCATTACTTGGGCAAAGAGACTGTTCAAAATATACTTGCTTTCAGATTTGGAAATGCTCTTTTTGAACCGCTTTGGAATAGAAACTTTATCGACTCCGTACAGATTACAGTAGCGGAGCAGGTAGGTGTTGAAAACCGTGGCGGTTTTTACGAAAGTGCCGGAGCACTTAAAGACATGGTTCAAAACCACCTCTTGCAAATATTATGTATGGTGGCTATGGAAGCTCCAGCTTCCTTCAAATCTGAAGAGATACGTAACCGTAAAGTTGATGTATTAAGAGCAATACGGCGTATAAAACCGGAAGAGGTACAACGTTATGCGGTAAGAGGTCAATACGATGAAGGCTGGTTACAGGGAAAAAAAGTACCCGGGTACCGAGAAGAAGAGGGCGTGAATCCAAAATCAAACACGGAAACTTTTGTTGCTGTCAAGTTCTTTTTGGATAATTGGCGTTGGCAAGGTGTACCTTTTTACTTACGTACCGGAAAACGTATGCAAGAGAAACACTCCTCTATCACTATACAGTTTAAACCTGTTCCACACTCGACCTTCTCTAATGGTCAGGTTGATAATCTAATGCCGAATAAACTAACGATTAATATCCAACCACAGATGGATATTCGTCTACGTTTTATGACCAAGCGCCCTGGTTTGACCATGGCATTAAACCCTTCAGAGATGGTTTTCGATTACGATACCTGTTCAACCCAATCGCCAGAGGCCTACGAGACATTACTGCTTGATGCGCTGAATGGTGATGCCACATTATTCATGCGTTCGGATCAGGTCGAAGAGGCCTGGGACGTCATCACACCGATACAAGAAGCATGGGAAAGTAGAAATACGCTCGACTTCCCAAACTATGCTTCCGGTACTTGGGGTCCTGAAAATGCAGAAGCTTTGGTTGCTCAAAATGGCCATGTATGGGCTGTAAATGCGCACCATAAAAATTCTTAGTTTCATTAATAATACATTAAAAGTTGGAAAAATTGATACGGATATTTGATAATACACAACAACTTACCGAAGCCGCTGCTACGTTATTCATTGCTACTGCAAAACAGGCTATAGCTGAAAATGGCAAATTCACAGTTGCACTGACTGGGGGTTCATCTCCGATAGCGCTTCATAAAATACTTGCCTCTGCAGAATATCAAACGATGATAGATTGGGAAAAAGTTTTTGTATTTTGGGGTGACGAGCGTTGGGTACCATTTGATGATGAACGTAGTAATACTAAAATGGCTTTTGAGACACTATTAAATCATGTACCAATTCCAAAGGATCATATCTACAAGATGTATTCCGAGACATTATCACCGGAAGAGCATGCTGCACAATACGAAGCGGAAATAAAGGCTGTCTTAGGTGAGAATGGTGCTTTTGATCTGATTTTATTGGGCATGGGCGACGATGGCCACACAGCCTCCTTATTTCCGCACACAGCTGTGCTTGCTGAAGACAAGAAGTGGGTGGACGCCTATTACCTAGAACCTCAAAGTATGTATCGTATCACATTAACTGCTCCGCTCATTAATAGAGCCAAGAATATTGTTGTGATTACGTTTGGTGAAAAGAAAACTGATGCATTGTATGAGGTACTGGAAGGCGAGCGTAACCCTCAAGAGTATCCTTCACAGTTGTTAGCACCCACAAATGGTAAATTATTGTTTTTAACAGACCGAGTTGCTGCTAGTAGACTGAATACTTCAAAATAGGAAAAAATTTTCTGTGTATACATAACGGTCACACATCGTAAGATATGTGACCGTTTTTATTTTCATGCACAGCAAATCAATAAATATATTACAAAAAACTCCTAAAAGCGCAAAGCATATTAGGAGTTTCTAATGTTATAGAAGGTAAAATTTTAGCGTTATGAATTAAGCTTCTTGATAGCTTGAATACGGCGTAACAAATCTGTATAGTGATCTGATTCGAAACCTTTACTTCCTTTTGCCATTTTCTTAATACGTATTTCGGTGTCATTTAACTCACTCAGGATCAAAATCCGCATATCCGAAAGATTTGGATTGTAAGGCGTAAGACCCGCCGCCGCATAAGCGGTCTCCTGTACAGGCTTATCCAATTTCAACATCACACCAAGACGATCGACGTAGGCACGTTGTAATCCACGTTTGAACATATCGTCTTTAGCGCCGTTAAAAATAGAATTGGAAACATCTGTCAACAACTCCTTGACGGTATAAGCTTTAGTATCATTCTTAAATTCATTATCGATCATACGGGCAAAACCATAGGTTTCTAACAATGATGTCAATACCTGATTTTGCATCTCTTGTACTTTATTGACCATAGTGCCGTAGTCAATACGCTTCATCAGATTGGTATCCAACAGCCAATATGGTGTCTCGAAGACATGTTTGTTGACAAAAGCGACAGCTCCCCGTTGCTTTTCTTTAGCGACATAAGTATATACTGCCCCAGCTTCGCTCTTGGTTTTGTAGTCCTCCGTCATCGCTCCCACATATGCTATAGCATGGTTGATATAACGACGGTACTGTCCGATCAAGTCTTTATACAGCTCCTTTGTATCTTCCAGACTACCATTCTGCTCGTATGTCCATTTTTCCAAATTAGGAAGGATATACTTTAGATTCGCAATTCCGTACTCACCGGCTTTGACGGCATCATTGCCTAGGTCTTCACTTTGTGCCCTTGGATCCATAGATCCCTGTTTGCCGTAATAGTACAACGGATCTCCAGCCTTCTCCTGTATCTTTGTTTCCCACCAAAGGCGATCTTGCTCAGGTGTTCTGTTACCATGGTAACGATATCCGAAATCTATCGCAAAACGATCGTACGCCCCAATTTTAGGATAAATGTTTTTCACTCCATCACCAGGCTGTGCCACATAATTAAAACGTGCATAATCCATAATGGATGGTGCTGTACCATACTTCTCTGTAAACGAAGGTGAACGCAATGAATCTACATCAAATGCATAGCTGGAACCAAAGTTATGCAATAGTCCTAAACTATGTCCTAATTCATGTGAAGACACAAAACGGATCAATTGTCCCATTTGTTCATCAGACAGTTTTGCACCGCGTGCTCCCTCATTTATTGCAGCAGTCTGTACAAAAAACCAATTACGTAATAATGACATGACATTGTGGTACCAGCCTACATGACTTTCTACAATCTCACCTGAGCGCGGGTCTGAAATACGCGGACCGTAAGCATTCTCTATCTCCGATGCAAAGTAACGGATCACGGAATAGCGAGCGTCTTCTGTACTAAATGTTGGATCCTCTTCATGCGTAGGTGCTTCCTTACCTACGATAGCATTTTTAAAACCCGCAGCTTCAAATGCTGTATTCCAATCATTCACCCCTGCTATAAGATAAGGCACCCATTTTTTTGGGGTTGCCGGATCGATGTAGAAGACAATCTGTTTCTTCGGCTCGACCAATTCGCCTCGTGCATAGGCCTCCGCATCCGAAGGCTCAAGGCGGTAACGTTGTATAAAAGCATTACGGGTTACTTTTTGATCATTCGCACCAAAATCCAACTTTCGATTAGAGAAATACCCTACCCGTTCATTTTCATAACGCGCTTGCATAGGTACCTTAGGCAACAGGACCATAGAGGTATTCAAACCAAAAGTCATCGTACCCACTGAATTATCTGCGGGGAGAACTGGTGATTTGAAGGTCTTTACCGTCCGCACCTCTACATTCTCCGGGAAAGACTTAATGGTATCGATATAAGACTTCTGCGCGTCAATACCTGCTATCTTATAAGTCTTCTTTAATTTTTCAGGCAGTGGCATACCTGGTATCTCACCGTTATAGAAATCGGTTACATCGATAACTACGTTTTTGCCTGCATTATTGAACGCTTTGATATCAAAAGCAGCTAATATCGGAAGAGCATTTGAATTAGCGAGTGCAGCATCCATATCTCTATTTACGGTAGCTATATAGGCATAGCTCGGTACGCGTATATATATTGTATTCTCGCGACGCTGCCATTGCCAAAGCTGCTCATTCAACATCTCTCCGCCATATTGAGAACGGAACTCTTTTAAACCTACTGGTGTCTGTGTAAAACGCGTGACGACCAACATATCCCGATTCAGCAATGTATCAGGGATCTCCATATAATACTTATCATCTACTTTGTAAGTATTAAAAAGTCCTACTGATTTCTTTGCGTCGCTAGTAATTAGCTCTTCAAATTTCTTGATTTTATCTTTTTTACTCTTGTCAGATTGCTCTTTCTTTTCCGACTCTACCTTAGTTGGAAGATTAACCAAACCTCCCCATTTGCCAGATTGCCCTACGGTAACTGTAGCTTGTAAGCTTAATATCGCCAATGCGATTCCTAATTTATTTTTATATCTCATTATCAATTATGTGCCATTCTAAAAAACTACCAACCTGGATTCTGCGGTTTCAGATTAGGATTTATCCCCACTTCTACCAAAGGAATAGGAAACCAATAATTGCGCTCTTCAAACGCACGTGAACCAGCATTCTTTTCTTTATAAGAGATAGTCCCATTTGTGCCTTTCGTAATCGTGACACCTCTCACGGATTTATTGAGGATATCCGTCGCCTGCTTCCATCGTTTTATATCTTGATAACGGATGTCGTCTTCAAAAGCAAGTTCTATACGACGCTCGTGACGAATACGATCACGCATCTGCTCTTTATTCAATCCTGTCGGAATAGCTGGCATACCTGCACGCTTACGAATTGCATTGACTGCATCATAAACCGCTATGCTTGGCCCATCTGCTTCATTCGCAGCCTCTGCAAAGTTTAACAGGACCTCCCCGTAACGCATAATGACCCAGTTAGTACTACTTCCTACATTCTTGTCCTTGTTAAAGTCAAACTTTTCGTCCATAAACTTACGGATATAGTATCCCGTAGGGGTCGGATTGGTTCTTAGCAAATCCTTACCTCCAGTAAAAGTTTCTACAGCCCGATCTTTAAAATCTGCACCGTTAAAAAGAATAGATTTTGCAAAACGAGGGTCACGGTTCTTGTATGGATTAGAGGGGTCATAACCCGACCCAGCTTCCTCTATACGAAGACCATTTACCATTTCATAACTATCGACAATATCCTGCGTAGGACAGTTGATACCTTTACCGCCATAGCCTGCAGGTGTATTATTTTGATCATAGGCATGCATCTTCTCTCCTTTGATCCCGTTGTATCGGAACTCCAGAATCACTTCAGGTTTGTCCATGATATTCTTATTGACGAATACAGCAGCATAATCCTTTTTTAATTCAAAGGCTTTGGATTCCATAACAATCTGTGCTGCATCCGCAGCTAGTTTCCACTTCGCTGCTACGTCTCCTGTATTGACCAAAGGGCTCGCTCCCCATAACAATACACGACTTTTAAAGGCTATTGCTGCTTCCTTCGTGATACGTCCCCAATCTTCCTTACCATAGGTACTTGGTAACTCCTTCGCTGCAAGATCTAATTCCTGTATCACAAATTGTAAGCCTTCTTCATGGCTGACTTTCGCTGGCTTGTCTTCGGCCTCTTCGATAGACTGATGCTTTAATAATAATGGAGCGTCTTTAAAAGAAGCAAACAAGTTAAAATAGACGTAGGCACGCATAAATCGGGCCTGCCCTAACAAAACATTACGTTCGGTGTCATTCAGAACCGTAGACACCGCAGCCCGGTTAATGAAAACATTTAACTTTCGAATCTGTGCGTAGCTATCTTTCCAAAGATTACGCTCTGGAAATGAAGTGCTCAGAAAATCACCTGTAAGAAAGCTCGTTATTTTCTTTTCCTCATTACCGACTAGCTGTATATCATCGGTCTTTGCAGCAGGGATATAGGTATCGAATCCTGTCTTCAGGAAGGTGTAAAATTCGTTGACCGATAATTTTATTAATTCAGGATCTTTCCAAACCACCTCTTCAGACAATAGGTTGAGGGGTTTTCTATCTAAAAAGTCTTTTTGACAAGAGCTTAAAGCCAACGCTAAGGCCAATGTACTCAAGGATAATATATGTCTTTTAATTTTCATGGATTTCAATTCTTTAAAATGTTAGATACCTACGCGTAAACCCAATGTATAGATTCTTTGTGGTGGATACAGGTTGGCCGATGCTCCTGTAGATTCTGGGTCAAAGCGCTTACTCGCACTGATGGTAAACAGGTTCTGTCCTTGAAAATTAATACCTAAAGACTTAATGCCTGCTCGCTTGATCCAATCTTTTGGAAAATCATATGCGACCTGTGCTGTACGCAATTTCAAGTAGTTACCATTCTTCACATAAAATGTAGACGGCAACTTGTTGTTCTCGTGATTGGACAATAGGCGTGGATACGAAGCGTCTAAGTTTTCTGGTGTCCAACGATCAAGATGCAGCTCATAAAAGTTGGCAAGATCGTCACCTGGCTTATAGTTGATATACACATCTGTGGATGCCTGAAAGAAAGCATCTAGAGACAGACCTTTCCAAGAAGCACCTAGATTCAAACCATAGACTGTCGGCGGATAGATATAAATCGCTTCAAAAGCACGATCAGGACTGCCACTATATAACTCCACGACTCCGTCACCATTCATATCTACATAGCGGATATCCCCCGCCTTTGGTGTAATAGGTGAACCATTAGGGCTATTCAGGTATTTTGCCCATTTGTCAGCGTCCTCTTGGTTACGGAAAATACCATCCGCTTTCAAAATACGCGACATACCAATTGTGGATCCCTCTTGGCGCAAGCCTGGCAATACCGCATCATTCTCACCATAATCTACAGCTGTACTCTTCGTATAAGTCATATTCAGACGTGCATTGACCCGTACATTGCCGATCGTATTGCGATGCGATACGGATGCTTCATAACCATAGTAGCGCTCTTTGGCAAAATTTTGTAACGCTGGATTAATACCGAATGTCAATGGTACGTCGTAATTCCTAGAACGTAGGATATCAAATTTATTCTTATTGTAGTAATCGACTTCAAAACCCAACTTACCATTCCAAAGTGTCGCATCAATACCAACATCAAATGCGTCCACCTTCTCCCAAGTGATATTTGTGTTTGGAACAGTCAGATTAGAGATGCGAGCTAGCGGACTTATATTATCTGATGTACCGAATACATAACCTGCAGGAATAAGTGCATAATTATAAAAGTAGGTATACAGGTTTCCTCCGTCATTTCCTAAGCGGCCAAAAGAACTTCTCAACTTCAGATTGTCCACGAAAGCAAAACGCTCTTTGAAGAAATCTTCTTCAGAAATGTTCCAAGCAGCCGACAATGCAGGGAAGAATCCATTGCGCTTACCTTTGGGATAATACGGAGAGCTATCATAACGAAAACTTCCTTCTACGACATAACGTTGATCATAGTTATACTGCACTCTTCCGACCACACTGCGCCTAGCATTCTCAGACGCTGAACCTAAGTTTTTCTGTGTCTTGATATCTCCTAAAAACAATTGATCCAAACTAGAAACCGGGAAATTGCTACGCTCTGCCGAGAATACATCGCTCTTGAACTCATTTTGTTCATATAGCGCCATTGCATCAATATTATGCTGTCCAAAATGACGTTTGTAATTCAGCTTCAGCTGTACATTGACATTATTGTTCTGATTGTAGGACTGCTCCATACGTGCTTTTTCAGTTCCATTTTGCAAGGTGTATTCATCCTTCGTATCAGCCAACGTATACTGCGGAAACGGTATAGCGAATGATTTTTGAAAAGAACTATTGCGATCTACAGCAACGAATGCACCCGCAGATAGTCCAGGTACAAAAGGAATCTTTTGTGTCAATCCAAAACTTCCTGTAAATACATTACGTGTATTTCTTTTGTAACCACTCTCTGCCATAACGTCTGTAATTGGATTACCGGCATAACCTGAGTAGGCATATAGACCATTCGAAAAATGGGAAGGCATGACTGAACCCAATGAAGCCAGACGTCCAAAAATATCCTCTGGGTGAGAAGCTGGATTGTCCGAAGTCTCGGTGATATAGTTTAACGAAACCGACAGATTGGTATTCGGTGTCACATCATAATCTGTATTACTCACGATACCATAGCGTTTCATTTCAGAGGTCTTCATCAAACCGTTCTGATCCGTAAAAGATCCCGACAAAAAGTACCGGGCATTCTTACCTCCCCCACCGACATTCACATTATGTTTGTGCAGTAGAGCTGTTTTATCCAAGACATCGCCATACCAGTCTGTATTTGGATATCGATCCGGATCCGAACCGTTTAAGAATTTCTGTAACTCCTCCGCTGTATATTTTCTACGCGGTGAGTTTCCTCGATCAGCAATATCATTGTCGTACATTTCATTATTCAACAAAGCATAATTGTACGAATCTAGAAACTTAGGTAATCTGGTACTCTGTTGTATACCGAACTGACCTGCATAATTAATATCTAGACGGTCACGAAATCCCTTCTTGGTCGTAATCAATATTACTCCATTGGCACCGCGTGTACCATATACTGCTGCAGATGCATCTTTCAGTACAGTCACACTTTCTATTGCATTCGGATCCAGCTTATCCATCTCCATACCGATCAGCCCTTGTCCTTCACGTGCTACTCCATCGATTACAATCAAAGCCTCACCCATACCTCGGATCTTTATTGCTGCTCGATCACGGTCTGGTGCTCCGGAGATCATAGTCGAGCTTAACCCTGGGGCTCTCCCCATCAATGTATTCGAAATATTAACCGCTGGTGACTTGGAAAGCTCCTCTCCTTTTATCGTATTAATAGCACCGGTAACTACCTTTTTCTGTTGTGAACCATAGCCTACCACCACGACATCTGTCAATTCGTTGACCGCTACAGAAAGCGTCATCGTTATTGGCTTATTCACCTCTTTCACTTTATACTGTCCTTTTTGATAACCTAAAAAGCTAAACTCCAGTACATCATCTGATTTTGCAGCTATTGAAAACTTTCCTTCCGTATTGGTCGTAACCACTGCTCCTGTCCTGGTATTACGGATGGTCGATCCCGCAATCGTATTCCCCTGATCGTTACGTAACACTCCGCTCACCACAGCCTCCTGTACGATATTGTTAGCGGCCGAGCTAGATATTGCTACTTTTTTCTTCTTCAGTACGATACTCTTGTCTTTGATGACGTAGGTAATATCTGTACCAGCCAAAGCCATATCCAGTGCCTTGGCGACAGAAAGTCCATCAATGCTAATACTCTTTACCCCTTGGTGTTCCAGTAATTGATCGTCGTACAGAAAGTTGTACCCTGTTTGTTTTTGTATTTCTTTGATTAACTTTTCCATCCGGATCTGATTCTCTCGGATGTTTACAATTTGGGCGTCACCTTGAAAAGAAACAAGAGTAAAAGCCATCGCTACTGGAAATACCTTGGTCTTCATCGCCCATAATGCGCTTGAAAGATTCTTATTCCATCTTTCTTTTTTTTGGTTGTACTTCATTTTATTAGTTAATTGTTTAGGTAGCTTTAATCAACGTTTTTTCACGTTATATAATTAAATGTTTAAAAAGCTCATACTTACATCTACTTTTTCAAATAGACCATCCTTCCTTTAATGGAATAATTCAACAATTCCGTATAACTGAATAAATCCAATGTTTCGGACAGCTTGCTGTAGCGGGTCAAAGAACCCGAAAATGTCTTTTTAAGTAACCCCTCGGATCCCTTTTCAATAACGAACTCAACATCGTACCAGCGCTCAAGTTTCTTCATGATATCAGTCAAGGGCTCCTTAACAAACACAAAACGATTATCCTTCCAAGCTGTGATAGATTCAACATCGACCGTACGTCTTATTAATCGATCACCAAATGCATCACTCTGCATACCTGGCTGCAAATTCATCAGTCTGTTTACGGTGTTGACCTCGACAGCTCCCGTCAATAAAGTAGTCTGTGTATGTTCATCTGGATAGGCCGAAACGTTAAAACTAGTACCCAGTACCCTGACCGAATGATTTTGACTCTGTACGATAAACGGCTTTTTCTTATTCTCGGTCACTTCAAAGAAAGCCTCTCCCTCTAAGTGTACGATACGATTCTTTTCATCGAAATGAAGAGGAAAGCGCAGTGATGAAGCTGCATTCAACCATACCTGTGTACCGTCTGATAAGACAAGTTTGTAATGTCCTTTTTTAGGCACCTCTATAGTACGCCATACAGTTTCCGAATCCCCCGTACTTAGTAAGTTTCCTGCACCATCTTCAAGACCGCTCTGTCGTACAACCAATTCACCTTGCTCACTTAGGTTTAGTGCAGTTCCATCGGTCGAACGCAGGATAGCAGCATAACCACCTGGTGCAACATCTTCTTTCTGAAATTCAGACACAACAATCTGTTGTTCGGATGGTTGTTTCCAAATAAAATAAGCGCTAAATAAAACAAATAGTGTAGCTACGGCAGCTGCGTACGGCCAGTAACGGAAAGATTTAATCTTCGTTGTTCTACTATTGCTCTCTAGCCCCACTGTTTTGGAGAAACGGTCAAAAGCTGGTTGCCAATTTAGACCACGCTCTCCCGGTTCTAGTTCTACTAGGGTATGCACCATAAGTTGATCCAGAAAAGTAGCATTCATAGGGTTCTGTACAATCTCTATCCACTCCAGAAGTTCTTCTGCGGTCAGTGATTCTTGAACATATTTGTTGTACACTAAGGTAATTCTTTCTGTTTGTTTCATGATCAGGTATAAGGTCCCTAAAATATAATGACGAAATAAGGGATGGTGGGAATACCAAACAATAGTGATTTTTTTATAAAAACACACAAAACACTATTAATCAGTAAATTAATTTTTATAAAAACACATGTATTAGATAAGAAATTGTGGGGCAGGCATGTCTTTTACAGGCGATTCAGAATTAAAAAGGCGAACAAGATAGACTGTACATGCGCATGATGACGGATATATAGACGCAAGGCTTTGAGGGCTCTAACCACATAGGTTTTGGAGGTGTAGACAGAAATACCTAACTGTTCGGCTATCTCTTCGTGTGAGAGACCGTGATAGCGGCTAAGCATAAATACTTCTCTAATATTAGCTGGCAATGTATCTATCCCATTTTGCAAGCAATTTTCCAGATCTTTAAACAAGATTTGCTGTTCAGGTCCCGGCGCATCATCCCTCAGATGGACAATCAGATTTTCTAAATTCTCGGTGACCAGAACGCGCTTCTTTAAAAAGTCGAGACTGGCATGTCGAGCGACTGTATAGATGTAAGCATCCAGATTACGTATTTTAGGCAGTTCTTCCTTGTTGTTCCAGATTTTAATAAAAATTTCCTGAGTAAGGTCTTCCGCCTGGATGTCGGATTTGACCAGCATATGTACTAAAGTATAAATACGGGGCCAGTAAGTCGCAAAGAGTCTTTGGTAAGCTTCATTTGTCCCTTCTGAAAGCTGTGTTAACCAATCTTCATCAATAATTAATTCAGACATATACTAAACCTTCCAAAAACAAGCAATTGAGTTGAATATCAATTCAAAACACACTTTTATCAACGTGCGGCACAAATTTAGGTAATTCTACTTAATTATCAACTCATACCTTTCTGATTCAGGTTCATATTGATGTCACATTATAAGTACGGAAAACTTTCATTTTCCCCAAATACATTCATCGACTGCCCCGTCTGCTTTATCAAACGCTCCGCTTGATTAATCTCCTACCTCAGTTGATTCATCATCCAGCTCATTTGATTCATCAGTTGCC
The DNA here is from genome assembly GCF_900168125.1 of Sphingobacterium nematocida. Lineage (GTDB taxonomy): Bacteria > Bacteroidota > Bacteroidia > Sphingobacteriales > Sphingobacteriaceae > Sphingobacterium > Sphingobacterium nematocida. The sequence continues at coordinate 35,275 of NZ_FUZF01000003.1, forward strand.
GCACTTGATGTAACAGCCGACGCAAAAGGACATCCTAATTCGAGATCCTTCCGTCACTGCCGGATTACTTATACCCGCTGGGATTGGTTCAGCCCCTCAACCCCCGAACACATCCCTGAACCTCCGTTGAATAAACCCCTTGGCTTCGACCCTAAAGGGCACAAAAAAAGCCTCAACTTTCGTTGAGGCTTTTTTTGTGATCCCGCTGGGATTCGAACCCAGGACCCATACATTAAAAGTGTATTGCTCTACCAGCTGAGCTACGGAATCCTAATTCTTTATTTGAATTATCCTTCGTTTGAAGTGATGCAAAGGTAGAAAAAATATTTGTAATTGCAATGATTTAGCAAAGATAAATCCAATAATTACTACTCTTATTTAAAACTAAATCATCAAAAAAAAGCTATTAATCTGATTCAAAATCACTTAAACCTGTACGCTAGCCCTACCCGAAAATATCTATTTTTATGATTAAATGAACCAAGCAAGTTATAAATGCGATAGGGTGTTAATACTTGATAGCTTCCTCTTAGATCAAATCGCTTGAAATGAACGTTAACTCCACTTGAAAAACCGAAATTTATCCGATTTACGCTCGTGTTTGCCAAAGCTGAGTTTATCTCATTACTGCGAAAAAGAGTATCACGTATGTCAGCAACAGGGCCTAATTGCGTTAATGCGGACGACTGGCTTATTGGAAAATTAACAATTACACCAGCATTCAAGCTGACAAGCTCCGAAACCTTATACTCAAGCTTAAGCGGTGCATCTAGTACAAAAAGCTTTCGTTCATCTGTAACTGTAAAGGAATACCGTAAAGAATCTGGTCTAAAAAAACTAGGATGACTAAATTCTCCTTCAATTTTTTGTTTACTATTTACTTGAATACCTAGGTTAATAAGCCAATTGTCATTTAATACGAAATCACTAAAAAGTCCAACAGATAAATTAGCCCCCTGTCTTCCTAAATTCGTCCCTACTTCAATACCATAGCTATACGGTACTATTGTAAAGTCACCCCAATTTCGAATATTTTTCGGCCTTCTCTTCTCTACCTTTTCATCGATTACTTTTGATTGTTCACTTCGACGGCTTACCTGCATCCCTATATCATGTAAGATACGCGAGCTGTCCTTTCTTGAAATACAACCTTCCTCTACGTTGTCATAAACCTCAAAATTTTGTTCTTTAATAGGGATAGAGCTGCTTGCTATTCCGACTTTTCGGTCAAGAATTATATCAGATTTGATCATCATTGATTTAGAATCGATGGAATTCACCCCCTTATTGCCCTTTGGTTGGAACAGTATTGAATCTATAGCCACCACTTGTTTAATCACTTTTTCTTCAATGTCAATAGGATTATCTATTGAATCTAAAATACGTCTTTCTATCTTTTCGTTCATGACAGGACTAGTCTTCCTTTCCGGGCTACCAACAAATAGTGTTACCGCAACGATAACAACAACGGGTGACAGATATCCGACAATTTTCAATATCCTCCTAACGAATGATGTCGTAGGGCCTGTAAGTCCTGAAGCCGTCGGCAAGTTTTTGTCTAATATTCCCTCCATTCCTTTCCAAGCCTCGCCGGAAGATTGTTTGATAGGAATCTTGCTTAACTTATCGCTCCATAATTTGTGATACCACACTGATTTTCTCATGATCTTTTATTTTTCAGAGGGTTATCAATTATTGAATTTGTCAACATTATCCGCAACTGTTTCTTTGCTTCCGATAGATGCCAACGAGATGTTCCTTCACTTATTTCTAATTGCTCGGCAATCTCCTTATGAGAGTATCCATCAATGACAGAAAGATTAAATACAATTTGAGTTGCAACTGGTAATAGTCTGATAAGCTTTAAAACATCCTCGGCAAAGAGCTTATCCAGAACCGTAGGCTCCATAAAGACATCTTCATTGTTTTCTTGAATTTCAAAATGGTCAAATCGAGCTTCCTTTCGTCCTAAATCTATACATGACCTTACCATAATGGTGTTTATCCAAGCACCTAACTCTCCTTTCTTTGAATCGAAAGTACCAATATGCTGAAACACTTTTAGGAATCCTAAATTGAGTGCTTCCTGAGCCAACTCGTCTGACCTCAGATACCTAAAACATAACCGCAGCATATCATCATAATAAAGCTTGTATAAAACTTCCTGGGCTTGGCGCTTATTGGCTTTACAGCCTTTCACTAGCTTGCTGTCCTTACTAAAAAAAAGATCCATTCATACGATTTAGCGACCAATTTCTAATTAACACTATAATAGTATTACGTAACGGTTCTATAAGATGTTGGGTAAAATTAAAAAAATATATTTCTACAAATAAATCCAAATTCCTCCAAACGTTTAGTTAATTATCTGCGTAATTATCATAAAGCATTATGATATGTCCTACAGAAACAGCTACAACAGACACAATGAATGGTACGACAAACAGTTCCCTTCGGAAGATTCTAAAATTGAAGTCTATCAAAGAAGGAGAAATATAGAAAAAAACAGCCTAGCAAATTGGCTTCAAGATATTTTTTTTGAATGTTTATCTCCTCTATTGCACAAAAAAGACAAAGAATGGCTTACTGTAGGAGATGCTTATGGTTTTGACGCCGAGTACATATTAAACTCTAAAAATCAAGCTCTTGCCACAGACTTAAACACAAAATTCCTTAATATTGCACAACGAGAAGGGATAATTTCGGAATGCAAAGCCGAAAATGCAGAACAATTAAGCTTTGCAGACAATAGTTTTGATTATGTGCTGTGTAAAGAATCCTACCATCACTTTCCAAGACCTTACACGGCTGTATATGAAATGCTCCGTGTTGCTCAATCTGCCGTGGTTATTATGGAACCACAGGATCCCGTCTCAAAAATGCCTTTCCTGCTCTTCTTGAGCAATCTTTTGGCTACATATCCTAACAGTTTACGAAAAATATGGAAAAATCAGTTCTCTTACGAACCAGTCGGCAATTTTGTTTATAAAGTATCGGAAAGAGAGTTTGAAAAGCTTGCTGCTGGCCTTGGTTTAAGATTGGTTGCTTTTAAAACAATAAACCCGAGCTTTTGGTTCAAGGGTGCTGAATATGTCTCGATGAAAAATAAAAAAAAACTATTCTTACATATTAAATTGAAAAAGACTATACTGGATTTCTTAGTAAAGATAAAATTTCTTCCGGCTCAAACATTGGTGTCTATTATATTTAAAATAGTACCAGACAACGATACAATCAACTCACTAAAGAAAAATGGCTATCGTCTTGTTTATATACCTAAGAATCCTTATTTAACCTAAACTCACGATAGCCGTCTATGTCTTTTTTTTTAACTATTTATTTAAAGTCCTTAGTGCTTTCTTTAAAATGTAATGGGTCTCTTTTGATTTACTTTGAGCACCCCAACGTTCACACACCTCTTTTACAAAATGAGGACTCGATTTACTCGCGTCATTGAGCCAATTTCCGACACTATCCTGTACATATCGCGATGGATCGGATTTTAACACATCCAAGATCGGTAACCCTAAGACTGGTTGCTGTTTTAATTCCTCAATATGCTTGCTCCAGACACCACATGGCCTCGTCGCTTCGCTAGCAAACCGCCTAACATTATCATCAGGATCCAATATCCATTCTGAAAGAAGAGAAATGCTTTCTTTTAAATTGGCAATAATCGACTCACGTACGACCATCCAACTTATTTCACGAACTCCAAAATGTCCATCGGCCGCAAAAGGGCGAATCTGTACAAGCATCTCGCCTATATTCAAATTTTTATTTTTCCCGATACTATATGCGGCCCAACACCGAACTAAATCGGATCGATGCTGGGATAAGTGGGAAAGAAAAAGGCTATCGCTATTTTGCGTTGCGTGTAGATAAAGCTCGTAGCCTATCGTCGCATTTACTGTATTTGTAGTTTCTTTCTTCAGTTGATTTATCTTATGTAAAACAGGCTCTAGATACTCGGTACGATTACTTTCTTGAAGCATATGCCTGAGTAGTTCTTTCTTATCCACGGCCAACCATTCCACCAGGTTGGCGGTTTCCATTTCACCACGATTTAAACGATTCAGAACATCCTCTGGAATGTCATTTACACGCCTGGCCCCCCTTCTGGTTTCGCTCATTACAATTGTTCAATAAGTTCTTCTATATCTAACCGATTCATGTAATTACTGTCTACAAATTTGTAAACAATACTATAATCTGTGTCAACTACAAACACAGCAGGAACAGGTAATTCATTATTTTCATTCGCATTGAACATAGAAAGGTTTATACCTAAGCTATTGTATACTGATACTGCGTATTCTTGGAGTTGAAAAGAAATACCGAGCATTTGGGCTAGCTTATTATCTTTATCTGTCAGTAATTCAAATTCAAGATTGTGATTTCCCATTAATTCTTGATTATAATGAGATAACTGTGGAGAAACTCCTACAAGACTCACCTTTCTATCATCGAGCTCTTTTAAACGAGCTTGCAGCGCTTGTAACTCAAGATTACAATAAGGACACCAGCTACCACGAAAGAAAGCTACAATTACCTTCCCCCTTTTTAATAGTCCATCTAATTCTATCGTCTTATTTTTCCAATTAGTCAAACTAAAATTTGGAAACTTCTGCCCAAGTTGCGCGCTAGTTTCTGCTATATTCTGCTTTTTCAAATCTTCAATCGATTGTTCAAAAACTTCAACGATATTCGATGGAAGCTGACTCGCAAGAGCTTCGTTTAATTCGTCAATTTGTTGCTTTAATTTTTTCATATTAACCTTTTTATTTCATGAGCTTGTTGGCTCTATTTCATTTTTAATTGTTATTAACTCCGCGCCATTTATCGAAATGGAATATGTAAATTACATCCATTGCTCACCGCACCGTTCCGCTGGAAGAATATTTTGTATTTTTGTTTGTTATTTTTGCAAAGGTTTGAAAGTATTCTGAGAACTACAATACCGCATATAATTAGCCCTATGGGGCAAAAAAGTCACTCTTATGAAATTAAAGCAACAGGCTATAGAAGAAAAAATATGTCCATTAGAATTTGCTGTTAATGCCATCAGTGGAAAATGGAAAATCCCAATAGTATGGCGTATAAACGAAGGTGAAAAAAGACCTAGCGAAATGTTAAGAGGAATCGCGAAAGTAGATAGAAGAGTCTTAAATCAGCATCTAAAAGAGATGGAGCAAGATGGAATTTTGACCAAGAAAATTTTTAATGAGCTCCCCCCACGAGTGGAGTACTCTCTTACACCACTTGGACAAAGTTTAGTAGATGTATTATGGAATTTAAATGACTGGGGAAAAGTTTTATTAGATACAAAAAAGTCCCAAACATAACCTTGATTCTAGAATCGAACCCAAGGGTTCAATTACTAGGAGATAAAAACAAAAAAAGCAACTCTTTTGAAGTTGCTTTTTTGTGATCCCGCTGGGATTCGAACCCAGGACCCATACATTAAAAGTGTATTGCTCTACCAGCTGAGCTACGGAATCTTAATTCTTTATTTGAATTACCCTTCGTTGTTTGAAGTGCTGCAAAAGTAGGCATTTTGATTGTTTTTGCAAATATTTATCTACTTTTTTTATCAACTTATCTAAAAACAACTCATTATTAAGCTTTTATTTTTAACCTTCATTAATTGCTTTCCATAACATATCCTTCAAAGGAAGAATATTCTTGTTCGCTACAGAAGATATAAAAATATAGGGGATATCTTTTGGCAATTGAGCCTTCATTTCTTCTTCCAATTCTTCATCCAACATATCTGACTTGGTTATTGCCAATAATCTCGGTTTCACCAAAAGTTCATCATTATAAGAAGTCAATTCATTTAGAAGAATATTATATTCCTCTTCAATAGTACGATCGGTATCTGCTGGAACCATAAACAGAAGTACAGAATTGCGTTCGATATGTCTTAGAAATCTAATTCCTAGACCCTTCCCTTCTGATGCCCCTTCAATTATACCAGGAATGTCTGCCATAACAAAAGATTTGTTATCGCGATAACCGACGATACCTAAATTAGGCACTAGTGTCGTAAAAGGATAATTTGCGATTTCAGGCTTCGCTGCCGAAACAACAGATAATAGCGTAGATTTACCTGCATTTGGAAACCCAACTAAACCAACATCTGCTAGAACTTTAAGCTCGAGAATCACCCATTGTTCAATCCCTGGTAGTCCGGGTTGGGAGAATCGCGGTGTCTGTTGTGTAGAAGACTTGAAATGCCAGTTTCCCAAACCACCTTTTCCTCCTGCCGTAAGAATTTTCGTCTCTCCTTCCTCCGTAATTTCAAAAAGGATTTCACCTGTCTCTGCATCTTTAGCAACTGTACCCAAAGGTACTTCAAGAACTTCGTCGTTTCCGTTTGCACCGGTTCTTAGCGCAGAACCACCTGGTCCACCAGATTCGGCAATAATATGCTTTCTAAACTTCAGGTGTAATAACGTCCAGTGCTGCGTCGACCCTTTGAGGATAATATGTCCCCCTCGTCCACCATCGCCACCATCTGGGCCGCCCTTGGCCGTGAATTTGTCCCGATGCAAATGCGAAGAACCAGCCCCTCCATGCCCTGACCTACAACACACCTTTACATAGTCAACAAAATTAGAACCCTGAGCCATAAAATTATCTATAAAAAATTAAGCGATATAACTATCGATCACCTGAGATAACTCCGAGAAAATAGTATCGATATCACCAATACCATTTACTTTAGAGAGTTTATTCTGAGCCTCATAATAAGGCAGAACATGTATTGTCTTTCCGAAATATTCTTCAATACGTTTTTTCAACTTATCAGCAGCATCATCTGCACGACCAGAAATCTCCTGACGCTTAGCGATACGTTGTGTTAACTCTTCTTCATTAACATCTAATGCTATAACTCCAGATATAGCGCTATTATTATCTACTAAAAATTGATCTAATGCTTCTGCTTGTGCAACTGTACGTGGAAAACCGTCGAAGATAAATCCTTTTGCTTCTGGATTCTTTTTGATCTCCTCTTCTAACATCGCAATCGTGATAGAATCAGGAACTAAATTTCCTTCTGCAATCATCTGACTTACTTGTTTACCTAAATCAGTCTGATTTTTAATATGTGCACGAAAAAGATCTCCTGTAGAGATATGCACAAGATTATATTTACTAATTAGTTTTTCTGATTGTGTACCCTTTCCTGCTCCTGGAGGACCGAATAATACAAGGTTTAGCATAGTGTTGAGTAATTTTTGGTGACAAAAATAAAAGCCTAATTCGTTAAGAGAATTAGGCTTTTCAGTTAACTAATGTGCGCACCAAGGGAGTCGAACCCCTAACCTTCTGATTCGTAGTCAGATGCTCTATCCAATTGAGCTAGGAGCGCAGCGACCATCACTTCTTTAGGTATAGCCTATTTCGTTTTGGTGATGCAAATATAGAGATTTAAAAACTTTATCCAAACATTTTTCCTAGGTTATTCGCAAAAAGGGCACATTTTTCTTCTAAGCCGCTAAAAAAAGGAAAGCGGGAGGACTTCACATCCTCCCGCCCTACCTACGAAACCAGTGACTACTAATGCTTTACATCCATCTCATCGACATAATCTTCATTTGGCACGTAATCTGCCACGATTAATTCTTTATAATTAACATCTTGACCTTTGCCAAAGCGTCTTTGTAAGCTATCAAAAATTGAATAGACTACTGGCACTACAACCAGTGTCAAGAACATTGAAGACAATAGACCTCCAATAATTACAATGGCTAATCCTCTATTGGTATCGGCAATACCCCCTGTCGCCATCGCAATAGGAATCATACCAAACACCATGGCAATCGTTGTCATTAATATTGGACGAAGACGAGCATGGTTTGCAGCAACCAAGGCGTCATGTGTAGTCGCTCCAGCTGCCTTCTTATGATTTGCGAAATCCACCAATAAAATTGCATTCTTCGCCACCAAACCAATCAACATGATAATACCTAGAATCGTAAAAATATTTAACGTTTGATTCGTCAGTGCCAACAATAATAAAGCTCCAATAAATGATAGCGGTATCGAGAACAAGACTACAAATGGTGTTGCAAAGTTATCATACAAGGCAACCATTACAAGATAAACCAATATAATCGAAGCTAACAACGCAACTCCTAATGTACCGAATCCTTCTTCTTGATTCTCCATATTACCACCCCACATCGTATCTACACCTGTTTTCTTCTCTAACTTATCAAACTCTCTTTTCCATTCTTCGGATACAGTACCTGCTGGACGTCCAATGACCTGTGCTTTGACAGCCACTGACGGGGTCTTGTCACGACGCTCTAACAAAGTAGGGCCCGAACCGTAAGAAATGTCCGCAAACTGTTCCAAAGTAACAGAAGCTCCTTGATTGTTGATAAACTTCAACTTACGCACATCGTCTATACTAGCCCTTCCTTTATCATCAAACTGTATATTGATATCATACTCGTTGTCGCCTGCGCGGAATTTATTATCGGTATTTCCTGAGAACGCAACCTGCATCGTACTACCTACTGTAGCTACATTCAACCCTAGGGAAGTCATTTTATCACGATCTACTTTGACATTAATTTCTGGGTTACCCGCTTCAGAAGACAATCTAACCTGAGACGACCCTGGTATCTTCTTCAAAATATCAGCCGCTTTATTCGCAAAATCCAAAGCATCCTCCATCGAAGTACCAATCACGGTTAAGTGTACCGGAGCCTGCTCAGCTCCCATAAGCCCCATATTGACTGTACGTACAATTGCACCAATTAATTCATTCTCTAATTCACGTTTTAACTCTGCGGAATATACTTTAGAATTTAACACCCCAACATATTCGTCTTTTAAGATCACGTGAATCTCTGATTTGTACCTAGATCCTGATACACCTCCCATACCACCATCACTAGACTGTCCTACTGTGGTAATCAATCTTTTCACTTCAGGTTTTGACGCGATTAGATTTTCTGCGCGCTGTGTTAACTGGTTGGTTGTCTCTAATGAAGCATCTTTTTCTAACTCTAGCTGTATCATAAACTCCCCTTTATCATTTGCAGGGAAAAAGTCTCCTCCAATATAACCTAAGATCGGTAATGATAATGAGGCAAAGAATAACGTAACAGCTATCACCAAAGTGATAATTTTATTACCTCTGGTTCGCAAAGACCATTTTAAGATATCGGAGATCCAATGCGTGAATTTGGAAAGACCTCTTTCAAATCCTAAGATAATCCGTCCAAAGAAAGAACTTGAATTAATATGTTCTAATCTACCAAAGCGAGAATACAACCAAGGCACTACGGTGAATGAAACTAGTAAAGATAGTCCTGTGGCAATGATAACTGTAACACAAAATTGAGCCAAAATATTAGCCACCAAACCTGTAGACATCGCTATTGGCAAAAACACAACCACAATTACTAACGTAATCGCCGTTACGGTAAATCCAATCTCTGCAGCACCATCATATGCTGCACGCACCTTGTTTTTACCCATCTCCATATGGCGGTGGACATTCTCGATTACAACGATAGCATCATCGACCAAAATACCCACCACTAGAGACAATCCCAATAAAGACATCAAATTTAAGGTGTAACCCATAAAGTAAAACCCAATAAAGGTTGCCACCAGAGACAAAGGAATCGCTACCATCGTAATAGCCGCATTACGCAAACTATGCAAGAAGAATAGCATGATGAAACCTACCAATATGACGGCTACTACTAAATCTTTCATTACGTGATTGGCCGAGTCCAAAGTATACTCACTGGAGTCATTCGCAACCAGAACCTGTATACCTTCTTTCGCATAATCTTTTTCAATCCCCTTAATGACATTGCCCTCTTTATCTTTTGTTGATATTGTCGCCTGAACCAACTTAGACACGGCTACAGCATTCGCATCTGATTGCTTATACACCTGCATCAAGATCGTGTTTTTCCGATCTAACCTTGCCACTTTTTCGATCTCGGCTACCCCATCTTGAATATCTGCAATATCACGAAGAAAAATAGTCACTCCTGCAGGGGTGGTGATAGGTAGATTACGCAATTCTTCAACCGAACTAACCTTACCAGCTAGACGAATAGTATTACGCTTTTCACTGGATTGCACACTACCGGTAGGGAAATCCATATTGGACGCACCAATAACCTGTTGAATCTGCGAAATACTCAAGCCGTAACCTTCTAGTTTCTCCGGATCCACCTTCACCTGTATCTCACGCTCTTCACCACCGATCATATCAACCTTAGCTACACCATTGATACGAGCAAAAACAGGCTGTATTTTTTTGTCTAATAAATCATACAATTCCTTCTCAGATAAACTAGAAGTAACTGCTAAACTCATGATTGGCATATCGTCCAACGAGAATTTATTCAAGATCGGAGGATCGACATCGTCAGGCAAATCATTCAAAATGGAATTGATCTTACGCTGTGCATCCGTGAGCAAAAAGTTAACATCGGCTTCATCATTTAATGTCACAGCTACTACTGAGACACTTTCCATGGATGTAGCTTCAATTTTTTTAACCATTTCAAGTGAAGAAATAGCATCTTCAATCTTCTTGGTAACGGTGTTTTCCACCTCTGTTGGAGACGCTCCTGGATATACTGTCTGAATCAAAATAACTTTGATATCAAACTTAGGAATAAGCTCATACCCCAGTCGGGTATAGGAAAATATACCACCAAGGATCAAGATGATAAACATCACAATGATCAAACTTGGTCTTTTTATCGAAATTTCTGAAATCTTCATATTATTTACCGCCTGTTCAGATTTTATTTAATAATAGAGATTGGTGCCTGATCAAACACATTGATTTGACCAGAAATAATAACTTGGTCGCCTGTATTTAGGCCTCCCAATACTTCAATATAATCGCCGAAACTTCTTCCTGATTTAACTGTTGTAGCTACTGCTTTACCATTTTTAACGACAAACACTTTATTGTCACTTACAGAACCAAGGAAGGCTGTACGTGGTATCACAAGGACATTTGCAGTAGCAGCATCACCAAACCGCGCGGTTCCGTACATACCTGCTCTCAATTCGTTATTTGGGTTAGAAACTTCAATCTCTACCGGGAAATTCAAACTACCGTCCGACTTGGGTGCTATAAATATTATTTTACCGGTATAAGTCTTATCGGGATAAACACTTACTCCTACGTTGACAGTTTGCCCTACAGCTAATGTCGCTACATTTTTCTCATCAACATTTACACGTAGCTTTAGCGTGCTCACATTTACGATATCGAAAGCTGCGGCGCCGGTGTTCACGTAAGTACCTGGCTCGATCTTACGCGAGTTTACAATACCTGAAACAGCAGTTTTTATGGTCACATCTCCTGCAGTTAATTTTGCACTACGCAAGTTATTTTTAGCATTTTCGAATTGAAGCTTAGCCTGATCCAATTGCTGTTGAGTAACTCCTCCAGTACTAAAAGCACTTTCAAATCGTTGTACATTTTGCAACGCATTATCGTAGTTTGCTTGAGCATTTGCAACATTTACGTTCAACTTATCCCCTTCTACGATAGCAAGTGTCTGACCTGCACTAACTCTTGACCCTTCACTTACTAAAACTTTCACCACACGGCCTGGAGTTTCAGCCGATACAGTAACCTCTTGCTTAGGCATGAAATTACCATTTGCTACGTATGCTAAGTCCACCATTTGTGTACGTGCAGTATCTACACGTACCGCAACTTTCTCATTAGTAACAGCCGCGGCAGCAGTTATCTCCTCATTATTTTTCTTATTCTTATTTAGCAAATAAACAATACCAGCCAACAGAATTGCAATACTTATTATGGTTATTATAACACGTTTCATATTATATATTTAGATTATTTTTCGTTTACTAATGATTTTAATTGTCCCTTAGCTTTAATCAACTGAATTTCTGCAATCTTGAAATTGAGCAAAGATGTATTCAAATTATTCTGAGCATCAGCATATGCATTCTCAGCATCAAGCACTTCTGTCAATGTAGCTAGTCCATTTTTGTAGTTATTCTCTGTGTCGGACAATACTTCTTTGGCTAGCCCAACATTCGAACGATTCGTATTAATGGTTAACAATGAATTTTTTATTTGAGCTCTAGCGTTATCATTAGCCAAACTTAAAGCTAGTTTAGTATTTTCTAGTTCAACCTCCGCTTGTCTTAACTGGATAGTCGCCTGATTAATTTTTGCCTTAGTCAATCCTCCGTTAAAAATCGGAATAGAAAGATTTAAACCGATAGCCGAGAAGGGTGACTTACTTGCAGCATTACCAAAAAAAGGCAACTTCTCACCAATTCCCATATAACCTAGATTCCCAGTCAAAGATAAATTAGGGTAGTAATCTGCTTTTTTAGAATCACGATTTAACTCCAATAATTGCGTTTGTTTTTCTAATAGCTTGATTTCAGTTCGTGTGGACAAATCATAATCTTCCAATATCACTGTATTTTGATTAACCTCGAAGGTCTCCTTGGGCATATTGACCTTTTCTTGAATAGGCATCCCAATTGCAAATTTCATTGCATTTTCTTTTAACTCTAATGCATTGATAACTATCTGTCTATTTGCTTTCAGATTATTTACAGCAACATTAATTCGGTCAAGATCGATTTTTCTTCCCAAACCAGCGTCAACTAAACCCTTTATTACATCTCTAGTTTTAGTCGTGCTGTTTAGATTATTATCAATTGTTTGAAGTTGTAGATGACTTTGAAAAACATCATAATAAGAACCTGCAACTTTTTCGATCAATTGTTCATCTGTCAATTCCTTATTTATCTGATAGAACTCCTTGGTCGTTTTTGCAGCTTTCAATCCTGTGAATAAAGCTTGATTAAATATCTGTTGGTTAACACTCACCACAGCTTGGGCTTGCCACGGTTGTCCAAACTTCATAAACATAAGCGTCGGTTGACCGCCCTCTGGGGTCATGGAAATAGCATTCTCTTGAATCAGGGGATTGTAAGTCAAACTACCCTGTCCATTAACCTGTGGTAAACCTCCTGCTCGTACCTCATCAATTTGATATTGTGCATTCTCAAGTTCCAAGGCAGATTTTTTTGCATCTGCTTTATTTTCTAATGCATACTTTATAGCTTGTTGCAGTGTCAAAACCTCCTGCGCATTTGCATACGCACCAGCGAATACACCTGCTAATAAAACTGCAATAATTCGTATCCTTTTCATTTAGTTAGTTATTTGTAACGATTCTTTCCTCAAAAATTAATCTGATAGCTCTCTTTTGACTTTCTAATATATGACCTACATTATCTCTATTTGGAATTCCCGACATGATGTCTTGTACATTATGCATAATACCTACCGATTTCATGATCTCTACAAAAGAAACACTTGCCTCTTCGATGTCTCGGATATGAACACCTCCCATTTCAACAGCTTTCAAAAAAAGCTCCTTAATGGCAGATATATCCCGCTTATACAAATTATCGATTACGGATGTGATTTCAACTCCTTTGATCCATTCCAAGTTTTCATCGATATGAAGCATGTAATACTTACTAAGATATGTCGCCCGAAGATCCACAATATTATACAAGGTCTGAATCAGATCTCCATTATAGTTATCTATAAGATCCCATTCCTTTTCATAAAGTTCATCCGCAACCAGCCCTATAGCATCTCTAATTAAGGCTGACTTATCTTGGTAGTAATAGTAAAGATTTGCTTTGGTAATTTTCATATCCTCAGCGATTTCGTTCATTGTGGTTTTATTAAATCCATAATGACAAAATCTTCTTAAAGCAACATCAATGATTTCCTCTTTGCGCTTATCCATTTTTCACTTTTACCTTCTGACTTTTATTAAAATTTGTTCAAAAGTACAGAAAGAGGAAGTGGAATTCTTAAGAATCGTAAAAAAAAACAATTCTCTGACAAAACAAGAGGGCTGTAATTCGGGAATTTTGTTTATGTAAAAAGCTTATTAAACTTTTTCTTATCGATTTTATAAAGACGGGCCGCTCGATAAGATACGCCGGTTTGATACTCATCAAGTTCCTTCAGATAGCCTAAATTCCCCATTTTTTTGCGAAAGTTCCGCTTGTCTAAAGGTTCTCCTAGTATAGATTCATAGATCTGTTGCAGCTGCGTAAGAGTAAACTTTTCTGGTAGAAGTTCAAATGGTGTAAGTGAGAAAGTCAGGTTCGTTTTCAATTTATGCAATCCTATATGCAGTATATCTTTATGGTCAAATGCGAGATCAGGCACATTATTCACATCAAACCATTTGGCTTGCCGCATATAGTTTGTGACAGGCTTCACCTTATTCTTTACGTCTTCGTAACGTACCAACGCCATAAAAGCCACAGTAAGTATACGCCCCTCGGGGTGTCTCTTTACTCCAGCAAATGCAGCCAACTGCTCTAAATAAATATCTTTTAGGCCCGTATTTTCGTACGAAATTCTTTTCACAGCATCCTCCATCTCCTCTTCTTTGTCCACAAAATAACCAGGAACGGCCCACCAATCTTTATAGGGGTATTCATTTCTTTCGGTAAGAAGAACTTTTAATTGTCCTTCGTGAAAAGTCAGGATCAGACAGTCTACAGTAAAAAAGGAAAGCACAAACTCTTTATTTTAAGTAACAAATCAGCTAAATATTAGGCAATATTGCTTAAAAATTACAAAAGAAGCAAAAAAAAAGCGTTAAAAATTTAATAGTGTAAGAAATACACACTATATTCGTATTGCCTAAAATTAGTTTGATTTGAAAAAAATAACGAACATCGGTGTCTTTACTTCAGGTGGCGATGCACCAGGAATGAATGCAGCTATTCGCGCTGTTGTAAGAACCGCAATATACGAGAACATACAGGTTACTGGTATCTACAGAGGATATCAAGGAATGATCGACGCAGAATTTATCGACATGAATCGTCGTTCAGTAAGCTCTATTATACAAAAAGGAGGAACCGTCTTAAAATCGGCTCGCTGTCTAGAGTTCAAAACGAAGGAAGGGCGTCAACAGGCTTACGACAACATCCGTACGCAAGGCATAGATGCGCTAGTAGCTATCGGTGGTGACGGCACGTTTACTGGAGCGGATCTATTCTCTAAAGAATTTGATATCCCTGTAATGTGTATTCCGGGAACTATCGACAACGACCTATATGGTTCGGATTATACCTTAGGATACGACACGGCCAACAATACGGTGATAGAGGCTATAGACAAAATACGTGACACCGCATCTTCGCATAGTCGGGTATTTTTTGTTGAAGTAATGGGGCGGGATTCGGGATGTATTGCACTGAATGCTGGTGTAGGAGGTGGTGCAGAGGCCATCTTAATGCCAGAAGTCGACAGCGGTATTACCGAACTTTTTGGTGAACTTGAGCTGGCTGAAAGCAGAAATAAAAGTTCCATGATCGTCATCATAGCAGAAGGAGATAAAAACGGTGGTGCTTATAATGTTGCAAAAATTGTTAAAGAAAAATTCAATCATCTTGACATCAAAGTTAGTATATTAGGGCATCTTCAACGCGGCGGTTCGCCCAGCAGTTTTGACCGTGTGTTAGCAACACGAATGGGGTTCAAAGCAGTAAAAGAACTTCTTAATGGTAATAGCAGAGCTACAGTGGGTTTACGGGGAACAGCAATTGTGACCACACCACTTGAGGAAGCTTTAAGCAAAAAGGAATTCAAACTGGACGAAGAATTGCTAGCTATTGCTAACATAATGAACAAATAATAGAGTCATGATTTTAATAATTTTCACTGGATCAAGATACGCCGATTGGCGCCTAACCGACAAAGGTAAAGTTCTTCACGGATTTAGAACTGCAGGAATAAATTCATACATTCAGGATGAAAATTTCATCAACCAACTCTTAAACAAAAACACTGACCTACTTTACAACGCGGAAAAAGTTCGTAAAATATTCTTTTTCGGGGCAGGTGCCTCATCAAAAGATCGTCAGGAAAAAATTGTACAGGTATTTTCTTCTTTTTTTAAGAATGCCAGAGTAAGGGCTTCACACGATCTTGATGCCGCTGCAATCGCTACATTTGGTGATGAGAAAGGTATTGTGGGAATCATCGGATCTGGCTCAAATGCCGCTTATTTCACAGGAAAGAAGATTGTAGAAAACAATTATGGCTTAGGCTATATACTGGCTGACGAAGGTTCTACCAACTGGCTAAGTAAACAGATATTGCAAGATTTCCTCACTGAAGCTATGCCTAATGGATTCCGGGAAAAGTTATTGGAAAGACACAATATTGATCGAAAGACAATTTTAGAAAAAATATACAACACCCCAAATCCAAATATATTTCTCACCTCTTTTGCGGACTTCATACAGGAAAACAAAAACGACCCTTATATGACATCTATTATTAAGAGAGGGTTGGATTTATACATCAAAACCTATCTTCTCCCCTTAGCAGACAACTATCCTGATTCGCCGATATCGTTAACGGGATCTGTAGCTTACAACTATAAAGAGTGGTTGATTGAATTGGGAAATGAGTATCATTTGGGCATCGAAAAAATCGTCAAAGAGCCCATTCAAAATTTAACAAAGTATTACATAAATAAAAATTGAAAAAAAATGAAAATTGGAATTAACGGATTTGGCCGTATCGGTCGTTTAGCATTCAGAGCTGCTGTGGGTCGCAAAGATATCGAAGTTGTCGGAATCAATGACTTGGTAGAGCCTGATTACATGGCTTACATGTTAAAATATGACTCAACGCACGGAAGATTTGACGGCACTGTTGAAGTAAAAGATGGTAATCTAATTGTTAACGGAAAAACAATCCGTGTTACAGCGGAGAAAGATCCGGCAAACTTAAAATGGAATGAAGTAGGCGCCGAAATCATCATTGAATCTACAGGCCTATTCTTAACACAAGAAACTGCGCAAAAACATATCGATGCTGGTGCTAAAAAAGTAATCATGTCTGCTCCTGCGAAAGATGACACACCTACTTTCGTAATGGGTGTAAATCATAACGAATTGAAGGCAGAGCAAAACATCGTTTCTAATGCATCTTGTACAACAAACTGTCTAGCTCCTATCGCCAAAGTATTGAATGACAAGTTTGGTATCGTAGAAGGACTTATGACTACTGTACACGCAGTAACAGCTACACAAAAAACCGTAGATGGTCCTTCAGTAAAAGACTGGAGAGGTGGACGTGGTGCATACCAAAATATCATCCCTTCATCTACTGGAGCAGCAAAAGCTGTAGGCCTGGTATTACCTGAATTGAAAGGTAAATTGACAGGTATGTCTTTCCGCGTACCTACGGCAGACGTTTCTGTGGTGGATTTAACTGTCCGATTAGATAAAGCAGCGTCTTACGAAGATATCAAAGCAGCAATGAAAGAAGCTTCTGAAGGCGAATTGAAAGGTATACTAGGCTATACAGAAGATGACGTAGTATCTACAGATTTCTTGGGCGACGCGCGCACTTCTATATTTGATGCAAAAGCAGGTATCTCATTAAATGATAACTTTGCCAAAGTCGTATCATGGTACGATAATGAGTGGGGATATTCAAACAAGATCATTGATTTAGCTGAGGCAACAGCAAAATTCATTTAAGAATATATAAAACAACAACCAAAACAGGGAGCTCAATATAAGCTCCCTGTTTTTAGTTAAAGTAACCCCTCATCCCTAAAGCTGTAATAGCTGCTATCTGTAAATATCAAATGATCATTGACACGAATATCCATTATACGAGCTGCTTCGCTTATCTTTTGCGTCAGTACTTTATCAGCCTGGCTGGGAGACAATGTGCCTGACGGATGGTTATGAATCAAAATAATAGAGTTGGAATTACTTTGTAGGGCGTAACGCAGTATAATTCGTACATCTACCGGCGTAAAATCATTACCTCCCCTACCAATCAACTGCTCATTCAATACCTTACAGGCGGTGTTCAAGTATATAACCCAAAATTCCTCATGTGGTAGATCCTGTAAATATGGCCTAAAATAAGTATAAACCTTCTTGCTACTATTCAATATAGCTGCGTCTTGTTGGTTCTCGCCTTTGCGCCGCCGTCCTAATTCCAGGGCAGCAACTATAGCAATAGCTTTGGCTTCGCCTATTCCTTTATAGCCACACAATTGCGAAACTTCCATTTTGGATAATTCTCCAAGGCTATTTTTTGAATCGTTTAGAATCCGTCTACACAACTCGACAGCTGTCTCCCCCCTCGAACCAGAACCAATAAGAATAGCCAATAACTCCGCATCTGTAAGGGCACGTCGTCCCTGTTCTAACAATTTCTCTCTTGGGCGATCCGATTCTGCCCATTCACGAATAACAAGCTTACTCATAATTTCTAAAAGTAAATAACTGATTTTCTTAAAATTACAAAAACGGAGCAACTTAACAAACTTTAACTCATCTGGATCAAACTGAGACGTATATTCTTTAGCTAAAAAAGCCTATCTTTGTACCTCGAAAACAAAATTTATTTAGTAATGAGTAAAGCAATTATCAAGACAGAGAAAGGCGATATGACTGTAGAGTTCTATACAGCAGACGCTCCTAATACCGTTGAAAATTTCATTAAGTTGGCTAAATCTGGTTTTTACGACGGACTTGCTTTTCACCGTGTGATCCCTGATTTCGTTATTCAAGGGGGATGTCCTAACTCGAAAGAAGGAGCTTCAGGCATACCTGGAACAGGCGGTCCTGGCTACAAAATAGACTGTGAGTTGACAGGGGAAAACCAATATCATGACCGTGGTGTATTATCAATGGCACACGCTGGTCGTAACACAGGCGGTTCTCAGTTTTTCGTATGTCACAGCCGTAACAACACAGCTCACCTAGACCGTAATCATACTTGCTTCGGTAAAGTGATAGAAAATGTAGATATAGTAGATGATATCCGCCAAGGAGACCGTATTTTAGCTATTGAAATAATAGAAGATTAATAACCTTTAAACCAAAAAGATGAATTTAAGAGCTTTAGTATCAGTAACAGGTAAACCAGGTTTGTTTAAGCTTATCGGTCAAAACAAAGGTGGTTTTATCCTAGAATCTCTAGATAGCGCAAAAATTAAATCTGTAGTCAATCTGAACACCACAAAAATGGCTACTTTAGAAGATATAACAATCTATGGTGAAGAAGAAGAAATTCGTCTATTAGATGTTCTTGAGAAAATTAAAGCTGAAGGAATAATCGTTCCGGACACAAAATCTAACGGTGAGACATTGAGAGATTTTTTCAGAAATGTAGCTCCTGGACACGATGAATCCCGAGTATATACCTCTGATATAAAGAAAATAATCACATGGTATAATATCATAAAGGAATTTCCTTTATTCGAAGAAGAAGCTCCAGCTCCTATTCAATAAAAAATAAAAGGTCTGATAAACATCAGACTTTTTTTTGATCCAATGGGTACAAAAAAAATGCTTCGTATGGAAAGCATTGCATGTGTGACGTTAAAGTCTTTAATAAAGTTAATCTAATGTTAACGTTTTTTCTTGTTTTTAGCCTCTCTCTCGGCAGGTCTTTCTACAAATCCCCAATTTGTCATATAAAACATAAATGGATTGTGCTGTAGGTTCGTGTTTTTTTCTTTTCTTTTTTTAATCATATTTTATCCTTTCATTTTGTTTTCTATCTATTACTATCAATAAATAGGCCAAATTTGTTATTTTGCCCACTTATCTTTCTAAATGACAATGAAACAAAAAAAGGGACAACTTACTATTGCCCCCTTTATATGATTAATAAGCACGATTACACAACGATGTTAATAATCTTGCCTTTGACAAAAATCATCTTTTTAACAGCTTTACTATCCAAATAGCGCATGACATCTGCATTGGACAATACGGTGTCCTCTACCGCTTTTTGATCTAAATCGAGGGATAGTGACAAATTCATCTTCATCTTGCCATTGATGGAGACTGGATAAGCAAATTCAGACTCGATCAAATACTCCGGATTAAACTTTGGATAAGCGGCGTAAGAAATTGATCCAGCTGCATTACCTAATAAAGACCATAATTCTTCAGTGATATGTGGCGCATAAGAAGACAACACAATAACAAAATCCTGTAAGATGTTCTTTTTATTACATTTAAGATCTGTCAATTCATTTACACAAATCATAAAAGCAGACACAGAGGTATTAAAAGAAAAACGTTCGATATCATCTTCAGCTTTCTTAATAATTTTATGCAACGCTTTGTATTCTGCCTTAGTCGGCTCCTCGTCCGAGACATTCAGATTACCTTCTGCATCGTGGAAGAGTCTCCAAACTTTTTTCAGAAACTTGTATACTCCTTCTATACCATTTGTATTCCAAGGCTTAGCCTGCTCTAACGGCCCTAAGAACATCTCATAGAGGCGCAAAGTATCTGCTCCATAAAGAGCTATGATATCATCTGGATTAACAACGTTAAACTTAGATTTTGACATTTTCTCCACCTCAGTACCGCAGATGTATTTACCGTCTTCTAATATAAATTCAGCTTCAGCATAGTCTGGACGGGAAACTTTAAACTTATCCGTATTCAGAATATCGTTATGAACGATATTTACATCTACGTGCAATGGAATCGTATTATAAGAATCCTTTAACCCGAGTGAGACGTAAGTATTCGTCCCTCTTCCTTCTTCATCCAATAGACGGTATACAAAGCTGGAACGTCCCTGAATCATACCTTGGTTGATCAGCTTTTTAAATGGTTCTTCCTCGTTATGAAAACCAAGATCCTTCAAAATCTTATTCCAGAAACGAGAATATAACAAGTGACCTGTGGCATGCTCGGAACCGCCTATATACAAATCAACAGCTTTCCAATAATCAACCGCATCCTTTGATGCAAAAGCTGCTCTATTCTGAGGATCCATATACCTAAACCAATACCAAGAAGACCCTGCCCATCCCGGCATAGTACTCAATTCATATTCGTATTGATCCTGATACTTCCACCCCTCAGCACGTGCTAACGGCGGTTCTCCCGATTCCGTAGGCAGGTATTTATCCACCTCAGGAAGCAGTAAAGGTAGTTCCTCTTCTTTAATTAAATAAGGTACACCATCTTTAAAAAAAACTGGAACTGGTTCTCCCCAATAACGCTGCCGTCCAAAGATAGCATCGCGCATACGAAAATTCACTTTCGCTCTACCCAAGCCTAACTCTGAAAGCTTAATAATAAGCGCATCAGTAGCTTCTACATAGTTCATCCCATTAATAAAGCCTGAATTAATATACAAGCCATCTTTGTTGGGATCAGCAGCTTCTTCAATATGCTGACTGTCTGAAATAGCGACTATCGGGAGATTAAAATGTTTTGCAAATACGTAATCACGTTGATCGCCCGATGGAACTGCCATGACAGCCCCTGTACCATAACCAGCTAATACGTAGTCGGCAATCCAGATTTGTACATCATCACCTGTTATCGGATGCTTAGCATATGATCCAGTAAACGCACCTGAAACTGTTTTTGTATCTGCCATACGATCTAACTCGGACTTTTTAGAAGTTTTTTCGATGTAAGTTTCGACTTCAGATCGTTGTGCATCGGTGGTAAGCGAACCTACCAAATCATGCTCTGGTGCCAACACGACAAAACTAACACCAAAAATAGTATCGACTCGTGTTGTAAACACCTCAATGTTTTCATCAAGCTGTGGTACTGGAAACTTAACTAAGGCTCCGACCGACTTCCCAATCCAGTTGCGCTGCATCTCGATCAAAGGTTCTGGCCAATCGATGGTATCTAAGCCTCTAAGCAAGCGATCGGCATATGCGGTAATCCGCATAGACCATTGCATCATTTTTTTCTGTTCCACGGGAAAGCCTCCTCTTTCAGAGAGTCCGTTAATGACTTCGTCATTGGCCAAAACGGTGCCTAAAGCTGCACACCAATTAACAGTACTCTCCCTTAAAAAGGCTAATCTATATTTTAGCAATTCTTTTTGCTGATCTTGCTCGGTAAACGACAGCCATTCTTCGGCAGTAAAGGTAAGTATATCTTCATCAGACTCAGCATGAACGCCTTGAGATCCTTTGGTTTCAAAATGAGCAATCAGTTGTTCTATAGGCAGAGCGCGATCCTCATTCTTATCATACCAAGCATTAAAGGCTTGCATAAAAATCCATTGTGTCCACTTATAATAATCAGGCTCTGAAGTACGTATCTCACGCGACCAGTCAAACGAAAACCCAATATTATCCATCTGTTCGCGATACCGATTAATATTTGCTTCAGTTGTGATAGCAGGGTGCTGGCCAGTCTGTATAGCGTATTGTTCAGCCGGCAAACCAAATGAATCATAGCCCATCGGATGTAACACATTAAATCCCTTAGTACGCTTGTAACGGGAAAAAATATCAGAAGCAATATACCCCAGAGGATGTCCTACATGTAGTCCGGCTCCTGAGGGATAAGGAAACATATCTAACACATAATACTTTGGCTTCTGGGTTGATTCTGACGTTTTGAAAGTTGCATTTTCTGCCCAAAAGGCTTGCCACTTCTGTTCTATTGATTTATGATTATAATCCATTTCGTACAAAAAAAGAATTTTACAGGAGTTGCGAAAATAGCGATTTAAAGTCACTTTTAATACAAAACTTTTTTATTGTCCATAATAATTTCAGATATTAGTTGTAATTATTCATCGATTTTTATTCAGTGAGGCTAGGACGATAAAAAATGTTAAATATATACGCCTTCGATTAGGTTATTATATTATTTATTCCTAAAATCATCTTAATTCTTTACTTTCGCATCAAATAAAAAAAAGGCTTATGTCAACAGTAGATCAAGGCTCATCTCATAAAAGAACTAAATCTGTATATATTTCAACCGTTATCAGTATTGCATTAGTATTGTTAATGACGGGTCTTTTGGGCTTAATATTGGTTCACGCCAAGAATCTTTCAAAGTATGTCAAAGAGAATATCGTTCTCAATGTCATTGTCAATGACAATATTAACGAGGGGGATGTCTTGTCGCTTCAAAAAGATGTAGAGAAAGACGCATATGTTTTGCGCACCGAATATGTAAGTAAAGAACTTGCTGCTAAGAATTTGAAAGAAGACCTTGGTGAAGATTTTGTTGAATATTTAGGTCATAACCCACTCCTACCTTCTATTGATATTTATTTGAAGGAACAATATGCTAATTCGGACAGTATACAACCTTTTATACAAAAACTGGCGAAAAACAGCCGGGTAAAGGAGGTTGTCTATCAAGAGTCGCTAATCGACATGGTAAATAAGAACATACGTATTATCTCAATAATCGTACTCGCTTTCACTGTAATTTTATTGGTTATTGCTGTAGCCTTAATTAATAACACTATCCGATTGGCAATCTACTCACAACGATTCCTGATAAAAAGTATGCAATTGATCGGCGCGACGAAAAACTTCATCCGCAAACCGTATATTATGTATGGGATCGTTCACGGCTTAATAGGTTCGCTGATAGCGATACTTCTACTGATATTTACCTTACAATTTGCTCAAAAACAAGTACCTGAATTGGTTTTCTTACGCAATTGGTATGAATTTGGAGCAATATTTTTGATCGTTGTTATCCTAGGTATATTAATATCAGGCCTAAGTACATATTTTGCGGTAACCAAGTACCTACGTGCTAAGTCACATAGTTTATACCGGTAATTTGTAGCAACAAAATAACTTTAAAAGAATACGATTTGTTAGTCATTACTTCATCACATAACTAAAAAAGAATGTCACAAAAAAATCCTATAGCAAATAATGAAAAACAGCAAGGTTCATTTGTCTTTCAAAAAGTAAACTATCAGCTTTTCATTGCCAGCATTATTATCGTAGCCATTGGTTTTTTCTTGATGATGGGCACCGAAGATATTTACAGCTTTGCAAAGATCACGCTGGCACCATTAGTTGTAATCCTAGGTTTTTCCATGGGTTTTGTTGCAATCCTATACAAGCCTAAAAAATAAAAACAACTAAAAAATGAATTATTTTGAGGCTATTATCTTAGCCATTATTGAAGGACTTACGGAATTCCTACCCGTATCTTCTACAGGCCATATGATTATTGGCTCAGCTTTAATGGGGATCGAACCGTCTCCATTTGTCAAATTGTTTACTATAGTCATTCAACTCGGCACTATCCTCTCGGTACTTGTACTTTATTGGAAAAGGTTCTTTAGATCATTAGATTTTTACTATAAGCTAGTTGTTGCAGCTATCCCTGCCTCTATTCTAGGTATTATACTGAATGATGTCATCGACTCCTTATTAGAAAGCCCACTGATGGTGGGCGTGATGCTGGTTATCGGAGGTATTGTTCTTTTATTCGTCGACAAGTGGTTCAATAAACCAACGGTCGAAAATTCTGACAACATAAGTTTTAAACAAGCATTCATCATCGGTTGCTATCAGTGTTTAGCACTTATTCCAGGGACATCTCGATCGGCTAGCACAATCGTTGGGGGAATGACACAACAACTTACAAGAAAAGCAGCCGCAGAATTCTCTTTCTTTTTGGCCATTCCAATGATGCTGGGTGCTTCGTTGGTAAAGCTGTTAAAGTTCTTCAAAGAAGGTCATTCTTTTTCTGGAGATGAGATCAATCTTTTAATTGTAGGAAACATCGTAGGATTTATAGTCGCAATAATTGCGATTAAATCATTTATCGATATCTTGACGAAACATGGTTTCAAAGCATTTGGCTGGTATAGGATAGTTGTAGGGCTGATTATTATAGCCATGTTATTGAGTGGCCATAGTTTACAGATTATTTAATGGAAGATATTCAGGAATCAAACACATACTTTTCCTTTGCAGAAGGAGAAGTATTACTTGTCGATAAACCACTTACCTGGACGAGCTTTGATGTCGTGGGCAAGTTGAGAAATACAATGAAACCGCTCAAACTTAAAGTAGGGCATGCCGGGACCTTAGATCCCCTAGCGACCGGATTATTGATCATATGTACCGGTAAGTTGACAAAAAAAATAGACACTTTTCAGGCGGAAGACAAAGAATATACAGGTACCATCACTTTGGGGGCTACCACTCCCTCATATGACTTGGAAACTGAAGTCGATCAAACGTTTGATATTTCAGAAATTAAAGAAGACGCAATCCTAGCAGCGACAAAAAGCTTCTTGGGTGAAATAAGTCAATACCCACCGGCACACTCGGCTTTAAAGATAAATGGTGAAAGGGTGTATGAGAAGGCTAGACGTGGAGAAGAAGTAGAGCTAAAGGCTAGAACTGTTGTTATTCATGCATTCGACATTGAAAAGATAGAATTACCTCTTGTATATTTTCGCATAAAATGTTCTAAGGGCACTTATATTCGGTCTATAGCAAATGACTTCGGGAAACTATTAAATAACGGTTCTCACCTTTCGTCTTTAAGACGCACTATGAGCGGTGAATACCATGTCGACAAGGCGTGGAACCTAGAGGAATTAATACAAACCATTAGAGCTCAAAAAGCATTAATGGAACAAGAAAAATCGACTATCATTTCTAATGAAGATCTATAGAAACCTGGATGAATTTGCACCTCTTGAAAATGCAATAGTTACTATTGGTACATTTGACGGAGTACATATTGGTCATCAAAAAATATTAAAGAAGCTCGTTAATTGTGCAAAAGAGTTTGGTGGAGAATCAGTGCTATTAACTTTCTTTCCTCATCCGAGGCTTATCATCAATCCTGATGATGAAGGGCTACGTCTTATTAATGATATCGAGGAGAAAACACACCAACTGGCCTTAGCCGGTATAGATCACCTCATTATAACGCCATTCACTAGAGACTTTTCGAATCAGAGCGCAGAGGAGTACATCCGAAATGTATTAGTGAATAAGCTAGGTACTAAATCTATTATTCTAGGCTATGACCATCATTTTGGCAAAGACAGAAAAGGATCCATCAAAGATTTAATCCATTTTTCAACAATTTTCGACTTTCAAGTTCAAGAAATCCCTAAACAAGATATTGATGACGTAGCCGTTTCTTCTACGCGTATACGTGAATCACTAATTAAAGGTGATATCCTCACTGCGAATAAATATCTCGGGTATCCATTTGAACTAACTGGAACGGTGATCCGGGGAGATCAAATCGGAAGACAGATTGGATTTCCAACCGCCAACATTCATGTCCACGAGGCACACAAGCTTATTCCAGCCTACGGGATATATGCTGTAGAGGTAGAGATTTATCCAAAGGTGCCTTCTATTGACCTAGGTATATACCAAGAGCCGCAACCAGAAAAAACAGCGCAAGGAATGTGTTATATTGGCACAAGGCCTACCGTAGATGGGATGAATAGGAAAATTGAGGTCAATCTATTGGACTTCAAAGAAAACCTATATACAAAAACTATCCGAATCAAATTCATGGAGTTTATTCGACATGATGAACGTTTTGATTCTCTGGAAGAAATGCAACAACAAATTAAAGTTGACGAAAAGAATATCAGAGCCTATTTCAAAAAATAGGCCCTGATCATTTAAATCAATTCAAAGAGATCATTCACCCCAAGTAATTTACATGAGGTAAACCCTTCTCCATAGGATACCTGTATATTCCGACCAAACTCCCTCGCTCGAGCTTTTGTATACTCCATAAAATCAGGATTTGAGATATAGGTCTGTGGTCCATCTTCTTCTGTCAGCGAATTAAATTGAGTTTTATAGGCCAAAATCGATTTCTCTTTTAAATCCCAATAGTTGCTAATATCTAAAATAATATCAGGTTGGATATATTTATCTTGAACCAATTGAAGTTGTAATCTAGGCCGGAATGCTTCTTGATTTACGCCTTCTACCTGTGTCTCGACACGTCGAAGACCAGATAAGAATAAAGAATCATTAACAAGCTTGCTGGCGCGCCCATGGTCGGGATGTCGGTCATCAATCGCATTCGTAATGACAATCTCGGGCTTATATTTACGAATAGCGCTAATTATGACACGTTGAGAATCTTCTTCATTGGAAAAAAAACCATCCCGAAGACCTAGATTCTCGCGTACTGCTACGCCCAATATTCGCGCAGCCTCAGCGGCCTCCTCTGCTCTTGTCTCTGCTGTACCACGAGTACCTAACTCACCCCGCGTCAAATCTATTATACCAACCGTCTTTCCTTCGGACACATATTTAGCAATCGTACCCCCAGCCCCCAATTCCGCATCATCTGGGTGCACGCTCATAACCATTAAATCTAATTTCATATGTGTTTTTATTTGATTTTTATTTGCCTTTCTCTTATCATGCTTTTAGCATTGGAAGCAAACTTAGGTAAATTATATTTTTAATCGACAGAGTTGTTGAAACAGACGTACAGTCTTATTTCTTTTATGACAAAGCCGTGAAAGATTGACGTTATTTAACGGATAAAAGTTCTTGGATTTTACGTTGTACCCGAGCAGACATAGGACTGGTCACCGTATGATAAAAATCGACTACCTTTCCATTTCGATCAATAAGATACTTGTGAAAATTCCACAATGGTTTGCTTTGTAACACACCATTTAGATCTTTATTCGACAAAAATTGGTACAAGGGATGGATATAATCTCCTTTGACATGTATTCGTTTAAACACGGGAAACGTAACTCTCTCTTTTATTTTACAATAGGTCTCCAAATTAAGTCCGGTACGAGGTTCCTGATTTCTAAAATCATTGGAAGGGAATGCCAATATCTCAAAGCCTTGATCTTTATACTGTTGATACAACCGCTCAAGCGTTTTAAACTGTCTACGAAAATAACATCCACTAGCGGTATTAACAATGAGGACAACCTTACCAGCAAAATCCTCTAGTGATCGTTCTTTTCCCGAAAATTCAAGAGCTTTAAAGCCGTAAATATTGTTCTCCATATATCATTATTGGTAGGGTTTATTAATAGGTCTCACGCGTTCATACTCCCGAATGATGTTTTCTACTTCGAAATCTTCAGTAGGATCATAAGTACTTTTCAGATTATGTCCAAAAACACGAGCTACTCCCTGGTATACAAATGCCGTGATACTTCCTTTCATATCTTTGACCAGATCGTAACTGGTATTACCAGTTTGTCGTTCGATGAGTTTAATCAAAATTTTCCCCTGCGAAACCGAAAGATTCTTTACTTCATTAGTAATTTTCTCTTTGATCTCCTGCTCACAGGCCTTTATAAGTGCTTTTTCTTCCCTCCTGCTGTCTACCAGTGCCAAATCTCTATCCAGCTGCTCATATCTCCTTTGCGCATATATAGCATAAGGTAACACCCGCAGAACGTTTCTTTTTAATTTTAGATATCTATTTTTCTCCTCTTCACTCTTCCACTCCCTCCTAGCACGAATCACCACTTCTTCAATTGGAAACCAAGGAGCTTCTTCACCAGACTGCAGTCTCGTTGTTAAATAATAACCTACTACTTCCGGAGTACCCGCACCGTAATGCGGTAATGTCAAAAGTGGCTTTTGCTCCTGCGCCATAACCACACCTCCCCAAACCATGAGGACAATTAATATCCTTGTAAATCCACAGCTACACATTGCTTTTTTGACCTTTGACTAATTAAAAATTTCTTATTTTTTTGTATATTTATATAAATAAAAACAAAAACAAATAGGGAGTCTTGCACCCTAACTATAAAATTACAATTTTTGATTGAAATTACGAAATTAATTAAAAGGTTCTTATGGCAGATTATGTGATTGATATTGAGGCGGAAAACAAAGAAATAAGAAAACGGTACAGGGCTCTATTGCGGGCTTGTAAACCTACCTTGCAAAAAGGCGACAAGCAGGAAATACGCAAAGCTTTCGATCTTGCTCTGGAGAGTCATAAAGACATGCGTAGAAAGTCCGGAGAGCCTTATATCTATCACCCCATTGCTGTAGCCCAAATAGCTGCAGAAGAAATTGGACTTGGAACGACCTCTATTGTCTGTTCGTTATTACACGATGTCGTTGAAGACACGAGTCTAACATTAGAAGATATAGAAGCTCGATTTGGAAAAAAAGTCGCCAAAATCATCGATGGCCTCACCAAAATATCGGGTGTCTTTGACCCCAACAGCTCGATGCAAGCGGAAAACTTCCGGAAAATGTTATTAACACTAGCAGACGATGTACGGGTAATTCTGATTAAATTAGCAGATAGGCTACATAATATGCGTACCATGGAATTTATGGCGCGACATAAGCAACTTAAGATAGCTTCTGAAACAAGTTATCTATACGCACCGCTGGCTCACCGTTTAGGTCTCTATGCTATCAAATCGGAGTTGGAGGATCTGTCGATGAAATACACCGATCCCGACACCTATAAATTTATTGCAAAAAAACTGAATGAAAAGAAAGCTGAACGTGAGCGATTCATTTCTAATTTCGTAGCGCCGATCGAAGAAATCTTGAAGGAACAAGGGATTAAAGCGGAAGTTTATGGAAGACCTAAATCGATACATTCAATATGGAATAAGATGCGTAAAAAGTCTATTCCCTTTGAGGAAGTATACGATTTATTTGCAATTAGAGTAATTATAGATTCAGAATACGAAAAAGAAAAAACCGAATGTTGGAAAGTATACTCCATCATTACGGATTTGTACAGACCTAACCCCGACCGCTTGAGAGACTGGGTGTCCACTCCCAAAGGAAATGGTTATGAATCCCTACATACCACGGTCATGGGACCAAAAGGACAGTGGGTAGAGGTACAGATACGTACAAAACGGATGAATGAAATTGCAGAAAAAGGATTTGCTGCACACTGGAAGTACAAAGAATCGAATTCGGATAATGGGCTAGATCAATGGATTCAAAAAGTGCGGGATGTTTTAGGAAGTCCAGAGCAGAATGCACTAGATTTCTTAGATGATTTCAAAATGAATCTATTCTCAGATGAGATTTTCATTTTCACACCAAAGGGAGCCTTAATACAACTTCCTAATGGAGCAACTGCACTCGATTTCGCTTTTGAAATACACTCTGATATCGGAGCCACTTGTATTGGTGCTAAAGTAAATCATAAACTGGTCCCCCTAAGCCACCCTCTCCAAAACGGAGATCAAGTAGAGATAATAACTTCTAATAAACAGACTCCAAAAGAAGATTGGTTAAATTTTGTAGTGACAGCAAAAGCTAAATCTAAAATTCGATCATCCTTAAAAGAGGAAAAAAGAAGGGTAGCTGAAGAAGGAAAAGAAATATTAGAACGAAAGCTGAAATCGCTAAAAATAACCTACAACACGGATAATATTAATAAAATAGCCAATTTTTTCAAATACCCGAGTTCGCAGGAATTATTTTATAACGTTGCTAAGGGTAATATAGACATTAAAAACCTTAGGGAATATGCTGCGAGCGAAAAGGTACATGAAAGCAATGTCAATCAATTCTCTTCGCATATATCGGGATTGGTCGATAAGATAAATAAAAAAGAAAACGACACCATTTTGATAGGAGACGATCTCCAAAAGGTAGATTATACACTAGCTCCTTGTTGTAATCCTATCCCTGGAGATGACATATTTGGATTCCTAACAGTGAATGATGGGATCAAAATACACCGCACCTCCTGTCCTAACGCCTCCAAGTTGATGGCCAACTATGGCTACAGGATTCTAAAGGCACAGTGGGCCTCCTCTCAGATAGAAACATCCTTCCTGACGGGAATCCGTATCATAGGGATCGATGATGTAGGTCTTGTCAACAAGCTGACCACGGTGATATCACAAGAATTTAAGGTAAATATACGATCACTTTCTATATCAAGCAACGAGGGTATATTTGAAGGAAATATTATGGTAAACATAAATAACCTTGATCAACTGGACAATCTGATTAACCACCTGAAACTGGTTAATGGTATAACCAGTGTAACGCGATATGAATCTGAAAATTAATCATATCAGTATCAGAATTTTTTAATATGCTAGAATTAGCGTAGAAATTGGTAAATTTGTTTAAGTGTTAAAAGAAGATGAATCAAGCTGAAAACTACAGTACAGTTAAAAAAATATTTGAAGCTTACTTAGAGAACAAAAATCTAAGGAAAACTCCTGAGCGTTACGCTATTTTAGAGGAAATCTATTCCCGTACAGACCATTTTGATGTAGAATCACTCTATATCCATATGAAAAATAAAAAATACCGGGTAAGTAGAGCTACAGTTTACAATACATTAGAACTCCTAGTATCTTGCGATCTAGTGACAAAGCATCAGTTTGGTCGTAATATGGCTCAGTTTGAAAAGTCTTATGGCTACAAACAGCACGACCATGTTATCTGTATAGAGTGCAACAAAGTAGTTGAGTTTTGTGATCCACGAATTCATCAGATACAAAGTATGATCGGTGACCTTCTAAAATTCGATATAAAGCACCACTCATTAAACTTATATGGTGTATGTCAGGATTGTCAAGAATCTAAAGGCAAAGAACAGAAAAAAGTAGGCAAGGAAGTAATTTCAAATTAATTCTCCATCCTTTATTTTAAATAGTATTTTTGTTCGGAAAATTGAATGATCAATTTTCCGAACTTTGTTTTATTGTAGTATATATTAATAGATCTACATTTGATACTGGCAATAAGTTTTCCGGATTGTCCTGAAAATGATTTTACTGTCGCTGTAAAACCTTAGCAAAAGGTCTTTTTAGTTGACTAAAGTCAGATATCTTATTTTTTTAGTTTTTGAAAATTTCAATTTTAATCTCAAAATAATACGTTATGCAAGTTGATGTGCTACTGGGCTTACAATGGGGCGACGAAGGAAAAGGAAAAATAGTCGATGTACTATGTCCTCAATATGATCTAATCGCTCGTTTCCAAGGAGGTCCTAATGCCGGACATACGTTAGAGTTTGACAACAAAAAGTTTGTTTTAAACACTATCCCTTCAGGTATTTTTAACCCAAAAACTTTAAATCTAATTGGAAACGGCGTCGTTATCGATCCAATTATCCTTAAGAGAGAGTTAGATAACCTAAAGTCTGCAGGTTTTGATCCTGTGGGAACAGGAAAATTAGTTTTAGCGCGTAAAGCACACCTAATTCTTCCAACACACCAACTTTTAGATGCGGCATCTGAATCCAAAATGGGCGAAGGAAAAATCGGTTCTACATTAAAAGGAATTGGGCCTACCTATATGGATAAAACAGGTAGAAATGGTCTTCGTGTAGGAGACACTACACTACCAGACTTCATGGAACGCTATGAAAGATTAAAAGAAAAACACCTGAATATCTTATCACATTACGGTGAGGTTCCTGATTTCAAAGAACGTGAGGATGCATTCCTTGCTGCGATCGAATTCTTAAAAACAATTCCTCATGTGGATTCAGAACATTTAGTCAATCAATACTTAAAAGAAGGGAAAAAAGTATTAGCAGAAGGTGCGCAAGGCACCCTACTAGATATCGATTTCGGTTCTTATCCATTTGTAACTTCATCCAATACCACAACAGCTGGTGCTTGTACAGGATTAGGTATCGCTCCTAACAGAATCGGTGAAGTATTAGGTATTTTCAAGGCTTATTGTACACGTGTCGGAGGCGGTCCCTTTCCTACAGAGCTGGATAATGAGGTTGGTGAACAACTACGTCAGTTAGGTCATGAGTTTGGAGCAACAACTGGACGTGCTAGACGTACAGGATGGATTGATATCCCTGCTTTAAAATATGCTATAATGTTGAATGGTGTTACGGAATTGGTAATGATGAAAGCAGATGTACTGGATACATTTGAAAAAATCTACGCTTGTACACACTACAAATATAACGGTGAAGTAATTGACTATATGCCGTATGACATAAATTCGATCAAACCAGAACCGGTACTAGAGGAAATCCAAGGATGGAATCAGGATCTAACTGGTATCCGTTCGCAAGATGAAATCCCTACAGCCTTGGCAAATTACATCGCTTATTTAGAAAAAGCCCTTGAAGTGCCTATCAAATATTTGTCTGTGGGACCTGATCGTACACAAACCATTGTTTTAAAATAAAACATGGCTAAAGCCATATTTGAAGTTGACAGATTACTATTTGAAGCTAAAGCCCTACAATGGGCTCAGCAGTTCGAACAAGTCTGTTATTTTCAATCCAATGGATACGCGGACATCTACTCCTCTGTAGAATCTCTACTAGCTGTAGACGCTCAAGCTGTGTTCGAAAGCGATGGTACACGAACTTTCGCCAAATTAGAAAATTTTAAAACCAAGTATCCAAAAAATTGGATGCTTGGTTTTTTCGGTTACGACCTCAAAAATGAACTAGAGGAACTAACCACTGCACAAGCAGACCACCTCGGCTTTCCAGACGCTTATTTTTTTATTCCAAAAACAACATTAAAATTCTCGAGTTCAGCTGTCGAAATAGAGTCATCTAATCCCAAACAGACATTTCAATCCATCAACGGTTTTTCGTGGACAGAACATAGCTCAACAACACAGGCTGCAACGATTCTGGTAAAGAAAAGGATGTCTAAGGAACAGTATTTCGATGCATTCGAAAAAATGATGTATCACATCAAACGTGGTGACATCTACGAGGTAAATCTTTGCCAAGAATTTTATGCGGAAAATGCGGAATTAGATCCGCTATCGACCTACAAAAGGTTAAACACGATATCTCCCACCCCGTTCTCAACGTTTTTCAAACTGAAAGATAAGTTCGTACTATCGGCATCTCCAGAACGATTCTTAGCAAAAAGAGGGCAAACATTGATTTCACAACCCATAAAAGGGACGGCTCCTCGAGGAAAGACCGAAGATGAAGACGAACTTCTCAAAGCCAAGTTGCGTAACAATCCCAAAGAAATTGCAGAAAATGTAATGATCGTAGATCTGGTACGCAATGATATGACGCAATCTGTGGAACCCGCTACTGTCGAAGCAAATCGAAAATTGGAGGTACATACCTTTAAGCAAGTACATCAATTAATATCGACAATAACCGGACAACAAAAAGCAGACATCTCGGATATTGAGGCTTTAAAAAATTTGTTTCCCCCTGGATCGATGACAGGCGCTCCTAAGATCAGTGCTATGCGTCTATGTGATCTATATGAAAAAAGCAAAAGAGGTATTTATTCGGGGGCTGTAGGGTATTTTTCACCAGATGGAGACTTCGACTTCAACGTGGTAATACGTACTATTTTGTATAGTCAAAGCAAAAAACACCTATCTTTTCACACTGGAGGTGCATTAACTTATAACGCTCAAGCAGAAGAAGAATACAAGGAATGTCTTTTGAAAGCCTCCGCGATAATCGCTGCACTCAATAGCGATTTGACCTAAAGTAGACTTACCTCAAGCAGATTTTATTCTCCTAAATTCCTTTTTGGAAGAATCTTTCATAAACCTTACATTTACAACCGTAAAACTATAATTATATGGCTCTAAATTACGTTTGGGTTTCCTTTTTCTTGATCACTTTTGTGGTAGCCCTAATAAAACTTATCGGTGGCGACACGGAGGTATTCCAAAATATTGTCAAATCTCTATTTGACAGTGCTGCTGGTGGTGCTACTATTTCATTGGGTTTAATAGGAATGATGACCTTTGCACTAGGGATAATGAAAATAGGTGAAAAAGGTGGAATGATTGCCATATTCGCGCGTATCGTGGGCCCATTTTTCAACAAGCTTTTTCCAGAAATACCTAAGAATCATCCGGCCTTAGGCTCTATATTAATGAACTTTTCGGCCAATGCTTTAGGCTTAGACAATGCTGCTACACCTTTGGGGCTAAAAGCGATGAAGGAACTCCAAGAACTGAACCCACAAAAGGATACTGCGTCTAACGCCCAGATTATGTTCATCGTTTTGAACGCATCTAGTTTAACTCTCCTCCCTATATCAATCATGGCTTATAGACAGGAAGCTGGCGCAGCACAACCATCCGATGTATTTCTGCCTATCTTGATTGCTACTTTCTTCTCAACGTTAGCAGCTTTAATTATGGTGTCCATTTATCAAAAAATCAACCTTTTTAATCGTACAATATTATTATACCTAGGTAGTTTATCTATTGCAATCGGTGGGCTTCTTTACTATTTTTCAACCCTACAACAAGAGCAAATAGAAGTTATTTCTTCTGTAGTGGGAAATCTGACACTCTTTTCTTTATTTGTCTCCTTTATAGCTCTTGCATTTTATAAGAAAATAAACGTCTATGATGCTTTTATTGAGGGTGCCAAAGAAGGTTTTGGAGTCGCGGTCAATATCATTCCCTATCTGGTTGCCATCTTGGTGGCTATAGCTGTATTTAGAGCATCTGGAACGATGGACTACCTGGTCGAAGGTATTTCATTCTTGATTGCTAAGATGGGATTTGATACATCATTTGTAGAGGCGCTTCCTGTGGCCTTCATGAAACCACTGAGTGGATCAGGAGCTAGAGGTTTGATGGTAGACTTAATGGCAGCTAAAGGTCCAGATGAATTTGCCTCACGTGTAGCCTGTGTAATTCAAGGATCTACCGAAACAACTTTTTATGTTTTGGCCGTTTATTTTGGCTCAGTAGCTATCAAAAACACGAGACACGCATTACCTTGTGCCTTAATTTCTGAATTTATTGGCGTGGTTGCTGCTATTGTAGTAGCTTACATTTTCTTTGGATAATATCTTAATTTAAGAATGAAAACAATTGCTTTAATTGCTCACGATGGAAAAAAAGCCGAGATGGTGGCTTTTGTTAAAGACCGTATAGAACACTTAAAAAAAGCTAAGCTGGTAGCAACAGGCACTACAGGTACCTATGTAAGACAAACAGGGCTAGAGGTAGAATTGAAGTTGAGCGGTCCTAAAGGAGGTGACGCCCAGATCGCGGCTCTTGCAGCAGAAGGGAAAATAGATGGTATTATATTTTTCAGAGATCCGCTAGGCAAACACCCCCATGAACCGGATATTCAAATGCTGATGCGTATTTGTGATTTATACAATGTTCCTCTCGCTACCAACCCAGGCACAGGATCTCTGATTATAGAAGGATTATTAGACGAATAAAGATATGACTGAAGAGGTTAAAGTAAGTATCGGTAAAGAAAAATACAAGACAGAAGTTGAAATCAATCAACATCATTTTATAGCTGACGAACCTACTGAAGTCGGGGGAACTGACCTTGGCCCTAAGCCTACCTCTCTCCTACTATCAGCTCTAGGAACGTGTAAGGCCATGACCATGCGTATGTATGCCGACCAAAAACAATGGCCTCTAGAAGCCGTTGAAATCA
This sequence comes from Sphingobacterium nematocida, assembly GCF_900168125.1. GTDB lineage: Bacteria > Bacteroidota > Bacteroidia > Sphingobacteriales > Sphingobacteriaceae > Sphingobacterium > Sphingobacterium nematocida. Next base: position 71,491 of record NZ_FUZF01000003.1, read on the forward strand.
AATTATCGGCTGAAGTAGTCAAAAGCAACTTGCAGCAAACTACCTATATCCGTTGTACGATAAAACTACTTGGAGATTTAGATGAAATGCAAAGAGAACGAATCTTCAAAGTTGGCGACAAATGTCCTGTGCAAAAGATTCTAAGCAATCCTATCGTGATCGAAAGTAATATACTACAATAAAATTACAGTTAATTTGTTTTAGGGGTATTATATTTGCGCCATCAAAATAAGTCACTAATGTCGTCATCACAAGAGGAACTCGTATTAAGTAGTCCATACCAACAATTTGAAAGAGAAGAGTGGAAGGATCTAAATGGACAGTTTAACCTGAATCTGGAATCTACAGATATCAATTTGTTGCATGCGCTTAACGAGCCTTTAAATATGAAGGAAATTGAAGAAATTTATTTTCCTCTAGCACATCTGATCGAACTTCATATTAAAAATTACGATACGATACGCGACGACAGTAACTCTTTTTTTCAAAGAAACCAACAAAAACTACCTTTTATTATCGGTATAGCGGGGTCTGTAGCAGTCGGAAAAAGCACAACTGCTCGGGTTCTCAAAAAAGTACTGTCTTTACTCCCCAATAAACCGAAAGTGGAATTGGTGACTACAGATGGCTTTTTATTTCCCAATAAAGTACTTGCTGATAAAAACATAATGAACAGAAAAGGATTTCCTGAAAGTTATGACACAAAAAAACTTTTACATTTCCTTTCTGCAATCAAATCAGGAATCTCATCTATTTCCGTACCGATGTATTCGCATTTGGAGTATGATGTAATACCTAAAGAAGACCAATTGCTTAATGAACCTGATATATTGATATTGGAAGGAATCAACGTATTACAGGTAAACTCACAAAAAGGTCAGAATAACAAGGTGTTTGTTTCCGATTTCTTTGACTTCTCTATCTATGTTGATGCTTTGGAAAAAGACATTATTTCATGGTACATTAATCGATTTGAATCGTTACGAGCTACAGCTTTCCAAGACCCAACCTCTTATTTCCATAAATATGCAGATATGACCCTAGAGGAGAGTCGTGATATGGCTACGCAGATATGGAACGAGATCAACAAACCAAACCTCCATGATAATATCCTTCCGACCAAATATCGCGCTGATTTAATATTGCAAAAAGGATCAAATCACTTTGTAGAGAGTATTAAAGTTAGAAAGATTTAGCCTGTCTATGCTTAAAGTCCAAGATATATTTTAGGATTTCGTTTTCAATACTTTTATGAAGTTTATTGCTACTACTAACAGCGTAGAGTTCGATTTTATACCGTACAAAATCCTTTCCTATTTCAACGACTTCCAGATCAAGCTCGTTCGTAGGTGCAAGATTGGGGTGATTTGTTAAAGTCGAACGGATATCGCTTTCTAGTTGATCGACCGAGATGGGTATAGCTAATGGTAATTCAAATTTTACAGTGAATAAATTGGACCGATGCGCCGATAGATTAACCATTGGATTCGTAAAAACAAGATTATTAGGAATCATCACAATGTCATCTTCATCATTTTGTAATTCGATATTTGCAAACGTAATATCTACAATCCTACCTTTTTGATCACCGACTTTAATCCTATCCCCCACCGAAAGCTGTTCAGAAAACATAATAAATAATCCGCTCAACATATTCGTAATATAGTCTCTAAACAAAACCGCTATAGCCATCGCTACTATAGTAAGACTGGTAAGAAACTCTATTGGCTTAATCCCAAACGCTATCATCAAAGCAATAATAACAAATACGGCATTTAACATCGCCGTAAGACGATTTATACCCAAGACAAAATTACCACGTACCGCAACTTTAGCATGACGTGCATTATAAAAAGAGATAATAACAAAACGTGCAATAGATACAACAATACTAGGGACTAGAAAAAAATAAACGCCTCTTAAAACCTGATACCACCACATAGTCTCATCTTCCTTGGTGACGTTAAAAAAGAGTGTAATTGTTATTGCTAAAAGAATAATCTTTATAACGAATGTAAACGGAAATTTACTTGTATTAGTCTTTTCTATCATTTTTATGAATTCTCTAGAGATGCCTAATCTACTAATTTTTGAACAATTGACGTTACTATTTAAGCATAAAACTGTTTTAGAATCACCAAAAAATACACTAACTTAGCCCTCCTAAAACGAAACCGTTTTTAAATATGGAAACAACATTTGATTTTGAAAAGCCAATTGCAGATTTGCAAACTCAAATAGAGAAAGTTCACCAAGTAGCAGAGAAAACGAAAGTTGATATGAGTGCTACAATCCGTGAACTTGAAGAAAAACTTGCTGAAACAACGGTCGATGTATACAAAAACATGACAGGTTGGCAAAAAGTGCAGATGTCACGGCATCCTGATAGACCGCAGACATTTGACTACGTTGATATGATCTGTGATGAGTTTATCGAATTGCATGGTGATCGGACTGTAAAAGATGATAAAGCTATCATTGGAGGCTTTGCTTCCATTGGCGGCCAATCGGTTATGGTTATCGGACATCAAAAAGGTAAAAACACGAAGGAAAGACAGTACCGCAACTTTGGTATGGCCAACCCTGAAGGATATCGCAAAGCGCTTCGTCTAATGAAGATGGCGGAAAAGTTTAACAAACCTATCGTAACACTTATCGATACTATGGGGGCTTATCCGGGTCTAGAAGCTGAAGAACGTGGCCAAGGAGAAGCAATAGCAAGAAACCTTTTGGAGATGTCTGTGCTCAAAGTACCTGTCATCTGTATCGTTATTGGCGAAGGGGCTTCGGGTGGAGCATTAGGAATTGGTATTGGTGATCGTGTATACATGATGGAAAACACCTGGTATTCTGTTATATCGCCAGAATCTTGTTCTTCTATTTTATGGAGAAGCTGGGATCATAAAGAGCGTGCTGCTGAAGCGCTGAAATTAACCGGGAAGGATATGCTAACTAATGGCTTAATCGATGGTATCATTCCTGAACCTTTAGGCGGTGCACACCAGAATCCAGAAGAGGCTGCAAATAATCTAAAGACACAGATTCTAAACGATTTAGAAATATTAAAAGCGAAAGCACCTGATGTGCTTGTCTCAGAGAGAATAGACAAGTTCAGCAAAATGGGTGTTGTTCACGAGTAAAAATAAGAGCCTCAATAAATTGAGGCTCTTATTTTTTAGGTCTTATATTCTTATTCCCAGGTGGGCTGCCCCGCCTTCATCTTATTAAGTGTAACTTGATAATTTTCTTTTTCGCTAGCGGAAGCTACTCCTAATGCTTTTTCCTGCCATTTTATGGCATTTATTTTGTCACCTGATTTATACAAAAGATTTGCATAGGTATCTAGGTAAGCTGCATTTTCACCTCCCTCTAATGAACGTTTACTCCAAGTTAACGCGGACGTGATACACGCAGCATCATTACAATTTTCAAAAATCGTCCACGCAAATGAGTTTAACATCTCTGGAGAAACGGCTTTATTACTTAGCTGTACAAATTCATTAACCGCATCTTTAAAAATAGGCCAATCTTTGTGAAAACCGTAATACTGAGCTTTAGATAGTGCTATTGAGGACTTCATATCTACATAAGGATGAGCCTTTTCAATTTCCTTTTGAAGCTCGACAAAATCCACAGGAGTATATTCATTTCTACTCATTTTCGGCATAATCAACTCCCTAGTTAATACAGCAGACAGAACATCATTACTAGTTTTTTCACTTTTCCTTTCAACTAGCAAAAGATCAACTTTCTTCATGTTATCTTTTATAATACCATAAGAGGCGCTCTTACTGGAAGTCGCCCCTTGTAACAGCAAGTCAATATTCTCCGAGGTCAAAGCTCCATCAACTCCTGCTGTCGCAATAAAGGCTGCAATGGCTTTGCTCGCCATAGGTTCATCATAAGCAGATTGTGCAGCCTTTGCCAAACTCTTCGCGATTGCTGCGTCTTTCGGGTTGGCTTCAAACTTCTTGACTAACGTCACATACTGTGTCTCAGGATCAAGTCCTTCTTTCGCCCTTGCAATAAATGCCTCAGCCTCTCCCCCTCCCACCATACGATGTACAAGTTCACCATCGGGTGAAAAAATAAGAAAAGTAGGATACGCCCGAACATCATAATCCTTAGCAAATCTAGTCGCCTCGGTATACCAGGATTTAACTTCATCAGAATCCTTCTTAGTCTGATCCATCTGAAGTTTAAGATTTACAAAGTTAGCATTAAAAAAAGAACCCACATTTTCTTGCGGAAATACATTCTCTGCCATCCATATACAAGGACCACACCAAGTCGTAAAACAATCCACAAAAATATGCTTATTCTCAGCTTTCGCCTTGGCTTTTACCTTTTCCCAATTGCCATTGTGTTCAAATTGAATACCTTTTTCCTGACCCGTCAAGAAAAGAGGAATGATAAAAAGAAGTGTTAATAATTTTCTCATAGTGTTTAATTAGTTATTGAAACGATGATAATCTCTAATCTATTTTACAATTTAAGTCAAATTATTTAGCAAACGAAATGATAAATAGATACTTAACAAAAAATAACACCATAACACTCATTACATTTATTTAAACGCAACAAAGCTAGCGAAACACAAATTCTTATGTAATATATCTACTTTAGAAAAACCTATCTCTCGCATCGTATCAATCTGAAACATCAGAGATCGGGGACTATCCTCCTTTTCTATATAATCAAATACATGATCTCGATATGATTCATTTCGTAGGGATGTCAGATATTGCCCATACTTTTCCGTGTAAACAAGCTGCTGTAGCTCAGGAGTGGCTTGTTCAACCAAATCAAAAATCCAAATACTCCCCCCTTTTCGTAGCAAATGATAAAACTTAGCAAAAGTCTGTTTCCAATCTTCCTCTTCGCGAAGATGATGCAAAACAGCAGTAGCTATAATGACATCGAATGATTCATTTGGAATATTTATATCTCTAAGATCTCCTTGTAAACAGGTCACGCTACCACCTTCATTAATCTGCTCTATCCGTTCTTTCGCTCTATCAAGCATAGGTCTACTTAAATCAACCAAGGTAATATCAAGTGGTTTAACATGTGACAACAGCTTGACATCGTAATTACCAGCTCCACAACCTACATCCAAAACAGCGGTTAATCCGGGATAAACCGCTGCTATTCCTTCGGCGAAAAGGTTCATGTTAAATGTCGCATCAAGGGTAGTCGCTTGACCTGTTTCAAGATTTGAAAAACGTTCGACATCGAGATCAAAACGCTTCTCAATCTCCTCTAATGTAGATTTCTCTTTCATCTTTTTAGATTTCATATTAAATCAAAGCTACAGAAGTTGACAATATTTCAAAAGTACTATTTTTATAAATCATTAATAATCAACAATCATTATACAAATCGAACATCCAGCTATGTAATAACTTTAGTTAAAGAATTATTTTGAGACATACATATTCTAACTCATTTAAACAAAAGAGCCTGCATAGTACTATGCAGGCTCTTTTAGCGTAACTCTTTATAAAAAACTTACCACTTTAAAATATCATTCCCAAATGTAAAGAGCATCAGCGCGATCAGTATGAAAAATCCCACCATTTGAGCTGTCTCTAAGAATTTATCACTTAATGGCTTTCCTTGTACCATTTCTACAAGCAAGAAAATCACATGCCCACCATCCAACGCTGGGATAGGTAATAAATTCATAAAAGCGAGGGCCATAGATAATGTCCCTACAAGTGTCCAAAAACGCATCCAATCGACCTCTTTACCAAACATTTTGGCAATACCTACAGGTCCAGAAAGAGCTTTATCTGCACGAACCTCCCCTTTGAATATCTTGCCAAATCCTTTAATATTATCTGTGATGACCGAGAAAGCTTTGTTTACACCAATAGGTAGAGACTCAGCAAAAGCATAGTTGTACCTCACGATAGGCTGAGGATTAGTAAATCCTAAAATCGATGACGTATCGGCAGCAGCAACCAGTTGCAGCGAATCTACACCACGCATCACGTCCAGCTTGATTTCCTTCCCTTTACTCTTAGCTAGCTCTTCTTGAAAAACATCAAAACGATCCACTTTAACTCCATTAATTCCTACGATGCTATCTCCTTTTAACAGTCCCATCTTTTCAGCCCGAGACTCTTTATAAACAGAATCCACCGGAGCCATTTTAAAGATAGGTGTTACAAATTCATTTCTTTTATGCTCCGCGATTTCGTTTAACATCGTAGCAGGTAAAACAACATCCAATGTCTTTCCAGCTCTTTCAACCTGTAGCGTTGCATCTCCCATCAAGACGTCAGAGGTCATCAAATCCTTGTAGAATAAATTTGCCTTATTTCCATTTACGGCAATAATCTTATCTCCATCTTTAAGTCCTATATTTTGTCCTATTATACCAGGTTTGACACCATACAACTTTGTATTATCAAAATCAGCCTCTCCGTACTTGAATGTAATCATCCAGAATACAACTATACCTACGATAACATTAACAATAATACCACCCAGCATAACTATAAGACGCTGCCAAGCTGGTTTTGAACGAAACTCCCACGGTTTGGGTTCCGCCTTCATCTGTTCGGCATCCATAGATTCATCTATCATACCGGCAATCTTAACATAACCACCTAAAGGCAACCAGCCTATACCATATTCACAACCTTTATAATTGAACTTGAAAAGTTTAACGCCCCAAGCATCGAAAAACAAATAAAACTTTTCGACCTTAATACCAAACATTCGAGCGGCTAAAAAATGCCCCAGTTCGTGTAATATAATTAAAATAGACAGCGCTAAAATAACCTGTCCAATCATCACTAATGTTCCCATCTATTAAATTTTAGTTTCTCAACTTACTTATTAAATCTCGTGCCACAAGCCTACTTTCTTGATCAAAAGCTATGTAATCGTTTAAATTAAGATTTTCACGGTTACCAATATGACATAATGTCTTCTCTAAAATATCCGACATTCCTAGGAATGACACCCTATCCTGTAAAAAGGCATCTACTGCAATCTCGTTTGCCGCATTTAAAATACAACATCTATTTCCCCCTTCTTTTAAAGCTTCATAAGCCAACCCTAGATTTTTGAAAGTATCGAAATCTGGTCGTTCAAAAGTTAGTTCAGCGTAATCCAAAAAATTAAACCGCTTAAACTCATTCTTTAATCGCTTAGGATAGGTCAATGCATATTGAATGGGTACCTTCATATCGGGAACTCCCATTTGAGCCTTCATAGAACCATCTTCAAACTGCACGATAGAGTGTATAATGGATTGTGGATGTACTATTACATCAATTTGAGACAATTCTAAATCAAACAACCATTTTGCTTCAATCACCTCTAGCCCCTTATTCATCAAAGAAGCGGAATCTATTGTGATCTTTGCACCCATCGCCCAGTTTGGATGTTTCAGAGCCTGCTCCCTCGTAACCCTTGCGAGGTCCTCAGCAGTTTTCCCCCGAAATGGCCCACCAGATGCCGTAAGGTATATTTTTTCAATCGCATTATCTTCACCTACTAGGCATTGAAAGATTGCAGAATGCTCTGAATCTACAGGCAACATCTTTACATTATGCTTGCGAGCCAGATCCATGACAAGCTCCCCAGCAATGACAAGAGTCTCTTTATTTGCTAAGGCAATGTCTTTACCACACTTTATGGCCTCGACTGTAGGACGCAATCCAGCTGCTCCAACAATAGCATTCAAGACCACTTCAACTCCCACCAGAGTAGCAGCCTCAATCAGTCCTTCTTCACCGACAAGCACTCTACATTCTATATTTGCTAATGCAGCCTTTACCTGACTGTAGTATTCTTCTTTGATAATGACAACGACTTCTGGCTTAAACTCCAATGCTTGTCGAATTAACAAATCGACACTATTACTGGCAGTCAATGCAGAGACTTCAAACTTGTCGGGGAAAGATCTAACGACATCGAGGGCTTGAGTCCCGATACTTCCTGTTGATCCTAATATAGCTACACTTTTCTTCTTCTCCACTTATCCCTTTACTTAAATAATATTTTTCAATAACTCTGGATCATCACTTCCCTTATACTCCTTCATCATATCGACATAAGCCACTGCCATAACCAAACTCACGGAAGGAATGATGATAAAGGTATTCAATAGGCTCGAAATCTTGGCCAATAACGGGTACTCAAAGTATTCAAATGTCAATTGTAAAATATAGGCAGAAGCCAGAACCAACATCAAGATCAACAAATTCACAACATTTCCCTTTGTAAAAGCGACGCTCAATCTTCCTGCCCTAAATACATTATAATTCTTTTCTAAAATAAAAAAAGGAAAGAAAGATATGCGGATTAAAACCAACATCATGACAATACCTGTCAACAATGGATTGATCTCCCACAAAATGGTATCCATATCTACATTCATATATAACAAAGGCATACATACAATAGAACATCCCAGATATATTAAACTCGTCAAGATAGAATATGTAATAAGCCCTAATAAAAAATTAAAGAATTGCTTAACAGATGGAACATAAGTCATTAGTTCCGCATGTTCTACATTATTAGCAAGTAATATAGCTCTTTTAATCAAAATCAGTTGTAATCCAAAAAACAAAACAACAAAAACAAGCAGCAATAAGACCTTTACAGCACTACCGGTAATATCACTAAGATACATAGCTAAAAATGTAGACAGATTATTTGTCACAAATAAGAGAAAGCACAACCCAGCGACAGATATATAGTGTTTTCTCAAAATATTTAAAGCTCTGAAAAACACATCATTTGCTTTAAACGTACTTTCCTTTAAAAATTCTAACATATAAACGGATAATACTGCAAAGATGATATATTTTTTGGATTACATCAACCGAAACTAAATCTTTTTAAACTCTTCTCTCCTAGGCAATATGATCGTCTGAGCAAGAGGTAACATTATTAAAACAAACCCATGAATATTCCTAAGAATGATACTACAAAAAATGCATCACTTTAGAAAAGTGATGCAAAACAATGAATTGTAGGATATACTAATTAAATGCTATTAGATTTAATATCAGCTAACGGCATAAACTATTATTTAAATTCTTTTGGCAAAGGCCTTTCTAATAGATATTGATAATAGAATCTAGCACGTTCTCTAAAGTCGTAAGCCACCTTCGATCTATTCCAACCGTGTCTGCTTCCAGGATAAATCATTAATTCAAATGGAACACTACGATCAGTCAACGCGTCAACCAATTGTATAGTATTCTGCATATGTACGTTATCATCCATATCACCATGCATAATCCTTAAACCACCTTTATATTTGTCAACATAAGTAAGAATTGAACCATTTTTGTAACCTTCAGCGTTATCTTGAGGCGTATCCATCCAACGTTCGGTATAATGCGTATCGTATAATTCCCAACCTGTAACAGGTGCCCCTGAGATACCATAGTCAAAATAGTCGGCTCCTTTTGTCAATGCTAGACAAGTCATATATCCTCCATAACTATGTCCCGTAATCAACAATTTGTTTTTCGCAATCCAAGATTTGGATTTTAACCATTTGGCAACTGTAATATAATCAATCATCTCCCAGTGTCCTAGATTTCTGTGCATTAATGCCACTCCTTGCTTGCCAAAATGCCCAGAAGCACGGTGATCACAAGCGATCTGAACAACACCTTCATTGGCCCAGTACTGATTAGATGTACCTTTCCAGGTATTTTTAACAGTACCAGCATCTGGCCCACCATAAATACTCATGATTACGGGGTATTCCTTTTGCTCATCAAAATCCGTTGGATATGTAATTACGATAGGGAGATCAAACTTACCGTCTTCAGACTTAATCGTAAAATACGCTGTCTTGCCAATTTTATAATTGTCAAAATCCGCAGATTTAGAATCCGCCAACTCTTTTAACACCTTACCTTGGTTATCCACTAAGGCGACCTTAGAAGGTGTAATTACATTGGAATAGTTTGTAATGAAATACTTTCCGTCTGGAGAAACATTTACATTATGGGTAAAATCACCAAAAGTCAATCGTTTCAGATTTCTCCCGGAATAATCCACTCTATATAAATCCATCGTTGCTGAATTCTCTTTACGGGCTGTGAAATAAATAATCTTACTCTTTTCATCAATATGAGCTAAAGAACTCACTTGCCAATCTCCTTGCGTAATCGGATTTAACAACTTACCTTCCAAGGTATACAAATAATAATGTGCCCACCCCGTCTTATCCGATTTCAAGATATAATGTTTATTATCTCCTAGATAAGTAATTCGTTCATCATGATCTAGATTAATCCAAGTAGCCTGTACCTCATCATAAATCTCTTTTTTTAATCCTGTATTAGGATCTACTGCATAAAACTTTAAATTATTCTGGTCTCTGTTCATCCATTGAACCATAATAGATTCACTATTAAAGCTCCAATAAGGTTGTCCAAAATATTGATCGTCCTTTTCGTTAAATGAGGCCCAAGTAACTGACGATCCTTCCGCTTTTACAAACCCTATCTTTACTTCAGGATTATCTTGTCCTGCTTTTGGGTATCTAGTCTCTTCTAAATAGCCATTCTGACCTTTTGAAACGTAAATAGGAAACATCGGTACTTTAGAATCATCAAAACGCATAAAAGCTATTTTCTTGCTATCAGGAGACCACCAAAATGCCTTATAATTAGTAGCTCTCCCTAGTATCTCTTCGTAATAGACCCAAGAAGACCAACCATTATATATCACATCCGTCCCATCATTGGTATATTGAAGTTCCTTTCCATCGTCAACACTAACGCTAAATAGATTACTAGCTCGGGTAAACGCTATACGTTTACCATCTGGCGATAACGTTGGATTTTGTTCTTCTTTATCTGGCGAATTAGTTACTTGCTTTGCCGCTTCTTGGCCATACTTGATATAAATATCTTTATCCTTTACAAAAACCTGTACATCGCTACTGGGTAGAGGGGTATACAGCTCTCGCTTCCCAGACTTAACATTTACCTTATAAGTTTTCCTGTCAGACTGATCCATCTCAAGATAGTTTTCTTTATCCGCCCAACCAATATAACCATTAATGGCTTTGGTAACAGTATATCCCCTGCCCCAGGATTCATCAAAACTCAAACGTTTGGTCTGTCCTTCCACTGGCTGTTGAAAAACCAAAAAGGACACCACAAAAAGACTACTAAACAATTTGTTCATAACTTATTTAAAAAAGAATAGTTTTACGAAAGTAAAAAACACCTAGTTGCTTCCGTAAAGATTATTGTAACATATTTACCACGAAATACCCGTCGTCCAGCAACGACCATAAAAAAACACTTATCTTCTGCAACCACTAAACATCTTAATAATTTAATGATAGTGCATATAATACAGAAAAAAGCCACTTTATTGAAAAGTGGCTCGCTATAACCTTTGAAAAGCTTTTGGTTAGAATGAATAATTATTCTTTTCTACCAACTCCTCGTTACCTTCGTATGCAGAATCATCTTGACTAGGCTCGTATCTCTTCTCAACAACTTCTTGATTTGATTTGATGTATTCTACCACATCTGTAAGTCCTTCTGCAAATTTCTCAAAATCTTCTTTATATAAGAATATCTTGTGTTTGATAAACTGACCATCTTCAAAACGCTTTTTGCTCTCAGTGATAGTCACATAGTAATCATTTGATCGCGTAGCCTTTACATCAAAAAAATAAGTACGTTTTCCAGCTCTCACCTTTTTTGAAAATACTTCTTCACGCTCTTTGTTTTCAAAATCTCCCATTAGTCTAGTTAAGTATTTAAGTTTAAATCCTATTTTTTAATTCCATAAATATATAATAATTAATTTTAAACATCCAAATTTTATTGAAAAAATATGTATTTTTCACAGATTATTTTAATTCCGGTAAGAAGTGTGTTATTTTCACCGACTAAATGAAGCCATTTACCGAACAAGAGAAATCATATACCTAATAGCAATATGGCTATTTAGTTGAAGTGACTACTTTTGGGATATAAATAATATTGAAATGGAAACAACAGACAACATGCAACAAAAACCGGTACTTCCACCAAATAATAATAAAAGTTCAACTACAGTTGGAGCCATAATCATATTGTTCGGTCTTTTTCTCCTGTTGAAGAACTTAGACTTTGGCTATCTATTTCCTAGATGGATCTTTGGGTGGCAAATGATTTTGATTATTATTGGTCTTGTAATAGGTGTTAATTCGAAGTTCCAAAAAAAATCTTCACTTATTCTAATTACCATCGGTGGAGTTTTTCTGCTAAGGGAAATGCTGGATTTTAATCCCGGAAAAATATTGATCCCCGCAGTAGCGATAATATTAGGTATTTATATAATTAATAGAAATCGTAAAGTTCCTGAAATACCAGTGACGCCGCCTGAAAACACACCGCAACATCCAACCGATGAATTTGACTGGGATAAGAGAGTTATTGACGTTACAGATCAACAATCTTCATATGAAGCTCCGCGTGCCAATAAGCAGAACTTCAATGAGGAAAATACATATAATGATCAAAGAGCTCCTAAAGGAAATGCGTTCTACTATGCGGAGAATTATCTAAAAATCGACTCTATATTTGGAAGTGCAAAAAAAATAGTATTGTCAAAAAACTTTTTAGGTGGTACGATGACAAATATCTTCGGCAGTACAGAGGTTAATCTGTTACAAGCAGATCTCAATCAGCCTGCAGTAATTGATATCTTCCAATTATTTGGTAGCACTAAAATCATTGTCCCTCCGCACTGGACAGTATCACCCTCTGTTTCATCTATTATGGGCGAAAGTGATGATAGACGTGTAATTATCAACCATCCATTTGATGAAAATAAAAAACTCTTTATTACGGGTACTTCTATATTCGGAAGTTTAACAATAAAAAATAGCTAAACAGGAATCCATGTCCTCAACTATGTTTAAACTAAAATCAAAAAACATGCTGATGCACATCAGCGCATGGACTATTTTTGTACTGTATTTTCTAGCATCTTACTTTCTCTTATGGTGGGAGTTTCACCCTCTTAAAGTTAACCCCATAGAACCAGCAATAGGAGCTTTATCCATTACAGCCTGTTGCTATCTGATATTCAGCTCTATGCAATTTTATATGCCTAGAAAGAATCAATATGTTAAGATTACAGTTATTTGTATTGTGTTGACCATACTGAGTTTAGGGATATCACTTTTTTCATCAACTCGTTTTTTTGATAATCCTTCCATCAATCATTATTATGAGCGTCTTCCCTACCGTTTCATAATAAACTTCCTTTTGTTGATGTGCGTGATGATCATAAATATCTTTTGGAATATCCAAGAAGAATATCACGAAAACAAAAAAAGAAAAGAAGAATCAGAAAAACTGGTGCGTGATGCTGAATTATACAATTTGAGACAACAGCTTCAGCCACATTTTCTATTCAACAGTTTGAATTCAATTATTGCATTGATTACTGTAAAACCAGATCTAGCAAAAAAGATGACATTTCAATTATCCGATTTCTTAAGAGGAACTTTGAGAAAGGATGATAAACAGCTGATACAATTAGCTGATGAGATCAAACACCTTGAACTCTATCTGGAAATTGAAAAAGTAAGATTTGGTCATCGCCTCAACACGACCTTTATATATCCAGAAGAAGTATTAACGGCCAAAGTACCCAGTATGATTGTCCAGCCTCTGATGGAGAATGCTATAAAACACGGCTTGTACAATGTAACGGGAGATGTTTTGATAGAAACAATCATCAATATGGAACCCCACATGTTGACCATTGAAATTACAAATCCATATGACTCTGATCAATTTTACAATTCGAAAGGAACAGGCTTCGGTCTAACCAGTATACAAAGACGTCTATTCTTAATTTACGGTAGGACAGACTTGTTAAGCATTAGAAAAAAAGAAAACCAATTTACAGCAACCATTAAAATACCTCAACATGATTAAAGCAATTGTAATTGATGACGAACCTCTAGCGCGCATGATCGTGCAAGGATATTTAGAGAATGAAGGTGATATCCAGGTTGTGGCAGAATGTGGTGATGGCTTCGAAGGAGCCAAGGCCATCCATCAACATAAACCAGACTTAGTTTTTTTGGATATTCAAATGCCTAAGTTAACAGGCTTTGAAATGCTAGAGATTCTAGATGACATGCCACATGTGGTATTCACTACCGCTTTTGAAGAGTTTGCTATTAAAGCATTTGAAAAATCTGCGGTAGACTACTTATTAAAACCAATATCCGAAGATAGGTTTAAACAGGCTATACAAAAATTTCGAAATATTCACGGATCAAACCAAGCGCAAAAGGCAATCAAAAATCTCCAAGAAGAAGTCGAAGAAGATGTATTGGAGCGCATAGTTGTTAAAAATGGGACGCAAATCAAATTGATACCTGTCCAACAGGTAATCTACCTGGAGGCCTATGATGACTACGTTAAAATCCACACCAAAGAAGGTATGTTTTTAAAGAACAAAACAATGTCTTCCTTCGAAAAACAATTGGATGCTAAACAATTTGTCCGCGTACACCGATCCTTCATTATCAAAGTAGATCAATTAGCTAAGATTGAACCTATGGAAAAAGAAAGCTATAGGGGGATGTTGTTAAATGGGGATAAAGTCAACATCAGTAAATCAGGCTATGCACGCTTAAAACAAACAATTGGATTATAACTTACTGTTTTTGTAGCTTTGTAGCATGATCAAAAATGCAATATACACGCTTATTACTTTATTCTATGGGTGCTTTGCCTATTCTCAATCTGCCCTAGAAAAAAGCAATAGAATAGTGTACAATAGAATAGAGTATTTCTTTAACACACAGCAAACTGATTCTATTTATGCTATGGCTAGTCCAGATTTTAAAAAAAATATTCCTTTCAAAAACCTGGAAATAGCATTACAATACTTTTATAATTTTGGGCAGATCAAAGAAGCAATTCCAGCTACGTTTAGCAGTGGGATAGCCGGTTACAATCTGACCATAGGAAAAAACAAAGCATCTCTTTTGCTAAAAACAGATAGTACATTCCATTTCGACCTATTTAAGATTCAGGATCAAGAAATAGTGACAGAGAAAAAGGAAAACGTAAAATCCATCGTTCTTAAAACAAATCCCCTAGACGAATTTATTGATTCAATAGCGAAAACATATATCGAGCAAAAAAATGCCCAGGCACTAGCCATCGGAGTAATCCATAAGGGTAAAATCAATACTTTCTACTATGGCGAAACTATTAAGGGCGACTCCCTTTCTATCCCTAAAGACAATACGCTATTTGAATTAGGGTCGATCACGAAAGTATTCACGGCATCGCTATTGGCTAATTTGGTCGAAAATCAAGTCATAACACTTGAGGATAGTATTACCAAATTCCTACCAGACTCTTTAGCACAAAACACTTACCTCCAGAAGATTACCTTCAAACACCTAGCAAACCACACTTCAGGTCTTCCACGGTTAGCAGCGAATCTAGATAAAGCTCCAAAATTCTCGATGCTTGACCCTTACGCGAACTATGGTCGCAAAGAGTTGTTTTCCTATTTAAAAAACATAAAACTGGAAAGTGACCCAGGCGACAAATTTGAATATAGCAACACTGGTTTTGCTTTATTAGGTGAATTGATTTCCTTGATTACAAAAAAGACCTATGGTCAATATTTATCGGAAACCATCACCCAACCACTGGCTATGGCAAATACGGTAGAAAAAGTGAATCCAAAAACGCAACAAGCAGCCAAAGTTTACAATAGTACAGGCGTTGAAGTACCGATGTGGCAATGGCAGGCTTATGCGGCAACAGGGGCATTAAAATCAACAATCACTGATATGTTGAGATTTGCTCAGGTTCAATTTAAAATGCCGGAAAGCAAACTAGAACAAGCGTTCGCCCTCACCCGACAATTTACCTATTACTTACCCCCGTCAACAGATATTGGTTTAGCTTGGCATATGAATATGACAAATGATGTAATACAGTATTGGCACAACGGCGGTACAGGAGGTAGTTCATCATTCTTAGCACTAATTCCGGACAGTAAATCCGCAATCATTGTCTTATCCAATTCAGCTCTTTCTGTTGACCAGATAAGTGCACAGATAATAAGTAAAGTGATAGATACAAAATAGTCGACAAAAATCGCAAACACCAAGATTTTTGGCTAAGTTTGGAGGTATTACAAAATAAGAGCTCCATTAAGTAAAAGAACAATTTATTCAATGAAAAAGAGAATAGCTATTTTTGCTTCAGGTTCAGGTTCTAATGCACAAAAAATCATGGAACACTTCAAGTATTCTGATGATGCCGAAGTTGCATTAGTATTAAGCAACAATCCTGATGCCTACGTACTACAGCGTGCAGACAACTTTGAAATTCCATCACATGTTTTTGACAGACACGACTTTTACCAAACGGATGAGGTCGTATCCCTCCTGAAGAGATTAGAGATCGATTTAGTGGTATTAGCTGGTTTTTTATGGCTTGTTCCACAGAATCTTTTAAATGCTTTCCCCAATAAGATTATAAACATTCATCCTAGCCTTCTTCCGAAGCACGGTGGCAAAGGAATGTATGGAGACCGTGTTCATAACGCGGTCCTACTAGCCGGCGATGAAGAACATGGTATCACAATACATTTCGTTAATGAAAAATTTGACGAAGGAGAGGTTATCTATCAGGGGCGTTTCAAGGTGGAAAAAGGAGATACACTCGAGATTTTGAAATTTAACGGACAGCAACTCGAACATCTGCACTATCCTAAAGTAATAGAAAATCTCATAAAAAAATACAATTAAAACTCTTATCGGGCCAAGCCTTCTACAATGAAGAAGCTTGGCCCGATAAGCTTTTATAGATCATTGTAAAATAGTAGTTTTCGTTTTTACACGAATTTCAAGGTTAGCAATAGGGATTAAATACAGAATTTAGTACCTTTGCAACTTTAAATAAAAACTTTCATACACCACTTAGGAACAGGCAAAAAAGTTCTTGATGGCAATTAAACACTGACACTTTCAGAAAAAAATAATGAATCATCCTGTTAAGATTAAAAATGCATTGGTTTCGGTCTATTACAAAGACAACCTTGCCCCTCTTATCCAACTTTTAAACAAATACGGAGTTACTTTCTACTCTACAGGCGGTACGGAAGCCTTTATCCGTGATTTAGGAATTGGAGTAGAACGTGTTGAAGATTTAACAAGCTATCCCTCTATTCTTGGAGGCCGTGTTAAGACATTGCATCCAAAGATATTTGGTGGTATCTTATCCCGCCGTCCATTAGAAGATGACAAAAAACAACTAGAACAATTCGAAATCCCTGAGATTGACTTGGTAATTGTCGACTTATACCCATTTGAAGAGACTGTAGCTTCAGGCGCAGCTGATGAAGACATTATCGAAAAAATTGATATTGGCGGAATATCCTTAATTCGAGCTGCTGCAAAGAACTTTAACGATGTCGTTATCATCTCCTCTAAAAATGACTATAAAGAATTGGAAGAGATTTTAGCGAATCAAGAAGGGACAACCACGCTGGAACAACGTAAATCTTTTGCAAAACGTGCATTCAACACATCTTCGCATTATGATACGGCAATATTCAACTATTTCAACCAAACTGAACCATTAGAAGTGTTCAAACAGTCTGAACAAAAGGCTCAAGTATTACGTTACGGTGAGAACCCACATCAAAAAGGTGTATTCTTCGGTAACCTTGACGCTATGTTTGACAAGTTGAATGGGAAAGAGCTTTCTTATAACAATTTGGTTGATGTTGATGCAGCTGTTGCTATCATTGATGAGTTTCAAGAACCGACATTCGCCATCTTGAAGCACACGAATGCGTGTGGAGTTGCTTCTCGTTCAACAGTGAAACAAGCGTGGATAGATGCCTTGGCCTGTGATCCAGTATCAGCCTTTGGTGGAGTATTGATTACAAATGGGACAGTTGATGGCGAGACAGCGAAAGAAATAAACAACTTATTTTTTGAAGTTCTCATCGCACCTTCGTATACGGAAGAAGCAATAGCAATACTGACAGAAAAGAAAAACCGCATCATTCTAGTACGTAAAGAAGTTGAATTACCAACACAACAATTCAAAACGTTGTTGAATGGAGTAATCCAACAAGATAAAGATAACACGGTTGAAGGTCCTGAACAAATGACGGCTGTCACGACTGTCGTACCTACAGCAAGCCAATTAGAGGATTTGTTTTTTGCAAACAAAATTGTGAAGCATACTAAATCAAATACGATAGTATTTGCCAAAAATGGAACCTTAATAACTTCGGGTGTAGGACAGACTTCTCGTGTTGATGCTTTAAAACAAGCTATCGAAAAGGCTAATGCGTTTGGTTTTGATTTAATAGGTTCATCTATGGCGTCCGACGCTTTCTTTCCTTTCCCTGACTGTGTTGAAATAGCGTCTGAAGCTGGAATAGCAGCCGTATTACAACCAGGTGGATCAATCAAAGACCAACTATCTATTGATATGGCCAATGAAAAAGGAATCGCAATGGTAACCACAGGCGTGAGACATTTCAAACATTAATATATAGAATACATAAAAAAGGGAGCTTTATAAGCTCCCTTTTTTATGTCTAATCGGTGATATTACTTTTTGTTCGCTTCGAAAAAACAATAAATAACAACGTTGCAATACCTGTTAAAAATGGGTAGTATAAATATTGTATTAGCTCAAACGGAGGCAAAGCGGGTTTTCCACTACCACCTTCAAAAACAGCTGCTGAAGCAGCTAATGCAGCAAGTATCTGGGCTCCATAAGGAATTACCCCTTGTATAAAACATGAAGTCGTATCCAAGATACTAGCAACCCTCTTAGGATTCAGGGAAAATTTATTCGATATTTCTTTTGCAATTGGCCCTACAATCACAATTGTAATTGTATTATTAGCGAGGGCCAAATTCACAAGTGCAGTCAATATACCAATCCCCAGCTCTGCACCTTTAGGCGACCGTATCTTTCCAAGAATTGTATTCAGCAAATAATCGATCCCACCGTTAAATCGGATCACGCCAACCACTCCCCCTATAACTAAACAGAGTAAACTAAGTTCAAACATACTGGCAAAACCTTGGTTGACACTGGCAACACTCTCTAGCAAACTAATATCTCCCGTCAGCAAACCAATACATAATGCGACTAAAACACCAACACCTAAAGTCCAAATAACCTGCAACCCAAATATTGCCAAAAGAAAAACAACAAGATAAGGGACTATCTTTATCAATTCATAATCAGCAACACTCAATGTACTTATCTTCTGCTCGAACTGCAATCCTAAGAAATAATAGATCACAGATACCAAGACCGCCACGGGAAAAACAATTGCAAAATTCACTTTAAATTTATCCCGCATACCAACATTTTGTGTGCGTGTAGCGGCAATAGTTGTATCCGAGATAAAGGACAGATTGTCCCCAAACATTGCGCCGCCTACTACAGCAGCCAAGGCTAGTGCCATTATACCTGGGATATGTGATTCAAACCCCACCGCTATTGGGGCTAAAGCAACTATAGTTCCAACAGAAGTACCTAATGAAATAGAAATAAAACAAGAGATCAAAAAGATACCCGAAATTATGAAGCCAGGTGACACGTACGTTAGCGCAAAATTAACAGTGGAAGAAATTGCTCCTATTGAATTAGATATACTGCCGAAAGCTCCTGCTAACAAGAAAATAAGAATCATGACCAATATATTCTCATCACCGGATCCCAAAGAGAAATGTTTTAATTTATCAGCAAAGGACTTCTTTGGATACTGAATAAAAGCAATAAACAGACTCAGTACAAAAACGACAAGCACCGGAACCGCATAAAAGTCTTTCAAATAAAGAGACGTTGAAAAATAAATCAATACAAATGCTAGCAATGGCAATAGAGCCCAAGCCTTACTATACTCCTTTTGTTTATTATTCATATGTAAATAAATGTCTTTTAACGGCCATTAACTTGTTCCGATTGTCTTCGACGAGCTCCTTACGTCGGTTTATCGGAATGGAATATCCAAAGTATTTTCACGCATATCTGTGCACTCTGTACTACATGGATATTTCATCGGTTTACAACCTGTTTCTTATCTGTCATTAACTTGTCCCGACTAGCCGGGAGGGTATACTGAAATTGCACACAAAATTACAATTCATATACGATATATGATACAATATAAACTATAATACAACGTGTGGCACACTGTTTGCAAGTGAACTTTCACTATTTAAACAAACTTAATATTATGAGAAAGCTTTCTTATACCACTTTCTTACTGCTACTCTTTGTTGCATTTGTCTTGATATTTGCGACAACATGTATTGGCGGACTTAATTAGGGGAATAGAAAAAGGGGTAGTAAAGACCACCCCTTTTTCTATTTTTCCCAAAAATCTGCATTTTTAATACCAAGTTCTTTCGGATTGAATTCAGGATCTTCAATTCCCTGCTTTCTCTTTGAGACATAGTCCTTCCATACCTTCATTGCAGTCTTGCTCATTAAGACAATAGCAATTAAGTTGACCCAAGCCATCAAACCTACACCGATATCACCTAGATCCCAAGCTAACTTCGCTGTCTTTATTGTACCAAAATAAGTAGAGAACAAGAAGACAATCCGCAATATCCAGATGACCATCTTTTTATTCTTACCCTTCACAATATAAGCTACATTAGTTTCCGCGTAATAATAATAAGCCATGATCGTAGTGAAAGCAAAGAAGAACAAAGCTATCGCCACGAACTGATTACCAAATCCTGGAAAGTGGTGTGAGACTGCCGCCTGTGTAAATCCATCGGCAGCTATCCCTGGAATATTCTCTTTCAATAAAGAGATTGCATGGCCAGACTGATCAAATCCCTCAGCAACATTGTACATACCGGTAAACAAGATCATCAAAGCAGTCGCTGTACAGACGAAGAGTGTATCTACATATACAGAGAATGCCTGCACCAATCCCTGTTGAGCAGGATGTCGCACATCCGCAGCAGCTGCCGCATGAGGAGCGGTCCCTTGACCTGCTTCATTTGAATAAATCCCTCGTTTAACCCCCCAGGCTATAGCCATTCCAACCACCCCCCCAAATGTTGCATCCATACTGAATGCTGAAGTAAAAATAAGTTTAAAAACGGCCGGAATCTGTGTAAAATTCATCCCAATGATAATCAAAGCCATTAGGATATAGGCACCAGCCATAAAGGGTACAATAAACTCGGAGGCTTGTCCCAGCCGCTTTACTCCGCCTATAATAATAACTGTAAGCAATAGTACAACTACAATCCCAACCCAACTTATAGTCATATCAAAATTACCTAAAGAAATTACACTGTTAGAATAGTCAAACGCATTTGTTATCGTGCCATTAATCGCATTACTCTGAACCCCTGGGAGTAGAAACCCAGTACTCACAATAGTTATCACTGCAAATAAAACCGCATACCATTTTACACCCAATCCCTTTTCTATATAATAAGCTGGTCCGCCTCTAAACTCTCCACCTTCTTTTTGCTTATAAACCTGGGCCAGTGCTGATTCTACGAACGCAGAGGCCGATCCCAAAAAGGCGATTGCCCACATCCAAAAAACAGCACCTGGGCCTCCCATAAATATTGCTGTAGCCACTCCAACGATGTTACCTGTACCTACACGTCCAGAAATAGCCAAGGCAAAAGCTTGAAATGAAGATATCCCTTCATCTGACTTCTTCTTTTTAAAAAGAAGATTAACCATATCTTTTAAGTACCGAACTTGGAGAAATCCCGTCCGTAAAGAGAAATAAAGGCCTATCGACAAGCAGAGGTAAATAAAAAAATCGCTCCAAACATAACTTGAAATAGTAGAAATAAGATGTTCCATTAATTAAGGATAGCTGTTATAATTGTCATTTATTCTGTAAATAAAGGCATTTTTTAGGAGAAACTTGAAAAATATTCCAAAAAAGCCAAAAGTAAACTATACAACAAAGGCGTTCTTTAAAACGCCCTAATTGTTTAAAATTTTAACACCAAAACGGAAATATCACGTTATTATTTATCCTTATATGACAGCCTCACGTAGGCGTGTAAGTTTTTGCATCAGTCCCTCAAGCAAATCTAAGTGCAGCATATTTGCACCATCAGACTTTGCATTTGCAGGATCAGGATGCGTCTCAATAAAAAGACCATCGGCCCCCACTGCAATAGCAGCTTTAGCAATGGTCTCGATTAAAGCCGGTTTCCCCCCAGTTACCCCTGTCGTCTGGTTAGGTTGTTGCAAAGAGTGCGTACAATCCATTACCGTAGGTACTTGAAAAGAACGCATCACAGGGATACCTCTAAAATCTACTATCAAATCCTGGTACCCAAAAGAGTTTCCTCTATCCGTCAGGATCACCTTATCATTGCCAGAATCTTTGACTTTATCAACAGCAAATGCCATTGACTCCGCAGATAAAAACTGTCCTTTCTTAATGTTAACCACTTTTCCAGTCTCAGCTGCTGCGGCTAACAATTCCGTCTGTCTACATAAAAATGCCGGAATCTGTAACACATCAACATAAGCTGCAGCCATCGCAGCCTCATGACTCTCATGAATATCTGTCACCGTAGGTACCCCAAACTCTCGCCCCACCTTCTCTAAAATCTTGAGAGCCTTTTCGTCTCCTATCCCTGTGAAGGAATCAATCCTTGAACGATTTGCCTTTCTATAAGACCCTTTGAAAATAAAGGGAATATTCAAAGAATCTGTGATCCGAATAATCCGCTCTGCTATTCGAAGCGCAATTTCCTCTCCTTCAATTGCACAAGGTCCAGCCATCAAAAAGAATTGCTTGGAACCACCATTTTTAATCTCTGGCAAATATTTATCAATCATCTTTTTCTTAATTTCCTAATTCTGATATAAATTTTATCCGCATAAGTTGAATATCCTCATACGTATAGTCTACCTCTCCTAATTCAGACAACGCATCTTTGATAGAGTCAACCTCCGCTGATTTAAAATAATCATATACCTCATCCTGTCTATCTTGATCAATCATTTCATCTACAAAATAGCCAATATTGAGTTTCGTTCCGGAATATACAATAGATTCGACTTCCTTAAGCAAATCCTCATAGGTAATCCCTTTAGATGAAGCAATATCTTCTAAACCTATTTTTCGGTCAATATTCTGAATAATACTTACTTTCAATGCCGATTTGTTTGCAGTGCTCTTGACAATTAAATCTTGTGGTCTATCGATTCCTTTATCTTCTACATAATTCTTAATTAACTCTACAAAAGAAGCTCCAAACTTCACCGCTTTGCCTGCACCGACTCCGTGTACTTGCTTCATCTCGTCCATTGTTATGGGGTAGAGTGTACACATCTCTTCCAAAGATGGATCCTGAAAAATAACAAATGGAGGAAGAGACTTCTGTTTCGCAATTTTCTTACGCAGATCCTTCAACATCGCCAACAGATCGGCATCAAGAGCTCCTGAGGATTGTTTTGGTTCTTCAGAACCGTCCTCATCAGCCGCCTCCATAGGTCTATTCAAGATAAATCTAATAGCATATGGATTATTTAGATAACGTTTGCCATCTTCCGTCAGAGCGAGCAGCCCATAATGATCGATATCTTTCTTTATAAAGTCTGCAAGTTCTCCTTGTCGAATAAGTGAATTCCAATAGTTAACACCTTGTTCTTTACCGGAACCAAATAGTTTATGGTCATCGTGTTTATATGAAGAAATCGGTTGATTATTCTGTCCTAAAAACACATTAATAATATGATGGTCATCAAATTTATCACCTTCTTCTTTGATAAAATTCAACATTTTTATCAAATCTGCTTCAGCATCAAAATATGTCTTCTGCGCACGACAGTTATCACACATGCTATTACACCCCGTCTCGTCAAATTTTTCACCAAAATAGTGTAATATTTGCTTACGTCGACAAACAGAAGACTCGGAGTAATCAATAACTTCTTTAAGAATCTGTGTACCTATTTCACGTTCAGATACAGGCTTATCTTTCATGAATTTTGTCAGTTTCTCGACATCTTTCTTCGAATAGAACGATACACATACCCCTTCACCTCCGTCGCGGCCAGCACGTCCTGTCTCCTGGTAATACCCTTCCATAGACTTTGGAATATCGTGATGAATGACATAACGTACATCAGGTTTATCGATCCCCATCCCAAAAGCTATCGTAGCGACGATTACTTCAACATCTTCCATAAGGAATTTGTCTTGCGTATCAGCACGGGTCTTAGCATCCAACCCCGCATGGTATGGAAGAGCTTTAATTCCGTTAATATTTAATACTTCTGCAATCTCTTCAACCTTCTTCCGACTCAAACAGTATATGATCCCGGTCTTACCGGCATTTCCCCGAATAAATTTAACGATCTCTTTTACGACATTCTTTTTGGTTCTTACTTCATAAAATAGATTAGAACGATTGAATGATGATTTAAACAGGGTCGCATCATTCATCTGCAAGTTCTTCCGGATATCAGACTGCACTTTAGGAGTAGCGGTCGCTGTCAATGCAATAATTGGGATATTCTCTCCTATTCCATTAATAATCGAACGTATTTTACGGTATTCTGGGCGAAAATCATGTCCCCACTCCGAAATACAATGGGCTTCATCTACTGCTACGAAGGAGACCCTAATATTTTTCAAAAACTGCACATTATCTTCCTTAGACAATGATTCAGGTGCCACGTAAAGCAACTTTGTCTTACCTTCAGTAACATCGCTTTTTACTTTCGTAATCTCTCCTTTTGTAAGGGAAGAATTTAGAAAGTGTGCGATACTATCCGTTCCTCCAAAAGCCCGTAGTTGATCCACCTGATTCTTCATCAAGGCAATCAACGGCGATATTACTATGGCTGTACCATTGCTCATCAATGCGGGTAATTGATAGCAAATTGACTTGCCCCCTCCAGTGGGCATGATGACAAAGGTATCTTTCCTATTTAAAACATTCGTAATAATGGCTTCTTGATCCCCTTTAAATGTATCAAAACCAAAGAATTCTTGGAGATTATCGTACAAAGATTTTTCTATTTCCATCTGCGCAGCTACAAAATTAGAAGGTGGTCACCTATCTAAAATTTAAATAACTTATTTTTGTGAATTGTATTATAAAAATAAGGAGATTTTCCGTGAAAAGCAATTCAGAAATAAAAAAAGAGGCCATCGCAGTACTAGAGCTTGAAGCTCAAGCCCTGCTGAATTTAGCAACCAAAATTAATGATGATTTTGTGCAGGTAATACACCTTATTCTAAATCTTCGTGGAAGAGTAATTCTAACTGGTATTGGAAAGAGTGCTATCATCGCCCAAAAAATTGTTGCTACACTAAACTCTACAGGAACACCATCAATCTTTATGCATGCTGCAGACGCCATACATGGGGACTTAGGAATAATACAAAAAGATGACTTAATCATCGCAATCTCTAAAAGCGGAAATACTCCCGAAATAAAAGTTTTAATTCCTTTTCTCAAACAAACACAAAACAAACTTGTCGGCCTTGTAGGAAATACAAAATCATACCTTGCAGAACAGTCAGACTATGTGCTAGACACCACCGTAGAAAAAGAAGCATGTCCAAATAATCTAGCTCCCACCACAAGCACAACTGCCCAACTAGCAATGGGCGATGCATTAGCCGTATGCCTACAGACCGCAAGACAATTTACAGACCGGGACTTTGCCAAATTCCATCCGGGGGGAGCTCTTGGCAAACAACTTTATCTTAAGGTTGGTGACGTGTCTAACCTCAATGCGAAACCCTTTGTACATAAAGAGGATTCTATAAAACAACTGATAATAACCATTACAAAATATCGCTTAGGTGCAACAGCAGTTATTGATAACGAACAAATAGTAGGTATTATTACGGATGGTGATATCCGGAGAATGTTGGAAAAACACGACGATATTTCCGGGCTAAAGGCTGCCGACATCATGTCTAAAAAACCAAAAGAAATTGAAGTAAAAGAACTTGCTGCGAATGCTTTGCATAAAATGAGAGAAAATAACATTTCTCAATTATTAATAACACAAAATGGTAAATACTCTGGTATAATACATATCCAAGACTTATTAAAAGAAGGCATAATTTAAACCAGAAATACGATATTGTAGTCCGATACAAACATTTAATGTAAAAATATTGTTGTTAAAGGCCGCTATCAAATTATCTTAAAATAAAACAATTACTTTTGGCATATCTATTGAAGAGAGTTAAGAATATTTAGCGTACAAAACTATATAATTAAAAAATATGAAAAAGTTATTAAATATAGCAACAGTCTTAATTGCTTTCATCTCATTATCAGCGATGGCTGTCGCCGTTGGAGAATTCAAATTTGAGAAAGAGACACACGATTTCGGGACTATACCTTTTAATAAGCCTGCGAGCTACGAATTCGTATTCAATAATACAGGAGACGCTCCGATTATTGTATCTGAAGTCGCTCCATCTTGTGGATGTTCTGTAGCTGATTTTTCAAAAGCTCCGATAAAACCAGGTGATTCTGGCAAGATCAAAGTTACATACAATGCAGCTACTAAGGGTCCCTTTACGAAATCTTTTACTGTTAAATCAAACACGAAGACGCCCGTAAAGACTTTAACTGTAAAAGGTAACGTTGAATAAAAAAAGAAACTAAAAAGCATATAGAAAGCCGTAACAGATCGAAATCGTTACGGCTTTTTTATACCCTCTCTTTTTGTATCTTTGTACACCATTTTAATACATTAAACTATAGTTATATGCCAAAGATATCACAAAAAGGCATGGATATGCCAGCTTCTCCAATACGAAAACTTACCCCTTTTGCAGATCACGCAAAAAAGGAAGGAAAGAAAATATATCATCTAAATATTGGACAACCTGATATCCAAACACCGGAGATAATGTTAGATGCTTTAAAAAACATAGACTTTAAAGTATGGGCATACACTCCATCAGAAGGAACAGCGTCCTATCGTAATAAGCTAGCAGAATATTACAATAAACTAGAGTACAACATACAACCTACCGATATTCTTGTCACAAATGGGGGGTCCGAAGCTATTACAATAGCCATGCAAGCTTGTCTTAACCCGGGAGAGGAAATTATTATTCCAGAACCTTTTTACGCGAACTATAACGGGTTTGCCTGTTCTTCAGATATAGTAATAAAACCGATAGTATCTCATATAGAAAATGGTTTTGCATTGCCCTCTATCGCTGATTTCGAAAAGGTTATTACCGAAAAGACAAAAGCTATTGCGATATGCAACCCAAACAATCCAACAGGATATCTTTATTCACGTGAAGAACTAGAAGCGTTAAAGGCCATCTGTATCAAGCACGATTTATACCTCTTCTCTGACGAAGCATATAGAGAATTCTGCTACGACGGTCGTGAATTTATTTCCCCTATGCACTTAGAGGGACTTGAAAATAATGTTGTTGTTTTAGACACCGTATCAAAGCGTTATTCTGCCTGCGGAGCCCGTATCGGTTGCTTGATTACCAAAAACAAAGGTCTTTATCAGACTGCTTTAAAATTTGCACAAGCTCGTCTCAGTCCCTCATTAGAAGGTCAAATTGCCGGAGAGGCCGCAGTAGACACCCCTGATTCCTATTTTGAAGCCGTTTCAAAGGAATATACAGCCCGTAGAAATACATTAGTAAAAGGCTTAAATAAAATTGATGGCGTATTCTGTCCTAATCCAGGTGGTGCATTTTACGTTGTAGCAAAATTACCAATTGACAATGCAGATAAGTTTTGTCAATGGATGTTGGAAAAATTCTCTTACGAAAACGAAACAGTCATGATGGCGCCTGCAACAGGGTTTTACAGTACCGTTGGACTTGGATTAAATGAAGTTCGTCTAGCCTATGTCCTAAATCAAGATGATTTAAAACGTGCTTTAATCTGCTTAGAAAAAGCACTTCAAGAATATCCAGGTAGAAGGGAGTTTTAATAGTTTTTCTATATAAAAAAGGCCGAAGTAGAGTTACTTCGGCCTTTTTTTATTAATTGATCTTATGTTTCTTCATGACATCGAGTACAAAAGGCTCAATTTTCTCTACCATGCGCATGAAACCTAAATCGCTAGGATGTGTGCCATCGGTAGTTCCTTCATGATCATCCCCCAATAGATAGTCAGTATCAAGATAATAAAGAGATTTCATCCCTTTGGTTATAAGCTTATCAAATTCTATTTTCCAGTTGCTGTTTTGTTGTTCATTACGTTTAGCCCAGTTTTGATTAAAATGACTAAGCTCCCTCACCACTGATGGAATCATAATGATTGGAGTATTTGGATGCTTTTCACGTAAGTAAGAAACCAAATACGCTGTCCGCTCACTAACCTGTTCTGGCGAAGAATTTGGTACACAATCTAAAATAAACAAATCAGGATTTGTGTCTCCTAACATATGTGCAACCTCTTTTTCCATTTTAGCACTACCACTCACACCAAAATTTAAAAAATTAAATCCGGTACGTCTTGACATAATCGCAGGATAGGCCATCCCTGGGCGACTAGCCGAAGCTCCATGAACAATACTAGACCCGTACACAACGATATTACGTTTAAAAGGATTAGGCAAGTTGGTAAAGCTAGAACCCTCCTTTACTCCTATTTCTAAAGATTTAGTTTCATCATACAGAGGAAGGTAAACTAAAAATTCCTTTTCCCTATTACCCAAGTTTTCTAAAACAAGAGATTCGTCGCAAGATTCAATTGTCCCTTTGGAACCCGCATATTGCCATTTCCCTTTTTCATTTTTGATGTAGACATCTAATCCCTTATTTGCTATAGCGGTAAGATTAAGTCCTACTTTTTTTTCTGTGGTACACCACTTTGCATATAATTCAGTAGTGTTAGATTTAAAAGTGACAAACAATCCTGCACTATTCGTATACAGCTTTTTTACAGCTGCAGGCATACCTCTATATTTTACTGTGTCGACCCGATGAAACTGTTCTACTGTTTCAAAATACTTACCATAGACCGGCAGCTTATAGAAGCTATTACCCTGACCTTGAGCAAAAAGGCTGCCCCAAAACAGACCTGCGACAACAAATAGTGTTATAAGTTTTTTCATTACAATAAAATTAATAAAAATCCGCTCACTACCAACTAATATAATTAGTATTTTTGAAATATGGAATATGCAATCGTGGATATAGAGACCACTGGCTCTTATGCAGGGGATAATGGAATTACAGAAATCGCTATTATAGTACACAATGGAGAACATGTCTTAGAGAAATTTGAAACCTTAGTGAATCCCGGAACCATCATTCCCTATCATATTCAAACACTAACTGGAATAGATAACGACATGGTCGCTCATGCTCCTTCCTTTAACGATATTGCAAAAACAGTTTACGCCATCTTACAAAAGCGTGTATTCGTTGCACATAACGTTAATTTCGACTATTCTTTTATAAATCAAGAACTCAAGAAAGCTGGTTATGACTGGAAGGCTCCAAAACTTTGTACAGTTCGTCTATCACGCAAAATATTTCCTAATCTAGCTTCCTACAGCCTAGGCAAACTATGTCAAAATCTAGAGATACCGATCCACCACCGTCACCGTGCAATGGGAGATGTTGAGGCGACGGTCACACTATTCGAAAGACTTCTAAAAAACGATACCGAGTCGATTATTGCAACAACACTAAAAAACACAAAAGAACATAGATTACCCACGCATATCAATCAAGAAGATTTTTTAAGATTGCCAGAATCTGCCGGCATTTACCTTTTCAAAAATAAAAGCGACAAAATAGTCTATGTCGGCAAGGCGGTCAACATAAAAAAGAGAGTCCTAACTCACTTTAGCGGTAATAACACCTCTCAAAAAAGACAATCGTTTATTAACGACGTTTACCGTATTGACTATCAAGAGAGTGGAACCGAATTAATGGCACTACTCATGGAGTGTAAAATGATAAAGCAACATTGGCCAATACATAATCAAGCGTTGAAGAAGTTTGAACCCAAATTCGGCCTCTTTGAATATGAAGACCAAAAAGGCTACAAACGTTTATTAGTTTCGACATTTAACAAGCAAGCCAAAGCAATACAATATTTTGAGCGCGCAACAGAAGCCAATCAACTGCTTCTAAAATTAATGAATGAATATCAGCTCTCCCCAAAACTCTGTTATTTCTACTCCGTACGTCCGGAGCAAAAAATAGCAGTAGATTACACCAATATTGTCGCTGTAAAAGAATATAATGATCAAGTAAATCAAGCATTAGATTCCGTGATTCTACAACGCAATACTTTTTTATTAATAGATCAGGGAAGGTGTCTAGACGAAAAATCTTATATCTATTTTAAAGACGATCAGCTCGCTGCCTTTGGCTTTATTACTATCGACAATCAAAACACTGAAATTGAAGATATTATTTCTGAGAAAGACAAATGTATAAGCAACTATTATATGAATACGCTGGTTTTACAGTATGCGGAGCGATTCCCCAGCAAAGTGCACAAAAAAAACATCAAGTATAATCTGTAAAATTATTTATGGAAATTATTGCCTAGCTTCATCCTTATTTAAACACAAAATTATGGCAAAACAATTCAAATCACTTTCCCTTTTGATTACATGTATTTTTGCAGCGGCTACATTTATTTCCTGTAGTAACAGTAATACGGAAAATCAGAACCGTATCCGAGTCAGTGGCGAAGGAAAAATCCGCGTAATGCCTGACCAAGTTACATTAACCATCAACGCTAGTTTTTCAAAACCAAAAATGGTAGATGCCGTTCGAGAGACACAAGCAACTGTAGATACTGTAATGCGTATACTTGAAAGTTTTGGAAATAAAGAACAGGATATCAAGACCAGTAGTATATCGGCCAACAAAGACTACCAATATGTGGGTAGCAATTACAAATTTGTGGGATTTCAAGCTCAACAAACCATAGATTTCGTCCTACATGATTTGAATAAGTTCACGGAACTAACCGCGAAATTATTGGACACAAAAATAAGTAGCATCGCTCAGATTCAATTTAATCATTCTAAGGCTGACAGCATCCTTAGAGAAGCTGACCTGATCGCCTATGACGATGCATTAAAATCTGCAAATAAAATTGCCGATAGAGCCGATGTCAAATTAGGAAAACTTCTATTCCTATCCAATGACGGATCAGGTACCGATGCCACAGGTTACAGCAGTGGCGAACGCATAGATACGTACAACAAAGGTTTTGGAGGACAAGGGTTTAAAATCGCACCCGAAGTGATTGAATTCAAACGAACCATCACAACCGAATTTGGTATAAAATAAGGTTGGTAAATAAAATAAACCTTATCTTTGCGCCATGATTAATGTATCCAATCTATCCCTTCGTTTTGGCAAACGTGTGCTATTCGAGGATGTCAATTTAAAATTCACTCCTGGAAACTGTTATGGCATTATCGGTGCTAACGGTGCGGGTAAATCCACGTTTTTAAAGATCATCTCTGGAGAGGTGGATCAAACCACAGGATCTGTTTCTTTTACTCCTGGAGATAGAATGTCGGTCTTAAGTCAAGATCACTATGCTTTCGACGAATTTACAGTTTTAGAAACTGTAATGATGGGAAATCAAGAACTGTACAAAATCATGAAAGAGAAAGACGCTATCTACATGAAAGAAGACTTCTCTGATGCAGATGGTGAGCGTGCAGGAGAACTAGAGAGCTTATTTGCTGAAATGGACGGATGGAACGCAGAGTCCAATGCCGCTACCCTTTTAAGCAGTTTAGGTATTAAAGAAGAATTCCATTATAAGTTAGTCTCAG
This sequence comes from Sphingobacterium nematocida, assembly GCF_900168125.1. Taxonomy (GTDB): domain Bacteria; phylum Bacteroidota; class Bacteroidia; order Sphingobacteriales; family Sphingobacteriaceae; genus Sphingobacterium; species Sphingobacterium nematocida. Next base: position 103,300 of record NZ_FUZF01000003.1, read on the forward strand.
AAATAGATGGTAATCAAAAAGTTCGTGTCTTATTAGCACAAGCCTTATTTGGAAAACCTGACATTTTAATTCTCGATGAGCCTACCAACGACTTGGACATTAAGACTATTGCTTGGTTAGAAGACTTTTTAGCTTCTTACGAAGCGATCGTACTAGTCGTTTCCCATGACCGTCACTTCTTGGATGCTGTATGTACACATACTGTTGATATAGATTTTGGAAAGATGACGATCTATACTGGTGCTTACTCTTTTTGGTACGAATCTTCACAACTAGCCTTAAAACAACGAGCAGATCAGAATAAGAAAACAGAAGATAAGGTAAAAGAACTTCAAGAATTTATTCGTCGCTTCTCAGCAAATGCTTCAAAATCAAAACAAGCTACATCACGTAAAAAGGCTTTAGATAAAATCAATATTGATGAAATCCAACCTTCGAATCGTAAATATCCTGCTATCATGTTCAACACGATGAATAGAGAACCTGGAGATCAAACGTTGCATGTAGAAGGATTGAGCAAGACAGTAAATGGCGAAGTTTTCTTCAAAGACATTACTTTCATGATCAATAAAGGTGATAAAATAGCCGTATTAGGAGCCAATTCCTTAGTTACTTCGGCATTCTATGATATTATCTCCGGTCGTGATACAGATTACCAAGGGGATATCAAATGGGGAATTACCATCACTCCTGCAGATATGCCAATGGACAACTCATCCTATTTTGACGGTGTATCTGACAATCTTGTAGATTGGTTAAGAGGCTACACATCCAATCCAGATGCAGATGAGCAGTTTATACGCGGTTTCTTAGGTAAAATGTTATTTTCTGGCGAAGAGGTTATGAAAAAAGTATCTGTTCTATCTGGAGGAGAAAAAATGCGTTGTATGTTTTCCAAAATGATGTTACAAGGTGCAAACTTTCTAATCTTCGATGAACCGACAAACCACTTGGATCTCGAATCCATTACAGCATTAAACAACGGTATGAAAGATTTCAAAGGCTCAATGTTGTTTACATCTCGAGATCATGAATTAACAGAAACAGTCGCAAATCGTATTATTGAATTAACACCCAATGGAATCATAGACAAGCTGATGACCTATGACGAATACATCAATTCAGAAGCTGTACAAGCACAGCGCGAAGAAATGTATAAGGTAAAATAAAAAAGAGCGGGTATACCCGCTCTTTTTTATTTATTCCAAATTTCCAAATTTGCCTGTATTGAAGTCTTCAAAGGCCTGCTGTATTTCTTCCATTGTATTCATTACAAACGGACCGTAAGATGCAATTGGTTCATCAATAGGCTCCCCACTTAAGACCAGAACGATAGCATCATCATCCGCGTTAACAGTGAATTTATCCCCATCGTTATAAAATAGAACCATTTTATCTGTAGCAGCTTTAAACGTATCATTCACAGTAACATTACCTGAGATAACCAACAATGCTGTATTGAAATGGGCTGGAAAATCAAATTCGACAACAGCTCCCTTATTAAGCTTAGCATTCATTAAGTGCAAAGGTGTAAAGGTAGACGCTCCCCCTTTAGTACCATTATATTCTCCGGATATCACTTCAATTATCCCTGCATTTTTTTCCAATTCTACCTTAGGTATATCTGCATGTACCAACGCCTGGTATTTAGGCGCACTCATTTTGTCTTTGGCTGGTAAATTTACCCAAAGCTGTACAATCTGAAAATCCCCCCCTGTTTTACTCCATTCTGTTTCGTGAAATTCCTTATGCAATACACCAGAGGCCGCTGTCATCCACTGTACGTCCCCTTCACCTATTACACCTCCTCCTCCAGAACTATCCCCATGCTCTACACGTCCTTTGTAGGCTATAGTCACCGTTTCAAAACCTCTATGTGGATGCACACCTACACCTTTAGGGATGGCACTTGGCGGAAAATTATATGTTGAATTATAGTCCAACATAATAAATGGACTCATCCTTGACATCGGAGCATAACTTGGAATAAAATTATGAACTCTAAATCCATCTCCTACGAAATGGGCTGGCTTTGGGTTAAAAATATTTTCTACAGTTTTCATTTATATTACCTCCTTAAGTTTATACTACAAAGATAATGCGGTTGTCAATCCCAAAACTTAATGTAGGTTAAGAAAGTCCAAAAAACAAAAAAGCACTCATTTCTGAATGCTTTTTCCTAAATATTTTAGAGATAATTTTATAATTGCTTATCCAATTTTTCAGCTAGTACTGATTTTGGAACTGCTCCAACCTGCTTATCTACAATTTCACCATTTTTAAAATACAATAATGCAGGAATATTTCTGATACCGAAACGAACCGATATCTCTGGGTTATTGTCTACGTTTACTTTACCAACAACAGCCTTACCATCATATTCTTTAGCGATCTCATCAACGATTGGACCTACCATACGACACGGGCCACACCATTCAGCCCAAAAATCGATCAATACAGGTTTATCCGCTTTCAAAACAAGCTCTTCAAAGTTGCTATCTGTAATTTCTAATGCCATAATAATATCCTTTTTTTATAATTTAATACAAATATAATCAATTGGCCACAATTGTACTCTAATCGTATTGTAATAAATATCTATACCTTATCAATTTAATTTATATTTGACACCTTCCATTTTATCCAACTCATCTATCAACTCGTTTGTCAACTTTATTTTAGTTGTTTTGGCAGGCATCTCGACAAGAAACCCTTCCTGCAAATCCATGACAGTAAATTTCAAACTACAATTAGGCACCTCCCCTTCTTCAACCGTTGCATTGACAAGTCCATCAATCATACGAATCATCTCTTCATTGAGCTGTTGCAAAGCGATCTGTATCGTAAAACTCTTTGCTAACTTGTCCCGTAGCTCAGAGAGCAATTGAATGTTTTTAATCTCAAAGCCCCAATTTCCCACCTGTTTAAAACGCTCTTGTACTAATCCTCGGATTTGTACAAAATAACCATCCTGAAAATAACCTTTGAACTTAACATAGTCCTCTCCAAAAACAGCTATTTCATAAGAATCTGAATAATCTTCTATCACAAAAGAACCAAAAGGCTTACCGTTTTTAGAAACCCGGTGAGCAGCATTGGCTATAATCCCACCAACAACAGCCTCCTTATTTTTGATTCTATTGAAATCTAACAATACATCTTCCTCTACTTCCGAAGCTTTAACTTTATTAATCAATTGTAGATCTCTGACGGTATTACTACAGAAATACTGAATCTCAAACTTATAATTGTCAAGAGGATGACTCGTTAGATAAATACCAATCACATCCTTCTCATACTTCAATTTTTCAATCAGTCCCCATGGCGTACACGGAGCCAGAACAGGTTCAGGCAAATCAGCAGCAGCGCCGCCGCCAAACAAACTGGCCTGTGCCGATAGTTCATTTTCCTTAAATCGTTGCCCAAACTTAATAGCCTTTTCTATTCCAGTACTATTGTCACCATCCTTATAAAAATACTGTGCACGATGTGTATCGGTAAAACTGTCAAAACCGCCGGCATGCACCAGACTTTCAAAAGCTTTCTTATTGGCAGAGCGCAAATCAATTCGCTTTGCAAAATCAAATATAGATTTATAAGGTCCTTCACTACGTGTCTGCACAATCGTGTCCACAGCCCCAGCACCAACTCCTTTAACAGCCCCTATACCAAACCGAATAGCTCCTTTCTCGTTTACAGTAAACTTATAATGTGATTCATTGACATCCGGACCTAATACCAATAGTCCCATCCGCTTACATTCCTCCATAAAGAAAGTAACCTGCTTAATATCATTCATGTTATTAGAGAGCACAGCAGCCATGTATTCTGCGGGATAGTTAGCTTTTAAATAAGCCGTCTGATAAGCTACCCAAGCATAACATGTAGAGTGAGATTTGTTAAATGCGTAACTCGCAAAAGCCTCCCAGTCGGTCCAGATCTTCTCAAGCACTTTAGCACTATGTCCCTTTTCCACCGCTTGTTCGACAAACTTTGGTTTCATTTTATCAAGTACAGCCTTCTGCTTCTTACCCATTGCCTTACGCAGTACATCGGCATCACCTTTAGAAAACCCAGCTAACTTCTGCGATAAAAGCATTACCTGCTCCTGATACACGGTAATCCCATAAGTCTCTTTTAAATACTCTTCGCAGGCATCCAAATCATAGACAATAGGTTCTATTCCGTGTTTCCGCTTAATGAAGGAAGGTATATATTCCATTGGTCCGGGTCTATATAACGCATTCATCGCAATCAAATCCGCAAAGACCGTCGGCTTTAGCTCCTTCATATATTTCTGCATACCCGGAGATTCATATTGGAATACACCAATAGTCTCTCCACGCTGGAACAGCTCATATGTCAACTCATCATCAATAGGAAATTCATCTGGATCCAACTCTACCCCATGTCTCAGTTTTACATTGGTGACAGTATCTTTTATCAGCGTTAATGTCTTTAACCCCAAAAAGTCCATTTTGAGCAGTCCTGCGCTTTCTACAACCGAGTTATCAAACTGAGTGACATACAAATCCGAGTCCTTCGCTAAAGAAACAGGAACAAAGTTGGTTATATCATCAGGCGTAATAATAACACCACAAGCATGAATCCCTGTATTACGCATAGACCCCTCAAGTACCCTAGCTTGTTTGATTGTCTCAGCCTCCAGTCCTGCGCCGTCAGCCAAAGACTTCAGACGATTGACCGCATCAAGCTCCTCGGTGCGCAGCACTTCTTTGAGTGCCTTCTCTTCCAGATTGAAAATCTTACTTAGTTTCAGGTTTGGAATTAATTTAGCAATCTCGTTGGCGTCCGACAGTGGTAGATCCAAAACACGGGCCGTATCTTTAATCGAAGATTTAGCGGCCATAGTCCCATAGGTAATAATCTGCGCCACCTGAGATGCCCCATACTTGTCAATTACATATTGCATGACACGGCCACGCCCCTCGTCATCAAAATCGATATCAATATCCGGCATGGATACACGGTCAGGATTTAAGAACCGTTCAAATAGCAAATCATATTGAATAGGATCTAGATTCGTAATACCCAAACAATAAGCTACAGCAGAGCCCGCAGCCGATCCACGTCCCGGACCTACAGACACGCCCATTTTACGAGCTTCCGCGATAAAATCCTGGACGATCAAGAAATAACCTGGATAACCGGTACGTTCAATGGTAGCCAATTCAAAATCCAAACGTTCAGTTACCACCTCATCAATTTCCTTATACCTTTTGCTAGCCCCAACGTAAGTTAAATGTCTTAACAGCGCATTCTCCCCCCGTTTACCACCATCCGCTTCATCTTCCGCATGTTGAAACTCTTCAGGGATTTCGAACTTAGGTAAGAGTACGTCGCGATTAAGCGAAAATATTTCGACTTTATCCAAAATTTCCTGAATGGTCAAAATGGCTTCTGGCAGATTAGCAAAAGCCTTTTTCATCTCTTCAGAAGATTTAAAATAATATTCTTGGTTAGGCATACCAAAACGAAATCCCCTACCTCGACCTTTTGGAGTAGAAAGTTTTTCCCCGTCTTTTACACACAGTAAAATATCATGCGCATGGGCATCAACCTTATTTACATAGTATGTATTATTACTTGCCACCAATTTCACCTCATGCTTGCGAGATAAACGAACCAAAGTCTCGTTAACACGATCTTCATCTTCTTGACCATGTCGCATCACCTCGATATAAAAATCATCACCAAACTGCTCTTTCCACCATATCAATGCTTCTTCGGCTTGATTCTCACCCACATTTAGGACCTTATTCGGCACCTCCCCCTGAAGGTTTCCTGATAGAACGATCAGATCTTCCTTATATTTTTCTACAATACTCTTATCAATCCTCGGAACATAATAAAAACCTTCCGTATAGGCTGCTGACGCCATCTTGGCCAGATTATGATATCCCTTTTTATTCTTTGCCAAAAACACAACCTGGTAACCGTTGTCTTTTCTGCTTTTATCCTTCCTATTCTCACAAACAAAAAATTCACAGCCAACAATAGGCTTAATAATTTGCCCTGTAGGTGTTAGGCCAGCCTCAATTTCTTCTTTCTGCTTTGCTTCGATATCTTTATTATGTCCCAACACCTTACTCACAAAGTGAAAAGCTCCCATCATATTCCCATGATCAGTCAGCGCAACGGCGGGCATATTATATTTTGCAGCGGCTGACACTAGATCACCAATAGAAATCGTAGATTGTAAAACTGAAAATTGAGAGTGATTGTGCAGGTGTGCGAATGCTGCATCCTCTAGTGCCTCAAGACTTTCCTCATCGATAACAATTTCTTGCCCGGATTTATCTCGTGCACGGATAGCGTCAGACGCCGCTTTAAGATTAATATGTTTAAGCCCAACCGTAGAAATTACGGCAGGATTATGTTGCTTAAAGTCTACAAAATACCCCGTATCAACTTGTAAGTCTTCCGCTGTAAAAACCTCTTGACGTATTAATTCAAAGAAACATCTAGTGGTAGCTTCTACGTCGGCAGTCGCATTGTGCGCCTCGGCAAAAGGTACTCCGAAAAGAAAGGAGTGAAGCTCTGTAAGATTAGGCAACTTAAAACGTCCGCCTCGACCGCCTGGCAGCTTAAGCAAGTTTGCCGTCACCTCAGTACAGGTATCCAATACAGCCATACTGCCCATGGGCGAGTCTACGCTGTACCGATAAAACTCAGATCCCATGATATTAATATCGAACCCGATATTTTGACCTACGACAAATTTAGCTTTAGAGAGTGCCTCATTAAACTTAACAAGAACATCCTGTAAAGGCACACCATTTTCAGTTGCCAGAGCTGTAGAAATTCCATGTATTTTCTCTGAATCGAAAGGAATATCAAAGCCATCTGGCTTTATTAGATAATCCTGATGTTCAACCAAATTACCTAATTCGTCATGCAACTGCCAAGCAATCTGAATACATCTAGGCCAATTGTCCGTATCGGTAATCGGCGCATCCCATCTTTTCGGCAAACCCGTTGTTTCGGTATCAAATATAATATACATAGTCTATCCCCCTTAATCAAAACAAAAATAGGCAAATAAGACTAGATATTATCGACATTATTTCCACATCCATTTCTTTAAGAGAAATGAAAAGCCAAGAAATATTTAATTGTATTTTATTCAAAAAACTTTAAATTTAGAAACACTTAGAAAATCTTAAAAATCATGAATAGTTTACTTTTTTTAAATATAGGCACACAAGAGATGGTACTTCTTGCGGTATTTGCTATTGCGGGTCTAGCTCCTTTAATTTTCGCCGTACTGGCATTAATCGATATCTTCAAAAGAGATTTCTCTCAAAAAACTACGGACCGTATCCTATTAATCTTACTTGTGCTTCTTCTCCCCATTATCGGATCAATTATATATTTTGTAGGATTAAGAGACAGCTATCCATTAAATAGAAAGGTTGTATAAATCGATATACAACCTTTCTATTTATCTTCACGGTATAGAAAAACTACACTTTTACTTTAGAATTGTGACTTCAACTCTCCTATTTTTTTGTCTACCTTCAGGCGTTTTGTTATCACCAACAGGCTTAGATGGACCAAATCCTTTTGTACTGATTCGTCCACCGGACACGCCAGCTTCCTCTAAATATTTCTTCACGGAAGCAGCTCTCTTATCGGACAACCAAACATTATATTCTTCTGTACCTGTTGCGTCAGTATAACCGTCTACCCTTATTTTCTTTGTCTTATCTTCCTTCATCAATTTAGACAATTTGGTAAGCTCTACTTTTGCTTTATCGGTCAAGTATGACGAATTAGTCGGAAACAACAAATCGGATGATAGTGTGAACTTAATACCTTCGGAGGTCCTTGACGCGTCCTCAAATTCGCTTTTTACATTTTTCAAGCCATCGTCTGTACCGTCTTTTGAAACTACTGCACCAGGATTAACAGCTATTTGCTGTTGCTTACATGATGCAAAAAACAACATCGTGGCACTTACTGAAAACAAAAAGATCTTCTTCATATATAATAACAATCTATCTAAAAATACAATTCTTCAAAGTCTAAACTAATATAGCAAAATTTAGTTATTTTGCTCTTCGTCTTTTAAAAACAATTCTCTTCGGGCCTTCTTAAGTTCAGGAATTTCTTTATATAATTCCCAAATAAATCCTGTTTTTGCATTTTCCAACATTACTGCTATTGCCCCCTGATTTAACGCTAGATATTCATCAGAAACGTCATTATTCCGCAAATCCAACCAGGACCTAAAACCATACTCTGTAAACAGAATATGTCCATACTGTCCATACAATGCTAATAAAGATGCTATTCCTAGCTCAGGGTCAGCGATAATAGACGAAGGTGCTATTGCAGGATTTATTCTATAGTTACCGACACTGTCTCTATGTTGATAAAAGCCCCAAATATCACTATCAGTAGTTCCAACTCCCAATTCATTATCCCGTCGCTTTACATAATGAACGTAAGATGCCAATACTTCATTCCAGTCTGTTATGGAGTCGTTCAGTATCTTTGGTTCTATTGTAAGAAAAGGTTTGTATAAATCCATTAAACTCCCCGTAGGTTCTCCCATAGGTAGGTAAACACCAAATTTGGTAGAAGGCTGCAAAACGGAAAATTTGGTTACTGAATCGACCTGAATAACCTCTGCCCTCCCAGAAGACAAATCTTCATGAACTAAACTATCAGCATATATATCCGTATCCAATTCCTCTAAGGCTTCATAGCGATAAGTATTAAAAGTATTATAAACCGCATTTGCATAAACAGATGCAGGAAGAGGGTGCTTCGACGCACCGATTGCCAGTATATAAGTATTGATTGCATCATTTGTACCAGACAATAATGTTGTACTATTGGCTCCACCGGACTTTTCATCTTCCATCAGGCTTAATTTTGATCGAAGGATATTACTCTTATCATCAACTACCAGCCTTTGCCAATCAACTCTATCATACAATGCTGTTATTCGACTTCGAAGATCTTTTTCCGTATCGTTGTCATCTGAAAAATACTGCCGCGCAATTAACAAGGCTTCGATAACCGATGCTGTTCCGTTAACGTCATAGGACGAGAACCCTCGTCTATATTCCGGAAGTCCCTTTCGCCCATCAAAATACGCTGGAAACACACCATATTTATTTTGAGACCTCAACAAAAAGTAAGCAATTTTAGAAATACGGTTTAAAACAACCTGTTTAGCGATAAATTTCCGTTCAGCCCCAATAAGCAATGCTAAAATAGCGTTTGCAGTCTCCTTAGTTGAAACCACTGCCTTATCCTTAGAGCGATACGGCATATACATTCCGCTATTAATATCAAAATTTTCAACAAAATAATTGACATGTGCCATCTGAATAAGATCTAGAAGAGCATTATCGTCCAACTTTTTTGTAGATGCTTCTTTTATCGTGGAAAATAATGATTCTTCGTAATTATAATCCATCCAGGTAATCTTGTAGAAATACTTTTGCCCGATGACAGGAACGACATCAAGACTAGACTGCATTTGCACGGGTCTCATTCCTATCGGCTTGAATACCTGACCGTCTTCAGATCGATATATTTTAATATAGCGTATACTTGGGGTTAACGGGAGCTGCCATTTCAGATGAACAATCCTATCGTAAGCTACAGCATCTGTCAATACCGCTTTCGAACCCAATTTCACTTCAGAGTATTTCCCTGGCAAAAACTCAATCTGATCTATGAAAACATGGTGAATATCTTTGGACGTAGCATGCTGTATCATATGTATACCGTTTATCGGTTCATCTGTATTTACAATATTAAAATCCTTCGTAGGTATTTTAATTTGCACCCATTTACCTATTTCAAAATCATCTATATATTTACTCACATCTAAAGTATCAGACACCGTATTTTTTTGACTGATATATAACCTAGGTAGATCCTTCACACCAGTAAATTCAGATTTAACGTACATCCGAACACTTAGGTAGTCAGTATTTGAAAAACGATAATGATATTTCTGTCTACTGTATCGTATATTAACATCCCAGTGCCCTTCAATTGCCGATAGATATCGAAGAGATAAGGCATTACCTGGTGTAAAAAACAAGGTATCCGAGACCAATAAATGTCCGTTTACATTTTCCACCCAACTTGCACCTGCATATTGTACACGGCTTTTAGCATAACTTCCTTTGACCAGGCTATTATCAAATACCACCTCTGGGTATGTATCCGCCCATACTGAAGAAGAAAGGCGAAAAAGAAAAACAATCAGTAAACCGAATTCTTTCATATGTGTATAAACTGTTTTTATCTGTCACTAACTTGTTCCGATTGTCTTCGACGAGCTCCTTGCGTCAGTTTATCGGAATGGAATACTCATGGGGCCATGTGCTGCGCTAAATATGAGTATTTCATATGTAAATAATATTTCATGATCCGTCAGCTGACCGATCGGTTTGTTCTTTAAAGGTCGTTAACTTGTTTCGTTTTTTCGACGAGTTACTTCCCGTCAGTTTATCGAAATTTTAGATCCCCTTTTATTGTTTCAGCTCCCAAAATTAAACAAAAACCTTACATAAACAGTCTACAACAGGTAAAATCTTCATTTCATGAAAAATTAATTCGCACAGATTGAGCATTTTATAAGAAAGCTAGATCAATATGAAATAAAAAATTTTACATTTTCAATTTTCTATCTATCTTTGCAGCACGTCAAGCGAAAGTAGCTCAGTTGGTAGAGCACAACCTTGCCAAGGTTGGGGTCGCGAGTTCGAATCTCGTCTTTCGCTCAGTTGCCTAGGTGGTGGAACTGGTAGACACGCAGGACTTAAAATCCTGTTCCCGTTAAGGGAGTGCGGGTTCGATTCCCGCCCTAGGTACGATAAAAGACCAATCATTCGATTGGTCTTTCTTATTTTACAAGTCTTAAGAATCCTTTCGAAGGAACACATTCCGTCTACCGAAATCGCCTCAAGTTTGTTAAAGTCCTTTCAAGTCTGCTAAAATCTCCTTTATCTTTTATAACCAGCCCGCTCTTCTTATCAGCTAAAGTCTATTATCGTTCGTTGAGAGGGACAAAACACATCCTTTTACCGAACACACTCCCACTTTCACCGAAAAGTTTATAGTGCTGGTCTAAAACATAGATTTCACCCAGCAAATTCAACCTATTTTTGACAAGAACAAACAACACTCGAAACAACAAAAAATAATGAAAAATCTAATCGCTTGGATAGTAACCTCACTGTTTCTACTATTATCTAGCCTCTCAAAAGGGTCAGACACAACAGAACAAAACGTAAAGAAAGATACATATAGGAGTTATTACTCGGACCTAACGAAGGAAAAAGACGGTTTAAAGAATCGGGGATTAATCAAGAAGAATAGGTAAGAACCTTAAAAAATCAATCCTTAGGATCGATCTCAGTGATTACATACACATCCTCATTCGCCTTTTTCATTTTATATTTTTCACGGGCGATACGTTGTATTTCACTGGGATTGTATTGAGCGTCTTTAATCGCCTTCTCAATATTCTCAGTCTCTGACGAATAGAAAGCTTTCTCTTGTTCCAACTTATTTCGCTCTTGCTGATAGCCTATCTGAGTCGCTACATCGTATCGATCAAAGAAAAACATCCATATTAAAAAGGCAATACCAGATATAAGGAATCTATTTTTAACTAAAGAGACTATTCTTTCCATGACACAAAAATAACACTATGATTCGACTTTACCTTTAAACTTATAAAATTTTAGTTGTAAAACAAAAGGAGACCGAGGCCTCCTTTTGTTTTACAACTAAAATACACTATTATTTTTTGATAGCGTATTTGAAATTCTTTCCAATAAATCTCGCATTTGCGCCAAGTTCCTCTTCAATACGCAACAATTGATTGTATTTTGCCATACGATCGGAACGTGAAGCAGAACCTGTTTTAATTTGACCGCAGTTCAATGCAACCGCTAAATCCGCGATTGTAAAATCCTCAGTTTCGCCCGAACGGTGAGACATTACCGAAGTATAACCACTGTTTTGCGCAAGCGTTACCGCGTTAATAGTTTCAGTCAATGACCCAATTTGATTTACTTTAACCAATATAGAATTTGCAGTATCCGAATCGATCCCTTGTTGCAAACGTTTTGTATTTGTAACAAATAAATCGTCGCCTACCAACTGAACGCGGTCACCAATTTTTTCGGTCAACAACTTCCATCCAGCCCAATCATCTTCCTGCATACCATCTTCAATCGAAATAATCGGATATTTCTCAGACAATTCTGCTAAATAAGTAGCTTGCTCTTCAGAGCTACGAATTGCACCTTTTTCACCTTCAAATTTCGTATAATCGTATTTACCGTTTACATAAAATTCAGATGCTGCACAATCCAAGGCTAAACATATATCAGAGCCAGGTGTATAACCCGCAGATTCAATCGCTTTCAAGACAGTCTCAATAGCATCCTCAGTTCCATCAAACGTTGGAGCAAAACCTCCCTCATCACCTACTGCGGTAGATAGACCGCGGTCGTGTAAGATCTTCTTCAGATTATGAAACACTTCCGTTCCCCAGCGCAATGCTTCTGAGAACGAAGGAGCACCAACTGGCATAATCATAAACTCTTGAAAAGCTATAGGAGCGTCAGAATGTGAACCACCGTTGATGATATTCATCATTGGAATAGGTAGTGTATTTGCATTAACCCCACCAATATAGCGGTATAATGGCTGACGAGATTCTTGTGCGGCAGCTTTAGCAACAGCTAAAGAAACACCTAGAATAGCATTAGCACCTAATTTACCTTTATTTTCAGTACCATCAAGATCAATCATGATCTTGTCAATCGCATTCTGTTCAAAAACATCAACCCCCTCCAAAGCTTGCGCTATTGTCGTATTAACATTTTCTACAGCCTTCAAAACACCTTTACCTAAGTATTTCTTTTTATCACCATCACGCAACTCTACGGCTTCATGGACACCTGTAGAAGCTCCAGAAGGAACAGCAGCTCTACCCACAAAACCATTTTGTGTAGTAACATCAACTTCAATTGTTGGATTCCCGCGCGAATCTAAAATCTGGCGCGCATGTACATCGATAATTAAACTCATTTTCTTTTATAAGGTTATGACTTAAACACAGCTAACACTTAGTGTATTAATAACACTAATATACAACACATATTCTATAATTCAAAAATAGAAATTATATATGAAATATCCATGTGATGCAAACACCCTAAAACAAATAAAAAAACCTTCAATCGGGGAGATTGAAGGTTTTTTAACTAACCAATTATTAACCTAAATTATGAATACTAGGTAATACACAAAACCTATGCCAAAAAAGATTTCAAAGAGCAACAATAAAACGTTTTAGTAAAAAAATACATTAATCAGAAAAAAGTATCTTTGTAGCATGGAATTGACAATGCTTTTAAAAAGACTACAGATCGAAGATCTGAACAAAATGCAAAAAGAGACGCTGTCTCAATTTAGTTCAGAACGAGATTTTATACTCCTCTCCCCAACTGGGTCGGGAAAGACATTAGCTTTTAGTCTTTTGATAGAACAGCTAATTCTAAACAAAAAAAATCAGGTGCAAGTGCTATTAGTTGTACCTACCAGAGAGTTAGCCTTACAAATTGAATCTGTTGTTAAAACAGTCATCAAAGGTCATAAAATATTGTGCTGTTATGGAGGTCACGACACCAAGATAGAAAGAAATGCACTAAAAGAAGCTCCCGCAATATTAATCGGAACCCCAGGTCGGATAATATATCATCTAGAGCGCTTTCATTTTTCGACAGATGGAATCCATACACTGGTTTTAGATGAATTTGATAAGTCTTTAGAGTTAGGCTTTCAGGATCAGCTCGCAACCATTACAACAGCAACACATGCTATTGAACGAAAGATTTTAACCTCAGCCACAAATCTGGATCAATTTCCTGACATTCTTCCATTACGTAATCCGGTCAAACTTGACTTTTTGGCAGATGCCGAGAACAAGCCTGCAATACATTTCAAAAAAACAATTTCTCCTGGCCAACATAAGTTAAAAGCATTATTTCGACTGATCTGCAGTCTAGGTAACAAAAAAATACTTATTTTTTGCAATCACCGAGAAGCTGTTGATCATATTAGTGAGTTACTAGAAGATAGAGAATTGATCCATGACATGTTTCATGGTGGATTAGAACAAAGAGATCGAGAATTAGCTATCCTAAAATTCAGAAATAATAGCAACAGAATACTTCTCACTACAGACTTGGCAGCAAGAGGGCTGGATATTCCAGAGATCGACACGATTATACACTATCAACTACCGAGCAAAGAAGACGCTTTCGTTCACAGAAATGGCCGAACAGCTAGAATGAACAATTCTGGGGAGGTAGTCATCATGTTAAAACCCGATGATAATTTCGCTTATCTTCCGGAGAATACAGAAGAAATTATATTAGAAGACGAGTATCCACTACCAGAGAACACACCATATTCCACCCTGTATATTCCATTTGGAAAAAAAGATAAGGTTAACAAAGTTGATATTGTTGGCTATATCCTTCAAATTGAAGGATTAAACAAAGATGATATTGGTTTAATTGAAGTAAAAGACAAAGAGTCCTATATCGCCGTAAAAAGAAGTATTGCTTCCACCATCATCAAGAACGGTGGAAATGGGAAAATAAAAGGTAACAAAATAAAGTTTTTTAGGACTTAGTATCCAAAAAGGCTCTTACCTCGGGGGGCACCAAACTATCGACTGGCCCTCCATTTCTTAATATATCACGTACTATAGTAGAAGATATATGCCCAGTACCACTACGACTTAGTAAAAAATAAGTTTCTATCTCTGGCGCCAATATAAGGTTATTCTGGGCTATTGCATCTTCATATTCCAGGTCTTTGGAATTTCGCAATCCCCTAAGGATAAATGTAGCACCTATACGCTTGCAATAATCTACAGTAAGACCTGAGAACAGATCAACAACTACTCTTTCTTCATTTTTATAAAGCTCCTCTATAGCTTTCTTTCGCTGATCAAAATCCATCAATCCTTTTTTCTCGGCATTAACACCGACCGCAATATATACCTTATCAAACAAAGTTAGTGAGCGATCCACCAAGTCTTTATGAGCTAACGTAAACGGATCGAATGAACCTGGAAAAACAGCTATTTTCATGAGTATGATTTTTTATAAAAGCTAAAAGAAGAATTGCCATACTTCCTAGTTTCTACGTGTAGAGGGTGATCTGCCAACTTACGCATAGACGGGTGTTCAACAACTAAAACACCACCTGGTTTCAAAAGACTATTCGACAGTATCAACTCAGGCAACTGGGGCAATTGACCAATATCGTAGGGCGGATCGGCAAAAATAAAATCAAAGGAGTCTTTACAGCTTTGAATAAATTTGAAGACATCAGCTTTACGCGTACGAATCATCTTTAGATCATGTTTTTTTGCTATCTCCTGAACATATAACAAACACTTATTATGTATATCTACCGACTGAACTCCCAAAGCTCCTCTTGAAGCCAATTCAAAAGAAATATTGCCAGTGCCACAGAAGAGATCCAAACATTCCACGGTATCCCATTCTACATATTGTTGCAATATATTAAACAAAGCTTCCTTGGCAATATCCGTTGTTGGTCTTACAGGCAAATTTGTTGGTGGATTTAGCCTAATTCCTCCTAAAGTTCCACTAATTATACGCATAGAACACTATCCGTTAAAGCATTTAATTCTTCCAGTTGACGTTCCACATCCTGATTAAGTACCGACCACTTCTCTTTTGGTTTAATCATATCGATATGATCCGTGTATCTACCCAATCGAACAAACCACTCCGAATCTTTGTTTGTACCACTCAACACAATTTTTGGAACCTTACCTTTTATAGCGAAATTTTTGAATACATTAAGTACAAAATAACTCAAATCATCTGATGTAGCCACCTCAAATGTATTATAGAGTTTTAGCTCCCCATTCATAAATAAAAAGATGTCTGCCTGATCGTCGTACAGATGCACACCTAGTACATCCCCCTGAATAGGTATATTAGACTGAGCCTGACGTATTACTACTTCAAAATTTGGGATGAAACTAGCATCCGCAAATAAATTTTTCCAACGACTATACAACAACTGATCATATTGATACAGCGCCACGACCTCTAAGCCAGCAATCTCTTTAGACATAATGCGGTTCACCTCCGAGTCCACAAAATAATTCGTATACAACTCTTTCTCTGACTCATGGTAGACTTCTGAAGGAACCCAAATTAAGCTCTGATGTGGAAGGCCGACAATTACGTTCTGAAATGGCATACTCAATATCCGCATCGCCTCAGTAGAAGGGCTGATATTATCGTAAGTCATGTAGACCAGAACTTGTTTGTCTTCATCCAACACCACGAGGTGATCATTTTGAAAATCGCTCTGAATACAAAGCGTGTATGTTGCCAGATAGTGGAGATGAAAATCGTCTGCTATATATATCATTCGTCAAAAAAAATAAAGTAAAGGTAATCCCCCTAATCAAACAAAATTAGCTTTTAGAATTGAAATGACAAACCTTTTTAGATAACTTTGAGCGTGTTCATAAACAATATTCTTCTACAGCAATTCTCTTGGCCCCCTACGGTCCAGCAAAAGGAAGTCTTCGCCCTATTGTCTGAATTTATCCATACCTTCTCCGTTGATTCCTGCTTCATACTAAAAGGGTATGCAGGTACTGGAAAAACGACAATTATCAGCGCTTTGGTCAAAAGCCTTCCAGCGGTCCGAAAAAAGACAGTCTTATTGGCTCCTACGGGTCGAGCTGCAAAAGTTATGGGTGCCTATTCTGGAAGAAACGCATTAACCATCCACAAAAAGATATATAGAAAACGAAACGTAACATCGCTCCAAATGGACTTTGAGTTGGCTGAAAACCTACATGAAGACACGCTATTTATTATCGATGAGGCCTCGATGATAACAACAGAAGGATTTACGCTGTTTTCGAATGGTTTATTCTCCGATCTGATATCCTACGTGCAATCCGGAAAAAATTGCTGCTTGATGCTAGTTGGCGATAGTGCACAGCTCCCTCCCGTAGGGCTTGCTAAAAGCCCTGCGTTAGATCGCGAATTTGTAGAATCAGAGTTCAATCTACATACCTACAACTATGAATTGACCGATGTCGTGCGACAAGACAAAAACTCCGGTATCCTATTCAATGCTACAAAAATCAGAAATGAAATCCGTTTTGACGAAGAGTCACCACAGTATACTTTTCCAAAATTCATAACTACACCATTTAAAGATATATACCGGATGAATGGCGATCGTCTAATCGAAGCATTACATTATGCCTATGATAAATATGATCCCGAAAACTGCATGGTGATATGCCGATCAAACAAATCTGCCAATCTATACAACAAACATATACGAAACCAGATACTCTTTCGCGAAGAAGAAATAACGGGTGGTGATCGGATCATGGTTGTCAAGAATAATTATTACTGGCTGCAACAACATGATGAAAGCCATACCGGCTTTATTGCCAATGGAGATATGGCTGTTATCAAAAAAGTAAGCAACCTACATGAAATACATGGATTTCGGTTTGCGGACTTATACCTTGAATTTATGGACAACAATGAAGGAGACGCAATACGCTGCCGCGTAAATTTGGACAGTCTACATGTTGATGCACCCTCCCTACCCTATGAACAACAACAGCAGCTTTACGAGTCAATTGCCAAAGATTACGAAGATATTCCTCAGAAAAAAGATCGAATGGAGGCCATTAAAAAAGACCCTTATTACAATGCTTTGCAATTAAAATTTGCCTACGCAATCACCTGCCATAAAGCTCAGGGTGGACAATGGCCATTAGTATTTGTAGACCAAGGGTACATGACAGATGAAATGCTCAACACTGAATTTTTGAGATGGTTATATACAGGGATAACCCGTGCGACAAAGGAGCTTTTTTTGGTTAACTTCAACGAAAAATTCTATTAGCTATCAAAAATATTACAGCTATCCATCGTTTCTCCCTAAATAAAAGGATATTTTAGCCTTCCTAAATTATTAACATTTTCATTTGGTATGAAGTACTATTTATTAAGCTTACTAGCATTATGTCTTAGCTTGAGTCAAGCTCAAGAAGCAAAAAATGTAGTAAAGCCCAACTATCAGCTAGCAGCTAAGTTTGCTCCAAGCAAATTAAGAAGTTTAATCTTTTCAACCGATGTAAAACCAAACTGGATTAACTACGGAGACAAATTTTGGTATGAGTATACCACGTCATCGGGCAAAAACTGGTATTTGGTGGAGCCTGCGGCAAGAAAAAAGACCAATCTTTTTGATAACTCAGAAATGGCGGCAAAAGTAACTTCTATTGTTAAAAACCCCTTTGATGCGCAACACCTCTCCTTGCAAAATCTTCGCTTTATGGACAATGAAAACCTGATTCGTTTCGAAGTACAAAGCACCAAAGACACGGTAAAGAGCAAAGAAGAAATCAAAAAGCAAACAAATAAAAGAGATACAATCAAGCAGAAAACTTTTTATTTTGAGTATAATATCATCTCTAAACAACTAAAAGAGATCAGCGATACGACCAAAGAAAAGTCAAAACCTAGTTGGGCCTCTTTCAATCCAGATACCAGTCGCGTTTATTTTGCAAAAAACTATAATCTATACTGGATGGATTATGCCAACTATTTAAAAGCATCAAAAGACGAAAAGGATTCGACCATTGTGGAGCACCAGATTACCACAGATGGTATACAATACTATGCTTGGGGAGGAGATCAATACAGCACAACAACTGCCGACAAAAAGACAAATGACGAAGAACTAAAAAAACGCAAGGGTGTACGTCTCAACTGGTCACCAAACGGAAAGTACTTTGTCGCATCCAGGAAAGATAGCCGCGACATTTCAGATTTGTGGGTTATCAATAATGTTGGAGGAAAACGTCCTACTTTGGAAACCTACAAATATCTAATGCCAGGAGAAAAAGACTCCACAGAATCTGAGCTGTTTGTTTTCGATACAAGCACACATAAAGGCAAACAGATCAATATAGCCGCTTTCAAAAACCAGACACTGAGCCTGTGGAGTAAAGATCCCAGTAAGGATAATCTTAAAGGTAAACATTACATCAACTACTGGTTAGGAAACGATCAAGAGTTCTATATAGCACGATCTAGTCGTGACCTTAAAAAGATTGATATTGTTGCCGTAGGTATTGATGGCACTACACGTACATTAGTTGAAGAACGTTCCAATGTATACCTTGACATCAAGTCACCAAAATTAGTCAACAATGGTAAGCAATTTATCCATTGGTCACAACGCGACGGATGGGGGCACTTTTACCTGTACGATATACAGGGAAAGCTTTTGCATCAAATCACTAAAGGCGATTTCCATTGCGATGAGCTAACTGCTTACCAAGAATCGACTGGGACTTTATTTTTCAAAGCCAATGGCAAAGAAAAGAATATAGACCCTTATTATACCTTCTACTATAGTGTAAATAAAAACGGTGGTTCAATAAAATTAATCACTCCTGGAGATTTTGATCATCAAGTAGAAGTTAGTGAAAGTGGGAATTACCTCGTAGATAACTTTTCACGCGTTAATACCAAGCCTGTCAGCAATTTGTATAGCGCTACAGGACAGCTGATCATGAAATTAGAAGAGGCAGACCTATCTCAACTTTTTGCGACTGGATACAAATTTCCTGAGCCGTTCAAAGTAAAAGCAGGAGATGGCATCACCGATATATACGGTGTCATGTACAAACCATTTGATTTTGACTCTACAAAAACCTACCCTATTGTACAATATGTATATCCAGGTCCACAAACAGAGGCCGTAAACAAAAGTTTTGGAAGAGGTATGGATCGCATAGATCGCTTAGCACAAATGGGATTCGTTGTTATTTCTGTTGGTAACCGTGGAGGACACCCTTCCCGTTCGAAATGGTACCACACCTACGGTTACGGAAATTTGAGAGATTACGGATTAGAAGATAAAAAAGTAGCCGCAGAACAACTTGCGAATAAATACACATTCATTGATATTAACAAGGTAGGAATCACAGGACACTCCGGTGGTGGATTTATGTCCACGGCAGCGATGTTGGTGTATCCAGATTTCTTTAAAGTAGCTGTATCTGGAGCAGGTAATCACGAGAACAACATTTATAACAGATGGTGGTCAGAGCGTCATCACGGCGTCAAAGAAGAGGTCTCCTCAAAAGGAGATACTTCTTTCAACTACCAAATTGAAAAGAACTCAGAGTTAGCAAAAAATTTAAAAGGGAAATTACTGATCGTAACCGGAGACATTGACAACAATGTCCACCCAGCTAATTCGATCAGAATGGTAGATGCCCTGATCAAAGCTAATAAACGTTTTGACTTTGTACTATTGCCCGGCCAAAGGCATGGATTCGGTGATATGACCGAATACTTCTTTTGGAAAATGGCAGACTACTTCAGCGAACACTTGTTGGGTTCATCCAATATGAACGAGGTAGATATGACCGAAATCAATAAAGAACGTCCGTTAAGACGCTAATTCGATGGACTTGATCCGATTCAATACTATTTCAGAAGCACTGTTTTCCTACGGTGCTTCTGATCTTAATGAGCAAATCTTAAATACAATATCGCTTGAGGAGCTGCTTTCACTTTGTTCTTCTCTAAATAACAGCCGTACATCCTTTCGTGCAGCTTGGGCATTAGAGCATATCCTTATCGCCAACAGAACACTACTCCTCCAACAACAACCCCAAATCCTTTACATATACTCAACTACGACCAACTGGTCTGTTTTAAGGAGTGTATCAAAGCTGGTAATCGAACTTATTAAAGAGTTAAAGCACGAGCGTAGATTACTTTCAGAAGAAGAGGAAGAAAATTTACTAGAAAAAACTTTTCAGTTATTAAGTGACATCGACTGTCCTATTGCCGTACGCTGCAACGCGTATGATATAGTCTTGGCGCTCGTACCCAAACATGAATGGCTTGCACATGAATTACGTATCCAAATACAATTTGATTTAGAGCGTAGCAGTACACCTGCACTTGCTAGCAGAGGTCTCAAGGTATTGAAGAAACTAGAACGAATACCTCGCTCCTAACGAATACATTGTATACATATCATTCTTCGTACCTATACGCTGAAAACTTTCATTATATGGTATATAACCATCTAATAAATCATTGTTGGCAAAATTAAATTGCGCATTTACCAGCGCACTCCAATAACTACCTGACTTAGAATAGCGTCTATTGATAGGAACAGCTAACCCTACATTAACAGTAGGTCTTGTGTAAGAATTAATTTTCTTTTTAAAAACTGGATTCCCTGTACCATTATCCGATTCTATCGGACCATAATGTCCAGGAGGCACCGTAACATCCATATCATTTTTACGGTACACCGAATCATAATTATTCATAACACCCAATATACCCACCCCTACATAAAATGAATTTTTCAATACATCGATTACCGATTCTTGAGAAGAACTTCCTGAGGAAAAGAATTCAAAAGGGTGAAAGGTCAATATCAATCCACCTGCCAGATAATTGTTTTTTACTTCGCGTGCGTCTATAATAGAGGCCACCGCTTCTAATGAACCGAACTGTCCTTCAATACCTGCATATAAACCCCGCTTAATCTGGTAATCACCTTTTACAAAAAAAGCCTTCCCTATAGTACTTGGTTTATCAATATCTCCATACAAATTAGTCAAACCGACCCCAGCCGACACATGGTAGCGTTTCAATTCGTTCTGCACACCAAATGGAGTTGGACACCCTTCTTGAGCTTTAGCGCCAAAAAAAACTAAGATTAAAACAAGTGAAAATAGGTTTCTTATCATTGCATCCCGTATTTGTCGTACTAAAATAAGGTATTTCCCTTATTAAAATGAATTTTCCCTAAATGTTTGTAAGCATTCTCTGTACATTCTCGACCACGAGACGTACGCATAATATATCCCTCCTGTATCAAAAAAGGTTCGTAAACCTCTTCGATAGTCCCTTCATCTTCTCCAACAGCTGTCGCGATGGTCTTAAGTCCCACAGGTCCACCTTTGAACTTATCAATAATAGTAGTAAGAATTCGATTATCCATCTCATCCAAACCATGCTCATCCACATTCAGTGCATTTAATGCATACTGAGCTATTGCTTTATCAATATCCCCATTGCCTTTTATTTGTGCAAAATCCCGAGTTCTACGCAACAAAGCATTTGCTATACGAGGTGTCCCCCTACTACGTCGTGCTATTTCGTAGGCTCCCTCTTCACTTATTGCCGCATTCAATATACTTGCCGAACGCTGAACGATAGTCGTCAAGAGTTTAGCGTCATAATACTGCAAGCGGGAATTGATGCCAAATCGCGCCCGTAAAGGAGCCGTCAACAGACCAGACCGGGTAGTCGCTCCTACCAATGTAAATGGATTTAACGATATTTGTACAGAACGTGCATTCGGCCCTGTCTCTAACATAATATCTATCTTAAAGTCCTCCATTGCGGAATACAAGTACTCTTCCACAACCGGGGACAAACGATGTATTTCATCGATAAATAAAATATCTCCTTCTTCCAGATTTGTTAGCAGGCCAGCCAAATCTCCAGGCTTATCCAAGACTGGTCCTGACGTAATCTTGATCCCTACCCCCATCTCATTTGCAATAATATGCGACAGTGTCGTCTTTCCCAACCCCGGTGGTCCATGCAACAACACATGATCCAAAGCTTCACCTCTTAATTTGGCCGCTTGCACAAAAATGGATAGATTTTCAAGAATTTTAGCCTGTCCGGTAAAGTCATCAAATGCTTGCGGACGCAAGACCCGCTCCATCTCCTTATCGGTAGGATTCATTTTTTCAGGATTCGGATCTAGATTTTCATTCATCACTTATACGGTTTAAAAATACTCTCCAACTTGAGCTGTATGACTCCAAAAAAAGCTTCCCTAAAAATTTTGGTACTCATCTTTGATACGCCCAATGTTCTATCTGTAAATATAATAGGAACTTCGACTACGTTAAAGCCATATTGTATGGCCTTAAATTTCATTTCAATCTGAAAAGCATAGCCTACAAACTTAATTTTATTAAGGTCTAATCGTTCGAGCACTTTACGGTTGAAGCAGACAAATCCGGCAGTAGCATCCTGTATATTAATACGCGTAATCAAACGTACATACACCGATGCGAAATAAGACATAAGAACCCTACTCATCGGCCAGTTGACTACATTTACACCGCGCACATACCGCGATCCGATCACCATATCCGCCCCGCTCAATGCAGCTTCACGCAAGCGGATCAAGTCTTCCGGATTATGGCTAAAATCGGCATCCATCTCAAAAATATAAGTATAACTCCGTTCTAAAGACCACCTAAATCCGTGAATATATGCAGTTCCCAAACCAAGTTTACCTCGTCTCTCCTCAATAAACAACTTTCCAGAAAACTCCGTCATCATTTTCTTGACAACATCTGCAGTACCATCCGGAGATCCATCATCCACCACTAGGATATCGAAACCTACTTCCAGTGAAAACACCTTACGGATAATTTTCTCTATATTTTCAATTTCGTTGTAAGTAGGAATTATTACGACACTATCAGCCACTATATAATACAAGTATAAAACACAAAAATAACAAATTTAACCTCAAAATACGATTGCGGACAATCTAATTGACGCCGTGCATCAAACGCTTGATATAAGGTGATAATACGATTAAGATAGCTCCTGCGATCAAAGAATATAGGCCCAATTGCTTATACCCTTCTGTATATGTAATCAGCTTATCCATCAAAGAATCTCCCTCCCTAGCTTCAGCCATATTCGCTCCTATAAGTCCAGCAACGTATTGTCCATAGGCACTAGCCAAAAACCACATTCCCATCATAATTCCCTGTAGTCTTGATGGCGATAGTTTTGTCATGATAGACAACCCGATAGGCGACAAACACAGTTCTCCCACGGTAATCACTAATAAAGCGAGTGTAAACACATCTAATGAGGTAATCCCCTCGACAGCAAAAAAACGAGTGGCATACAACACGTAAAACCCAAGCCCTAAAAAGACAAAACCTAAACCAAATTTGATAATAGTGTTCGGTTCTAGTTTTCTTTTAGACAGCCAAATCCACATCAGTCCAAAGAGCGGTGCCAGAAGAATAATAAAAAATGCTCCACCAGAATTATTAACACCATTTGGATCTAGTTTAATAATTCCACCTAGTGCCACATCATTTAGATTCTTAGCAGCAAAAATACTTAGCGAACCGCCACTTTGTTCGTAAATCCCCCAAAATACGATAGAAAACAAAATAAAAATAAGTGCAGCTATCAATTTGTGACGCTCTGCCTTTTCCACTTTACTCATTTCGAAGAACAGATAGATCAACGTCAATGGACCAATAAGGTACATGAAATAATCGGTATATTCTGTCTTAGAGACCATCACTTGAATCAAAGGCACCAATAGTAATGTACCGATGTACACCGCATATTCAGCCCATTTAGGCAATGCCTTGGTCTTAACAATCGCATCAGGATGTCCCGGTTGCAAACCAATCGGTCCCAAATGTCTTTTTGTGAACTGAAAATTAATTAAACTAACCAACATTCCTACTGCCGCCAAACCAAAAGCCACATTCCAGCGATGCGCTTCATCAATAATCGAGCTCAGCATATAGCCTTTGCCTATTGCTACACAAATATAACCACCAAGAAACGCACCTAAATTGATCCCGGCATAAAACAAAGAAAAACCAGCATCACGACGATTATCATTGTCCTTATAGAGCTCCCCTACCATAGTAGATATATTGGGTTTAAAGAACCCCGTACCTATAATAATAAAGGCTAATCCAAAAAAGAAAAACTGATGCGTATCAATCGAAAGCAAAACACTCCCTACGATCATTAATAAACCGCCCCAAAACAAGGACTTTCTAAAACCTAATATTTTGTCAGCAAACAAGCCTCCTATAAATGTGAAAGCGTAAACAAACGCCTGAGTAGCTCCGTATTGCAAATTAGCTTCCTTCTCACCAAAATTCAATTGGGTGATCATAAAGAAGACCAACATACCCCGCATTCCATAAAAACAGAATCGCTCCCACATCTCCGAGAAGAATAAACTCCATATCTGTTTTGGATATTTACCTTCAAAATTCTGAACTTCTTCTAATGTTTTTTGTGTCTCTGTTGACATGATTTTTATAGCTGATTGTAAAAAATGCCCTCCAAACTGGAAGGCATCTTAGTATTATTTTACGCCGTGCATTAATCTTTTCAGAATTGGATGTAACATCATCACAAGCAATCCTGCTACAATCGGAACTATTGTAAATATCAAAAAGAATGTACTCAGAGAGTATTCCTTGGTAATATTTTCAATTTCTCCTCCCAATATCGCAGCTAGTTTATTTCCTATTGCAATCGCTAGGTACCACATTCCAAACATGAAAGCAATCATACGGGCCGGTACTAGTTTAGATACATAAGATAGTCCTACTGGTGATAAGCACAATTCGCCAAGTGTGTGGAATAGATAAGCCAAAACCAACCAAACCATAGATACTTTTACCCCTTCTTGAATTCCGTGTGCACCGAAAGCCAATAATCCAAAACCGATTGCCATCACAATAAGTCCAAGTCCATACTTAACTGCTGCCGGGGGATTGAATTTTGAATCCCATATTTTAGAAATTGAATTCGCAAAAGTAATAATAAAGAAAGAGTTCAAAATAGAAAACCAAGATACCGTAATCTCAGATGCATCGGCAGTGAATTCTCTGTACAACATCCAGATCGCGATTCCCCAAATACCTGCAAAACAAACTGCTTGTACCACGTTAGAAAGCGGAGCTTTGCCGTAAGTCTGTTTTGTCAACTTAGCTACCACATAGGTGATTAAAGCCAAAGGAACAATCGTCAACAACATGTTTACGATATTAAAGATCGTTAATGAGTTTCCTTCCAATGTACGGTCCACATTATCGCGGGCAAAGATTACCAACGATGAAGCACCTTGTTCGAAAGACATCCAAAAGAAAATAACAAAAAACGCAAATATGATAACGGCAATCATTCGTTGCCTTACCACTTTAGTATAACGTGTCAAACGTGATATAACGACAAAGAAAAACAAAACCAATGCTGAAATAATAGCAACATTTTGTCCCGCTACAGCTCCCATTTGAAGCCCTGAAAGAATATCAATCCCAGCTATTTTAGAAAGCGGATCATTGAAGGCATAGGCCAATCCCAATAACGTCATCGCAACAATCAAGATTGTATCTAATGCCGTGAATGGATTCGGCTTATCGTCAGGGTTTGCACTTGTGCTATAAGCCTGTTTAACTGCTTCTTTCTGTTCAGCACTAGGAGGATCTCCAACTTTACCAAAGATTGGTTTAGCAAACCAGAATTGCAATGTTCCCAAAAACATGAAGACACCAGCAAGACCAAATCCCCAATGCCAGCCCACTTTTTCCGCTAAGTAACCACAAAGCATCATTCCAAAAAACGCACCTGCATTAACCCCCATATAGAAAATAGTATAAGCGCCGTCCTTTTTCTGCGGAAACTTTTTATACATCTCCGACAAAATAGAAGTCATATTTGGCTTAAAGAACCCTGTTCCAATTACCAAAGCCGCCAATCCTAAATACAGAAACAAAGGTGTATCAAAGGCCATAAACAAGTGCCCCAATGTCATGATCGCTGCTCCAATCACCACTGCAAACCGATACCCCAAAAACTTATCCGCCAAGATGCCCCCGAAAATCGGAGTAATATACAGTAACATCGCATACGTACCATACAATGCACCTGCTTGCACAGGATCCCATCCCCACCCCGAAAAAGGACTACCCGATATGATAGCCGTTGTTAAAAAGTTTATCAATAAAACGCGCATTCCATAGAAGGAAAAACGTTCCCACATCTCTGTAAAAAACAAAACAAACAATCCCGATGGATGCCCCAACACTAGACTACCGTCTATCCCCTGCTTTTCTAATTCTTCCGAAAAAGAAGCTTCCGAAACTTGACTCATACGTTATAAACTTACTTATTTAAATTAAAAACTACCAAAAATACAATTTCAACCCTAATAATATCGAACTAAAAAACAAAAGGTCCAGAATATCTATCCACTGAACCTTTTGCTTTTTATCTTGACATATTATTTTATACCGTGCATTTTTTTCTTCAACATTGGATTTAACAGCAATAAAACCAATGCTACAACGATAGGAAGTGCCGCTATAATTAGGAAGAAAACCGACATCGAATACTCTTGTGATATTTTATCAATCATTCCTCCCATTGAAGCTCCAATTTTATTTGCAATAGCCGATGCTAGGAACCAAAACCCAAAGATTAGCCCCAACATTTTTTTTGGAGACAATTTACTCACATAAGATAACCCAACAGGAGAAAGGCACAACTCACCCATCGTATGAAAAAAATAAGCCAGCACCAACCAAATCATACTTACAGCAGCAGTTTCAGCTCCTTTGGGAATAGAACTACTACCATATGCTAAAACTATAAAACCAATCCCTACCAAAATCAATCCCATAGCAAACTTTACTGGTCCCGAAGGATTCCAGACTTTCTCCCATAACTTACTGAATAAAGAAGCAAAAGTAACGATAAAGAAGGCATTCAAAATCTGAAACCAAGCTACAGTTACTTCAGTATCTATCGATGTAAATTCACGATACACCTTCCATATTCCCAATACGGCAATCGAAACAAAGGACACTAGGGTAAAAATAATGGTCAACGGATATTTATCAAAAATTTTCGCAGACAATTTCAATAAAACGAAAGTAACAGCACCAATAGGTATAATCGTTAATAATGCATCCAACCATTTAAACGTAACAGCATGTGTACCATCTAATACCCGTTGTGTATAGTTTTTAGCGAAGATAGTCATAGATCCTCCAGCCTGTTCAAATGCTAAAAAGAAAAAGATACTAGCAATCATAAGTACAGCCACAACAATGAGTCGGTCACGAACGACATGTTTAGGAGCCTCTTCTTCATCATCAACTTTTACATTTTCTTTCTTCGGTTGCTCTCCGATTACGCCAAACACCTTTTGCGCAACAAAGAACTGCAACATACCGAAGAACATAAATACACCAGCCAAACCAAAACCATAATGCCATCCTATCTTTTCACCTAAATAACCACATAACAAAGATCCAAGGAATGACCCGGCATTAATTCCCATATAAAAAATAGTATAACCGGCATCTTTTTTAGCACTGGTATTGGGATAAAGCTGTCCGACCATCGATGAAATATTGGGTTTGAACATACCATTTCCCAGGATCATAAGTCCTAGTCCCAAAAAGAAAAAGTTCTTTTCAAATCCTTCCAATGCCATAGAAGCATGTCCCAAAGTCATCAGCAATGCACCGATAAGAATTGCTTTTCGTTGCCCGGTCAACTTATCTGCTATATAACCACCAATAATCGGTGTAGCATACACCAACATCGTATACCAACCATATAGGCTCATAGCACTTTCATTCGTCCATCCCCATCCACCTTTGGCTATTTCTGAAATTAAGAATGTCGTAAGCAGGGCCCGCATACCGTAATAGCTAAAGCGTTCCCACATCTCTGTAAAAAACAACACAAATAGCCCCGCCGGATGCCCCATCACCATCTTATCATCCATCCCTCTACTGGTCAGGTGGTTAACTAACACATCATCTTTTTGTTCATTCATAATCTTAGATCAATATCAATATTTTAGTTATAATAAGTAACAAAGAAAACATAATTTCTTAATAAAGTCACATACCCCAATAAAATAGTTACACTACTCCTGCAAACCGCTCTTAAATTTTTTACTCGGTTTACTTGGATCTATATACTTATCTTCATCTCCCCTTTCCGGATTCTGAATTTTAATATCCTTTTTTAAAATCAATTTTCCATTCGCTAGAACATAAGCATCATAAGTCAAATCTGGTCCATAATACTTAAAATTCCCTTTCAAGCTAACATCAGCAGGCACGATGTGATCAAATTCGATACGGCTTTGAGCGGCATCAAATTTCAAATACATAGAAGCCTGTTTGGTATAGGAAAATATTCTCCGGGACAGTTTGGCGTCATCCGAGAATACATGGGCTCCAAAAGTAACCTCCCCATTTGGAGAAAAGTTTAGCACCTCAATTACCTTTTTGGTATAGTCTGCATGATGCCCTTTCCAGCCCAGCAGTGCATACTGTCCCTTCGAGAGCGGCATAATTTGATAATACTGTGCACCATACCAGTCTTTATTCGATATCACATCTTGGTCTGGATTACCTATCTGAAAGGTTTTATCAAGCAATGGAGTGAGCTTTATCGTCCCGGATTTGTGCTGAATAGTACCGTAATAAAGATAAGAACCATCCTGCAATGCAAGATTCCAGGTCATGATCCTAAAAGAATTATCTGGAGAATTGAGGATAGAAACCATCTTCAATTTCTCAAAATTAAAGTAAAAAGAGTTAGGCTCTTTAAGTGCAGACACTAAAGTCTTCACGAACGTAAAATTGCTTTCTATACGTTCGGTTTCTGCGACCTTTCCAACTATTTGCGTAGCAAGATTTAATAAACTATCCTGCCAGGCATTCATTTTTAAGTTATTCTGTCCATACGACAGAAAACAAACAAACAGTAAACCGAGTGATAGAAAGCAATTTCGTAACATATCTTATTGGAAACGCTCTAACAAGGCTTTTGTAGCGATAATACCATCGATCTCATTAAGTCGGCTTCCTTCATATTCAATCCCTACATATCCTTTGTAACCCGCCTTCTTCACGATATCCATCATTTTAGCATAATCTATTCCCTTTTCGTTACCATTATCATCAAAGTCATGCGATTTAGCACTTACCCCTTTGGCATAAGGCATCAAGTCAATAACACCTTGATAACGATCGTACTCATAGAAATTCCCAAAGTCAGGCAATGCTCCACAGTTTTTCTTTCCTACAGTCTTCAACACATCAGACAACCAATCCCCTAGTGAGGAAACGCCACCGTGATTTTCTACAACTACATTAATTTTAGCTTTCTTACCGTAATCAGCCAATGTAGATAAACTTTCGACCATACGGTCTTTCATTTCTTCTTTAGATCCTTTACCAGCGGCATTAACACGTACAGAGGTACAACCCAAGAAGTGAGCAGCATCGATCCATTTATAGTGATTTTCAACAGCTTGCTTACGCTTAGTCTCATCAGCTCCCGCTAATTCACCTTCTCCGTCAATCATAATCAATACATTCTTCACGCCATTGCTTTTAGCACGATCGTTAAGATCCTTTAAGTAAGTCATATCATTAGCTTTATCCTTAAAGAATTGATTCACGTATTCTACCCCATGAATATTAAACTTTTTGGCAGCAAATTCAGGAAAGTCAATATTTTTCAATTCACCTTTATTGATAGTACGGTGCAAAGACCATTCGGCTAGAGAAATGTCAAACCATTTCTTCTTACCTGCAAAAACATCCAAATTGGGAGCTATAGCTAACCCTGCTGTGGCTAACCCCAAAGTTCTAAGGAAATCTCTTCTTGAATTCATTTTTTTATTTGTTTAGATTGGTAATGTAAATTATTATTTCATTGTCCGTAAGTTGACGGATCCGTTTGTCTCTAAAGTCCGGTCTATCTAGATATTTTATATGTTTGCCCATCCCGAGGTCAATACATCAACAAGATGCATTGTTTTTATCGGGATATGATGTTTATCAATATATGCCTGTAACTGTAATAGACAAGATGCATCAGTAGAAATGATATAATCTGCATTTACAGCTTGCGCATTTTGCACCTTTTGTTCAGCCATAGCCGACGATATACCTTCAAACTTAACAGCAAAAGTACCTCCAAACCCACAGCAAGTTTCCTGATCCCTCATTTCTACCAACTCCAATCCACCTACCTGAGCCAACAGTTTACGAGGTTCTTCTTTAATTCCACATTCCCGTAGCGCCGAACAAGAATCGTGATACACAGCTGTCCCAACTAATTCTGCACCAAAATAATCCCTTTTTAGTACATTAACTAAGAAATCCGAAATTTCGTATACATGACGTTGAATATTTCTACAACGATTATGTTCAATAGAGTTCGTAAACAAGTCGTTATACCCTCCTTTTAGCATACCTACACAGGAAGCAGAAGGTGCAACAATATAATTTTCCTCCGAAAACTTCTTAAGGAAAGAACTTCCTACCTCTTTAGCCTCATCCCAGAAACCAGCATTATAGGCCGGCTGTCCACAACAGGTCTGTTCGGAATTATAAATCACCTCACAACCCGCCCGTTCCAACAATTGCACCGTGCTGAAAGCTGTATCAGGATACAATTGATCTATAAAACAAGGAATAAACAATTCTACTTTCTTACCCATTAGACACTTGTTTTAAAAATGTATTATATTTTAATGCCCGAATCAATAAAAGAAATCCTAGGACAAAGAAGACCGATAACGATAAAGCCGAATACCGGATATTATGCGTCATCTGCTCTATAAAACCAAAAATAAACAAACCGACCACAATCGCCAATTTTTCCGTAATATCATAAAAACTAAAAAATGACGTCGTATCCTCCATATCCTGAGGCAACAGCTTGGAATAGGTCGATCTCGACAAGGATTGTATTCCCCCCATCAAAAGTCCAACCATACATGCCATCCCATAAAACTGTGCTGCATTACTTAAGTAATACGAACCGATACAAATCCCCGCCCAAAGTAAGGTAACTAGCATCAATACTTTAATATTACCTAAATATTTCGCCAAGCTAGACATCAGATAAGCACCGACTATAGCAATCAATTGAATAAGAATAATCGTAATGATCAACGATTCCTGTGCTAGATCTAGTTCTTTTTGGCCGAACATAGTAGCGACCACCATTATTGTCTGTACGCCCACGGAATTAAAAAAATACGCCGGCAAAAATCGTCGAATTCCTTTATTCCCCTTTATCTGTTGCCATACACTCGCGAATTCTGATCGTACTCTCTTACGCAATCCTTTTCCAAAAGCATGTTCTGAGGGGTGATTATTAGGCAATCGCCGAAAAGGGATTAACGAAAACCCCAGCCACCATAGCCCAACCAATAAAAAAGACAGACGAGCAGGAAAAGATTTATCCACTATTCCAAACCATTCCGGTTTAAGGACAAACACAAAGCAAATCACCTGAATAGTCACACAGCCTACATATCCATAGGCAAATCCCTTTGCACTTACCGCATCCTGTTGATCTGGGGTAGCGATCACCGGAAGATAAGAGTTGTTGATAGCCACTCCTCCTATATAGCCCATAGCAGCCAAGGTAAAACAGATGATGCCCAGTTCTAAGGTATCCAGTTTAAAAAAGAACAAGCCCATACACGCAAATGCACCCAAATACGTGAAAGTCTTCATCACCTGCATCTTTCGGCCATTTGCATCCGCGTGAGCTGAAAGAAAAGGAAGAGCCAATACCATCGTAAGATACGCAAATGCTAATGCATAATTGGACAAAACAGTGTTAATGACCTCAAATCCAAAAAAATTAACCCAATCATCTTCCCCTGACTTAGAGCTTGTGATAGCGATATAATAAATCGGAAATATAGTGGATGTAATAACAAGATTATAAGCCGAATTGGCCCAATCAAACATAGCCCAGGAACGAATTAACTTTTTGTCATTCTTTTTATAATCTTGCATATTAAAAATTGATTAGCGAATATACCAATTGTTAAGACATATTAATAATTCTGTCGGATAAAGGTCATGATACGAACCATCTCTTTACGAACGGAAGATGTCGCGGTCATAAAATTATTATTCAGGAAAGAAAAAGCGTAATGACGTCCTGTTCGGGTCACGATATACCCAGACTGGCAATGCACGGAATGTATAGTTCCCGTTTTAGCCCACACAAAAGGCACCCCTTGATCCAACGCATAAGCATTTCTTAGTGTGCCATCCACGCCTCCTGCCGGAAAAAAGAGATATCGTTGACTTTCATCGGGGATCAAATCCCTAATTCCCAACAGTACTTCAATCATACTTCGGGGAGACACCCGATTATAGGTCGATAATCCGCTTCCGTCCCTTAGCTCAATACTATCCAGGAATCTACTGTAATATTCCTTCTGAACCTCAGAACGTAACGAATCTGTATAAAACCCTTTAAAACGAATATCGGAAGCTATCATAGTAAGATGTTCGGCCAGAAAATTATCGCTAGGTAACATCATCTCCCGCAACACGGTATTGCGAGGTGCAGAATACAAGGTCTTGACAACCTCTGGCTTGGCATAATTAGTCAAAGTATAAACTTCCCTATGCAAGGTATCCTGCAAGAGGCTTACCAATAGGCTATCCGACCAGATAAAGGGCTTACTAACACGGTATCCCGACGGTACATTCAAATTAGTTAGATCAAACTGATTCGAATGAAACGCTCGTTTTACCGTAAAGTATTTACTAGGCTTCTCACTTATTCCGATCATTCGATCAAAATATTTCGGACTTGCTACAACTCCTTTACCACTGGATTTAAATCGGGCTAAATTGCCATAAATCGGAAATGTAGATACCTCTGGTTGATAATCATAAGCATAATCCTCCATAGACCAACCTTCTCGGTATGCAGGCTCTGAAGTGTATTGCGGAACGTAAAACAATTTTCTATCCGAAAATCGCAGGAAATCGTAGACTTTTCTAGTATCTAATTTTGGGTGTAAAAACGTAGGATCACCAGTCCCCCAGAAAATAAGCGAATCTCCTCGTTCAATATATTGGATACCAGGGATCGAATCCCCTATGATTTTCAAAGAAGTAAAGAGTGTAAACACTTTTGTATTCGAAGCAGGCACAAAGTGTTGATCCTCTTGCTTACCAAAAACAAATTTATTACTATCCAGATCATAAAGACTGAATCCGAAATGATGCTTAGGTAATACTGGTGATTTCGCAAATTGTTCCTCTAAAATGGAAAAATCCTGTGCATTCACAAGACTTAACGAAAACACAAATAATACAATGAGTTGAATAATAAAACGACACACACAAATTTTCATTGGAGAAAGATATAAAAAAACCCTTATGTATCACAATAATATCTCTTAGAAAAGCGCTACATAAGGGTTATTATATCAAAATTTCTATAAACTACATCTTAGCATCCATCAATTTTTATGCTTTTGATCTCGGTATATTTAATTTCGTTTTTACAAGGAGTTATTCCGATTCCGCTTCTAGAAAATTAGGATTTTTTGAAGCCTCTTCATCAAATTCGCCTTCCCATTTTGCTACAACGACAGTAGCGAGGCAATTACCGATTACATTGACAGAGGTTCTAGCCATGTCCATTAATTCGTCAATACCGAGAATAGCAGCAATAACAAATGTTGGAAGACCAAACTGATCTGCAGTAGCGATCAACACTATCAGCGATGCACGGGGTACTGCTGCCACACCTTTAGAGGTGATCATCAATGTAAACGCGATTAGTAGCTGTTGTCCAAAACTCAAATCAATTCCAGCAGCTTGCGCTACAAATATAGACGCTAACGAAAGATATAGCGAGGTGCCATCCAAATTAAAACTATACCCTGTAGGAATTACAAATGATACAATTTTACGTGGAACACCAAATTTTTCCATATTCTCCATGGCTTTGGGTAAAGCTGCATCCGAACTCGTCGTCGCAAATGCAATAGAAACAGGTTCCTTAATCGCATTTATAAACTGCTTGACCGGAACCTTCAAATACAATGCAATAGGGAATAAAATAAGCAATATAAACACGATTAACGCTATATATAGACTGATCAATAACATAAAGAGGTTTTTCAGAATATCCACACCAAGGTGCCCCACCGTATACGCCATAGCTGCCCCCACACCAATAGGTGCGAAAAGCATCACCAGATTGGTGAATTTAAACATCGCCTCTGCCAGACTTTCGGTAAAGTCTACCAATGGCTTTCGTTTCTTTTCACTCACCATAGCCAGACCTATCCCAAATAATACGCCGAAAATAACAATCTGTAATACCTTATTTTCATAAACAGATTTAACGATATTCTCTGGAAAAGTATCACGGATAAATGCATTAAACTTATATACACCATGTACATTCTCTGAGATATGATCCAATACCTTCTGATCCGCTGCAGCCACAGCAGATGTTGTCGGTAGTTCCTCGTGTGGCATATGTTCAATATCCACACCTACCCCCGCCTTAGTAATATTGATCACTGCCAGACCAATAAAAATCGCACACGTCGTAGCACAGAAAAAGTACAGCATCGATTTCCAAGCCATACGTCCCACCGATTTTAAATCAGAGTGTCCTGCTATACCAAACACTAGTGTAGCAAACAATATGGGACCCACAATTGTCTTTACAAGTTTAATAAACCCCTGACTCAGCGGATGCATAGCTATCGCTAGATTTGGAAAATCCAATCCTACGAATACACCTAATATCAAGCATGTCAGTATCCAAGTGGTCAAATTCTTACGAACTATCGCATTTAAGGTCAACACAGATGCTGTAACCCAGCGAACGCCCATCATAACAACAGGCGAAATACCTAGTAAATCAAATTCGTAAAAAAGGGTGATAATTATTGCTATAGTGACTGTAACTAGCGTTACAAAACCTACATTCTTTTTTGACATCTATATTTTTTTTAGATTACATAATTTATGAATGCAACAAAAATATAAAAATAGCTAGGTTTACCAAACATATTTCGGCATAAAACCAACAAAAAAGGTACAACTAAAATAGCTGTACCTTTTATGACACTTGCTCTTTAAAGCTTATTATTCAGCATGCAACCATGCCTTTTTTGCCAATAATTCTTCTTCTGCCTCTACAACGTCTTCGTCTTCCACACAACAATCTACCGGGCATACCGCAGCACATTGAGGCTCATCGTGAAAACCCACACATTCTGTACACTTGTCGGATACGATATAATAAACTTCATCAGAAATCGCGTCCTGTGAAGCACCAGCATCTATCGTAACTCCATCACCAAAGTCAATCACACCTTCTAGCGCCGTACCATCCGAAAATTTCCACGGCACACCTGCATCATATATCGCATTATTTGGGCATTCCGGTTCGCACGCACCGCAGTTAATGCATTCATCTGTAATTTTTATCGCCATTTATAACCTCACAATTATAATAAAAAACTAATTTTGTATGTCAAAGGTAAATATTGGATTAATAACTAGCACTAAAAAAGTAGACAAATTTAGTAGTTTATCCAATTATTTGACATTACAAAGATAAAGTAAAAATTGAACAGAACGATTCTAAATAATATATTTTGACAAAACAAGAAAGGATAGCAGCCTTTGCTAAACTAGGAGAATGGTTGATCCACCCCGATGAGGAGACGACATATTTCATAGCACAGTTACATTCTAAAAACGCATGGTATACGACGGATAACGTTATTCGTCAGATGCGTACAATAGGCAACAACCTGACACAAGAAAAATTAACAAAGTGGATCTCCGTTTATCCAGCCGAGGATTCGTCCAAGACCGTAGGGCTTGTTCTGGCTGGCAATCTGCCTTTAGTAGGATTTCATGATATCCTATCTTGCCTACTGATGGGATTTAGTGTGCAACTAAAAGCTTCTTCCGACGATGCTGGTTTAACACCTTATATCGTCAACAAGTTGATTCAGATATCCCCATCATTCACACAAAAAATAGCTATCGTAGACAAACTCTCCGACTTCGATCTAGTGATAGCTACGGGTTCCAATAACTCCGCAAGATACTTTGAATACTACTTTGGACAAAAACCGAATATTATACGCAAAAACAGAAATTCCGTTGCCGTATTAACCGGCGAAGAAAGCCAAGAACAAATAGCAGCTTTGGGTAACGATATCTTTGATTATTTTGGTTTAGGTTGTAGATCTGTATCCAAAATATATGTTCCAAAAGGCTATTCTATCGCTACATTTTTTGAAGCAATCGAACACTTCAGTGGTGTAAAAGATCACTTCAAATACAACAACAACTACGATTATAACAAGTCGATTTATTTAATCAACAAAGACAAACATTATGACAATGGTTTCCTATTGTTGAAAGAAGACATCCATCTTTCTTCACCACTTGCCGTCTTATTTTACGAAGAGTATACCGACATCAAGGAATTAGAGGGACTCCTTAAACAACAAGAAGAAAACATACAATGCGTTGTTTCTCAGCACAAATTAGACATTCCATCTCCACTTTTTCAACTAGGCCAAGGGCAATACCCCGCATTAGACGACTATGCAGATGGCATCGACACCTTGCATTTTTTGGCTCAGCACCAATAATTCTTTAAATTGAAAAAAAAAATTAACTTTGTTTTATGTATGTAATAAAAGTGAAAGGCGTCGCTAAAATCCCCGACTACGTCCAATTGCGAGACGATTCGTTTACTTTATTGGCATACTTCAGAGTGGACAGACCAGACAAATCTCTTGACAAAATCGGATTAGGCGATAAAGCCGAAGAGATTATGAAAATTGTCAACGAACTACCTTTTGGTCAAATTAAGGAAATAGAATTTTAAGAATGACACAAAATACAGTAATCAAATTAAGAAACGTAGATATCTACCAACAAAAGCACCTAGTGTTATCCAATGTTAACCTAGAAATTGCACAAGGAGAGTTTCTTTACTTGATAGGTCAGTCAGGTACTGGAAAGAGTAGTTTATTAAAGATTATCTACGGTGATCTGTACATTTCCAATGGAGAAGGACTCGTCGCTGGTTTTGATTTGAAAAAACTACGCGAACAAGAAGTTCCTTATTTAAGAAGAAAATTAGGCATCGTATTTCAGGATTTTCATCTACTTAACGATCGTACCATAGAAAAAAATCTGGAGTTTGCATTAAAAGCAACTGGCTGGACAGACAAAGGCCTTATCCAAAACCGTATGCTCGATGTTTTGGAGAAAGTAGGTCTTCGTTCGAAGTTAAAGAAAATGCCACACGAACTATCTGGAGGAGAGCAGCAACGTGTCGTAATTGCGCGTGCCTTACTCAATGACCCCGAGATAATCTTAGCTGATGAACCTACTGGTAATCTAGATCCTGCTACTTCCGAAGAGATTGTACTTCTACTACGTGATATTGCATCCTCAGGTACTGCCGTGTTGATGGCTACCCACGATTATCAGATTATCCGTAATATGCCAGCACGCATCATCAAGACAGAAGATGGTGCCATGCATGACAATGTAAGCATTTAAGAAGACTGACAAAATCAAACATAATCCGACACTTTGGACGTATTTATCACAAAATACTGACAAGGTGTCGGATATTTTATAATGGCAAAATTTTTGAATATTATACGCAAGCTATTGAAGCACATAAAAAATAGGGTGATGATAAACGAACAAGAACATATTCAAGACGAAAACTTAGCACAAGACAATACAGCCCAAAATGAAGCTGAAGAACTATCTATTGAAGAATCTCTAACCAACCAACTCGCAGAGGCTAACGACAAGTATGCCCGTTTATTTGCCGAGTTTGATAACTATAAAAAGAGAACCTCAAAAGAACGTGTAGAGCTGATACAAACAGCTGGACAAGGGGTTATTTCTAAGCTTTTACCTGTGTTAGATGATTTTGATAGAGCGCTTGCAGCAATGGCTACGGGACAAGATGTTGAAGGGATAAAACAAGGTATCGATTTAGTAAACAATAAATTCAGAAAACTTCTTGAAAACGAAGGTCTCAAAGAAATGGAAACCACAGGACAGCCTTTCGATGCAGACTTCCAAGAAGCTATCACCAGCATCCCTGCTCCATCAGAAGATCTTAAAAATAAAGTGATAGACACTGTAGAAAAAGGATATTTTCTAAATGATAAAGTAATCCGTTTTGCAAAAGTAGTCATAGGACAATAAGAAATAAGAAGAGGAATGTCGAAGAGAGATTATTATGATATACTTGGGGTATCTCGTCAAGCAGATGCAGCAGAGATAAAATCAGCTTACCGCAAACTAGCAATTAAATTTCACCCAGATAAAAACCCTGGGGATAAAGAGGCGGAAGAAAATTTTAAAGAGGCAGCTGAGGCCTATGAAATATTAAGCAACCAAGAGAAAAAGGCACGTTACGATCAATTTGGACATGCTGGTAATTCTGGAGGTTTTGGCGGAGGTGGTGGCATGAATATGGATGACATATTCAGTCAATTCGGGGATATTTTTGGCGGAGGCCATCCATTCGAAAGCTTCTTTGGCGGAGGATCCCGTTCAGGAGGTCGTCGTGTACAAAAGGGTTCCAACCTACGTATCAAAGTAAAATTAACACTTGAAGAGGTAGCAAAAGGCACCGAGAAAAAAGTAAAAGTAAATAAACAAATTGTATGTAATACCTGTGATGGGTCTGGCGCTAAAGACAAGTCTTCTTTCCATACCTGTAACACTTGTGGTGGTTCTGGATCGGTAAGACGTGTTACCAACACCATCTTAGGTCAGATGCAAACGACCAGCACCTGTCCTACCTGTAATGGTGAAGGCGTAGAGATCACCGCTAAGTGTACCACCTGTAAAGGAGAAGGACTAGAGCGTGGTGAAGAAACTATCGCAATAAATATCCCTGCAGGAGTCAGTGAGGGCATGCAGCTATCTATGACTGGAAAAGGTAATGCTGCGCCAAGGGGAGGAATCGCTGGAGACCTCATCATTCTTGTGGAAGAGGTTCCACATGAATCCCTCAAACGAGATGGAATAAATGTAATCTATGATTTGTACATCAACTTTGCTGATGCGGCATTGGGTACGAGTGTAGAAGTGCCTACTATCGATGGCAAAGCCAAGATAAAGATTGATCCAGGAACTCAGGGAGGAAAAATACTAAGACTTAAAGGAAAAGGTATTCCAGAAGTGAACTCATACCATAAAGGAGATCAATTAATCTACATTAATATCTGGACACCGAAAGCCGTGTCTTCAGAAGAACGTGAGCTTTTAGAAAGACTTAAAGGCTCCGCTAACTTTAAACCTCAACCGGGTAAAAGTGAAAAATCGTTCTTCGAGCGGATAAAAGAATATTTCGAATAAAAACGATAATAAGGGCTGTAAAAATACAGCCCTTATTTAATTTAAAGGGATTGGATCTACAAGTTTAAACTTAAACTTTACGGTCTCCTCTCCACGTTTTACCTCGAGATTTACAGCATATTGATCTCGAGCTTGCAACTTCTCCTTAATACCCTCCAAAGTCATTTTGCCTGCATATTTACCATTTACCTTATAGATAGTATCTCCTACCTTTACACCTGCCAAAAAGGCCGGCGAACCGATTCGCACGTGATGTATTACGTAGGCAGGTACCAACTCAATTTGATACATCACATCATTACCTAAATTGATAGTCGTTCCCTGATCCGATGTGCTACTCAAAGGCTTATTCCCAACCCTACTTCTCAACCAAGAGAATCCCGAATGTCTGACCTCCAGCCCACTCATATCAATATTAAAAGGTTCGTTATACATTTTATTTTTACGGAGATACATGACACTATCGGCATAATTAAAAATAACATCAAATCGAGCCATAATCTGATTACCTACTGAACCAACCCTTCGTTCTATCAGTCTACGACTAATATAAGAATTGGTATCAGGATAAGATACAAACAATCGCTTAAACTGCCACCCTGCTATAGTTATTCCTTCGATCCGATTTCGCTTACCATAAATATTACCGTTAAATCCCTGTCCCAAAAACTCATAGACATAAGGTGAAGTTATCACATAATCATTCAGTACAGACGGAAAAATCATCAATGGGTCAGAATTTCCCAAGTCAACTAGCATTCTTGATGCTTCAAAGTTCTTACCAGCGACCTGTATGTTTATATCTACGAATGGTCTATCCTTCACGATGTCGAGCTTAACAGGCGTATACTTCCTCACTAGGTCTTCTATCTCCTCCGAAGATTTAAAGACATGTAGTCTCTTCTTAATGTAATCTATACGCACTATATGATTCTGAAAAAAGTTACTGCCTAAAATTCCGTGAATAGGCACCCCGATATTTTTTGAAAGATTAATAGTACTATCCACAATAACATAGAGGTCATGTGTATAATCGACAAGGGCAGAATCCCCCACGACAAGTACATTATCCAAAGACAACAATCCTTCAATTCCCTTATCTACCCCTAATCCTTGAAAATTATAAGAAGATACATTTTTCAAAATAACGGAATCCACCGCCCCAAATAACATTGTCTCCTTAACACCAGTATCCAAAATAAAAGTCAACTCCTCCCCATTCAAGTGTACAGGTAACATGATAATATGGTTTACAATATCAATAGGAATTACGACACTGCTAGCATCCTCCTTAAAAGCCCAATGTTGCGCATACAGCTCGGCAAATGATTGCGATAAGATCAATACCGACCCTACAAAAAATCGAATGAAACAGAAATTAGCCCAAGGAACAGGAAAATTCAAGTTTATACGCATTGGCTCTTATTTTACACCTAAACTTAAGTAAAAACTGGCATTCAAAAAAGTCAAACAATAAAAAAGCCTGCATCCGGGCGGATGCAGACTTCCTATTAACCAATTATAAACTTAAATTATGAGAACACAAATATAAGGACTTATGTTTAAACTCCAAATATTTTTTGCATTTTCATGCATTTTCTTTCGTTATCTATCAACCTCTCCCAACACAATATCGATAGAACCAAGAATAGCAATCAGATCGGTAATCAGAACCCCTTTACCGAGCTCTGGCAAAACAGAAAGATTATTAAAACTGGGCCCTCTAGCCTTTAAACGCAAAGGAACATCTGTTTTCTCCTTGGTTTCAAAATAGAACCCAAGTTCACCTTTCGGGTTTTCGGCACGAACATAATAGCTTTGTGCTTTCATTGTTGCTTTCTTGGGTACCATAGCTCGTGGATCAAACTCAGGCAAACGCGCAAAGTCTGACATCAATCGTGCAAGACACTGCTCAATAATCTTAACAGATTGATAGATTTCATCCACACGCACTTTATACCTGTCCCATGAATCCCCTACACTACCCATACTTCCCTTACCTACGGGAATATCAAAATCCAACTCCGGATACACTGAATAAGCATCCACACGTCTAAGATCCCATTTTATTCCACTAGCACGCAACATAGGTCCCGAACACCCGTAATTAATAGCCACATCAGCTGGCAGCACGCCTATATTAGCCGTACGTGAGATAAAGATTTGATTGGTTGACAACAGCTCGTCCAACTCCACCAATTTGGGTTTAAAGTAATCAACAAATTCTTTACAGCGCTGTTCAAAACCTACAGGCAGATCATAGAACAGCCCCCCCACCCAGATATAATTATACAACATCCTCGACCCCGAAGCCCATTCGAGCATATTCATAATATGCTCTCTATCTCTGAAACACCACATAAAGGGTGTGAAAGCCCCAATATCAATCCCATATGTACCGATTGCTATCAAGTGAGATGCGATTCTATTCAACTCACAAACAAGGACACGAATATATTCCACCCTTTTGGGAATTTTATCGTCAATACCTAGCATACGTTCGACCCCCATCACAAATGCATGGCTATTATTCATCGATGCTAAATAATCCAATCGATCCGTAAACGGGATACTTTTGCCATAATTCATTGATTCCGCATGCTTATCAAAACAGCGGTGCAAATACCCCAAATGTGGAATCACATCTTTTACAAGCTCTCCATCAGTGACAAGTTCCAATCGCAATACCCCATGAGTAGAGGGGTGTTGGGGGCCCATATTAATAATCATCTCCGTCGAACCGATTTGCTGTATTCTTTCCAAATACCTTTCGTAACCTTGATTATACTTTGTATGCATGTAATCTAATTCTTAATAGGAATACCGTGATAGCTTTCTGGATCTTCGTAATCTTTACGTAATGGAAATCCCTCCCAATCATCCGGCAATAAAATACGTCTTAGATCCGGGTGACCTGAAAAATAAATCCCCATAAGATCAAAAGCCTCGCGTTCGTGCCAGTCGGCGGTACGCCAAATAGAACTCACTGAAGGAATCTCTGGTAGTTCCTCTACATTTCGACCATGCTCCACCTCTACGCGCAATGTTAACTGCAGCTGGAATGGAATAGAGCTTAGATTGTAAACTACGGCAAACTTGGACTCTGGAAAATAATCAATTGCGGTTATATTAGCCAAAAAGTCAAAATACAACTTTGGGTGATCTCTCAACCAAAGACATACTTCATGTAGCTTTTCAACTCTTACGATTAGTGTATCTTGAAGCCCTGTATACGTTATTTGGACAACATCTGGGCCAAATACTTGGTCTATTTCTGTTTTGATTTGTTGGATCATGGTGCCAATCTATTAATAACCCAGTTATCCCCTTCTAAAAAATAAACAATGCGATCATGCAACCTAGAACTTCTTCCTTGCCAAAACTCCATCCGCACCGGCTTGACTAAATAACCTCCCCAAAAAAGAGGCCGATCGACCTTTTCAGATTTTGCAAATTGTTGTTCGTAAAAGTTTACGCGTTGTTCCAAAAAATCCCGATCAGGGATAATTTGACTTTGAGGAGAAGCCCAAGCTCCTATCCGGCTTCCTTTTGGTCGCGAAGCAAAATATTCGTCAGAATCCTCCTCACATATACGCTCTACCAAACCTTCTATCCGGACTTGCCGTTGTAATTCAGGCCAGAAAAATAAAAGACCGACTTTTGCACAGCGCGCCATATCTAATCCTTTCTGACTCTCATAATTTGTAAAAAAACTCAAGCCATCTACCTTAATATCTTTCAACAAGACAATTCTTGACGAAGGAAATCCCTCTTCACTGATTGTGGATAATGTCATTGCATTCGGCTCTATTACTTTGGCAAGCATAGCCTGTTCAAACCACTGCGTAAATTGCTGCAGCGGTTCAGCACTAACCTGTCTTTCGGAAAGAGAGTCCTTGACATAATCTTCTCGAATCGCTGCAATATTTTTATGATCGATAGCCATAGGTTATATTTTGTTTCTCCCACAAACTTACTAAATGCAATACAAAAGATTGTCATCTTTCCCCCCTTTTTCAATCCTGGACCTTACAATATCGACCTTTTTTATAGATTTTATCCTTACAACTCAAAATTGGCTCCAATAAGAAGAAGTCCGTAAAGTACGATTGTAAATAAAGACAATTTTTTCTAAGTTTATAGTACAATAAATACGACACACAATGTTCAATCAAAATATCCCCAAACAAGGAAGTCTATTGATTTCAGAACCTTTCAT
The DNA here is from genome assembly GCF_900168125.1 of Sphingobacterium nematocida. GTDB lineage: Bacteria > Bacteroidota > Bacteroidia > Sphingobacteriales > Sphingobacteriaceae > Sphingobacterium > Sphingobacterium nematocida. The sequence continues at coordinate 147,720 of NZ_FUZF01000003.1, forward strand.
CCTGGATCCTAATTTCGAACGTTCTGTCGTGGTATTATGTGAACACAATCAAGAGGGAACCGTAGGCTTAGTATTAAATCACCTTTCCAATGTAATACTATCGGATATTATAGCCGATGTAACGAGTGATGAATTTCCTGTTTATATTGGTGGCCCTGTGCAAAATGATGCTTTATTTTTTCTGCATTGCGTACCACAAAAGATAAGTGGAGGCACAGCAATAGGCGCAGACCTCTTTTGGGGCGGTGATCTGGAGCAGGTTTTAGAATTAATCGATAATCGCCTGATATATCCACAGGAAATAAAATTTTTCTTAGGTTATTCCGGCTGGTCCCCCGATCAATTGACAGAAGAGATACGACAAAACTCTTGGGCAGTACACAATTCGTTCGAACCAGAACTCACATTTCTATCGGATGGGGAAGCGCTGTGGAAACAGGCTTTAATAAGCCTTGGGCCTAAGTATGCGCATGTCGCCAATTTTCCGAAAAGTCCATATTTGAATTGAAACCGTCCTTAAACACTCTGTGCAAACTGCTAATAAGTAACACCTGAACATACAGTATCCACAAGTTGTATCAATAGTACCACAACTCGAGCTGATAACCATTAAAATAACATCACTTTAGACCTGGTTTATCTAAGAAACCAACGACAAGAAACAATTAGCAGATTTAACAAACCACGCAGTAATTTGTTTGGTAAAACCTGTAAATCAAGACATAAAAAAAGCCTCTCATTACTGAGAAGCCTTTAGAAGCGGGTAAGTAATCGGGCTCGAACCGACGACCCCTAGAACCACAATCTAGTGCTCTAACCAACTGAGCTATACCTACCGTGTTTGTGATACAAAAGTAGGTTTTTAATTCATATAGTGCAAATATTTTTAACAAAAAATCCTCATTGCATAATAACACAATGAGGATTAAGTGATTATTTTTTTATAATGCTTAAATCATCTCTACGCTTCGCTTCACAAATGATGTTAAATCAGCTCCAGTCAGTAATCCTCGCGATAATAAGGCTAAATCAAAAGCTTGTTTAGCTAATTTTTCACCTTCTTTCTCATCACTTTCTAAGATACGTTTTACCAAAGGATGATTACCATTTACACTAACTTTATAATTGTCCGGAATACTACCATAAAAACCCATTCCACCACCGGTCTTCGCCATATCTTTCATCCGACGCATAAACTCGTCTAGAGTTACCGATACAGGAAGCTCTTCAGCTTTCAACGCTTCTATCTGGACATTCATATCTTGGCGATTGATTGCTTTTTGAAACACATCAGTTGCTTTTTTACTTTCCTCTTCGTTCAATACCAATTCGATCTTTTCGTCTTTCTGAATTAACTTATCGATGACATCTGAATCAACACGTTTCAGTTGAACTTTTTCTCCGCCTTTCTGTTCTAAATAAGAAGTAATATGCGTATCTAACGGACCATCTAAAACCAAGATATCATATCCTTTAGCAGCAGCCGTAGTGATGAAACCATCTTGTTGTGCCACATCCGAGCTATATAGATATACGATATTACCATCTTTATCCACTTGAATATCTTTTACCTTTTCATAATATTCTTTCAAGGTGTAACTTTCATTGGATGTATTTTTTAATAGACAAAAATCATTGGCTTTCTCTGCAAACTTTTCATCACTTAACATACCATATTTGATGAAAAGACCTATATCTGTCCATTTCTCTTCAAATCCTTTACGATCCGATTTGAATATTTCCTGCAGCTTATCCGCTACCTTCTTCGTGATATAGTTGTTAATCTTCTTCACATTTCCATCAGCCTGTAGGAACGAACGTGATACATTTAATGGAATATCTGGAGAGTCGATAACACCATGCAACAACATTAAAAACTCAGGGACGATATCCTTAACTTCATCGGTAATAAATACCTGACGCGAGTAAAGTTTGATCTTGTTACGTTGGATTTCTAACTCGTTCTTTATTTTCGGAAAATAAAGGATACCCGTCAAATTGAATGGGTAATCGACGTTTAAATGAATCCAGAATAAAGGCTCATCCATCGACTGTGGGTACAATTCGCGATAAAAAGAAAGATAATCTTCATCTGTTAATTCAGAAGGCGATTTAGTCCAAGCTGGATTCGTATTATTAATAAAGTTATCAACTTCGACAGATTTGTATTTAGGCTTACCCTCTTCATCTTCACCATCTGGTTCGGATGTTGTTTTTGTACCGAAACGAATAGGTACAGGTAAAAACTTGGCATACTTATCCAAGATCTGCTGTAACTTAAACTTATTTAGGAATTCCTCAGAATCCGCATTAATATGTAAAGTAATGTCTGTTCCACGTGTCGTACGTGTACCTTCCGAAATCTCGTATGAAGTACTACCATCGCATGTCCAATGTGCCGGCTCAGCACCATCCTGATAAGACAAAGAGTCAATCTCTACCTTATCTGCAACCATAAATGCCGAATAGAAACCTAAACCAAAACGTCCAATGATTTCATTGGCGTCGTTGGCCTCTTTAAATTTCTCCATGAACTCGGTAGCACCAGAGAAAGCAATCTGGTTGATATATTTTTTGATCTCTTCCGCTGTCATACCAATACCGTTGTCCGATATCGTTATTGTCTTAGCTGCTTCATCAAATTTAATGTCAACGACCAACTCGCCTACTTCACCATTGAACTGCCCTAGTGATGACAGACGTTTGATTTTTTGAGAGGCGTCGACTGCGTTAGACACTAGTTCTCTTAGAAAGATTTCATTATCAGAATATAAAAACTTTTTGATCACCGGAAAAATATTCTCGGTGTGGATCGAGATACTACCCTTTTCTTGCATATGTATTTTACTATTTAACTTTTTAATAACTGCTCAATATATATCAAGGCCTGTTCCAAAATCAATTTTAAGACAGAATGTCAGAATAACCTAAGAAAAACCATTGCAACTCTGCCATTATTATCTCCTTCAATGTACATCCCCATTTCCTTAGGTATAGATTTAAGACAAAAGTATATCTTGTTCTACCTAATTAGGTGATTAACTGAGAAGAAACAGAGGGTTTATAGAGATTTACCTCTATGAACCCTCTACAAAGACTCTATTATGACTCTATAAAATCTCTATTAAAATAGAGATAAGTATACCTAAAGCACCTCTTAATATCCTATGAAGAAATATACAGGTAACAACAAAAGCAGAAAACAACAGTTTTTTTTGCTTTTATGAAAAAAGTCTATTAGTTTTGTAGCGTATTCAGAATTGCAAAAAGCAATACCAACCGAGTGTAGTCACCGCGGTGGTAAAATAATACGGGTTCAAAGCCAAAATAAACGTCATGAAAAACGCTTATTTTTCCCAAAGACTTCTGGATACAATTTATGGTTTAACACTTAAATTTTAAATTGTATGTCTACAACACGTTCATTCTATCAGCATTTATTGGAAAAATTCTCCAGCTATTCTACAGAAGAGCTTATCCAGCTCAATAATGAGACGGTGCAAAACCAAGGCTGGGGCTCATCAAGAGCCACATTTCGAACAGCAATCATAGCTGCTTTCTCTAAAAAAGGGATTGATTTATCTCATATTGTGACCAAGAACGACGGCTTTACCAGTATCTCATCGGTACCAGTAAAACTGGTCGAAAACACATTAATCCCGATCAGTTATGATTTAAAATCGTAACTGATCGGGATTAACGTGTTTTATTTAACAAATGTTTAAGTTAATGGGCGTGTGCTATCGCATAAAGTGCAAAAGTACCGAGCCAATGTGATCCCATATAATCATCTTGAGCCGATAGGTTGGGCAATGAGTAAGCAATATGCTCATTGGCTATTTTTTTTAGGTGCGATAGTTGAGGGATAGCCTTAGCAATCCCGTACAAGCAAGCAGCACGGCTATAATTCAATCCATCTAAGTGAACCAACTTGCCATCAGTGCGATCCTTCACCACTGCTGGTGAAAGTGAAAAGTTGACTTCAAACAGATCCGGCATAAATTTTTTCAGCCAATCGCTATATGATGTTTCGTCAAGGATCTTACTCATCAAATACGCTTCCTCCAGACAAGGTGATAAAAAGTCATAACCACTCGGTTCGTAGCCTAGATTACAATTGACATCTTTTACAAAAAGACGAGTACCATGTTCTTTCAGTAAAGATTCAAAGGCCCTGTCTCCTACCGAACGCGCATAATCCAATGATAGTGACAAGCCAAAAGCGGAATTATCATGTTGTCCAGCACGGATGGGATACACCAATTTAGGCAGATATTCTTTATACCTTACCACCAATAGATCCACTAGAGGCTGTAAATTTGATTTCCACCGCTGTGCATCGGTATCATCCTTCCATTGCGATAAACTTTCCTGAAGTTTGAACAACCAGGCCCAGCCATAGGTACGTTCAAAACTGGTATTATTCTTATCATTAAAAAAAGCAAGCTCTACGGCTACATTCTCTGGAGTAATATGTTGGTTCAAAATAGAACGGATTTTCCCTTCTTTATCCAGATCCGGATATTTCTGCAGGAGTTCAACAATAGACCAATAGCCGTGTACAGAGGAATGCCAGTCAAAACAACCATAGAATATTGGACGTAATTGCTTTGGAGACTTCAAATCTTCACTTGACCCCAACACCTGTCCCAACTTATTGGGATACTCTACCTCAAGACAGTGAATAGGCAGTGAAAAAATCTGAGCAGCCTGTTCTTTAGTCAGACTAATTTGTGGCACCTCCTCTTTCGTATTCGTTGATTCCTTCATTGCAGTGTTATTACTACAATTAGAAAAAGAAATACTGCAGACAAGAGCTAAAGGGATCCATAGTTTGATTTGCATTTCGTATTTTTATTTAGCTTTAATAGATTGTTCTAAAATTATCATAATTACATTAAACTATCAAGTCATGAACATAACAGACTTAGTCACAGGAGGCATCGGCTCGAAAGCCATATCTTCAATCGCAAATTTATTGAATATTGAGGAAAGTAAGGCAAAATGGCTCGTCGCCGCTGCCGTACCTTTAATGATCGCAGCATTAAACTATAATGCAAAAAAAGACCCTTCCAAAGAAGAAGGAATTAACAAAGCATTAGACCAGCACAGCGGAGGCATACTGGGTCAACTAGGCGGCCTGCTCGGGCAAGGTCCTTCTGATGATGACAATAAAATCGTGAATCATATGTTTGGCACAAATACCGAAATGGTAAAGGACAATCTTTCAGCTAAGACCGGTATATCCACCGACAAAATAGGCAGCGTCCTCGCAATTCTCGCTCCTTTGGTCATGGGATACCTGGGCAAACAAAAACAGGAACAATCTTCGGGAGGAGGTATAGGCGATTTACTAGGTGGTTTGATGGGTGGTCAATCCAGCTCTTCAGCAGGAGGAGGAATCTTAGGCAGCATTTTGGGATCAGTGCTTGGTGGATCGAAAGAAGATACACAGCAAGCTCCGACAGAAGCGGGGGGCCTAGGTGACTTAGTGGGGGATTTTTTCAACAAAGGTAAAGACGCTAATCAAAAAGGTTCCGTATTGGATTCCCTCGTCGGCATGTTCATCAAGTAATGAGGTTTAAGGGGGGGGATAGCGTTCGATGCTGCTTATTCAGCATCGAACGCTATAACTCAATTGCTTATCTTTTTTACTTTTCAATTAGATATAAAACCTTAGTTTTGTAGCCTTAAAATGGGGCTATCTTAAATGTAGTTAAATCTCTTTTCCCTAAATCGGAACAAGTAATTCAAGATAGCTTCTTTCCCAAAACAGATTTTAAATGTCTATAAATAAAGGTTTAGTAGCATTAGCATTCGGCGGTCTAGCCATCGGAATGACTGAATTTACCATGATGGGTATCCTACCCGATATCGCATCCGATATTAACATCGATATTCCCACCGCTAGTAATTTAATAGGCCTCTATGCATTAGGCGTAGTAGTTGGAGCTCCCACATTGGTGGCTGCAACCTCCAAATACCCAGCAAAAAAAGTACTTTTATTTCTGATGTTACTGTTTTTTGTCTTCAACGCCTTATTTACCATCGCACCAAATCATTGGAGTCTTTTTATTTCACGATTTATCTCAGGTCTGCCACATGGTGCATTTTTTGGAATAGGCTCCGTCGTTGCCGCAAAGCTTGCCAAGCCTGGCAAAGAGGCTCAAGCCATCTCGATGATGTTTACTGGTATGACACTAGCCAATCTTGCTGGTGTACCGCTGGGCACCTATATTGGACATCATTATTCTTGGAGGATCACATATGCTGTTATATCTCTTTTAGGTCTAATTACGTTTCTGGCCATTTACTTCTGGATGCCTATTATCCCGGCAAATAAGAACAACAATGTCATTCAGCAGATAAGCTACTTTAAGCGTTGGGATGCATGGCTAATGGTAGCGGTAATCGCTCTCGGGACAGGAGGACTCTTTGCATGGATCAGTTATATTTCAAAATTAGTTACGACCGTATCGGGGTTATCTCCAGATCAAGTATCCATCATTATGATACTTATCGGTGCCGGTATGTTTGTTGGAAATATTGTCGGAGGTAAATTAGCAGACCGCATATCTCCCAGCAAGGCTGCTATAGCAAGTTTTTCTGCAATGGCCTGCTGTCTACTGATTCTCTTCTTTATCGCACATATTACAGTGTTAGCCTACCCGATGGCTTTCATCACTGGAATGATCGCCTTTAGTATAGGCTCCCCTTTACAGATGATGTTGATCAACAATGCGAAAGGGGCAGAAACATTCGCTGCTGCAGGAGGACAGGCTTCTTTTAATATAGGAAATTCTCTAGGTGCTTATTTCGGCGCTATTCCTATAGCTTTTGGTCTTTCCTACAATTACCCCTCCTTGATAGGCGTCGTCATGGCTTCTATGGGTGCCATACTAGCTTTGCTATTCTACCTAAAGGCAGAAAAAAAGCAAACCAATAGAGGTAAAAAATTCGAAAGTATTGAAGAATTAAAAGCAGGCCATTAAGCAAACATCGAAAGTATAGTTATCTGCAATTTCATGTTATTCTACATTGTTCGAGCGGGAGATACCTTTTGCTACCCATGCTCCAGTACTAAAACAGCCCTGCAAGAGATACCCACCGGTAGGCGCTTCCCAATCAAGCATCTCCCCTATGCAGTAGATCTTAGGAAATCTATACAGAGCAAGATTCTCATCAAGTTCTTCAAAAGAAACTCCCCCTGCGGTCGAAATCACCTCATCGATAGGTCTTAATCCTGTGACCTGAATCGGGTATTCTTTAATAAACTTCGATAGCATTACCGGATCTGTAAAAATTTCCTTTTCCAATCTTCGAAGGAGCGTGATTGCCGTCTTTGACAACTTTAACTTATCTTTTAATAATGCACCTATCTTCCCGCCACATGAAAGTTTGTCGACGACAGCGTCGATAGGCATATTTGGTTTGAGGTCTATCAACAGGTCAATAGGAAAGACTTGCCCTCGGATAAACCTATTCATATAATACAACGGACTCCCCTCTACACCATATTTTGTAAACACAATCTCACCAAGCTTTTTTTCGTGATGAAAGCTGATCTGTATATTTTTCAGCACCTGTCCTTCTATTTCGCTCCAGTCCACTGAGGTATCATACCCCGAATTAGCGGCTTGCAGGGGCTCTACTTTAATCCCCTTCTGTTCGAAGATCGGCAACCATGACGCGTCCGAACCGGTTTTCTTCCAGGAAGCACCACCAAGTCCCAAGATTAGCTTTTCATATTTTTTAGATATGACCTCCCCTTTATGATAGAGATAAACATATTCTTCGTCAAAGTCTACAAACCGATGTTGATAGAAAATAGATACTTTCAGGCTTTTGAGATGTGCCAACCAAGCTTGCAACACCTGAATAGGTTTAATCTGTCTTTCTGGAAACACCTTACCAGAACTTCCAACATAAGTAGGTATTCCGATCTGTGAAAGCCACTCTACCGTAGATTGATTATCAAATGTACGCACCATGCTTTTGATAAGAGGCGCATCATATTTATTGACAAAATCAGCGATAGGCTCGCTGTGCGTTAGATTAAAACCACCGTCGCCCGCGACTAAAAACTTCCTAGCCGCTGCCTTATTTTGCTCGTATACATGAACTTCATATCCTAGAACAGCCAGATGTTGGGCGGCCATCAATCCCGCCGGACCCGCACCTATAATAACAATCGGATTACCACACATCAATAAATGGGACGTTAGTGTACGCGACTCTTAAATAACTGACTTTCTATATCTTTTGACAGATCAATCATATAACCGTTAAATATAGCATACGAAAGCTTCCCTGTCTTATCGCCTATATAAAAATTGGCAGTACCTCCTAGATCCAAGCTTGTGGTAGAAAAAAACTGCTTCTGCGTAAAGAAATGAATCGGTAACCTATGTAGACTGTTCTCCCTTGAACTTCCAATTGTCTTCACCGGAACAGCCATGATTCCTTTTTTCAATAGATCAAAAGCATCTTTTTGGCTAAGAACAGAGGCACTATCCAACAAAACACTGGATACTCTAGCAGGAATAAATTGTAATCCCTTTGCATCGACTTCATCATAACCAAATGATTCTTGCAAATCACCGATATCTTCGATACGTCCGCGCACAAAATAATCCCGACCTATTGTAGTCTCACCTCTGCGTATGGCAAGGTCTGTTGTATATGCTGTAGAATCTGTCTTTATGTTGATATTTCGAATCACTACATCATGTAGTTGAGAAGCATTAAAAGGAATCTTTTCATAATCTTCAACCTGATATTGTGCATAGGATCCTTCGGCAATCTGTATCAATGCATTGAGGATGATGGCAAAATTTAATCGTCGTATCTCTTGCTTTTCAGGATCCCCTTTGCGTCCTCCAGATTCAATTAAAACTGTACTAGCTCCCCAAGATTGGAAATTATCGCCAAAGCCACGCGGCGTATGTGCATCATCATATTTAGCAACCGCATCGGGTATATATTCTTGCAGCAGTTGATTCATACCAACTATTATTTTCATCGCATCACCACGAACCTCATTAATCTCCCTTTCGTAATTATAGGCTGGAGCCAATAGGGATATCTGCACAGGGTTACTGGTTTCAGGTACATTATAATAAATGTTCTGGTCGTGTAGATTAAATCCATATCTCGGCTTTAGTATCTTAGCCCTACTTTTAAGCAACGCTCCTTCAATAGTCTGGCCTGCCCGGGCGTCTCTATTCATATCTATACTTTGAGCGGTGCGTCGCGTAAACCGCTCGGCCCCATCGGGATTTAGCATAGGTATAAAGTGTAAATTCAATTTCGTCTTTAGCAAGTCGCGAACCGCATCCTGTCCGTCGTTCTTTCCCTCTAAAAAATTGAATAGGTCAAACAGGGCCATTGTCGCAGTGGGTTCGTCACCGTGCATCTGTGACCAGAGCATTACGACTTTCTTTCCTACACCATATTCTAGTTCATAAATCGCTCTTCCTTCAAAGGATTTGCCAATAGATATTACTTCCAGAACCGCCTGCTCTTTGTGTTGTTGCACTAGCGAATCGATATCCGAGTGCTTAAATCTACGATGTTGAAGAGCAGATTCTTTGTAGGTATTATATATCGTATTGTAAGTAATTGTATCTAATTTCATAGCTGAAGAATAATCCGCATTGGGCGTTTTACATCCCTCGCATGTTGTAATTGCAGCGATAGTTAAGAGTGTAGCAAAGAGCTTCATAATAACGATTTTTCTAAATATTCGATCTTTCCTACACTAGCGTCTACACGAGCTAATACGCCTATGGGCATAAGGAACTGATCAGAGATATGACCAATCATCGCGCCAGAATATGCCGGAATTCCCAGAGGTTTAATATAATCATTGAGCATCTGCTCTACAGTAAGTGCTCCATACCCTCCTGATGGCCCACAATTGGTGCACTTACCAAATATAAATCCTTTGATCTTGGACAAAACTCCAGCATTCATCAGTTGGCAAAACATCCGATCCAATCGGTCAGATTTTTCGTCAATCTCTTCGACAAACAAAATCTTATCTGTAAAATCAGGTAAATAAGGTGTACCACACAGCCCTGCTAACAATGTGAGATTACCACCGATAATAGTTCCTTCTACAATACCAGGAGTAATGGTCTGAATACGATCTTTATATTGTATGATCTGTGTATCGGATTTCTTAGGATTTTCAAAGCAGGCTAATTTGTTGTCAAAAAACTGGTCTTTGAACAACTGCGCTACATAATTACTCCAAGTACTGATACCTACCACGCCATGGAATGAAACAAGTCCTACTTTAGTGTAAAATGCCAGTAGTAACGCTGTTACATCGCTGTAACCTAACAATATTTTTGGATTGCGCGCGATCAAATCATAATCTATACGGCTTAATAGTCGTGATGCGCCGTTTCCCCCCCGTATACAGACAATAGCCTGCACCGACTCATCGGCAAACATCCTATGCAGATCTTCTAACCGCTGTTCGTCTGTCCCCGCGAGATTGCCGTAACGTGCACGAATATTTTTTCCTTCTTTGACCGAAAAACCAAAGTAGGTAAATACTTCTTTGGCCATTGTTATTGATTCTTCATCTTCAACAGCACCTGCCGGCGCGATAAGCCCAATGGTATCTCCTGCTTTAAGGACTCTTCCTTTCAACAAGGACCTGGCTGTAGAAATATAAGCATCGGCACCAGCAAATTTAGAAAAAAACATTGCCCCTGTCCCAATGGCTACACGTTTTAGAAAATCTCTTTTGTCCATTTTTTATGTTATCGAGTGAACTTGTTACCGTGTTATCAAGTTAACTTGATAACACGGTTACTTCCTCTACCTATTAAACAATAACCGATGTCCAGATCCTACCTCAATAATTTCACCTTCTGAGAAAGCTAAGTTTCCTGACACAATCGTATGCACAATCGTGGATGAGAAAACATGTCCTTCATAAGGGGACCAACCGCATTTGGACAGAATGTTAGCCTTAGTCACGGTGTACCTTTTATTCAAATCGACTAGAACTAAATCTGCCCAGTAGCCTTCACGGATAAAGCCACGCTGCTCGATATCGAAACATATTGCGGTATTGTGCGCAGTCTTTTGTACCAGTTGCTCCAGGGTCATCTTGCCTTGCTTCACCAAATCCAATAGGGCCTGTAAAGCATGCTGTACCAACGGTCCTCCGGATGGAGCCTGTAAATACGGTTGTTCTTTTTCTTCGACCGTATGTGGAGCATGGTCGGTAGCAATCACATCGATGTGACCATCTAACACCGCTGCCAAAATCTGCTCTCTATCCTGAGCAGTTTTTACTGCAGGATTCCACTTAATATAATTTCCTTTTGTCTTGTAGTCCGCATCTGAAAACCAAAGGTGATGTATACACGCCTCGGCCGTGACCCGTTTTTGTTCCAATGGAATATTGTTATCAAATAGGGCCGTTTCTCTTCCCGTAGAAATATGCAATATATGCAGTCGGGTGTCGTTCTTTTTAGCGAGTGCTACTGCTTTTGAAGAAGATATATAACAAGCTTCCTCAGAACGTATCAAAGGATGCATATCAATAGTGACGTTCTCGCCATACAACTCTTTATAATGTGCTAGATTTGCTTTAATCGTAGCTTCATCCTCGCAGTGTGTCGCAATAAGTGTAGGAGCATTTTTAAAAATCTGCTCTAAGGCTACTTCGTTATCGACTAACATATTTCCGGTAGAAGAGCCCATAAACACCTTGATACCACAGACATCACGTGGATTGGTTTTCAGCACCTCACTCAAATTGTCGTTGCCTGCTCCCATAAAGAAAGAATAATTCGCTAATGAACTATCCTGTCCGATATCGTATTTATCCTGCAACAAACGCTGCGTAAGGGTATTGGGTACTGTATTAGGCATCTCCATAAAGGATGTAGTACCTCCCGCAACTGCTGCCCGGCTCTCTGTAAAAATATTCGCTTTGTAGGTCAATCCTGGTTCGCGGAAATGCACTTGATCATCGATCAAACCAGGTAGAAGGTGTAACCCTTCGGCATTGATCTCGCGATCGGCATGCAGATCGATTTGCTTACCTATCTTTTCGATTCGACCATTTTTTATAAACAGATCTAGCGATTCAATTTTTCCTTCATTGACTACTTGTGCATTTTTTATTAAAAGAGATGACATATCTTGATTATAAGTAAGATTAAAATGATACACAAACTTACTAAACAAAACGGTCTACACCTATTTTAATCATCAAAAGTTCCTTCAGGAACGTAAAAATATTCCAGGTCTTTTTTATTTTCGATAGATCTACAACCTCCATTTTGAAGCAATAAAATCCGCGTACTGATATCCAATACAGAGTTATAATGGTGATCTGAAATCACAAAACCTTTGCAATGCTTGTATTGGAGGATTACTTCTTGTATCCGCTCTTTGAGATAAGGAGATACCCCTGAGAAAGGTTCATCCAATAGGTAATAGGTCGCTGGCTGATGTATGAGCAGCAGCAATTCAAGATAACGCTGCTCCCCCACCGACAGCTCGGCTACTTTTTGATGCAAAACTTTTGCTATCACCTCGTCGTTCTGGATCAACTCCATGATTTCGACACTTGCAGACATAAGTTTAATCGCATTTCGAACGGAAATAGATGAGGGTAAATAGCGTTGCTGTGGAAGATAACAGACTTTACTCGTCTTGAATACGGATTCCGTCCGCTCACCGTCCAATTTGATGTACGCATTTTTAGCACGCAAAACTCCGAAGATAATTTTCATCAAAGTAGTCTTACCACAACCATTTCTCCCCAGTAACGCAACGACCTCCCCCACCCTACAACTAAGGTACACACCACTTAACAACTGATAATTAGAGTTATAAGAAAACTCAATGGAATCGGCATAAAGCTCTCGTTCTACAGTCATATCCATTGGAGGGGAAATAAGAGTAACGTGACAATAATATTGATCAGAAAGGCAACTACAAGAACCTTTCTTTTCGAAAATCCTAAATTGTAATATAAGTAGTTCGTATGTTTGTTAAAGAACGTATCCATACCTACTGCAATAAGGAAACCAACTGTAGCAAAAACGAAAGGTAGCTTTTTTATTCCTTCGATCGTAGATTCTACCGTAAAAACTGGTGTTACAGCCATCATATCCGCCAGTTCCATTTTCAACGGAATTACACTGAGCACAAAAGATATGCCCAAATTTGCGAGAAATATTTGCTTATAATAGAACCAATAAACCTTCATTATTTAGATTTTCAGTTCTAAGATACTTTTTAAAAAGATTAGATCTGTTTTTTTAAATTTTTTTAACATTCAAATCCATAGGTATCTCCAATTCGACGGATATAACGAGAGAAGTCTAAATAATCCCATGCAGCGATCCTCCTTGGGCACCTAATCGATCTATACGCCGCTCTACCGTTTCATCTTTAATCAGATCTGGTGCGTGATGCGGCTTACGACGTGCGTCAATAATAACCGGTCCTCTGCACCCCCAATGTTTAAACTTGGTAAATGAATCGATGCCATAGATATCAAAAGCGGGATTGGACTTAGTAAATGTAACCCACACAAAGTTGTTGACACTATCAGCCGTGAAACCTGCGTCATCTGCGATGACCAACATCGGAATACCTTCGAAATCTACCTCTTTAGCAGCTTCACACCAAGCCGCTAAAATAGCCTGCTCCTCTTCGTAAGACGTAAATGCGGCCCCATCCAAAATGAGCACCCCTGGCAAAGCCAATTTGGCATTATTAAAAGGTCTTGGCAGATCCATATTAGCTGGCATCTGTGTGATTAGTGTACGTTTCTTGGACCCTGCCGCTGCAAACACCACCTTAGAACCTGCATTCAGGCCATCACCGGAATAATCTAGGGTATCTATTGTGGTATTGGTATGAAAGTGCAAATCGCGCGTCAGGTCTATACGCTCAAGAAGATGGCTTAAATAACCTGGAATATCATGAATATCGAGCTGTGGATTGTCCTCATCGGCCGTAATAAACAAATACTTCGCGAGACTCAATTGATTTTTACCTAATATCTGATTGGCAATAGTTAAGATCTCTTGAGGACGATCAACCTTCTGATAGGGGGTATAGCTCTCTCGACCGATAGCGAATAACAAGGGATGCACACCCGCTGGATCGACTGCATGAACGGCTTTTAATCCTGCTATTTCTTTAGGAATAGCACTCCCTGTAATCTCATGGATCAATGCACCAAAACTGGTATCTTCCTGTGGTGGCCGCCCTACCACGGTAAACGACCAAATAGGGTCTTTTTTATGGTATACATTATGTACACGCATCAACGGGAAGGGATGTGTTAGACTGTAGTAACCAATATGATCTCCAAAGGGACCTTCAGGTTTATTTTCATTAGGGTATACTGTACCAGTGATCACAAAATCAGCGTCGGCAGAGATACAGAAACCCTCGCTGTCATAAAAATATCTAAACCTTCTATTTCCCAACGCACCAGCAAAGATCATTTCGGACAATCCTTCTGGCAATGGCATTACTGCCGATAAGGGGTGCGAAGGTGGACCGCCGACAAATATACTAACTTTCAAAGGCTTACCTAGTGCATTAGCCTTTTGTTGATGCACACCAATACCACGATGCAACTGATAATGAAGCCCTATTTCTTGGTCTTTAATATATTCATTACCTGAAAGCTGAATGCGATACATCCCCAGATTGGCCTTCATAATGCCAGGCTGTGTAATATCTTCGGTATATACTTGCGGCATAGTAACAAAGGCTCCGCCATCCATAGGCCAGTTCACAATCTGTGGTAGCTTGCTAATCTGGGTCTTACCATAGTTAATGGGGGCATTTGATTTCTTCTTCCAGGGTAAAGCTCCCAAAGCCACCGCAGAAGAACCAATGTACTGAAAAGGATTTTTCAGCACAGCTGTGGGGTCCATCTTCACATCCACGAGCTTCTTAATATGGGCCAAGGTGTCTCGAAACATAAACTTCGAGCGATCCAATGTACCAAACAAATTGGATACGGCCGGAAACTCCGATCCCTTTACATTTTCAAACAGTAATGCAGGTCCCTCTGCATCAAAAACACGCATATGAATAGCGGCCATTTCCAAATATGGATCAACTTCTTCCTTTATCCTTACTAAATGTCCATGCTGTTCCAAATCGGCGACGCAAGCCGCTAAACTAGGGTATCCCATATCTTTGTTTAAGTGAATAGCAAAAATAGCAGAATATTTCTGCTAAAAAAACTTCGATAGATCTCTTGCTTCATAATCCGCGTTCGATCGGTATCGTTACGAAATCTACCTGTCCCTGCCAAAGCGTATTATCTGTAACCTGGGCTCCCATGGTTCCCAACAGGTAATCGTCGTGCAGCTGGCTATCTATACCATATAATAATTTATTAAACCATATTGCAAGCTTTTTACTCGGCACAGAAAAAACCTTATAGTCCATCTGAACCCCGCGTCGCGTTATATACCAACGCACCAACTCATTCATATCCATAACCCGCTCGCCACCAAACTCGATCCACTGGCAGATAAAGCTTTCTTGCCAGTTCACTTTTTTTATAAAAGAAAAAAGATCAGACAACAATATTGGCTTAAATTTTACATTTCCTAACTTGGAATAAAGGTAGATTAACCTGTTTTTCAACATCTCGTCCATAAGTCGTTCGAATGAACTACCTACACCAACAGCCAAATCTTTTAACAGAATAGTATACTGCACGCCCAGCTCTAGGAAGAGATCTTCCACTTCCTTTAGATACCCCGTATCATGAGCTCGCGCTATGTATACGATACGGCTGCATCCGTTGCGTTGTGAAAGAAAAATAAAATTACGTAGTGACAAAAGTTCATACTGTATACCTAGTTGATCCTTTTGATGGGGTATCTGCGCAAAATAAATAGACAAATCCAATCTCTGTATATGAAAATCATCAAAGGATTTACCTTTTTTTATAAGGTCTACCGAAAAAACTGTGGCATTAATATCGGTATTCACCTTTCGTTTTAAAAGATCAACATCTCTAACTAGGCCAAAGACGTTATGCTCCGCATCGGGCAAAAAGGATAACGCAGCACGCCCAAGATAGGAATTCAACCCACACAACAATAAATTCATCATGTTATACTTATTTTACCTTTCATACCTACAATAAGTGTACTTACCATTAATTTGTTTTCGCAAAAGTAACTGTTTATTCATTTTTATCTAAAAAGAAGCCTGCAATTAGCATATTTTGACTTATTAAAAGGGATTTGTTTAAATATTGTAAATATTCAATATCTCCCACGGCACAATACCTTAAATGTAATATCTTTACAGCACTTGAAATTAATCTAAATAATAGTACGTGGTAGGTAAATGAGCAAAAAGGTTATTTTAGTTTGGTTTAGGAATGATCTTCGTACCCAAGACAATGAGGTACTACAGAATGCTATTCAGAAAGCAGATTTTATTATTCCGGTTTATATTTTCGACCCTCGTTATTATCAAGAAAACAAATTTGGTTTTCAAAATACAGGGGAATCCCGAGCAGATTACATTGCTCAAACCGTACTTTCCTTAAAAGAAAAGTTGCAATCGCTTGGTGGTGACTTGTTGACATTTCAAGGATATCCAGAGGATATTATCCCACAATTGGTACAAAAATATGATGCCGACGAAGTATATCACCACCGTGAAGTAGCTCAACGTGAAACAGACATTTCAGAACTCGTAGAAGAGTCGTTATGGAAAGTAAAACGTAACCTCCGCCATTTTATCGGTCACACCTTATACCACAAAGAAGACTTGGCCTTCCCTATCAGAGATATTCCGAATGATTTCAACACATTCCGAAAAAAGGTCGTCAAAGAAAGTTTCGTAAGGGAATGCATAGCAGATATAGAAAAGGTGAGTATACCTCCACATCTTGAAAAAACTAATTTCCCTTTTGAACTAGGCACAACAGAACCTGTTAACCAATTTGGTGAATCTGCTGCTTTTGATGCCCTCACAAGACTGATCAAAGATACGGAGGTAAATATGGAAAGTTATACAGACCTATCTCCTTACCTTGCCTTAGGGGTGCTATCTCCTGCATTTACTTTCCATTTTTTGAGCAAAAACATCAATTCCAAAAACAAAAAGGGGATGAATGCCTTTATAGAGAGCTTGATGATGCGGGATTACTTTCGTTTTATGCTAAAAAAACACCCTAATTGTTATTTCAAAAGTGAACAAGGACCTTCGGAAAACAATAATCTTTCACTATGGACTAAAGGCCTTACCGATAATGAAACGGTCAACAATTTAATGTTAAAGCTGAACGAAACAGGAAGATTAACCCGCAAAGAAAGGGAGATAACAGCAATGTATCTTATTTATGAACTTAATGAGAACTGGCTTGCTGGTGCTGCTTGGTTTGAACAACAGCTTATAGACTATGCCCCAGCGACGATCTATGGCTTCTGGGCCCACATGGCCAATCAAGGAACAAGTCTAAAAAACAATAAAACAAAAGAGGACTGGGAGAAGATAAAGAGCGATGTCTCTAAGCAGGTAATTTAGCAAGATTAATAAAGATATTTATCCGAATAAGCCATTTAAGTTTATTACCATAAAATTGAGACTATTTAACGACAAAAACTTAAACTTCAATACTCGAAACTCCTATTTAATTCCTAAATTTGGCAAATTCTTATTGATTATATCAAAAGTAAATGGATAAATTGACATATTTGAGTAACGCCGATTCGAGCTATATCGATGGGTTATATCAAGCGTACAAGCAAGATCCAAATTCGGTAGATTTTGGATGGCAAAAATTTTTTGAAGGTTTTGAGTTCGGTCAAGGTGCTGAAGGTATCAGCATCGATACTGAAAATGTTTCCGAGCATGCGTTAAAGGAAATCAATGTATTGAACATGATCCATGGCTATAGAGACCGTGGCCACTTGTTTACTCATACGAACCCTGTCCGTGAACGTCGTAAATACTACCCGGGCAAAGAGTTGGAGACCTTTGGCCTTTCTGAAGCAGATATGGATACAGTATTCAATGCTGGTATCGAAATCGGGATAGGTCCTGCTAAGCTACGCGACATCCGTCAACTTATCGAAGATACTTATTGTCGTTCTATAGGCGCTGAGTTTAAGTATATCCGTAACCCGGAAAAAATAAAATGGTTGCAAGACCGTATGGAGGCTGATCGTAATACACCTTCTTACTCTACAGAACAAAAGAAACGCATTTTACAAAAAATAAATAGAGCCGTTGTTTTCGAAAGCTTCCTAGGAACCAAATTCCTAGGGCAGAAAAGGTTCTCTTTAGAAGGTGCTGAAAGTTTAATTCCGGCACTAGACTCTGTAATGGAGAAAGGTGCAGACCTAGGTATACAAGAATTTATGATAGGTATGGCTCACCGTGGCCGTCTTAACGTATTGGCCAATATCATGGGCAAACCGTATAAGACTATTCTTTCTGAATTCGAAGGTAAAATGTACAAGGAAGAAGATCCTGAATTGCAATTTGGAGGTGATGTAAAATACCACTTGGGATATTCTTCGGATATAACTACTGATAAAGGAAAACATATCCATTTATCTTTAGCACCAAACCCTTCTCACCTGGAAACTGTAGACCCTATCGTAGAAGGTATGGTTCGCTCCAAAATCGACATGAAATATGATGGTGACTCGTCGAAAATAGCTCCTATTTTAATTCATGGTGATGCAGCCATTGCAGGTCAAGGTGTTGTATTTGAGGTCACTCAAATGTCCAAATTAGATGGTTACAAAACCGGTGGTACAATCCACATTGTGATCAATAATCAAGTTGGTTTCACGACAAACTATAAAGATGCCCGCTCTGGCACTTACTGTACAGATGTAGCTAAAATCACTTCATCTCCTGTTTTTCATGTGAATGGTGACGATGCGGAGGCTGTAGTATACGCAATCAATCTTGCCGTAGAATACCGTCAAAAATATAAAACAGATGTCTTTATCGACTTATTGTGTTACCGTCGCTACGGACATAACGAAGCTGATGAGCCTAAGTTTACACAACCACTACTTTACAAACTTATTGAGAAGCATGCTAACCCAAAAGAGGTTTATGCAAAAAAATTAATAGACGAAGGATCTATTGAAGCTTCTTATGCCAAAGAAGTAGAAAAAGAGTTTAAAGACTATTTACAGACTCAGTTGGACGCTTCAAAAGCTATAGAAAGTTTAGAAGAAGAAGTGCCTATGTTTGGTGGAGCTTGGAAAGGCTTACGTCCAGCCAAGAAAGCTGACATATTTCAACCTGTGGAAACGAAAGTTTCGGCAAAAATATTTAAAGATTTAGCGACACAGATTACCACATTACCTAAAGACAAGAAATTCTTCCGTAAAATCTCTAAGTTGTTTGAAGACCGTGCGTCAATGATTGAAAAGGATGCATACGATTGGGCAATGGGTGAGTTGATGGCTTATGCTACATTATTAAATGATGGTAAGCGTGTCCGCATTTCCGGTCAGGATGTACAACGTGGTACTTTCTCTCATCGTCATGCTGTATTGACTTTAGAGGATTCTGAAGAAAAATATGTGCCATTAGCAAATGTTAAGGGGGGTGACAAATTCAGCATTTACAACTCATTGCTTTCGGAATATGGTGTCCTAGGCTTTGAATACGGTTATGCTTCTGCAAATCCACAGGCACTTACTATCTGGGAAGCTCAATTTGGAGATTTCTATAATGGTGCTCAAATCATCGTTGACCAATACCTAAGTAGTGCGGAGACAAAATGGAAACGCTCCAATGGATTAGTTATGATGTTGCCTCATGGTATGGAAGGTCAAGGACCCGAACACTCTTCAGGGCGTATTGAAAGATTTTTGGAGCTGTGTGCAAACGATAACTTAATCGTCGCCAACTGTACTACACCAGCAAACTACTTCCACTTATTACGTCGTCAATTGGTTCGCGACTTCCGCAAACCCTTGATCGTATTTACACCGAAGAGTTTATTGCGTCACCCAAAAGTTGTTTCCAAGGTCGAAGACTTTACAAAGGTCAACTTCCAAGAGGTAATTGATGACAGCGCTGTTAAAGCTACCTCTGTAAAACGTGTACTTTTCTGTTCAGGTAAAGTTTATTACGACTTGTTAGAAAAACAACAATCGGATAAGCGTAACGATGTGGCTATTGTCCGTATCGAGCAATTGTACCCGGCACCTGTAGATCAATTGGAAGCGATCCGCAAGAAATACAATAAAGCTACGGAGTTCATATGGGTTCAGGAAGAAAATGAAAACATGGGTGCGTGGCCATATTACTGCCGCAAATTCCGTAGATCTGAAATTGAGTTTACAGATGTAATCGCAAGAAAAGAAAGCGGAAGTCCGGCTACAGGTTATATGAAACAACATATCGCTCAACAAGAAGCAATCATTAATAAAGCATTTGAATAAACATTTATAAAAGCCAAACGTTGTATATATATCCTATATACAACGTTGGTTTTAAAGAGAACACATATGAGCTTAGAAATCAAAGTCCCTACGGTTGGTGAATCGATTACCGAAGTAACCTTAGCGCAATGGCTAAAACAAGATGGCGATTACGTCGAAATGGACGAAAATATTGCCGAACTGGAATCAGACAAAGCTACATTTGAACTACCTGCTGAAAAGGCTGGTATTCTTCGTATTATCGCCCAAGAAGGTGATACATTAGAAATCGGTGCAGTGGTATGTACTATCGAAGACGGAGATGCTCCTGCTGGCGATAAAAAAGCCGACACTCCTGCCGCTCGAGCAGCAACTTCTGCTCCTGCAGCACAGGCTTCTGAAGCTTCTGAAAATCCAGATTCGTATGCCGCTGGTACTGCGTCTCCTGCCGCAGCCAAGATATTAAGAGAAAAAGGAATCGACCCTTCTACAATAAAAGGTACAGGAAAAGATGGCCGTATCACAAAAGAAGATGCTGAAAAGGCGCAAGCTAAACCTGCTGCTCCAAAAGCTGAATCTAAGCCAGCTGCTGCCTCTACCCCAGCTCCTGTCGTAGCTGGTGCACGTGATGAGCGTCGCGAAAAAATGAGCTCCCTCCGTAAAACGATTGCCAAACGTTTGGTATCGGTTAAGAATGAAACAGCTATGTTGACTACCTTTAACGAGGTTAATATGCAGCCTATCATGGATCTAAGAGCGAAATACAAGGACATGTTTAAAGAAAAACATGGTGTAGGCCTTGGTTTCATGTCTTTCTTTACAAAAGCGGTTACTACTGCCTTGAAAGAATGGCCTGCGGTAAATGCACGTATTGAGGAAAACGAAATCGTTTATTCAGACTTCGCAGATATCTCTATCGCTGTATCTGCACCAAAAGGACTAGTTGTACCTGTCATCAGAAATGCAGAATCAATGTCTTTGTACCAAATAGAGAAGGAAGTTATCAATCTTGCTACCAAGGCTAGAGACAGTAAATTGACAATTGAGGAAATGACTGGTGGTACATTTACAATCACCAATGGTGGGGTATTCGGATCCATGATGTCTACTCCTATTATCAATGCTCCACAATCTGCAATTTTAGGTATGCACAACATTGTACAACGCCCTATAGCAGAAAACGGTCAAGTCGTAATTCGTCCGATGATGTACATTGCTTTATCATATGACCACCGCGTTATTGATGGTCGCGAATCGGTAAGTTTCTTAGTTCGTGTTAAACAACTATTGGAGGATCCAGCTCGCTTGTTATTAGAAGTATAATCTGATATATATATCTTATTAAAAGGTCGTCTTTCGTGGACGGCCTTTTCTATTCCAAAAAAACCTACCATGCAATATTTTCTCTCGCGTATTACACGTATTATTATCGCTTTTATTCTATTCGTTAGTTCTTCATTAAAGGCTCAGGAGGTAGGATTCAAATTGGATTTCTTTGGATATGCCGACAATAGGGAATTCGGTGCAATCTATACGCAACCCAAAACTATTTTTGGTACGATAATATCTCCACAGCTTTATTTTAAGCTAGACGATCGTCATGTCGTATATGGTGGTGTCCATTACAACCAAGATTTTGGGAAACATCCAGAAAACAAACAACGCTTCAACCCTATTGCTTATTACAATTATACATCACCTAACATTGATTTTGCCATCGGTTTTATACCAAGATATGAACGATTGAAAGATATGCCCCGTGTGGTACTGGCAGACACTTTGATGTATGATCGTCCAAATATAGAAGGAATGTATTTCCAATACAGTAAAGGAGGATTTAAACAACGTATTTTTATTGATTGGCTGAGTAAACAGAGTTATAACCATCGTGAACAGTTCACCGCCGGTATATTAGGGATATATCGAGCCGGTTTGTTTTATATAGATCACGCTGGACTACTCTATCATAACGCACTGACCAGCAATGATGCCCTTGAGGAACATATTCAAGACAATGCTGTTATCACAGCAAAATTGGGTTTGGATTTCAGCCATAAAACATTATTTGATTCGCTTACTGTAGATGCTGGAGCAGTAATCGGCTTTGACCGAGTGCGTACAGAATATGAAATGCGTACTGCCAGGGGATTTATTTCGACTCAGCATATAGGTTATAAGAAATTTGCTGTGACCAATACAATATACATTGGTGAAGCACAAAACCTACCTAATGGCGATTCTTTTTATCATCGGGATAAGTACGACCGACTAGATTTTAGTTGGAGTCCCTTTAAAACAGCTGCCATTGAAGGTAAATTGGTAGCATCCTTTCACATTTCAAAAGGACAGGTGGACAATCAACAGGCTTTTACATTACGCTATAATTTTGGTCAACCATTATGGCGCCGATAGAAATACTGAAACTAAAAACAGATAATTTTAAGGCACAAATTTTGCAGAATATCTCAAAATCTATATATATGCACGCTAAAACACGCCAAATTTTAACTGTTATCCTTTTTATCCTTCCTTCTTTTCTATTTTCCCAGCAGAAGTATTTTATTTACAAATACAATGCTAATTTCGGTCTGACAAGTTTGGATGGAACTGAACTTATAGAGGGTAGCTTCATCTCCCATAGTGATCAGATTAAAGACTATGCATTATTCAAAAATAAAAGTGAAAAGCAAGTTCTGGTACACCTAGAGACTGGAAAAAAAGATGTTTTTGACGAGTTTGACGGGAATAGTATTTTTCTGGAAAATCAATACTTTGCTAACGTAGAAAATCAGGGGCAGTACTTTCTTTGGAGCCAAAAAACTGGAGAAAAACTACCTGTACCGAAAGTATTGCAGAAGCAGGCTTTTCAGGATGTGTATATGATCAACAAAGACTATTTGTATGCTGTCAGTCAGGAGTTAGTATACCCCCCTGCTCCCAAGCCAAAAGCCAAAACCGCTACTAAATCAAAAGTTCCTGTCATTTCTCCTCCTGAAATTAGCAAACCACCTAAAAATGTGACCTATGTTTATATTTTCAAAAATGAACGTAGTATGCCGGTGGTAGCGAAAATAGAAGTAGACGACGAAAAACTATTTGGAAATAATAGCCCTAATTCTTTATTTGACTTTTATAATTTGACAAAAAGTCCTAAAGAAGGTAAAACGGATGACTCCAATGTATATCTGGTCGAACAGCGAAGCTGGAATCCGGAATTAAAGCCCTGGCACTTCTATTACGATGCCACATTTAACATCGCTTGTATCAATATCTTAGACAACATCCTTATTATGGATGGCAATTTCAAGGTACTCAAAACAATAGCTCGTAAAGATAGGGATGAAAGAGATGCCGTGAAAGAATATTTCGAATCTCAATATCCAGACTATGATGTCAAATTGAGTTATGCTGATTTTTCACCTTCAGTGAGCATGGGTGGTTCGGCTAGAAAACCATTCTGGATGGTACAAAATAAAGAGAACCAATATGAAATCAGCTACCTTAAAGATGATCATTACATCCCATTTGTACGACTAGAGGCGAGCGAAGCAAAAATGGGCTATGATGACAATCTGTATCTGAAAGACGCCCAAGACAATGAATTGATGCTTCAATTAAATAAAAAGACACTCGCGCTACCTGTACCATCAGCGTATAAGCAACAGTTTAAGATCCAACTGTTGTAGATTGTATGCCTTTATTCTGCAGTCAACTTATTGTGGATCATACCAAAGTTGTATTGTTGAATAAAGGCCTGCATTGTCTGCTGCAAACTATCTTTTACAATAGGATCACGATCTACCAAGTTGTCCTTAAGCATTAAATCTTTCTTGATGTTATACAGCGAAGTTGGCTTCTTTCCATCATAAGTCATGAAATAATCACCTTTAAAAAGGTTGTAGGTTTCGCCAATTGTATTCACAACGAAATTGTTCTGCTTGTTATCAAAAGCATCGAAACCGAAAGCAAAATACGGCTTTGGATATTTTAAATAATTCAACACAGTAGGCATAATATCTATCTGCTGTATCAGCTTGTCGGATGTTCCTTTCAAATTGCCTCCAGGATAATAAAACACAATAGGAATTGCAAACGTATTTGGTAAAGTTTGATATTCTGGAAGGTGGCTCAGACTGGTATGATCTGCACACAATACGAATAATGTATTAGGGTACCAATCACTTTTCGATATGCTGTTGAAGAATTGGCGCAATGCATTGTCTGCGTAGCCTATAGGTTCGTGCAATGCAAGTGGCCCTTTGGGGAATACATCCTTATACCGTTCAGGTACTTTAAAAGGGTGATGTGAAGAGAGTGAAAAAAAACCTGCAAAAAACGGTTGTCGCATATCGTCGATCTTCTTTGCCATAAACTGCATAAAAGGCTCGTCCCATATTCCCCAGATACCATCAAAATCAGCATCATTATTGTATTCGTTCTTACCGTAGTAATTTTGAATTCCGGCTAACTGTGTATACGCGGAAAAGCCCATACTCCCGTTTGGTGCTCCATGGAAAAAAGCCGTTTCATACCCTTCATCTCCCAATAGTTTGGCTATACTCGTCGTTTTATTACTGGAATATATAGATAATACAAAAGGCTCACCGACAGAAGGCACTCCCGTGATAACCGAAGGTAATGCATCAATGGACTTTCGACCATTGGCATATGAATGATTGAATGTAAATGATTCTCGTATCAAAGAGTCTAGAAAAGGTGTATACCCCTTGTAATTTCCGTTGTCTATATCCTTATTTAATGCTCCGATATATTCCTTACCAAAGCTCTCCATGATCAAAAATACGACATTAAGCTTGCGAAATTCAGTTGAAGAATGAGGTTGATGGATTACAGGATATAGAGCATTCAATTCTTGTTCAGAAAAGTAATGCTGTTCTTTCAGCTCTATTGCCTTGAGCGTTTTTAAAATACTAAAAGGAGTATTTAGCACGATACTCATCTCTTCTGGATTCTTCACATAATCTCCGGCATTACTTAAGGTAATAGGTCTTGTGCTATGCGCCCAACCACCACGAACTCCTCCTACAAAAAGAAATATGATCGCAAGGAAAGACAAAGATTGAATTGTATAAAAAGCCCAGCCCGTCTTTATGGGGCGTTCAACCCGAATCCGATCATAACAATAGGCCAGCAAAAAAACTAATCCTACAAATGCAAAAACCAAATACCAGTAATCCATCATAAAGTCAAGACTGAGTTTACCTAGATTTTGCTCATTAGAAAACTGACTGAATACTGTTCCTGTAGTACGCTTTAATGTAAAAGGATAATAGGCGTAATCGATCAAACTCAATGCGGCAGCCAGACTATTCGTCAACACAAAAATCCATTTGCATACTTTTTGGTATACGGTATTATATTTGAAAGGAACAGGCAATATCTGCAATAAAATAAAAAGAATATTGACATATAGAATGGCTACTGTATCAAATTTGACACCGCCTATCAGCATAGTCACCAAGGAAGAACTGTCCACATGGGGGAACAACGAACTATTCACCGTGTAGAAGCCCAATCGCAACAATGCATACAGAAAAAGTAAAAAAAGAAAAACAAGGATAAGCAACAAAAGTGTGTTCCAGTTGCCTTTTACGGTTAATATCTTCTTCATACGGTGTAATATTAATAGGCTAAAAATTCTTTATATACGCCTTGATAATAGGCCTTTGCTATATCCAATAAACTATCAGTCTTTGCCTTGGGGTAATCAGGATTAGCCTGATAATTGATCGATTTACCTACATTTTCAAAAGATATAGTCTGTTGAGGTGTAATAATACCAAAAGCATCTTTCGAGTTATAAAAAGCGACTTCAGTAGTTGTTGAATTAAAAAGATCCCTACTCCAAGGATACCGTGTTGCAGACACCCCCAATTGATGCAATAATGTCGCTGCAAGGTCGGTTTGGTTTCCAATTCTTGGAATTACTTTTCCTCGGAACTCTCTTTTTATAACATCGCCAAAAAACACCAAAGGTATATGGAATCGTTTTGGATGAGATAGATCCCATTTTTCTGTTGGGAATCGGTGTCCATGATCGGCAACCAATACAAAAAGGGTGTTTTTATACCAATCTTCTTTCTTGGCCTTTTCTATAAAGTCGAATATAACGGAATCGGTATAATATGCCGTGCTTCTAAATTTATTGGGATTACTATCTTTACCGAACTTGTATTCCCCCTTTAGCTCAAATGGTTCATGATTAATCAAGGTAAACATTGTTGAGAAAAATGGTTGTTTTTCCTTGTTTAGATCTTTCAGCATCTGATTAAAAATCACATGATCATATACACCCCATGATGCCCTATCTTCGTGAAGTCCAAAATTAGCCTGATCAACAACCTTTTCGACACCGTGTGTCAACATATAAGATTTAAAATTATAAAATTCACTCTGCCCGCCGTGATAAAATGAGTTGCTGTATCCGATTTGATCCAGATCCTCTCCTATTGCAGGTATGTTTTCATGCTTAGGTATATATTTAATGATGCTCTCTGGCCCCTGCGCAGGAAAACCACTCAATACGCCAATCATTCCCTTGTCAGAACGATCCGAGGCCGCATAGATATGGTCAAAAAGAACTCCCTCCTGAATCAATTTTTCCAAATTAGGTGTAACTCCTTTTTCACCGCCCAAAGACGCTATCAAATCTCCCACGAAGCTTTCCATCATAATCAATACTACATTGGGACGCTTTGTGGTCAGAACCTGTACTGTAGAGTCGGGGTTATTGGCAAATACAGGTTCTATTTTAGATTTGAGTACGGTATCATTATCATAAAAAGCATAAGGATTACGTAGTAAGGTACTCCGGGTGAAATAATCACGCAGAAGGGACCATTGCGTATTAACCGCAGCATGATTGTAAAACGTATTTTCAGAAAAATAAGCTTTACTTGGATTTAGTGGAGCTCTACCATAACCTCCGCGAATAAACGTGAACAGGATAAAAACGCCTAAGAGCAATTTCAAACCATTGGCTAACGGCTTTTTAATGTTAAAAAACCAAACCGACTTGAATAGGTATCTATAGAGATAGTATCCGAGAATAATTCCCGCAATAATTCCAACAATAGGCACGAATATAGGCGTAGATTCGGCAGAAGCTACAGCCCCCGAAGGCGAAGCCCAAAATGCATCTATTGCTCTCTTTGATATCTTATCACCCCATTCCCGGTAGATATTGATATTGATGAAGGAAACTCCGAAATAAAGCAACAGTACCACTAACGTATACACATCTAAAACCTTACGCTTGAGCTTAACACGTGGCAGAAAGCTCAATATGCCATAAAGTAAAAAAGGAATCACACAAATATAAGCGACTGCTGAAAAGTCCAAAAACAATCCGTGGTAGAAAATACTTAATATATCAGTTAGGGGTTTACCTTTAACTTTTTCAAAAAAAGAAATTATAAAAATGAAGCGATCAATAAAACATACGATCAACCAAAATAAAAAATAACGAGTTAAAGCCTTTAACTCATTAACAAAGTTCTGCATCCTATTTCGTTCTAAAAACGAGCAAATTTACACTTAATTATCAATCCCTTAATTAGATATTAACATATTTTTAACAGTACGCATATCTTCTTGTCTTTATTTGGCATAAGAAAGTGGGATATGACAGCTTAAATCCTTATTTTTGTACACTTTTTACGCCATATTAATAGCAATGAGCATAGCAAAAACTTATAATCCGAAAGAAGCAGAAGACAAATGGTATTCCTATTGGATGGAAAATGGTTTTTTCCGTTCAACACCAGACGAACGTGAACCATACACTATTGTAATGCCACCACCAAACGTCACTGGAGTACTGCACATGGGGCATATGTTAAACAATACGATTCAAGATGTATTGATCCGTCGTGCGCGTATGCAAGGTAAAAACGCATGTTGGGTACCTGGTACCGATCACGCATCTATCGCTACCGAGGCTAAAGTCGTCGCTATGCTAAAAGAGCAGGGTATCGATAAGAAATCCCTTACGCGTGAAGTTTTCCTGACACATGCTTGGGAATGGAAAGAAAAATATGGAGGTATTATTCTGAAACAGTTGGAAAAACTGGGCGCTTCTTGCGACTGGGACCGCACCAAATTTACGATGGATCCCGATCTATCAGAATCCGTTATAGACACTTTCATTAAATTTTACAAAGAAGGTTATATATACCGCGGTGTACGCATGGTTAACTGGGATCCACAAGGAAAAACAGCCCTGTCAGATGAAGAGGTAATACGTAAAGAGGTAAATCAAAAATTGTACTATATTCGTTATAAAATAAAAGATAGCGACGAATATCTTATTATAGCTACTACTAGACCAGAAACGATCATGGCCGATTCGGCTATCTGTATCAATCCAAATGATGAGCGCTATACGCATCTAAAAGGAAAAACGGTATTAGTACCATTGGTAAACCGTGAAATCCCTATAATCGAAGACGAATATGTTGACATAGAATTTGGTACGGGATGTCTTAAAGTAACCCCTGCCCATGATTTAAACGACTACGAACTGGGACAGAAACATAATCTACCTGTAATCGATATTTTAAATGATGATGGTACACTCAATGACAAAGCAGAAATTTTAATCGGTGAAGATCGCTTTATCGCGCGTAAAAAAATAGCTAAGCTACTAGAAGAAGTCGAACAGATTGAAAAAATTGAAGACTATAAATCTCAAGTAGGTTTTTCTGAGCGCACTGACGCCGCTATCGAGCCTAAGCTTTCTATGCAATGGTGGTGTAAGATGGAAGAATTATCTAAACCGGCTCTGGAATATGTAGAGAATGGCACCATTAAATTGATTCCAGAGAAATTCTTTGCTTCGTATAAACATTGGATGGAAAATGTAAAGGATTGGTGTATCTCCCGTCAACTATGGTGGGGACAACGTATTCCTGCTTGGTACAATGACAAAAACGAATGGGTCGTAGCGAAGTCTGAATCCGATGCCATTAAAGAGTTTGAAGCACAGGGCAAGTCGGTAGCTGGTATCCACCAAGAAGAAGATGTTTTGGACACCTGGTTCTCTTCGGGGCTATGGCCCATGTCTGTGTTTGATGGTGTACGCAATCCTGAAAATGAGGAGTTCTACTACTACTACCCTACCAATGATTTAGTAACGGCACCGGAAATTCTTTTCTTTTGGGTAGCTCGTATGATCATCATGGGGCATGACTATACACAAAAGCCGCCTTTCCGTAATGTATACCTAACAGGTATTGTACGTGATAAGTTGGGCCGTAAGATGTCCAAATCTCTGGGCAACTCACCTGATCCAATTGAGTTAATGGCTCAGTATGGTACAGATGGGGTACGTGTGGGTATGTTATTATCTTCTCCTGCTGGAAATGACCTTATGTTTGATGTTTCATACTGCGAACAAGGACGTAATTTTGCGAATAAAATATGGAATGCTTTCCGGTTGGTGAAAGGTTGGGAAACTACGGATTCAGCAGCAACGGATGCTCAAAAAACAGCGGCTTTTTGGTTTGAAAACCGTTTTAATCAAGCAGTCGCTGAGATTGACGAGCATTTCGCAAACTATAGGTTGTCCGATGCGTTGATGACAACTTATAAATTAATTTGGGATGATTTTTGTGCTTGGTACCTCGAACTGATCAAACCTGCTTACCAAACTCCTATTGAGGTTGAAACTTTAGAAACGGTGAAATCATTGTTTCTAAAGGTGCTTAAGCTAGCACATCCGTTCATGCCTTTCTTGACGGAAGAATTGTGGCACGATGAACTATTCGGTGTACGGACAGCAAAAGACTGTGTAATCGTAGCTGAATTCCCAAAGGTAACGGCTTTTGACGAACAGGTCATTAAAGAGTTTGCAGCAGTACAACAAATTATATCCGAAGTACGTAATGTACGTAATACAAAAGGGATGTCTCCTAAAACAGCATTGCCTTTGGCGATAAATGCTTCTGACATGGATTTCTCAAAATATCAGGACAGCATCGTTAAACTTGCGAATATATCTGAACTGACTTTTGTACAGGAAAAGGTAACAGGGGCTTTGAGTTTCCTTGCTGGAAAAAGCGAGTGCTATGTAAAATTGGCTGCTGACAATATTGATGTAGCTGCTGAGAAGGAACGTATCAGTAATGAAATCGAATACCTTAAAGGTTTCTTGGTTTCCGTAGATAAAAAATTATCAAATGAGCGTTTCGTACAAAATGCAAAACCGGAAATCATTCAAAATGAAAGAAATAAAAAAACTGATGCTGAAGCTAAGATCCAGATCCTAGAGGAGAGTTTAACAAGTCTCCGTTAAGTTTTTATACACTTACAGAAAGCCCCTTTTGGGGCTTTTTGCATTATCCCTATTTTCAGCGATTGTACATTCACTTATTTTTACGGTATTTAGCAGTAAATAAAAAACAGAAAATAATAAAATGAGAATTATACTTTTTAGCTTAATGATGTTGATCTGTGCTTCTTCACTGCACGCTCAGGAAGATGCGGCAGCCTATATAGTGGAAGATGACTATAGTTTCTGGCAAAAACAAATAGGTGATACCGCCTATGTTTTTGCGGAGATAGCCTATATCAGGGACTATCCTAGTACTCGCGGCCGTCTATTGGATTCACTAACGCAGGAGACACAGCTTATCATTAAATCCGATAGTTATAATAACTCCATAGCTAGAGGTTTTGAGGCTCCTTGGCGCAGAGTTTCCTATGTTAAGGACGGTAAACGCAAAGAGGGCTTTATTTGGTCGGGTCTACTTGCTTTGGGACGACTAGTTAGCCAAGACGGAAACATATTCAGTTTTGGTTTTTTAAGATATGACAAAGAAACGTCTTATAGCCCTGCAGCCTATATGCTACAAGTCAAATGCTTTGATGCGAACAAGAATCTTAAAAGTAAGGACTACTACCCTGCAGAATTAAATGAGCAACGCTATTCGGACTATAAACTGTTGCCTAATATGGGATTGTCCGGCTTACAAAACATCTTTCGAATCGGCTTTCTAGGAGAAGCCTGCGGTATACCGAGCTATTACTATTACTTCAGCTGGAATGGACAAGAAATTATCCCAATGTTTAGCCGATATACGGTTGGAGATGCGGGAATCTATTATTATGAAGAAAAAATACTTTTCCCATCGGAGCATAACCTAGATCCAAATCTAATCATTAAGGATATTGAAGAGGGCGAAGTTATCGATGAAAATGCCGAAGAATATCAGTATAAGAAGAAACGTAAGCGGGAAAAGTATATTTGGAACGGAAAAGTAGCCTCAAAGTTAATGGAGATGAAAGACGTGAATTAATGTCAAAAAAAAATTAAACAAACGTACCTCTCTATTGTTCTACCTATAAAACAATAGAGAGGGATATGTCATATACAAAATTCAAAAAACTACACCAACAGGATCGTACCTTAATACTCGGTAATGTATGGGATGTACAATCCGCCAAAATCGCTGAAGATTCGGGCTTTCAGGCGTTAGGGACATCTAGTCATGCTATGGCAAACCTACTAGGTTACGCCGATGGAGAAAAAATATCCGTCGATGAAATACTCTTTATGGTCGAACGTATTGTCAAGTCGGTTTCTATTCCAGTTTCCGTCGATTTTGAATCGGGATATTCTGATAATCTGGAGGAAGTCGTAAATAATGTCAAACGTCTGATTGATGCAGGAGTAGTGGGAATCAATCTAGAAGATGGAAAAGTAATAAAAGGAAACAGAAAGCTCGGTAAGCAGGAGCTTTTAGCAGAAAAAATCCAAGCCATCAAATCGATCCATAAAAACATCTTTATCAACGCAAGAACTGATACCTACACAACCGGCCATCCTACAGCTTTGGACGAATCTGTCAAACGGATGAAAGCGTATCAAAAAGCTGGGGCCGATGGTGTGTTTGTTCCCCTTGCTGAAAAGAAATCGGACATTTTAGCTTTGGTCGGTGATGGTAAGTTGCCGTTGAATTTATTTTTGACGCCTAAGCTCGCAAACATAGATGACCTATCTGAATGGGGGGTAAAGCGTCTAAGTCATGGTGCTAAAATCTACGAATGGCTGGTAAATCAAAACAAAAAGACTTTTGAGAAGTTCATTAATAATCCAACGTTGCCGAAATAAAGACCGTTAAACAATGAGGGTTCGAATATCAGGATAAATCAATAATTCCATAAATCGGACTCTCATTTTCTACCAAGCCTCTCCTACCCATCAAGCTCAACTCCCCAAGAAAAAATAATGTCTTTTACTAAGGCACATCAATAGGCATATCTCCTTCATAGTTCAAAAGTTAGTCAATTAGACTTTTATCATAAAAAGGTCAAACTCATTTACAATACTTTCAAATATGAAAAATATGCTCGTAATTTGCATCATAACTTTTGAATTAAAAGGTATTAAAGTCAAAAGTAAAAACATAGATGTTTAGACATGAAAGCGCTAATCAATAAAGGTATATCCCTCCTTTTCGCAAGTATTTTTTTTATCAGCTTAGGGTATGCTCAGGAACTCCAAATACGTGGTCGTATTTTGGATAAACAATCCAAAGAGCCAATTTCTTTTGCTACTGTTGCAATACTGGGTGGACAACAAAAAACATATTCTGATGATAACGGCATTTTTAATCTTACGCTCCCTAACAAGGAGGTTAAGGTACGGGTTTCTTATGTGGGGTATCATGATCAATTATTAGATCTGAGTAATAATCAGACAAATTTTGATCTCCTGCTTGATCCCGAAAACCTAATCGATGAGGTTGTCATCAAAAGGCCAAAATTAAAATATTCGAACAAGAATAATCCTGCTGTCGAATTGATTCGTCAGGTAATCGCACATAGGGATCAGAATAGAATGACCGGACAAGAGTTTGTCGAGTATGAACAGTACGAAAAAATCTCGTTGGGATTGAGCAACCTCTCACCTAAATTTGTCAATAAGAAGGTCTTCAAAAACTATCAGTTTCTTTTCCAAAAGGATGATTCGACCAACACGGAGAGCTATGTTCTTCCCGCTTTTATAGAGGAAAAGGTATCCAAAGTATATTATAGAAACGATCCAAAGAAAACAAAACAATATATTATTGCCGAGCAGAAAGCCGAATTTGACCCCAAATTTGTTGATAACGAAGGGCTTTCTAATTATTTCAATAAACTCTACGAAAAGGTAGACATCTACGACAGTAATATTAGCTTGTTAACGAATCAGTTTTTAAGCCCAATAGCAAATAGCTCGCCTACATTTTACCGCTTTTATATTACAGATACCATCAAATCGGATCAGCCATGGCTTGTTGAGTTAAGTTTTTTCCCCAGAAACAAAAGTGACTTTTTATTTCAAGGAAAACTGTATATCACCTTGGATGGACAATACGCTGTGCAGGGGGCTAAGATGAAAGTAAGTGATGATATCAACCTCAACTTTGTCAGGGATCTTGACATTGAACTAGCTTTTGAAAAGGACAACAGAAACAAATATTTCTTAAATAAGAGTAGCTTAGGTATCGATTTTGCCTTAACAGAAAAAGGTAAAGGTATCCGTGGCAACAGAATTGTATACTACAAGGACTTTGTCAATGGTAGAGAGCAGCCGGATAGTATCTATGCTGGCGATGATGTAGTACGGGTACCTACACCTCCACAGACAGAGGAGGTTCGGGAAAGCTATTGGGCAGGATTACGCCACGAACCACTAAGCAGTTCGGAGATGAACATATACCATAACATCGATAGTCTGCAACTGATGTCTTCTTTCAGAAGGGTCATGGATATTGGAGCATTGCTATTGTCCGGCTATAAACAGGCAGGGCCTGTCGAAATAGGTCCAGTGAATACTTTTTACAGCTACAACCCCGTTGAAGGCTTGCGTTTACGTATAGGAGGTCGGACAACCGAGAGTCTAAGCACCCGTTTCTATTCGGAGGCCTATGCCGCTTATGGTTTCAACGATAAAAAATGGAAATATTTTGTTAGTGGAACTTATTCCTTAAACAATAAATCGGTCTATAAATTTCCACAACACTATATTCGTGCGTCGGTACAGCACGACACAAAAATCCCAGGACAGAACCTAGAGTTTATCCAAGAAGACAACGTGTTATTATCGTTCAAACGAGGTGAGAATGAGAGCTACCTTTATAATGACATCTACCGTCTGGACTATAAAGCTGAGTTTGAAAATAATTTTTCGATCACTGCGGGGTTAAGTAAATGGAAACAACAACCAGCGGGTGTAATCCGTTATGAGTTGCGCCCTGAACAAGGGGAACCTTATTTGGTTAACGAATTAAACACTACAGAGCTATCTGTAGGGATTCGCTGGGCACCAAATGAACAATATTACCAAGGGAAACTGTACCGCACCCCTATATTCAACAAGTACCCTATTTTTACTGTTAATTATACAGCAGGTATCAAAGGATTACTGGATGGAGAGTACAACTATCATAATTTTACAGCTAGCGCATTCAAACGCGTCTACCTATCTCAGCTTGGCTATGCAGATGTAACTTTGGATGGTGGATATACACTTGGTAAGGATATCCCATACCCTCTTCTTACTATACACCGTGCCAACCAGACCTATGCCTATCAATTGCAGTCGTATAACTTAATGAACTTTATGGAATTTATCTCGGACCACCATGCAGCAATGAATATACAGTACTATATGAATGGATTTATTCTGAATAAATTACCTTTAATAAAGCGACTTCAGTTGCGTGAGGTATTCAGTTTTAAAGCACTGTATGGAGGATTAAGAGATGAGAATAACCCAACCTTGAATAACAAGGTTTATGCTTGGCAGACCAATTCTGAAGGGGATATCTCATCTTTCACATTCGGTTCTAAACCTTATATGGAGGCCAGTGTGGGTCTCTCGAATATTTTCAAGATACTACGGGTAGATCTTGTCAAAAGATTGAATTACTTGGATCAACCAAATGTGTCACAATGGGGAGTTCGAGCCCGAATCAAATTTGATTTTTAACACCAATAAAAAAGTCCAACATCAGTTGGACTTTTTTATTTTAATATTCTACAGATATTATGGCTGATAATGGTATCAGTACACCGCTTTTGATCTGTATGTATTTATCTGTAAGCGACCATACCGTAGTTTCGATACGCATAGGTCCGTCTTCTGTATTAAATACAATGGTAACTTTCGACTTAAACTCATTCCCCAAACGTTG
Organism: Sphingobacterium nematocida; assembly: GCF_900168125.1. Lineage (GTDB taxonomy): Bacteria > Bacteroidota > Bacteroidia > Sphingobacteriales > Sphingobacteriaceae > Sphingobacterium > Sphingobacterium nematocida. The sequence goes on from NZ_FUZF01000003.1 coordinate 183,355, forward strand.
CGCATCATTCAATTTACGACATAACTCTTCAACTTTGTTTCCCTCCGCAGCAATAATCTTGTAGTTGTTGATGCTTTCCTTTTCTATTAATGTACCAATCATTTTTTACGTATTTAAATCCGACAATTAGTTATTTAAAAACTCCTATATAAATATAGCTAAATGAGTTTTTAAAAATCAATTGTTATAAAATAATTACAATAATATTAACATAAATTTAAGGGTTTACTCCCTCTAGTTTCAATCGCAGTGTCGCTTTGAAGGTATAACTGTTACTATTCAAGATTAGATCATACTGATCTTTATATTCGTGATCTAACCGCGATCTGAAAAACTGAATCAATTCGGTTTGGCTTTGGTCCGCTATATGATGATTAACCCGATTGCTTACTTCGAGCGACAATGTATCCGCTATTAATTTTCCTTTTATTCGAACTGGATATTTTTTAGAGGTATGATAGCCGTGATGAAAAGCATTCTGAATCATTGGAAAAAGAAGAAATGCCGGAATGAACAGACCATTCGGTTTCACGGGAAAATCGAAAGAAACCAAGATTTCGCTTCCTAGATAGCCTTCAAAGAATCCGACGTAGGACTTCAGCAGTAAATACTCTTCGTCCAAAGGTATTCGGTCACGGTCTACATACGACAATCCTTGTTGAATGAATAGCTTCAGATCCGTGGGCAAATCGACACTTTGCTGTAGATATGCCGACAATAATTTTCTATCTATGCGGCTATACTCGAACGATAGTCGTGCTTCTGCAATTTGCTGAGCCTTATCGATTACCTTATCCTTGTGAAAGAAACGCCTTATAATCTTATACATTTCATCTTACTCAATACCAGACACCCCACCGGATACCACAAGTTTCATGGCGTCTGTCGCACTCATGTTTAATTTGGTAACCCGTGAAGACTTGACAACAACTACCTGCCCAGCAAAAGAATAAGAATAAGGAAAATATACAATGACTTCTTCTGGAAGCCCCAACTTACCAAGATCCCTTTGGGTAAGAAACCCAATCTTCTTTAAGCCAGTTTCATTCACTTCGACCAAAACAGGTTCATTAAATTTTTTGGCATCCCCCACAAACGCTTCTGTAAAATCCTTGATAGAGGAATACAACGTATTGAATAGGGGAATTCTATTTACAGTCCTGTTAAGCCACTGCTTAATAGGCTCTGTAACCAAAGATGTGAAGATCAGCCCTACGATAATCAATAATAGTATCACGGTAAGAATACCAATACCTGGAATGTATAGGGGATGACCATGCTCATCCTGTAAAAAATGCTGCGTGATATTCAATGCATTGTCGAGCGATGCGACAATCCACACAATTAGGAAAATAGCGCCCGCGACTGGTACTATAACCAGTGTACCTTTGATAAGGTAATATAATAGCCGTTGAAAAATCTTCTTTACCATATTTATTCGTAAAAATACACTCTTTTTACTCGAGATGAAATACCTGTCAACAATTCATATGGAATCGTCCCTATATTTCTTGCTGCCTGATTAAGATCTGGAAAAACCAATACCTCATCTCCTTCCCTAGCTTCGATGTCGGTTACATCCAACATACACATATCCATACAGATGTTTCCGACAGTAGTAACAATATTGCCATTGATAGACATCTCCCCAATCCCATTACCCAGGCGTCGGTCATAACCATCGGCATAACCGATCTTGACCGTCGCAATAATGGAATCTCGTTGCAAGACCCCTTTTCTATCGTATCCTACAGTCTCGGTCTTGGGTATTTTTTTTATCTGTGTAATCGTCGTTTTCAACGTACCTACCTCTTCCAAATTCAAAGCATTAGGCGCCATATCAAATCCATATAACCCTATCCCCAATCGTACCATATCCATGTGCGCCTCGGGGTGATAGACTATTCCGGAAGTATTACAAATGTGCTTCATAACAGAATAACCTATACTAAGCTCTATCTGAGATACCATCTGCTTAAAAAGCTGTATCTGTTGAGTTGAAAACGTTCCTAATTCTCTACTGCCTGCTCCAACCAGATGCGAAAAAGCTGTAACGATTTTAATCCGTTGGCTCGTACGTATTATGTCCACCGCAGGTCCAATCTCATCTGGCATAAAGCCAAGACGATGCATACCTGTATCTAACTTAAGATGTACCGGATAAGAGGTAATACCTCGCGTCTCCAAGAAGGCTATAAATGACCTCAAGATACGAATCGAGTAAATCTCTGGTTCCAAATCGTATAGTAATATATCTTCGAAAGTACCCTCGTGTGGACTAAGTACCATAATCGGTATGCTTATACCAGCACGACGGAGTTCGGCTCCTTCATCCACAAAAGCGACGGTGAGGTAATCCAATTTATTAAACTGCAAGACATTTGCCACCTCAAAACTTCCGCTCCCATAGGAAAAAGCTTTTACCATCGCCATCATTCGGACACCTTTGGACAAACAGGAACGATATTGCGAAAGATTATTTTCTATTGCTTTAAGATTGATTTCGAGAATCGTGTCGTGGGACTGCTCTACCAATAACCGTCCTACTCTTTCTAATTCAAACTTACGTGCTCCTTTTAAAAGCAGAACGCAGTTCTTTAATCCAAGATCGGCTAAAGCGTTCAACAATTCATCGGTAGATTTAAAGAGCAACGAAGGCATTTGCAACTTACTACGTAGCATTTCCATTCGTTCGCCAACAAGTATCACCTGACTCAAAGACTGTACATTGAGCAACTGAGCGAATTTATCAATGGTTTTGGTCGTCCATTCTTCACCCTCAAAATCACTCAGGATTAATTTTTTAACGTCACTCTGATTTTGCTGCCCTAAAAAGTCTAATGCAATCTGGAGAGATGCAAAATCGTTCGAGTAAGTATCATCAATTATGCTATTGTTATATTTTCCCTTTTTCAGTTGCAATCTCATTTCCAGTGGACGTAATAAGACGACTCGCTGCTCGATTGTATCAACAGCATATCCCATTGTCAACATAACCAAAATGCAGGTTAAAACATTATCTATCGAGGCTTTGTCGACAAATGGAGCGGCTATCACAAAAGATTCTTTTTCATACCGCAACTGTAAAACCGTATGGTCCTTATCTTGGCTCGATCCTAAAAATTGTAACTGATCTTCTGGCCGTCCTCCCCAAGTGATACAATTGGAAGATGAGGAATAAGCTTCAGGTATTGCAGATGAAGGCACGATAACAGGTGATACCCCAGCAAATAGTTTCCACTTTTCAGCAAACTTCTCCTCCTTAGAGTTAAACCCTTCACGATGTGCTGTACCTAAACTGGTGAATATACCAAAAGTAGGACGTATCATCTGTTGAAGAAAATCCATCTCGCCTATTTTACTGACTCCTGCTTCAATAATAGCAAGGTCATGCTCGGCCGTAAGGTTCCACAAGGATAATGCTACCCCAAGCTGCGAATTATAACTCTTTGGACTTTGGTAACACTTGTATTCCGGGGAAAGTAATTGATGTAGCCAAGATTTAACAATAGTCTTTCCATTGCTTCCGGTAATCCCTACAACAGGTATCGAAAATCGACTTCGATGATAGGCTGCTAGCTGTTGTAAAGCTCTCATGGTATCATTTACCCAAAGAAAGTTAGCATCAGGGTAGTCTCTTGTGTCAAAATCGGGATCGGATATCACAAATGAACGGACGCCTTTCTGATAAGCGTCCAAGATATAGCGATGTCCATCTCGCTGTTGAACCAAGGCAAAGAAAAGACAATCTGTCCCTAATCTGATTTTACGCGTATCGTAAGCTAATACCGAAAACCTAGCTTGAGGATAAGGCAATAAACGCTTACTGTGGTCAATATGAGGAAGGATTATATCTAAAGTGTACATAGCTAAGAATTAAAACAAATTTCATCATTATTTTCAACAAGTAAAAACGATTTACTCTTTTTAAAACAGCAGAGAGCAAGCCTTCTTCTACACGATTTTCAACCAGATTGATTCCCCTTTTTGTACATCTATTGGGGAATATGTGGCACTTTTGCATAAGTTTGTATTATGGAGGAGTATCAGGAACGAAAAAAAAAACTTACACCCAATCAAGCTAAGCTAAGAGCAGAGGCTTACTGCGCCTACCAAGAACGATCACAACAGGAGGTCCGGGATAAGTTGTATAATTGGGGTTTACATTTGGAAGATGTTGAACAAATAATCAGTGACCTAATTTCAAGTAATTTCTTGAATGAGGAACGCTTTGCGAAGGCATTTGTACTGGGAAAGTTTAGAATTAAAGGCTGGGGAAAAATCAAAATACAGCAACATCTAAAAGCGAAACGTGTCTCTGTCCCACTGATCAAAATTGCACTCCAGCAAATAGACCTTGACGACTATGAGCAAAAGTTGAAAGACCTTATTCAAAGAAAGGTTGGCGACGAATTAAGTCAACTCTCTCTAACAGAAAGGGCTAAACTCGTACGTTACCTACAAAGTAAGGGGTATGAGAATTCGCTCATTTTTGAAAAAATAAAAGAATAGCTCTTCTGACGTATTTTTTTTAATTTTATTTTGCAAAACACCATTATTACTCTATATTTGCAGCACGTCAAGCGAAAGTAGCTCAGTTGGTAGAGCACAACCTTGCCAAGGTTGGGGTCGCGAGTTCGAATCTCGTCTTTCGCTCAGTTGCCTAGGTGGTGGAACTGGTAGACACGCAGGACTTAAAATCCTGTTCCCGTTAAGGGAGTGCGGGTTCGATTCCCGCCCTAGGTACGATAAAAGATCAATCATTAGATTGGTCTTTTTTTTGTCCTATAGATTTTGTGCACAAAAAAACCGCCAACATTTATTGCTAGCGGTTTTAATGATTTATAAGTTTTTCTTATTTTTTAGCTACAATATTAACGCGGAAGTTAATTTCTTTAGAAATTAAATCGTCTTTCTTTCCTTCGTAACTCACACCCCAGTCTTCACGTAAGATATTAAAGTCAGCCGAAGTTTTTACCGTAGTATCCGTAATTTCCTCTACTTTAGAATCAAACGTAATATTTTTAGAAATGCCTTTTATAACTAGATTGCCAGAGATTTTAACATCGCTTGGAGTGGCACCAGCCTTTACTTCAGTGATTGTAAAAGAAGCTTCTGGATGTGTAGCTACACCAAAGAAATCATCAGCTTTCAAGTGTCCATCTAGTTTATCTTTATATTCGCCTTGCAAATCCGTAGCAGAGATTGTATTCATATCTAGGGTAAAGCTACCACCAGTAATAGCACCTTTATCAATATTTAAAGTTCCTGATTTTACGCTTACAACACCTTCATGGAAGCCAGAAACCTTAGTTCCTTTCCACATAATTTTGCTCGCTGCAGTATCTACTGTGTAAGCTGCACCTACGACCTGATCAACTGTCGCTACTGAATCTTTTGTTTCAGCTTTTTTCCCTTCTGGATTACCAGCACAAGAAGCAAGAACCATTGCTGCTACCGCTGAAAATAAAACTAGTTTTTTCATCTTCTAATAATATATGTTTAAACGTTAATATTTCACAAATATTAAAATAGCATTTTGTAAAACAAAGACAATTTTAATTTATTAACACTATTCAGACAATTTATTAATGTCCCAAAGGTTGCGCTTCAACACGCTTGATATCAGCTCCTAAAGCCTTCAGTCGCTCTTCAATATCCTGGTATCCTCTCTCAATCTGCTCGATATTGAAGATTGTAGACTTTCCTTGCGCAGACAATGCTGCGATCAATAAAGAGACTCCAGCACGAATATCCGGTGATGACATTGGTATACCTCTAAGCTTGGTTTGCTTGTTCAATCCCATCACGACTGCACGATGTGGGTCGCATAAGATAATCTGTGCTCCCATATCAATTAATTTATCAACGAAGAACAATCTACTCTCGAACATTTTTTGATGAATCAAGACGTTGCCTTTGGCCTGAATGGCTGTAACAAGGACTATACTCAAAAGATCTGGAGTAAAACCAGGCCAAGGAGCATCTGATATTGTCAAAATAGATCCATCAATAAATGTATCTATTTCATAATTATCCTGTGCAGGGATAAAAATATCATCGCCTCTAAGTTCCAGTTTGATTCCTAAACGTGCAAATACCGATGGGATAATACCTAGCTCATTATAAGCCACATTCTTTATCGTAATCTCAGAGCCAGTCATCGCAGCCAAACCAATGAAGGAACCGATCTCAATCATATCTGGCAACATACGATGCTCTGTACCACCTAAAGTATCTACACCTTCAATGGTTAATAGATTGGAACCTATTCCTGATATTTTAGCTCCCATACGGTTTAACATCTTACACAACTGCTGTAAATAAGGCTCACATGCCGCATTATAAATTGTAGTGATGCCTTTAGCTAGAACAGCAGCCATCACAATATTAGCGGTACCTGTTACTGATGCTTCGTCCAATAAGATATTGGCTCCTTTTAGTTCGGTAGCGTCAACATTGAAAAAATGGTTCTCTGCATCATAAACAAACTTTGCTCCTAATTTTTCGAAACCTAGAAAGTGCGTATCTAATCTTCTACGTCCGATTTTATCACCTCCCGGTTTAGGGATCGCTGCCTTACCAAAGCGAGCTAACAAAGGCCCTACGATCATAATCGAGCCCCTCAAACCACCACCTTTTTGTTTAAATTCTTCCGAAGTAAAGTAATCTATATCAATATCTTTAGCCTGAAAATCATAAGTATCTTTATTCAATTTATTTACAGATACACCTAACGAACGTAAGAGATCAATCAGCTTATTTACATCCTTAATATCTGGTATATTGCTTATTGTTATTTTTTCGGATGTTAACAACACTGCTGATAAGATCTGCAAGGCCTCATTTTTAGCACCTTGAGGTATAATTTCTCCTTTTAACGGTTTCCCACCGTGAATTTCAAATGCGTTCATATACTAGCTTATTATAAAAATAGATATAGTCAATTGTAACCATAAAACCTTAAGATTATACTTACATCAACTGCAGTATAGATTTACTATAGGTTTTAAATTCTTGTTGGTCTCTTCAAATAATGCATTATTCGCAAAATAAAACTTTCATGATTCCTTTGTATCGCCAAGACATATGAAAGTTCTTGATGGCCATTGAATACAGACAGTTTCAGAAAAAATAAGAGGATGTCTCAGACAGAAATACTTGCTAATAAAATACAATGAACCCCTTAAAGAATCCATAGCATTGTATTCGTATTTCGAAATTTCAGACAGCCTCCTACTTCGAAGCAGACAAACAATTTGTATTACTTCTTGTAATTATTACTGTTGTTGTTACTCTGGTACGGTCTTTTTCCCCCAGTGTTGGTACTTTGCCTTTTGCGACCGCCATTGTTATTATTGTTATTCTGGTATGGCTTCTTGTTGTTGTTATTATTCGAACTAGAAGACTGCTTATGATTATTATTTCCTACCGTACTCTGAGATTTTATACGGTTACCCGGAGGCGGCGTACGGAAATCTAGTTTGGTTAACACGGTGTCTTCAGGTAAGGTCAAAACAAAACCGGACAATTCTTTAAGATCTTGAATAATCTGTTGATCATTTACGGAATCTTTATTCCAAGTGATATATGCCATCTTCATAAAGTTGGCTATACCTATCGTCATTTTTTGTCTTGTCTCTTCATGCGGTACCGCCATAGCCTTCTCGATCATAGACTCAACGATATGACCATAATGTTTGAAACGAATCCGGTGCTGTGGATAAGGTAAAGGCTGAGGCTTGTGATGGATTTCTTCTTTGGAAGGGATAGGATAAGGCGAATCCACATCTATCTTAAAATCTGAAATGATATACAAATGATCCCAAAGTTTATGTTTAAAATCCGAAACATCACGTAAATGGGGATTTAAGACTCCCATCATATCGATAACGACCTGTGCTAATCTGTTGCGTTCCTCTTTAGAAGGTACGGTACAAATATGGTCAACCATATTTTGCACATTCCTTCCATATTCTGCTAAGATCAGCTTAGAACGTGTACTGTTATAATCAAAATTCATATAGTGAAATTAAACGTAATAATAACGTTATTTTTTATTTATTATTCTGTCCAACTGCTATTGGACTATTCTTAATTTTGCAAATTTAAGCAACAATTGTTTCTGTCCCAACTCTTTGAAGAAAATAGTTGCTTTCAAATCGGGTTTATTCCCTTCCAGATTGACAACCTTTCCAAATCCAAATCTTTCGTGTTCCACTTCCATTCCTACTTGTAGTCCCGAAGTATCTGAAGGCGCAAAACCTTCTGTAGGTACGTGGGCTTTGGGGAGAATCGAAGTTGTCTTTACGACTTTAGGCTTGGGTTTAGAAAAAGAATCTTTTTGCTGCCAAGCTACTTTATCTGTCTTCATGCCTGATTCACTTCCCAAACTTCCCATTCTTGGTTTGAAATCTAAATCCAGACAGGCGGGATTTAATTCATCTAGAAAGCGACTTGGTTCACAATTATTCAATGTACCCCATCGATATCTTGATGTAGCATATGAAATGTGAAGTTTGGTTTCGGCACGTGTCACAGCTACATAAAAAAGACGTCTTTCTTCTTCTAATTCCGTACGTGAATTTACGGATAATTGCGAAGGAAACAAATTTTCCTCTAACCCAACAATAAATACATTACGAAATTCAAGCCCTTTTGACGAGTGTATCGTCATCAAAGACACCGTATCTGCATTCGGATCTTTGTCGTTATCGTCATTGGTGAGTAGCGCTACGTCCTGTAAAAACACATCTAAGCTTTTTTCCTCAATATCCTCTCGCTCGGAAAACTCCTTGATACCATTCAACAATTCCTGGATATTTTCGTAACGACTCAAGCCTTCCACAGATTTATCCTCGTAAAGGTCTTTCAACATACCAGAATGCTGTGCGATATGCATAGCTGTATCGAAGGCATTTCCTTGATTTCCTATTGCTTGAAAACTTTGAATCATGGTTCCGAACGTAGAAACAGCTGTCGCACTACGTCCATCCAAAAACATCTGGGCATTTGATACAATATCCCACAACCGGTATTGATTCTTATCCGCCGCAACAATTATCTTATCTATCGTCGTATCCCCGATGCCTCGACGTGGATAGTTGATGACTCTTTTTAAGGCTTCTTCGTCATTAGGATTGTACGTCAAACGAAAATAGGCTATCAGGTCCTTTATTTCTTTGCGTTGGTAGAAAGAGGTCCCTCCATAAATTTTATACGGAATATTCAGCTTACGCAACGATTCCTCCATCGCCCTAGACTGGGCATTGGTTCTGTATAAAATCGCGAAATTCTTAAATTGTAAAGAATCTAAAGATTTATCTTGCAAGATTGCCTCGGCAACAATTTTTCCTTCTTCATTGTCCGAAAAAGCACGAGCAACTTTTATTTTGTCTCCATCTTCATTATCGGAAAAGACATTTTTTTCCAGTTGATTCTTATTGTTTGCAATAATACTATTTGCAGCATTTACAATCATTTTGGTGGAACGATAGTTCTGCTCCAACTTAAAGACATTCACATCCGGATAATCCTTCTGAAAATTCAAAATGTTCTGGATATTAGCCCCCCGGAAAGCATAGATACTCTGTGCATCATCACCTACTACACAGATGTTCTCATTGACAGCTGCTAACCTTTTGACGATTAGATATTGGGAAAAATTGGTATCCTGATACTCATCAACCATGAGGTAACGAAACTGATGCTGATATTTATGTAGGGTCTCCGGATGTTTATTCAACAAAACATTCGTCTTGAACAACAAATCATCAAAATCCATAGCTCCAGCCCGGTAACAGCGTTGTGCATAGGTAAAATATACCTGCCCCATCTGCGGTCTTCCATTTTCTCTATCCTCGGCAAGAATTGCTTCATTCTTGTTGTATTCTTGTGGAGAAATAAGATTATTTTTTGCTGAAGATATACGTCCATATACCTGATTGACATTATACAACTTATCATCCAGATTCATTTCTTTCAAAATAGATCTCAAAAGACTTTTTGTATCATCGGTATCGTAAATGGTAAAGTTTTTTGGATATCCGATCAACTCAGCCTCCACTCTTAAGATGCGTGCAAAAATGGAGTGAAAAGTACCCATCCAAATATTCTTGGCTTCTGCTCCTACCACTTTCATGATACGTTCCCGCATTTCCTTTGCGGCTTTATTAGTAAAGGTAAGCACCAAAATATTGAAAGGATCTACGCCTTTACGAATAAGATGTGCTACTCGATATGTGATAACACGAGTTTTTCCGGAGCCTGCACCCGCCACAATCATCACTGGACCTTCTGTCTGCTCTACGGCTGCCCGCTGCGTGGAATTTAATCCTGCTAAATAATCCAAAATAAAAAGAGTTTTTCCGTTAGAAATAGATTGTAAAGTTACTAAATTACTGTCAAATACGAACTGCACACACTGCTGTTTATTCCGAGAAATAGCTACCTTTATACGATAAAAGGCCTCATTATGATAAAATTCGTATTTCTTGCTCTGCTGCCCTTCGTCCTACTACTCGCTCTTACACAAGAAGCAAAGAGTCAACTGCCCAATGGTTTTGTATATGTGAAGGATATCATACCACATGTAGAAGTGGATTTACGATACTGCGGTCATCACAACTTTATTGGAAAACCCATACAAGGTTATTTGGAACCTAAAACCATTCTTACAAAAAAAGCTGCAGAAGCATTGGCAAAGGTAGAGAAAGAGCTAAACAAAAACAATATGGGACTAAAAATATTCGATGCTTACCGTCCTCAAACAGCAGTAAATCATTTTGTACATTGGGCAAAAGACAGTAAGGATACTTTGGGGAAACAAGAATTTTACCCAACGGAAGACAAAAGATTCTTGTTTAAGAAAGGTTATATCGCTTCCAAATCAGGCCATAGCAGGGGCAGTACGGTGGACCTAACAATCATAAACATAGACAGTAAGCAAGAATTGGATATGGGTAGTGGTTTTGATTTTTTAGGAGAAATATCTGCGCACGCATACACCAAAATAAATGCTGACCAACAGAAAAACAGAAGGTTACTTAAATCTACTATGGAGAAACATGGATTCAAAGCTTATTCTAAAGAATGGTGGCACTATACCTTAAAAGACGAACCTTTTAAAGATAAATACTTTGATTTTCCAGTTCAATAAGAGTACGCCCTAAAAAGGAGCGTCATCTGGCATATCATTCATCCGTGAAGGCATAGTAATACCGCCTCCTCCAAAATCCTCAAACGAAGACGAAGGCATCATTGCAGAAGCACCAAAAGGGGCGTCACCGCCACCTCCAAAAGAGTCCCCTCCCATGCCAGAGAAGTCGTCCTCTAAATCGACAAACTTCACAAATTTACCTACGAACTTCAACGGCACAATACCAGTTTCACCGTTACGGTGTTTCGCGATAATAACCTCTCCTACCCCCGCTGTAGGTCTTCCTTCCTCATCTTCGGTAAGACCATAATATTCTGGACGATACAAGAACAACACCATATCGGCATCCTGCTCAATGGAACCTGACTCCCGTAAATCGGATAACATCGGACGCTTAGCATTACCAGGACGAGACTCGACCGCCCGGCTCAACTGAGATAACGCTAATACTGGAATATTAAGTTCTTTAGCTACCGATTTCAGTGCCCTAGAAATACTACCAATCTCTTGCTCACGGTTACCACCACCTTTACCCTCGGATTTACCATGCATTAATTGAAGATAATCGACAATGACCATCTGTATATCATGCTGCGCTTTAAGACGTCTGCATTTCGCACGGAACTCAAAAACATTCAACGCAGGTGTATCGTCAATAATAAGTGGAGCTTCAGTCAATCTACCAATCCGCGAATGCAGCTGCTGCCATTCATGATCCGCTAAATTTCCTTTTTTTAGTTTTTCCTGTTCGATTTCAGTTTCTCCGGCAATAAGACGATTAACCAACTGTACAGATGACATCTCTAACGAGAATACAGCAACAGCTTTTTGATGATCAACAGCAGCATTACGCGCTACGGACAATACGAAAGCTGTCTTCCCCATCGCCGGACGCGCAGCGATAATCACCAAATCGGAAGGCTGCCACCCCGAAGTCATCCGATCCAATGCAGTCAATCCCGACGGGACTCCCGTCAAACCATCCGTACGATCTCGCAACAACTCCAAATTGCTAATAGCCTCACGCATAATGTCATCCATTTTTCGGGAATCTCTACGCAAGTTGTTCTGTGCAATATCAAAGAGACTCTTTTCAGCGTGATCCAATAAATCAAAGATATCACTGGTCTCGTCATACGAAGAGTTTATAATTTCGGAAGAAACTTTGATCAACTCGCGTTGAATATACTTCTGAGAGATAATACGGGCATGATATTCGATATTGGCAGCTGAAACCACACGGTCTGTGAGTTGCGTAATGTAAAACGCACCACCTACCATCTCCAACGCTCCCATCTGTCTTAGCTCTGTGGTAACCGTTAAAATATCTATAGGAGAAGTTTTTTGAAATAAGCTAAAAATAGCCTCAAATATCTTCTGGTGAGCTTCTTTATAAAAAGACTCGGCTTTAAGAATATCAATAACTTCACTGAGAGCATTTTTCTCCAACATAAGCGCTCCTAACACAGCTTCTTCTAGATCCAACGCCTGTGGCGGTAACTTGCCCAGTCCACTTACAAGATTGTTTAATCCAGTTCGTTTTTTACTAAACCCTGTACGCCCCGCGTTTGATGATTGCCCTGTGTTTTCTTGATCCATTTTTGATTAATCTTACCGTTCAACAATAAAAATATAGTACCCTGTCAATACCTAAAAATATCGTTAAACAAAGGTAGCAAAAATACTTACTCTCCACTTTTTAAGTTCTACACATCCAAAAAATAGGACACTAGCAAGTATTGCGCCCTACCTAGCACACAGACTGTTGTTATTAACAATAATTGTTAAAAAACTGTTGACAAAACCAATTTAAAGCTCACTATCAACCACTTAAAAACATGTGGATAACTTTTTATATTGTTAAAAACCTCATGTAATCACCTTAGTAAATCATTCAATAAGCTACACATCATTAGGATTTCATTTTCAACCGATTAACAAAAACCCTTATCACAATGATCTAGAAAAAAGACAACTACAATCCCATTAAAATAATTATATTGCAATGAACTAACCATGCAGCAGAACTGCACAAACACGAAGGACCGCGAAGCAGCATGCACACCATTTCGCAATATAAGTGTGCATAAAACACTTTGGATATTCCATAAGATTGTTAAAAGACGAATTATTTACATATGAAAATATTATAGTATCTTTGCTTTATGTCAAATGGAGCATCCACATTAAAACCCTACAAATCGAAAGACGGCGGCAAGAAAGAACAAGTCGCAGATATGTTTAATAACATATCGCATAAATATGATTTGTTGAACCGAATAATGACCATGCGTATCGATGTAATCTGGCGCAAAAAAGCTATCCGCTCTTTACAATCCATTCGTCCACAATTTATCTTAGACGTTGCTACAGGAACAGGAGATTTTGCAATAGAATCTCTTCGCATACTAAAACCAAAAAAAATCATAGGTATCGACATATCACAGGGCATGTTGAACGTCGCTAAAGAAAAAATAGCTAAAAAAGGTTTGGAAGACCAGTTAGAAGTTAAATTGGCTGACTCGGAAAATCTCCCCTTCGAAGACAATACCTTTGACGCAGTGACCGTAGCCTTTGGTGTACGTAATTTCGAAAACCTTGACCAAGGTCTTGCTGAAATAAACCGTGTCCTTAAACCAGGTGGTAAAGCCGTAATATTAGAGCTATCAAACCCTACAATGTTTCCAATAAAGCAGTTTTATCAGCTCTATTTTCACAAGTTTATCCCAGCTATAGGTAGATTAATTTCTAAAGATTCCAGTGCATATTCTTACCTACCAGAATCGGTATCAAAGTTTCCTGATGGAGAGCGATTTGCAGCGATAACTGCTAAAGTCGGCTTCAGAGAAACCAAAGTAAGTCCACAGACATTTGGATTCTGTACCATATACGAGGCTATAAAATAAAAGCTACTCGCATGAAATACACTGTACTAATAATAGGAGGGATTCTTTTTTGCCTGAGTAGCTTTGGACAACGAAAAATATCGTTACCATTTTCATCTGCATACAATGAGGATGCAATGGTTCTTCTTGGAATACAGTACAACATGGTGAGCCAGAGCTATCAACTGCAGTTAAAAGAGAACTGGCAACAGCACAGTATAGATTATGGTGATGATGATGTTAATACGCTAGGCCAGTTAAAGAGCATACAATCCAAACCCAGTATAGGTTTTTCGGTAGGGATACCAGTCGATGTACGGGCTAATGAAAACCTATATTTCACCTTCAATCCCTCTTTTTTATTTTTCAATGGATTGGGAGTGGAGTACTCGCCATTAAATCCGAATCTAACTACCACTGCAGAAATAGAACCTCCAGTACTATCATCTATAACAAGGCGTCAAAGACATGTCAGAGGCAGCTCGGAAGGATCTAATTTCAATGCATTTGAATTTCCGCTATCTATTAAGTTTCGTTCGGATGAAAAAATTCTAAAAAACAAATTCAATAGATACCGAGGCTATCTGATTGGCGGCGCACGCTACACCAGATGGATCGGAATCAATGGGGAATACGATGCATTGCTCCAAACAAATTCGGAAAGTGCCACCCCCCACTCGTTGATTATGAAACCTGGATATTTATCATGGGAAGTAGGTTTTGGAGCAGACATTTTCTTTGCTTATTTTAAGATGTCACCAGAAATAAAATTCAATCAAAGCTTTAATAACGTATTTGACTCCAATCATTCGCTGGCAAAGAATAATCAATTCATGACTCCTATTGACAGGGGGCTGATCCGTAATATATATGTGAGCCTGATCTTCCAATAAAGGTATTTATTATACCCAGCAAGAAGAATCAGACAAACTTGCAAAATTGTAAAAAAAATGAGAACAGTATTAATAACAGGTGCAAGCTCAGGTATTGGTGCTTCATGTGCTCAGGTATTAGCCAAAGAAGGTAACTACAGGTTGATTCTGTGCGCACGTAGGGCCGACCGACTGGAAACACTTCGTAACGAGATTCAGGCTCAGTATCCAAATATCGACATACACACTTTCACCCTGGATGTGCGTGACAATGAAAAAGTTAAAGAAGCAATAGCTTCCCTTCCTTTAGAATGGCAGAACGTAGACATTCTAATCAACAACGCAGGACTAAGTCAAGGTCTTGATCCATTGCAAGATGGCGACACAGACGATTGGGACCGTATGATCGACACGAATGTAAAAGGCCTTCTATATGTCAGTAAAGCAGTGATTCCTTTATTAAAAAAGAGTACGCACGCACATATCGTTAATATAGGATCGATAGCGGGAAAAGAAGTATACCCAAATGGTAATGTATACTGCGCAACCAAACATGCTGTAGACGCATTAAATAAAGCAATGCGAATAGACTTATTGTCCTTCGGTATTAAAGTCACAGCGATAAACCCAGGAATGGTTGAAACAGAATTCTCTGAAGTCAGATTCAAAGGTGATAAGGAAAAAGCTAAAAATGTATACACAGGAGTCGTGCCATTGTCTGGAACCGATATTGCGGATACAATTAGTTTTGTTTTGTCCCGTCCTGCTCATGTCAACATTAATGATTTATTGATTATGCCCACTGCTCAAGCTACAGGTAGCATAGTGAACAGAAAATAATTTTTACTTTTTAATTTTTTAACCGAGCTTTAACCAGCTCATTATTAGATAATTTTTTAACCATGTCACTAGAACAACAAATAAACCAAGATATCAAAACAGCAATGATTGCTAAAGACGCAGTGCGTCTAAGAGGTCTAAGAGCTATTAAAGCGGCTGTCTTGCTTGCAAAAACGGAGAAAGCTGGTGTAGACGAATTGGATCAGGATACTGAGATCAAAGTCTTACAAAAGTTGGTAAAGCAACGTAAAGAATCTGGAGAAATTTATAAAGGCCAGGGCCGTGAAGATCTCTTCCAAATTGAATTGGAAGAACAACAAGTAATCGAAGAATACCTTCCAAAGCAGTTGGATCGTGCAGAGGTCGAATCCATAATCAAAGCCATAATTGCAGAGACTGGAGCTTCAGGAATGAAAGATATGGGGAAAGTAATGGGACAAGCTAACCAAAAGTTAGCCGGACAAGCTGATGGCAAAACAATTTCTGAACTTGTTAAGAGTTGTTTATCTTAATAAAGTTATATACTCAAAAAAAATAAGGGAGAACTAACTAGTTCTCCCTTATTTTTTCACGGCTTCCGTAGACTTTATCTCTTTCGAAAGAAGAGATATGTCTTTCCTTTTTAGCCTGATAGATATCATCCAAGGTAATCAGGATACCTGTCTCTTCCACTTCTCCAAACTCATCGTTCATAGCAGTTCCAAAAGTCATCATAGTTGGAGACAGATTCATATAGGTGTTAATCAATGGCGGGATATTCTCTCCAAACTCGCGCACATATTTATTTAATACCTTGTAGCCCTCCTTGTAGGGCAATCCATCAAAAACACCTAAGAAAGATGAAATATCTGTTTTATAACCAACTAAAAGGTTATCATATGGCCTCACCATCTCTTTATGATCTGGGAAATAACAATTCATAAAGTAAAGCAATAAGTCACGTGCTTTTGCATCAAACTGCGGATACATAGTAACCTTCCCGAACAAATATTTGATATCGGGATTGATAATAACTAATGCACCAAGACCATCCCACAGGTTATCTAGCGAAAAAAGTCCCTTTCTATTATCAATAGAGGGTTGATACTTGGGTTGAACCCAAGAGCGCCCTAACTCGATGGTATAAGGAAGATAATTTGCAACAAATTCGTCTGAAAACTTAAAATAATGAAGCGTAGAAAGGTGAATATTTCCATTGGTGTCTATTGCTTGATCACAACGAATAACTCTGTATCCTGCAATAATTTCTTCATCTTCGGGATTCCAAGCTATTAATTGGTCATAATTATGTGCACAAGTGTCATTTTCATCAATATCTAATGCCAAACCGGTCCCACCTCCAGCACCACGAAAGGTCAATTCTCGCAATCGACCAATCTCCTTCATAATATTCGGCGCAGTATGATAGTTTACTAAATAAACCTCATTGTTCCCATTATTGGTATAACGTAGAAAAGCTTTTTCGGTTAACTCTGCCTTGATCAAATCCCTAGCTACAGGGGCAATTATTTCTTCCATACAATTATTTCTGCGTCTTCAATTCGTATACCTGCTGCCTTACATCCGCAGCCCACTGTCTTTCATTTTTTGAAGTATCAAAAAATGAATATGGAATTTTTTTTCCAATTTTTATCACGACCTGTTGATTGCGTTGAGCAAAAAACTCATCGGCCAAATACAACATCTCCACATTAAATTTTATCCCTATCCTATTTCTCCATTGAGAAAGGTTATAGAAAAAATTTGAATTCTTACCATCGATATGAACAGGGACAATGTCTTTTTTATATTTTTTTGCTTTTGAAATAAAGCTTTTTTTCCACTCTAAGTCTTCTATTTTACCGTGAATCTTACGTGAAACGAGTCCCGCTGGAAATACTAATAACGCATGCTCACCCGCGTACGCTTGTTCTATAGCCGATATCGCATTTTTATCCTGACCTCCAATCTTATTAACACCTACAAAAAGTGGCTGAAGATTGTTTACATTCATCAAAATATCGTTAACTAAAAATTTAACATCCCGGCGATACCTTCCGATAGCATGCATAAAAGCTATTCCATCAAGCCCTCCTAAGGGATGATTAGAAGCAAAAATAACAGCTCCTGTTTCTGGAATATTCTCCGCTCCCTCAAGAACAACGTTGACACCTAAGTCATTAATCAATGCATCTACAAAATCTAAGCCTTGTAAATCCCTGAAACGAAACATAATGTCGTTTATCTCATCTTCATGGATAGTCCGTTCCAAATAACTAACAAGCGGGCTTGGTATCCATTTGGCAAGTCCAGGACTTTTCTTTCGTATGACTTCTCTTACTTGTATAAACTTATCTTTTTCTACCGCCATCGCTTTTGAAAGTATGGATCGCCCTCCTATTTCGTGAACCGTAAAAATAAAAAAATATTGCTGTATCTCCTTAAGAAAATATAATTTAAAACAAGTTTTTTTGGCTTTTATATCTATTTTTGAATGAAGATTAAACGTTTCAACACATTTAGTGTTTAATATTAAAATAGGAATTATGTTTATCGGGCAATACATATCTACTGATTATCACGAGGTTTTGCTGACGGACACCGTGGAATTCGTGTTGCAAAAAATGAATGAAAACCATTCTAAATTTCTTGCAGCGGTAGAAGGAAAAATTTTCCATGGTTTAGTTTCTGAAGAATTGCTTTTGGATCAAATAGACACCGAAGTGCCGATTAACACGATTAAGCTGCATTTTAGATCGGTATACCTATTTGACTATCAACACATATATGATGCGTTACAACTGATTACGACATACGATTATTGTTTTATCCCGGTCTTAAATAGAAAACACGAATATCTTGGTGTACTCACTAAACAGGATCTATTAATAGCTCTCAATGAAACATTGGGCAACGATGAAGGCGCAATTATTGTTTTAGAATTAGGAATCCGAGATAACGCACTATCGCATATCGCGCGGATTATTGAAACCGAGAACACAAGCATACTCAGTACAGCTATCCATCGATTACCAGACTCGTCGAAACTAGAAATGACTATCAAGGTAAACAAAACCAATATTTCGGCAGTAGTATCCTCACTTTGGCGCAATGACTATGTAGTTAAGGCTACATTTCGAGACGGTGGCGAACAATCGGATATCCAGGATCGTTACGACCTTTTGATGAATTATTTAGATTTATAACCTATTCTTTGCACCTTTGTGAAATAGAAAACAGTACTAATTGCAATGGAGCAAACGAAAATTGCGATCTTCGGAAGGATTTTTAATTCAACAGTAATTCCTTATGTGGATCATTTATTTGATTATCTGACCCAAAGAAATATTCAGATTGCTGTGCATGTCGAGTTCTATGATTTCTTATACAAGAACGACTTTCGACCACAAAATCTAGAAACCTTTTCATCCCATGAGGATCTTCCTAAAGACATTAGCTTTATGCTGAGTTTAGGTGGTGACGGAACTATGCTAGCTGCTGTCTCAGTTATCAAAGATTCGGGCATCCCTATCGCTGGCATCAATTTTGGCCGTTTGGGTTTTTTGGCCAATATTCAAAAAGGAGAAATGGAAGACGCTATCGATCAAATCTTAAGCAAGAAATTCCACATACAACAACGGGCTTTACTTTCTGTAGAATGTAGCGATAAGAAACTCTTTAACGGTGAAAACTTTGCATTAAATGATATAACAGTCTTTCGCTACGATAGCTCTTCGATGATTACGATCGACGCTAAAATAAACGATGAACTGCTAAACTCATATTGGGCTGATGGCCTTATCATTGCCACCCCAACAGGATCCACAGCATATTCTTTAAGCTGTGGTGGCCCTATTATTATGCCTGGTAGTGGCAACTTTGTCATCACACCGATATCCCCCCACAATCTCAATGTAAGACCCATCGTCGTATCTGAAAACATGACGTTACATTTAAAGATTGAAAGTCGTACTGAAAAATTTATTTTAAGCTGTGACTCACGAAGCGAAACATTGTCTACGGACACCGAATTAACTATAAAAAAAGCGCCGTTTAGCATAAATTTAATCCGATTGGAAAAGGATGGTTACTTCCGTACCCTACGTGAAAAATTACTTTGGGGCATTGATGTCCGCAATTATTAGATCAATATATCATTTAACAAAAATTAAGGCTATACAATTATTACAAAAACTTTATCTTTACAACCAAAATCAGTGAAGTTGATTAAAATTCGTATTGCAATATTAACCATTATGTCTTTCATACTGTCGAGTGTCTACGCACAGCAGTATGAATTTGGTGTGTCTGGTGTCGGCACAGGCTATATGGGAGATCTTAATTCGACAAATCCATTCTATTTCAAAAACCTAGGAGCAGGTTTATTTGCCAAGTACAATTTTAACCCGACTTGGGGGGTAAAAATAGCGTATAATCATCTCTACCTCTTTGGAGATGATCAAGATTTCAAGAATCTAAACCAGAAACAAAGAAACCTCCAATTCAACAACAAGATATCCGAATTGGCAGTAACCGGTGAATTTAATTTTTTTAAATATATAGCAGGAAGACAATTAAATAGGTATACCCCCTATCTTATAGGTGGTGTCGCTGCCTTAATGCATGATCCATATGTAAACTATGATTCTAGAAAAGTACTATTGCGTCCTTTAAAGCTAGAGGCAGACAAAGATGATTCAGCAGTAACTTATTCCAAATTTGCAGTAGCCATTCCTCTCGGTGCAGGTTTTAAATACAATATAAAAGGACCTTGGTCCGTTGGAGCAGAAGTCATTTATCGAACAGTGATAGGCGACTACATAGACGGCGTAGGTCAATATTACCTAAGTGCAGACCATCCAGTACTATTGGAAACCAATAAAAACAATCTGAATAAAGAAGATTTAACATTTTTAGCCGACCCGAGCGGCGGAAAACTGGAAATAAACCAAGGGAGAGCTCGTGGAGATGGTAAAAAATTTGATGGGTATATGACTGCCGGCATTACGCTGACATATACAATAATAAGTAAAAAATGTTATTGGTGGCAGTAATAGTTTAGTATAATCAATGAGTGTAAAAGATAACATAGACCGCAACAAACTTCCTCGCCATATCGCTATCATCATGGATGGCAACGGTCGTTGGGCTAAAGGTTTAGGCAAGTTGCGGGTTTTTGGTCATAAAAATGGTGTGACTGCCGTTCGTGAGGTTCTGGAAGCAACCATAGAATTGGGTATCCCTTACCTAACACTATATGCTTTTTCTTCGGAAAACTGGAATCGTCCAAAATTGGAGGTACAAGCATTAATGGAACTATTGATCAATTCGCTGAATAAAGAACTCAAAACATTCCATAAAAATGGCGTGAAGTTAAATGCTATTGGCAATATAAATGATCTCCCTACCAACGCCCAAAAGACATTAAAAGAGACTATAGCTGCAACCAGCAATAACGATAAATGTACGCTGAGTCTTGCGCTGAGTTATGGATCCCGAGCGGAAATTGTTGAAGCCAGTAAGCGTATTGCGCAACAAGTACTTTCTGGAGAACTCGATCCAAAAGACATCAATGAGCATGTATTTACCCAAAATCTATATACGGCCAATATCCCAGATCCTGATCTTATGATTCGGACTAGTGGCGAATACCGAATAAGTAATTTTTTATTGTGGCAACTCGCTTATACAGAACTCAGTTTTTCTCCGAAAATGTGGCCAGAGTTTAATCGAGAAGACTTGTTTGAAGCCATTTATGATTTTCAGACAAGAGAAAGAAGGTTTGGAAAAACGAGTGAACAGCTTTAAAAGTGTTAAAAAACACAAAGTAACAAGCTGTAAACCAAAGAAATAACGTAATTATACTTTTAACAAAAATTAACAAGAGTTTGATGTACTTTAGCATCCATAATAACAAGTAAATGAAGCAACTATATATACTAACAGCAGCGTTTTTTTTGTTGAACATCACCACTACAATTGCTCAAATAGCAAACCGTGGACCTGTTAACCTTTCGGATCCGGACGAAATATCCTATTTACAGCCCAAAGACTACGTCATCGGCGGAGTCACCGTAAAGGGAGCTCAATATCTTGACACCGATGTGTTGATTACAATCTCCAAGCTGGTAGTGGGTCAATATATTGAAGTACCAGGAGAAGCTACTGCTAGTGTTATTAAAGATCTAATGGCGCAAAACCTTTTCGAAGATGTACAATTGTGGGCTACTCGAATTGACGGTGAGACCATTTTCTTCGAAATCCGTGTTCAGGAAAGACCTCGTTTGACACGTATCGATATTAAAGGATTAAGCAAATCGCAAACAGAAGAGGTTAATAAGCGCTTGAACTCCAGTTCGGGCCGTATCGTCAATGAAAACCTTATTCAATCTACTAGATCTACGATACAACGCTTTCTAAGAGAAAAATCATACCTATATCCAGACATTAAAATCAGTACGCACAAGGATTCTGCGCAAGCGAATAATGAAATCCTAGATGTGAATGTAGATAAGAATAAAAAAATTAAAGTCAATAAAGTTCTCTTTACTGGAAATGAAACCTTTAGTAATTCGGATCTTACAAAATATCTGAAAGGTGTAAAACCACGTAAATGGTATAGAATCTTTGGCCCAGGTAAATTCAAAGATGATAAGTACAAAGAAGCTAAAGAGAAATTAGTTGCTAAACTTCAAGATAAAGGCTACCGAGATGCACAAATATTGTCGGATAGCGTATACCGCTACAATGAAAAGGAGGTACGTATCAATATGAATGTTTACGAAGGTCCTAAATACTACGTTGGTAACATTGATTGGACTGGAAATACCCGTTATAAAGATTCTATACTAAATATACTATTGGGTGTTCAAAAGGGAGATGTATATAGCGAGGAAAAAATAAATGCAAAACTTATGGGACCAACCCGAAACAGTGATGATATCAGTGCACTGTATCAGAATGACGGTTACCTTACGTTTAATATCAATCCCATCATTAAGAAAATTTACAGTGATACGATAGACCTTGAAATACAGATAAGCGAGGGAAAACAGTATACAATTAACAACGTAATTGTAAAAGGTAACGATGTTACTAACGACCGTGTTGTCCTTCGTTCTATATACACCAAGCCTGGACAAAAATATTCACGAGAGCTTATCATGCGTAGTATACGTGAGATTTCGCAATTGGGTATGTTTGACGAACAAAAAATCACACCGGACATCCCTTCATCAACGATGAACCATGAAGATGGTACAACAGATGTTATTTTTAATGTCGTTGAGAAACCTTCAGATCAGGTAGAATTATCTGGTGGCTACGGAGCTGGGCAGATTATCGGTACACTAGGATTGACTTTCAACAACTTCTCTACCAGCAACTTCTTCAAGAAGGATGCTTGGAAGCCTCTACCTCGTGGAGATGGACAGAAACTGAGTATACGTGGCCAAACGTCTGGAAAACGCTACCAATCGTATAGTTTCTCATTCTCTGAACCATGGTTGGGCGGCAAAAAACCGGTATACTTTGGTTTGAGTGCCTATACATCGAACTCATCATATGGTGGTTTTAACTATTACACAGGTGAGCAAATGGTAAAAGATTCGGAACTACAACGTATTTGGATGACTGGGGTTACTGCTTCTTTGGGTAAGCGACTACAATGGCCGGATAACTATTTCCAGATTAATAGTTCATTATCGTTCCAACGCTATAAATTACAGAACTACGGAAACTATTTCAAGTTTTCAGATGGAACTGCTTATAACATAAACTTCACCCAAGAGATCAGTCGTAACTCGATAGATGCTCCTATCTACCCAACATCAGGTTCACATATCCGTTTTTCTGTAAGTCTGACTCCACCATATTCCGCATGGAATAACATCAATTATCAGACAGATCCAGATCCAGTACGCTTCAAATGGACTGAATATCATAAATGGAAATTTGATTCACAATGGTACATGAAAGTCGCGGGCAAATTAGTCGTTAAGACTCAGGCTCAATTTGGCTTCTTAGGAAACTATACGAATAGAACTGAAACTTCCACATTCGAACGCTTCAAGCTAGGTGGCGATGGTATGCAAGGTTTTGACTTCTTACAAGGTTCGGAAATCATAGCTATGCGTGGTTATGCTAACGGTACTATTATCCCGGCATCGACTGGAAATGGGGATCAACGCGTAGCGATCAACTCCGGTAGCCCTATCTACGCTAAATATCAAATTGAATTACGCCACCCTATTATGTTGAATGATCAGGCAACAGTATTTGCATTGGCCTTTGCAGAAGCAGGTAATACCTGGAATAAATTCTCGGAAGTGAACCCATTCAAAGTACGTCGTTCGGCAGGTGTAGGTGCTCGGATATTCTTACCAATATTTGGTATGTTGGGTATCGACTACGGTCATGCTTTCGATCCGATCCCAGGAATGCGTTCTAGCGAATGGAAACAAAACTTCACATTTAGTATCATGCAGAGCATGGGAGGTTTTTAATATTTAAACTTTTTAGTATAATTGTTGTCATAGAGTAAAAAGAGATTATAGATAAAGATCATTATTGTTAAATAAACAAATAATACACAAATGAAAAAGATATTCGCAATTTTAGCTTTTATAACTTGTAGCATTAGTGCTTCATTCGCTCAACGCGTAGCTTATGTTGATTCAGAATACATCTTAAAACATATTCCAGAGTATGTATCCGCACAAAAGCGATTAGATGACCTATCTGTTCAATGGCAAGGAGAAGTAGATAAGCAATATGGCGAAATAGAGCGCCTTTACAAAGCTTATCAGAATGATCAGGTCTTGTTAAATGACGATATGCGCAAAAGACGTGAAGACGAGATTGTAAACAAGGAGAAGCAAGTCAAAGAATTTCAAAAACAAAAATTCGGTTACGAAGGCGAGCTTTTTCAAACACGGATCCGTCTTGTAAAACCCATACAAGAACGTGTAGCCAAAGCTATACAGGATGTAGCGAATACACAGGGACTTGACCTCATATTAGACAAAGGTAGCGAAGTGACTTTCCTTTTTGCTAGCCCTAGACTTGATAAAAGCAACGATATAATTACAAAACTTGGTTTTAAACCAGATCCGTCGTTGGCTGAAAAAGAAAAATAGAAACTAATTTATTAACAATAAAGAATTATAAAAACAATTACATTTGTAATTATATCGTTTAACATGAAAAGAATGAAAAATTTAGTAAAAGGAGCAGTATTAGCGGTAGGGTTGTTTGCAGGGGTACAAGTAGCAAGTGCACAACAAAAAATCGGACATATCAATGCTGATGAAGTATTTCAAGCTACTACGGAATTTAAAACTGCACAAGAGCAATTAAAAACGTTGGGAGACACCAAACAAAAGGAACTAGAAGGAATGTATGCTGAGCTTAAGAAAAAAGAAGATGAAGCAAATGCACTCATGTTAAACCAAAGTGAAGCAAACAAAACTGAAACGCAGACTAAATTGCAGGCGATAGGACAAGAGTTTCAGCAGATGCAACAACGTGTTCAAGAAGTACAAAAAGTCGCTCAAGAGGATGTTGGTAAAAAACAACAAGAATTAATGGCTCCTATTCAGACTAAGTTGATGAACGCCATCAACGCTGTAGCTAAAGAAAAAGGTTACGCCTATATCTTCGATATTGGTTCTGGAGCAGCAGTATATTACCAAGGTGGTGAAGATGTCACTGCAGATGTAAAAGCCAAGCTTGGCATCAAATAGGCTAGTATATTAGGATATAAAAAAAGAGGTAAATAAAATTTACCTCTTTTTTTATATCCTAATTTTTAATCCTTCTAAATACATATTATGCATGCATAATATTCTGATATTATTTATATTTGTTTAGAACCTGATTATAAAAACTATGATTGGTCAATTGATATTTACAATCTTACTTATTGCTGCTGGATTTTTCTTCTACAAAAACGCTGCAAAAATCTACAGAAACATTAAATTGGGAAAAGCGGTTGATCGCTTTGACAATCCGACAGCGCGGCTAAAGACCATGTTGTTGGTTGCTTTCGGACAGAAAAAAATGTTTAAGCGTCCTATTGCCGCAATACTCCACCTTTTTGTTTATGTTGGATTCTGTATCATTAACATCGAAATGTTGGAGATCGTTATTGACGGGATCTTTGGAACACATCGCGTTCTTTCTTTCATGGGTGGGTTTTACGATTTTCTAATTTATAGTTTCGAGATATTAGCCTTTTTAGTATTGGCATCCTGTGTCATCTTCTTGATAAGACGTAATATCTTAAAAATAAGAAGATTGAACCAATCTGAACTTAATCATTGGCCTAAAACAGATGCAAATTTGATACTCGTTACCGAAATATTGTTAATGACTGCTTTCCTTTTTATGAATGCAGCCGATCAAAAGCTACAACTTTTAAGCCACGCGCATTATACCGCTGTAGGAGCTTTTCCCATTAGCACGGCTTTATTATCATTAATGCCGACCTCAATAGATAGCTTAATTTTCATTGAACGCTTTTGTTGGTGGTTTCACATCGTTGGAGTATTGGCTTTTCTAAACTATCTGCCTATATCCAAGCACCTTCACATTGTGTTGGCCTTTCCTAACACCTACTTTAGTAAACTGGAGCCAAAAGGCAAATTTGAAAATATGCCCGCTGTAACTGCTGAGGTAAAAGCTATGCTGGATCCCAACCTTCCCCCTCCTTCTGGTGAAATATCCCGCTTCGGAATCAAAGACGCTCAGGATTTGACCTGGAAAAATCTTTTAGATGCTTATACCTGTACAGAATGTGGCCGTTGCACCTCTGCTTGCCCCGCTAACATCACCGGCAAACTCCTATCTCCACGAAAAATCATGATGGATACCAGAGACCGCATCGAAGAAATAGGAAAGAACATAGATACCAATAAAAGCTTTGTAGATGATGGAAAATCTCTGCTCGACACATATATCAGCAG
This sequence comes from Sphingobacterium nematocida, assembly GCF_900168125.1. Taxonomy (GTDB): domain Bacteria; phylum Bacteroidota; class Bacteroidia; order Sphingobacteriales; family Sphingobacteriaceae; genus Sphingobacterium; species Sphingobacterium nematocida. The sequence goes on from NZ_FUZF01000003.1 coordinate 210,053, forward strand.
GGAAGAAATATGGGCTTGTACAAGCTGTAATGCCTGCGTAGAGCAGTGCCCTGTGAATATTAATCCTTTGGAAATAATTATAGGCTTAAGGCAATACACCGTCATGGAAGAATCTCAGGCCCCAACAAGTATAAATACGATGTTGAGCAATATGGAAAATAACGGTGCCCCTTGGAAATATGCTCAAGCTGACCGGGCCAATTGGACCAATCAATAAGAATCATTAACATGGAAAATCAACTACATATCCCTACAGTTGCAGAATTAGTCGCCAAAGGTGAAGCTCCAGATATACTTTTTTGGGTAGGCTGTGCTGGATCTTTCGACGAGAGGGCACAACGCGTAACAAGAGATATCTGTAAAATATTACAACATGTGGGTATAAAATACGCTATCCTAGGTACCGAAGAAAGCTGTACTGGGGATCCAGCTAAACGCGCTGGAAACGAATTTCTGTTTCAGATGCAGGCCATGATGAATATTCAAGTTCTAGATGGTTATGAAATAAAAAAAATTGTTACGGCATGTCCCCATTGTTTTAATACCCTCAAGAACGAATATCCCAGTCTCGGTGGAAACTATGAGGTGATCCATCATACACAATTGATACAATCTCTCATTGAACAGGGCAAACTAAAACCAGCAGATGGGCATAGTTTCGAAGGCAAGCGCATCACCTACCATGACCCTTGCTACCTAGGTCGCGCAAATGAGGTTTATGAAGCACCTAGAAAGGCTTTAGAAGTATTGGATGCGGATCTTGTCGAACTAAAACGATGTCGTAGTAACGGTCTATGCTGTGGGGCCGGTGGTGCTCAGATGTTTAAAGAACCCGAGGCAGGAAATAAAGATATCAATATTGAACGTATAGAAGACGTTATCGAATCTCAAGCTACGATAGTAGCCGCAGCCTGTCCTTTCTGCATGACTATGCTGAGCGACGGTGTCAAAATAAAAGAACAAGAGATACAAGTTTTGGATATTGCTGAAATTATGGCAAAGGCAAATAAACTCTAGTATCAACACACAAAAAAGCGATTAGAAAACTAATCGCTTTTTTTGTGTACCCAGAAGCAGATTCGAACTGCCATGCCCTTGCGAGCGCCACCCCCTCAAGATGGTGCGTCTACCAATTTCGCCACCTGGGTATTACTCCGACAAAAATATAGCTTTTTTTCAAAGCTACAAGTTAAATTGTAGGAATATTTTTAAATTTTTTATCTATCAGGGTTTGAATAATTCCATCTACAAGCCCTACCCTTGGAGCCACAATATTTTTTAGATGTCCTACCTTCATGATAGTCAAGAAGATCTCCGACGCAGGGATGATTACATCTGCTCTATCCGAACGCAATCCCAATTCGTGAATACGATCTTTTAGGGAATATGAATTCAGGTGATCATAGATTGCTTTCAACTTAGCATAGGTCATGGGCTTATCTCCCTTTTCATTAGCAATGCGGGACAATTTGTTAATATTACCACCTGTTCCGATCCCGTATATATTTTTATGTCCTTTCGTCTTCTCTTTAACCCAACGTCGCATGGTATCCCAAGTCTCAGGTTGGTCCTGATTGTCCAAAATACGAATCGTACCCAAGTTAAACGAGCGAGAATCAACAAGTTCACCATTAGCAAACAGTGTAATTTCCGTACTCCCCCCTCCTACATCGATATACAAATAGACCTTAGTCTTATCGATCGTGCTACTTAAGTAAGAGTTATAAATAATCTTTGCTTCAATGCCTCCATCAATAATCTTTATATCAATCCCCTCCTCCTGACACGCTCGAACCACGTCTGCTCCATTATCTGAATCACGCATTGCCGAAGTCGCACAAGCCATATAATCACTCACCTTGTAAACATCCATCAAATTGCGAAATGCGCGCATAGTCTTTACCATATCCTGAAATTTCCCAATAGATATATGCTTATCAATAAATGCATCATCCCCCAGACGCAAGGGCACCCGAAGCAAAGTGTTCTTCGTATAAACAACTTCTTCTTTTTTCTCTAAAATATCTGCAATCAACAAACGGACTGCATTGGATCCTATATCTATAGCTGCGTATCTCACTTACATTTATTTTAATGTTTCAATAATACTGGTTTAATATTAATGCAATGTTAAGTTAGTGTTAGAATTAACATTATACAAGAATAAAAGAAAAAAAAGGGGGAGATAATTATATCTCCCCATATTTCAAACAAGCTGTTGATTTGATTAGTGACCAGCGTGCGCTTCTTCTTTACCGCCTATCTGCGTATACAATTCTGTTGCCAAATGTAATTGTTCTTTACCTAACTTGCGAAGATCTTCATTTGTATTACGGCTCAAACGTTTTAATTGCTCTTTCACAAAAGCAATCTCATGTATTGCATCATGTACATAATCTGTTTTTGCCACTGAAGCTACCGCTGTAGAATCATTAACCACAGTCTCCACAGCAGGAATACCTTTAATAGGGAAATCAACATGAAGTGCTGTAGCAATAGTATCTAAAGATGGAAGTAACTGCGCATAGAAAGCCTTTACTTTAGAAGCTACCGCTTTTGATGCTGCATCTCCATTCGCTTCTGTCTGTTCAGCCAACACTACACCTGTCTGAGCAGCTTCACCTACCTTTTGAAAAATAGCAAAAGCATCACCGTCTACCAATGAAGTATGCGTATATTTCAATTGTCTCTCTTTCGCAGTTTTATCTACACAAGAGCTGAATAACGTACCAGCGCAAATCGCGGCAAAAAACAAAGTATTTAATTTCATTTTAATTCTTTTTTTCGAATACAAAAATATAAAATATCTATCAGAATTCGCCATACTTTCAGATTAACTATTAAGCGAGATTTCTACCTGCATTTACAACACCATAAATAGTTCTTCCAATGAGCTTTTTATACGCGTCTTCCTGATCAGAGGGAAGATTACTATCTTGCAACTTACGTATCGCATAATGTTGGATAATCAGTAGCGGCAAAACGATCTTTTCCCGTTCCAAAATAGAAGCGCGCTCTACGGGGTAATTTTCCATAAGAACCTCCGAACTACTTAACTTTAACAGATAGGCCTTTGTTTTGACATATTCGTCATGCAGTGTACGCCAGAATTCACCAAAGGTAGCATCGTCACGCATATAGGCCGTAATCGCAAAGTTAGACTTAGTCATAGACATCATGCAATTATCGATCAAAGTATTAAAAAAACCAGAATTCTCATATAGGTTGCGCACATACGACCACAGATTATTCTCTTCGGCCCATTGCAATGCGGTACCGACTCCAAAGAAACCTGGAATATTCTGTTTAAGTTGACTCCAGGAGGTCACAAATGAAATGGCTCTCAAATCTTCTAATCGAAGATCTCTATCCGAATTACGCTTTACAGGTCTACTGCTAATATTGATAGACGCGAGTACTTTTAAAGGACTTAGCGCCTCTAGATATTTTAAGAACAAAGGATGATTACGAAGTGATAGAAACTTACTATGGCTTACCTCAGCCATATCTTCAATTATCTTCTTCTGCTTATCTGTAAGTGTGTCGCCTTGATTTTGTCGAATTTCCGATATCAACCCAGCATGCAATAATTGTTCGATATTATATTGTGCTGTGTCTAGCGAGCCATATTGACTACTGATGGTCTGCCCCTGAATTGTTAACTGTATATGTTTATTCTCAATTTCTGTCCCCATAGACGCGTAAAAGCGCTGTGTCTTACCTCCGCCACGAGCAGGGGGGCCTCCACGTCCATCAAAAAACACCAAATCTATACCATACTCCCGAGCTAACGCAGTCAATTCGATCTTAGCATTATAAATAGACCAATTGGCCATTAAGTACCCTCCATCTTTGGTGCTATCTGAAAAACCCAACATAATCGTCTGTTTGTTGCCTCGACGTTTAAGGTGATCTGCATAAACCCGATTTGTATATAATGTTTGCATTACTTCAGAGGCGCGCGATAAATCATCCACCGTTTCAAAAAGCGGCACAAAATCTATCGAAAGTGCCTCTTTCTGCCAGCCCTGCCATAAGAACAACTGCATCAAACCAAGAATATCCGAGGCTTGTTGACAATTTGATATGATAAAACGTTGAGCCGCTCGCTCTCCTCCAGAGCGTTGTATATTCTTTAGAAGCCGAATGACACCTATTGTATCTTTTACCAACGCCGCAGCTTCATCCGAATACAGCAGTTCATTCTCTGTGAATGGAAGTGCACTTTGTTTTACTTTTTCCTCTCCAGTAACCTGATCTAATGAAATATTCAACACATCGCTATATTTCTCCACAAGATAATTCGTCGTCTGCCGTAATACAGAACTATCCTGTCTAATATCCAAAGTCGTAAAATAACAGCCAAATGTATTTACTTTGCGAATTAAATCCTCGACCAACTCAACAAACAAGCCATTATGCAAAGAATGAAGCACACCTTTAATTGCCTTCAGATTCTCAAGAATTTCTGGAGTATCATCTTTGGGATCGTCTATAGGATTAAAACTATTGCTGTAAAAAAGATCCTGTAGATTTTCAAGATAACTCTCTACCCCCCTAAAAGTGATTCTTCTCTTTACATTCCTGAAGTCCCTGTAATAACAACGAAATAGAATAGTTCGAAGCATACTAGCTACCTTTTTCGTACTTTCTACTGTTACATTAGGATTACCGTCCCTATCCCCTCCGGGCCAAAATCCGAGTTCAATAAGCTGCTTCACATCTTCCGATGGCACTTCCAATTCATCGTCTATCTTAGATTGGATTCCAGAAGTCACTTTATAGAAGACATTTTCTAAGTACCAAGCAAGACTCACGGCTTCATCTACAGGAGTCGGGCGTTGTTGTTTGATAAATGGTGTCTTTCCCAGTTGCTGAAGCAACAAATGGATATTAGATATATCGTTGGCCTTTATCGCTTCGATTAGATCGTTAATTATTCCTAGTACAGGGCCTGGATAAAACTGCGTAGGGTGGGCAGTAAGTACCAACCGTACAGAAAAATCCTTTAACTTTTCGACGATTTGTTTTTTCAACTTCGGATCGTTCTGTGCCAACTTAAACAAAGAATTAAGTCCGCCGATTTCATCGCTTTTACCCACTGCCTGAAAAGATGAGTCTTCTATCGCGTCAAACAATACTACCTGTCGTTCGATATATTGCACGATTCTAAAAAGCAAATCTACACGGTCATCATGTTGAATATACTGTTCATATTGTTGAAAAAAACTATCGATTATTTCTTCAGGAGTTGCATGCCTCGCTACACCTTGCTCACAATGCGTCGTAAAAAATGGAAGAAGTGTCCCCGTATGCTTTACACGCTGAAAAGGTAAGGTTAAAAATAGACTCTTAAATAAATCAAAGCGCGTAAGCACTTCATTCTCAAATACAGCTTGTTTTTGACTTAATTTCATATGTAAATAATTTGACTTTTAATGGTCATATGGAATACTCATGGGTGTTTGTCCTTCAATAAACATGAGTATTTCATATGTAAATAATTATTTGATGAGCTCGCTACACTCGGTTTACTTTGCACCTATCATTATCAAAGCTGTATCAAATTTAAACTGTCACGTCATTCCGAGTCAAACGCGGTTTACCTCCTCTCTTAGCTTTGTGCTCAAATGTAACAAACAAATACATAAAAAAAGCATAAATTTTAACAAAATCGCATTTTTAAAAGCTTTTTTATAAAAATATATCAAAATAAAACCAAATTATTTAACTAAGTGACACTAAAAAAACAAAACTTTCATGATTCCATTGAATCTCGAACAGAAATGAAAGTTCTTGATGTCCATTAAATACGAACACTTTCAGAAAAAAAAGCAACCTTTCGGTTGCTTAATTATGATCTTCTGTAGCAGTCTGACTTTTTGTTGAAGGCTTCTTAGTACCTGGTCTGCGATTCCCATAAGACCCCATTATGATCTTACCCCGTTTTGTTTTTTTATCTCCTTTTCCCATAATACCTATTTATTTAAATAATACATAAAGCTGATAATCAAACACAATTTACATTAAAAAAAGCTAAAAACAAAACAGGAGCCACCCCTCGGGTGGCTCCTGTTTTGTTTTTTTAATTATAATACTAGCCTCTGCTATTATAGTTTGGCGCTTCTTTCGTAATCTGAATGTTATGAGGATGTGATTCTCTCAATCCAGCTCCTGTGATACGTACAAACTGTGCTTCCTGCAATTTCCCGATAGAAGCTGCTCCACAGTATCCCATAGAAGCACGCAATCCACCTATATACTGATACACAACCTCCGCCAAAGTACCTTTATAAGGTACACGACCAACAATACCTTCCGGAACAAGCTTTTTGATATCGTCCTCTACATCCTGAAAGTAACGATCCTTAGATCCTTTTTCCATTGCTTCGATCGATCCCATACCTCTGTACGACTTAAATTTACGTCCTTCGAGCAGAATCGTTTCACCTGGTGCTTCCTCCACTCCTGCGAATAATGAACCAGCCATAATCGTATCCGCTCCCGCGGCAATAGCTTTAGCAATATCTCCAGTTTGTTTGATTCCCCCATCAGCAATTAACGGTACTCCGGTTCCTTTTAACGCCTTAGCTACTTCATAAACAGCGTACAATTGAGGCACCCCTACACCGGCAATAATACGTGTAGTACATATTGACCCCGGTCCTATACCTACTTTTACAGCATCTGCACCAGCCTCAGCCAGAGCTTTTGCCGCAGCACCTGTCGCTATATTACCTACGATAACCTGTAAATCAGGATGCTTCGCCTTAACTTCTTTTAATTTATTGATAACACCTAAAGAGTGTCCATGGGCTGTATCTATAGTCACCACATCAACACCCGCCTTTACAAGTGCATCTACGCGCTCTAACGTATCACCTGTAACTCCAACTGCAGCACCGACCAATAGACGTCCGTGTTCGTCTTTAGCAGCGTTTGGATAGTGTTTATACTTTTGAATATCCTTAAATGTGATCAATCCCTTTAAAACATAATTCCCGTCCACAACAGGCAACTTCTCTATTTTATGATTTTGAAGAATCTCTTCGGCCTTCACCAGATCAGTTCCCTCTGGAGCAACAACAAGATTTTCTTTTGTCATTAATTCCTGAATGGGACGTTGCATATTTTTTTGGAATCGTAGATCACGATTAGTAACTATACCCACCAATTTACCTTCGATATCAATAACAGGTATACCACCTATTTTATGCTCTCTCATGATACTGAAGGCATCTCCGACAGTAGCAGTCTCCAACAACGTAACAGGATCTTGGATCATGCCGCTCTCCGAACGCTTTACCTTCCGAACCTCCGCAGCTTGTTCGTCGATAGTCATATTTTTATGCAACATTCCTATCCCCCCAGCCTGTGCTATTGCAATAGCCAAGTCTGATCCCGTGACCGTATCCATAGCAGCCGAAACCAATGGTATATTCAATTTGATTTTCTTAGTTAAGAATGTGCTTGTATCTACATCTCTCGGTAGAATCTCGGAGTAAGCTGGTATTAATAATACATCGTCATATGTAAGACCTTCAGCTACGAATTTTTGTGGATCTAATTGCATGGCAAATATCTTGTGGGTTCTCTATTTGCCAGGCAAAATTACAAATTTTCACTAAATATGCAAAATAAAAATTACGTCCCCTATTTAATGACCTTCATATTATAAATTATTTTTTTTCTTTTAAGGCTTTAGAAATCCTTTTTGGCAAGCTCTTTGCAATGGGCATCAAAATACATTTACAATCACATTCAATATAAATTTCGTTTTCATGAAAAAATTTATTTTACCTGTATTTACCGCAGCGTTATTGATCGGTACTTCAAGCGCGGTACAAGCACAGTCCTATAGAACTTCCCTAGGGGTTGGTATAGATGTTGGTGATGGTCCAACTTTAGGTGGACCTCAAATTAAGCATTTTTTCGACAGTCAAAATGCTGGTAACGCGCAAGTACTCTTCGGAGATAATGTAACTTTGATAGGTGTCGACTATTCATACAACCAAGCCATACGCGGTGCTAGAGGGTTGAGCTGGTATGTGGGGATAGGTCCACAAATAGCGTTCTTGGACAACGATAACATTTGGTTTGATGACGACCATCGTGACAATCACACCCATGTAGCTATCCGACCTGCTATTGGACTTGAGTTCAAAATACCTTCCGCACCTTTGGCGTTTCATTTTGACTGGAAGCCTTGGTGGAATTTGACACACAATTCAAGTTTCGAACCTTCTAGATTCACACTTGGATTTAAATTCACATTGAAATAGTACAAAGTCCCTGCTATACATCGGAAACAGGGTTCTTTTTACAAAATCAATTAAGGGTGAATGGAGGCTCCCAGTTCACCCTTAATATTCCGCCCCCCACAGATTTAAAGAGTTTTTTCTTCACATTCCCATAACAAAAACTTTTCAATAGTTATCTATTTATTTTGTTTTCATTATACAAAATTTTTATACCTTTGCGATTCTTGGTAAAATATTTTTTATTAGAGTATTGGGTATAATCCAAGCCAATAAAAGTGACCTATTAGTCCTTTTGAGCCCAATGATTAACGATACTTTAAGATATTTTCACGAGATTTAGAGCAATTAAAAAACATAAACTATATCAAACTAATAGACGAATACAGAAAATGCAGAGTAAAGGGCTGATTAAATTTTTGGTAATAATAGTGGCATTGGCTTGTCTCTATTCTTTATCATTCACTTTTGTAACTAGAAAAGTGGAACGTGAAGCTGAGGCATATGCAGGAGGCGATATCGCAAAGGAAAAAGCATACCTCGATTCCATTGCGGGCGAAACGGTTTATAACTTAGGTTTTGCCAAATACACGTACAGAGAATGTAAATCTTATGAACTCGCTTTAGGACTGGATCTTAAAGGAGGGATGAACGTCACTATGGAGATTTCCTTAGATGAGTTGATAAAGAACCTAGCCAACAATCCAAAAGATGAAAAGTTTAACACGGCTTTAAACTCCGCTATCCAAAAAAGCAAGTCATCAAACAAATCCATTGTTGACCACTTTATCGAAGATTACAAAGCTAGTGGGGCATCATCAAGTTTAGCTTCTTTTTTTGCTACAAAAGATAATGCTAGCTTTATAAAAGCTACAAGCTCAGATTCTGACGTAAAAAGTTTCCTTCAAAAAGAAGCAGACAACGCGATACAGAACTCATACAAGGTATTACGCACACGTATCGACAAATTCGGTGTAGCATCGCCAAACATTCAGATTCAACAAGGTACCAACCGCATCTTAATTGAATTGCCAGGTGTAAATGATGAAAGCCGTGTTCGTAAACTATTACAAGGATCTGCAAAATTGGAGTTTTATGAAACTCATGACAATATGCAGGTTTATCCGCTACTAGAGAATATAAACCGTTCATTGGCTAGTTCATTAAAAACTACCGAACCTGCTAAAACTGTATCAACAAAAGATAGTACAGCGGCTGATACTACAAAATCGGAAGAAACGCTATTAGCAAATCTTGGTGCTAACAAGGGAGACAAGCAAGATTCTAGCGCTGCTGCAGCCAATCTTTCTGCAGAGAATCCACTTTTTAGTATATTGATGCCTTCTATCTATCAAGCTGAAAATGGACAACAACAATTAGCTCCAGGTGCTCAGGTAGGTATAGCCAATCTAAAAGATACAGCTAAAGTAAATGCGTACTTAGCAAGACCTGAGATAAAATCACAGATCCCTTCAAACCTTAAGTTGATGTGGGCTGTAAAACCAGAGCAACGCACACCTAGCCTTTTATCCTTATATGCCATCAAACCAGCTCCAGGAGAGCATGGCTCCGTATTAACCGGAGAGGTTATCACTGATGCTAGAGATGCATTCAACCCGCAAACAAATGCTCCTGAAGTATCTATGCAGATGAATTCGTACGGTGCTAAAGAGTGGAGAAGAATTACTGCTAAAGCAGCACAAACAAAGGCTTCGATAGCAATCGTATTAGATGGGGTTGTTTACTCTGCTCCTACAGTACAAAATGAAATCCCAGGAGGAAGTTCATCTATATCCGGAAACTTTACGATTGAAGACACAAAAGATTTAGCAAACGTATTAAAAGCGGGTCGCCTTCCAACAACTGCTAAGATCGTCGAAGAAGCGATCGTCGGTCCTTCTCTAGGACAAGCTGCGATCGACTCTGGAGTAAACTCCGCTGTAATCGGTATTGTCATCGTGATGATTTTCATGGTAGTTTACTATAATAAAGCAGGTTGGGCAGCCAACATCGCTGTATTATTCAACGTATTCTTCCTTTTAGGAATCTTAGCATCATTAAATGCGGTATTAACTTTACCTGGTATTGCAGGTATCGTATTAACGATGGGTACGGCTGTGGATGCCAACGTACTTATTTATGAACGTATCCGTGAAGAGTTACGTCTTGGCAAAAGTATTCGTCAGGCTATAGCCGATGGTTATAAACACGCCTTACCTTCTATTTTAGATTCACAGATCACGACGTTCTTAGTAGGTCTAGTGCTATTCTTCTTCGGTTCAGGTCCAATCTTAGGTTTTGCAACGACGTTAATGATAGGTATTATTACGTCACTATTTACTTCTATCTTTATCTCTCGTTTGATTTTCGAATTTATGCTAGATAGAGATATGAAAATATCAGTTTCATTTCCTTGGTCTGAGAAAACGCTTCAAAATGCGAATTACCAATTTATCAAAAAGCGTAAAGTATTTTATACAATTTCGTTAATCGCTGTAGCTATTTCCCTTGGTTTTATCTTCACAAAAGGCTTTACATTAGGAGTAGATTTCCAAGGCGGCCGTACATTTACAGTTCGCTATGACAATGCCGTGAACCTGGAGAAAGTACGTCAAAACCTCGATGAAGCATTCCAATCGACGACAGAAGTAAAAACATTCGGTAGCGAAAACCAAGTCCGAGTAACGACAACATACCATGTTACGGAGACTTCTGACGAAGCAGATGCAGAAGTATTAGCCAAATTGAATGAAGGATTGTCTAAAGAACAAGGCAATAAATATGAAATCCTTTCCTCTCAAAAAGTAGGTCCATCAATCGCTTCAGACATTAAGGACAGAGCAGTGTGGTCAAGCTTACTTTGTATTTTCATCATCGCGGGATATATATTAGTTCGTTTCCACAAATGGCAATATTCTGTCGGTGCGGCTGTGGCTACGATTCACGATGGTATCATTTTGTTAGGATTATTCTCGATTTTAGATGGTATTGTTCCTTTCTCTCTTGATATCGATCAACATTTCGTAGCAGCTTTCCTAACGGTGCTGGGTTACTCTGTAAACGACACTGTAGTTGTTTTTGACCGGATCAGAGAAGATGTAAACAAGTCAAGAGGTATGAATAGATATTTTGGAGATGTGATCAACCACGCGATCAACACGACATTAAGCCGTACGATTATTACATCATTGACCATTATATTTGTACTTGCAGTTTTATTCGTCTTCGGAGGTGAAGTGATTAGAGGTTTCTCTTTCGCTATCTTGATCGGTATAATCGTTGGAACGTATTCATCAATTATATTAGCTGCCCCTACAGTTTACGACTTAGGAAAAGGTAAAAGCATCGCTCAACCTGCAGAAGAAAAAGTAAAAGTAGTAACACCATAAGGTCAGTATATTATCTTATACGAAAAGGCTATCCAGAATACGGATAGCCTTTTCTTTTTCCTTTCACATTTAAACATGCAAACGTCAGATTCGTTTACTTTTTGAACTAGACATGCATGAATTAAGAGCATTTTATCTAAGTTTGTAGCTATTAAACACAAACGTATGAAGAAAATGATTATACCGGCGTATCTGATGTTAAGCATATCGCTAGGCCTGTCGAGCTGCTCAAATACACCTAGCAATACCGAGCAAAAACAAGCAGAATCCAAGGGACATGAAGGCCATGATCACAGTGCTCATGATCACGGATCACATGACGAAACTCCGTCTTCCAAAAACCAAGAGCAGTCAGCTGCAATGGCAAACTTAGCACAAGGCGAGCCTATCGCTCAAATACCTGCATTTACATTTTACAAAGTAAAATCTGGCATATCATTTACAAATACAGATATTCCCAAAGGAAAAAAGACAGTGTTTATTCTTTTTGACCCAGGCTGTTCACACTGCAGGACAGAAGCAGCGGCACTCGGTAAAAACTACAACAGTATCAAAAATGTAAACATTTATTTTGTCTCCATGAATGACCCTGCATTGATGGCTTCATTTTTAGAAACCTTTGCAAAAGAACTTGTAGGCAAGCCTAACATTGAAGTACTTTATGACAAAAACCAAGAGTTCATTCAGAAATTCCATGTTCCAAAACAATTCCCAGCAAACTATGTCTATACCGCCGACAACAAGCTTCAGACACATTGGGATGGAGACAAAAACATCAATGAAATAATAGCAGCTTACATCAAGTAGAAAATCAAAAATTAGAAATAATATACATGAACATAGCAATAAATGGATTCGGTCGTATAGGTAGACATACCTTACGTAACCTATTAGTTCGTCAGCTTCCAAACATCGACATTGTAGCGATTAATGATCTCACTAGTCCATCGACCTTAGCACATTTATTAAAATATGATTCTGTACATGGCCCATTTCCAGGAGAAGTGTCCCATGGCGAAAACTTTATTCAAGTAAACGGTAGAAAAATATTAATTCTGAATGAAAAAAATCCAGCAGATCTTCCCTGGTCATCCCTAGAGATAGATCTAGTGGTAGAATCTACTGGATTTTTCACTTCTCAGCAAAATGCTGCGCTTCATCTTCAAGCGGGAGCTAAACAAGTGCTGATTTCAGCACCATCTTCAGACAAAGAAGTACCAACAGTTGTACTAGGTATCAATGATCGTGATTTTGATTGGAGTACGCCAATCTTTTCCAATGCATCCTGCACCACGAACAACGTAGCACCTTTGGTCAAAATCCTAGATGAAAATTGGGGAATAGAAGACGGTTACATCACGACTGTACACTCGATGACAGGAGACCAAAATCTCCATGATGCTCCACATAGAGATTTGCGTAGAGCCCGCGCCGCGTCTTCTTCGATCATACCGACAAGCACAGGAGCGGCAAAAGCTATAACCAATGTCTTCTCCCATTTAGAAGGCAAATTAGGTGGTGCCGGAATACGTGTACCCGTACTTAACGGCTCACTAACAGACTTTACATGTACACTCCGAAAAAAAACAACTGTTACTGAAATTAATCAAAAATTCAGAGAAGCTGCCAACGGAGAACTCAAACAGGTTCTTTACTACACAGAAGACCCTATCGTTTCAGTAGATATAATTAATAATCCCTACTCCTGCGTATTTGATGCTCAACTAACTTCTATCGTCGGAGGACTTGTAAAAGTGGTGGGATGGTATGATAATGAATTTGGCTATTCCAACAGGCTCGTTGATATTTTAGAAAAAATCAGCAAATCATGATACGTTTTATAACTGCAGAACAAACTTTGCCCCTTCGTTCGCAAGTATTGCGAAATGGATTACCAGAATCCGAATGCATATTCGATCATGATTTATATCCCAGCACATTTCACCTGGGCTATTTTGAAGAAGACCGGTTGGTATCTATACTTACCTGCATGCAGGAAAATCATGGTAAACTACCAAAATCAGCCTATCGTTTACGTGGAATGGCCACGGCATCCGATTCAAGATGTAAAGGCTATGCTGGCAAGCTACTGCTTGCTGCTATGGAACACTTACGAGATCACCTGCATATTGATTACTTATGGTTTAATGCTAGAGTCGTAGCATTTCCTTTTTACGAGAGCTTAGGTTTTGAATTTATGTCCGACGAATTTGAAATAGCGGAAATAGGACCACACCGTGAAATGTTTAAGTTATTATAAAATTACATTTCGCGCTCCACACCAAGTCCAAATAACGCGAAATCATATTTCACCGGATCATCAGCATCCAATGCACGTAAATTTTCAGTCAGCTCCAACGCTGCCTTCCAGTTAATTTTATCCAAAGTAATCAATCCTAGTTTACGTGCTACACGTTCCACATGAACATCACAAGGACAGATCAATTGGGCTGGAGTAATCCGGCTCCATATTCCAAAATCGACACCTTTATCATCCTTACGTACCATCCATCGAAGAAACATATTCAATCGCTTACAAGTTGATTTCTGAAAAGGAGAACTTATATGCTTCTTGGTACGTAAAGGGAAGTCTGCTAATGAAAAAAAATAGGTCTTAAAACGATTTAACGCAATTTCAATCGAAAAAGAAACCTCTTCATTCTGACCGATTAAAAAAGCATCCTCTAGAGAATCATTTGTATTATAATGAAACTGAAAAAACGAAACAAAATACAATAAATCAGTATCGTTAAACGTACGATGTTTAAAGTTGAGCAGACGTTTCAAATCTGCATCCTTGTGATTTCGAATAAAATCATAAGGTGCCCCATCCATCCTATCTATCAGTTCCTTACATTTATTGATAATAGTTTTACGTTGCCCCCAGGCAAATATCGCAGCAAAGAAGCCCATGATCTCTATATCCTCCTTGTTCTGAAAAAGATGAGGAATTAAAATCGGATCATTATCCACAAACTGCGGTTGGTTATACTCATCCACCTTTCCATCAAGGAATTCCTTAAGGTTAAATCCACTCATATTTCTTAAGCCAATGCTTGTTCCAAATCTGCGATTAGATCTTCGATAGCCTCAATTCCAACTGAAAGACGAAGCAGATTATCTACTACCCCTACCCGCTCCCTTATCTCTTTGGGTACAGAGCCATGTGACATCGAAACCGAATGGTTGACTAAAGATTCTACTCCTCCTAAAGACTCCGCTAATTTAAAAAGCTTAAAACGAGACGCAATACGATAAGTCTCCTTCAAGTCAGCATCCCTTAGCACGATAGACACCACCCCTCCAAAATCCCGCATCTGCTTTTTGGCGATATTATGTCCTGGCTGATCCTCAAAGCCTGGCCAATAGATACGTTCTATCTTAGGGTGCCCCTTTAAAAAAACAGCTACATCTCTGGCGTTATCACAGTGTGCCTGCATCCGTAAATGTAAAGTCTTGATCCCTCTAAGAGCTAAAAAGCAATCCTGTGGACCAGGTGTAGCTCCACAAGTATTATAAAAGAAACGGAGTTTTTTATACAAAGTTTCATCATTTACCACCAATGCTCCCATCACCAAATCAGAATGACCATTAATATACTTAGTAGCAGAATGCATCACGATATCCGCGCCCATATCCAAAGGATTTTGTAAATACGGAGAAGCAAAGGTATTATCAACAACATACCATATCGATGCGGCTTTTGCAAGCCGACCTATAGCTTCCAAATCAGCGAGCATTAAGGTAGGATTTGTTGGAGTTTCGATCCAAATCAGTTTGGTTCGTTCCGAAATCGCTTGTTCAACAGCATGGATATCAGCCGTATCTACAAAGACAAACTTAATCCCATATTCCGCATACACTTTTGTAAAAATACGATACGATCCTCCATAAAGATCATCTCCTGTCAAAACCTCATCTCCTGGCTTTAACAGTCGAAGCACACAATCCGTAGCAGCCATACCGCTTGAAAATGCCAGACCATATCTCCCATTTTCTAAAGAAGCCAAACACTCCTCTAATGCCGTACGAGTTGGATTTGTACCTCTAGAATATTCATATCCTTTATGATCACCCGGTGAAGCCTGTTGATAGGTTGAAGTTTGATATATAGGAGTCATTACAGCACCAGTCGTTGGATCAGACTCCTGCCCTGCATGGATAGCTCGAGTTGCGAATTTATAAGCCATAATCGTATATATTTATTATAAAGGTAAATTTACTAAAATTTTAAAGGTGACGGATACTTATAGTGGTATTGCAGTTCATCTATTATCTTTTGTCCAGATACGATTTTTTGAAAATTAAATGTCGATTCAAAAGCCGAAGGACCAGCGTATCCGTATTTCGCAGCAGATGCCAGAATAACAGCCTTCTTCTTCGGGTGCTCGGGTGCAACAATATTAAATATCTCTCCTACCCTCAGCCTTTCAAATCCCAAAACCAATAATTTAACTACATCCGCAAGATGAACAAAATTAGCAGGTTGATTACCAGTTCGACACACTTTACCACTAAAATACTTGGCAAAAATCCGGCTTTTTCCGAAAAGTCCACCTAACCGATAAATCAAGGTATTATCTGCTTGCTGCATGGTTTGTTCGGCGAGCAATAATCTTTCATCGAGATGATCCTGCCAATTTTCATCAAAAAGACCATCCGCATCGGGATAAATCCCAATGGAACTCAAATAAATATGCTTCCGAAAAGTAAGCTGTTCCAAAAGAAGCTTAATACAGTTGAATCGCTCTAGTAATACTTCTTGAGAATTACGGGAACTGGCTGGAATTGAATTTAACACAAAATCAAACGTAGTAGGCATATCGAATCCATCTATAACTACCTTTGAATCAAAGTCTAACAAAACAGATTGAAATCCTTGCTCACTTAATCGAAGTTTCTTTTCTTCGGTGGTCGTCGTAACCCACACTTCATTACCGCGAAGTTTCATTGCATGTGCAAATTCCTCACCAACCCATCCACAGCCTAGGATAAGTACACGATTTGCAGCTGATTTACCTAATGATTCGATATCCATATCTTATTAAAATAGTAAAACCGTAAAATTTTACAATTTTACGGTTTTACCCTTGTTTTCAAACCTACATAAATTCGCCTTTATAAGCAATAGAATTGCGCGTAATATGAAAGCGAATTTTGTAGCTCTCCTCATCCATTTAGATTCTTTTATAGAGGAAAATACATCGGAGACTTAATACGCCTTTGCAAACAACACTCTTCTCGCGGAAGGTTTACCTGTAAAAATACAAACACCCTCTTCATCCTTTGCATCCAAAGGTATACAACGGATAGTCGCTTTAGTTTCCTCCTTAACACGTTTCTCTGTCTCCACAGCACCATCCCAATGACAGGACACAAAGCCTCCTTTAGTTTCGATCACTTGTTTAAACTCTTCATACGAATTCACCTCTGTAGTATGAGTCTCTCTAAAATCAAAAGCCTTTTGATACATATGTTGCTGGATATCTTCCAGAAGCAACTGAATTCTGTTTGACAACCCTTCTTGCCCTACAGTCTCTTTAGTTTGCTTATCTCTACGCGCCAATTCTACAGTTCCATTTTGCATATCTCTCGCACCAACCGCCACGCGTACCGGTACCCCCTTAAGTTCCCATTCGGCAAATTTAAACCCTGGACGTTGCGTATCACGGTCATCGTACTTAACAGAGATATCTTTACTTTTCAATTCGGCTTGTAAACTTGTCACAAACGAATCAATATTAGCTTTCTCCTCGTCTGTTTTATATATCGGCACGATAACAACCTGAATCGGAGCTAGCTTTGGAGGCAATACCAACCCTTGATCATCCGAATGCGCCATAATCAGAGCTCCCATCAAACGCGTAGACACTCCCCATGAAGTCGCCCATACATGCTCTTGCTTACCTTCACGATTTGTAAATTTAACATCAAAAGCCTTGGCAAAATTCTGTCCCAAGAAATGAGATGTACCAGCTTGCAACGCCTTTCCGTCTTGCATTAATGCCTCTATACAAAGTGTGTCCAGCGCACCCGCAAAACGTTCATTTTCTGTTTTTCTACCACGTACAACAGGTAACGCTAACGTATTTTCCGCAAAATCAGCATATACTTCAAGCATCTGATTAGCTTCAGCTACAGCCTCCTCTTTGGTCGCGTGCGCCGTATGTCCTTCCTGCCAAAGAAACTCTGCTGTTCTCAAAAACAAACGCGTCCGCATTTCCCAACGTACTACATTAGCCCATTGATTAACAAGGATTGGAAGGTCTCGATAAGACTCAATCCAACCTTTATATGTATTCCAGATAATCGTTTCAGACGTAGGACGTACAATCAGTTCTTCTTCCAACTTAGCATCTTCATCGACAACAATCTGTCCGTTACCGTCATTTTTCAATCGATAATGGGTCACTACAGCACATTCGGTAGCAAATCCCTCGACGTGAGAAGCCTCCTTAGAGAAAAAAGACTTTGGAATAAACAAGGGGAAATAAGCATTACTGTGACCTGTTTCCTTAAAACGCTTGTCCAAAATAGCTTGTATACGTTCCCAAATACCATACCCATAGGGTTTTATGACCATACACCCACGTACAGCAGAATACTCCGCTAAATCAGCCTTAATCACCAGGTCATTGTACCATTGAGAATAATCCTCGCTTCTACTTGTTATTCCTTTACTCATTGATCTTATAACTATTTAATTTGTAACAATATATTATGGTTACGGTCAAACCGTATCAATATTTTTTTTGAGACTAAATTTATTTATATTTTTGAGATTGGGATTAAACCTTCGCAAAAATATGCGTCTAAGATAGTAAAAAGACACTGGATTATCAGACAACTTTAGCGATAAAGATATAATGAGCCAGACATGATTGAACATAAAAATCATTAAACGCTCCATCTGAGAACTAAAAACTAAAAAATTAAGCAGATGAAAACAAATAAATTATTAATCGGCGGATGGGCTTTAGCACTTGTTGCTGTACTGAGTTCTTGTTCGACAAGTAGACAAGTCACCTACAGAGACGACGTCTACAACAATCAGAACGCAGGCAGACCAGCTCCGGTGTACCAAAGTCCAGATTACTACTACGACGAGAATCAGAACTCTGACTCGAATGCAGCCAATGAGTATTATGCAGACGAATATTCAGATGAAGAATATAACGACGGACAATATCAGGAATTAGAATATGCTAACCGTATTAATCGTTTCTATTATTCTTCTCCAGGTATGGCGTATTATGACCCATGGTTTGACCCTTGGTATGGATATGGTGGTTTTGGTTTAGGTTGGTCCAACTGGGGCTGGGGATCTAGCTGGTCTATTGGTTTTGGCTGGAGGTCTCCATACTACGGTTATGGTTGGGGTTCTCCTTATTATGGTTACGGATGGGGAAGACCTTATTACGGCTATGGTGGCGGATATTGGGGACACAATTCCTACTACAATTCGTGGGGACACCCATATTATGGACATGGACACAACAACTACTATTATGGAGGATCTGGTCGCCGTCCAACCTACTCTTCGGTACGTTCCGACAATCGTGACCGTTTCAATTCCAGAACAGGAAGTTCGAGTCGCAGAGATGTAGGCGCTACGTCCTCTAGTAGACGTGGATCTACAACAATAAGCCGCGATGCAAATGGGCGTATCGACACCCGTTCTAGCGTATCAAGCCGTAGAGGGGCTGATGGCTCTAGTACTTCAAATCGTGTAGGTACCTCACGTGGAAATAGCGAAAGCTCAAGAGGTTCAGTAAGCTCCTCACGTAGAGGCAGTACCGTATCAGAAGGCAACAGACCGACGACTGATGTAAGAAATTCGACAAGTGGTCGCAGACAGCCTGCAAATAACGGCACGGTCACAAGACCTAGCACTACAGAACGCTCAGGTTCATCGCGTCCAACTACGCAACCACAAAGCCGTCGTACAGACAGCGGTAGCTCGAACTCGGGTAGCACATACACGCCACCTTCAAGAAGCAGCAGTGGTTCATCCATGTCAAGTGGTGGCGGATCCATGTCCAGAGGCGGTGGTGCATCTAGCTCAGGTGGCGGATCACGCTCGTCGGGTTCATCAAGACGCTAATCTAAAAGTACAGTTATTTAGTTAAACTAATAAATATCAACATAAACAGCCAATCTCGCTATTGGCTGTTTATTTAAATAGGACAAATCATCCCATATGAGAGTAAAACATATCATCCTTTCCGTTTTCGTATCCAGTATTTTTTGGACACAAACACATGCACAAACTGTAGACGATGCCTTAACATTTTCTAAAGAAGATATTGGGGGATCTGCGCGTATGAAAGGTCTTGGTAATACACAGACCGCTTTAGGTGGAGATATTTCGGCTATAAATGGTAATCCTGCAGGTTTGGGCTTTTTCAGCCGTTCCGATATGTCTGTCACATTCAATTATCTAGGGAATAAGAATAAAACCCTATTTGAAGGAATGAACTCGAATAGTAAAAAAGACAACTTTGGGGTTGATCAGGCCGGAGTAGTATTTCATTTCCCAACTTCAAACTACCGCTCCAATTCAGGCTGGCTGAACTTTAATGTCGGCTTGAGCTATAACAAAACCCAAAATTATAACAATAGAATTACTTATGAAGGGGTTAATAACAACACAACTATTGTAAATGCCCTATCAGATATTATGTCCGGTAGCTTCGGAACTGACTTTGCAGGATCCAACATAGTAGAGCAATTTGGAGATGCTGAAAAAGGATATTTCCCTTTGGCTAAAGAAGGAGCTGCAAAAGATCAATACAATGAAATAATCACGAGAGGCAATCGCAGTAAAACTGCCATTGCTTTCGGATCAAACTACAACAATCAGTTTTTCATCGGAGCTACACTGGGCATCACCTCTTTCCGTTATGAAAAAAGCACACAGTTCATAGAAAATGGCTGGACCAAAACAAGAAACGAAATACTAGCAGATAATCCAAACTCACCATATGCTGACCCTGCTAATGATTTATATAAATACTCCAATGCCAGCTATGAATTATTCGATAATTTTGGACAAGTTACAGAAGGTTCTGGAATAGATCTAAAATTAGGTATGATATTCAAACCTACTACCGATTGGAATATTGGTGTTACAATCAATACGCCAACTTGGACGACAATCAAAGACGATACGCGGACTTACACCGATGTAGATTTTTACGATAACGATACAGCCAAAGATCCTTTCCATAGTTACGAATCAAAATTCTACGACAGCGCACAGGATTATAACATTACCACTCCTTGGAAATTTGGTTTAGGCCTTACGAAATTCTTTAGCAGAGGGTTATTGACTGCCGACGCAGAATATGTCACTTACAATTCTATGCGTTATTCGACCGCAAACAACTCATTGAATACAAGCTACGACGATATCAATAGCGATATCAAGGATCTTTACAAGGGCGCTGTCAATTTCAGAGCAGGGGGTGAGTTTTTATTCACCAATATACTAAGCGGACGTGCTGGATTCAATTATTTCGGCAATCCTTACAAAGGTGGAATTGAAGATGAAAATTATAGTGGAAGCTTAGGTTTAGGTGTAAAACTAACAAACACCCTTTACATGGACTTAGCAGTTGTACATCAAGTAAACTCATACAAACAAGCTCCTTACTCGATTAATGAAACTTTTTGGGGAACTTCTAGCCCAGTAGCTTCTATCGATCACAAAAGGACAAGTGGTATCCTCACCCTAGGTGCTAAGTTTTAAAAATAAGAAATGGGGCTTTCTCTAGAAGAAAGCCCCATTTCTTATTTCGCTATGATAGTTTCTATCCCAAGCGACTCAAAAAGCTCTTGAAAAGCAGGTGGTATGTCATTACTGATTACAACATCAATCTGCGAAAAATCCACAATCTTTCCAAAACTCTTCCTACCAAATTTACTTGAATCTGCGAGTACAATAACTTGTTGGGCTACAGAAATCATTTTCTGATTCAACATTGCCTCTTGCGCATTAGTTGTCGATATTCCGTAATCCATATCGATACCATCTACTCCTAAAAACAATTTCGAACAGAAAAAATGATCTAGGATATTATTAGCATACTGTCCTGTCACAGAGGACGAAGTGCGACGCACTGATCCCCCGAGTTGTATAACCTCGACATTCTGATGTTTGAGCAGTTCTAACGTCACATTCAGAGCAGATGTAACTACAGTAAGATTTCCCTGAGGCAAAATCTCTCTCCCCAAAAACTGAGTTGTCGTCCCCGACCCTATAATAATAGAATCATTTGCCATTACTAAATGAGACGCAGCTTTAGCAATTCTTATCTTTTCTTCTTCGTGAATTTTTTCCTTTTCAACAACAGGTCTGTCCGTTTGATACGGATTCTGTCTTGTGGCCCCTCCGTGCGTCCGATACACTAATCCCGTATCCTCTAAAAACTGTAAATCTTTACGAATTGTTACAGAAGAAACATTTAATTCTTCGCACAATTCCAAAACAGAAACATGTCCATTTTGGTTTATTTGTTTGATGATATATTGATGACGCTCAACATTGTTCATATGTATATTACTTACTTTTTAATGGTCAATACTTGTCTCTATGCTTCTGAAGGATATCTCGAAATCATATGCCCTTACAATCGTAATCGCTCTATCATACGGATATTTTATAATCCTAAGATAATTAAGTTATTTCAAAACAGAAGCATTTATCTAAAAGACTTCACAAACTTTCGTTTGTTTACGTTTTTTATTATTTTTACAAAACAAAGCACACATAAACACAGTAAAACAAAATGAATTTCACAAGAAACGAAGCTTTAGAAAGCATTCAAGATACAGCAATGTGGGATATTGCAATCATAGGCGGCGGAGCCACAGGACTTGGAATTGCAGTTGATGCAGCTTCACGAGGCTATAAAACGCTCCTAATTGAGAAATATGATTTTGCAAAAGGGACCTCAAGCAAAAGCACCAAGTTAGTTCATGGTGGTGTCCGTTATCTCGCAAATGGAGATATCAAACTCGTTTTATCAGCGCTCAAGGAAAGAGGCTTACTTTTTAAAAATGCGCCTCATGTTTCCTTTGTTCAAAGCTTTGTAATTCCATCATACTCGACCTTCAATAAGCTTAAGTTTCTGATAGGTCTAAAAATGTACGATTGGATGGCAGGTAAACTTCGCATAGGAAAATCGACGCTATTAAACAAGAGAGATGTAATCCAAAAGTTACCCAAAATCAAAACAAAGGGATTAGTTGGTGGTGTGCTATATTATGATGGTCAATTTGATGATGCCCGATTAGCGATCAATCTTGGACAGACTGCTTCAGAACATGGCGCAACACTTCTTAACTATGCCGAAGTAAATAAGATATCCAAAGATGAAGCAGGTAAAACAAATGGAATTAACTTCAAAGATCGGCTTTCAGGATTAGACTATACCATAAAAGCGAAGGCTGTGATTAATGCAACAGGTGTATTTGTAGATGATATCTTAAAGTTGGACAGCACAACTCACAAAGACCTTGTACGACCAAGTCAAGGAGCCCATATCGTAATAGATAAAAAGTTCCTGGGCAATGATGATGCCTTAATGATTCCAGAAACCAGTGACGGACGAGTATTATTTGGAGTGCCTTGGCACGACAAAGTATTATTAGGCACTACCGACACGCCATTAAATGCACATCAGATAGAACCGAGGCCGTTGGATGAAGAAATCAGTTTTATCTTAAAAACGGCAAATCAATACCTTGAAAATTCACCTACTGAAAAAGACGTTTTAAGTGTATTTGCAGGACTTAGACCCCTAGCTGCTCCCACAGATGGCGACTCGGGCAGCACAAAAGAAATATCAAGAGATCATAAGCTTATCAAAAGCGCATCCAATCTAATTACCATTACCGGAGGCAAGTGGACTACTTACAGAAAAATGGCTGAAGAAACCATCGATTTAGCGATCAAAACAGTAGGATTGACACCTAAGGCCTGTAAAACACAGCATCTCCCTATCCACGGCTACTCCCAGGAGAAAAAAACAGGACATTGGCAGGTATATGGGACAGACGTAGCCCCTATTCTTGAGCTGGCATCACAATCTCCTCAACTCAACGAGTTGCTACACCCGAACTTCGAATTTATAGCAGCAGAAGTGGTATGGGCATGTCGTCATGAGATGATCGCCAAAGTCGAAGACTTCTTAGCTCGAAGAGTTCGCTTTTTGTTGTTAGACGCCAAAGCGTCCTTAGAAGCAGCTCCAAAAGTAGCCGAAATAATGGCTAAGGAACTCGGAAAAGACCAAGCTTGGATTCAACAGGAAATTGCAGACTACACCGCACTTGTCAAAAATTACACCTTATAATAAATAAGCTACTAATATAAACCCGATTAGATCATGAACAAAGAATACATTCTCGCTTTAGACCAGGGTACAACTAGCTCCAGGGCGATTCTTTTCAATCAGAAAGGAGAAATTGTCACCATAGCTCAAAAAGAGTTCACACAAATATATCCTAAATCAGGTTGGGTGGAACATGACGCTCAGGAGATATGGTCAACGCAACTTGCGGTAATGACCGAAGCAATAGCCAAAGAACAGCTAAGACTAGACGCCGTCAGAGCCATCGGCATCACCAATCAACGAGAGACAACTATCGTATGGAACAAAAAAACAGGTAAACCAATATACAATGCCATTGTATGGCAGGATCGTAGAACAGCAGAGTACTGTAAAAAGATAGCTGAACAAGGATACGAAGATATCATACAGGAAAAAACAGGTCTATTAATTGACGCTTACTTTTCGGCATCCAAAATAAACTGGATACTCAACAATGTAGACGGAGCCAAACAGCTTGCTGAACAAGGCGAACTTGCATTTGGGACCGTAGATTCTTGGTTAGTCTACAATCTTACTAATGGCGAGAAGCACATTACAGATGTATCTAATGCTTCAAGAACACTGCTCTTGAATATACATACATTGCAATGGGACAAAGAATTATTAAACATTTTTGAGATTCCAGAATCAATGCTTCCCACTGTATGCAGCAGCTCTGAAATATACGGTCACACGTCCGAAGATATTGCGAACGTCAGAGTTCCTATTGCTGGCATAGCAGGCGATCAACAAGCCGCCCTGTTTGGCCAACTTTGCACTAAAAAAGGCATGGTCAAAAACACATATGGAACGGGCTGTTTCCTATTAATGAATATCGGAGCCAAACCGGTAATATCCAAAAGCAAACTAGTTACCACCGTTGCATGGAAAATAGGCGACGAAGTAAACTATGCGTTAGAAGGCAGTGTATTTATTGGGGGGGCCGTCGTTCAATGGTTAAGAGACGAGCTAGGTATCATTCGTAATTCCAGTGAGGTGGAAAAATTGGCCACTAGCGTCCCTAACAGCAATGGTGTGTACCTCATTCCAGCATTTTCAGGTCTGGGAGCTCCTCATTGGAACTCAGAAGCTAGGGGAACGATGGTAGGACTTTCACGAGGTGCAAATGCAGCACATATCGCTCGCGCCTCCTTAGAAAGCATAGCCTATCAAACATATGACATTCTAAAAGCCATGGAAAATGACTCTTCTTCGAAAATAAAAGAACTTCGCGTTGATGGAGGCGTAACACAAAATGGTTTCTTAATGCAATTTCAGGCAGATATCTTAAAAACAAAAGTAATTCGCCCAGCGATTACAGAAACCACCGCTATGGGAGCAGCCTTTCTCGCCGGATTAGCTGTTGGATTTTGGAAAGATACTTCCGAATTGCAAAACTTATGGAAAGAAGATAAAGTTTTTGAAACGAATCAAGATAACAATTACGAAGTCCACCTGAAAGAATGGAAAAGAGCCACTGAAACGGCTAAATTCTGGGCAAACTACGAGAATTAAAATAGGTAACCACTTTTAAATAAATCTATATTATGACACCTTTTATTGCAGAATTAATAGGGACCGCTGCGATGATCCTTCTAGGAGGAGGAGTAGTCGCCAACGTAGTATTAAACCAGACCAAAGGAAACAATTCCGGCTGGATCGTTATTACCACGGCTTGGGCTGTTGCAGTTTTTGTCGGGGTTTCTATTGCTGGCCCGTACAGCGGTGCGCATCTCAATTGTGCTGTAACACTGGCCAACTACATCTTGAATCGCATCGATCTTCCTACGGCACTATCCTATATGACAGCACAGTTTGGTGGCGCCATGATAGGAGCCTTTTTAGTGTGGATAATGTATAAAGACCATTTTGATAAAACAGAAGATCCTGACGCCAAACAAGCCGTATTCTGTACTGCACCAGCTATCAAAAACCTTCCTATAAATTTGGCGAGCGAAATAATTGGAACTTTCGTGCTGATATTCACCATACTACACTTCAAAGATGCCAGCCTATCCGATCAATCACCTATCGGTCTTGGTTCTATAGGTGCACTACCTGTGACATTGTTGGTATGGGGAATAGGTCTTTCGCTTGGTGGAACTACAGGCTATGCCATTAATCCCGCACGGGATCTTGGTCCTCGCATTATTCATGCACTGTTACCCCTAAAAAATAAAGCTAAATTCAATAGTTCATACGCTTGGGTACCAGTTATCGGCCCCTTACTTGGAGCTTCGCTTGCTGCATTATTATTCTTGTTTATGAAATAAAACGAAAGAAAAAGCAATAATTAACATTAAGTTAATATTAAAACATCAATTTAGTAACCAATTTAATCACACGACATATGTTAACAAACAATCAAGACAAAGTTAAGCCACACCGTATTGGTTCTAAGCTCCTGTGGATTGCTTTAGCTACTGCTTGTTATTCTGGAGGACAGGCTTACGCCAGTCTCCCTTTCCCTTTTGAGAAAACAACTAACCAAGAGAAAATTAAGATCCAGGGTAAAGTAGTAGACAAGAATACCAACGAGCCTTTAGGAGGAGTATCTATTCGCGTAAATGCAAAAGCAGTTGGAACCAGTAATCCAAATGGAACTTTTACTGTTGAAGTCTCTGCCGGTACAAATATCAATTTCCAACTCATAGGTTATAATAGTTACACACAAATATTTAACGATACAAATCCTAACGTCGTTATTCAACTAGTAGAGAATACGGAGGGGATTGAAGAAGTTGTCGTTACGGCATTAGGTATTAAGCGAGAGGAAAAATCACTAGGTTATTCTGTAACTACGGTTTCCGGAGAAGAACTCACTAATGCACAATCAGCAAACTGGACCGATGCATTAACAGGCAAGGTAGCTGGTTTAAATCTAACTAAATCAGGTGCCGGCCCGGCTGGAACCAATCAAATTATTCTACGTGGCGAAAACTCCTTAACAGGCGACAATTCGGCGCTAATTGTCATTGATGGGGTCATAACAAGTTCAAGTTCGGGAAGAATGACAACCAACGGGAACTCTAATTACATGTCTGATGATGCACCTGTCGATTTTGGAACAGGTCTAGCAGACATCAATCCGGAGGATATCGAAAGTATTTCTGTGTTAAAAGGCCCAGGTGCTACCGCACTATATGGAGCTAGGGGCGCTAATGGTGCAATTGTCATCACGACTAAAAAAGGTAAAAAGAACAATGGTTTAGGATTTAGCTTAACCTCAAATACATCCATCGGTACTATAAACAGATGGCCAGATTATCAAAACCAATATGGCGCAGGTGTCGGCGGAAGTGACTTTTACTACTCCTATGGTCAGTCTGAAGATGGAGCTAGTACGTATTCTACATCCTCAGCTTGGGGACCAAAGTTCAATGGCCAGCTATTTTATCAGTTCAACCCAGATTATTATAGATTGACTCCACCAGAGCGAACAGAGTGGAGAGCCTATGAAAATAATAAAAAAGACTTTTTTGAAACGACAGTAAATAGTTCGAATAACCTTTCGTACGCTACTTCAACAGAAAAAACATCAACGCGGATCAGTGTAGGAAATACCATCAACAAATGGATGGTTCCTAATACCGGATTTAATAGAACCACTGCAACCGTGCAGATGTCACACAAGCTGACAGATAAAATCAATATTTCAGGAAAAGCTTCTTATAATAACAAGTTTTCAAAAAATCTTCCTACAACTGGTTATAATAATGGTACTCCCATGTATTTCATTAGGGGGCTCACTCCTAATATGAACCTGGACTGGTTTAAAAACTATTGGATTGAAAAGGATGTTGAGCAAAATACACCTTTCTCAACACTTTTGGATAATCCCTACCTACAGTCCTATGAAATGTTAAACGGACAAAACCGTGATGGATTTCTTGGAAATGCTCAAGTAGATTACGCAATCAACAAAGAATTCAGTGTATTGGGACGTGCGTCAATCGATTTTAGTTATGACGGTAGAACCTCAAGAAGACCCTTTGACTCCAATAAATTTGCTAATGGGTATTTCAGAAAGCAGAATATTTTCAATTCAGAAACAAACGTCGACTTTCTGGCTCGTTATAGGAACGAAAGAAATAAAACCATAAAATGGGGAGCAAGTCTTGGTGGCGCCCGTATGGCCAACACCTATAGAAGAATAGATCTATCAACGAGTAAACTCAAGGAAAGAGGTATTTATAGCCTAGATAATACTGCAGAACCAATTATCTCAAGACCTTATAGAAGTAAATATGCGGTAAACTCGATTTACGGTATGGCCAATATCGAATACAAAAACTACTTGTTTTTTGATGTAACCAGCAGAATCGACTGGTCTAGCACACTTGCCTCTCCTGCATTCGGTGAGGGAGATGGATTTATGTACAATTCCTATAACGGAAGCGTTGTGCTTTCTCAATTGTTAGATTTACCAAAATCCATCAATTTCTTTAAATTTAGAGCTTCACTTGCAAATGTGGGTAGCGGTGGGACAACACCATTCTTAACCTCATACACCTACCCTATAGTGCCGAGTTTTGGCGATGGGTTATCTAATAGCCTACAGATCCCAAATGAATCGCTTAAGTACGAATCCACAAGATCCGTTGAATTCGGTACCGATTT
The DNA here is from genome assembly GCF_900168125.1 of Sphingobacterium nematocida. Classification (GTDB taxonomy): domain Bacteria; phylum Bacteroidota; class Bacteroidia; order Sphingobacteriales; family Sphingobacteriaceae; genus Sphingobacterium; species Sphingobacterium nematocida. The sequence goes on from NZ_FUZF01000003.1 coordinate 238,694, forward strand.
AAGAATGTTTAAGAACAGATTAACCTTTGACATTGCCGTTTATCAGAACAACACCTTCAATCAAATTCTTCCCGTACCGATCGATCCATCGAGTGGATTTACACGGATGGTTATTAACGCTGGGGAGGTTAGGAATAGAGGTGCTGAATTTGCAACATCATATCAGATCTTTAAAAACAAAGAGAAATTAAATTGGAAGATGTTTGGCAATTTCTCTTATAATGATGGAATAATCATATCACTACCTGAATCATCTGAAGAAAACGCGATCATCCTCTCCACAATCTATGGATCTAGAGGTACTATTGAAGCTAGAGTTGGAGGAAATTACGGTGCTATGTATGGTTATGGCTATAAGCGATCTCCAGACGGTCAGATCATTTACAAAGATGGCTATCCAGAAATATCTACTGACTTACTTTATTTAGGCAGATCTACAGCCCCATGGAAAGCTGCCTGGGGTAATGAATTTCAATACAAAAACTGGAAATTCAACTTCTTATTTGATGGTCAGTTCGGCGGTGTTGGTTATTCTTTAACACATGCGGTATTAATGGAAGAAGGAAAGCTAAACAAAACAATACCTGGAAGGTATAACGGATTAATCGGCAAAGGAGTAGTGGACAATGGGGATAACACCTTTAGTCCAAACACGACTTTAGTAAATGCTCGCGATTTTTATTACAATCACTTCAATCGTGACAATCTGGAAGCAAATACATTCTCAACAAACTACATCAAGCTGAGAGAAGTCCGCATCGACTATACTTTTAGCCCTAGCTTCTTAAAACAATATAAATTTCAACGTGCAAATTTAGGTGTCTACGGCCGTGATTTATTCGTATTCACGAATTGGCCTGCATTTGACCCAGAATTTGGTTCTCTTACATCTGCTGGAATCCAAAAAGGAGCCGAAGTTGCACAGTTTCCTTCTACAAGAAATTTTGGTCTTAGTTTAACGTTAAATTTCTAATGCTAGTCCGATGAAAAATAAATTTAAAAACATACTTATATATAGCACGTTTGCAACAAGCATACTTGTGGCAAGCTGTACAAAAGATTTCATTGAAAAGAATACAAATCCCAATGAAGCAACTTTTGCAAGTCCCCAATCGCTATTTGCGCCTTCGGTCTTATCCATTGTAAACAACAACCTCAACAGAGGTTTCAGAATTAACGGAGAGCTGGCTCAAGTAACTGTTACAAATAGCGATAGTAGGGAAATTCACCGTTATGAGATAAAAACAACGGAGTCAAATAGCTCTTGGCAAAATTGGTATACAGAGTTAACAAATATCAGAGATGTATACAAATCGGCCGAAATAACACAGCAGCAAGGTTACCAAACTTGGCAAGGCATGTCTTTAATTATGGATGCTTACTTAGGATCTCTACTGACCGATGTGTTTGGTGATGTTCCTTACTCGGATGCTGCCAAGGGAAGAGATTTTGAAATCTCACCCAAGTTCGATACACAAAAATTTGTGTATGAACAGATTTTTGAAAAGCTTGAAAAAGCAAATGAATTGCTAAAAACCAACGCACAATTACCTGCTAGCCATCTGATGTCGGACCCACTATACGGAAGTATCTATAAGCATACCCGTACTAGCCCTGAGCACTGGCGTAGGTTCGGGAATTCGCTCTATTTACGTTTACTGCTTAGAGCGTCAGGAAATAATGAGTTGAATCAAATAGCAAAGATTAAGGAAATAGTAGATACTAAAGCTGCAGAATATCCAATCATGGAAAGCAATGCGGATAATGCAATCTTTAACTTTACTAATGTAGTTCCATTTGTAACAGAATTTTACAACTATAGGGATTTAGATTTTAATGGTGACAAAGGATATTCTGAATTTTTCATCAATACGTTGGTAGACCTAGAAGACACAAGGATAGCAAAATGGGCTACTCAAGCTACGCTCGGAGTCTACTCAGGCATGCGAAGTGGCTATGCAAAGGGAAATGTACCTGAAATAGGCTCTAAACTAATATTGGATCTTAAGACAGATATCAGACTCGGCAACCTGATGAATTATTCTGAACTACAGTTTATATTAGCCGAAGCAGCTCTTAAAGGATTTATCTCGGGGTCTTCTGAAAACTATTATTATAGAGGTATTCAATCATCTTTTCAATACTGGAATGTAGATCCAAGCCCAGGTTATTTTGAGCAAAGTTCTGTGAAACCCTCTTCTCAAGATAATTTTAATGACATCATGGAAAAAATACATACACAACGTTTTTACGCGATGTTGTTTACTGACTTTCAGCAATGGGCCGAAATTCGACGTACAGGACATCCAACATTACCTATTGGGCCTGGAGTTGAAAACCAAGGTAGATATCCATCGCGTCTACCTTTCCCCCCGTCCACAATTTCTTATAACAGGGCAAATTACCTTGAAGCATTAAAAATAATGGGGCCGGATGATATTAATACTAAAGTTTGGTGGAATAAATAAATAAATTAATCATGAAAAGTTCAATTAAATATAAATCTATTCTTACCGTCCTTGTTTCAAGTTTATTGCTAACAAACTGTGGTGAAACATATAAGGAAGAAATAGTAGACCATGTCAATCCCCAAGGATCTATTTATGTGTTAAGAAACAATTTTAAAGGTCAGGATTTAACGATTTCTGAGAGTACATTAGAAGGAGCCAATCATATTGGAGGTGTCGTTGTTTCAAATCATGAAAGTAAAAATCTTCCAGAAAACACAATTGCAATTCAAAGTACTTGGAGAGGGCAGACAAGAGGGATATTGTTAGAAGTTGAAGATGACTCCAAATATGCATTTGGAGATTCTATTAACATGGATTTGATGGGTAGTACATTAACCGGAAGACTGGGCTCATTGATGATCACAAATGTACCAAGCTCTAAAATCTCAAAAATATCTTCAGGAAATATCAAAGCACATACTCCGGTTGCTGTAAGTACTTTAGAAAAGAAAAAAGATCAATTCGAAAGCACACTTATCAGTGTTACAGCAGATGTTGATCCAGAACCAGCAAAAGGATCAAAGCTCGCGGGTGTCCACAAGTTATTGGATGGAGAAAACAAATCCATAAAAATCTCAGTAGATGAATCAAGCCCACTTGCAAACAATGTCCTTTCCCCTTCCGCGACATTTAAAGGAGTTTTATACAGTAATCAAGGAGATCTCGAAATCCGTCTTCAAAAATCAGAAGACCTTGCTTTCCCCTCAGGAAAACTTTATGCAGGTTGGCCAGAAACCTTCGAACAGCCAGACACAGTAAAAGCAGGCTATGCAAAATGGCCAGTAATTTTACCTACCGGCGAATGGACTTTCGACCAATCCTTATTAGGAAATACAGTTGGTAGAGATAGGATTGTATCAGGAAAACTAGCGGTAAGATTTCAACAAAATTTAAAAACTCCAGCCTATTTACAAATGAATTTTGATGTTCCACAAGGTGCATCAAAAGTAACGTTATGGTATGGTTCTTACTACACAGATAGATCCTCTACGTTCCAATTAGAATACTCTGTCGACCAGGGGAAAACTTGGAAAATTGTAGACAAACCAATTAGTGATGCGCATCCAACCTCGGAGAGTCTTGTCGCAAAACAAGCTGTTTTCTTAATGAATATCACACAGCCCGTTCGCTTTAGAATAAATAAATTAGGTCTCGGGACAAGTAGTAATACCATAAACAATGGTCGTTTAGGAATAGATGATATCGCCATATACCAAAGTTATTAATATAGTTGCTATTTTTGATAGGAGTAAATAATCTTACTCCTATCTTTATTTTATATAAAAAAGACATGAAAAAGTTTAACTTTCTATTGACTTCAGTCTCTGTGCTAAGCCTAAGTATCTCTTCCTGCAACACGCCAAAACAAGTTAGTATGCAAAATCCAGACTTTCCCACTTTCTCGTATGAGGGGCACCGTGGTGCACGTGGATTATATCCAGAAAATTCTATAGGAGCGATGAAAGTAGCTATTGATCTTCCCAAAGTGACTACGTTGGAGATGGACTGTCATATTACAAAAGACAAGAAAGTCGTTGTTTATCACGATGATTATCTAAATCCGAAATTCGTAACCTATACCGACGGAAAAGAATTAAAAGGGAAAGATATCAAAGGTACGATCTATAGTTATAGCTGGAAAGAGTTAAAAGCCTTCGACCTAGGGTTAAAAGGAAATATAGACTTCCCTGAACAGAAGAAGATTTCTACTTCCATCGCTCTATTGAGTGACCTCATCGAACAGTCCGAAGCCTATGCCAAAGAAAAACGTCAATCACCGATGTTCTATAACATCGAAACCAAAAGCAAAGACGGCAAGGATCACGAGTGGCATCCAGTCCCTCAAGAGTTTTCCGATCTTGTCCTAGAAGTAGTTATCGAAAAAGGAGTTGCATCCCGTACCGTGATCCAATCATTTGACAAGCGAACAATACAGTACATCAACAAGCACTACCCGCAGATAAAAACCTCTTACCTAATTGACGCCAAGAACACAAAGACGATCAAGGAGCTGATTACCGACCTAGGCTTCAAGCCTTTCATTATTAGCCCAAACTACAAAATCGTTGATGCCAATTTCGTAAAAGACGCGCACGATTTAGGTGTAAAAGTAATACCCTGGACTGTCAATAAAAAAGAAGAAATCACTGCTTTAGAAGCATTAAAAGTCGACGGCATCATTAGCGACTATCCAAACCTATTTTAAGATACAATATTTATGTTCGATATTTTTAAGCCAGCCTTGCACAAAGCAAGGCTGCCCGAAAACCGCATTGATCCCGAATACAGAAAGCTCCGTATTCAGGTATTTCTAGGTATATTCTTAGGATACGCTGCTTATTATTTTGTACGGAAGAACTTTTCCTTTGCGGTAAAAGACCTACAAGACACCTTAGGTTATAGTAAAGCCGAGTTAGGTTTTGCTATGTCAGCAATATCAATCGCTTATGGATTGAGCAAATTTTTTATGGGCAATGTATCTGATCGTAGCAATGCACGCTATTTTCTAGCAACGGGACTCATATTATCATCGCTCACCATGATCTTCATGGGATTCTCCCCTTTGGCCACTTCTTCAGTCACCATCATGTTTGTATTACTGTTTATCAATGGATGGGTACAAGGGATGGGCTGGCCAGCCTGTGGCCGTGTGGTTGTCCATTGGTACTCCATCAAAGAACGTGGTACCGCCATGTCTATTTGGAATTTAGCACACAATGTTGGGGGATTTCTAGTTGGCCCATTAGCTATTCTAGGTGTCGAATTATTTGCCGATTGGCACGCACGCCTGTACTTCCCTGGACTTGCAGCAATATTAGTCGCTATCATTTCTATATTTCTAGTTAGAGATACACCACAATCCTGTGGACTACCTCCAATCGAAGAATACAAAAACGACTACCCAAAAACCTACGAAGCCTCACAGGAGAAAGAATTCAGTGCAAAAGAAATCTTCCTTAAATATGTACTCAACAACAAACTCCTATGGTACATCGCGATAGCAAATGCATTTGTCTATCTTGTGAGAAACGGGATTATAAACTGGGCCCCAACCTTTCTTCAAGAAGCAAAGCATTTTACGGCATCGGAGGCGACTTGGTCAGCATCTATATATGAGCTAGCCGCAATTCCTGGAACCATTCTCTGTGGTATCATGAGTGACAAACTATTCAATGGGCGTAGAGCCCCTGTCACGATCATATACATGACACTGACCCTACTTGCTGTAGCAGTATATTGGCTGACACCTGGCGACAACCAGTTGGTGGTGAATCTAGCCCTATGGACAATTGGTTTTCTCATATATGGCCCCGTGATGCTCATCGGAGTTCAAGCGCTAGACCTAGTTCCTAAAAAAGCAGCTGGAACAGCGGCCGGTTTGACGGGTTTATTCGGTTATTTTATTGGAGACCTACTTGCAAATGCAGCACTCGGTGCAATTGTTGATAAAAGTGGCTGGGATGCTTCCTTCGAAGTCATCTTACTCGCATCAGCTCTTGCCATACTCTTTACAGCATTTACCTGGAATAAAGAAAAGGAATTTCTACGACTAAAGTAAAACACTAGTTAAGAAACAAAAGGCTCGAAAAACAATTTCGAGCCTTTTTTGATTATCTATATAAAACTTTCATGATCCGCGAGCTGGTGGATCAGCAACAGGCACTTTCAGAAAAGAAACGACTTATGAAGAAGATGTTATTCAAAATACTAAACAAGATAAACAAACTTGTCCTACCGAGATACAGTCATAAAGACCCCTCAAAACTAAGTAAGCTACAACAGGCTGTTGTAGCTTACCGATATTATACACTAATCCGAGCTTTAGACTAGGATTTGTTTGGTAGTTTCCCTAGGATCTGTCCGTCACTCTTGATATGCATCTCCGTTTGTGGGTAAGGTATTGAGATTCCTTTTTCATCAAGCGCCACCTTAATTTTTTCCCGCAATCCATTAGTAGTAGCCCAAAAGTTTTCCCGTTTCACCCAACCGCGCACCGTTAGATTCACCGAGCTATCTGCTAGATCGCCTGCAAACACATCCGGTGCCGGTGTTTTTAAAACTTCTGTTTCATTTTGTAAAACAGCTAAAATTGTATCTTTAGCGACCTTAATATTATCATCGTACGATATACCGATCACAAATTCGAACCTTCTAGACAAAATTTTTGTATAGTTTTTAATCACCGAATTGGCCAACGAGCCATTAGGACTAAATACACGAATCCCGCTATCGTCAATCATAGTCGTATACAGGAGATCAATCCTCTCCACAGTTCCATTAGAACCATTGGCACTGCTAATATAGTCCCCTACTTCAAAAGGTCTAAACATTAAGATCAGGACACCACCTGCAAAGTTTGAAAGACTCCCCTGTAAAGCCATACCTACGGCCAATCCAAAAGCAGAAAGTGCCGCGATAAAAGAAGTCGTTTGAATCCCCATAGTACTAGCCACCGTCAGTAACAACAATGCATACAGAACAAATTTGACCAAGCTAACCGCAAATCCCCGAATAGACTTATCAACATTCCGCTTTTCAAAACGGCGATTCATAAATTGAATCAAGAATTTAATTGCGAATCGTCCTAAAAACAAGATGACAATAGCTGCAAATATTGAAGGTAAGCTTACGACAACAACATCAATCAACCGATCAAGATATTGTTCAATTTTTGTTACATTTTTTTCCATACAACACAAACCTACATAAATTCACTTTTACAGGCAATAAAACTTTTATGCTTCCTTTGAATCACAAACAAGCATCAACCGAACCCGATTATAGCGAGTGAGCTCTTGAATACTACAATTAAAAAAAATGTTATGAAATATCCATGTGGCAGAACTGCACAAACACGAATGACCGCGAAGCAGCATGCACACCAATTACAATAATTCGTGCATAATATACTTTGGATATTCCATATGACCATTAAAAATCAAACCGATCCGCCAGCTGGCGGATCATGAAATAATTATATACATATGAAAAATGTTCTTGATGTCCCACTTTCAGAAAAAATTGCCCATGATATAAAAACGAATTTTGTAGTTCTCCGCATTCGCTTAGATTTCTAATAGCAGAAAATTTAAAAAAATGACGCAGGACTACAGATGAATATTCCTTAATTTTAAGGCATGATATATCTAGACAACAATGCAACCACCCGGCTAGATGATGCAGCCCTCGAGGCGATGCTCCCCTTTCTGAAAGAAGAATACGGCAATGCATCCAGCTTGCAACACAAACTAGGTAGACAAGCAAATCAAGCTATTGAAAGAGCACGTCAGTTTATCGCAGATACTTTACAGGTACAGTCTAAGGAAATTTTCTTCACCTCAGGATCTACGGAAGTAATTAATACGGTCCTTCGGGGCGTCTTCGACCGCTATCAGTCCAAAGGAAATCACATAATCACCTGCCAAACGGAGCACAAGGCCGTATTAACGACATGCAGAGATTTAGAAAAAAAAGGAGCAAAAGTGACCTACCTACCTGTAGACAGGAATGGAATAGTAGCACTGGAGGACCTAAAGTCAGCCATTACAGCCCAGACTATTCTCGTTTGTTTAATGTCTGCCAATAACGAAACCGGAATTCTCCATCCCATCAAAGAGATTACAGAGCTATGCCGCGAGAAGGACGTTATTTTCTTTTGTGATAGTACGCAATCCCTAGGCAAACAAGCTTTCGACTTAACAACATTACCGATAGACCTCTGTTGTTTGAGTGCCCACAAATTTCATGGGCCCAAAGGTGCAGGAGTACTCTTTATACGCCGAAAAACAAAACCAATACAAATAGCCCCACTACATACTGGTGGCGACCAAGAACAAGGACTACGCGGCGGAACCTACAATGTGCCTGCTATAGTAGGGATGGGCGAAGCCATCCGTCTAACTCAAAAAGTTGACTTTTCCGCCATCGAGAACCTTCGCAACCATCTTGAAGACCGCATCCTTACAGAAATAGAAGACACCTTTGTTAACGGAAAACAAGAACATAGAATAAGCAACACCAGTAATATCACAATCAAGTACGTACGGGCTAGCCAATTAATGACCAAAATTCCCAATATAGCTATAGCATCTGGCTCTGCCTGTGTCTCGGGCTCCAGAGACCCTTCTCACGTACTTAAGGCCATGGGGCACACCGATGAAGATGCATTCTGTAGCATACGTATCAGTCTATCACGTTACACTACACTAGCAGAGATAGATCATGCCATTGCCTTAATAAAACCAGCTATTCAATCTATCAGAGACCAATCACCGATCTGGAAAATGTACAAAAATGGACTTCTAGGATAATATGACAGTCACATAACCTACTACATTTGTGTTTAGCAAATAATTTACGAAATTTGTATTAATCAATAGCGATAATATGGTAACGATTACAGATAAGGCCAAGGAACGTATCTTGCAAATAATAAAGGACGAGCAGTATGATGAAAACTATTTTGTCCGTGTTGCTGTAACAAGCGGAGGCTGCTCAGGACTATCCTATCAGCTCAATTTTGATAATGAAGAGAAAAAAGGAGATCAATTTTGCGAAGACAAAGGAATTAAGATCTGCTTAGATATTAAATCATATCTGTATTTAGCAGGTACTGAATTAGACTACTCTGATGGTTTGACAGGAAAGGGATTTGAGTTTAATAATCCGAATGCTTCCCGCACATGCGCTTGTGGCGAGAGCTTCTCCGTATAAATTTCTTACAACAAATCACCTATACATAGGTAAAATACAATATCATTTCACCTATGTATAGCTTGAAGTCAAGCCCTCCAAAAAAGATAGATCTATCTTTTCTTTCCGATTCAATTCGTCTAAAAACAATCTACCACCCCTTCTTTCATACTTAATAATATTACAACAAAAACAGTATATCTATTATCATTTTAATTACATTTGCATATTAATATTGCTATATTAACATAAAAACACAGATAGCATTTAAACGAAAGTCAAATTTAATTGATATATAATGGGACGCAACTTATTAAAAAGAGAACAAGCGATAACCTTTGTTAAGGAAACATTTTCAACACATCTAAAACAAGCATTAAACTTAATACCAATATCGTCCCCATTGATTGTTTTGGACGGAACAGGGATTAATGATGATCTCAATGGAATAGAACGTCCGGTATCTTTTCCTATAAAATCATTAAATGAAGAACGAGCAGTCGTAGTACACTCGCTCGCCAAGTGGAAAAGAGTACGTTTAAAGGAACTCGAACTCGAACCCGAAGAAGGTGTAATCACAGACATGCGTGCTTTACGCCCAGACGAAGACTATTCACCGATACATTCTATTTATGTAGACCAATGGGATTGGGAGAAAGCCATCCATACTAAAGACAGAAATCTCAATTATCTAAAAGACACTGTCAATAAAATATATTCAGCTCTATTAGCCACAGAAAAGGCCGTAGAACATCAATACCCTGAGCGCAAGGCAATACTACCGGATCAGATTTATTTCATTTCTTCTGAGGAGCTTTTGGCAAGATATCCAGACAACACACCAAAAGAAAGAGAAAATGCGATTGCCCAAGCCTATGGTGCTGTATTTATCTACGGCATAGGCGGAGAATTATCCAACGGATTTGCACACGACGGTCGCGCAGCAGATTATGACGATTGGAGTACTGACAATGATGCTGGCTACAAAGGATTAAATGGAGACATCCTCGTATGGAACCCTTTACTTAACAGTGCTTTCGAATTATCGTCTATGGGTATACGTGTTGATAAAACGGCTTTACTAAGACAACTTGAGATACGTAACTGTGTAGAGCGAAGCAAATTATCCTTTCATCAAATGCTCTTGACGGATCTCTTACCGGAATCTATAGGAGGAGGTATCGGGCAGTCCCGTGTATGTATGTTTATGTTAAAGTTAGCACATATAGGAGAGGTTCAAGTCAGCATTTGGGATCCTGAACGTAAAGATAAACTAGCCAACGAAGATATATTTCTACTCTAAGTACAAAAGGTCGGATTTAAAATCCGACCTTTTATATTATTTCAACAGATTTACCTCATAAAGGTCCTTGCGCCTATCTTTCAAAATTTTCACAGTACCATACTCGTGCAAGTCTCTTAACGCATACAAGTCCACATCAGCTATTAAGACCATTTCAGTATTCGGGGTTGCTTCTGCCTTGATCGCATTATTTGGAAATGCAAAATCTGAAGGTGTAAATACGGCAGACTGCGAATACTGTATATCCATATTGTTGACACGCGGAAGATTACCTACCGAACCTGCTATCGCGACATAACATTCATTTTCGATCGCCCGTGCCTGCGCACAATGCCGTACACGCATATAGCCATTCTGTGTATCCGTCATAAAAGGAACAAAGAGAATCTGCATCCCCTGATCAGCCAATATACGACCCAACTCTGGAAACTCAACATCATAACAGATCAGAAGTCCTACTTTACCACAATCCGTATCAAAAACCTTTACCTCATTCCCCCCGACCATTCCATAATACTTAAATTCATTAGGCGTAATATGTACTTTACGAAATGAGTCCATTTTACCACTGCGGTGACAAAGATAAGACACATTGTAGAGTTTATTCCGTTCGTATAGCGGCATTGACCCGGCAATAATATTCACATTATAAGACACGGCAAACTGTTGTATCTTATTCGCTATCTCCTTCGTTTGTTCTGCCAACTTTTCCATAGCTAGACGCTCTGGAAGATCATTATAATAACGCATCAATGGAGTATTGAAAAACTCCGGAAATAAAGCAAAGTCAGCACCGTAATCACTCACCGCATCCACAAAAAACTCCACTTGATCATAAAATTCATTCAGATCAGTAAATAATCGCATCTGCCATTGAATCAAACCTAGACGGATCGTCTGCTTAGATGCTGAGTTAGAGCGCGCATCTGGCTCATAATAAATATTATTCCATTCCAGAAGCGTCGCAAATTCACGGGACTCACTATCCTCAGGCAGGTAATTCTTAAGAATTTTTTTAACATGAAAATCATTGGACAATTGAAAGGTCAATGTAGGATCATAAATCTCCTTACGCTTCACCTTTTCTATATATACACGAGGACTCATTTCTTCCGCATAATTATAGTAATTAGGTATACGTCCCCCAGCAATAATACTTTTCAGATTCAACTCTTCACACAACTCTTTTCTGGAATCATACAATCGCCTTCCCAAACGTAATGACCTATAATCAGGGTGTACAAATACTTCAATACCGTACAAAGTATCTCCTTCATAGTCATGCTTTGAGAACTTCCCATCATCAATGATCTCGTAATAACTGTCATAGATATTACTTTTCTTCGAGTCTAAAATGATAGATAGTGCACATGCCACCACATGTCCATTAACCTCAACACAAAGCTGCCCCTCAGGAAAAACATCGATCAGATCAATTATATTTTCACGGGTCCACACCTCTCCCACCCCGTGATAAGCCTCAGACATAGATTTTTTAAGATCATTATAATCCTTCTTTGATAACGATCTTACTTTAATATCCATCATATCTTAAATGTTAATAATTTCCAATATTAATACGTTCAAAAGTGATACCACTTATACCAAAAAGCGCCTTGTCCAGCTAGTATTATTTAAAAAACATAGCCAAACAAGACGCCGTATCCTCCCAAACAGAGTAGGATTAAGCTTCTCCTTTAGTACCTCCAAAGTTTAAAGGGAAGGGAACATCTTTCGAAGATATAGCCCCATTCTGTCCTTCAAAACGATTGACATTATCCTGTAAAGCACCCAATAAGCGTTTAGCATGCTCCGGTGTCAATATGATCCTCGACTTCACCTTAGCTTTCGGAATACCTGGCATTATACGCACGAAATCCAGGACAAATTCGGTGTTCGAGTGCGTTATAATTGCTAAGTTCGAATAAATACCCTCCGCGATTTCTTCACTCAACTCAATACTTATCTCATTATTATCGCCATTTGGCGTATTATTATCGTTATTCATTTTTTTATGTTTTTTATTGTTTAGGAGGTTAATATGCTACAACCCTATCACCTTATCACCTCGTAACTCTACTTCGTAAAACTTCTAAAATCCTGACCGTCAGTTATCGTTAACACCATTTCATAAATCAGACGGATCACATTATCCACATCTTCTTTATGGATCATCTCCACTGTAGTATGCATATAACGTAAAGGTAGCGATATCAATGCCGACGGCACCCCGCCATTAGAATAAGCAAATGCATCCGTATCCGTACCTGTATATCTTGACGAAGCTTGTCTTTGGAAAGGAATTTCATTTTTCTCAGCCACTTCTACCAGAAGGCGATTCAAATTAATCTGCACTGCAGGAGCATACGATACCACAGGCCCCTTACCACATGCCAAATCCCCCTGTGTAATCTTATTGATCATTGGAGTTTGCGTATCATGTGTCACATCTGTTACGATCGCTACATTAGGCTTGATATAATCGGCAATCATCTCCGCACCCCGTAAACCAATCTCTTCTTGAACCGAGTTTACAATATAGAGACCGAAAGGCAATTTCTTCTTATTCTCTTTCAACAAGCGCGCTACCTCTGCGATCATAAAACCACCAGCACGATTGTCCAATGCCCGACCTACATAATACCGGTCGTTAAGCACCATAAATTCATCTTCATAAGTCACCACAGAACCTACATGTATCCCTAGCGCCTCCACCTCTTCTTTTGATGTACATCCACAATCTAGAAAAATATTCTTCAATGTAGGTGCCTCTTCCTTTTCACCGGATCGTGTATGAATAGCCGGCCAACCGAAAACAGCTTTCACAATCCCTTTATCGGTATGGATATTTACGCGTTTAGATGGTGCGATCTGATGATCAGAACCACCATTACGAATCACATAGATCAAGCCATCTTTCGTAATGTAGTTCACAAACCAAGATATTTCATCTGCATGTGCTTCGATTACCACTTTGTACTTGGCCTTCGGATTTATGATTCCAACCGCTGTACCATAATTATCGATATAAGTTTCGTCAACATAAGGCTTTAGATAATCCAACCATAGGCGTTGTCCTGCCCATTCAAAACCGGTAGGTGAGGGATTATTTATATATTTCTCAAAAAACGTTAGCGACTCTTTGGTTACAACAGATTGATGTTTGACTTCTTTACTACTCTTCTTTGCCATATCTAATTACTTTGCTCCCAAATTAAAAATAATTATGCTAATCCAAAAATTCTATCCCAACAATTGGCGAATGCCAAGCATTTTATCTAAGTTTACTCCGCTAAAAATTACTATATGGATTTTATTTTTAATGCTATTCACTGGAATATAGATCAGGAATTATTTAAAATCGGCTCATTCGGGATCCGATATTATTCCCTTTGTTGGTTATTGGCCTTCGCTGTATCTTATATCTTAATGCTTAAAGTATACAAGCGAGAAGGTAGAACCCAAGAAGATCTAGACAAACTTAGCATCTATATCTTCTTAGGCACATTGATTGGAGCACGAGTCGGACATTGTCTATTCTATGAATTTGATGAGTATATCACCAAGCCCTGGATGATATTCCTTCCTTTCCAGGTAGACGCCAATGGTGGATGGCATTTTACAGGCTTTCAAGGTTTGGCCTCGCATGGGGCTGCAGTAGGAATACTTACTGCACTTTACTTGTATGCCAGAAAAACAAAAACTGGCTTTGTATGGATAGCAGACCGACTAGTCCTAGTCGTACCTCTAGCCGGAGCCTTCGTACGTTTAGGTAATTTTTTCAATTCCGAAATCGTTGGTAAACCAGCAGATGCGAACCTTCCTTGGGCCGTAATATTTGAAAATGCAGGTTTGAGACCTGCCGAATTAAACCTATTACCTAGGCATCCAGCTCAATTATACGAAGCTATTGGATACATCATTTTATTCTTTATCCTTTGGGCTATGTACCAAAAAAATAAAGATCCTAAACCAGGTTTGTTATTTGGTATTTTCCTCGTTATCTTATTTGGCATTCGTTTCGTAGTCGAATTTTACAAAGAAAACCAAGAAGAGTTTGAAGCAGGTATGCTATTCAATATGGGACAACTGCTTAGTATTCCATTTATCATAGCAGGTATATACCTGATTTTCAGAAAACCCAAAAACAATACCGTAAAATAATAATAAAAAGCCCCTTGCAAAACAAGGGGCTTTTATTTTGAATTAGACATGCACAAAAAAAACAACAAAGTAATCCTTCTCGTTTTAGGGCTCTTATCCGCGATAGGTCCATTCTCGATAGATATGTACCTTCCTGCTTTCGAAACCATAGCCCAGGATTTCGAGACATCCATTGATAAAGTTCAGTTTTCATTAACGGCTTTTTTTATCGGAATTGCGGTAGGTCAGATTATATACGGACCACTTCTAGATAGATTCGGAAGAAAGAAACCGTTGATTATCGGTCTCATCATATATATTATTACATCCGTACTCTGTGTGTTTACAAGAGATATCGAAAGTCTAATTCTTCTTCGCTTCCTACAAGCACTAGGCAGCTGTGCAGGAATGGTCGCATCGCGGGCAATGGTTCAAGATTATTACGAGCCCAGAGAAGCCGCCAGGGTATTTAGTTTACTGATGTTAGTAGTAGCCATATCACCCATACTCGCGCCTTCCGCAGGTGCTTTCCTAATGGAACACCTCGATTGGCACTATATATTCATCACACTCTGTGCTATTGGGACATTGATTATTATAGGTACTATTTTCTTCCTTCCGGAGAGCTACAGCGGAAATCCAGACTTTTCACTCCTTCCTCCAGCTATTATCCGGCAATATTGGAGTGTGTTTATCAATAGAACATTTATCAGTTATTGTTTAATTGGCTCCATCGCTTCCGCCGGGCTATATGCTTATTTGGCAGGATCCTCCTTCATTATACAAGAACTCTATGGGCTTTCAAAGAAAGAATATGGGTTAGTATTTGCCTTCGTAGCTTCTGCCCTGATCCTAGCCACGCAGCTGAATCGCTGGCTATTAAAACGGTGGACAATGTCTGAAATCAGTAGAGTTGCCAATATAGGCCAGGCTTTCGTAGGGTTGGCAATGCTTTTAACCCTCTGGACACACACCCTAGACCTACATATACTGATTGCATTAGTTTTTGGATACCTGTTATGTCAGGGGTTTATTTTCCCCAACACATCAGCCATGGCCCTCTCTCCTTTCAAAAATACCGCAGGCAGTGCATCAGCACTTCTCGGTTGTTTACAGATGGGATTAGGTGCTCTTTCATCAGGTATAGTAAGTTTCTTTCACAATGGGACCGAAACTCCTATGCTCCTTGTCATGTGTAGCTGTGCCTGTATTGCACTGCTTATACACCTTTTTGCAGTTCCCTCAGGCTCTCGATAGCCAATCGGTAACTATCTAAGCCAAATCCTAAGATAACACCCTTACAATTCTTAGATAGATAAGAGTGATGTCTAAAAGATTCGCGTTGATGTACGTTAGAAATATGCACCTCTACAACAGGTGCGTTGATGGCAGCTATTGCATCCCCTATAGCCACCGATGTATGGGTATAGGCTCCTGCATTAAGCACTACCCCATCAAATTCGAATCCCACTTCATGCAACTTATCAATCAGATTTCCTTCTGAGTTACTTTGAAAGTAATGCAAATCCAAGGTAGGATATTTCCCTTTCAACGTTTCAAAATAGGTTTCAAAAGACTGATCACCGTATATGCTTTTCTCCCTAACCCCTAAAAGGTTAAGATTTGGACCGTTCATTATTAATATCTTCTTCATACGTCAAAATAATTACTAAAGATATTAAATATCACCATAAAAACTACGGAACGACGAACGAAGTCCTATAGATATCACTCCAGATTTTTGAGTAGCCTGATCCTCTATCTTACGGTACCGCTGTGTATAGCCCAACTCAAACCGTAGGTTATACTTCGGGTTCAGTACATAAGAAGCCTTCGCATCTGCATAATACAGATTATTCTTCACCCCCTGCCCGATTTTATTTCCGTACATATTGGGTATGGTGGTATAAGACTGGAAGATATCACCGCCCATATTAGTACCATCAGCAGGATCTGTACCAAACAAGCTATACAACCCTTGTAAAGAAAAATCAAATCGTTTCCAAGAATAATTAGCAATTCCCACCAACTCCCTAAAGTTCGCACCTCGAGGGTGAGCCAAAGGTTCGCCGTGGTTACTATAGTTAGACGTCGAAGAAAAATGTTGATACGTATAAGGTCTAGCCAGATTGTATTCCCCAAGGAAATTTAGATTTTTAACACCAAAAGCATCAAACCCTCTTACCCCAATCTGCGCGCCCCACTTGTTGTGTGCGTAACCATTGTTTGCAAAAAACTCTTTAGCGGTAAATTCTCCTAGCAAGAATTGCCCATATACAGATACATTATTCAATACCTTATATTTCGCATTCAAGCCTAAAAACATTTTGTCCGGTGAAGAAGAGTTATTCGATTCCACAGGACGCAAAAAGATAACAGGATTGAGGTAATTAAAATCAAAACCACGGTGTCCACCTTCATTTTCATTAGCCCAGGTAATTGCTTGAAAAAAACCAACTGACAAGCGATTTGTAGCGTTATAATCTAAATACTGAAAAGCTCCCCACTTAATTCCATCTCCCAGTCGAGCACCGGGATTATTAGGATCTATCCTCGGATTCTTTTGATCCAGCATATATGCCCATACTGAAGTATACTGTACATTTCCGATAGTACCTCTTAATTTCAGATGCGTATAATTTGAAGAAAAATCAGACAACAACATCGAACGATAACCATCACCGATATGATTTTTATCATAAGCTATCGTTGTTTGAAAATAAGGACTAAAATCATAGGTAACACTCGCCGTTGCATACATCCAGTCCTTTACATTTTTTGATTGATTTTTCACTGTACCGTGGCCAGGCATTACACCATTAGCAAGAGCATAATCATCTATATACTTCGGGAACACACCCTGGTTCTCAAAAAAATTGGTATAGAAGGTAAGCTTATCTCCGATAGTCAAGCCTGCTTGAAAACCCCTTGTATTGAGCCAGGTAGTACGTTTATCGGCATCAATCAATTCCGATCCAATTTGAAAATCAGGAAGAAAATCCATGTAAAATGTATGGTCTTCTTTTTCAACCTGCACCAGATGTTCATTAAAGATTTTGCGCATAAACCAGTTGTCAGAAGTCGTGCTATTGGCCGATGCCAACGAATCCTTACGTTCCAAAAGTCTTCCTTTATATAAGAATGGTTTTGAAGCAGTATGTATCCGTGTATCCGGACTATACAAAATGTCGCTATATTTTTGAGTCTGTTGAAATGAATAGGGCAGATTACTTACCTGAGCTTTTAAGGCAATTGCCCCTCCCGACATAAATAAAGCCGCCAATACATACTTCGTAATATTTCTATTCATACTTCAAATCTTTAAAATGTTTGCATCCTATTATCAAAATCCATTCCCAAAACCCGAGGCAAAGGTAACTTTTTTTCTGAAAGTGCCTGTATTCAATGGTCATCAAGAACTTTCATGTCCGTTGGTGATCCAAAGGCATCATGAAAGTTTTTTCTGAAACACATTAAAAGTGTTCAATTTAATAGAACGATTACTGCTGTCACTCAAGCCGTGACGGGCTCATACTTTTTTCCGCAAAAAGTATACAAAAACTCGTCACTGTGCCGGCTTGCCACAGAGTCTTTCCATTCCTGCAATTGGCAACCCGACAAGGTGACATCTTTTACAAAGTAAAAGCAAGTAGCGAACAGCTATTTCGATAGCGGTATAAATAAAGACTAGTTAGATGCTAAGTTAAATCGATGATAATGACCTTGTAGCATATGGAGGCAAAGGCCGTGAAGCTACCAAGTATGCTACAGTGCATCTTACAGTGTCCAAGGATTTCCTGTCGAAGGGTAGGGACTGTGATAGGTGACCTTGGAAACCGCTGTGGTAGCTTAACGAGCCGTGATGAACATAGGGTACACAGTCTTGACTTTTCTGTCAGTTTGTGTCAAGACAAACTGACTAGGCCTGCACGGCTATGAGTGCATAAATTATTCCTTCTTTTAAAAATCACACATATCCATAAACACTCCATATTATATTCAACAAAAACATTTGATAAACCCCATTACACACCAACAAAAACTTAATGCTAAAACGTTTTTTGTTGTCATTTTAAACAATTAATTGCATCTTGCTTTCTAAAGTTGAATCCTAAAAACTACATAAATTATAATGAAGCGCAGAACCTTCCTCCAGCAAAGTGCCGTATTAGGAGCTAGTGTATTGGCCAGCAAACTATCTTTTGCTACTGAGGCAAATACATTTCCCAATGTACGAGTAGCTGCAGACAAAAGACATTTCAGTAGTCAGGTCATTGAAGATGTCATAAAAGAGTTCCAGAAAAACGTAAAAAATCCAGAACTCGGATGGTTGTTTAACAACTGTTTTCCAAACACATTGGACACCACCATATACGACGAATCCACAGCGAGTAAAAAACTCACTTATGTCATAACAGGTGATATCGACGCCATGTGGCTTCGAGATAGCAGTGCACAGGTATGTCCGTATATTCCTTTTATGAAAAAGGATCCCAAGCTCAAAAATCTTATATTGGGCTTAATCAACAAGCAGTCACAATGTATCAATATCGATCCATATGCCAATGCCTTTTACAACGATCCAACGAAAAAAGGAGAGTGGTTTTCAGATCATACGAAGATGAAACCCGGCATACATGAGCGCAAATGGGAGATAGACTCCTTATGCTACCCTATCCGATTGGCACACCGCTATTGGAAAGAGACTGGGGACACAACACCATTCGACGCAGAATGGGTAAAAGCACAAGAAAACACGTATCAAACTTTCGTCGAACAACAACGAAAAGAAAATTTGGGTCCGTATAATTTCTCGCGCACCACCTCTCGCGGTACGGATACATTACAGGTAGATGGCTGGGGATATCCGGTAAACCCTATTGGTTTGATATGTTCCAGTTTCCGACCTTCGGATGACTGTACGATATTCTTATTCTTGATACCATCCAATCTATTTGCTATTAAGAGTCTACGTCAATCCGCAGAGATTTTACGTAAAATCAACAATACAGAACTAGCAGGCAAAATGGAACGCCTGGCAAACGAAGTTGAGCAGGCTGTACAAAAATATGGAATCATCGATCACCCACAACACGGTCGTGTATATGCATTTGAGGTCGATGGTTTTGGAAGCTATATGATGATGGACGATGCCAACGTACCTTCCCTACTCGCATTACCTTATCTCGAATCGGTAGATGTCAACGACGAAGTGTATCAACGTACCAGAAACTACATATTGTCCAAAAACAACCCATTTTTCTTCAAAGGTACTGCAGCAGAAGGTGTTGGAGGTCCACATATCGGAAGAGATATGATCTGGCCTATGGCGATTACCATGCGTGCCTTTACATCCACCAATGACGAAGAAATACGCACTTGTATCAAGACATTGGCTGCTACGCACGGGGGTACAGGTTTTATGCATGAATCCTTCCATAAAGACGATCCAAAAAAATTCACCCGCCATTGGTTCGCTTGGGCAAATACCCTATTTGGCGAGCTCCTGTGGAAAACATATAAAGAAAAACCACATTTATTGGTTTAAAATAACGTTACATTTATTTTTTTTAAGGAGATTTGTACCAAGGATAAGGTACAAATCTCCTTATTTTTTATAGCATATGATTAGCGGACCTATTGGCATTTTTGATTCCGGCTACGGCGGACTAACAGTATTTAAAGAAATACAAAAACAATTACCTCAATATGATTACATATATCTAGGGGACAATGCCCGGGTACCTTATGGCACACGATCCTTCGAGGCAGTTTACGAATTCACCAAAGAATGTGTGTTCAAGCTATTCGATTTAGGTTGCAATTTGGTCATCTTGGCTTGTAATACCGCATCAGCAAAAGCACTACGTACCATTCAACAACACGATCTTCCTCCAGGCAAAAAAGTACTGGGAGTCATACGTCCTACCACCGAAGTCGTAGATCAATATACCAAGACCAACAAAGTAGGTATTCTAGCGACACAGGGAACCGTCCTTTCGGAGTCTTATAAAATAGAAATCCATAAATTTCATCCAGAGATCGAGGTATTTCAACATGCCTGTCCTTTTTGGGTTCCATTGGTCGAAAACAACGAAATTTACAGCGAAGGGGCAGACTATTTTGTACAGAAAGACATCGATACGATACTATCCCTATCCAAAGGAATCGACACCTTGGTACTAGCTTGCACACACTACCCTTTACTGCTTCCCATCATTGAAAAGTACATACCAAAAGGTATTACTGTGCTATCCCAAGGCGAACTGGTAGCGAAAAGCTTGGCCGACTATCTCGTAAGACATCCAGAAGTAGAGCAATCGTGTAGCAAAGGAAGCCAACTGACTTTTTATACAACAGATAGCGCTCAGGATTTTGAGCAGAAGGCGACCATTTTCTTTGGTCAGGAGATCCAGGCAGACCATATTAAAGTATAAAAAGCCTGCCTAGAAATAAATTTACATCTTGGCGTCCATCAATTTATCAGTCTTTGATCGTGGAGCACCCAATTTCATTTTGATAACAAATGCCCGTTTTGATTTAAATTGCTCAGGTAATAGTATATCATAATACGTATTATTGTCCTTATCCAGGCCGACATCCGAATGCTTAACCACTAAAGCCTTTTTATTACCCAATATCTCAGCTGCTACCGGCACCTCTTTTGCATTCTTTGGCACCGTGATACGGACAATATTATTTACCGGTCTGTTCATCACAGTAAGGTATAAATTTTCTCCTTTTTGCGTATAATAGCCTAGCTTTGAAAGAGGAAAATCTGCATGTCTAACACCGTATACCGCCTCCTCGTTAACTTTCATCCATTCGCCTAATTCTTTTGCTATCTTATCTTCACCAGGGTGCATATTTCCGTCTCCATCCGGTCCAAAATTCAACACAAAGTTTCCATTCATAGAGACAGAATGCATCAACATATCAATGATATCATCCGTGGTTTTCGTGTACAGTCCAGACCAGTCTTTCATGTATCCCCAACCGTTAGGCGGTATAGTCATAACCGCATCCCAATCGTTGCCATCCAACCACTCAAACTGCTGCGGCATTTTACGCTCCCAACCTTGCTCGTAATCGCCCAGTAACTTACCATTCGTATCAAAGTGTCTAGCTCCGTTTTCATCATTTCTAAAGCGGGATCCAATAATAAGTCCAGGATGTATTTCACGCATCTCTTTCTCTAAATTATAAGTGAATTCCGGTTCTGAGATCCATCCTCTATCCCAAGTTCCATCAAACCAGAATCCTTTCATCTTTGGATAGTTTTTTAATAGCTCTAACAGTTGATTTCGGGTGTATTTTAAGAATCGATCATTCTTCGCAATTTCCTCTGAGGTAACAGGCTTTTTATCTATATCATCAGGATTATTCCATTCTTGAACTGAAAAATAAAGATAAACGTCTATTCCTTCAGCCGTATATGCATCCACAACTTCTTTAACGATATCTTTTCCGTACGGAGATTTAGTAATATTATATTCCGAGTATTTCGTAGGCCACAAAGCAAATCCATCGTGATGTTTTGTCGTAAATATCATATATTTAGCCCCCATTGCTTTTGCTTGCTTGGCCCATTTCTTGGCATCAAAATCCTTCGCTGCAAATTGTTTGTACAGGTTGTCATAGGTGTTTTTCCAATCTTTTGGAGCCGTTGGCCCACCCCATACACGTATCCATTCGGAAGCTGGAGCCCCCTTTCTAGCACTTACCCCCTCCCACTCATTCCCTGGAATAGCATATACTCCCCAATGGATAAACTGACCTAGACCGTAATTCCGAAATGCTTCCATATTAGCATCCGTACGGTGCGCAGGGGTTATCGGCCCATATTTAAGTTGCACCTGCTGTGTGGGCTTTTCCTTAGGTCCTGTCCATTGTGCATTTACCATGCTACTTGCTAACATCAAGGACGTAGAAATTAGCAACGCTTTATTCAGTACTTTTATCATAAGTAAATAATTAATTCGTGAGGTTTTCAAAAATTTAAAGACCTACATGTTCATCTTTAGTAACCGATGGTTCGCCAACAGCCCTTTTGTATTTGGGATCATAGTTCCATTTGATTTCATCACCCACCGCTTTGCCATCAGATCTACCCTTAACTTCCGCAGTGATACGATTCTCACCCAATTCCAATTTGACGTTTTCAAATATATAATGAACCTCTGTCGTACCCATCTTATAGTTCTTCACTTCCTTTCCGTTCACTTTAAGTACAGGTACCCCTTGATTGGAATACACGGTTATAGGTGTAATTTCATTTCCTCTGTTCAGCACTCTTCGTTGTGTAATATATACTACAGGAGTTTTACTCCAATTGGCTTTATACCAATAAAACGCATCTTTTTTCACCTTTCTATCGAAGGTCACAATACCTTTATAGTTACGCGGATTGACATTCAAACCGGTAATTGGTGTAGCAAACTCAAATGTATTCCATAAGTAAGACCCTATTAAAGTTGGGGTTTTAGCAATTACGCCCCAATTGATCTCATGGAATCTCGTGGCAAAATCCTCCGGAAAGAACTCGGGTTTACTGAACTGGTTACCAAAATTACCCGTTACCTCCGCTTGATCTTCGATAACTGCCTCCGCTCCGTACTCCGAAAAGATCAATTTATAATCTTTAAATTCCTCAGAAATACGCTTTGCCCAAGTCTCCACATCATCATTTTTCTCCGATTGATTTTCTAGTTCTCCATTATACCAACCAAAATAATGATTTATCCCTTGTACGTCCGCATTGTTGTTTACGGCATGGTCCACTACGTTATAACCACTTACCTGAACAGTGTATCGGTCTGGATCTTCAGACTTCGCCAGATCATGGAGTTTTGTAGTCAGTTCCACCGTGTAGGTATTGGGAGTATACACTTCATTATGTAGTCCCCAGATATAAATCGATGGATGATTAAAATTCTGACGTATCAATTCTTTCATTTGCTGCAGCGCATTGTTTTCTTCATGGGTAGTAACTCGGTTTACAAAAGGAATCTCTGCCCATACAATCAGTCCTAGGCTATCACACTTGGCGTAAAAATATTCCGATTGCTGATAGTGAGCCAAACGGATACTTGTAGCACCCATTTCTTGAATGATGGCGAGATCTTCATCGTGATCGGCATTACTCAAGGCCGATCCCTTACCCAGTCGGTCCTGATGACGACATACACCATATAATGGATACTTGATGTCATTCAGAAAAAAACCCTTACTGGCTATCAGTTCAAACTTTCTGATCCCCAGTGGCTCTACTATTTCGTCAATTACCTGGTTATCCTTTTTAATCTGAGTTACAACTTTATACAAGTACGGGTCGTCCAAGCCCTGCCACAAGTGAGGATTCTTCACATTAATCTCATACTTTACTTCTTGTCTTCCCTGAGGCAATAGCGAGTAGGGACTTTTAAGTGCAGCCTTAACCGTACCATCCTTTTCATATATGGTTGTTACGACCTCTATCGGCTGTATTTTTCCAGTCTTGTTCTCCACCTTTACCTTAAAACCGATATCTGCATTTTTCTTGGAAACATTTTTCTGGGTGATATATACACCGGAAGATGCAAAATCCGACGTTGCTATGCTTACCGCATCCGTTACGATCAGCTCTACGGGACGATAGATTCCTCCATACATCGGAAACAATGTATGATTCACAGGGATGACCTGTGGAGTAGCCTCATTATTCACCTTGACCAACAATTCATTTTCCTGCCCGTATGAAATCATTTGGGTCAGCTCAAATACAAAGGCCGAATACCCCCCTTGATGACGACCTACAAATTGATAACTATTGGTAGCTGTCTGTTCCGTATAATTGATCGATCCTTTTTCTTGTTTTGCGGCGGGTACTTTGGTATTTAGATATACCTCCGTATTCGTATTCACCCCTTCAAACTTGATAAACACCCGCTTTCCTTTCCATGCAGCTGGCACGGCAAACGATTTGCGGTAATAGCTATCGCCTACATAAAAGCGTTCATTCTTACCCAAGCTTCCTACTTTGATAGTCGTCTCCTGCATATCTGTTGCATTCCAGGTATGTGGCACCTGCACCGTTTGCCATTTGCCTTGGAATACAGCACCAAATTGCATCACGTCATCGGTAAATGGCCCCTTTTTGAATGCCCAGTCCGAATTAAAAGGAATAACCTCTCGCGCAACAGACCATTGAAGCAAACAAAATAAAAACAAGCTCAGTAAGGAAGTAATTCTCATGTATAGATATTAATAATAATTAGATACAATATTGTTTAAAGGTTATTCTCAAATATAACGACTACGGCATGAAAGTTAAAACAACAAGACTCCCCTCGTCCCTATTTGACCGTTAAAACCGACAAAATACAGCTCTCAAATCCTGTAAAAACGAAACTATATCGTTTGAGTGAAATTCCTTAAAGTAACCAGAATGTTGCATTACTTAACAGGCACCGCAATATTCCACGAGGTTGTTCCCTTTTCGAATCCTCCTGGTCCATCCATTGTAGCAAAAAATATACAAACAGGCTTTCCCTTCTCAAAATATACAAATGGCCGCTCCAATTGACCCATTTTCTTTTCGGTACCATCCTCAAATTTCAGGAGGCGGGAATAAGCTTTTGGCTGTTTATCTAATACCCAATCAATGCCATTCTCGGAATGAAAAAGCACACCTGCATGATGTTCACCGGTAACACGGCTTCCCATATCTTTCATCAACAGATGTAATCCCCTTTCATCTTCCCAAAGGAATGGATCTTCAAATTCTGAATTAATAGAACCAAAATTCAATGGTAGGTCATCATTCAGAACAACAAATGGGTCATGTATTGACTTCGCATAGGCAATCCCAATCTTCTGCGTGGACTGATACGGAAATGTATTTCCATATCGACGTCCTTTAAAAACCACAAGTACTGATCCGTCTTTACGGACGAGCGGAGCTGGATTCGATGTCAAAAAGCTATAGAAGGTGTTGGGTTTTGTTGGCAAGACAGGAGTGTCCCGACGTGCCCATGGACCTTTGATGGATTTGGAGGTAGCAATTCCGATCCGCTTGTTGGCACGACCGACAGTGGCAAAAGCAGAGGTTAGCGTCAACTGATCCGGAGAATTAGGATCATCAAACGGATGGGTAGATCCCATATAGAATAGTACATATTCATCACCTACCTTGGTTATGCTCGGATTGTGCGTTGCCCTTCCATCCCAGTACTGGGCGCCCCGGGCCGGCAATACCACTTCTTGAAACTCGTACGGACCTTCAAGGGTTCTCGATGATGCACGCACCACCTCTGAGGAAACCATCCAAGAAGGATGAAAAGGATTTTTTTTCGGCCACCGTGACGCAAACATGTGATACAGTCCATCCTCACCTTTAATAACCGATCCACACCAGACCCAATAATCGTCCATCGAAAATCCGGCATCCATCTTTACAGGCCCCACTTTACCGACGAAAGGATTAGTTTGACAATGGCATACATTGTCCATCATAATCATAAAGATCAACGAAAGAAACACTATTTTTTTAATCATAATCGTATTTATATTTTAGTATCGACTTGGAGACAATTACCTCGTCTACATATCCCTAATCAGATATTACAATCTCAAAGTCAACCATTTACTCTGTCCTGCATACGGAGCGTGATTCAAATCAATTATACTATGCTTGGACAGCCCCTTTTTCTTAAATAATACCGACACAGATACTTTTTTATACGTTTGTGTGGGATCTGACACCTGTAAATTATATTGGCCGTCTCCCACTTTCTTAAGCATTATTATGGACGGAATATCCGTTTTGACACAAATAGTCTCATCGTCGTAATGGGCTGAGCTATCATAAAAAACCATTTGCCAAATGCCCAGTTTCATATTCTTTACAGCCTGCAGTTTCTCCGTATTATACACGATTCGGACTCCACTATCTTCCGCCAATTGCCGGATATTCGCTGTACTATCCACATTTGGCAGCAGTAGGTACGCATACGAATCAGCGTCTGCCTTAATACCATGTTGAACCCCCAGCTGAAATACCGATGCAGACTCTCTTTTTTCTCTTTGCTGAGACGAACGTATCGAGCGCCAATCTCCAGATCTTTTTTCAACACGTAAATCAACAGTTTGAGCCGACGGAAAAAAATAACCTACACGATTGTGCCATACACTTTCTATCTCGCCTACATATTTCTCACCTGTAAATTTGACCAACGATTCCTGATTTCCTCTCTTTTGGATAAAAACAGCTCCTTTCCCAAGCAAACACTGGTTTAATGTCGTGTTCACGGGCAAAGTAAGGTCACTTTTTATTCCTGCGCCCAGACAGACTATCTCGCGATCAAACATAAACCAGGATTTTTTATAGGAAGTCCCCAAATCGTTTTCAACAACGTATGCTGTCGCGCCATACAATGAATCTGAAACTCCTCCGGAAAAAGAAGACGTTCCTTTCCTATCACCCGTCCCCGGAGCTTTATTTTCGAGTAGAGGAATACTATCCGGCAGTGTAGTGCCGGGAAGTCTGGCCCAATTCCAAATTGGAAATATATTATAATATTCATTTCCTTCCAACTGTAGATTAGTCGTCCCTTGCGCCCCCCAATATCCCTTTAGGTTCTCCTGGTTACCAATCTCCTGTGAATAATTACGATTGGATACCGCATGAATAGAATAGGTATAATCAGGACGTTGGTGTACCGTATAGTCTGTTTTCCAATAATGACGGTGAGAAGGTGTTATACCAAACGAAGGTGCTTCTAAGCCCGATATCCTACGTCGAATTATTTTGTATTCCTCTCCTGCAGTAAGATCTAACGCGATCAACTTGTCTAGTATTTCAGAAAGATCTCTTTTAGTTGCATTAATCCGTGATATTCCTCTTCCTAGTATATTCCAATCCATAAATGGACCGCGCATTAAACCAAAAATAGACTCTTTTATAAAGTTTCGAAATAACACTAATTTTTCGCCTGTTAGTGCGTAGGGACTGTCTTTCATCATATAAGCGGTCTCCACTACACTCTGCATAAAATCAACGCCGTATGATCCGTTATAGAGGTAGCCGTAGTGCATATCATAGGACAAGTCGTGTTGGATTCCCTCCCCTGTAGTTCGTTCGATAGGAGCATAAACCTCTTTCACACCTATTTCCAACATATTCGTATCCTCCAATACAGCCCCCATCATAACCCATCCTTTGGCGATTTGTGCTTTATTGGCTCCGAAGTTATATTTATGATTAGGATTGTTTCTTCCCGGACTATTTAGCGCCGTGTCCACGCAAATAGCCTTTATTAGGTTACGTTCTACCTCTTTATCCAATCCTTCTGTCGAGAGTCGCATATTAATTAGACATTTGGTCAGGGATTGCGGTCGGGTTATTCCTTGTATATACCAATTATCACAATAAGGTAGCGGCTGCTGAGAGGTAAAAAAATGAAGACTGTTGTTAATTGCTTTATGCAGCTTTCCATCTTTGAAATACCTGCTTTTCGGGTGGGTATAAGCTAGCGTCATTAAACGCATTCGCTCCAGAACAGGCATCCAGCTGGGGTTAATGCGTTTATGGTCTTTATAATCAAATTCTGACCATTGACCTGTCACAACGTTCAACTCAGACAAATAGGTTCCAACATGCTGGTCTAACCCATCGACATTGTTAATGACTTTCTGTTGCTCATTGTATACTTCATTCAAAATCTGATTAAACAAAACGGTTTGATTGCTTTGCCCATAGCAAAAAAAGAATGTCGAAAACAGGAAAATTGAAGTTAAAATAAAACGTAGCACGTATAAACTAAAAAAGGAAAATAAGTTAAAGAGCGAAAGATGCCATCGTAATTGACACCTTTCGCTAATAAAACATATTCACTAAACGAACTAATTGTTAGGAACAGCTGAATTCTTTAGATAATACAGTCGGCTATCTCCGGAAACTGAAAAATACAATCTGCCTCTATAAGGATCGTACATTATACCATTGGGACTTCCGTCTACGTTCTTTGTTCCCAAGATAGTATTAGGCGAACCGACATATCCTACAGGATTTAGCGTACCCCATGAGCCATTTCCTGCTATCGTCTCAAAAGTAGAAGTGGTATTATTGGCATTTCCATCTACCAATACTTCTTTTGTAATCTTGTATTGTTTACCTTGATAATTTCCGTTAATATTAAAATAGATATCACCGTTTGGTGCAATAGCAAGATGGCGAATAGAATAGCCAGTTCGTACTGTATACATCTTTTTATTATCAATATCATATTTAACAATACCTGCAGGGCTCGTATGTGAAGCTATATACAAGTATTTATAATCTTTAGTCAATGCGACACCAAATCCAAAACCTGTTCCTGTCGCTAATGTACTTACTGTTCCTGTCGATAGATCAATTTTGCGGATACGCTGCCCCTGCCATTCAACTATCCATAGACAATTTCTCGATGCATCATAAACAGCATCACTAGGTCTATTAAATCTAGCATCGACTACAGATCCATCTGCTGTACCTGAAGCACTACCGTTTCCTGCATAAAGAGTCACAGTCGCTACATCTGTTTCTGGATTGATCACGACCTTTTTGACGCTATGACCATTCGTATTCTCTACGACATACATAGTATAATCATCCACCAAAGCTAATCCCCAACTGCTTGTAAAACCTGTCGCTAAAACTTTATGTCCTGAGCCATCAGATTTTATTCGTACCAACGTATTGTCCGTAGTCACGGCGTAGATATTCCCCTTACTATCTAGCTCCATTTCCTGTACACTAACTCCTTCATAGAAAGCAACCAATGTGTTTTCTGCTATAACCGATGATGGTGTCATATCCCAATAACGAGGAGTAGAGTCAAATAAATTTACCGGAATTGGTTGTTTCGCATTCGACTCTTCGACAATCACTGTTGTAGACACAAAAGGAAAAGCAGTCGCATTCGTTGCAGCTATTTTTATCTCGGATGGATAAATTATTCCAGGTAAATTTAACTCTCCATTAGCATTTAAAGTGGTAATTCGTGGTGTTGAAAAGTTCTCGTCTAATATTGATTTCGAAGAAATAGATACTTCCACGTTAGTCGCGATGGTATTCGTATAAAAATATTTAGCAACCAATTTTACATCAGCTTTTCCAAACTTAGCACGACTATGTAAGGTCAAATTCAAATCGTCTTTCGTCTGTAAAAATCCTTCGACAGCATCCATATCATAAGCGACCTCTTTTTCAGCAACAGCCACTTTATAACGGACTGGAAAGGCCACATCTTTGAAATAAACATTACCTTGCCCATCGGTTAAAAATGTGTCTACAGCAGAGTAACTCTCCAAACTCGACTCTCTTGTATACAAGGCAATACTCACACCTTCCATAGCTAATTCATTTTCATTCAACAGCTTTACACTAATATTTGAAGTACCAAATCTCGGATGACTATTCATTACAATTGGATAGTCTCTATGCTCCAGCACTTCCACAAATGTTGTATCAGCGTGATAACGACCGGTATCTCTTACAACTAAACGTACCTTATTTGGAAAAGGAACGCTATAGGAAAACTTACCTTCTACATCCGTACTTACCGTATCTACAAACGTATTGCTTCCATCCTTTTTAGTTTGTCTCTCAAAAAGAATTTTGATTCCCTTTAAAGGCTGGTTATTATCATCATTGATTAACTGGCCAGTTATAGTCCCTTTCTCCGATTCTGGCACTTCCGTATTTTGGTTCCATAGTCCTTCTTTTGCACAGGCAAAAATCAAAAGACCGACAAAACCAAATATGATATATTGATATATTCTTTTCATAATTACTAGTCTTTACAATTGATCCTATTTACCGATAAATTCCTTTTCATAAGCATCCAAGAACACTTTACCTTCTAGTCCCCAAGAATCAGCAGTTTTCACATTCAACCAGTAAAAGATTTGTGGAAGGATGTCAACGGCATTCAGCAAAATTTGAGTATTTGTAGCTTTATCCTCAACCTGCACATTACAAAAATTAGCAGGAAGAATAGACCATAAAGGGCTACGTTCAAATACAAAGTCAGCGCTTCCAACAACATCTTTTAACAAATCTCCACTGCCCTCCCTAACCGGCCAATAGGCGATTAACTTATCATAATACTCATCTCCAGCCTTAGTTCCCCCCTTACAGAATGTATTCACAATATAGTCATCAGGAAGTGCAGCTTTATAAATACGGATATCGGAAACGTCAAAATTTGCGGTATTACCACTTTGCCAACTTTTCATCCCTCCTAGAATCAGAGGTTCGTTATTCTGCAAATTTCGACCTGTTATTTCCATAGCGGTGGTTGGAGTACTACCATTTGTAAAATTTTTCGCATATCGTTTTCCGTCTTTCTCGAAAATTTTCATCGTAATGGTCGTCCATTCTTGAAGCCTTACAGGTGCACTACCTAACTGTGATACAGGAGCAGCGCTTTGATGTCCAATAATAGGCCTCCAATTAGGCCCTCCAACGGGATCGTGAAACATAAAGGCCCAACCTGGATTACTTCCTGTATTTTCTGTAGTACCTTTTTTCCCGAAGAAACCTGGCCATACCCCACCTCTGTCTTTTAAGTTTATTTTAAGTTGTACCGTATACTCTCCCGTTGTACCAAAATTAAAAACAGTCGCTTTATCAGCAGGAACAAGTGCTCTGATGGGAGTTCCCCAAGGCCCGCCCAATTGAACAAACTGTCCTAAATTCTCAACAACAAATTCCTGCTTTACAAAATTAGCGTTATAAAAAATAAGAGGGACTTTACGTTCTTCAAAAGTAGCCCCACCATAGCTTCTATCAATACCTCCATGATTTGACGTAACAATGATCAACCAATCTTCCTTTTCACTCCGCTTTCTTGCCGAAACAGCATTCAAAATTTCACCTACGTATCCATCAATCTGATCCAAAGCCGCTTTATATGCAGCATTGTTCAAAGAAAACCCACCACTTTTACCCGCTTCGTTAACATCTCTGAAATTGATTACCGAGAATGCTAGATTATCCTCTCCGTTCTTAATTCGATCTACAGCCTTGGTTTTTACCGCCTCATCCGAAGCAACGACTCCGTTCTCGTCCGATAAGTTAAATAGGTATTGATCCAACTCATTCCAAGAACTTACCGATAGTGTCTTCAGTGAGCGGCCTGTTTCTAACAGCCGCTGATATACTGAAATATATCCTGTAGATGTTCCGTTGCCTTCGTGGCCGTGTATATCGTCGTCGTCACCGTCTTCACCAGCAATAAAACTATTGCCTGTTACACCATGCTTAGAACTCCCCTTTCCACTTAATAGGGTTGTCCATGAAGCAGCATCATGCGTATTCGCATCTGCTATTCCTTCATAGGTATATTTAGCGTTCGCTAACATCTTCGTCATATTAGCCGGTGTATATTTTTTCAATTCCAAACCAGCTAAACCATCAATCGATATCAACAATACTTTTCTGTCTCTGCTCAGATTCTGCCCCGGATCAGGTTCAAATACCAGAGGGGGATCATAGTATTGTTTACATGAGTTCAGACCACATAGGCTGGTGAACAATACAATCAGACATATTTTAAATTTTGCGTTCATAATTTCTTAATTAAGGTTTTAAAATATCAACTTCCGCTAAGTTCATAAAAGCCTTGCCTGCTTGACCGTTTAAAAATAATACTCGGATATATTTCGTATTTATGCTCTGCGGTAGTCTGAATTCCGCTGTAGCACCATTTCCGGTAACCATAACAAACGTGTTAGACACATCTGTAAAATTAATCCCGTCTGTACTGGATTGAATTTTAAAATTCTTTGGAGCATCAGCAGCATTATTATGTCTGTTATATAATTTAACACCAGCGATATCTATGGAAGAAGTAAAGGTCAGTGTAAAAAAGTGTGGCCAAGGCAGAATAGTTCCTGAATAAGGAGTATGCCAAAATGTGTTAGGATCGTTATCGATAAGCGCTGCCGCTCCTCCACCGTCTCCAACGTGATTTGAACTCACCGACACTTGCCAGAAATCTTTATTATATGGAGATCCATCGTAAGGCTCATTTCCCCCAGTTTTGGTAACAGGGTTATAATTCCACACCTTACGATCCAACAAAGGCAGTCCTTTTTCTTCTGCAATATATTTTTTTGAGACAGCACTTGGATAGATTCCCCAACCAGTTTTTAAATAAGGCTCCATATCTATTCCTGTAAACTCAGATAATGCTTCATAAAAGAAATCTATCTTTGACTGATCGTTGATGGACGTAAATCGCGCCTCTCTGCCACGTTTATAGATATAAGTCATAAAATCATAACCATATTTCTCCAAAATCTGTGCCCACATCATCAAACGAATATCATGAGCCTGACTTTTGTACTTATTATCAACCACATCCATGCTTGCCCAATTTGTTGAATCTTTTCCTGTTCCACGGTTTTTTGCTGCAGCAATATAAGGAACCGCCTTACTCCATACTTCTGCAATCTTATAATTCTGCTTGCCGTGGAGCATAGACACTTTAAAGCTAAATAAGTTATTGGTCACCTCACCATTCCCCGCAAAACTCCAGGTTGATCCCATCTGCATATTATGTCCCAATTCGTGGTATGTACCCCAGTTGGCATATTTTACAGCCTCTACATCGGATGCTTGTCTGAAATAGTTATCTGTATTCCCTGCACGGACCGGATAGCCAGAAACCTGAGCTACCCCTGGCTTAAACAATACGTCGTGTACAATACGCCACTTATTAAACGGAGCTCGATGTCTTATATCTGGATTTCCTTCCGTCATTCCCGTCCAATCCCAATAAGCTTCCCGAATCGACTGATCCCAAGTCTCCATCAGTACAGTAGGGTCTGGAATAGGAAAACGCTTTAGTTTTTCCGTTTGAACGGTGAATACCACACGTTTACCTTCTAATTCGAACCAAGGCACAGTCGACTTCTCCACCATAGCTTTCCATTCCTCGTTCGTTGTTACTCCCAGTTTGAAGCTCGGCGCTTTGGCCACGCCAGAAAAGCGCAAGTCTACCACGCGTCCTAATGGCCGAGATGGAATAATATAGACTAAACCGCCATACAGATTGCGCATATAGTTCTTACCTGGAAATAGCACTTGCTGATTATAGATCGTAAGATCCCGCTGTGGAAATTCGATACCATCTGCACTCGTTGCTACATGAGCACCAATTTGAGCCGCCAATCCATAGACCCCCATAGGTACATCGATAACAATCAGCTCACCTGCAGGCGCATACACCCCGGTACTCTGCCATGCGCCTGGAGCAACAGAAATCCGTAAATCAGAAGAACGGATCTCCTCGTAGTTCAAATCGACGGGGACTACGAAATTCTCTAGTCTAGGTTCTTTATCCCCTACCAACCCTGGGAATAACCGAGCTTGTGTATATTTAGAATAGTCTATTTTAAAGCGATTGGTATCCACATTCACGGATACGGTATCCTCATACTCACCGGAGTTATAACCATTTTCAAAATCATATCCATATTCCTTTGAACAGGAAGCCATTCCTCCGGCAAGACCTAAGGTCAAAGAAGACAGCAAAATTACTCGTTTTATATTCATCGTGTTCAAAATTAAGGATTAACAAAAATTGGGTTCCACACCTGCGCATCTAGATCAAATCGATCAATACCCGAAAAATTAAACCAAGCATAAATCAATCGAGGTACATCTACTGAACGGATGACGTACTGCTCAGGATTATCCGGAAGAGTCGGACACAACGATGAAGAACGCTCCGAAAAGCTGTTCCATACATATGTCCCTGTCATATCGAAATCGCGCTTATTTCCACTTTTATCTTTCAGTACCATCCCCCCATCATTAGCTGGCCAGTATCCGATCAAATTCGTATAAAATGGGCTCGATGGAACCGGCATTGTGCTGCAGGATATAGCAGCAATAACATCATCTGGAATAGCCGCTTTATAAATTCTGACATCAGCTATGGAATGTACAAAACCGGAATTCGTACCATAACTACCTTCTTGAAATCCCATTTGGAGCGGATCATTCGAACTTAAATCTCTAGCCGCAAAATTTGTAACGGTACTTCGTAGCACCCCATTTCTAAAAAGTTTGACCACACGGTCTGCCCCGCTTTTGTATATTTTAACAGTCAATGTATACCAGGTATCCAGATCAAAAGCACCACCGTCTGCAGCATAATTGGCACCACCAGATGCATTTCCTATAAATCGCCAACCACTACCACCATTATAGGTCATCGACCATCCAAGTGGAAAATTAGCAGAATTCTTCATCTTACCAAATATAACTCCGTTCTGCGGTGTACCTGCCTTGCCATTACGTCCAGCCATTTCATGTACCTTTAATTTCAATTGAATGGTATAATCTCCGGCATCGGCTCCTTTGCCAAAATTATATAACGTTGCTCTATCGACAGGAAGAGCAGCCGCACCTGAAGATTCAGAATATTTAACAGCCGAACTCACCCAAGCTGGATCTACAGTCTGCATACGCTCGTAGGATTTAAAGGCAAACTGAGGATTGTAAATCAGCACAAAGTTATTGCGTGCTGGTTGTGCGAAAATAGACCCGTCATTCTGATCTGGTGGCAACACATAGCCTCCCCCTTTTGTAGACGTCACGATAATCAACCACTTCTCATTACTATAGGACTTACGGTCTTCTATTGTCTCAACAATACTTTTCAATTGTTTATCAAAATCACCCAATGCAGCGATATAAGCATTGCTACCATAGCCCGAAGCCTTTCCAACCACATCCACATTTTTAAAAGTTGCCACGACCAACCCTGCATCATCGCGCTTCAACTCCTCAACCGCTTTAGCCGTAACCTCAACATCTGTATTCTGCAAGGCGTAGTTGTCCACGTCCGTAGATTTGACTAATGCCGCCAAGCTATTATTCGAACTGATAAACGCCATGCGCGAATCCGTATTATCACCGATATATTTAAACAATGTCGGGTATTTCGCAAGACCATTACTGCCACCAGTAGTATTGACCTTATGCTTAGCATACTCTACCCCGGTCAACAGATCAGCATAAGCCGTCATATCATCCCCATTGGCTGCACTAACCCCATTCCAAGAGACCATGGCGTGTGTACTTAGATCTCCCAGTGTAGGCATAGTTCCAATATCCGAGGCCTGCTGGGAAGCAATCATCCCTACACCGCCTTCGACAACCAGATAAGCAATCTTATAGCTGGTTCCTTGTATTTTATTAGTTGAGGGCTGTTCATCAAAATTCAGCTTTGATGCAAAGTCTTTATTACAAGAACTCAATAAACCTATCCCTACGACTCCGCAGAGGAGCCCGTATCTCAGTTTCATTATGGTATTCAATATATTCATAACCTCTCTCCTTTTGATTACTTAGCCTCTGTAAATGCCAGACGCATAATATTACCGATATTGCTCTTTCCGTTAAAACGCTTGATTGTACCCACCAGCGTTACCGTCTTTTGTCCTTTACTGTTTGTACCTTCTATTGCATCAAAAATATAACCATCCAACTTGCCGGTATTGTTATAACCCGATGCCAGCGTACCATCTGGATTCAGAATACACAAACCTTCGCGGATCACGCCACCGTATCTCGTAAAGGTTCCCGATACCAGAATCTTACCGTTACTCAACTGTTTCGCGTAGTTAGGTTTTCCTCCTTCAAACCCCAGACTTTTAAAGCTAGGATCTACAGTTCCATCGTTATTCAACAGAACTAAACCATCTGCAGCTACACCATTGAATGTGGTGAAGGCACCTAAAACCAATAATTTTCCAGAAGTCGTACCCACTATCGTAAATACGGTCTCGTTAGCTCCCGCCGCTCCGGCGTTAAAAGTAACATCCTGACTTCCATCAGTATTGATACGGATAATATTTCCTTTAACAGATTGATTATTATAACGGCTTAATCGTCCAGCAACAATCAATTTACCATCTGCCTGCATAAAACCGTCCTGTATTATTCCCTCAACACCCCGGTTCGGTTTATTGGGCACGACAGATTTGTCCATATTAAAAGTTTGGTCCAAGGCACCCGTCATATCCATACGCACCAATCCACCTACCTCTGTAATGCCTTGTATGATTTGATCTACCGTAGAGCGCTGATAAAAATAATCCAAGTAGCTTCCAAAATTGCCCAATGCCGTAACCGCACCATTATATACATAAGTTTTATAAGCCGGTATACCTACGCCACCGTTGAATACAGGAACTTTCATTTTACTCTTTTCCGGATCGGACGTGACATTCAGCACTTCCACCTCTTTCATTTTCAATCCTCCATCGAGTCCGACGGTAGTAATATTATTGATCAACTTAATCTCGTTGTAACTTTTGATACTACCCGACAATAATAACTCGTCATTACCTATCTGGTGGATGGAATTTATACTCCCTTGTTCAGCTCCTTTGCCTGAAGCACTTAAGGGTACAAACTCGCCGTTAACCGTAATACGTGCCAAGCCATTAACACTTGCCCGCGAAGCAGCCCCGTTGTAATCCGAAAAAAAGCCACCGATAAATACCTGCCCGTTGCCCAACTGCTTTATTGTCGATATTGTTCCATTGGAACCTATCCCTGCATTGAATAAAGGGTCGATATCCACATTACCCAATATACGGCATACAGGTCCAGGATAAATCTGCCCATCAATAACCAACCGGGTTCCTCCAGTACTTACATCTGCAGGTAGTACTGCTGTCAATGTAGAATCCGTTACCGATGTAATCGATGCTTCAAGACCATTGATCACAAACTGCATTTTGCTCTTATACTCTTCTTTGATTCCCGATACCCTAAAAGTCATGGCAGTACCCTCACGTCCTTGACTCGGGTAGGGCAAGGCATCAGCAAACCGAATGCCCAACGCTTCTTTTCCACCCGCATAAGGATCCGGACCCAATGCTTCTCGATCTCTACAGGCTCCTAACACTAGGAAAACACTGCTCAATCCTATATATAGCTTATTCTTCATGTTACTTATCGCTTGCTTGGTAATCTATTCCTTTTTCTATTGCCATTTGTACAAAGCGGTAGGCATCAAAGCCAAAACCGTGTTTATTATAATTGATGACATGTACACGACCGTTAAGAGGTTTGATATTGGATGAGCTGATGAAAGCATTAACCCATCCCTTTTTAGGCTCCGCAAAATCCGGTATATAGGAGATCAAAATCTGACGCTGTCCTTTATACGGTATTTTAATACCTCCCTCATTCTCCAGATCATGGTATACCACACCTACATTGATAGGCTCCTTGGTATTATAACTCTGATAAAGCTGTCCGGGAAAGGCATATAGCGCCAAGGTATCCACCTGTGGAAAATCAATAAGTCCATAATCCCCTTTAACAATATACTGGGATAAATAGTACTTCCACACCTCCGGCTTGACCGCTTTAAAACTTTTAACAGTGTCCTGCCCTGTAAGGTACAGGTAGCTATTTAGACTACGCATGCTACGGATGATGCTTGGGTCCGGGACCGCAAAAAAAGTTACCCGCTCTTTGTCCAGTACTTCTTCCAACCCAGCATACCGGATCACCTGCACCAAAGTATCAAAAAGATCAATAGGACGTTTCGCTTTGGAGTCCAGGTACTGCATAATAGTACCATCAAACTCCGCTTTATGCGTTCCCGAATCCTGATAATAGTTATCTTTCTGACAGGATGCCAAAAAGAAACCAATAACACTCATATACAATAATATCTTTCTCATGGTTGTATCTATACTTTTATTTCCAATATTCGTTCAACGTCATAAACGGATTATTATTCGTCGCCTTTGCATTAATAGGCCAAGTCCAGGCACCTTGCAGAAAAGCAGCATAACTCATAGGTCGAAAACAATAAGTCGGATCCATAAGCTTGCCTGTACGTACCAAATCGTAGTAGTAATGACCTTCACCCATCAACTCTTTACAACGCTCCCAATAAATAGCATCCCGAATACTATTGTCATAGTTATTTATTCCCGGATACAAGCCTGCTTTGGCACGCGAACGGATCATATTCAACAGCTCTACAGCCTTGCCATCATTTGTACCCAAATTAGCTACGGCCTCAGCCTGCAATAAGATAGCATCCGACATACGGAATACAATCTGAGAGAATCCTACCGATTGTGGTGTATTCGCATTACCGTAAGCAAAGTTGAAAAACTTAAAACACTGAAAGGCAGAGGTACCACTGTACATATTAGCAATTGGGTTATTGTCCTTGGTAAACCATTCCGTAATACGCCCGTCTGGTTCACCTTCTGGGTATATAGTGGACATATAAGTGGACGAATAAGCCACCTCACTCTTATCCGGATTTGAACTGTTTAACACAAAGTAAGGCTGGTGCAACACGTGTCCCACAAAATGCCTACGGAAATTTTCGATCTGCTCTTTACCCGAACTAGTATTAGACTGGTAATTCGGGTTAGTAGGGATTTCAAACAAGCCTTCTTTCGAGCGTCCGTTAAAAATTGAAGAAGTCTGGTCTATAGGCAATAAGGCATAAGCACCTTCCTGTTCCATACCGACATGCAGCAATTCATCTCCTAAAAGATCGGTAGCCTCATAATAGAGACGTTTATTCCCCTCATCAAACCCCGCACACCACATATTAAGATGCATGAGCAAAGCTATAGCCGATCCTCGCATTGCACGTACAGCATGATTTGCAGGTTCTTTATACGTCCAAGGAAGATCATCTTTCACCGCTTGCAAATCGGCAATACAACGTTTAGCAACTTCAACGTGATTTGTACGCGGCAACGGATCCTGATTATAGGCATTGGTATAATAAGGCACATCACCATATAGACGGATTAGGAAAAAATAAGTTAAACAGCGCATAAATACCGCCTCTGCCTGATAACGCTTGACCACAGCAGGCGAAATCGAAGCATCGTTCTCTGCAATCATCGGTACTTTTTCGTACAAAATATTGGCAGACTGAATAACCTTATAATGCGGCACCCAGTCGTCCATTCTATTCCAGTACACATGTGTTGCCCAGAATGTATTTTCAACCCCTGCTCCTTCGGTACGAACCGTACCGACCAAAGTTTTTATCAATCCAGCCGAAATCATGTTAATATCCGTACGATTCGGATAGCTATTTGTTTTAAGCACAGGCGCATTTCGAAAATCTCCAGCCAACATGGTGGGCCGCTCGATACCTACACCATAACGAAACAAACGATAGACTTCTAAGGTGAACGTTTCTGCATCACCTGCATTACGCCAGAAATTATTTCCCGATAAACTATCTTTAGGCTCTACGTTCAGAAATTTCTGGCAGCCTAGCAAAGAAAACATGAGGGCCAACATAACGCCAATTCTAGCAAATTTCAAATTCTTCATTTCTTTTCTTTTTATCATTTTTAGAACTGCAGACTTAATCCTAATGTAAAACTACGTGCTGTAGGATAACCATCTGTACGGTCATAACCTGAACTGGTCACCAACTCTGGGTTTGGGCCCGAATAATTCGAGAATGTGTAGAGGTTATTACCCGTCACATATACACGGGCCGAAGTCACATTGTAGCGTTCTGTCCATTGTCTTGGAAAATTATATCCTAATGTCACATAATTAATTTTCAGATAGGATCCATCCTCCATAAAGAGCGTTTGATTGGCACGGAAAGGACGGATAGCTGTACGCTGATAATCAAACGGGTTAGGTAATCCTGCTATTTGTCCGTACGTGGTCCAGAAATCATAACGATCCAATGGCAGTAAAGCCGATTCCTTACGACCTCCAGACTTACCAAAAGGGGTACCATAGGATGCCATCTGTGCCGCTAATGCTGCATTGATCACATCACGCTTATAAGTGTAGGATAACTGTGTAGTCAACGAAAATCCTTTGTAACGTAGGTTGGTATTGATACCACCTGTCATTTTCGGCTGCGCATTACCAACCACGACTAAATCTTGGTCGTCTAAAATATAATCCCCATTTAAATCTGTCCAATATGGATCTCCCCCTTGGAAATAATAACCTTCTGCAGTTTTATAAGGCTCTCCAGTCGAAGGATTTACCGGCACTTCCGCATCAGTAGCAAACGTACCACGGTAGTCAAACAAGACAAAAGACATGGAATTACGTCCCAAACGATACAAGGTATGGTACTTTAGATTATTGTCGTACACCGTGTAAGTACGCTTGCCATCCGGTAAGCTGGTCAATATATCATCATTCCAGGCACCGGTCAACGTTACATCCCACTTCCATTCGCTCTCTGGACGAAGTGGTCTAAACCTCAGGTCAAACTCGTAACCGTAGTTTACGGTACTCACCTCATTGGTCTTGATCTCACCGAAAGCATTGTGATTGGTTAAAGGCTTTGTCCACAACATATTATCAACCTGCTTATAATAGGTTTCCAAAGTAGCATTAATACGCCCTCCATACAAACCGAACTCTAATGCACCACTCATCTGGGTAGTGGTTGAAGGTACCAATCGGGTATTAGGCATCTGTCCCCAAGAAAATCCAATGGTTTGATTATTATTGAAAAATCCAGTATATTGATATTTACCGTTAGCGTCAAATACAGTACCTGTAGGTACAATATTTTTACCCCAAGATCCACGTAATGCCAGATAATCCAACGTACCAGATTCGGTCAGGAAGGACATAAATTCTTCCTTTTCCATATTCCAGCGTGCTGAAATCGATGGATTTTTAACCCAAGGTACTTCTGCACCTACAGCCGAAGACTTGTCAAAACGGTATGTAAAATCCAATACGTACTTTTTATCGAATAGATTTAGACTTGCTGCTCCGGCGAAACCGGCACTACGTACCTCCGAAGTATTATTAAGTATCCCACCTAGTGCATTACCCGCGTTGAAACCAAAGGGACCTTCCAACTGATCATTTGCAAAACCAGAACGTTTCATCGCTTTAGACATAAAATCGGTCATGTTCAACTCGCTAAATACATAGGCCAATAACATATGTCGCTTAAAATCCTTGATATAATTGAGTCGTGTCAAGTTATATAGAGTATTACGCTGTCCATCGAAATTGTAGGCAGAAGAAATATTATCATTGGCTATAGCTGGGGTAAAAAGATCTTTACGTGTCGTATTATAACTATAACTAAAATTATTGCTGGCGCGCAGACCTTTCAATACTTCAAAATCCAAATCCAAGGTTGCTCGCAAATCATTAGTACGGTCATCATTACGACCAGTCAAGGCTGCCAAAATGTCGTTACTGATAAAGGATGAGCTAGGCGATGGCAACAAAGACGAAGCCGAAGCTGCTGAAGCAACACCACCTTGAGTAACCGAATTACCACTTCCTACTTTCTGCTTACCAAAGTTACCCGACATAATACCCGATAACCGAAAACGTTCACTAGGACGGTACTCTGATTGCATATTTAACGTATACCGGCTGAAACCAGTATTCTGGATAATTCCTTTTTCATTATAAAAAGAGCCATTGATTTTATAGTTAAACGTCACATCCCCCCCAGAAGCATTCACATTATGGGTCTGGTTATAGGTTGACTTATAAAATACATCCTGCCAATTCGTAGAATTGTTATAATACGGATTAAGACTATCAGACAATAATTGGCTATTCTGTATTTCATCCCTTGCTGCCCAAATATCCCCACCGTAATTCATGATTTGATTAATACGGGAATATCTTTCGTTTACACCGCCTAAAACATCTCTCAAATTCGGAACTGTATTAAAAAATTGATTGGTGGTATATTGAATAATAGGTGTTTTTGATTTACCACGTTTAGTCGTAATTATAATTACTCCATAGGCACCACGTGATCCATAAAGCGCGGTAGCTGCCGCATCCTTTAACACGTCAATGGATTCAATATCTTCGGGAGGAATCAGCGAAATGGGACTAATACCCGCTCCCTGTGAACTAAATCCGTAATTAAAATCGGTATTATCATCAACCTGTGCACCATCTACTACATAAAGAGGTGAAGTTGGTGTCAAAAAGCCATCTGCTCCTGCCCCATTCATGGAAATATTGGATAGACCACGCACCATTACCGATGTTCGTGTCCCTGGTTGTCCAGAATTGAGTTGTATATTCATACCCGCTACCTTACCTTGCAACATCTGCATCACGTTTGACACCGGATTGTCCTGCAACTGCTTTCCGTCTATACGTACGGTAGAACCAGTCATTGTCTCGCGTGTACGGCTTGTATAGCCCTGTACAACCACTTCTTCCAGCGCGTTCTGCTTTTTATCCAAATACACGGTAAAAACAAACAATTTCTTGCCGACAAGGCTTTCTTTAGCTACCTCGTATTCCATATTAGAGAATTGAATCTCATCATCTGCAGGTATTGAAACTCTAAAATACCCCTTTCTATCCGTGGTACCTACCACCTTAGCAAGCTTCGTGGAACGCACGGTAACACCGGAAATACCTTGTTTACTGGTTGCGTCCTGTACAAAACCGGATGCTGTTATATTGCCCTGTGCAAAAAGAGCAACAGTACATAAAAGCGATACAAGCGTTAATATATATTTCTTCATTTGATACAGCGTCTTAATCGTTTTCAAATAGAGGAGCCTCCTCACTAAAATAAATAACTACCTCCCAGGCTCCAGGTTGGTGAATACTGAAAGGGAATGCCAAACTGTTTTGCTGACGTAAACCGCCAAAACCAATACGATCGAAAGTAAACAAAACAGAAGTCTGCTCTCCGTTATTGTACTTCGTGTTAATGGTAGGTACCAAAGGTATTGGATACTCTACATCATAAGTTACGGAACTCTTATCTGCCGAGAAGCGTTTATTAAATCCATGAACCAGATTATCCCAATCCGTAGTATTCCATTTATCCATAGAAATAGGTGTCAGGTCCGGGTTCAGCATCTTGAAGGTAATGCTATTACCTTCACCAACACGGTTAAACCATACCTGAGCACCGAAAAGTATATTACGCTTCTCGGCACCTAAAAGGTTATACACAAAAAAATTACTACTATATGCTTCTTCACGGGTAGGTTTTAGCTTTAGATTTCGGAAATAACGTCGTCCCCCTGAGCTGGCAACTTCCACATCAAATACGTAGCCTGAATCTGGTGCAACTTTTAAGATATTGGAATTGGCCGTACTCCACATCGTAAATGTACCAGAGCGTTCGCCGATCTCCCATAAAGGGCGCATCACAGTATCCCGCTTGGCACGTATCTCTTCAATTGATTTTTCCTCTCCGGTATATCGCTCTTTCCAGATTGATACGGGAAATAACTTAGACAACTCAGGTGCTTCCTTACCATCAAACGTACGCACCGCCGATATGCGAAACGAAAGCGGCAAAGACGATTCACCTGCATTAAAATTACCCTGATAAACAGTGTTTCTACCCAAGGTAGGCGTATACTCTTGCTGGGTAAAGTTCATATCCAAACTAAAAGCGTCTAAATCCTGTGGAAAATTTTTCTTACATCCATAGGTAACTGCCAACAGTGTACAGAGAATCCCTATATATACTATTCTATTTCTCATGTTGCTATTTATTCATTTTAGTAAGAAAATCACCAAATCCGAACTCATGCCCATTGGCTAATACATGCACCACACTTTTGTCAGTACTTATGTTAACCGCCTGCGTGGCTGCCCGTACCCAGTTTAACTCAAACTTAGAGTCTTTTTTGTCGGTATAATATACCGTAACCAATCCTCCGCCTACATGACCAGAAGCATCCTGTTTAATCCGTTGAGCGTGCATATTCTTTTCGTATTTAGAGGTTGTCATGTCCAGACCGTCTACAAACTCCATGTCTGCGGTACGCTTCAATCCCTGTACGATATATTTCGATAATAAGGTATCAAGTTCCACCCGATTCAATGTTTTCAAATTCAGATCAGGGCGATTCTGCGTTTTCCGGACTAGATTTAGATTTGTAATTGCCAATCGAAAAGAAGCATTCGTCGGTGCAAAAATTGTCAATGAATCAC
Organism: Sphingobacterium nematocida; assembly: GCF_900168125.1. Classification (GTDB taxonomy): domain Bacteria; phylum Bacteroidota; class Bacteroidia; order Sphingobacteriales; family Sphingobacteriaceae; genus Sphingobacterium; species Sphingobacterium nematocida. The sequence goes on from NZ_FUZF01000003.1 coordinate 283,323, forward strand.
TTGAGAGCCCTTCCTTAAATTCAGGTAACAGATCCAATACCTGTAGCAAAGAATCGTAGGTTCCCGGTTTGGATCTAAAATAGTCCAACGTAGACCCGGCATACTGATTTTCCTTGTTTTCAAAATCATAATATCCGGTATGCTTGCTACAGGAGCTATAACTGAATAACAAGCTAGCCGCAACAACGAGCATTATAATATATTTAATACTTTTCATATCCTCTGCCATTTTAATTTTTCCAGTACGGATTCTGATCTAACAATCTATTATTGTTTAACACCTCCTGTGCGATAGGCCAGTAAATCCCTTTTTCATTGATAAGTTTAACGAATTGGCTATCCTGCTTTTTGATCTTATGATAACGCACTAAATCAAACCAACGCCAGCCCTCTCCCATCAGCTCCCGTCTTCTTTCTTCAAAGATCTCGTTGATCACATCTACATTTTGTCCTACTTCAGGCAAGCCCCGGGATCTACGAACTTGGTTCAAAAGCCCTCTTACGGCATCATCATTTCCACCAAGTACCGCCAAAGCTTCCGCACGTAAAAGCGCCATATCTTCCAGACGGCTGAAAACCAACGTCGAACTAAACAGTGGGAATGATCCATCTGTGGTCCCCCCGCGAATCACCTTTATCTTACTGAAAATAGGTCTGATTCCACCAACCTCAGAAAAGTAGCTGGTCACCGTTTGCCCTGTTTCATTTACGTGAAAACGCAAGTCCTTGGGCTCGTGGAAAATTTGCATAATACGCTCAATCGGGATATAGATATCTGGCTTGGGCTTACTGACTAGAGGTGCTGACAGAGTCAGCTGCTCAATATGTCCTTCGAAAGAGGCCTCCAATGCAGACCATTTAGAAGGAAATGCAACTAAGTGCGAATTTGAAGATACAAAGAAATAACCTTCAGGGGAGGTAAACGTAGCACTATTTGCATAGGTGGCTACCGCCTTGGCTGCATTCGTCAATACAAAATCTGAGTAAACCGAAGATTCCAGGTATTTGCCTTGCCAGGCAGTCAGGTGAGCTAGTATAGCATTCACAGATAAGCGATTGAACAATACACCGTCCCAATTTTCAAAACTCGAACCGTGATACTTCTCAATAGCATATATCTCGTCTTCCTTAGAACCGTAGCGATACGGAAGTACCGTTGCTGCCGCTTTCAATTCGCGCTCGGCATAAGCCAATACCTGATCGGATGAAGAAGTTTCGATAGCTGGAAAACTACCTTCATAAGCTTTATCCCAAATCGGAGCATCTCCCCATATCCTGGCTATCTGAAAATAGCAAAATCCCTTTAATGCGCGAGCTTGCGCCACATCAATTTTATTATTCAGTTCAGTATACTGCGGATCCTTAGCTACAATACGTTCCGAATTACTGATGAAAAGATTTGCTGCATTAATTGCTGCATAAAACTTGCGCCAGCTGCTCAGATTCGTGATCAGAGCGTTAGAGGATGTCAGGTTACCTTCAATAACCTCCTGCAATTCACGCTTTTCAGGAGCAATAAAATCACCAGCCCGTAAATCCCCATAGACCCATTGCGCATTATTTTCGGAAAGTGCAGTACGAACTAGCCCATATATGCCCATCAACGAAGCACGCGCATCATTAATATCTTTCCATTTGTTCTCTTCGTTCACAATATGACGCGAGTCGACCTCCAAAAGACTATCACATGAAGTCAGCGTAGTAGAAGACAAAGTCAACAGCACTAAGCCCTGCTTTAACCAGCGCGATGTCAATACTTTTTTTATATCGTTATTCATCATTTCCTTAAAAATCTAGTTTAACACCCAAATTAAATGTGCGTGGTATACGTACCCCCATCCCCGTATCATAACCATAGTAATTGACCAACTCGGGATCTCTGCCCGAATATTTTGTTAGGGTAAACAAATTGTTGCCCGATAGGTAAACATACACCCGGTCAAATCTATTTTTTGTAGCGTTGACTACTTTTGTTAAATCGTAACCTATCGAAAGATTGCGCAATTTGACAAAAGAACCATCTTCCATAAACATATCCTGCTCAGCCTGGTACGGTGTTACTGAAGACCATGGATTATACAACGGATACGCCTGATCATCAAAATTCTTTTCCCAGAACGTGATATCACGAACTGCAGTAATGTCACTTGCCTCATCCATATTGGCAAAGTCAAAATACCTTGCGGCCTGTTTGTTGATAATAGCCCTATCCAAATTAAAGTACAGTTGGAAGCTCAAATCCAAATTACCATACGTAAACTGATTATAAAAACCACCTACATATTTCGGAATCACATTGTCCATCATTATGCGGTCATTATTATCAATATTAAAATCCCCATTTTGATCTTTCCATCTTGGATCCCCTGCCTTAAAGCTTGTTCCTCCATTATAGGTCAATATGCTGTAGTTGCTAGCGTTTACCGGTACATCCAAATCCTTATGGAAGATACCCTCATTCTTTAACAACCAGAAGCGATCTATACGCTCACCGACCTCCAACCTGTTTGAACCTATTGTTATCCCCTCAAGTCCATCCGGAAGTTGGGTTAGTTTATTGGTATTATACGCTATATTAAAACTTGAATTCCACCCAAACTTCGCATCCACGCCTTGTGACAGTTTATAGCCTAATGTCAATTCTACACCGGTATTCTTTACCGCCATTCCATTCTTGATCGCGGTGTTATAACCTGATTCTGCTATCGCAGGAACCCCGATCAACATATTCTTAGCATGCTTATTATAATACTCAGCACGTAGGTTGAACTGTTTCAATAACTCCAGTTCCAACGATACATTCGCTAGGTCTGTGTAAGCCCAACCAAGGTCGTAACCTACCCACCCCGAAGAATAGGGTCTGTTGATCGTACCAATACCGTTGTATGAAAATACCGATCGGTTTCCTTCCCATCCCAGATTGGGACTATACTGAGGTCCTGCGGCTTCACGGTCTGAAAAAGGAATATTGCCCATACGGCCATAAGAAGCCCCCAATTTAAGCTGATCTAAGATATCTGATTTTAAATGGTAGTTTAGGTCATAGTCTGCATTTAGTGCATACGAAGTATACCAACGGTGTCCCGGTTGTACCTGAGACGATCCGTCTCTACGCAATAAACCTGCGATACGATACTGCCCCTGACGGGAATAGGTACCACGGGCATACACCGAAGCCAAACGGTGAGAGATACGATCTGAATAATAGAAAGGCGTAAAACCTACGGCACGCAGGTACTCCGTCTTTTGCGAATTACCTTCGACCGAATTTATCTTAATAAAGTCATTAGGGCCTTTATAACCTACAATATAGTTATACTTAGAAGCATCTGACTGATAACTCATCCCGGCCTCTAACAAGAAGTTGCTATTGTCTTCGAAGTGGTGATCATAGCTTAACGTATTGTCAAAAACAATCCTTTCATTAGTCCCTAAGTAGTTGGATACATAATTATTACCCGACATGATGGTAGATGGCCAGAATACGTTCCGCTTGTTTTCGTTATAGTCCATCGAAAACTTAGGTGAGAAATTTAAATTTTTCAAAATCGCAAAATTGATTGCGATTTGCCCTACCATACTGCTATTGATGTTATCATCAATAATTTTATCGTACTCATTCAGGAACAGTCCATACATATCTTTATTCGGCGAAAGCGGAGTAGACATGTCTGGAATAAAACGGGTTTCCCCTAGTCGCTCCGTAATCGAACGATTACGATCTCGATCCAAACGGGTCATATTCAGCATACTAGATATGGTCATCCATTTAGTAGGCAACATATTGATATAAAACGCACCTTGATAACGTTTAATCCCAGTATCATCAGCCGAATTTTGGTTACTGGTATGTCCCGCATAGAACCTAAAATTAGCTCGCTCGCCACCACCTAATAAACTACCATGCACTGAATACAATGGTGTCGCACCATAATACAAATCAGGCCAGTTGGACGGTCCATAAAAATTAACGTTGGAGGAATCACTTAGATAAGCCGGATAAGCCGCCTTTTGATCCAATGTAGCGTACTTGTCGTAAAAAGGCTGTCTGAATTTCTTTTCCCAATCGGCATTAATGGTACTCACCGAGTTTGGCATAGCAAAACCAGTATATCCACCTACACTTAATTTCCGTTCTCCTGGTTTCGCATTTTTGGTAGTAATATAGATTACACCATTCGCAGCTCGGGGACCGTAGATTGCCGTTGTAGCATAGTCCTTTAATACGTGAATAGATTCAATATTCTCGATATCAAAAATAGACTGTAAACTCGTAGCTGCACCTATAGGTTGCAAGGAATAATCTTGTATATCATAACCAATTGAAGCATCTTCGATCAATGGAATACCATTCAAAAGAATTAAAGGTTTATTCTTGGAAACATCATAAGGAGATAACACGGGTTGTGTGACACCCCTTATCAACGTATTTTGCTGTATGGTTCCTGGTTCTCCAGATGTCTCCTGTACATAGACTCCAGCCACTCCTCCTTTGAGCATTTGATGTAAAGTAACATTAGGCATACGAGACAAAAAGTTGGTTAACACGGTGTCTTTACCCAAGTAAGATTTGGTTGGATCGGCATTATAGATAATCACCTTTTCCTCCTCAGCTATGGTATCTTTTTTAGTTGTATCCTGCAGCTGTCTGGTCGATGATGTTACCTTTCTCAGAGAAACATCTGTCGTAGCCCAAACTTCTCCTGAGAAGCTTAACCCAGCCACCACCAATGCTAGTAAGTAATAGTAAATGTATTTCATGCAACAATTAATTTTCAGGTTATATTCTGTATAGTATTTTGGTTAGCTCGACCTTTTCCCAAGTCTATTGCTACACAATTCTACTACAATATTTCCCTACCTACAATGCGTAAAGCAAACGCAATCGGTTGCATTATCTACTACAACGTTATAGTGTACAACGGACAACAAGTATAAATTTTAGGTTAAAAAAATTAACAAAATCAGCTCGTATGTGGTCAAATAGGCTGTTTTTAGGAGAGTCCAAATAAAAAAAACCTTCGAACATCATTGTTCGAAGGCTTTTCTATAAAACCGATACAAATACTACCTATTCTGCAGGGCTAAGGCATACAGTTTCATCTGTTTGACCATAGACAATAGTCCATTTGCACGTGTTGGAGACAAGTGTTCCTTAAGCCCTATCTGATCGATAAAATACAAATCCGTATCAACGATTTCTTTCGGGGTATGCCCCGACAATACTTTGACCATCAGACTCACCAAACCCTTTGTAATCAACGCATCACTATCGGCTGAAAAATAAAGCTTACCATCTTTCAACTCTGGGTGCAACCATACTTTCGATTGACAGCCCTTTATAATAAATTGATCCTGTTTCAGATTTTCATCAATAAGAGGCAATTCTTTCCCCAATTGAATGATATATTCATATTTTTCCATCCAGTCCGAATAGAAAGCAAAGTCTTCAATCAATTCGTCCTGTATCTCATTTATTGTCATTTTTCTTTTAAAATATTAGAAATTTCGCTATTCTCTCGTCACTTTAAACTCGTCACTGAATTTTACCGCAACATATTCAGCGCCCGCTTAAGGCCCGCGATAAAAGTATCAACATCTTCTTTTGTATTATACATGGCTAGACTGGCACGCACGGTACCCGGGATAGCAAATTGGTCCATGATAGGTTGTGCACAATGATGGCCAGTCCTTACGGCGATCCCCAATTTATCTAAGATCACTCCGATATCATACGGATGTACTCCATCCACTACAAAAGATAATACCGATGACTTCTTATCCGCTGTCCCGATAATGCGAACACCTTCGATATCTTGAAGTTGTTCCGTAGCATAAGCCAACAGCTCATCTTCATATACTTTAATTCTATCGATACCTATTTCCGTAATATAATCAATGGCAGCAGCCAGACATATACCTGCTTCAATATTAGGTGTTCCTGCTTCAAATTTAAAAGGCAATACATTATAAGTTGTCTTCTCAAAAGAGACATCTTTTATCATATCGCCCCCTCCTTGGTAAGGTGGCATCGCATTCAACCACTTCGCTTTACCGTACAATACCCCCACTCCTGTCGGCGCATACATCTTATGACCAGAGAAAACCAGAAAATCTACATCCAATTTTTGAACATCAATTGCGATATGCTGTACTGCCTGTGCAGCATCCAATAACACTGGTGTTCCATTTTCGTGAGCCAAAGAGATAATCTCTTCCACCGGATTAATGGTACCTAATGCGTTGGAAACATACGTGACAGAAACAATCTTCGTTTTGTCGGAAAGCAGTTTACGATAAGCCTCCATGTCCAACATTCCCCGGTCATCCATCGGAATAACCTTCAGTACTGCCCCCTTTTCTTCGCAAAGCATCTGCCAAGGAACAATGTTAGAGTGATGCTCCATCGCAGAAATAACGATTTCATCTCCCTCACCGATAAAAGCCTTACCATAACATTGAGCTACCAGATTAATGCTATCTGTAGTACCCTTTGTTATAATAATTTCGACCTCTTCTTCGGCATTTATAAAGTCTTTGACCTTACGTCTGGTGACTTCAAAAGCATCAGTAGATATCTGGCTCAAATAATGAACGCCACGGTGCACATTCGAGTTCATGTCAGAGTAATAATGAATGATGGCATCGATGACCGATTGTGGTTTTTGCGTAGTCGCGCCATTGTCCAAATATACCAAAGGCTTACCATTCACCTCTCGCTTTAACAATGGAAAATCAGCACGTACTTTATGTATATCAAATGTTTTCAAGACGTTTCTATGTAAATTTTGAGGTACAAAGTTACTATATATATAACCAAATAGTATCAAGATAGTGTATTCTTTTTGGTTTTATGGTATGCAATAAGGTTATGAATGATATATAATAACGTTTTGAAAGGTCTGTCATTTTTTAAGGAACAATTTTTTACGCCTCTATGCCGGCGCGGGGCATGTTACTTTTGTCTTGACACAAAAGTAACCCAAAAGTCAAGGCTGTACCTTATTTGTTGTTCCAGTAACGCCATGGTGTAAGTGCAGCTCCAAGGTCTCCTTCGCACTATCCCCTACTAAAGACTAGGATCTGCTGAAGATAACGCAATATGTAAGGACTAACTTACACCATGCCTACTTTCACTGCCAAATAAGCTAAGGCCGTTTTTGTATACTTTACAATAGTTGTTCGCAATTACTTACATTTTGAAAAATGTCACCTTGGCGGGTTGCCAATTGCAGGAATGGTGATCCGTTATGGCAAGCCGGCACAATGACGCGCTTTTACCTCCTTTTGGCAAGACAAAATTGCGAAGCAATCTCCGTAGGAAACGAGGAGCCAGTCGCGGCTTGAGCGACAAAAAAATATCGATAGTAACACTTCCTTTAAAACTACCTATACATTTACACAGAAAGGTTTTTTCGTATCCATTCGTGAATGCTAAGCATTTTAATTAATTTTGTATTAATTATGCAAGAGAAACCCTTAAATATACCAGAAGGATCGAGGAAAGAGGTAATGACTTATCTAGAGCCCTTCATGCTCAACGAGATGAGTGAATACTTAAAGCCCGTGGAGCAGATGTGGCAGCCAGCTGATTTTCTCCCAGACTCTTCCCGTAGCACTTTCTTCGAAGAGATACGCGATCTACAAGAAAGCGCGCAGGAGCTTCCCTATGACTTGGTAGCCGTTTTAATTGGTGACACCATCACAGAAGAAGCCCTTCCTACCTACGAATCTTGGTTAACCATGGTGGAAGATGTAGAAAAAAATGAACAGGGAGGCTGGATGAAATGGGTTCGTGCCTGGACTGCAGAAGAAAACAGACACGGAGACTTGCTTAACAAATACCTTTACCTTTCAGGTAGAATAAACATGCGCGAATTTGAGATGAGCACGCAATATCTAATCGCTGACGGTTTTGATATTGGTACAGGTGCTGATCCTTACCGCAACTTTATATACACCTCTTTCCAGGAGCTGGCTACCAACGTATCACACCGTCGTGTAGCAGGTATTTCCAAGAAAAGTGGCGACAAACTATTGGCCAAAATGTGTGGAGTTATTGCTGCCGACGAAGCCAGACATGCCAAAGCCTATATGTCATTCGTCTCAAAAGCGATGACCGTAGATCCAAGCGAGGTTATGTTAGCCTTTGAAGATATGATGCGTAAGAAAATCGTGATGCCCGCTCACTTCTTAAGAGAATCAGGAGGTCCACAGGGTGGAGCTTTCGCACATTTTTCAGATGCAGCTCAACGACTAGATGTCTATACAGCTTTAGATTATGTCGATATCCTGAAGGAACTGATCACCGAATGGAAAATCGATCAAGTATCCGGATTGAACGAACAGGGCGAGAAAGCCAGAGATTATCTGATGAAACTACCAGACCGCTTGACGAGACTAGCAGACCGAATTAAAATACCGGATCTACAGTATAAATTCAAGTGGATATATGGATAAAACTAAATAGCCCTTCATCTAAGATGAAGGGCTATTTTATTAAGTATACGATCTCTCCCACTTATCCATATTCCAGAAATAGCTAAAAAATAATAACTCACCTATTCCATTAAACCTCAAAAAACACATATCGACCATTCACATTCCGCACATACACCTTTCCTGCTTTAATCAGATTGTACAAGCCATCCTTAAGATGCCTCGGGTATAATTTTAGGTTATGCCGCCCCGTGAACTCCACTTCCTGAAACAGCTCTATAGCCGACCTTCCCTCCTTTAGCTCTCCTTTTTCAAGAAGCCTATTCAATTTATGACGAATATCAATAGTCGCATCAGAAGCCATTTCCAAGCTTTCATTAATCAACCATTCTTTAAAAGTTAACTCGGGCAGCGTATACTTCCTAGACTTCCACACGCCAGCCTCCTTGTAATGCTGCTCAGGTGTAAAAGTCCAAGGAACAATAAGTTCAAATTCCCGATAGAAATCCCCTTCTTCGATATTGACTCGGATTAAACGTTCCTCATTAGTTTCGTACGACTCGCGGACAGGCATAATAGGCTCGACAGTAGAATCTTGATAAATCCGATCCAACATAATGCGTTCATTTTGCAAAAACTTTCCCACAACATGCATAAGCTCAAAATCATTGTAATAAAAAGGGGCCTTCCCCAATAAGAAGGATAATTCTTCAGAAGACCATCCCTTAGCTATCCGTCGCTTTAGGTAAGTGTACCAATACACAAAATCCGACGAGTACATCATACCAGCATAGCTATTACGACCTGTTTCTATCTTTTCCATAATTCAAAGTTTTGGTTAGTCAAATAATTTCAACAACTCCTCTTTACTCAACGTCTTCATCAAATTCGTTTCATCCAAAATCAATCCGTCAGCCAATTGCTTCTTGTGTTCCTGTAATACCAATATTTTTTCTTCTACACTATCTTTGCAAACTATCTTATAGGCATTCACATGCTTTTCCTGCCCGATGCGATAACAGCGATCAATTGCCTGTACCTCCACAGCCGGGTTCCACCAAGGGTCGAGAATATAAACATAATCAGCCGCCGTTAGATTCAATCCCGTGCCTCCTGCTTTCAGACTAATCAAAAACACCCTGCAGCTTTCATCACCTTGAAATCGCTCTACCGCCTCTTGTCGTTGCTGTTGAGAAAGCTTGCCATCGAGATAAGCATAACCAACCTCCTTCGCCTTAACACGCTCTTCAACCAACTGTAGCATACTTGTAAAAAAGGAAAAGAGCAGCACTTTATGTCCCGGGACAACCTCAGACAAGATCTCTTCAATCTGGTCTAACTTGATTGAATCTGAATTAAAACTTTCATCTTTCAATAACGCAGGCGAGTTACAGATTTGCCGCAATTTATTCAGCGCCTCCATAGCTACGAACTTAGATTTTGAAGGATCTGCACTGTTTAAATTATCAGCAACCTCACCCTGATATATTTTTCTATATTTATCATACACCTTTCGTTGTGCAGGCAACATATCGACCAAAAGTGTTGTCTCCATTTTATCCGGTAAGTCTAGTGCCACCTGCATCTTCGTACGACGCAGCATAAAAGGTTGTATCATTTTTTGCAAGCTTCCCAACGTTTCATCTCGGCTCTCTTCCTGCGCTATCCCTTTATAAGCATTATTGAAGGCTCGGTAATTACCAAAGAAGCCTGGGTTAACGAGGGTCATCTGTGCATAGATATCCTGAATCCCATTTTCTATCGGTGTCCCCGTCATCGCAATTCGATAAGAACTTTTTAAATCATATAAATATTCAAACCTCTTAGAATTGCGATTTTTGACTGCCTGGGATTCATCCAAAATCATATAACTGAAAACAAGGTTCCTTAGAAACAAAACATCTGCCATAGCTGTCCCATAAGTAGTCAATACCACCGACCCTTCACCTAACTCAGAAATATCTTTACGTTTTGTACCATGATAAATAACAATCTCTCTGGCAGGTGCAAATTTCTGGAACTCATTTTGCCAATTAAACAACAATGAATTAGGTACAATTATAATAGAGGGCCCAGAGTTAGGGTTTCTTTCATAATAATACTCCAAAAGCGATATTACTTGAAGCGTTTTTCCTAACCCCATATCATCCGCAAGTATTCCGCCCCATTGAAACTCTTGTAGAAATGCCATCCAACTCAATCCTGCCAATTGATACGGTCTTAATGTAGCTTTAATAGTTGCAGGAACGCTAACTAAAGGAATCTCTTTCATATTTTCCAATTTCTCCCGTCTTGAGCGAAGTCCTTCATTAATAATACTAGGATCTATTTTTTCCAAAACGGCCTGAAAAGACAAACATTGAGCAGAAGTTAAGACAAGATATTCACCTTCTATCCGACCCTGACTAAATAGAGGAATAAACATGGACCGTAAACTATCACTTATATAAACATATTGATCACTATTAACAATGTACCAGTTTTTCTTATCGAATAGATATCTTTCAAAACCACTCAAATCTAAAGATAGATTACCAAGATTAAAGCTAAGTTGGATATGCAAAAAATTTCCATGAGTCAGTACATCCCGCACTTTCCATTTCGGTTCGTACGGATAATATTTTGAACCGAGCTGTATTCGATCTAAATTCAACTTAATCTGATTTTCACGACAAGATCTCTTTAACCTTTCAATCCAACTGGTTTTTGCGATTGATACTAAAGGTAATCTCCACGAATGACTCGTCGACTCATCATTAAACAACTCATGCTGACTTGCAACAAATGAAGCGAACTCCAGTTCTTCATTGTAATTTCTTTTAGCCACCATTAACTGATTGTCACAAGACCACAATATCTGGGGGTTCTGATAATCCAAAATCGGTACCGCAATATCTCCGAAAGCCACTTTCGCCTCCAAATGCAAATAATCATCACTCACATTCAAATCTAAAATCCTAAGCATTTCAACGCTGGAAGTAGACATATAATCCGATTCAGGTCGAAAACTGCTGAATTGGACAGGAAATCTCTCCAACAGTGGTTTTATGATATCCTCATAAAAACATTCAATATCCTGCTTCAGTACAAAAACCTTAAAATCCGAATGCTTAAATTTATTAAGTACCTGTTCGATATAAAAATCATCGATAAACAATACTGTCTTATTACCAATTTTCATTAGAAAACTATGCTTGCTACTTAAAAATTTAGGAGATTTCACTTGAACTCCTTTATAGTATAATAATACCTCAACCAGCAAGCCTTGAAGGCTTTCTATTACCCGAATATTAATCTTGAAGTCTTCACCACCTATCTTAAGCTTTTTATATACATTTGTCGATGAATTCCGAAGTACAATTTCTGCGACATCGTAGTTTTTCCTATTCGACTCGAAAAAACATATATCATCATTCTTGAGATAATTCACGATTACATCGCACCACAAGTTCATCAACTTTTGCTTCCTGCCCCACCTTTCATCTTGAGATACAACATCTAAGGAAGAAAGCTCACTTATTTTTAACATCTGGCGAGCAACGGCGTCCAATGCTAATTCATAACTAGTTAATGTCTCCGGTTGTGGCAAATTTTCGTTAAACAAATAACTGGATTGAAATGTGTTACCACGCCTATCTCTGCTTAAAAAAGGCATTAAAAGAGGTAGCCCATTTATGTCATTATCTATGGGGATTGCAAAAACCAATCTCTTCTGTTTTTCATTCTGAGCTAACTCTTCAAAATGAAATCTAACATCTAATAAACTTGGGCTTGATTTATCAAATGGGTAGCTATAAATTCTTCCCAACCCAGCCACAGCTTCTAAAATTACTTTCGGTGTCCTTGAAAATACGTTAGCAACTAAAACTTTAAAAAGCTTACGCTGCTGCTGATTAGGGTAGTTCCATTGTTCATTATATAAGTGTTTAAAATAGAACTTATTGTCTCGGAGCCGATCTTTAATCAAAGAATAGGCATGCTGGCACAAGCCTTTTTTATTATCATTACAAGAGCAATGAACCTTCATAAAAGCAGAAGTCAAAGAAATGGAAACAATGTACTTTTCTGTATTTGAAACTTTCACTTCAAACTCATAATGATTGTCAAACACACTGTGCTCAAAATCCAAATCAAACTTAACCTTCGTTAGAGAGTCTTGTCCGCGAAAATATCCTTTTAAATAGGTTATCGACATCATCAGTCCACCATTCTCATTACTCTCCCATGGAATCAAAAAAGGTTCGGAAGCCTTACGCTTAGGCAAAGCAGTGGCCTTGGACACCACTACAGCGTCCGTTTCTACGGTCTCTTTCATATGACTTAGTATTAGTTTTTAATTGGTTGCTGACCCAGCTATCGGTCCTATGACATGGTATTTCAGGGATTTCACAAACTCTATCAAATGCGATTTAACTTCATCCCCGATAAAATAATCACAGAGAAATCTCCCTTGCAGCTCCAATTTTGAAGACAATCGTTCGATTAAAAGCTTTTTGTTTAGTTCCATAATTCATCAGTTTATATTAATATTATCACATCCTGCACAAACCTGTTGCAGAAATAATTCATAACTGGATATCTTTTGTTGATTTAAATAGGAACAAAACAGCTTTTTAGCGCAATATCATTGGTAAATCTCCTATAGTAGTTCTCGTGTTTTTTATTAGTTTTGTTTAGTGTTAAACTATCTATATCAACAAAACAAAGATAGGCTAATATTTTAGATAAAAACAAATAAATATCAAATATTTTGGATACAGCTAGAAAAAGAATCATAGATTTTATTGAAAATCAATCCATTAGGCCAAAAGATTTTTTATTAAAAACAGGCTTAGCAAAAGGTTTTGTGGATCGATCGCATCAAAAATCTGGAATATCCGATATTTATCTATCTAAAATATTAGATAAATTCCCCGAGATAAATGCAGAATGGTTAGTAACCGGAAAGGGCGATATGCTAAAACCACTCAAACCAGATGTAGTAGAGGAACACACCATACCCTATGAACCGGAGCCAAACACAATGATCAGCTTATTAAAAAAGCAATTAGAACTATTAGAAGAGACTAAACAACTTCAATCGGAAAAGATTATACGGTTAGAAACGGAATTAGCGGACTGCAAAAAAGGAACACGAGAAAGCTAAGAGAATACGATATCCTTTAATCTATTCAACAATATAATCGTATATTCAACAAGGTAGTTTTATCCGATAATCATCTACAGATAAAGCACAACATATTCAGCCCTAAAAGCACTTCTGTACGTGTTGACTCCGTGTTGTCTCCGTGTTGACAGCATGTTATAATCGGTAACAATTTGTTTTAGTGTAGAAGGCACCCCGTACACAGCTGCCTTCTCAGTAGGTTCTCCACTACATCTATAGTATATCTACACTAGGGTATCATAGCGCTCAATTGCTAATTTCATAATCCTAAAGCACCACCAATTTCAAATTTCATAAACGTCAGTACATCACGATTCTCAATTCCATAAAAATTACAAAATATTGTTTTTCAAATATTTAAATGATTACCTTTAGTTAATGGCGATAATCGAAAATGGATATCTGAGAGGTCAGATTGGGAATCTGGTCAATCGAAAAGTTGGAAACAAAAATGTCGTACAGACCAAACCGTCCGACAAAATACGACAAACGAGATGGACAGAAGCCGCATCTCGCGACTTTGGAACCGCTAGTTCTGCTGGTGCATTAATACGTCGGGCGTTCAGACCCCTACATCTGGATATGCACGATAGTAGAATGCACAATCGGTTACAGCAGCAAATGCAACGTGTGTTACGGGGGCATGGAAAACAAGACCAAGGAGATCTCCACGTTAAAAGAGGCAACATCCAAAGGTTAGTAGACTTTCAATTTAATGAAAAGTCCCACCTCTATGACTACCTATACTTTAATCCAAAGGTATCTTTCGAATCCGATGGCACCACGTCCCTATCGCTTCCAGCCATTAACGCACAACGTAATTTTTTCATCCCAAAAAACTGCAGCCATGTTATGCTAAAAATCGAAGCCATAGGTTTTGATTTTGGATTCAATCGCTTTGAAGTCATCGGGAGTCACGAAATTGAACTGCCAATATACAGTCAAAATGGGGAAGCAATTACCCCCCAGACACTCATCTTCGAACCAAAAGACCAGCATTACGACAGTATAGTAGTCTCCCTTTCCATTCTTTACATTACCAAAAATGGAAGCTACACGTTCTTATTAAATTCAGAAGATTTAAACCCTGTTGGTATCATCGCAGCTTACAACTTGTAATATACAAATCGACTATTACCTACATATGACCAACTTTCTTGAAATTATGCAAAGCAATAATTATATTTGTTACACTAATTATTGTTATGCTAAACGAAAGTTACAATCAATACTCATTTATTCTCGACCGTACAGCGAGAAAGGTGAAACAGTATGCCCAAACGGCTTTTACGGACCACCAATTTGAACTGACGGTAGATCAGTGGACAGTCTTACGTACCATTTATGAAAACCCCGACCTTACCAATAAGGAGATGGCCGAACTATGCGGTAAAGATCAACCGACCCTAACTCGGATCATCGATTTATTGATAAAGAAAGAACTTGCCGAACGGATAACCAACTCTTCCGACCGTCGCTCCCTACGCCTACAGATTACAAAAAAAGGAAAGAACAAAATACAGGAGATAGCTCCCAAAGTAGCTGAATTCAGGATGCAGGCATGGAAAAACCTGAACGAAGAAGACTTTGCCCACTTTACACGAATATTAAACACCATATACGATAACTTAACTCAAAAATAGTATCATGATACAAACAGATATTTGCATTATTGGGGCCGGTCCCGTTGGACTGTTCGCCGTATTTGAAGCCGGTTTGTTGAAAATGCGTTGCCATCTAATTGATGTATTACCACAGGTAGGTGGTCAACTCTCCGAGATTTATCCACACAAGCCCATCTACGATATCCCTGGATATCCTGTTGTCAAAGCACAGGAACTCATAGACAATCAGATGGAGCAGATAAAACCGTTCGCACCTACATTTACATTAGGCGAACGCGTAGAAAAAGTCGAAAAACAAGAAGACGGGTCTTACATTGTTATTACTTCGGACGATACCCGTGTACATTGCCAAGCTATAGCCATCGCTGGTGGTTTGGGTTGTTTCGAACCTAGAAAACCCGAACTGGAAGGTATTGACACCTTCGAACGCAAGGGAATAGACTATATGGTCAAAAATCCAGAGACATACCGCGATAAAACCCTAATCATTGCAGGCGGAGGTGATTCTGCCCTCGACTGGACAATATACCTAAGTGACTTTGCAAAAAAAGTAACATTAGTACACCGCAGCGATAGCTTCCGAGGTGCACCTGACTCCGCAGACAAAGTATACGAGCTGGCGCAAAAAGGAAAAATCGACCTATTACTGTCTCATAACCTTCTGAGCGCGCATGGTAATGGCTCTCTATCCCATGTCAAACTATCGAATAAAAGTAAAGAAGAACTCCTACTAGATGCCGATTACCTCATTCCCCTATATGGACTTACACCAAAATTAGGCCCGATAGCAGACTGGGGGCTCAACATTGACAAGAATGCCATAGAGGTAAATACATTTGACTATTCCACCAATGTAGAACGTATTTATGCCATAGGTGATATCAACACCTACCCTGGCAAGCTAAAACTGATCCTATGTGGATACCACGAAGCAACACTGATGGTACAATCCGCATTTAAATATGTTTATCCCGATCAAAAACTGAGTTTTAAATATACCACCGTAAATGGAGTCCATGCCTTTTAACTGTGATAAAGGTTATGGTGGTGATAAAGGTTACATAAAAAATGAACGAACATATTATTGAAATAGAAATTGAAGACCGCGATGGTAGTACAGCCACCATCGAAGTCCCTACGGATGTTAACTTAAGTCTAATGGAAATCCTGAAAGCATCCGACTATGAAGTGCTAGCTACCTGTGGGGGGATGGCGCTATGCGCCACCTGCCATGTTGAAATCAAAGCCGGAGCAGAGAATCTTCCGCACGCTGAAGATCAAGAGCTTGACATGCTGGATACCTTACCCGATGCCGATGACAACAGCAGACTAGCCTGTCAAATCCGATTGACGGACCAAAATCAAGGCTTATCGATTAGGCTACGAGGCGCGTTACAATAAACTGTGTACAAAAAACACTAAGACACCCTTGTTTAAACAACTAGAAATGCCTTTATATACTAGTCAACACTGTTTTAATTGCAAAAATAAGAGCAGATCAATAAAACTTTGCTATTGAAATATTATATTTTTTTAAGATATTTGTATTAAAATTTAAAACAATAAAACAAACGATATATGTTGTTGAATCGTACAGAACGTTCTTTCCCTCGAGTAATCATTATTGGTGGAGGCTTTGGAGGTGTGGAAGTTGCGCGTAAGCTTAAAGACAAAGAGGTGGAAGTAGTGTTGATCGATCGAAACAATTTTCACGTGTTCCAACCATTAATGTATCAAGTTGCTACGGGAACGTTAGCTGCCGATGCCATTTCTTTTCCGATCCGTAAAATGTTCAAATCGCAGCCTAATTTCCGATTCCGTATGGCGGAGGTATTACGCATTGACAAGGACAAAAAAGAAGTACACACTTCGGTAGGAACTTATGATTACGATTATCTGGTTATCGCAACCGGCGCAACATCCAACTTCTTTGGTAATGCGGAAGTAGAGAAATACTCCCTTCCGATGAAAAGTATTCAAGAAGCCCTAAATATCCGTAGTTACGTATTACAAAATCTCGAAGAAGCCGTACTTCGCAAAAATATTTCTGATCGCGAACGCTACCTTAATTTTGTTGTAGTAGGTGGTGGCCCGACAGGGGTCGAGCTTTCCGGTGCAATCGCCGAAATTCAATTGCACATGCTGAAGAAAGATTATCCAGAACTTTCTGAAAATGAAATGAAGGTATATCTTGTAGAAGGTACGGGCAAAATATTAGGTGCACTTTCAGAAAAATCATCCCGTGATGCCGAACGCTACCTAAAAGAATTGGGAGTCAAAGTAATGGTCAACACACAGGTGACAGGTTACGACGGTAATACCATCACGTTCAACAACGGCGAAAGTATCGCAACCAAAACCGTTATCTGGGGTGCAGGGGTAAAAGGACAATTTCCAGAAGGTATACATGCCGATTACATCGAAAGAGGAAATCGCATCCGTACCAACGGACAGTGCCAGGTGGAAGGATTTGACGGCATATACGCTATCGGAGATGTGTCTGCAATGATTACCGAAGAGACACCTCGCGGACTTCCAGGAGTAGCACCAGCAGCACAGCAACAAGGTAAATACGTTGCTCAGCATATCATGAATATTCTTTCTGGAAAACCTAACGAAGAGAACTTCAAGTACTTTGACAAAGGTTCTATGGCTACAGTAGGCCGCAACAGAGCTGTAGTAGACATGGGTAAGTTACATATGAAAGGATTCATAGCATGGATGACCTGGATGTTTGTCCACCTAGTATCCATCTTCGGATTCCGCAACAGATTAATAACGTTTGTAAACTGGACACTTAAGTTCTTCACGAAAAACTCGGGAATCAGATTGATTACACATCGTTACGACAGACCGCAACCAGTCAATAACGCAAAAGAACAGAAAGTTTAAGACCAGTCAAAGCAAGACTATTTTAATATCAATAATAAAGGCGGGATTTTATAAAATCCCGCCTTTATTATTGATGATCCCGTACAAGTTAAAAAGTGACCGAATTGAGCTTTTTATCCACTAAAAGACCGTCAACAGCCTTCAGATTAAAACTAACATTCCGTTTTGCTTTCAACTTAATCTTAAACAAGACCTCAGAGCCATTTAGCGTCTCTTTATTTCCAAGATTCACAAATGTAGGATACAGAACCTTACTACCATTGGTATGAAGCCGGTCATTGGTATAATTATTCATTCCCTTCATATGCAGCGACTCCACACCTACGAATTCAAAATCTCCATTATTGTATGGTAGGGCAAAACTAAGCGCATTGACAGCTTTGAGATTTTCCCCCGTTACGCTCACCTCTACAATCTCTCCAGCTTTCAATAAAGTTTTAGATGGGAGCAATTTCAACACACCAGCTACCTGCTCGTCTTTGGCTGGCTTAGCCCCTCCTTCAATAACCACTGCGACATTCGAAATATCATAGGCATCTATTAGATTATTTTTATTCACATCACCATTACTTACATACCCCTCAAAATCACCGTCACCCATCCGTATTCCCGTATAATTAATATACGACGTCAGGTCATTCTGATCAATAAGACGGTCATTATTGATATCTCCCGGCAAATAACTCGAAGATCCCGGAACCTTAAAAATATAAAGCTCCCGACCAGATCCAAAACCTCCTACAGCTTCCGTAACCGAGATTTTAACAAAACGGGCCACAGGATGATTATCGAAATTAAAACGTTTCATTTCCCCATCACGCTTCCATTCAAAGCTGCCTGCCTCTGTCCAGTTGTTTTTATCATTACTATAAGACACTTTTCCTTTTTGCAGAATGCCATTTCCACCATCTGTCCTTGGAAGATACTCAAACTTATCTAACTGATTTACGGTCCTAAGATCTAAAACTATCTCAAATGGAACAGCCTTTTGCCCCCATTTGGTGTGCCACATATCCCCCTCATCATAGTTAAAGAGCTTGTCGATTTCACTTCCGTCCTGATTATCCACCGACGTTTCAGCTAGAATGCCCTCAATAGCAAACTCCAACGGATTAGCTTTCGTTTTAGCAGAAAATGTACTCCATTCCGACACGCCCGACTTATTCACCGCTCTAATTTTAAAAACATAGTCACTTTCCGCTTCCAGGTCTTCAAAAAGCAACTGATTTCCCTGGATTGTCGAGTAGACCAAATCGTTAAACGCAATCTCATAATAGTCGGCATTTGCTACCTTGTCCCATTGCGGCAACAATGTATAGGCTTGCCTACTACTATCTGGCACTACCGCTTTAGGCATAGCCAATGCCCCTGTCTGTGACAGGTATTTATCCACCGGTGCATACTTAAAACCGTCGACCTGTATTTCAAGGGTTGTAGCAGAAACATCTTGTTTACCAATACGCACCAAGACCATTGGATTTTTGATCAGACTAGTTTTCTCAAATTCGGAACCCTTAGTCGCAAATTGGTTTAAATTTGGCTGCTCATCATAAAAGTAAACGTTGTCCGTACTATTGAACGCTGCTAATGAATGTACTTCCTGAAGCTTTACACCTTTTTTATTCACCTTCACAACGACTTTTTTGGGTGCCTCTGTTACATTGAAACGGACCTCTGTAGATTTTACTTTTTCAAAACCTCCAAAATCACCTTCGGATGGGGCGATCGTGAACAAAGCTTTACTTCCCGCCAAAACGGAAGAAATTTTCGTATTTACCCCTTTTCCATAACGATAAGCTTCGGTCTTACCATCATCGTCATACTCTTTAAAACTCGAATTCCCGAACGGATAAACTTCGTAAATACGATGATCCTTCTTTATCTCCAATATGTTATTGTTCGGGTTTGTCAATGGAATAATCGCTCCATTTTTCACAAAAACAGGTAATTTCCAAATGGGAGTTTTAAAATCGTTGATAACAAGGTTTCCCTCGTACTTATCACCGGTGAAGTAATCGATCCATTCTCCGTCTGGCAGATAAATACCGTTACGGATATCGTTTCCTTTCTCATCTGCACTTGTCTCCTTGTAGATAGGTGCCACCAAAAAACTCGGCCCATACATATACTGGTACTGTGTAGATTTGCCTAACGTGTATGGATTTGTCTGCTCTAAGAACATCGCCCGGATCATGGGTAGACCATCAGTAGCTTCTTTGGCAAGACTATAGCTGTAAGGAACCAATTGAGATTTCAATTTCAGGTAAAAGCGATTGATGGAAGTAGCGGGTTCGCCCAAAGCATGGGGGTATTTCTCATTGGAACCCCAGCCATCCATATTTAGTTCCATAGGCGTCCAGGTTTTCCATTGGAAGTCCCTGATATTAACCTTAAAATTTTTACCGCCAAAGATTCCATCCATATCCGAAGTAATATTAGGCTGCCCCGAAAGCCCGGAGCCTATATAGGTAGGAATATGGAACCGGATGTATTCCCACACCCCTCCTGTCTGATCACCAGACCAGATTCCTGCATATCGCTGAGTTCCGGCCCATCCATCCAGAGAGATTATAAATGGACGAGCGTCATTACCGTAATAAGGCATAGTGTGCCCTACATCCGCCACCCCATTCAAACCAAAGGAATAACCCGGACCTACCCATGCCACGTCCGTTTTCAGTACACGCACCCCCGCATCCCGCACCTCTTTTACAATATCACGCTGTAGTAATGCACTGATACTATCTTTGGGATGTAGATCAGACTGTGTCCACAATCCTATTTCAACGCCATTTTTACGCGCATAATCACCAAACTCTTTTAGATTATTGATATTCCCATCGAGGGTTTCAGTTTGACCATAACCTGCTCCATAACCGTCGTTAGGCAATATCCAACCCAAAGGCATATCATGAGCTTTATAGCGGTCGATAACAGCCCGAGCTGAAAACTGGTAATTATTCTTTTCTCCATTCAATGACTCTTTAACACCGCCATTGTCTTTTTGATTCTCTTTATAACGCTTACCATCCTCGAAAAGAATCCCTTTTTCGTCTGCTGTCCAGTAGTCTCGGTTATAGGCATTCAAATGCCCCTGATACAAACCAAATTTTGGCAACAGAATAGGATTGCCGGTCAATTGGTAAAAGTCATTCAACAAAGGGACAGCGCCGTCGCTTATCATAAAAAAGACATCTAGATAGTCCGTATCGTGAGACAAACGCACTGTACCCTTTGTTTTTGCACCAAACGTATAGCTACCTTTTTTAAAGGTGTGCCACATAAAACCATAGCCGTTGGTGGACCAAAAATAAGGTGTAGGTGATGCGACCCCACCATCCGTCCAACTATTCTGGTTTTCAATCGCTATCGTTTTTCCTTTATGTGAAAACCGTCCATTCTGAACTCCCCCACCAAAAAAATACTCCTCTCGACCTTCCTTCAATTCGATGGTTACTTGTTTTTCCTCGAAAGTAATAGGTTTTAGGCTTTCAACCACTACACGGTTATTCTGCCGGTTTAAAATCCGAAAATGCGAAGTCTCTTTGTCTATTGTAAATTCAATATCCTTTGTCGTTATCGTTACCTGATTCCCAGTTTCCTTTACTTCAAGTTGATCGACGCCTCTTCTGGGTTGTTCAACCAGAATCTTGGCTTCCGGTTTTGCTTCCGGATCGCGGATGATTCCGCCCTTTACATCCTGAAATATTCTGAAAATATGATTACCATAGAAATCCAAGGTCAGTCTCTGAAGGTTGTCATATACAATCTCTACTGTTGTCGAATTTATTTTCTGAACAGCAACAATCTTACTGTTTTTATCGATAGGCTGTACGCTAACAATAGGAGGATTTGCACTGAGTTTGGCAGGTTGAAAAATAAATGGAGAAGCCAATCCTACCAACAAACTGACTTGTGCTTTGGCAATCCAAAAAGATACCTTCATACGCGTGGTTTATAATAATGAATAGCCATTTTGTATTGTAATCCATGCGATACAAACACTTGGCTTTTATATTTAACGAAACAATAATACAATAGTATCTCCAAGTAAAAAAGAGCCAACAGGATGCAAACGATTGTCTAATAATAATGTTGCATACGCACTATCCTGCCCCAAGTAGTAAAGATGAAGGAGAAATCCTGCCGATAAAAGCGGAGATTTATTCCGAAACGACATAAGTTTGTTAACTTTGAATAACCTTCAAAATAGAATAGATATGGACAACAAAACGATAGCGCGTACCTTTAAGCTTTGCGGACAACTCATGGAACTACACAATGAAAATCCATTCCGTAGTAAAGCCATAGCTAGTGCGTCGTTCAAGGTGGACAAGCTACCCTTCCAAGCTGCAGAAGCAAGCCTGGAAAAACTAAGTGAGCAACCGGGAATAGGAAAAAGTACAGCCGAGAAAATAAAACAGATCGTAACCACTGGTACTTTTCCCGAATTGGATGAACTTTTGGCCAAAACTCCAGAAGGAATCTTAGAAATGCTCAAGATCAAAGGTCTTGGCCCTAAAAAGATACAGATTATATGGACTGATCTAGCTATAGAGACCGTAGGTGAGCTTTATTACGCCTGCAATGAGAACCGCCTCATTGAAGCCAAAGGCTTCGGCTTAAAAACACAAGAAGATATTAAAAAGGCCATTGAATTCTCGATGGCAAACCAAGGTTGGTTTTTATATGCAAAAGTCATTGCATCAGCAGACAATGTATTAACGCATCTTCGAAAAGCCTTACCCAACAACCAAGTGGAATTCACCGGTGAATTCCGTAGAAAATGTGAAGTACTCGCAAAGGTAGAACTAATTATCGATACCGATATCGCGTCTATCCGTAAGGCCGTGACTACACTCCAAAATGAAGTAGCTATCGAAGAAGACACCGATCAGCTTTCATTTAAGGATGAAAATACCTGTCCTTTTGTTATTTACTCCTCCAGCTCTTCCTCCTTTGCGCACGACTGGCTAATACGCACAGGATCTGAAGATCATTTAGCTCTTTTAAAGGCGCTGAGCACAGCAATACCTACGGGCGACACAGAAGCTGATATCTATAAAAATATGGGCTTAGACTACATCCTGCCCGAACTGAGAGAAGGTCTAGATGAGGTCAGCCTTGCTCAAAGACAACAACTACCGCAACTTATCGAGTTTGGCGACCTGAAAGGTACACTGCACAACCACTCCACCTACTCGGACGGTGTTCATTCGTTAAAAGAAATGGCACTATATTGCAAAGACAATCTTGGTCTTTCCTACTTCGGGATTTGCGACCACTCTAAGACTGCCGTTTACGCAAATGGCCTAACAATAGATCGCTTAGAACAACAGTGGGCAGAGATTGATAAACTCAATACCGAGCTTGCTCCTTTCCGGATATTCAAAGGGATTGAGAGCGACATCCTATCCGATGGATCTCTCGATTACTCCGATGATATCTTGGCTAAATTTGACTTTGTCGTCGCTTCTGTGCACAGCAATTTAAAGATGGACGAAGAAAAAGCTACTGCTCGCCTAATTAAAGCTATTGAAAATCCTTATACCACCATATTGGGACATCCTACAGGAAGGCTTCTTTTGGCACGTGCGGGATATCCGTTGGATTTCAAAAAAGTAATCGATGCCTGTGCCGCAAACCAAGTAGTCATTGAAATCAATGCGAACCCACTACGCTTGGATTTGGACTGGCGTTGGCACCGATATGCATTGGAAAAAGGCGTAATTCTCTCCATTAACCCCGATGCGCACCGTACCGAAGGTTTACTAGACATGCATTACGGTATACATGTAGCCCGTAAAGGCGGATTGACAAAAGAAAAGTGCTTCAATGCCTTTACGCTAGAAGAAATTTCGACTTACCTTGCAAATCGTAAGGCTAAAATTTAAGAACACAGCTTATAAAATAAAATCCATCCGTTTGTATCGGATGGATTTTTTATTTATAAAGGATCAAGTAAACTACTTATCCTTCAATACTTGGAATAGTGACCACTTCGTTGGTATCTGCCTCATAATTTACTTCAGGGAAGTTAAAGCCGAACAAATGGAAGAATTCGTCACGGTACCCTTGGATATCTGAAATTTCCTCTAAATTTTCTGTCGTCGCTTGTTCCCAAAGTTTAGCAACTTCTTCCTGTACATCATCGCGCATTTCCCAATCGTCAACACGGATACGTCCTTTTTCGTCCAAAGCAAGCTGTCCATCAGCACTGTAAAGGCGTTCTGCAAACAAACGTTGCATCTGCTCAATCGTACCCTCGTGGATTCCTTTTTCTTTCATTACTTTATAAAGTAATGAAATGTACAAAGGAACTACAGGTATAGCCGAGCTTGATTGCGTAACCAATGCTTTATTGACAGAAACATATGAAACCCCGTTAAGATCTTTCAGCAAGTCATTGATAACTGGAACTGTACCTTCCAAATCATCTTTTGCTTTTCCGATCGTACCGTTTCTGTAGATAGGGTAAGTAAGCTCAGGGCCGATGTAGGAATAAGCTACCGTTTTTACGCCGTCTGCCAATACACCCGCAGCCTTCATATCCTCAATCCAGAATTTCCAATCCTCTCCCCCCATTACTGCAATCGTGTTGGCAATGTCTTCTTCGTTCTCTACTGGTTGAATCGAAATATCCGAAACCACACCTGCATGAAAATCTACTGTCTTATTGGTAAAAGATTGTGCTATAGGTTTTAAAACAGAAGCATGTGCTACACCTGTCTTAGGATGTGTACGTCTTGGAGAAGCCAAAGAGTAAACGATTAAATCTACCTGACCTAAATCTTTCTTGATCAACTCTATAGTCTGCTTTTTAATATCATCTGAAAACGCATCGCCATTGATACTCTTAGCATACAAACCTGCCGCGTGCGCTTCTTTTTCAAATGCAGCAGTATTATACCATCCAGCAGTACCTGGTTTACCCTCTGCAGCTGGTTTTTCGAAAAAGACACCGATAGTAGCCGCATCTGAACCGAATGCAGCGCTGATACGTGAAGCCAAACCAAAGCCAGTAGAAGCTCCTACGACCAATACTTTCTTAGGACCGTTACTTATTTTACCTTTCGATTTAACATATTCAATTTGGTTTTTCACATTTTGTGCCGTTCCTTCAGGATGTGAAGTCAAACAGATAAAACCTCTTACGCGTGGTTGAATAATCATATTTAATACTTAGATGTTAATGATGTTAACAAAGGTACAAACTTATATAAAATGCTTTGAATTCACGCAATAACGGATTAAAAAAGAAATTTATCGGATATAAATAAATATTTAAGTAGTTTTAAGAAATAGTCATGATAAAACTACAAAACTATCCTTCAGTTACCGGATAATGTAGTAATCATGCACATATGAACCAAATAATTATTAACCAATGCAAGACTTAGATTTAGAAAACGAACATCTTTTCCCCAGTTTAATGGATAGAATGCAATCATCCCTTATTGATACTGGGATTATTTTACTAACACTGTATACTTGTGGATTATTTTACGACAGCATTGAAGCTCCCGACTGGCTTAGGGCAGCGTCATTGATCTTTGTATTTTTCCTTTACGAACCCGTTATGCAGACAATGGGCGGTACTGTTGGAAATAGAATAAAAAGAATAAACGTCCGAAAAAATGAAGACTTCACCAAACCGATTAATTTCTTTCAAGCACTGATACGCTTTGTAGCAAAAGTATTTTTAGGATGGATTTCTCTTTTAACCATACACGGAGATATTCGGAAAAGAGCGATACACGATATGATCGCAGGTACTGTGATGGTAAATAAACAGACAAATCCCGCTCGATTACCTGTTCCGATTTATCGGGATGAACAATAATATACATTTTTTAAATGGCCCCTTTTCTTTTTATTATTACTTTTGTCGTCAAATTATTGAGATACAATATATAGTATAAATTAAAACCAAACTTTTTATGAAAAAAATCTACTTAAGCTTAGCCCTAGTATTAGGCTTGGCAAGCACTCAGGCACAAGAGACTCACCCTGCCATCCAAAAAGGAAAAATAATGATTGAAACCAATTTCACACCTTTTGGCACAGGAAATAGTGGTTTTAGCTATTCAAAAACTGATTGGGCTAAAAGTTGGCAGGTTGGCGCCTCGGCAGGATACTTTGTCATAGATAAACTTGCTTTTAAGGCTGGTATCGGATACACAAAAACAGAGCTGGATATCGACTTTGGTGGTCTCGCCTCAGCCAACTTCAACAGCGATGCACTTGCTTACCAATTTGGCGCCAAATATTACATCATTAACTGTATCACTGTACAGGTCGATTTCAATGGTACAAAGCAAGGAGATATAACAGCGAACTCTATTGGCGGTCAACTGGGCTACGCTTGGTTTATAAAGGATAATATGGCACTGGAGCCTGCGGTCAAATACAATTTGGGCGTAGATGACAACAGCAGCAATGTGTTCTCCGCGGGATTAGGATTTTCGATTCACTTTTAAAACAAAAGGCTTTCATTTCTGAAAGCCTTTTGTCTTTAGTACTACTTTATATGCGCTCTAAGCATCCACGCTGTTTTTTCATGCTTAGCGAGTACACCGACCAAGAAATCTTCTGTCCCGGCATCACCATGTTTATCGACCACATCAATATATTCACGGATGGTAATGATCAGGCTTTCGTAATCTCCCAATAACTCCTTAATATACCCTTGACTATCATTCTTACCATACTTCATCTCTGTAAGCTGCGTCAATTCTAAAAACTGCTTCATCGTACCGACAGCATAATGTCCAATTGCCCGCACACGCTCTGCAACCTCATCGATCAATTCAGCCAACTCATCATACAATCCTTCAAAGAACAAATGTTGCGCATGAAAATCTACGCCCTCAATATTCCAATGTGCGTTGCGCACCTTAGTGTACAATACATTTTCATCTGCCAATAACTTGTTCAATAAAGCTGCCACGGCAGCCGTGTCTTTTTCCTTAATTCCGATATTTGCTTTCATACGTATATATTTAATTGTTAATGTTTAATTGTTAATGATTAATGTTTGCCCACTTCATACCCCGTCACTCTATAACTTATTACCCCTTCTTAACCCTCATAACTTTCTTCACTTCATCAGCGCTATCATTCTTTACTCGCTTCATTCAACTTAGTCAAACTTTCCACATCCAGTTTCAGATTCACGGCTTCTGCAAAAGCTTCCAAATGCGTCTCTTTAGTAGCACTTGCTATAGGAGCTGTTACGGTTCTTTGTGCCAACAACCAGGCCAATGCTACCGCGGATGCGGATACTCCATAAGTTTGTGCTACATCGCCCAGTGCCTTCACGATACGTCGTCCGCGATCATTCCAATATTTCTTCTGAATACCCTCCCCCCGAGCTGACAGTCCAAAATCAGCCTCCGAAGTATATTTGCCCGTTAAAAAACCGCTGGCTAATGAATAATACGGAATCACACCAATTTGTTTTTCAAAAGCTATTTTTTCATACAAATGTTCAAATTTTGCACGATCATAGAGATTGTACTCGGGCTGTAATGAAACATAAGAAGCAATCTGTTTGGCGTCCGAAATCTCTAAACTCTCCACCAAGCGCTCAGGAGATATATTAGAGGCTCCAATATAACGTATCTTCCCAGCCTTGATCAAATCCTCATAAGCCCGTAAAGTTTCTTCTACCGGAGTAACCTCATCATCATAATGTGTTTGATAAAGGTCAATATAATCTGTTTGCAATCGACGTAGCGAATGTTCAACCTGTTCTTTGATATAAGTACCCTGAACATTTGGCTTCGTGTCATAGCCAAACCTACCTCCCACCTTTGTCATAAGAACAATACTATCCCTACCTCCACGTGCGCGCAGCCAATTTCCAATTATCGACTCAGACTCACCGCCCTTATTACCCTGTACCCAATGCGAATAATTATTAGCAGTATCTATCGCATTAAATCCCAAACCTAGAAAACCATCTAAAATCTTAAAAGAAGCCTCCTCATCCAATGTCCAACCGAACACATTGCCACCGAAAATTAAAGGTACTATAGTAAGAGAAGAGCTACCCAATTGTCTTTTATCCATCATAAGTCTGTCGTTTTTTGAAGTATTACAAGTTACCCATTTTTCAAGCCAACAAGGAGATTCCTATGTAATTTTTAAGTCAGTTAATTGTTGTTATCATGTGAACTTGTTAACTTCTTAACTTGATAACTCCTTAACTGGATAACTTGATAACCCCACCACTTCTTCCTACTTTTGCATTTCATAATATAGGAATAACAAAATGAAAGATTCAACTCCCTTTTTCCATCTTTTCAAACAAGATATCACAGCGCTGGAAAAACCGGATAAATTCACTTTCCCCTTTTGTTATGAACCAGATGCTTTAAGCCTACTAGCCGCTGAAGAACTTCAAGACTATTTAACCCATCAACAGGATTTTGAACACAATTTTGGGCTAGTAGACGGTCAACAAGGTAGCCCTATCGGAAAAATGTTTGGGGTACTCGTTGTTGAAGATCAACAAGGAACGTTGGGCTATCTGGCCGCTTGCTCTGGAAAACTAGCCGGCACCAATATACATAAGCATTTGGTGCCCCCTCTTTTCGATATGCTCAATCCTGAAGGATTTTTTCTTCAGCAAGAAGCGATAATCAACAAGCTTAACAGAGAAATCGAAATTTTGGAAGAAATGCCTGATATTCCATTGTTACGTCAACGACTACAAGAGACCCAACGACAAACAGCAGACGAGTTAAGCAATCTACGTATACACCATAAACAAAATAAAAGCAAGCGAAAAACAGTCCGGAACGAACAGAAGCCACTGCTATCCGAGGAAGATTATACTTTATTAGAACAGGATCTTGTTAAGCAGAGCTACAGGGATCAACACGAGTACGATGTTTTAAAGCAAAATAGCAAAGAAGCAATTGCTTTCGTAGAAAACCAACTGCAAGATCTATTGGTACAGATTTCGGACAGGAAAGAACAGCGAAAACAACTTTCTGCTAATTTGCAACAGCAGCTCTTCGATCAATATATTTTTCTCGATGCGCAAGGCCATCGAAAATCCCTACTTCCGATTTTTGAAGAAGCTCTTCAGATGCTCCCTCCTGCTGGAGCAGGAGAATGTGCTGCTCCCAAACTGCTCCAACATGCCTATCTCAACAATCTCAAGCCAGTCTGCATGGCTGAATTTTGGTGGGGGACATCCCCTTCATCGGAAATACGGAAGCACCGGTATTTCTACCCGGCTTGCAAAGGAAAATGTGAGCCTATCCTAAGCCATATGTTGCAGGGACTATCTGTAGCCCCTAACCCACTTCTTGAAAATCCAGCAGACAACAAAGAGCTCCCAATTATCTTTGAAGACAACGATATCATTGTTGTAAACAAACCGGAGGAATTTCTTTCTGTCCCAGGCATACATGTTCAGGACTCGGTACAGACACGCATCCTACAGCGCAACCCTGAGATAACAGGGCCACTCATTATACATCGGCTCGATATGTCCACTTCAGGAATATTAGTACTTGCAAAGAACAAAGAAGCACATCAGTTTATTCAAGACCAGTTCATCCGTCACACGGTAAAGAAAAGATATACAGCTCTCCTTGATGGTATAATTAATGAAGAGAAAGGGCTCATCGATTTTCCTATGCGTGTCGATCTAGAAGATCGTCCGCGACAAGTGCTATGCTATGAACATGGCAAAAATGCGCAGACACAGTACCAGGTAGTGGCCATAGAAGGTAACAAAACGCGTATCCACTATTTCCCGTTAACAGGGCGTACACACCAGCTACGTGTACATTCCGCCCACCAACAGGGACTCAACACTCCTATATGTGGCGACGACCTCTATGGTAGACGTGCGGACAGACTACATCTACATGCCGGGTACATCCAATTTGTACATCCCACGACACGACAATCCATTAGCTTCGAAGTCAAAGATCCTTTCTAATAGAATTATAGAATATTGATGCATTTCCTTAACTTGGAATAAATTTTAAGATCCCAAATGGAAGCACTGCGATATGCCTATCAACACCCCCTGTTAGAAGCCAAAGACTTTGAATTAATATGTGATGCACATGAAAAGAAAAACCTATCGAAAGGTGACTTCTTGTTACAAAAGGGACAAACAGCAAATGAGTACTATGTGATCGAAGCTGGACTAGTCCGCTCCTATCTTTACGATTATGAAGGCAATGAGATAACTATTGATTTTAAAGGTAATAAAGAAGTTGCTATTGAAGTGGCCTCACTTTTTCAACGTGTCCCTACACAGGAATACATCCAATGCCTCACCGATTGTACACTTTGGAAAATTAAATTTGACGACTTTCAAGAACTTTTCCATCAAATCCCAGCTATGCGGGAATGGGGCCGTGCCTGGATGGCATTCGAACTGTATCTAAGCAAAAAAAGAGCCACCGAAATGATTACCGAACCTGCGACAAAACGATACCTGCAATTAATGCATGAAAGGCCACAGGTAATCCAACAGGCACCGCTCAAACACATAGCAACCTATCTGGGGATCACCGATACCTCACTGAGCCGTATCCGTAAAGAGATCGCACATATATAAGCGCTTAAACATCGAATAAACCTATGCACAAGATTATCCCATGTTTAATGATCCTATTGATGAGCATTGCCTGCCAAAATCAACCTAAACAACAGCACACCGAAGACCGTGTTGCCGACGCAAAGAAAGAAAAAGAAAACCTTCTAAAAAGTAGATTAACAGCTTTAGGGTTATTACCCGACAATCTCAACATCCTATTTCTAGCCTATAAGAATTCGGATAAGCTAGAATTATATGCTAAGAAAAAGACAGACACATCCTATACCCTATTACATACCTATCCCATATGTAAACGCTCTGGTGTGCTAGGTCCCAAAAAAGCAGAAGGAGACAAACAGGTCCCCGAAGGTTTTTATCATATCGATCGATTCAATCCCCAAAGCTTGTACTACCTATCCTTAGGACTCAATTACCCCAACGAACTGGATAAAGACTTAGGATACACCGGATCCGATATTTTTATTCATGGAAAATGCGAAACCGTAGGCTGCTTGCCTATGACAGACGATCTCATCAAAGAAATATACTGTTATGCGTTATGGGCCAAAGAGACCGGACAACAAAAGATCCCGGTTTACATCTTCCCATTTGAAATGACAGATGAAAACATAGAAAAACATAAGTCTGAGGTAGATGATACAACATTAGTATTCTGGAACAATCTAAAAGGAGGTTATGACCTGTTTCATAAAAACTCAAAGGAACTCCAGTATTCCGTACAGAATGGACGATATGTGTTTGATTAGATCGCTGCGTATATTTTAAATGAACCATTAAAATATCTTTTGTCCTTGCCAGGACAGGGCCTTCATTTTTTGCTTGATCAAAAAACGAAGCAAAAAAATCAAGACTGTGTAGCCTATGTTCATCACAGCACGTAAAGCAATCAAGGCGGTTTCCTAGGTCTCCCGGCTATTGGCCTACCCAAGACTGGAAATCCTTATCTATTGCAAGATGTACTGTTGTGCTACGATAGCTTTACGGCCTTTGACTCCATACGCTACAAGGTCGATTGTTCTACTTTACACTGATTGTTCGCGATTACTTACATTTTGGGAAATGTCACCTTGGCGGGTTGCCAATTGCAGGAATGGGAAGACGTTGTTGCAAGCCGGCACAGTGACGAGTTTTTTGTGTACTTTTTTGCGAAAAAAAAGTACAGGCCAGTCACGGCCTGAGTGACAAAAGAAAACCTTCCTTAAACCTCTCCTCCCTCATCTCCTTAAGATTCAAAATATTTATCCCTCCCTGTCCCCTTATTCTCCTTAAATTTTAGCAGTTTTGCAGCACTAAAATAAAAATCAAAGTGCCGAAGAAGAGTTATATAATCGTTCTTAAGAGAATTTCTTACATATTGACCGGATTAATTGCTACAATTTTAGCAGCAATGCTTATCCTCCCCTATTTTTTCAAAGATCAAATCAACAATACCCTCAAAGA
The DNA here is from genome assembly GCF_900168125.1 of Sphingobacterium nematocida. Lineage (GTDB taxonomy): Bacteria > Bacteroidota > Bacteroidia > Sphingobacteriales > Sphingobacteriaceae > Sphingobacterium > Sphingobacterium nematocida. Next base: position 315,478 of record NZ_FUZF01000003.1, read on the forward strand.
GATCGCTAATAAAAAAATCAATGGTACCCTAGATTACCGTGATGTTAACGTTAGTTTCTTTACCCATTTCCCTTCCTTGACCACGTCTGTACATGATGTACAACTGAAAGGATCGGCTCCCTACCAAGACAGTACACTACTGGCCCTCAAAGAGGTCAGTATCGGCGTTGATCTAATGTCGCTATTCAGTGACAAGATAGTTTTGGACAAACTGATTTTAAGCGAAGGAAAGATAAACGTACTCGTAGACTCGCTAGGTGCAGCAAATTATAACATTTACAATAGTACAGACAGTACAAACCAAAAAAGCAATAGCGACTCCACAGGTGGGCAAATTGCTTTCAAGTTGTTAAGATTAAAAAATGTAGACCTCCATTACTTTGATGCTTCAATACCCATGCAGATTGAAGCCAAAAACATAAATTACGAGGGCAGAGGAGATTTAAGTTCCAGTATTTTTGACCTCAAGACCGATGCCAAGATTGAAGCTTTTTCTTTCACATTCGACAACGAAAAATATGTAGAGCACAAAAGCATTGATGCACAGTTAATCACGCGCATCAATACCAATGACCTCTCTTTTCTCTTCGAGAAAAACGATATTCGCATAAACCAGCTTCCAGTACGTTTTAAGGGAGCTTTCGCCTTTCTCTCCAACGGATACCACTTAGATTTCAAGTTAAAATCACAAGAAAGTACACTCAATGAACTCCTGTCCCTAGTTCCTACTGCCTACGCAGACTGGCTTAAAGACACCCAGGTAAAAGGTACATCGGAGGTGTTTATGAATCTGGAAGGAGACTATATTGCGGACGAGCACAAGATGCCCAATCTGAGTCTAGGATTAATCATCAATGACGGTTATCTATCCTACAACAATGCAAAGACACCGATTACAGCATGGAATGCCAAGTTCAGAGTAGACCTACCCCAGCTCAATCCGGACTCGTTGGCAATTGACCTTAAACAATTTGAATTCAAAGTCGCCAATGGCTTTTTCAAAACAGAAGGACAGATCAAAGGAGTTGATCCGATGCAAATCCATTCAACAGTTAATAGTTCACTCGATTTAGGTAATCTATCTCAAGCGGTACAATGGCCGGACTTTAGTTTTGCTGGACAATTGGATCTTGATGGACACGTTAAAGGTACTTACTCCACAGACACACTAACCTATGGACTACGGAATAAAAAAGAAGTATATATATCGTCCATTCCCACGTTCAACATCAAAAACTCGCTGAAAAATGGCTACTTTAAACTAACGGCCTTACCGGTCGCCATCGAAAGAATTGCCTATTCGCTAGAGGCCTCAGGGACAGATCACAATATCAAAAATGCGAAAATTGCGATAAAAGACATCGATATCGCTTCCCTAAACAACTTTATAAAGGGGCATGCAGACATCAAGGATTTTCAAAAACTTCATCTCGATGCTAATATTCAAGCAGACATTGACCTTTCGGACATTAAAAAGATATACCCAATCGAAAGCGCAGAATTTGCGGGAAATGTATTTGTTAATATCATTTCGCAGGGCTTCATGGATTTGAAGAAAAATATTATCCCTGAAACCAGCGCAACAGTTACCATGAAAAACGGATATTTTCAATCAACGGAATATCCTATTCCTTTAGAAGATATTCATGTAGAAACGTATATCAACAGCAAGAAAGGTTCCTTACATGATTTGAGCATAAAGATCCTTCCTATTTCATTCAAGCTAGCAGGTGAACCGTTTTTCTTGCATGCAGACTTTCAAAACTTCAACAATATCAAGTATGCAGTCCAATCCAAAGGCATGCTTAATTTGGGCTCTATCTATAAACTTTTTGCAATTGAAGGAACTGATGTGGATGGCTATATCCGCACGGATGTCGATCTGGCTGGTTTGCAAAGTGATGCTATGCAAGGCTGTTACAATCGCTTGAAAAATGAAGGCCAGGTGGATATTGGCAATATAAAGGTCAACACAGAACTCCTACCTCAGGACATACATATCAAAAGCGGAAAGTTCTCTTTCAAACAAGAAAAACTCAATTTTGATAGATTTGTCGCCCAGTATGGAAATAACGAAATCAGTATAAAAGGGTATATTAATAATATCATTAACTACCTAACCTTAAACACAGATGTCCTTAAAGGTCGTTTCAATCTGCACAGCAAAAAAATTACATTGGACGACTTCATGGCCTTCAGCGCACCAACCACAACGTCCACTACTTCGAATAACAATTCAGGAGTGATATTGCTACCACAATTACTCGATGTCGAAATTCTCGGAGCCGTGGATCAAGTGTACTATGAACAAATTCTCCTCAAGAACTTCAAAGGCAACCTGAAGTTAAAATTCGGCAATCTCGCTATTGACAATACGGGTTTTGAACTCGCGGGTCTTAAAGCCGATATGTCCATAAAATACCGTCCGCTAAACCCTTACAAAGCAAGGTTTGATTTTACAGCAAAAGCAGACAGTTTTGACATTCAACGAGCCTATAAAGAAATACCCCTATTCCAACAAATGGTAACCTCTGCAAAAGATGCCCACGGGATCATTACTTTAGATTACCAATTGGCAGGACTGTTAGACGGCAGTATGGCCCCCATTATGCCTTCTGTGCAAGGAAAGGGAACATTAAGTCTGGATAAAATCCGCTTTAAAAATTTCAAATTATTGAATGGTATCAGTCAAGCTACTTCAAAAGAAGGTTTTCTCGATGCGGACCTCAAGAAAGTTAAAATTCATAGTTCAATCAAGAATAACGTAATGACTATTGAACGCACCAAAATGAAAATGGCAGGTTTCCGTCCCCGTTTTGAGGGACAAGTCACGTTGGACGGCAGGATGAACATCGGTTTTAGACTAGGCCTGCCTCCTTTTGGAATTCTAGGTATTCCAATGCGGATCAACGGGACATCCGAGAATTTCAAGATAAAACTGGGGCGCTACAAAGAAGACGACTTAGACACAGAGATGGATGAGGAGGATAAAGCGACCTATGAGGCGTCTTTGAAGAAAGACAGTGTATCCAATAATTTATAAGTAAAGAGCCTATTTATTTTTAGGCTCTTTCTTCGGAAATCCCGAATCAAATACTTTGTCCCAGATAGCAGAACTGACTCCAAATCCTTTCTCCGGATCAGAATAGTGATGCAACATGTGGTGATCCTTTATTTTCTTGAACAACCCCGACTTGAAGTTAGCATGATGCATCGCATAATGACATTCGTCATAAATCAGGTAACCGAATAAAAATCCAGCAAAAAAAGATGCTAGTATAAATTCAGGAAAGAAAATATAAAAAATAAAATAGATAATGGTCGCCATTGGAATACTCGCAGATAGCGGCATAACCAACCGCAGCCTGTCTTTTGGATAATCATGATGCACCCCGTGAAAGATAAAATGAATACGCAATCCTATTTTACTTTTGGGAACAAAATGAAATACCCAGCGGTGCAGGATATATTCTGCAAATGTCCAAAATGCTAAACCAAGGAGGAAGTAAAGTAGAACATTACCGACCGACATTTCACCGACCACATAGGACTTACGAATAAAATAGATGATAACCGGAATCCAAAAAATCAAGGGAACCGTAAAATGAACCTTAGTCAATGACTCTAAGAAATCATTTTTAAACATTCGGGTGGACTCTGTTGAATTTGAAACGTAGTTTTTCTTTGCCATAACATCAAATAATCCAATTTATACCCTACATGATAGTTTATCCATAGGGTTAACACAAAATTAATGTTCGCAAGTAACATTCGAAAGAGTTGTTCGTCATATTTATGTCCAATTACTGACTTTTATACCAATAAGGTTAATTTTCAGGACTCAAGAGACATTTCTTTGATATCGCCCCTTTCCATGACAAAAATCACAAAGAAATTTGTAATTTTACCCAGTTAGAAACACCCCTTAAGTCGGACTTAGCATAATTAAAGTAACGTAAATGATTGACGAAATAAACGGTTCTGAGGAGAACAATTTAGACAACAACCAACAACAGGACGCCGAACAAGCCAGCAATACTATCCCATTATCAGGACTGTATGAGAATTGGTTTCTAGACTATGCATCCTATGTTATATTGGATCGGGCAGTCCCTCATATCAACGATGGGTTTAAACCCGTACAGCGTCGTATCCTTCACTCATTAAAAGAAATGGACGATGGACGTTTCAATAAGGCTGCTAATGTCATTGGAAACACGATGAAATATCACCCACATGGCGATGCTTCTATCGGAGACGCTATGGTACAGATCGGTCAAAAAGACCTTTTGATTGACTGTCAGGGTAACTGGGGAGACCCAGTGACAGGTGATTCGGCGGCAGCACCGCGTTATATTGAAGGGCGCCTCTCTAAATTCGCGAATGAGGTCGTATTTAATCCAGATACTACAGATTGGCAATTAAGTTATGACGGTAGGAACAAAGAACCTATTACGCTCCCGGTAAAGTTCCCTCTATTACTGGCACAAGGAGCAGAAGGTATCGCAGTAGGTCTAGCGACCAAGATCATGCCGCACAACTTCATTGAATTAATAGACGGCTCCATTCAAGTGCTCCAGGGAGAACGGCCAAATATATTCCCCGACTTCCCTACAGGAGGTCTAGCCGACGTTTCCAACTACAATGAAGGACAACGCGGAGGAAAAATACGAGTAAGAGCCAAAATCGAAGAGCGCGACAAAAAAACGCTAGCTATCACACAAATACCTTTTGGTACAACCACAGGAGCGCTGATCGAAAGTATAGTCTCTGCCAATGACAAAGGAAAAATTAAAATCAAAAAAATAGAGGATAATACGGCAGAGAACGTAGAGATAATTGTTCACCTGGCGCCTGGCATCTCTCCAGACGTCACTATAGACGCACTATACGCCTTTACATCCTGCGAATCCTCCATATCGCCCAATACCTGTGTCATCAAGGAAAGTAAACCTTACTTTATGAGTGTCAATGACATTCTTATCGAAAACACAGTACAAACAAAGGCTTTATTGAAACTCGAACTGGAAATCCGTCTTCGCGAATTGCAAGAGAAAATTTTCTTTAGCAACCTCTTAAAGATCTTTATCCAGGAAGGGATGTATAAACATCCAGATTACGAAAACTCTGGAGATTTTGATACCGTAGTACAGGTGTTGACCCGTCTTTTCACACCTTACTTCGACCAGTTCTATCGGGAAATAGTAGCTGAAGACTATAAAAAGCTCATCGATAAACCAATGAGTAGCATCACCAGATTCGACGTTAAAAAAGCGGACGAACAGATGAAGGCGCTCGAAGATGAGATTAAAGAAGTCAAGAAAAACCTTAGACAACTTACGGAGTTTACAATCAGCTGGTTCGAGCGGTTACGCAGCAAGTATGCCAAAGGACGTGAACGCAAAACCGAACTTCGCGTATTTGACAAAGTCGAAGCTGCTCAGGTTGCTTTGGCCAATGCAAAATTATATGTCAACCGTGCCGAAGGTTTTATCGGGACGGGTATGAAAAAGGATGAATTTGTCTCCGACTGCTCAGACATCGATGATATTATCGTATTCCGCGAAGATGGTAAATACAGTGTGGTCAAAGTACAAGACAAAATCTTTGTTGGTAAAGATATTATCCATGTCGCAGTATTCAAAAAAGGTGACGAACGTACGATCTACAATGCTATTTATGTAGACGGCCCTAATGGAACTACTTATGTAAAAAGATTCTCGGTAACTGGTGTAACAAGGGACAAAGATTATGACATCAGTAAAGGAACAAAAGGATCTAAGTTGTTACATTTCTCAGCCAATCCGAATGGAGAAGCCGAAGTGGTAAATATCCAACTCAAGCCACATACCAAATTACGGAAGACGACGTTTGATCAAAATTTTGCAGAGATCGCTATTAAAGGCAGAAGTTCGATGGGAAATATCGTTTCCAAATACCCGGTAAAGAAAATAACCTTCAAAAGTGCAGGAGTTTCTACACTCGCGGGACGCAAAATATGGTATGACGAGATATTAAAACGACTCAATGCAGATGAAAGAGGTAAATTCCTAGGTGAGTTTGATGGAGACGACAAAATACTTGTCGTATTTAACGATGGTTCTTTCGAGTTATCCAACTTCGATCTCAACAATCACTTTGACGAAAAAATGATCCGAATAGAGAAGCACTATCCGAATCATGTCTATACGGCGGTACACCAAGATGGTAAGTCCGAAGCATACTATGTCAAACGATTCGTTTTTGAAGATGTACAGGTGGGCAAACGTATCTCCTTTATCAATGAAGAACCTGGTTCTAAATTGATATTATTGACAAATAATCCAGACCCGGTCGTAAAAATTGAACAACTTAAGGGAAAATCACAAGTACCAGAAACAATAGAACAGCCGCTGAATGAGTTAATTGATGTGAAGAAAATTAAAGCTCAAGGGAATAGACTATCCTTTCACAATGTACGGAAAGTCACCAGCCTTCGAGAAGAAATCGATCTGGCAGTAACTCCAGAAAAAGAAGCGGATACGATTCCTTTAGAAATCACAAATCCCGAAGACATCCAGACCGACAATGATGGTCAGATGGGACTATTTCAATAAAAAAACAAAAGGAGCTATTTAAATAGCTCCTTTTGTTTTTAAATACCTATCCAAAAAAACTAGACCACCAAGTCTTAACTTCCCAAGAGAAAATTATAGTTCTATTAACATCTTTCGATTTTAATCAAACTACCAACAAAAAACCGCAAAAACATTTAATTAACACATCAAAAATTGCATTTCTTTGCATTTTTGTTGTAAATTAGACTTTGATTAAAGAGGTTCCCCACTATTGAGATTATGATTATGACAAAAAAAATCGCATACTTCTGTTTCCCTATATTAGCTTTATTCTCATCGCTTGACACCTTTGCTCAAGTAGATTCCACGAAATACAAAATTGTTGTTGCTTCTATCGAAGAAGGGAAATCAAAATTTGCGCCCGATAAAAGAACAAAGTTAATTGAATTGACCACCGCAGACCTCCAAAACAATTCATTTATAGTACAAACAACAGAAGTTGACGCAGTTCCTTTTTTAGAAGAAAAGTTACGAAATAGTGGTGCTCAGGTAGCAATAAAACTTTACCCAGATACTTCTGTAGGGGCAAACTCGATCGGGATTATTAATCTATCGGTTGCTAATCTACGGACAAAACCCGGTCACGCCTCTGAAATGGCATCCCAAACCCTCTTAGGAACACAGGTGGATATTTTACAGCGATCCAGAGGAGAATATAGAGTACGCACCCCAGAAGGTTATATAGCTTGGGTCCCCACGTCTTCAGTAGTAGCGATGTCAGAGACGGAGCTACAAGAGTGGAAATCGCGTAAAAAAATCGTATACATCAATGATTTTGGCAAAGCTTTATCAAAGCCAGACCAAAAAAGTGTACGCATATCAGACTTGGTCTACGGTAATATTCTAGCATTGCAAAAAGAAACCGCTCAATATTATGAAGTAGCTTATCCCGATGGAAGAATCGGATATGTACTAAAAAGCGAAGCCATTGATCTAAATCAGTGGATAAAATCTAGAAACCTTACAGCCGACAACGTATTGAGTAGTGCGAAAACCATGCTTGGTCTTCCCTACCTTTGGGGTGGCACATCTGTAAAAGGGGTAGATTGCAGTGGATTTACAAAGACTGCGTTCTTTATGAACGGTTATGTAATACCGCGGGACGCCTCGCAGCAAGTACTAGCCGGAGATCCAGTCGATATCCTAGACCAGGAAGGGCACTTTGATCCTTCAAAAGCATTAAAAAATCTAAAACCAGCGGACCTACTTTTCTTTGCTGCCGGTAAGGCCAATAGCCCCAATGCGCGTGTCACACACGTAGCACTATATATCGGCAATGGCGAATTTATCCATTCGGCAGGAACGGTACGTATCAATTCTATGTTGAAAGATGCAAACAATTATGACGACTTTCAAACTAGAACCGTTGTAGCCGCCAAACGTTATATTGGATCAAAGGATAGTGCAATAGAGCGGGTTCAGGACAATTCATTTTACAAAAAATAGTTACTAGCAGAATTATAACACAATGAACACCACACATTGGGAAACAAAGAAAATGGGAAAATTCACGTTACGCTTTAGGCCTTACACCCTAGAAATGCGTCACGTTTTTACAGTTGCATCGTTTAGTAGAACGACGACTCCCGTGGTATTGACCGAACTAGAGTACGAGGGCATCATCGGGTACGGCGAAGCAAGTATGCCCCCCTATCTAGGCGAGTCGCAGGAAAGTGTCAGCACCTTCCTACGCAAAGTAGATTTATCAGCTTTTTCATCACCTTTCGAAACAGAAGATATTCTTTCTTATGTAGATCTATTGGAAGAGAAAAACACGGCGGCCAAAGCATCCATTGATATCGCATTGCACGATTTACTGGGAAAGATTATGCAACAGCCCTTTTACAAGATCTGGGGATTAAATCCCCACCGAATCCCCCCTACCTCGTATACTATTGGTATAGATAGTGAGGATATGATTCGTAAAAAAGTAAAAGAAGCCGAACAGTTTAAAATACTGAAAGTAAAACTCGGTCTGGATACGGACAAGATGATTATTGAGACCATCCGATCAGTCACCGATGTACCACTATGTGCCGACGTAAACCAGGGGTGGAAAAATAAGGAAGAAGCATTGGAAATGGCACATTGGCTGCATGAAAAGAATGTTGTTTTCTTAGAGCAGCCTATGCCAAAAGAAATGATCGATGAGAATGCCTGGCTTACCGCACACTCTCCCATTCCGACCATCGCAGATGAGGGCTGTCAACGGTTGGTCGACGTACCGAAACTACAGGGGGTGTATACGGGGATTAACATCAAATTAATGAAATGCACAGGAATGCGCGAAGCGAAGCGAATGGCCGAGCTAGCACGTACCTTGGACTTGAAAGTCATGTTGGGATGTATGACGGAGACCTCTTGTGCAATATCTGCTGCAGCTCAACTTGCACCACTAGTAGACTGGGCAGACCTGGATGGAGCATTATTAATTGGTAACGATATTTATGACGGAATGATCGTACGTGATGGCGAGTGTATACTCCCTGATCGTCCGGGTATAGGGGTACGTAAAAACGCCTAACACCAAAACAAAAAATCTCCGGCCATGACTTTGGCCGGAGTAACCATACAAACTTAATAATTATAAACTAATAAGCCTTATTCATGAAAATTCATCTACTCACCACACTATGTGTGATGGCTAGCGCCGGTTTACAGGTTGTAAATGCGCAGCAGGTTTCAGTAGCTGGGAAGGTGACCGATCAAAATGGTGCTCCACTTTCAGGAGTGACAATCACGGTCAAAGGTACCTCTACTGCAACTTCAACAAACTCTAGTGGTCTATTCTCTTTGAATACCGACCAAAATTCAACATTACTTATTTCTGCTGTGGGATACACCCCACAGGAAATACAGGTAAACGGAAGAAAGACGATTAGTGTGACGTTAACATCGGATGAACACTCGATTGATGAGGTAGTAATAACAGCACTAGGGATCCAAAGGTCACAAAAATCATTAGGTTACTCTACCAAAAAAATTGGAGGTGATGATTTGACATTCACAAAAGAAACGAACGTTTTAGGGTCCTTAGCAGGAAAAGTAGCTGGAGCACAAGTAACAGGATCTTCGGGAGCGAATTTAGGTGGAACTCAAAAAATAAAATTAAGAGGGATTAATTCGGTTACAGGTGGGGGCCAACCTTTGATGGTTATTGATGGAACCCCTATATCAAATTCAAATTTCAGTTCAAGTAATGGAAATGGGGTCGACTTAGGAAACGTAGGACAAGATATTAACCCCGAAGATATCGAAAACATCAACATACTAAAAGGCCCAACGGCATCGGCACTCTATGGTATTCGTGGCCAGTATGGAGTTATTATGATCACTACCAAAAAAGGCAAGAAAGGCCCTAAATCAGTAGCAATAGATCTTAGCTCAGCGACTTCTTTCGAACGGGTTGGCAATTTTATGCCACTACAAAATACGTATGGCGTGGGCAATAACCAGACCTTTTTGAAATTGGCTTCGGGAGAATTCTATGTAAATGGCAACGATGAATCTTGGGGTCCAAAAATGGATGGAACGCCTGTGCGAATGTTTTATAGCTTTTATCCTCAGGATCCAGATTATGGAAAGGCTAGCCCATTCGTACCACAACCTGACAATATCAAAGATTTTTTCAATACAGGGATAAATACCAATAACGGGATTACAATAAGTGGTGGAGCGGAAAACAGCGCGATTCGATTTTCTTATAATAACGCATATATCAAAGGGACTTACCCTAATACTTGGCTTAAAAGAAACAACTTTGCTGTTAGTGGATCACTGGACATAACAAACAAACTGACCGCATCCGCTAATATTAATTATGCCAACAACAAAGGACAACGCCCTACACAAGGTTATCAAGGATCCTTTACAGGGGCGACACAATGGTTTCAAAGAAATATCGACATCAACCGATTACGGAATTATAAGTATGCTGATGGCACCATTCTAAACTGGAATGTTAATCCAAACACAACTTCAGAATTAATGGTCAATAACACACCATCAGACTGGAATAATCCATTTTTTGACGCTTATGAAAATCTAAACAACGATTCTAGGGATCGATTTTTTGGAGATGTTGGAGTGACCTACAAGATTTTCCCAGAACTTAAGGTTTCAGGTTTCATAAGAAGAGATCAATTTACACAAAACATCAGTAGAAAACTCGCTATTGGAGGACGATCAGAAAGCGCCGATGGAACTTTCAAATCAAATCAAGGATATAGTGTTGGTAAATACCAGAACGAAGAAAGCAACTATGAATTCCTTGCTCAATATGATAAAGTATGGGGAGACTTATCCCTCAATGCAAACCTCGGTGGAAATATTTACATGCGTAATTATGACTACCTCAGCCAACGTACACAAGGGGGACTGAGCTCTATTGGTTTCTATAACATCGAAGCATCAATAGATAGACCCGCTGTTGCATCTTACAAGCTAAAAGAACAAACACGATCTGCATACGTAATGACTTCCTTAGGCTATAAAGACACCTATTTTATAGATGGGTCCTTCCGAAGAGATATTTCATCAACGCTACCAAAAGATAACAATGCTTACAACTACTCATCCATTTCAGGAGCATTTGTTTTCAGTAATCTTATTGAATCAACGGTATTGAGTTTTGGTAAATTGAGGAGTTCATACGCTGTAGCAGGAGCTTCTGTACCTGCATATTCAAATCTCCTAAATTATACAGTTGGAGGAATATACACCAATGGCGCAATTAATACACTCTCAGTGCCTGACATTCTGAATAACCCCAATTTAAGGCCTTCATTTGCCCATTCATTCGAAATTGGTACAGATTTAAAATTCTTTAACAATAGATTAGGATTAGATTTCACCTACTATATGCAAAGAAACAAAGATCAGGTTATAACGCTTTCAGCGCCTGTAGCAAGTGGGTACACAGATTTTAGGGTAAATGCGGGTGATATAGAAAACAACGGGATTGAAGTCTCATTAACGGCAACCCCTATACAAACAAATAATTTCTCTTGGAACACAACGATAAATGCAGCCAAAAATAACAGTAAAATCCATGAATTAATTCCTGGTATTGACTCCTATCAATTGGATAATAATACGTATTCAAGTCAAACAGTCTATTTATATGCGAATAAAGGTGAAGCATTTGGTTCTCTTGTAGGTCCTGGCTATAAACGAGATGCAGCAACAGGTAAGATACTATTGGACAATGCTAACCTTCCAATACAGGAACTAAATAAAAATTTTGGATCTGTAATTCCAGATTTCACTGGAGGTTTTATCAATACCTTCAAGTATAAAAATATTGATTTGAATGCAATGATCGACTTTCAATCTGGAGGTAAATTTTTCAGTTGGTCAAAAATGTTAGCAGTAAAGTCTGGACAAGCAGAAGAGACCGCTGTGTTAAACAGCAAAGGCAAGAATGTCCGTGATCCATTGGCAGACGGAGGTGGGTTTGAAATCAACGGCATTTCAGAATCATCTGGACAAGAGGTTAATGCATTCGTCGATGCTCGAACATATTTTAGAAACCAAATTGGTACACGTATTTATGAAGAATGGCTGTACGATGCTTCCTATATTAAACTGAGAGAAGTTAGCTTGGGTTACACATTTAACCAAAATCAATTGGGTAAAAGCCCATTTAAAGCGATCCGCATTGCTGCAATAGCCCGAAATCCTTGGATGATTTGGCAAAAAGCGCCAAAAGGTCTTGATCCATCAGAATTATCTTCGGGTAGTGCAAACATCAGCTGGATAGAAAAAGGAGAATTACAGACCGTACGTTCATATGGTTTTAATTTAAGTGTTAAGTTTTAAATAGAAAGTCATGAAAAAGCATAATATAATGAAGTACCTATGGATTGCTATCAGTCCAATGTTAATTCTCTCCTGTACAAAATTTGACGATTCATATTATGAGGACCCGAATAGACCGAGTAAAGCTTCCGGAACCCAACTAATCGCGAATTCTCAGTTTTTTTTACCTAATGTAAGTTCAAGTGTCTATGGGGTGCATTATCCCCAATACCTTAGTCTTACAACATTCACCGACAATTCAAGGTTTATTTCAACAAACTTTAATTTTTCAACATGGTACACAGGACCATTGATGAATTTAGAGACAGTAATACGTAATGAAAAAGAGTTAAACGCTAATGAAGGACCAGTGGTCAACCAAATTGCTGTAGCTAAAATATTAAAGGCATTTTTCCTTTGGCATGTAACAGATCGCTGGGGAGACGTACCAATGACTGAAGCTTTTAATGGGATTGAGCTTCCAAATCCCAAATACGATAAACAAGAAGAAATATACAACAATCTATTCAAACTGTTAGACGATGTCAATGGTTCTATAGTTCTCACAAATGGAAATATCAAAAATGATATTGTTTACAAAGGTGATGTCGCAAAATGGAAAAAACTAGGAAACTCAATTCATATGCTTATGGCATTAAGACTTTCGAAAGTAAATCCTGAAAAAGGAAAAGCCGAGTTTGTAAAAGCAATGGATGCAGGTATTTTAACATCCAACAGTGATAACTTATCCTACCCTCACCTAGCAGAAGCAGCTCATGAGAACTTCTGGTATAACTCTTTTACTGTTCTCAAAAGGAACTGGTATGCTTTAAGCAAACCTTTAGTTGATCGTATGCTACCATACAATGATCCTCGTTTACCTGTTTTTGGCGATAAAAATAACTCAGGAGGATATGCTGGCTTAGAGTTTGGTAAACTAGTCCCCAATCCTGATGTTGATATACCAAAAATATCGCTATTTGGCAGTTCAATTAGAAAACAAGATTCACCTGTTCACCTAGTGACATATGCGCAACTATTATTCGCTAAAGCAGAAGCTGCGAAGTTAGGCTGGATAAGTGGGGGTGATAACCAAGCAAAAGCATTTTACGATGAGGCTATCAAGCAATCAATTGCACAATGGACAGGACTAACAACAGATGTAACAGCATACTTGGCCAATGCCGATATTTCTTACACACCCAATAGAGCAATAGAACAGATTGCTACTCAACGCTGGATTCACTTATTCCCATACGGTTATGAAGGTTGGGCAGAATGGAGAAGAACAGGATATCCTAACCTAACGGTTGCAGCGGATATCAATGGTGGTCAAATGCCACGCCGAGAAGGCTACCCAACACAAGAAGCATCAAATAACAAAACAAATTATGAGGTAGCTGTAAAGGCTTTCCCATACGGAGGAACTGATGGATTAAACACTAGAGTATGGTGGGATAAACCATAACCATGTATAAAGGGACGATGTAACATATCGTCCCTTTATTCTTTTCTAAAATATAGTCTTCGCAATCCCGCCATCCAATGGAATGGACGCTCCTGTGAGGAACGCTGCGTACTCAGAAGCTAAAAATGCCGCTAAATAACCATACTCGCTTGGATCTCCCAATCGATGCATGGGCACCGATGCAATACGTTGTTGACGTACCTCATCTACACCAATTCCCCTGCTTTGAGCCTGAGATTCCATCAAACTATTAAGACGATCCGTATCAAAATATCCCGTTAAGATAGAATTGACAGTAATACCCTCCGTGGCTACAGCATTCGACAAGCTCTTGCTCCACGAAACCAAAGCTGTACGCATAGTATTTGATAGAACAAGGGCATCTTGGGGTTCTTTAACTGTCATGGATGACACATTGATAATCCGACCAAAACCCTGACTTTTCATATAGGGCAATGCGAGTCGGCTGGTAAATACCGTATTTTGGAACAGCAAATCAAATGCTTGCTGATAGTCAGACTCGTCTTTCGACAGCACATCTCCCGCCTGCGGACCGTTGGTATTATTCACCAAGATATCTACGTTATGATTTGAAAAATAACCTTTCAAATTATCCTTATGCTTTTCATAGTTATTAAAATCGGTCAGCAGGACCTCATGTTGTTGCCCAAAACTTACATCCAATTCCTTTAGAACGACTTCGAGCTTATCCATTGAGCGGGCCATTAGAGTCACCTCTGCACCACATTTAGCAAGTTCTATTGCAATAGCCTTTCCAATTCCAGATGAACTCCCACCTACCAGAGCTTTTTTCCCTATTAGTTTTATTTCCATAATTATCTCCTATTGCGCTATTAAAACCGGAATTTTAACGGCGTGACGTAATTTATTTACAGTTTCTCCAAAAATAATATCTTTAAAACCATTATGTCCATGCGACCCGACAATTAAGAGGTCAATATCCAATTTCTCGACCAAACCTTTAATGGCTTTAACCCTATTGCTATATCCCAGTTCAAATGATGCATTAAATCCAAATCCGCGAAGCAGCTCTACATATTTATGGATATGCTCTTTGTCCTGTACAGATTCATAATCTCCCGTATCCTCACCGGAATAATTAACCGAGGCACTTTCTACGACATGCGTCAAGACAAAAACAACATCATCTTTGTTGAACGATAGCGCTTGGTTAATCACTGCTTCATCCGATTTGGAGAAGTCTAATGCCAAAAGTATTCTTTTTATTTGATTTGCCCGTCCGAACTCCAGCTCTTCAAAGTCAGCATGCAAATCCAATGTCGCGGGCTTACCAACGTAAGTATAAGGATAAAAAATGGTAACCAGCAGTAAAACCAGCAACCCAAGACTGCCTGCTAACAACAAAGTAGTAATCCAAAAATTTTGATATAAAGCAATCCACCCTGAAACCTCATCATATACTAATTTGAAATTTAATATCGAAATGACAACAGCGACAGTCCAAGACAATACCTTTACAAAAGGAGTGATGACAAACGCTCCCATTGTTTTTTTATCGCTCACAAAGTGTATCAAGGGAATGATAGCGAATGCCAACTGCATACTTAACAAGACCTGTGAAAAAATCAACATCTGCCCGACATAGCCTTCCCCAAAATGAAGTATCACCAAAATAGCCGGAACGATGGCCAATAATCGAGTAATAAGCCTGCGCAATAAGGGGCTAATCCGCAACCTTAAATATCCTTCCATAACGATTTGCCCCGCCAATGTCCCAGTTACCGTAGAGCTTTGTCCCGCTAAAATTAACGCTATCGCAAATAATTTGGGAGCCCATTCCGTACCAAGCATATTTCCAAGTAAGTGGTAAGCATCTCCTAATTCGGCAACTTCATGCATTCCATTTTTGTAAAAAACAGATGCTGATAAAATCAGAATAGCAGCATTGACAAAAAAGGCCAGATTCAGCGCTACCGCACTGTCTAGAAAATTGTACTTAATAGCCTTCTTAATAGACTGAAAGTTTTTGTCTATCTTCCTGGTCTGCACTAAAGCGCTGTGCAGATAAAGATTGTGCGGCATCACCGTTGCCCCAATAATCCCAATAGCTAAATACAATCCTGCTCCACTGGGTATAGAGGGGATTAAACCTTTTGCTACCTCCCCCAAATCTGGCTTTGCTAAGAACATCTCCACCACAAAACAAGCGCCTATTAATGCAATAGTCCCTACAATAAACAATTCCAGCTTCCGCATGCCTAACTTTTGTAAATAAAGAAGTAAGAATGTATCCGCGAAACTAATCATCACTCCCCAAATAAGATCGATACCAAAAAGTAAGTTTAGTCCAATAGCCATACCCAAAACCTCAGCCAGATCGCAGGCTGCAATCGCTATCTCCGCAAGTACGTACAAGAAAAAATTGGTTCGCTTAGGATACAGTTCTCTATTACATTGCGCTAAATCTTTTCCCCGCACGATTCCCAAGCGAGCGCAAAGACTCTGAAGTAGCAATGCAATCAAATTACTCATCAAAAGCACCCATAGTAAAGCATAGCCAAATGCACTACCACCAGCTAAGTCTGTTGCCCAATTTCCCGGATCCATATAACCAACCGATATCAAGTAAGCTGGACCGAAGAAACTGAGTAAACGTTTTATCCTTGAACGCCCCTGATAAACATTCACACTTTCATGAACGTCTTCAAGAGATTTATGATGGTTAAATGGCATAAAATGAGATTGCTTTAGTAACCTCAACAAAAATAGATCTATTTGTAGACAACAACGATGTAACAACAGCTTTATCGAGGATACCCCTCCTCATCCAGATCATCTCTAAAATCTTCTTCATCTTTAGCTAAATCCCGATCTAGCTTAGAAACTTTCAGATTTTTCTTATTGGTAATCCGCATTCCCGAGTTTTCAAGATCCTCTTGTTTTAAATCGTCTAAATCAGAATACTCCGAACCAACAAAGGGATTAGAAACATCATAGGTGGAGGCATCATTCTCCGCACCTCTACTCAATGTATCGTAATCTGCCGGATGATCCCAATCGGGATCATTATCCTCTACATCAAAACGATAACTTCCTTTCTCTTCGTCAAAAGCCAAATCGCTTACTTCCAATTCTTCGTCCTCATTTTCTTCGGGATCAAAATCCTCATCTGGATCGACATAATAGTTGATCAACATGATATCCTCCTTTTCTTGTAGTTATTTACTGCATATCACTCCGTATAATCTATATACAATTATGATTATAAAATAGTTTTAACACTACTGAAGAATGCGAATCCGACAGCCTACAAAATCTAACTCAAGATTTTTTAGACTTTGAAATACAGTCTGAATATCTTATATTTACTTAACCACTTTTATAAACACGAGCAGTTATGCAGACGAAAACAGAATTTTTGATCTGGGATAAAATAGTCAATAGTGCAAAAAAGCGTTTTGATTATGATCTTTATGCCAATCGATTCAAGGGCCTAGACCCCGATATTTTTGATAAACTGGTGTTACACATTATCGTTGGTTTCGCTAGTGGCGAGTGTCACGAATCTATCTCCACAAATCTACACAATGAGCTCCAACATATTGGTTTTGAAACTAGAGATGAAATAATAGATACTATCATTCAAGACAAACATGTTGTATTCAGCTGTGAAATATATGCCGCCTATCTAACTTTTTCCATGCTTGAAGATGGAGAAAGTGAAATTGAGATTTTAGGCTATGTTACCGACCTCCTAGAAAGTCCTCGGGTGTATTAAACAGGAAAACACATACAGGAATAGTGGCCATTCATATATTATTGTTAATTTCGATTAACAAACAATAACATAATGATCAATTACATCTATTTCGCTGCGTTTTGGGCTTGTCAAATCATATCTAGTATCCTATTTAGATGGGGCGGAATAAATCCAAAATATCACTGGCATGCATTGATTATTGGAAATATTATACTGCTTTCTGCAAGTTGGTTTTTAGTACAACTATTCAAAAATGTATCGCAACCGATCGTTATCGCACTGTGCTCGGGCGGTACATTTATAACGGTACAACTAGCCATGGCTTTATATTTCAAAACCTCTATTTCTTGGATGCAGATACTGGGAATATTTGTAATCGTCGTCGGAATGGTAATGATCACCTTTGGTGATAAGAATCAAGTGATTTAATAGATATACATATCAAAAAAAAAAGCTCAGTTACCTGAGCTTTTTTTCTATCCTTTTATCATGCTGATAAAGTCATCAAATAAGTAACGGGAATCGTGTGGACCAGGAGAAGATTCAGGGTGATATTGCACCGAAAAGGCTTTCTTTCCCTTAACACGTATACCTTCTATCGAGTTATCATTCAAATTGACATGAGTCACTTCAATGTTTTCCGAATTTTCAATATCTTCTCTTACAACTCCGAATCCGTGATTTTGTGAAGTAATCTCACACTTATTAGCAATAATGTTTTTTACAGGGTGATTGATACCACGATGACCGTTAAACATTTTTTGCGTACGAATACCATTTGCCAAAGCCAAAATCTGGTGCCCTAAACAAATGCCGAACATAGGCTTTTCCGCCGCCAAAATCTGTTGAACAGTGGTAATCGCATAATCCATCGCAGAAGGATCACCGGGGCCATTAGAAATAAAATAACCATCCGCTCCCCAAGCTTCCATCTCTGCAAACGTAGTTTTAGCAGGAAATACTTTAGCATGTACCTGTCTCGCATCAAAATTGCGCAAGATGTTTTTCTTAATTCCCAAATCCAATACAGCTATACGGGTGCTAGCTGTCTCATCACCGTAGAAGTAAGGCTCTTTAGTCGTCACCGAAGATGATAATTCTAACCCATCCATAGAAGGCACTTTGGCCAACGCTGCTTTTAAAGAGTCTGCATCAAGATTTTCGGACGATATAATAGCGTTCATAGCTCCTTTGTCGCGAATATGACGCACCAATGAACGCGTATCAATATCCGAAATACCAACTAAGTTCTGCTCTTCAAAATAAGACTGAATCGACTCATCAGCCATCTTACGGCTATAGTTAATATTATAATTTTTACAAACCAGTCCTGCAATCTGAATTTTATCAGACTCGGCATCATCTTCATCAATACCATAATTACCAATATGAGCATTGGTAGTCACCATAATCTGTCCAAAGTACGACGGATCGGTAAAAATTTCTTGGTATCCCGTAGTTCCGGTATTGAAACAAATTTCTCCAGTAGTTGTCCCAATCTTTCCGGCTGCCTTACCGTGAAAAACTGTTCCATCTTCTAAAACTAAAATTGCGGGTAATTTACTGTAGCTGGTCATTTTTTATATTAAAAATACTAAATAATTTCAAACTTAGAATAAGGAAAATATACCTTCTTCGCTGTGTATGATATCTCCTATCGGAAATCAAAGATCAATTTTTGGACATAAAAAAAGCCCAAATGGGCTATACGTATCAATTTCGTGATATTTCAATGTAAACATTGAACAAATTGTCCTTGGAAATCAAATCTGAAACATCAATTTTCACGAAGGACAAAGGTAGAAAGAAAAGTAACAAGTAAAAAATAAAAATAAAAAAATATCACTAGTCTTCTTCCAAGATCTCCTGTACTCGCCCAATCTGTCCATCATCCAACCGTACTTTAATGCCACGGTGATGAACCGGAGCCGAAGTCAATAGATCTTTCACAATACCCTCCGTCAAAATACCCGTACGTTGGTCTTTCTTTAATACGATATTAACTAACATACCTGGTTTAATATCAGCTCTCGTTTTTCCGTTCTTCATATATACAAAGTTAAAGATTAGAAGTCACTTACTTCAACATAATTCCCACTGAAAGGTTAAAATGCTGATGTTGAAAATCTTTCATAAAAATATTCTTGGTCAGTTGCTGATAGCCGTAACTTGCTGAAACCGTCCAGTCGGTTCTACCGGGTGTCTCATGCAGATAAAAAAAACCTCCTTTAAACAGGAAACCTTTATCATACTGTGGACTTAAGCGAGGAGCGTATCCCCCATTCACCAACATCCCTATTTTGGCGCTAGAACCAATTTCGCCAAAAGGCAGTCTTCCATCGATAAATATTGGGAATAGATTCTGATCGTAATTATATTTCTTTTGATCATCCTGATGCGGATCGTTCGTTTGGTAACTCCCTTTTAACCGTTCGTTGCCCAAACCAACTCCTAGATAGGCCTTGTCGTCGAAATTCTTCCCAAAGATAAAATGCAAAGAATAACCATTAAAGGCCCCTTTGTAACCCTCATTGGCAAATCCCAAATTACCCCCTCCTTGAATTAAGGTATAAAAAGACTGAGCGTTAAGCGCTGTACAGCAAATGAAACCTAAAAAGAGAAGCAAAAGTTTTTTCATATACATATTATGCAAATAATTATTTCAGGATCCGTCAGTTGATGAATCAGTTTTCCTTTTATCTGTTGAATAACGCTTTAACTGAGAATCTTAAACACCATCTCCCGCATCAACTCACCGTCACTGGTATTTGGCCCAGCGTTCAATCCCTTAGACTTTAAATCATACTCTCGCAATACCGCTAGTACATCAAATAGTTTACGACGGTTAAAGTTACGCGCCGCAGCATCGTATTCTTTTGTAAAAAACGGATGCACACCAAGCTCCTTCGCCACCACTGCCGAGGACTTATCCGGCAAATAATGATACTTCAGTAACTTCGTAAAATATACAGCAAGAGAACCTATTACAACAACAAAAGGATTCGACTTGGGATTTGACGCAAAATAATCGACTATCTGAACAGCCTTCAAGACCTCTCGTTTGCCCAAAGCAGAATTTAACTCAAATACATTAAAATCCTTACTAATACCGATATTTTGTTCTATATCCTGAACAGATATCTCGCGATCCTTGGGTACATTAAGTACAAGTTTCTGTACTTCATTAGCTATTTTAGACAGGTCCGTCCCCAAGTAATCTGCCATCAAAGCAGCAGCCTGAGGATGTATCTTCTGTCCATTACGTTGCAATTCTTCCGAAATCCAAGGGGCAACTTTATTATCGTAAAGCTTTTCTGATTCGAAGACAATACCCTTCTTCTCTATTGCCTTGTACAGTTTAGTACGTTTATCAAATTTACCATGCTTATAGGCAAATACCAAAATAGTAGTCGGAGTAGGCTGATCAATATACTTTGTTAAGAATGCATCATCTCCTTTCCATTTCAATCCCTGTGCCTCCTTAACAATAATCACCTGATAGTCGCTCATCATCGGATAGCGCTTAGCAGCACTTACTATCGTAGAGAAGTCCGTATCTTTACCATAAAGAATAGTTTGATCAAAGCCCTTCTGCCCTTCATTGAGAACATTATTCTCAATACTATCTGCAATTAGATCTATGTAGTATGACTCTTCGCCATGCAATAAATACAGCGGTTTAAACTTGCGTTGCTTTATATCGCTTAAGATGGGTTGTGCACTCATGACCTTACGAAAATACGCATTCTACAGGAATATATATGTAGTTGTTAAAAAATGTTGCTTTTTTAAGAACCATTAAAATATCTTTTGTCCTTGCCAGGACAGGGCCTTCATTTTTTGCTTGATCAAAAAACGAAGCAAAAAAATCAAGACTGTGTAGCCTATGTTCATCACAGCACGTAAAGCAATCAAGGCGGTTTCCTAGGTCTCCCGGCTATTGGCCTACCCAAGACTGGAAATCCTTATCTATTGCAAGATGTACTGTTGTGCTACGATAACTTTACGGCCTTTGACTCCATATGCTACAAGGTCGATCGTTCTACTTTACACTGATTGTTCGCAATTACTTATATTTTGGAAAATGTCACCTTGGCGGGTTGCCAATTGCAGGAATGGTGGTCCGTTGTTGCAAGCCGGCACAGTGACGAGTTTTTTGTGTACTTTTTTGCGGAAAAAAAGTACAGGCCAGTCACGGCCTGAGTGACAAAAGAAAACCTTCCTTAAAATTACCCACTGTTTACCCTCCATTTTGTTATACAGCCAAAATTCCGTAAATTTGTATATGTTTAAGCCAGTACCATTAAACTTACCCCCTTTTCCTTTAAAGCTGACCCGTGTTCAAGACAAAGTTTATGTCTTTGATATTCTTAGAAAAAAAAACTTGGTACTCACACCAGAGGAATGGGTAAGACAACATTGGGTACACTTTTTACACCTTCACAAAAAATATCCCAAGTCATTGATGCAGATAGAAGGAGGCTTGATCTTAAACGAATTACAAAAAAGAAGCGACCTTGTCATATTTAATAACAAAGGAGAAAAAATCTTACTCGCTGAGTTTAAAGCTCCAGGAGTCAAGATATCACAAAGCACTTTTGAACAAATAGGCAATTACAACAGTAAACACAAGATCCCTCTTTTATTGGTTAGCAACGGCTTGCAGCACTATTTCTGCAAAGTTAATTTTGAAAACAGTACCATAGATTTTATTTCAGATCTACCAATTTACAATAAGGAGACATAAATATTATTTGTATTTAAGAAAAACAATTTATATTAGTCTAATAATTTATAAAAGTAAAATCACCAAAAAATGAATATAGATAAAAACGAATTTAGAAAATATGCCATTAAACATCACCGCATTGGTTCTCAACATGTTGATGGTTTTATTTCCCGTATAGAGACTCAGTCACCAACCAACTTGACACCTTACATCGTTGAGGAACGTCAATTAAATGTTGCACAGATGGACGTATTCTCTAGATTAATGATGGATCGTATCATTTTCTTAGGAGACGGTGTCAATGATCAGGTCGCTAACATTATTCAGGCACAATTATTGTTCCTACAATCAACTGATGCACAGCGCGATATACAAATATACATTAACTCCCCAGGAGGCAGTGTTTATGCAGGATTAGGAATCTATGATACCATGCAGTATATCTCTCCAGATGTGGCTACAATTTGTACAGGTATGGCAGCTTCTATGGGAGCAGTTTTATTGGTTGCTGGAGCAAAAGGAAAACGCGCTGCATTAAAACACTCACGTGTCATGATTCACCAACCTTCTGGAGGTGCTCAGGGAGTAGCAGCAGATATGGAAATCAATTTGCGTGAGATGTTAAAGCTTAAAGAAGAGTTGTACACCATTATAGCGGAGCACTCAGGTCAATCCTATGAATGGGTTGAAAAATCATCTGACCGTGACTACTGGATGAAGGCTGCAGAAGCAAAGGAATTTGGAATGATTGATGAGGTCTTAGCACCTAGAAAAGAAAGTAAATAAATGAGCAAGAACAACAAAGATATCCACTGTTCTTTCTGTGGGATTAGCAAAAATGAAGCATTGATGCTGATCGCCGGAGATGGCGCGCATATCTGTGATCGCTGCGTGACGCAAGCGGGCGAAATTTTAGCGGAGGAATTAAACCAGCGAAAAAACAAATCGCTACAAACCACGCTGAAATTGATCCGCCCTTTAGAAATCAAACAGCATTTAGACCAGTATGTAATTGGACAAGATGACGCTAAAAAAGTTATTTCAGTAGCGGTATACAATCACTATAAAAGATTGAATCAAAAATCAAGTTCCGATGAAACTGAAATTGAGAAATCTAACTTAATCATAGTTGGAGAAACCGGTACAGGTAAAACATTATTGGCAAAAACAGTTGCCAAAATTCTTAATGTACCTTTCTCCATAGTGGATGCTACTGTATTGACAGAAGCCGGCTACGTGGGAGAAGATGTAGAAAGTATACTTACCCGTTTACTACAGTCTGCTGACTACGATGTAGCTTCTGCTGAAAGAGGTATCATCTATATTGACGAGATTGATAAGATAGCCCGTAAAAGCGATAATCCTTCGATTACGAGGGATGTGTCTGGGGAAGGTGTACAACAAGCCTTGCTTAAAATATTAGAGGGAACGAATGTAAACGTACCTCCTCAGGGTGGTCGTAAACATCCGGATCAAAAAATG
The DNA here is from genome assembly GCF_900168125.1 of Sphingobacterium nematocida. Lineage (GTDB taxonomy): Bacteria > Bacteroidota > Bacteroidia > Sphingobacteriales > Sphingobacteriaceae > Sphingobacterium > Sphingobacterium nematocida. Next base: position 339,315 of record NZ_FUZF01000003.1, read on the forward strand.
ATAACGGTAAATACCAGTAACATTTTATTTATCTGTGGTGGAGCTTTTGACGGTATACAAAAGAAAATCGCAAACCGTTTAAGAACTCAAACAGTAGGTTATAAAATGATAGAAGACGAGGAAGATATCGACCTTAATAATCTATACAAATATATAACACCACAAGACCTAAAAAGCTTCGGTCTAATCCCAGAGCTGATAGGCCGACTACCAGTATTGACGCACTTGAACCCTCTCGACAAAGAGACTCTATTGAGTATCCTAACAGAACCAAAAAATGCGTTGATAAAGCAATATGTTAAATTATTTGAGTACGAAGGAGTCGAACTTAAATTTGACAAAGAGGTTTATAACTTTATCGTTGACAAGGCGTGGGAATTTAAACTCGGTGCCAGAGGTCTACGAAGTATATGTGAGGCGATCATGCTCGATGCGATGTTCGAGATACCGACCAGCAAAGAAGAGAGTGAGGACACTACCCTACATATAACGCTCGATTATGCGAAGAAAAAATTTGCAAAATCAGATATAAAGAAATTGAAAGTAGCCTAATACAACGATCCCTCACCCATTCGGTGGGGGATTATTTTTTAATTAAAACGACGGAACATGAAAAAAGCTAAATCTGTAGAGAGCCCCATAACACCAGGACTCAAATCAAAAGAAGATATTGTTTCAAATTGGTTGCCCCGTTACACAGGAAAACCTTTGGAAGAGTTTGGAGAGTATATCCTCCTGACAAATTTCTCCAAATATGTTAAGATGTTTTCAGCTATGCACGAAGACGCTCCTATCTATGGCGAAGATAAAGCGATGCAAGCGTGTACGGCAAATGGGATAACCATTATCAATTTTGGCATGGGAAGTCCTATGGCGGCCACGGTAATGGATCTATTGTCTTCAATAAAACCCAAAGCAGTCTTATTTCTAGGAAAAACAGGTGGATTAAAAAAGAAAATTGCCGTAGGAGAATTAATACTACCTATCGCAGCTATTCGAGGAGAAGGAACTTCGAATGATTATTTCCCGCCCGAAGTACCTTCCCTACCCGCATTCGCATTGCAAAAAGCGATATCGACAACAATCCGTGATCATGCGCGAGACTATTGGACAGGAACGGTATATACTACAAATAGACGTGTATGGGAACACGACAAAGCTTTTAAAAAATACTTAAAATCTATCCGTGCCATGGCAGTAGATATGGAGACGGCAACGATATTCAGTGTTGGTTTTGCAAACAAAATACCTACGGGAGCACTCCTACTAGTCTCTGACCAACCAATGGTCCCTGAAGGAGTAAAAACAATCGAAAGCGATCTATCTGTAACGGCAAAGTTTGTCGAAACCCACTTAACTATTGGTATAGCTGCCCTAAAGCAACTTATCAACAATGGACTAACAGTCAAGCACCTGAAGTTTTAAGGGCTTGGCTGCAACAGTTAGCAGAAACTTATCCTATTTTTTTTGATATTTAAAAGTTTGTATTATATTTGCTCTGCACTTCGATAGTAGTGTATCTAATCAACACCTTTCTAGTATAGGTCTTGGTTTATAAAGAAGCGGCGAGAGACTGGCTCAATGACCCGCTGGCAACCTTCAAAAAGGATTTGAAAAGGTGCCAATTCCTGTCCAAAGAAATAAATCTTTGGAGCATATAAATGAAAGAAGACTATGACATTAAATTTCACAAGACAATTAACAATTGTTGCGAACAGTAACCCTACTCGCAAGGCCTGCTTTTATACAACTAACATCAGTTGTACCTCCACCCGAATGCGCTAGTCGTCAGTACCTTTTGCAATCCCCAATAATAAGGTGATATGCAATTTGGCACCATAAATGACGACCAAAAACCACATTTCTTTCGCATTCTCATATAATATCTTACATCAAAAAAAAATTAAAATGGCTAACAATAAAAGTTTAAATTTCGAAACATTACAAGTACATGCAGGACAGGAAGTAGACCCTACAACAGGTTCCCGTGCATTACCTATCTACCAAACCTCCTCCTTTGTATTTGAAAATGCAGAGCACGGCGCAAATCTATTTGCATTGAAGCAGTTTGGAAATATTTATACCCGTATTATGAATCCTACGACTGATGTCTTCGAAAAGAGGATAGCAGCACTAGAAGGTGGTGTAGCGGCAGTAGCAGTGGCATCAGGGCAAGCAGCGCAATTTATAGCGCTAACAAATATTCTAGAAAGTGGAGAGAACTTCGTATCTGGCGCAAACCTTTATGGTGGTACCTATAACCAGTTTAAGGTATCCTTCAAAAGACTAGGTATCGAGGCTAGATTTGCAGCTAATACGGATGCTGAAAACATTGAAAAGTTAATAGACGATAAAACAAAAGCAATATACGTTGAGACAATTGGTAATCCAAGCTACAATATACCTGATTTCGAAAAAATAGCTGCAGTAGCCCGCAAATACGACCTGCCGTTAATTGTTGACAATACATTTGGGGCAGGTGGATATTTGTTCAAACCTCTCGAGCATGGAGCTAATGTGGTAGTTGAATCTGCGACAAAATGGATAGGTGGACACGGTACAAGTATAGGAGGTGTAATCATCGACGGAGGTAACTATAACTGGGGGAATGGAAAATTCAAACAATTCTCCGAACCATCTGAAGGATACCATGGTTTGGTGTTCTCTGATGTATTCGGAATAGACGGTCCTTTTGGAAATATCCAATTCGCCATAAGAGCACGTGTGGAGGGACTCAGAGACTTTGGTCCGGCATTATCTCCATTCAACTCATTCTTGCTTGTACAGGGGCTAGAAACACTATCCTTACGTGTACAGCGCCATGTTGATAATACACAGGAAATAGCACAATGGCTAGAAGCACATCCTCAAGTTGAAGAAGTAAGCTACCCAGGCCTAAAAAGTCACCCTTATCACCTATTGGCACAGAAGTATCTTAAAAATGGATATGGAGCCGTTCTCTCCTTCACGATAAAAGGAGGCGCGCAGAAAGCAGATGAATTTATTGACTCCTTAGAACTTGTAAGCCACTTAGCAAATGTTGGCGATGCGAAGACTTTGATTATACACCCTGCTGCAACAACGCACCAACAATTAAGTGCTGAGGCACAAAAGGCAGCAGGAGTTTATCCTGGATCACTACGCCTATCTGTGGGGATTGAGCATATTGACGATATAAAAGCAGACTTACAGCAAGCCTTCGACAAGATAAAACTTTCATGATCCGCTAGCTGACAGATTGCAAACACACATGAAAGTTCTTGATGTCCATTAAACCGAGCAAAAAGAGCTCATTGATGCCTTGATGAGTTGAAGCGAATCAATAAAACGGACACTTTCAGAAAAAAACAACAACAGGAATAGTAAAACTTAAATCACAGTATAAAAAAGGGAAATGAGTAAAAAGCTTACAATTGGTATGTTTGGATTTGGTGTTGTAGGACAAGGGTTGTACGACATTATCAAAACTAAAAATCTCAATCTAGAAATCAAAAAGTTCGTTATCAAAAACGCTCAAAAAGAGCGAAGCTTACCGGCGGAACTCTTTTCGACAGATGCTAGCGCTATACTGGATGATCCCGAAATCAATACAGTAGTCGAATTGATAGACGATGCAGATGCAGCATTTGAAATAACAAAAAAAGCACTCTCAACAGGTAAAAACGTAGTATCGGCAAACAAAAAGATGATTGCGACCCACCTGCAGGAGCTTACAGCCTTGCAGCAAAAATACGGCACGTCTTTGTTATACGAAGGGGCGGTATGTGGCAGTATCCCAATCATTAGAAACCTAGAGGAATACTATGACAATGAGTTGTTACATTCGGTAAGTGGTATCTTTAACGGTTCGTCTAATTATATCTTGTCGAAAATATTCAACGAAAACCAGAGCTATGATGCGGCCCTGAAAAAAGCGCAGGAATTAGGCTTTGCAGAAACAGACCCCACTTTGGATGTCGGTGGTTATGATCCTAAGTTCAAATTAGCAATCGTAGCATCGCATGCATACGGCTTATTTGTGGACCCGAATAAGATACTTAACCTAGGAATAGACAAGCTCAATACAGCTGATATTCGGTATGCTAAAGAGAAGAACTTCAAAATTAAACTTATCCCTTTAGCTAAAGAAATAAGTAACCGTGAAGTCGTATTATATGTTATTCCAAAGTTCATCGCTAAAGATAGCATGCTATTCAATGTAGAAAATGAGAATAACGGCGTATTAGTCAAAGCTGCGTTCGCAGACGAACAGTTTTTCTACGGCAAAGGTGCAGGAGGACATCCGACAGGATCGGCTGTGCTTTCTGATATTACAGCGCTGAGATACGACTATCGCTATGAATACAAAAAACACTTGGATGCCCAAGAACTAGCATATTCTACAAATTTTGACATCAAAGTATATTTCCGTTATGAGGATGAAAATATTTTGGAGAACATAGCTTTCAAGAATATCTCTGAGCGGTTTTATGGAGAGGATTACAAATACGTAATCGGGCACATCAATTTACAGGAGATCATTAACAAAAGAGAACTAATTAACCAACCGGGATATTTCTTAGCAGAGATATCTTAACATATTAGCCCCTAGAATTATGAAGAAGGTGTCCTGTTCGGGACACCTTCTTGTATTTTATTGCACCTTCAAAAAAACGTCTCATCTCCTAAAAAAAGGGTGTTATTAAGATGTTAAAAAACTTTAAATCAATTGCTTTAACCAACAATATTAAGTATATTTAGTGGTTAACGATTTATATTAGTATTATGAGAAAATGGCATAGTGTATTTTTCCTGATGTTGCTTTCTAATATGGGGTGGGCACAGTCAGGAATGGATTCAGATCAACAATCACCAACCGTGTTTATTATTATAGGAATTATATTACTTGTTATAGTGATATTTATGTTATATAATAAACAAAAACGAAAGTATAATGATTAAAAAAAGGGCTGATGCCCTTTTTTTAATCATTATACAATATTGTATTTCTTCACTCGATCACGAAGTCCCTCCTCCGAAACCCCCACAACCTTAGCGGTTCGTTCCATATCACCACTATTTTTATTTAGCTTATATGCCAGAAACTTCTCTTCAGCGAAAGTTAAAAAATCTTCCAAATTATTCATTCTATCCAAATCAATCATAGATGTTCCGCTTCCCAACCCGTGATGAGTAGACACAGAAGGATTTGCAAAAGAGCTGACTTCCTTTTCCGTTATCTTACGATCACTCAAAATAATAAGGCGTTCGACCATGTTGCGCAGCTCCCGAATATTACCCGTCCACGGAAGAGCCTGTAGTGCTTTCATAGCTTCAGCGGTGATTTCCTTAGTTGGTATATTGTAATCGGCACAGATCTCCTCACAAAAAGCCGTAGCTAAAGTAGGGATATCATCTTTACGATCTGCCAAAGAAGGTACATGGATCAAGATGACACTAAGCCTATGGTACAAGTCCATTCTGAAATTGCCTGCATCGATTTCCTTTAAAAGATCCTTGTTGGTTGCAGCCACAACACGTACATCCACCGAAATTTCTTTCTCTCCTCCTACTCGGGTTATTTTATTCTCTTGAAGAGCACGTAATACTTTTGCTTGCGCAGACAGGCTCATATCTCCAATCTCATCCAAAAATAACGTACCCCCACTAGCCTGCTCAAACTTACCTATCCGTTGCTTTACAGCCGATGTGAATGACCCTTTTTCATGTCCAAACAACTCAGATTCGATCAGTTCGGATGGAATGGCCGCGCAGTTTACTTCAACAAGTGCAGATGAAGCCCTATTAGATTTCTCATGTAACCATCGTGCTACCAACTCTTTTCCCGAACCATTGGCCCCCGTGATCAGTACTCTTGCTTCTGTAGGTGCAACTTTCTCAATACTATCCTTGATAAGTGAAATACCATCAGAGCTACCCAATATCTCCTTTGTTTTTGAAACCTTACGCTTAAGTACCTTTGTTTCTTTTACCAAAGACCCCTTTTCGAGCGCATTACGCACCGTGATCAGTAAACGATTTAAGTCCAACGGTTTCTCCAGAAAGTCATATGCCCCTTTTCGAGCAGCTTCAACAGCAGTCTCAATGGTACCGTGTCCAGAAATCATAATAAATGGCGTATCAGAAAACTCCTTCGCAGCAGTCAGAACCTCCATCCCATCCATTTTATTCATCTTGATATCACAGAGTGTAAGATCGATCTTCTCTTTTTTAAGAATTTCTAAACCATCTATACCATTGTCTACATCAAAAACTTTATAATCCTCATACTCCAAAATATCACGCAGAGAACTACGGATAGGACGTTCATCATCAATTATTAAAACTGTAGCCATATTCACATTTGAATTAATGTCGAGCAAAATAAGAAAAAACTTTCAGGATTCCAATGAATCACCGATAGTGCTGAATCACCTTCCAAAATGATAATTTCAGAAAGAAAAAATGAAAAGCGAAAGTCTCAACTTAGATCATAATACTGTTGCGTCTAAAACGACGGAAAACTATAAAAAGGAAAAAAGAAGCAAACCTTGTAAGCCGGGTTCTGTATCCCGATGTATCGAGATCTCTATCATTTATCTAGCCCCACAATCACTCATGGGGTCCATCAACCTACCCATTGCAGGTTCCGACGAATCGGAAGAAGACGAGCAGCCTTCGATTCCTACAACCTATTTGGTTTTTCAACACACGAGGTTTACCGTAATGCATGTCACCATACAATACCGTGAGCTCTTACCTCACGTTTTCACCCTTACCCCGAAAATCGTGGCGGTATATTCTCTGTGGCACTTTCTGTACCCAATAAATTGGGCCCTTCCCGTTAGGAAGCGTGTTGCTCTTTGTTGCCCGGACTTTCCTCTCTTCCGATAACATCGAAACAGCGATAGAACCAGTTTGCTTCTCCTGCAAAAGTAGTATATTTTTAGTGACAAATATTTTAAAAAATTGTAAAACTTATCTTATGGTAAGTTGTTTTCTTTATCTCAATGATAACTTTAAGAAATAATTATCAGATTATAAACAAAAGAAGACCATGAAAATCGTAAAATTTATTATTTGCCTATTGTTTGGCCTGCTCTTCATAAACGCAGGACTCAATAAATTTTTCATGTATATTCCTGTTCCTGAAATGCCTGATGAACTCCGTAAAGTAAATGAAGCATTTGGTACCATCAAATGGTTGATGCCTCTAATTGCAACGATAGAACTTGTAGCCGGACTATTATTCATTATCCCTAAGACAAGAAACTTAGCCGCTATAATGATCTTTCCGATTATAATAGGCATTCTACTACACCATTTCTTTTATGCGCAGGAAGGTCTTCCGTTGGCAATTGTACTCTTTTTGATTAATATCTGGATTATCGTTGAGGGGAGAGAAAAATACAAACACCTGCTTAACTAAAACCAGACATATCATGAGCAATAACGTATTCGATATAGATAGAAATAAGCATACAATCACTGTGACTTCCAAATATAAGGCATCCTTAGAGCTAGTTTGGGCAGCCTAGACACAATCCGCGATATTGGATAACTGGTGGGCACCACACCCTTGGAAAGTAGAAACTAAAGAAATGAATTTTGTTCAAGATGGCAGGTGGTTATATGCTATGGTCTCGCCCGAAGGAGAGAAAATGTGGAGTTTGATCGAATATCTAGAAATATCTCCACTTCAATATTTTATTGGAGAAGATGCATTCTGTGACGAAAATGGCGCGAAAAATTATAGTCAGCACCCAGGGAGCAAATGGCACACCTCATTCGAACAAACGCAAGGAGAAACAACGGTAACCAATCTCATCAGCTTCCAATCGACAAAAGCCATGGACGATATTCTTGAAATGGGCTTTCGAGAAGGTTTTCAGATGGGATTGGGCAATTTAGAAGAATGCCTTTCAAATTACACTACTAAATAAATATAACATGGCAAAGATTCATGCGTACTTAAATTTTAACGGCAATTGCGAACAAGCATTTGCTTTCTATAGAACGGTATTTAATACCGATGGTGTCGGTACTTATCGATTTGGTGATATGCCTGCTGATCCGAACTTCCCACTTGCAGAAGAAGACAAAAACAAAATAATGCATACTGCACTAATGATTAATGCTGACAGCATGCTTATGGGGTCTGATTGTATAGAACAATTTGGCCATAAGGCCGTTCCTGGGACCAACACGTACATTATGCTGGATGTAGAATCTCCAGAAGAAGCAAAGAAACTGTATGACGCATTGGTTGTCAATGCTCAAAATGTAGAAATGCCATTAGGAGAACAATTTTTCGCAGAACTGTATGCTTCTTTTACCGATCAGTTTGGGACATCCTGGATGATTCATTACGAAGGTAAGAGCAAAATGAGTCAATAATGAAAGACAATGCTAAAATATCAATTGCTCTATGGTTTGACCAGCAGGCCAAAGAAGCAATGCATTTTTATGCGTCAATTTTCCCAAAGAGCCAAGTCCATCATAGTGACGCTATCGTAACCGACGCGACACTTTCGGGAGTTCAGTTTACAGGAATAAATGGAGGGGCGGCTTTTAGGCCTAACCCCGCTATTTCTTTCATGGCCACTTTAGAAACGAAAGAAGAATTAGATACGATTTGGGAAAGACTGCTCCCCGAGGGCAAGGTACTTATGGCGCTAGACAAATATCCGTGGAGCGATCATTACGGTTGGTTAGAAGACAAATATGGTGTTAGTTGGCAGCTTTATCTAGGTGATTTAAATGGCGTAAACGGACAGCAAATAGTCCCAACCTTGTTATTCACGCAAGAACAAAACGGCAAGTGTGAAGAAGCTATAGAATTCTATGAATCGGTATTCCCGATATTTCACAAGTTTGGAATATTAAGACACCAAGACGGAGAACTATCTGGTAAAGTACAACATACTCAATTCTCGGCAAATAACTTCCTGTTGATGGCAATGGATGGAGGACTGACGCACAATTTTTCTTTCAATGAAGGCGTATCTCTGGTCGTGCACTGCGACAATCAAGAGGATATCGACTACTATTGGAATGCATTTACGCAGCAAGGAAAAGAAAGCATGTGTGGATGGTGCAAAGATCCATATGGCGTTAGTTGGCAGGTTATCCCAAAAGGAATAGAAAAAATGCTACAAAACCCAAGTGCTACAACAGCACTTATGAAAATGAAAAAAATAATAATTAACGAATTAAACTAATCACCAACCATACGCCCTCTCGTAATAAAAGGGCGAACAAAACCATTGACATATGAAGTTTTTAAAGTATTTTCTATTCACAATACTTGGACTGGTAGCCATCATTCTGATTGTTGCGGCTGTAATGCCTAAGGATTTTCACGCAGGCAGCGAAATCGTAATCAACAAACCCCACTTAGAGGTCTTTGACTATGTAAAGCAAATAAAAAATCAAGGCAACTACGACAACTGGTCCAAACAAGACCCACAAATACAAAAAGAATATACAGGCACTGATGCCACAGTAGGTTTTACTTATAACTGGAAAAGCAAAAAAGTAGGCGATGGCAAACAGATTATCACCAAAATAGACGAAGGAAAACGAGTAGAAATGGATTTATTTTTCAACGGCTCTGACCAAGCAAACAAATCTTTTATTCAGGTGGACTCTATAGCTCCAAACCAAAGCCAGGTCAAATGGGCTATAGACGGAAAGATGCCTTATCCTTTTAACTTAATGACCCTTTGCTATGATATGAACAAAGATTTTGACGAAGGATTAAAAAACCTGAAAGCAATTCTAGAAAAATAAATCGCATCTTTTCAAACTGTTCCCTACTTAATAGGGACAGTTACTATTTACTGGTCAATACTTCGCGTTCAAAACTAACGCCAGACCATCCATGCTTTAAAAATTGTCGTATATTTTGATGATCTGATCCTTCTGGATTATTTAATACCGATTGAAAATGTTCTCCAAAAAGACGCAATGTCTCCTCCTCCGTCAGCTTATTTAGATAAGCCGCATAAAGTACCCGGGCACTTCCTTGATTTTCATTTTCAGCATTATACTGATCGCCATTTTTAAAAGCAGATGCTGAATAAGTATAACCATTAGCGATAACCTCCAGTACATCATTAAACTGAATGTCTTTCGTCAGTAGTTCCAATAATTGAATATCTTTCATAGTACAAACTTACAAAAAACCGCTTTTTCGTGCAATAGCGAGAGTCCTGCGACCGCGAAGCACAAACACACATGAGTTCCCATCCCGACCAGTCGGGACAAGTCAATGGCCTTTAAAAAACATATTATACACGTATGAAAAGAATATAAAGAGTAACTTTTGTAAGTTTACCAAAACAATAGGGAATCAAAACGGTTTCTTATGGTAAAGCACATTACAAAAATTTTAGATATGAACAAATCACTTACTACGATTGCGCTATGTTCAATTTTGGCTGTGACAGCCTGTAACTCGAACAGTTCAAAAAACACACAACAACAAGATTCGACAGGACATCATCACAATCACAACGATGGCCACAATCACGCTCATCCAGACGAACACACCTCCCAAAATTCTGTTGACTGGATGGGAACATACAAAGGCACCGTTCCTTGTGCAGATTGCCCAGGAATCGAAACCGAAGTTAAACTATATCAAGATGAAACATTTTCCTACAAGGCTACTTATCAAGACCGTAACCTCACAGTCGCAGATACTGGTAAATTTATGTGGCACGACAATGGAAGTGTTGTACACTTAAAAGGAAAAGATACAGACACCAAATACAAAGTAGGAGAAAATATCCTCATACAACTCGATACAGAAGGAAAGGAGATAACCGGTACACTAGCTGAAAATTATAAGCTTAAAAAAGCACAACAATAGTACTTAAGAAGTCCATTCCCATTTTAAGTTCACGGCTACAGCCAGATGATCCGACAGTGGAAGACGACTATCGTCTTTAAAAACAGTACTATCGATATCATAAAAAGTAGGCTTGAACTTAAAATGGGTACTATTTCGAAACATAATCTTATCCAGACTTTCGGTCTTATTTGTCAAACTCAACATGTCCTTTGCTACAAAATCTGGATCCAGTAAAGGAAAGCTTTCTCCGTTCATCAGACTAACCCATACATCCTTCAGATCAGTCTTCTTCAGAAAATCAAACAGATTATCCAATCCATGAGCATAATGAGCATTAAAGTCCCCCATCACCAATAATGGACGTTCAGCAGAATGATCATATATGTATTGCGCCAACTGATCTAAATTCTTACGACGGGCCTGGGCGGACCGAACAGTGTCATGGGCATTTGCATGAAGATTATAGACATCAATTGTCACCTTTTTGGAAAGCTGAATCTGACTATAGCTAAACCCTTTAGGTGTCAAACAATCTGAGCCACTACAAGACGTCCAAGGAATACGTCTGTATTCTACAATGGGAAATCGAGACAATGTGCTCAATCCATCCCCAAAAGGCACTCTCCCCTTATGTAAAGTCTTATATCTATGCGTACTAGTGCCATACAAAGAGGCATTATAATTGAAATCCTCCTGCAAATTCACAATATCGTATGAATTCAAATATTTACCGATCAAAGCTATGCTTGTTCGACGGGGAGTGCTTGCGCTAGAAATTCGTTGAGGCAATCCAGCGATATTATAAGTCAGTACCCGCAACTCACCGTTCTTAAAATCATCTAAATCAAGGAGAGGCTGCTTGACACTAATTAATATCTTCTTGGCATTCTTGAATTTTAAGAAAAACAGGAGCAGTAAAACAAGAAAACTATAGAAATATACCATCCAAATAATACATGACTTCCTCTGATAATCACAAATTTAGTATTCCTAATGGAATTCCGTAAAATTTTATTGTGTGCTATTGCGTATTTCCCAAGAGATCCTTAGAGATACAGCGCAGTGATCAGACAGTTGCTCCCCAAACTCATTTTCAAAAAGCGTCCGTTCTACTTTATAGGTACTTGGGGTTAATACTATATGCTCACTATTCCTAAAATAAATCTTATCAATGCTTTCGCACTGATCTGTGACACTAAGAGCGTGCTTCGCGCTGAAATCTCTTTCAATCTCTGGAAACTCACCTTTATTCTGCAGCAGTACCCAACTATCAACAACATCCACATGCTCTTGAAAATCCCTTATCCATTCTCTTTCAAAAGAATAATGGGCATTAAAATCTCCCATAAGCAAAATCGACTGCCCATCAGAATGTTCTCTAATAAACGAAGCCAGTTGTTGAAGATTATGTTTTCTAGCAATAGTAGCCTTGAGATCATCTTGTGCCGTAGCATGCACGTTATAGACATCCAAAAAGACATTTCCAGCCAATTGAACTCTTGCATAGGAAAACCCCTTAGGAGTTAAGCAATCCGCGCCGTTACAATCCCCCCAGGCAACTCGCTCAAACCTAGTAATCGGATACTTAGACAGCGTGCTTAAACCATCACCAAAAGGTACTCCTCCCATATTTGCGGTACGATAAGGATGCATATTATCCGCATAAAGAAACTTATTATAATTGAAGTCTTCCTGGACATTCACCAGATCAAAACTATTGATTCTCTTTCCGATCATTTGAATGCTGGATTCACGAGGTGTCTTGGCACTAGATAGCAACTCGGGAAGTCCGGCTATATTATACGTCAGAATAGTCATCTCTCCACTGTTAACGACTGGAAGTGCAGAAACAATAGGTTCAAAGGTCCTTTGTTGCGCTCCGCCCTCTGTTCTGAAAGCCAGTAGCAACCATGCTAGACCACATACAAGCGATAGAATTAAAATCCTGATATTCCATTGCTTTCGATTTCTTTCATAAGATAAATACAACAACATAGCTATTGATTCTGATCTAATACAAAATTAGACCCCTCATGTAAACTCAACTTGACTTCAATATTATTTATGCGTATGCTGTGTATGCACAAAATATGAAGAGAAAAGAATTTAATCACAAATTCTTCACAGAATCTTAACCGCAACTTATCCTTAACATCATGCATGAGCAATATTTTTACGGGTAAAGTTTAAGAGATGAGAAAAGTAGCCTTCTTTACTGAAATATTGATAGCAGATTTTGATGGTGCTTCACGCACCATGTTCCAGCTAATAGACCGTATTGACAATACCGAATTCGATTATTTCTTTATCTATGGCAATGGGCCGGAACAATTCCGCAATTTTAAATCGTACAAGGTACCTTCTTTCAGAATTCCCGTTAATGAAGATTACTGCTTAGCAATCCCACACTTAATAAAGGCGAAGCTTGAATCGGCCCTGGATAAATTTGGTCCAGATACCATCCATATAGCTACCCCCTCATTGTTAGGCTTTTTTGCACTCAACTACGCAAAAAAGCGAGGTATCCCTGTATTAACCATTTATCATACACATTTCATATCCTATATAGATTACTATTTCAGGAATATGACCTCATTGGTAAAACCAACCCAACACTGGATAAAGAAGGCAATGCTCAGCTTCTATAACCGCTGTGGAATAACCTACGTACCTACCCAATCCATTGCTACCGAACTTTCCAATATCGGAATTGACCATCAAAAAATAAAGATTTGGCCCCGTGGTATTGATTGTAATCTCTTTAACCCATCCAAGAGCGACAAAGCGTACCTGAGGAGTATCACAGGAAATACCAACCCCAATATATTATTTGTAAGCCGCCTCGTCTGGGAAAAGAACATAAAGACACTAATTGAGATCTATCACACTTTAGAAGAATCCGGGGGTGGGTATAATTTAATTATCGCAGGAGAAGGAACTGCCAAATCCATCGCCATGCAAGAAATGCCAAAAGCTCATTTTCTAGGCAAGCAGAATCATGAACAGCTTTCCAAATTATATGCGTCGGCAGATGCATTTGTATTTACCTCCACATCGGAGACCTACGGAAATGTTGTCGTTGAGGCAATGGCTTCTGGCCTGCCCTGTGTCATTGCTAACGGCGGCGGTTCTGCCTCCCTGATCATACACGGTATATCGGGATATAAATGCGCTCCCGAAAGTGCACAAGAATATGTTTACTTTCTAGAAAAGATCATCAACAACTCCACTTTGCGACAAAGATTCATAAGAGAAGGCCTTGAATTCGTATCGCAGCTCGACTGGAACAAATTATCCCACCAATATTTTCTAGATGTACAACAATTAGGTCTCAAAAGCAATACCTCTGGTTTGGCATGGGCAAACTAAATACCTGGCTAAAATTCAGCAAGATTGCTTTAGTAATAATCGCTCTCCTATCTATAGTTCTATTTGTAATAAATACGGATTACAACACCTTGATAAACGAAATTAATAGGGTGGGTTTTAAATTTACTTATATTCTATTCTTGACATTTACAGCCTATCTATTGGGTACACTGGGCTGGCAAGTATGCATGGGTGACAAAAAGAAAAATATCAGTTTATTTCAGTTATTTATTATTCGACAGATTGGTGAAACGTTAGCACTGTTCAATCCAACCAGTGTCGTAGCGGGCGATCTATTAAAAGCGAAACTCCTCAATGCCTATCAGATAGATTCCGAGACAGCCCTTAAATCAGTTACAGTTTCTAGAATAACTGCTACACTATCACAGCTGATGTTATTCATTATTGCAATGCTGTGGCTACTTCTTAGCCAGCGTCAAGATATATTCTCTATAGAAGTAAAATCGCTGATCGTGGGATCAATAGGGATATTACTCCTCATCAAACTCGCTTTACTTATCTGGTTGGCAAAACCGCTAAAAGAAAAACCAACAGTACAGAAAAACTCGACTTGGAATAGATTAAAGTCTTCCATAATTGCGACCCTTTATAACACAAAAATATGCTTTCAGCAAGAAAAAAAACTATTCTGGTACTCCTACCTATTCTTTGTTTTACATTGGATTGTCGGAAGCCTAGAGTTTTACTTTCTACTTTCGTTCATGGGAATTTCTATACAACCTATGCACGGCCTAGTTCTCGATATGTCGGTTATCATTATCAAAAGTATGGGGGCCGCTATCCCAGGGCAGATTGGAATTGAAGAACTTGCTAATAAAATAACGTTAACAATAATTGGTATTCAAGGAGCTACCGTATGGATTTCGATTTCTATACTTCGACGTCTAAGACAATTGACCTGGATTGCAGTCGGTATTCTGATGACTATTTTTCATAAAAAAGAGATAAAGCATGCAACAGCGCTCTGATATTGAGGTATTATTTATAAGCCACAAATCTCCACCCGCAACAGGTGGAATGGAAAAACAAAGCTACGAATTAATCAACGGCACGGCCCTATACCTCAAAATACACACGCTTGTGTACGATCATAAGGAACCCCTATGGTTATTCTTCTTCAAATTAAACGCTCGAATAATAAAACTCCTGAAAGTAAATCCTGAGATTCAGGTCCTACACTTCAACGATGGACTAATTGCATCATTTGCAACCTTTCACAAAGGGTACGAGCATGTAAAAAAAACCGCAACACTGCACGGTTTAGATGTAGTCTATCCACTGTCTTACTTCCAGAAAAAGATCATCCCTCGTTTTAACAACTTCGACGCCATCTTTGCCGTAAGTGAAGCCACGGCCCAAGCAGCATTAGACAGAGGAATAAAAGCAGAAATCATCCAGACTATTCCAAACGGTGTTGATCCAAGTCCGACGATAGATCAAGACGATGCGCAGCGCATATACCAAAGACACCCTGGATTACAGCAAGAAAAAAAATACTTTATCACACTTGGCCGTCCCGTAAAACGCAAAGGATTTTCTTGGCTAATCCAACACGTTATACCACGATTGGAGGGCGATTTCCAACTCGTCATGCTAGGTCCTTATTCTCAAAAAAAAACGATAAAAGACCGTACCTTATCTCTTTTACCAAAGAAACTACGCACACTTCTCATGCTTTTTTTAGGACATCCATCAGACCAAGAAGTTCTACAGAAGCTACTTCCAGAGCAAAGCCCCAAGGTGGTGCATCTCGGCAAAGTGTCCAACGACGATTTACAAACATTAATAAAAAGCGCTATAGCCTTTCTCATGCCCAACATAGCTGTTCCAGGGGATATGGAAGGTTTTGGACTGGTCTGTCTCGAAGCATCTATGGCAGGCAGTCTTGTCATAGCTTCTGATATAGATGGTATAAGCAGCGCTATAAAACATCATAAAAACGGCTTGCTAATTCCCTCCAAAGATGAGGCAGCTTGGACTTCAATCCTCCAAAATATAATCAATGACAGCGAATCTTTCCATAAACATATTGGTGCTTATACAGAATACACCCGATTAAATTACGGTTGGGATAAAATGGCACGTGATTACAGCTCCGCTTTTATTGAAATTTGTCGAAAGATGTAATGAATAAGGCACGTTTATTGTAAATCTATTTGAGAAGATTATTTTCATTTAAAAAAATATACGTATTTTTACTTCGCATGAAAAAGTACCTGGCTATATGGCTTACACTACTCTTTAGTCTACTATCGTTGACTAAAGTTGTTTTTGCTTGTGAGCAAAGTAAGCCGACGACCACTACCCATTCTTGTTGTGACCACGAACAAAACGCTACTGAACATAGCTGCTGCCAGGCTGAAGACGGCCCAAAACACGAACAGAAAGATCATTGTGATGGCAAATGCAAGGGTGCCAGTTGTCAACAGAACAGTCCAAAATTCCAATTGTTCATGATCGTGGAAAAACCGTATGAATGTCACTTCTTTTTCGATGCAAAAGGTTCTTTTTACCACAAGGACAACCATGTATTACCAGGTTTTTCTTCCATTTGGCTTCCTCCTAAAATAGGTTAATTTCTACCCTTCCTAGCCATAGGTGCGCTTTATCCTTACGGAATCGTACCAAAACAGGCGCTATTTCACTTTTTTTTTATTCGATGGATGATGCCTATTGTTTATTCAATCTGCGCAATTTCTATCGTAAAACTAAAAACCATATGTGGTGTTTGTATATCTATACACCCCTATGAACATGAAGACTATAAAATAAAGTTACGATTGTGATAAAGAGTACAACGGTGATCAAAGACACCTTCATCACTTTTATAACTTCTATAACTATATAACAAATAATATACATATGAACGCAAATTATTTTTGGATCAGTATCTCGAGCATAATACTATCCACAACCACTATATCAGCACAGGTCAAAAACACAAAAACAGAAACCTTCCACATTAATGGCAATTGTGGTATGTGCAAAGCGACCATTGAGAAAGCTGGGAACAAGAAAAAGGAATCTGAAGTAACTTGGGATGCTACAACGCAAAGTGCAAATATTAGCTACGATGCGGAAAAGACATCTGCAGATGCTGTTTTAAAACGTATTGCTCTAGCAGGGTATGATAATGAAAAGTACCTAGCGCCGGATGACACCTATGCTAAATTACATGGCTGTTGCCAATACGATAGAACGTTGAAAGGTAAAGAAGTTGCTCCTGCGACCTCGCAACATACAGACCATAATTCGAAGCAACACGACAACCATACACAACACAGTACGAATAAACAAACAATGGCAGAAGCGAATAAGGAGAAAGGATTCGAAACCATCATAACACCTTATTTTGAACTCAAAAATGCCCTTGTAAATTCAGATCCAAAAGCTGCTGCGACGCAGGCAAAAAAGATCCTCTCAGGTATAGAAGCTTTAAAGATGGAATCTTTAACAGATGAGGCACACCAAGTCTGGATGAGCAATATGAAAGAGATTACTACATCTGCTACCAAAATATCTACCAGTCAGGACATCGCAAGCCAACGTCAACATTTTGCAGCATTATCCTTAAAAGTTTATGCACTTGTAAAAGCTTCCCCGTTAGACAAGCCTATATATTACCAAAACTGTCCTATGTATAATGAGGGCAAAGGAGCCAATTGGTTGAGTTTAGAACAAAATATTAAAAACCCTTACTATGGCTCTAAAATGATGACTTGCGGTAGTGTACAAGAGAAAATTGACTAATATGATACTACGAAAGATCAAGATAACCCTGTCCATACTGCTCGCTTTAATCACTTTTGCACAGGCGCAGCAGACCGTGACCTATCATTTATACCTTCAAGATACCGTTGTAACATATGGAGGAGTTAAAAAAAGAGCGATTGCGGCAAATGGTCAAATCCCTATGCCGACATTGGTATTTACGGAAGGTGACACAGCCGAAATCATTGTGCATAATCAACTGAAGGAAAGTAGTTCGCTACACTGGCATGGGGTATGGCTTCCTAATCGAGAAGATGGAGTCCCTTTTCTCACCCAGATGCCGATAGCTCCTGGGACTACATACACCTATCGTTTTCCGGTAATCCAAAATGGAACATATTGGTATCATAGTCATTCAGGCTTACAGGAACAAATCGGAATGTACGGATCCATCGTCTTCAATAAGCGGAAAGGAGATCCTACATTTCGAAAGGGTATCGACGATATCCCGACCATATCCGTAATGCTCAGCGAATGGACCAATACCAAACCAGAGACCGTACAGCGTATGCTCCATACGGCCAATGATTGGCCGGGCATCAAGAAAAATACCGTACAGAGCTATGCAGAAGCAATAAAAGAAGGTCATTTTAAAACAAAAGTAACCAATGAATGGAAACGCATGGAGGCAATGGACGTAAGTGATGTCTACTATGAACAGTTCTTGATAAACGGACAGCCTACAAGCCAACTCAGTCAGTTCAAAGCGGGAGATCGTGTACGCTTGCGGATAGCTAACGGGGGAGCTTCCTCTTACTTTTGGCTGACCTATGCCGGCGGAAAAATAACTGTAATTGCAAATGATGGCAACGATGTCGAGCCTGTCGAAGTAGACAGACTAATTATAGGGGTATCAGAGACATACGATATTATTGTCACTATTCCTGGAGAAAACACCTCTTACGAGCTCGTCGCTACTGCGGAAGACCGCTCGGGATCTGCATCGCTCTTCGTCGGAAATGGCATCCGGCAATTAAAAGCCCCATTACCGCGACTACGCTATTTTGAGGGGATGAAGATGATGAACGATATGATGAAAATGAATGGCGACATGAATGACATGGGCATGCAGATGAGTTTACAAAAAATGGACATGAATGCGGTCATGTATCCCGAAGTAGCCACATCTTCCCCCAACAACGCATCCGAGCATCAAGGACACGACATGCATAATAGTAGTGGTGATATAGTAACCCTCAATTACGGCATGCTAAAAGCAACGGAGAAAACAACACTTGATGCGAATGCCCCCGTTAGAGAACTTAAGTTTGAGCTAACGGGAAATATGAACCGCTATGTCTGGAGCATGGACAATAAGATAATGTCGGAAACAGACAAAATTCCTGTCAAAAAAGGAGAAGTCCTCAGAATCACACTATACAACAATTCGATGATGCGGCACCCTATGCATCTCCATGGTTTCGACTTTAGGTTGATCAATGGCCAAGGAGATTATGCGCCCATGAAGAATGTCATGGATATCATGCCTATGGAAACCAACATTATTGAATTCGAGGCCAATCGTGAAGGAGATTGGTTTTTCCATTGCCATATCCTGTACCATATGATGGCAGGAATGAATCGCGTATTTGAGGTGGGAAATTACAACAACCCCTTGCTTCCAAACAAAGAAAAGGCTTATAAGACACTACAAAAAGAAAGTAACATGATGCACTTCATGGCCCAAAATGACTTTGCTACCAACGGAAATGATGGCGACGCCATGTTGCAGAATTCCCGTTGGAGTTTAGGAACAGAATGGCGCTTGGGGTATAATGATATGCATGGCTATGAAGTCGAAACCCACCTGGGAAGATATATTGGTAAAATGCAATGGCTTATGCCTTTCGTTGGCTTCGATTGGCGCTATCGCAGAATGGGCGAAGATGAGCATGAGAAAAATATGTTTGGTCAGGTAAACAAGAAAGACAATAGAAGTGCTATCAGTTTAGGAGTAATGTATACCCTACCCCTATTAATCAATTTTCAGGCAGAGGTGTACCATGATGGTATAGCCAGACTCTCCTTAATGCGGGAAGACATTCCGCTTTCCAGAAGGCTACGAGGCGGGTTCATGGTCAACACCGATAAGGAGTACATGGTAGATCTTAGGTATATACTCCATAAAAACCTTGGAATTCGCACGCATTATGATAGTGACATGGGATTTGGTGTAGGTCTCGCGGTCAACTACTAAAAACAACAACGATGAAACAAATTCGCTATTCGGTTAACGGGTAGCGAATTTGTTTTTTATGATTCGCTATACGGACAACTAAAAACCTATTTTCACTATTTTTGTTTTTAGTATAACAAGGCTTTCTAATCAAGTCGACTAAAACAACAACAGATGAACAAGACGTTATCAGCAAAAGCTTCAATTCAGATTCAGAAGCCCATAGAACAAGTTTTTGATGCTATCATTTCTCCAGAAAAGATGAATCACTATTTTATCGAACACGGCACCGGGCAGCTAGAAACCGGTAAAACCGTTCAATGGAAATTTCCGGAATTTGAAGATAAATTTCCGGTAACAGGCCAACAAATCAATCAAAATGAATATATTTCTTTTGACTGGAGCGGTGGTGCCGAAGGCATGTTAGTAGAAATATTCTTAGAATCGCAAGCAGACGGTAGCACGGTCGTTCGTATCAAAGAAAGCCAGATGACGGCAGATGAAAGCGGTATCCAGCAAGCGATCGGTCAGACCGAGGGATGGGCCAATTTTTTAGCCTGTCTAAAAGCCTACTTGGAATACGGCATAAATCTTCGTACAGGCGCTTTTGATTTTATGAAGAATATCAAGTAAGCAAGCCATCCCGATTACTTAAACACAAATACGATGCAGACATCTTTCTCTTCCATAGATGAGTACATTCACATCTTTGATAAAAACACTCAACAAACACTTGAAGAACTCCGTGAGATTATTCGCGATGCAGCACCAAATGATGCCAAAGAGACAATCAACTACGCCATGCCTACCTATCGTTGGCATGGTAATCTTATACATTTTGCGAAGTTTAAAAACCATATAGGAATATATCCTGGTCCAGCAGCAATAGAGGCTTTGGCAGACAAATTAACTTCATTTAAAACGACCAAAGGCGCTATCCAGATACCATTGGACCAAAAACTACCTCGAGAATTAATCACCGATATCGTCCATTTCAATACAGATCTACTTAAATACAAGCAGGGGCCTACCTGGGATGCTCATCGTGACAAGTGGATAGACTGTGAAGAATTTATGAATCAGCTTATCCTACAAACCGAGCTAAAAAAAGAATTCAAATGGGGAACCGACATCTACACCCTCAACGGTAAAAATGTAATAGGTTGGGCTGGCTTTAAAAATTTCTTCTCGCTTTGGTTTTATAACGGTGTTTTTTTAGAAGACCGAGACAAAGTACTGGTAACTGCATCCGAAGGGAAGACGAAGGCCTTGCGACAGTGGCGCTTCAAAAGTGTTCAGGAAATGGATTCGCAAAAAATACGCAGCTACATTGATGAAAGTATACAGACCATAAAAGACGGTAAAGAGATAAAAATTGAACGAACACCAGTTCAACCGCCGGACGGATTTTTTAAAGAAGCATTAGAACAGAATAGTAGTTTAAAGCAAGCTTTCGATAATTTGACTCCGGGAAAACAGAAAGAATATATAGCTTACATCAACGAAGCAAAACAGGACAAAACAAAACACACTCGAATGGAAAAAATAACGCCTCTGATTTTGGATGGCAAAGGACTACACGACAAATACAAACGTTAATATAATTCTTGTCTTGTGTCAAGTATAGTCTCATATCCATATCCTATATTTAATAGCGGATTGATAAGGTATTGATTCATCAAACAAGAAGGCACGATGCTATTGCCCAACGGTGTCAATCTATTTCAACAATCACACAATATGACCATATGAGTAAAAACAAACCCAAACATGGACAATTTTATTGGACAGACCTCACTGTAGATAAGCCTACTGAATTAAAGGAATTTTATAAAACATTATTTGGATGGCAAGAAATCGGAGTAGCGATGGAAGATGGCGAAGAATCGTATGAAGACTATGCAATGGCAGTTGATACAGAAACTCCCGGAGGTGGAATATGTACACACCGGGGAGTCAATTCAGGTATTCCACCACAATGGATTCCCTATTTTTTTGTCAATGATGTAAAAGAAAGTCTTTCCACTTGCCTACAACTCGGAGGCATACTACTAAAAGATAGTAAAAAGAAAGACGGCAGCTTCAACTATGTGATTGTCAAAGATCCACAGGGAACCGTCTTTGGAATGGGAAACATGTAGATATAAGGATTATGAAAAATTTAAAAACGCTATACTATACAAGTACAATACAGGCCCCTCCACAAAAGGTGCACCAAATAATGTTAGCACCGGAAAGCTATAGAGACTGGACTTCTTTCTTTAGTCCAGACTCTGACTTTAGGGGCGACTGGTCCGAAGGTTCAAAAGGATATTTTACAGCAAAAGATGAAACCGGGCATGAAGTAGGTTTAATAGCACGTATTGACAAGAATATACCTGGAGAGCTCGTGACCATAAGACATATCGGCATCTTAGGAAAAGATGGAGAATTATATGAAGGCGAACAGGTAGATGGATGGAAAAACGCGTATGAAATCTATAGATTCCGTGAGATCGAGGGAGGGAACACCTATCTTCTTTGTTCCGTAGAAGTTGATAGCGAAGAGTACGAGAAGATGTTTGAAGATATTTGGCCCAAATCTTTGGCTCGATTAAAAGAACTCTGCGAAAAATAAATTTAAAATGGCTAAAAATAAAACAGAATATACAGACGAAGACGTCATTGCCTATATTGAAAAGGTTGAAAACGTTCAAAAAAAAGCCGATAGTTATCGACTTATAGAACTTATGGAGGAAGCCACAGGTCAACCAGCAAAAATGTATGGCCCTTCGATAATTGGATTTGGCAACTATCATTACAAGTATGCGAGTGGTCACGAAGGCGAGGCTCCTCTCCTGGGCTTTTCCCCACGCAAAGCAGCCATTTCACTTTATGTTTTCACGGGGGCAGATGAACATACCTATCTTCTAGAAGGATTGGGAAAATTCACGATGGGCAAGGCTTGTATCTACATTAAAAAACTAGACGATATAGACGAGGAAAAACTAATCAGAATGATGACAGCCTCTATAAATTTTATATCGGAAAAATACAATAGGCTCTCATAAATAAGAAATACGCATATTTAGCGAAGCACAGGAACCCATGAGTATTCTATCCCGACTAGTCGGGACAAATTAATGACAGATAAAAAAAGTTATACACATATGAAAACCATATTATTCTACCTTTTTTTAATCGGCATGCCCTCAATCGTATCGGCACAAATAAACTGGCTTAAGGTACTCCCGGGAACTTGGAAAGTAGAACAAAAAGAAAATTTCGAACATTGGGATATACTTACTGACAGCTCCTTAAAGGGATTTTCTTATTCGAACCGAGGTAATACATTAGATATCGCCGAGTATTTAGCACTAAATAAACAAAACGAACGATGGCTGTATGAAGCAAGTGTTATCGGCCATAACAATGGTCGTACAATAAAGTTTGATGGGGAGACAAAAGACAGCACATTGTCCGTTACGAATCCAACACATGACTTTCCGAAACTTATTTCCTATAAATACATCAATGAAAATAAGATTCTGGTAAGTATTTCGGATGCCGGGACTAAATCGACATCGTACTTCTTGGAACGACAGACGTCACAAAGTGATGGTAAAAACACACAGTTTGACGAGGCTCTTGCTAAATCATTGGGAGCCGATTCATACGGAATAAAATCCTATTTCCTCGTCATCTTAAACACAGGTAAAAATTCATCAACAAATACCGAAGAACGAAAAAACAGCTTTTCGCAACATCTAAAAAATATCCAGAAATTAGTTGAAGAACAAAAACTCGTAGTCGCAGGTCCTATTGCAAAAAATGACAAAAACTATAGGGGTATTTTCATCTTCCATAACCTCACAAGCGAAGAAGAGCTTAGGAATATTTTACAATCCGATCTGGCCATCAAAAACAACTATCTGGATTATACAATTTACACTTGGTATGGATCGGCAGCGCTACCAATATATCTCGAAACCGCCCTTAAGATATCAAAAGAAAAGCCATAGAATACCGACGAATCTGACCTGGCCAAATAAAAAAGGGGCTTTCAAAAATGAACGCCCCTTTTTTATTTTCTGATCTACTTCAGATTATCACGGTATACCTTTGCCTTTTTAAGTTCAGTCTGTATATCTTTACGAGCCGAATCATAAGAAAGCACTTTTTCATAATCAGTCACCGCCTTATTGTATGCTTCTGTAGCTGCGACTTTGTTATAATTATCCGTACCAGCTGTTCCTTTTAAAATCCCCAAATCACGGTAAGCTACCGCCCTATTTTGATACAACTTAGCATCATTTGCATTCACAGCAATAGCCTTTGTATAATCTCCGACTGCGGATTGAAGCAACTGCTCTTTTTGTGTATTTGAAAGCTTACTCTCTTTAGCAACTGCCAATGTATTATTAGCTTTGGCTTTATAATAATAAGCATTTGCATTCTTCGCATCCAATGCAACAACCTTACCAAATGAAGTTACAGCCTTTTGGAAATCACCCGATTGAAATTGAGAGTACCCTAATAGATAAAGGACATCTGGATCTTTGGACTCTGTAGGCATTGCTTTTTCTAAATGAGAAACTGCAGATTTGAAATCACCTTCAAGCAGTGCTTTCTGTCCCAATCTCACATTTGGGTTGCTATGTTCTTGTTGTTGCTGCGCTTGAGCCGTTAATGTCATCAAGGCTAAGGCTAATGCCGACATCCCCAACTTTAATGATCTCAATTGATTATTTGCAATTTTAATATTCATATCCTTGATTTAAATGTTTCTACTATACGTGTTAGAGTAAAAATGCCACAATAAGTTTAAGCCATCAACAAATACTTATAAACATTTCCACAATAATACATTTTCTTTTATTTTTACATTAACCTACTTTATCAAAATGCTGTCATAAATCCAAAACTTTATGACTATTTAGCAGGTTTCATAAGGAGTACAGCATAAATAATACCACTTTTTACAATTGGCATTCAGCTTGCATTATAAACATTCATAATCCATAACGGAAAAAGTACACCTAAAGTCTGACATGTTGTCGGATTTTAAACAAAACAATATATGAGCAAATTTGACACATTCGACTTCAACCAGGCTATTCCAATAATTAGTGAAGACACCGAATTCTTCCCCCTATTAAGCCCACAGGATGAAGACGAAATGCGAAACGAAGATATACCTGAAATCTTATCTATTCTCCCTTTACGTAACACCGTATTGTTTCCGGGAGTTGTGATTCCGATTACTGTTGGCCGGGATAAATCTATAAAACTCGTAAAAGAAGCCTATAAAGGGGATCGCACTATTGGCGTTGTCTCACAAAAAGACATGTCCGTAGAAGATCCAGGCTTTGATCAGTTAAACAAAATCGGAACCGTTGCCAATATCATTAAGATATTGCAAATGCCCGATGGAAATACGACGGTAATTATACAAGGGAAACAACGTTTTAAACTTCAGGAACTGGTTCAATCGGAACCTTATATTAAGGCTAAGGTCGAACGCTTCGCCGAAGAAAAGCCCAAAACAAGCAGTAAAGAATTTAAGGCTTTAATTTCTTCCATT
Source organism: Sphingobacterium nematocida (assembly GCF_900168125.1). Lineage (GTDB taxonomy): Bacteria > Bacteroidota > Bacteroidia > Sphingobacteriales > Sphingobacteriaceae > Sphingobacterium > Sphingobacterium nematocida. Next base: position 365,052 of record NZ_FUZF01000003.1, read on the forward strand.
AAAGAGCTAGCGTTACAAATTATACAGTTGTCTCCAAATCTTCCTTCAGAAGCCGGAATCGCAATTAAGAATATTGAAAGCCCCACGTTTTTAGTGAATTTTATATCCTCTAATCTGGCTTTAGAGCTGGCAGCCAAACAGGATCTATTGGAACTAAAAGACTTTGTTAAACGTGCTAAATTATTGCTAGAACATCTAACAACCGAAGTACAGATGTTGGAACTAAAAAACCAGATCCAAAACAAAGTACGCATTGATTTAGATAAACAGCAACGGGATTATTTTTTAAACCAGCAGTTAAAAACAATCCAGGAAGAGTTAGGAGGTAATACCCCTGACCTGGAAATAGAAGATTTAAAGAAACGTTCTAAAACTAAGAAATGGCCTGAGGATGTCAAAAAACACTTTGACAAAGAATTAGAAAAACTAGCGCGGATTAACCCTGCTGCTGCGGATTATTCCGTACAGCTCAACTACTTAGAGTTAATGCTAGATCTGCCTTGGGGAGAACTCACAAAAGACAAGTTTGACTTAAATAGAGCGGTAAAAGTACTAGACAAAGATCATTACGGTCTAGATAAAGTTAAACAACGTATTGTTGAATACCTAGCTGTTTTGAAACTTAAGAACGACATGAAAGCGCCTATACTTTGTCTCGTAGGCCCTCCAGGGGTAGGTAAGACATCATTAGGAAAATCTATCGCCAAAGCATTAGGTCGTAAGTATACCCGTATGGCCCTAGGAGGAGTACGTGATGAAGCTGAAATCAGAGGACACCGTAAGACATACATTGGTGCTATGCCGGGACGTATTATTCAGTCGCTTAAAAAGGCAGGAACTTCTAATCCTGTGTTTGTACTGGATGAAATCGATAAGATTGGTTCTGACTTCAAAGGAGATCCATCTTCCGCATTACTAGAAGTGTTAGACCCCGAACAAAACACACATTTCTATGACCATTATGTAGAAATGGAATACGACTTATCGAAAGTCATGTTCATTGCTACAGCCAATTCACTGAGCACCATCCAACCGGCACTACTGGACCGTATGGAAATTATTGAAGTGAATGGTTATACGATAGAAGAGAAAATCGAAATCGCAAAGAAACACCTTCTTCCTAAGCAGCGCGAAATGCATGGGCTTCAAAGTAAGGATGTGACATTAAATAATAAGGTGATCGAAAAGATCATTGAAGAGTATACACGCGAATCTGGTGTGCGTGGTTTAGAAAAAAAGATAGGTTCGGTAGTACGTGGTATAGCGACCAAAATCGTTATGGAAAAACCACACACAGCGAGTGTCAACGCAGATGCTATAGAAGAGATACTAGGAGCACCTATATTTGACAAAGACATCTATGAGAATAATGAAGTCGCAGGTGTAGTAACCGGATTAGCTTGGACAGCAGTTGGTGGTGATATTTTATTCATAGAATCTAGTCTTAGCCCAGGCAAAGGTAAACTTAGCCTCACAGGTAATCTTGGTGACGTGATGAAGGAATCTGCAGCAATAGCTATGGCCTATTTACGCTCGCATGCCGAAGAATTTGGTATCGATTACCGTGCCTTTGATAATTGGGACGTTAATATACATGTTCCTGCTGGAGCCACGCCTAAAGATGGACCTTCTGCAGGTATTACTATGCTTACAGCACTTACCTCTTTGTTTACCCAACGTAAGGTCAAAGAAAAACTGGCTATGACGGGAGAAATCACCCTACGCGGTAAGGTTCTACCGGTAGGAGGTATAAAGGAAAAGATATTAGCTGCAAAAAGAGCCAACATCAAAGAGATTATCCTTTGCAAATCCAACGAGAAGGATATCCTAGAGATCAAAGAAGACTATGTTAAAGATATGAAGTTCTACTACGTATCCGAAATGTCGGAAGTCATTGATCTCGCACTATTAAAAAGCAAAGTCAAACAGGCTAAAGACATTAATAGATTCAATACAGATCCTGCAAAAAAACTTTCATGATCCGCCAGCTCGCAGATCATGAAAGTTCTTAATGTCCGTTGCATACAGACAATATAAAAAAGCATCATTTTACCAAATGATGCTTTTTTGTTAAAAGTTAAAACTTAATTGGCCCGCATCCGATAAACGTTCCTTACCTCCAAAGGGAACCTTTAGAAACATATCGTACTGTTTTATATCAGGGTTAAAAACGCGAATAAATACCGAATCGCAATAGAAATCTAAATCAATCTCCTTCAGGCTATTTTTGGCGTCTTTAATAGCCACCTCTTCCAGCTTACGCCCTATCGATAAATGGGGTTCTTTAGAAATAGCTTTTAACGAAAATCTATCTTTCAAAGCATCAATAACGACTGCCGAACGCTGGTTAAAATAGTATTTGGACTGTACTGTTGGTGCAATATAGTACGTATAGGTGTCGCCATGCCGAAAAATCGAATAATCATTAAAATAAACATGTTGGGCATGTTCGTACTGTAGCTTTTCTACAAGCAGACTAGCAATTCTACTCAACTCGTCCCGAGTAGTTTCAAACTCGCATATCGTAACATGTCCCGCTGAGTTACAGCTCGAATACCAGCCAATCACCGATTTAAGAATTTCCTTTAGATTTTTAATTTTTGCATTAACACTTTCACAAGGTACAAATGCCAAAGATACCTTTACACTTTCCATCGCCTACAATTTATGGTCCTTCCTAAAGATAACAAATAAAACCATAACACCCCAGTTAGACAGTATTACTTAATTGCCTCAGAAACCTCTATCGGCAAGTCTGATTCAAGTACACCAGCCCCATCCGCAAATACTGTCCTGTATTTTTCCGCACGTTCTTCTTTGTTTTTTAGCTTATCGTAGGTCGGTGCTGTAGAAATCATACACAATACGCCCTTCTGATTAAAAAAATCATACATGGCCTGATTAGTGGATTTTATCTCAGGGCCAATGTATACAATCATCCTATCATACGGAAGGCCTGACCTTATTAAATCATCCAGAGCCTTCTCATCCTTGATATGCATAGACATATACTGTTCAGGATTTTTTCCCAAGTAAAACTTAGCCTGCTCAACCGTATGAACAGTAACCCACACCCAAGCATAAGCATTATGCTTACGGATGATTTCGGCTGTCATCTCCAAAGGAAGATCCTTTTTATCAAGATTTAAAATGGTCTTCCCTTTAGCCCACTTTATCATTTCGTCCAACGTATTAATACGATAATTCGTCGGCTTGCCAGCATGGTCTTTCAAGCGGAGCTTTTTTAGCTCTTTCCAGGTATAATCAGATACTTTGCCCTTCCCCGTTGTAGTACGATCCAATGTAGCATCGTGCACCATTACAACTACCCCATCTTTCGTAAGCCTAGGATCCACCTCAAAAATAGCCGGGGTATGCTTTAATACTTCGGTCATTCCCGCTATTGAATTTTCAGGCAGCCCCAGTTCAACAGTACCCCGATGACCGGATATTATTTTTTTACCTTTACTATATCTGAAATAGTCATGCATTTCTTTTACACTTTCAAAGTTCAGCGTGTGTAGATTTTGCGCATGAGCTGAACTTAATGACAATACAATAAGGGTTGCAATAATAAGGCTTTTCATTGAATTAGATTTTTCTGCAACAAATCTAAACATTCTATTTTAAGGAACTGTTACCAGTCTATTTAGTTTCGATAAATACTTTAGCAAAAACAAAAGGTATTAAAAAAAAAGGAACCCTATTGGGTTCCTTTTAATATCTAACAAATCGATAGCGATTTAAAACTAAACTATTTTACAGCGTCAATGACTGCTTTAAAAGCATCAGGATTATTCAACGCTAAATCAGCTAAAACCTTACGGTTTAAACCGATATTCTTAGCATTCAATTTACCAATCAACTGAGAATAAGAAATTCCGTGTTGACGTGATCCTGCATTGATACGCTGAATCCATAAAGCTCTGAACTCGCGTTTTTTGGTCTTACGGTCGCGGTAAGCGTACTGTAAACCTTTTTCTACTGTATTTTTAGCAATAGTATATACTTTGCTACGTGAACCGAAATAGCCTTTTGCTAATTTCAAGATTCTTTTTCTTCTTCTTCTAGAAGCTACTGCGTTAACCGAACGTGGCATATTTATAAAAATTTAATTTGGTAAAAGGTGTTACGTTTTTCAGCAATCTTACAACCCTATACCCGGTCAAAAAATATTGTTTATTTAACTTAACTCTGCGAACTATTTACCGATAGCTAACATACGTTTAACATTACCTAAGTCTCCATCAGAAACATAAGTTGTTTGTGTTAGATTACGTTTTTGCTTCGTAGTCTTTTTCGTTAAGATGTGGCTTTTGTAAGCACTTTTTCTTGCAATCTTACCTGTTCCAGTCAATTTGAAACGTTTTTTCGCACTGGAATTGGTTTTTACTTTTGGCATAATACTTATTATTTATATCAATCTGTTAGAATACTCTTATTTCTTTGTTGTCTTAGGTGCCAAGGTCAAAAACATACGTTTACCTTCCAATTTTGGAAGCAACTCTACCTTCCCATAGTCTTCCAATGCTTGCGCAAACTTCAACAACAAAATCTCTCCTTGCTCTTTAAAGACAATAGCACGTCCTTTAAAGTGTACATAAGCACGGACCTTCTCTCCGGATTCCAAAAACCGCATAGCGTGTTTCAATTTAAAATCAAAATCATGCTCGCTCGTGTTTGGTCCAAAACGAATCTCCTTAATAACTGTTTGCTTGGCATTCGCTTTGATTTCCTTTTGCTTTTTCTTCTGCTCGTAAATAAACTTGCTATAATCAACAATTTTACAAACAGGAGGAACAGCATTTGGAGAAATCTCGACTAGATCTAGCTCCAATTCATCGGCCAGCTCTAACGCTTTGCGGGTAGGATATACCCCTGGCTCAACATTATCCCCAACTAAACGTACCTCAGGCACACGTATAAATTCGTTGATACGGTGCTCCGGTTCTTTTTTCCTCATTGGTGGTCTAGGACCACTAGGTCTTTTTAATGCCAAATGTTTAAAATTTTAAACGGTTATTTCTTTTATTAATAAATCTCTAAATTCATCAGACGTCATAGAACCTAAGTCCACTGAACCATGCTTACGAACAGAAACTGTGCCACTTTCCATCTCCTTTTCCCCTACAATAAGCATATAAGGCAATTTCTTAACTTCAGCATCACGTATTTTACGTCCTACTTTCTCGTCACGAAGATCGATTAGACCGCGAATATCGGAATTATTTAGCGATTCTAAAAGTTTTTGCGCATAATCTTCGTATTTTTCTGACACTGGCAAGACGATAAACTGCTCAGGAGCAAGCCATAACGGGAACTGTCCACCACAATGTTCGATCAAGACAGCAACAAACCGCTCCATCGATCCAAACGGTGCACGGTGAATCATTACCGGACGGTGTTTCTGATTATCACTACCTGTATATTCCAGCTCAAAACGCTCAGGCAAATTATAATCTACCTGTATGGTACCTAATTGCCATTTCCGTCCCAAGGCATCCTTAACCATAAAGTCCAACTTAGGTCCATAGAATGCTGCTTCACCATACTCAACTACCGTAGGAAGTCCTTTTTCTGCGGCAGCCTCAATGATTGCAGACTCGGCCAAAGCCCAATTTTCGTCTGAACCAATGTACTTTGTTTTATTGTCTGGGTCGCGCAAAGACACCTGTGCCGTATACTCGTTAAAGCCTAAGGCTCCAAACACGTAAAGCACCAAGTCAATAACTTTCTTAAACTCTTCTTTCACCTGATCAGGACGACAGAACAAATGCGCATCATCTTGTGTAAATCCACGAACACGAGTCAATCCGTGAAGCTCGCCCGATTGTTCGTAACGGTACACTGTTCCAAACTCCGAAAAACGAACTGGAAGATCCTTGTACGAACGCGGTTTAGTTTTATAAATCTCACAGTGATGAGGACAATTCATCGGTTTCAGCAAAAACTCCTCTCCTTCTACAGGTGTTTTGATCGGCTGGAATGAATCTGCGCCATACTTCTCGTAGTGGCCCGACGTAATATAAAGCTGCTTATGTCCAATATGTGGAGTCATCACAGGCTCGTACCCGGAGTTAAGTTGTGCCTTCTGCAAAAAGTCAGTTAACTTTTGACGCAGAGCAGTCCCTTTAGGCAACCATAAAGGCAAGCCCATCCCCACCTTTTCAGAGAAAGCAAAAAGCTCCAATTCCTTACCTAACTTACGATGGTCTCTTTTCTTAGCTTCTTCGATAAACTTGATATACTCCGTTAATTCAGATGCCTTCGGAAAGGTAACACCATATATACGAGTCAACTGCTTTCTGGATTCATCACCACGCCAGTATGCACCAGCTACGTTAGTCAATTTTATAGCTTTAATAAAACCCGTATTAGGGATGTGTGGACCACGACACAAATCTGTAAAGTTACCTTGCGAGTAGAACGTAATCGATCCATCCTCCAGATCTTTGATCAAATCCAGTTTATACTCATCTCCTTTTTCTTCAAAATAAGCAAGGGCCTCCGCCTTCGATACACTTCTACGATCAAAGATCTCTTTCCGCTTTGCCAATTCCAGCATCTTATCCTCAATCTGCTTAAAGTCGTCAGAAGAAAACACCTGATCTCCAAAATCCACATCGTAGTAAAAACCCGTTTCAATAGCAGGACCTATACCAAATTTAATTCCTGGATACAATTCTTCCAAAGCCTCTGCTAATAAGTGAGCAGAAGAATGCCAAAAAGTAGATTTACCTTTATCGTCATTCCAAGTCAATAACTTGACAAACGCATCCGAGTCAATGGCACGGGAAGCGTCCCATACTTCACCATTTACTTCTGCAGCTAAGACATTTCGAGCTAAACCTTCGGAGATAGAGAGCGCTACCTGCATAGCAGTAGTCCCCTTTTCATACTGACGTACCGAACCGTCAGGGAGAGTAATGTTAATCATCTACAATTATGATTTTAAAATTTGTTAATGCTTTAGACACGTCCACATACAGTATGTACAATTACACTGTTCTACATGCGGCCACTTCTAGTTATTTAATAATGTCCAAACATAGATAAAATGCTTGGCATTCTCGAATCTCAAACAGAAAAAACAACAGGACAACGACTAATTTTACGTTTACATGCAATTTAATAACCTTACAACTGTACCTTTGTTAATTCAACAATAGTAAATGAACATGACCCATAAAGGCGCAACCTCTTCAAAATTACACCCTCGAAACAAACATCGCAACGGTTACCAGATGGACAAACTGTGCAAAAGCAACCCCGCCCTTCTGGCCTTTGTCTTTACAAATGATTTCGGCACACAGAGCATTGACTTTGCAAATCCGAAAGCTGTCTTCGAGCTAAATAAAGCTTTGCTCGTAAATGAGTACAAAATTAAAAATTGGCAGATCAGTCCAAACAGCCTTTGCCCGGGCATCCCTGGGAGAGCAGACTATATCCACTACGTTGCCGATCTTTTAGCAAAAGATAACGAAAATCAGATTCCAACAGGCGAGAAGATCAAAGTTCTTGATATTGGAACCGGATCAAGCTTAATCTATCCCCTCATCGGCGCGCAAGAATACGAATGGAATTTTACGGCAACAGAGATTGATCCGAAGTCCATTCAATATGCTGAAATAAACATTAACAAAAACACTTGGCTCAAAAAGAAAATACAATTAAGGTTCCAAGACGACAAAGAACACATCTTACAAGGAATTATATTCGAAAAAGATCGGTTCGATGCAGTTATCTGCAACCCCCCATTTTTTAAATCTAGAGAGGACAACTGGAAAGTCAGTTCAAAGAAGTTTCAAAACTTGCATAAAGACAAAGAGCAGCCCACAGTTCAAAATTTCTCGGGTCATCCCAATGAACTTTGGTATCCTGGGGGAGAAAAAGCTTTTATATCCAAACTGATCTATGAGAGTATTCAGCTCAAAGACCACCTCAACTGGGTAACCACACTTGTATCCAGCAAAGATCATATCAAACCTCTAGTCGCTATACTCGAGTATCACAAAGCGACAGCGATCGAGATTATCCCGATGCAACAGGGACAGAAAGTTTCAAGAATTCTTGCTTGGAAATGGTAATATAAAAAAAGCCATCAACTTAAGTTGATGGCTTTACAAACATGGCTCCTGAAGCTGGGCTCGAACCAGCGACCCTCTGATTAACAGTCAGATGCTCTAACCAACTGAGCTATTCAGGAATCTTATGTTGTTTCCCTTTCGGTGATGCAATTATCGGAAGTTTAATTTGTCTTTGCAAATATTTCTATCAAAAAAATCGCAAGTCATTCATTGCCAAAAAAATAATTTACAACAGCACTCCCGATAAAATCAAGGTAATAAAACTAAAGTAAATCAATAGACCCGTTACATCGACCAAAGTCGATACAAACGGCGCTGATGAACTCGCAGGATCTGCACCCAAACGTCTCAACAAAAAGGGCAACATCGATCCCGTTAATGAACCTAACAACACCACCCCCACAAGAGATAGAGACACAACTAATGCCACCAAAGCCCAGTGCTCTCCGTAATTATCAGTAAAAAACTGCCAAGTTGCAATCCTTATAAAACCTAGCACTCCTAGAATTAATCCAAGGATCGTACCGGATATTATCTCTCGCTTCATCACACGCCACCAATCGACCAATGTCACCTCACCTAGTGCCATAGCTTGAATAACCAATGTAGATGCCTGCGAACCACTATTCCCTCCACTGGAGATAATCAATGGCATTAATGCAAATAAGAAAACCACTGATGCAACCTGGGTCTCGAAATGTTCAATAACCGTTGCTGTCAAGAGTTGTCCTAAGAACAAAACGATCAACCACCCCGCACGCTTCTTGACCAGATGCAAAATAGAAACATCCAGGTAAGGCTCGTCCAGTGCTTCAGTACCACCGAAACGTTGCATGTCTTCAGTATACTCTTCGTTAGCCACCCAGAGAATATCGTCGATCGTCACAATCCCCAACATTATCCCTTGCTCATCTACAACCGGCAAAGCGACCCGGTTATTCATCCGGAAAATAGTTACCGCGTCTTCCTGTGGGTCGTTTGCATTTAAAGATATCAAGCGGTTGTCGATTAGATCACCCACTCTCATATCCGGTTCCGCAAGCAAAATATCTTTGATACGAATATCATCTATAAGCTTACCATCTGAATCAATCACATACAGAACATCGATCGTTTCGGACGCACCTCCATACCTTCGGATATGATCCAAAATCCGCGTGATACTCCAATGGGCCTTAACCGTAATATAATCGGGAGTCATCAGTCGCCCGACACTATCCTCAGGGTACCCCAACAATGACAATGCTTCCTTTCTTTCTTCCGGAGAAAGCATAATGATAAGACGTTTTACAACATCCCCCTTTAGCTCGCCCAAAAAAGATGTACGGTCATCGGGCGGCATTTCATTGATGATCTCTCGAATTTTTGTAGCCGATAATTTTTTGAAGATACGTTCCTGTGTCGGAAAGTCTAAAATACGGAATACATTAACGGCTCGCTTCAGACTGAGGGTCTCCAAAAAAAGCGCACCGTGCTCTGGAAGTTCATCGATCAATTCCTCGACGTCAGAAATATTAAGCTCATTCAGAAAAGTCTCCAGTTCTTCTAAATTGCCATTTTCGATCAGCTGCTCTATATACACAACTTGCATTTCCAATTCTTCCATATTGCCTCCGATATTTATCCTACATGATTTACTTCTTTTGAAAGAGTATGTTAATTAGTGTGCACCTACTAAACACACCTCGGTGGTTTAAGTACGTTGCAAAAGTCGCTTTTTTAAACCAAAAAAAATAATCTTTTTTTCAGCCCCTAACTTGCTAAAAACAACTCGTTCCAGTTTCACAAAAAAAGACATTATGTCATAACCACATTTATACTTAAAAATCGCTTAACCCATCAAACGAAAATATCCACTTCTCAAATAAAGAGACAATACGCTGCACCCTAAAAAAGAAAAAATATCAAAGACAAAATCATACCATTTCAAAACAGAACCTACTCAAAAAAACAAGTATCAAGACACCCTCAACCAGCACAATAGCCGATGAACCATAGCGTGCAACCTCAAACAACAAAAAATGCACCTAGGTGTATCTTGTTAACAAAAAAACAGTACATTAGTAAATCCATAAATAACTATAAATTGTCCTTACAAAAAAACAGGCTTCAGTCTATTTAAACAACAAATAAAAACCAAAAAAAACATATTTAAAATAAAACATTAAATAATGTTAATCAGATATTTAACAAAAATTAAATAAACTAAAGATAAACAAAAACAACCTTAAAAACACTAACAAAATTAGCAAACAATCATTTAACAATAATTAAAACTATTTAATATATGAAAATCAAAACATTAACAACACTTATATTAACTATAAATTTCCATATATTATTTAGTCAGATTTTCGATGATAGTCAAGCACATTTTAAAGTAAAATGGATGCAAATAACCTCGGATCAATTTCGTCTTATTTTCCCAGATGAGTTTAGTCCTGCTGCACCACAACTGGCTCATGATCTAGAAAAATACATCAAAAAAACCTCTTCCGACCTACGGAGAAAATCACGATTTATAAACATAATTATCCAGCAAAATCACATTCAACAAAATGGATTCGTACAATTAGCACCTCGAAAATCAGAACTCTACTCTACCCCATCAGCTGTCGCAGACAATCAAGAGTGGCTACCGAATTTAGCATTACACGAGTCTAGACACATTGCCCAATTTGACAATTTGACAGGAAAAATAAGAGGCCCTTTTGGGGAGCAATTAGCTCTTGCCCTATTCGGTTTAAACCTCCCCAGCTGGTACTTTGAAGGCGACGCTGTCCTACAGGAAACCCTGTTTTCTGAAGGAGGAAGAGGTAGGGTTTCCTCATGGCAGATGCCAATTCGAACAGATATTTTAACCGGTCGATCTTATCATTTCAACAAATATATCCATGGGTCATTTAAAGATATCGTACCTAGTTTTTATACTATAGGATACTTTATGAACAGTGAACTGTACCAGAAAGACTCCTTAATCCAAGGCAAAATACTCGATGAAATGAATGGAAAATTACTACGTCCGTTCAATTTCCAACGGAGTTTAAAGAAGATTTATGGGCATAAAGCAAGCGATATTTTCGAGTTAACAATGGCCAACTTAGGGCAAAAATGGGGTGCAGATTCCCTGCGTTTTGAAACAAACACCCCATACAAACGAGACAAATACCCCACGAGTTATCTACTCCCCCAGTCCACAAAAGGCAGCATTTATGCACTGCAAGATGGACCACAAAGAACAACTAGAGTAGTTCAAATCAACCAAAATCCAGAGCAGAAACACAAAGAAATTCTAACCCTTGGCATGCAGATTATGCCCTACTTTGATCTACGCGATGAGCTTATAACCTGGGACGAATATCGCAAAGATGCAAGGTTTGAGAAGCAAACCTATAATGTAATTATGCTATATGATATCCTTCGCAAAGAGAAAAAAACACTTAGCAAAAACAGCAGATATTACAGTCCCATCATAGCTCCAAATAAGAAAGAGATTCTTTGTATTGAGGTAAACCTTGCAAATCGTACCTCTCTTATTCGGTTAGATATAGCCTCTTCCAAGAAGATAGACTCTCTTCTTTTACCTGTAGGAATACACCTTCAACAACCTCAATTTAATGCTTCGGGAACGGAGGTAATAGCGATAGCAGTGAGTGAAAAAGGAACGAATCTACTACAGATTAATCTTCAGGACAACTCATTCAAACTACTTTTAGACTGGTCAAATATGCAGATAGAACGGCCTCTGTTTGATAAAGAAGACATCATATTCAAAGCCAATTACGGAAATAAAGACGATATATTCAAGTGGAGCAAAGGCTCTTTGACACAGCTCACCAATAGTCGCTTTGGTGCTTTCAATCCATCCCTACATGCCGATACACTATGGTACAATGATTATACACCACAGGGTTATCAGATAAGTAATTTACAATTATCTCAAATTCAGGAGCTTTCAGTGAAAGCAGAGAGCATACCTTCCCTCTATAGCAAGCAAGATTTAAAATCAAAAACAGCTTCGTCACACGATAGTAGCATCACAAAAGATTATGTCATAAAGAAATATAACACACTAAAAAACAGCGTCAATTTCCATAGTCTTACGCTTAGCGGCAACGATTTCGAGAGCTTTGACAACCTAAAACCAGGTATATTTTGGCTTTCCAATGACCTTCTCAATACGACTTCGCTTAAACTCGGTTACGAATACGACACAGATATCCGCAAAAGCAGTTATTCCGCTTCGCTGACTTACCAAAAGTACTTTCCAAAAATCACGCTATCCTACACCGATAGAGGGCAGATCGGTGCCGCAAAAAGTAATAATTCCACGACGATCCCATTCGATTGGAGAGAGCGTATTATGGCACTAGACATCAGCATCCCGTTCAGTAAATACCGTGGAAACACGATCTATTCATATGGGTTTAACTTTGGCACATCCTATCTAAAAAGGTATAATATTAGCCTACCTAATCTCCAAAATTTCAATGATGAGATTGCCTTTCCACTGAATTATCAGATCTACTTCAATAAAAATTCTCGTCGTGCCAATATGGATATCACTCCACGGTGGGGCCAAAACATAAGTTTTACGCTACGGCATGTACCTTTTGAAAGCACCCTTACAGGGACAGCATGGTCCGTTCGGACAAATTTCTATTTTCCAGGACTGGTATTGAATCATGGTTTACAGGTTAGATATGCTATGCAATCCAATACAGGCAGATATACTTACACACAAGATATCCCTATGGTTGAAGGCTTCTCATTCGTACCGTATGAAACTATCAAAAACACATTATTATTTGACTACAGGCTTCCAATAAGCTATCCAGACCTATCTATAGGCCAATTTGCGTACATAAAGAGGGTTCGGGCACGTATTTCAGCCAATTACCAAAATATTCATCATAGTAAGCTAGCACCAAAATCAAACAGTCTCGGCGTCGATATTGATTTCAATCTTTTTAAATACACACTACCCTTATTTACCGCCTCGGCCCGAATTACCTACATAAATGATAACAACGCACAAAAGCAACTATTCCCTACATTTGGCTTAAACTACAGTTATTAATTTTCCGATTAATTACAAAACAAACACCTAATCAATTTGTTACGTATTATGCACACACCATTTCAGCAACAGAATTATGGCACTGATACCAAAAGAAACAGAACTTCAAGAGGGACTCATGGCAATTTTTGACACCCTTCTCCTTAAGAAAGGTTACGTAAAAAGCGAACTTGTACACATGAGAGAAAAATTCAATATTGCTTGTGACGAGCACATACAAAATGGTTTTAAATCTGATCAAGGTTGGATAAATGCCAACATTTGCCATCAGAACAAGTTCATGGAGTACGAAATGTACTGTCATTTGATTGATATCATCAACGACTTCAAAGACATTTACGGTCAATTCCCAGATTATCTAGAAATGTATCAAACACTTAATCAGCTTATGATCCAGCTCGCTGAGGAAGAAAAATACGAGCTTGCGGCTATCATAAAGCTATGGGCCGATAAGATCGAAGATGCAATCCAAGAACACAGCTACTGCTAACTGTTAATCCGGTTAAGCATCTTCATTTTTCCCAAAATGAAGTAACGAAAACAGGATATACAACACGAATACAATTGGTATTGCACTAACCTTTAACAATAAAATAATCAGAAAAGAAATTATCAGAAAAAGGTATTTAAATTTATTTTCCTCCCAACCTAGAGAATTCAATTTCATTGAAAAAAGACGAAGCTCTGACACCAAAAGTAAACTGGAAACCAATGTCAATCCCAATAGGAAATAAACGTTCTCAATCAAAACAGGGTACTGTGTAGACAGAAAAGGCAAGGAAACAATCAAAAAGGTATTCATAGGAGTATTTACCCCAATAAAATCTGACGTTTGACGTTCGTCAATATTAAATTTTGCCAAGCGGAGGGCAGAAAATACGGTAATCAAAAAACCTAAATACGGAATATACTCGTTTGTCGTGGCCTGTTGCAATAACATATACATTATTGTCCCCGGAAGAAATCCAAAGCTGATTACATCCGCAAGAGAATCCAGTTCTTTACCTATTAATGACTTCACATGAAGCAAACGAGCCACCATTCCATCAAAAAAATCAAAAATACCAGAAGCCAAAACACAATACAAAGCAAGATTAAACTCTCCCTTCAAGACAAACAAAACCCCCATACAACCACTAAAAAGGTTTAAACAAGTTATAGTATTCGGTATATATTTCTTCATAAGTAATCTGTCTCTTTTATAAAAAAAGCCATCTAAAATTAGATGGCTTAAAAATATCAAATTAATACGAAATTACCCATTCATACTAATTAAAAACTCCTCATTCGAACGAGTTCCTCTCAATTGTTGTAATAAAAACTCCATGGCCTCAGTCGAATTCATATCAGACAAGTGGTTTCTTAGTACCCACAAACGCTGTAAAGCATCTTTATCCATCAATAGATCATCACGACGAGTACTCGATGCAGTCAAATCAATTGCTGGGAATAGGCGCTTATTCGCCAATTTACGATCCAACTGAAGCTCCATATTACCAGTACCTTTAAACTCCTCAAAGATCACATCGTCCATCTTAGAACCAGTATCCGTCAAGGCAGTTGCTAAGATAGTAAGAGAACCTCCGTTTTCAATATTACGGGCTGCTCCAAAAAAACGTTTAGGTTTGTGCAACGCATTCGCATCAACACCACCAGACAAAATCTTTCCTGAAGCTGGTGCAACCGTATTGTAAGCACGTGCCAGACGTGTAATAGAATCCAAAAGAATAACGACATCATGTCCACATTCCACCATACGTTTCGCTTTCTCCAACACGATGTTTGCAATTTTTACGTGTCTATCAGCAGGTTCATCAAATGTAGATGACACCACCTCAGCACGTACAGATCTAGCCATATCGGTCACCTCTTCAGGACGTTCATCTATTAATAAGATAATAAGATAAACCTCTGGGTGATTTTTAGCAATTGCATTCGCAACTTCTTTTAACAAATTAGTTTTACCTGTTTTAGGCTGAGCTACGATTAATCCACGCTGACCTTTACCTATTGGGGTAAACAAATCCATAATACGCGTAGAATAATTGTTTGTTCCTAAATCTAAATTCAACTTCTCATCAGGAAACAAAGGTGTTAAGAAATCAAATGGTACACGATCTCTTATTTCTGCAGGGTTTTGGCCATTTATAGACTCAATTCTTACCAAAGGAAAATACTTCTCACCTTCTTTTGGAGGACGAATGCAACCTCTTACATTATCACCCGTTTTAAGTCCAAATAACTTTATTTGGGACTGAGAAACGTAAATATCATCAGGGGAAGTCAAATAATTATAATCTGAAGAACGTAAGAAACCATAGCCATCAGGCATTATCTCCAATACACCTTCGTTGACAATAACATTATCAAAATCAGTATTCGCTGAAGAAGCACTTTCTGCTTTCTTACTTTCAACAACTTTGTCTTGTTCCTGAGTAGCTTGCGCTGGTTCGTTTGAAACAGTAGACTCCGTGTTAAATAAATTTGGAGCAGATTGATCATCTGCTTTATCTCTACGTACTACAGGAGATGCTTCTGTTTTCAGTGTTCTTGTACGACGACGAGGCTTGTCAGCATCATCGGCATCTTCTTGATTTTCAGCTGCCGCAGGTTGAGATTCTGCAACTGGTTGTTGAGCAATTTCAGCAATCTTATCAATTAATTCTTGCTTACGAAGCTTTTCAACCTCTACAATGCCTAACACCTTCGCTATCTCGCGCAATTCCGACACGAGTTTTGAATTCAATTCGTTAATATTCATTAATGTTGAATTATGATTGTATTTCTTTGGATTTTAACAGTTTGAAATTTAGCCTTAAAACTTAAAAAACATTTTTATTTAAGTTATTTCATTCAAAACGAAAAAAATATCATTTTCTTATTCTGAATCAGGATAAACTTGAGAATGCACAAAGAAAACCATAAGATTTGATATTTCAAAAAAAAAATTAAAAATCTACCCGAACACAAGTACTTATTGCACATATAGATAAGACAATGAATCAAACATATTTATTTTTTTTGTATGTTTAGCACCTGTAAGTACACCTAAGCCAAAAGAATTGGTCTTGCAATCATAGATAAGAACAAATTAAACACATATGAATAATAATAAGGAAACAAATTATTCCGCCCTATACACCTTAATTGTTGTATTCTTCTTTTGGGGCTTCATTGCTGCTGGAAACAGTATTTTCATTCCATTCTGCAAGAACTACTTTCACCTGGACCAATTTCAATCCCAATTGATCGACTTCGCATTTTACAGCGCATATTACGTTGGTGCATTGTTACTTTTCATCTTCGGCACATTATCAGGCAAAGACATTGTTGGAAAATGGGGCTATAAAAAAAGTATCGTTTATGGGCTACTTTTTTCAGCGTTAGGAGCTGCCGCTATGATTGTCGCAGTAGAGGTAAATCTATATTTCGGTATGTTAATCGGCCTATTTATTGTCGCCTTAGGTTTTTCACTACAACAAACTGCGGCCAATCCCTTTGCCGTATTATTAGGGGATCCAAAAACCGGAGCTTCTCGGGTCAATTTAGGAGGTGCAGTCAACTCCTTCGGAACGACCATTGGACCATTGGTCATAGGCTATGCTCTTTTCGGAACCTTCGAAACAATCTCAGACACCGAGATATCAAACCTCCCACTCAATAAAGTAATTTACTTATACATTGCTGTAGGACTACTATTTATTCTAGCGGCGGCACTATTTCATTTCTCTAAAAAGGTACCTGCGGGCATCAACAATGAACCAATGGAATCCGCAAACAAGGCTAAAAACACATTAATTACAATGACCGTATTATTAGCCTGTATGTTTATCCCTGTATTCCTAAGTTATAAAAGCGACACAGCTCTTCAAATTGTTGGATTACAGGACCAGATTAAAGCAACTTCCGATGCAGGTTTGATACAACAACTAAAAGCCCAAATCAAAGAAACAGGACATACATTAGAGTTAAATCGAATGGCCCTTTTATTTGGTGCGCTTATCGTAGTAGTAGGTTCTTTATTATTCTCTTATAGTAAAGCGAGCAAGGCACCAGAAGGTTGGGGAGCGATGAAATATCCACAATTGGTACTCGGGATGCTGGCTTTATTTATATATGTTGGTGTAGAGGTAGCAATAGGTAGTAACCTAGGTGAGCTACTGACTTTGGAAGAATTCGGGAGTCTGCAATCATCAGAAATCACCCCCTACATCTCTATGTACTGGGGAGGAATGATGATTGGACGTTGGGCAGGAGCTGTTACCGCATTCAATTTTGCGCAATCCACCAAACAGATTCTTGTTGCCACAATCCCGTTTGTAGCTTTTGGGATTATCTTAGCTGTTAACTCTATTGCAGGGTTTGACATGTCGCACCTATATTTCTTTGCCATATGTATTGCCGTACAAGTGATTGCATTCTTCATAAGCAAGGAAAAACCTGTTCAGACGTTAATAATCTTTGGAACCCTAGGTGTGCTTTCCATGCTTATCGGACTTTTATCCTCAGGCACTGTAGCGATTTACGCCTTCCTTACTGGCGGACTGGCCTGCTCCATTATGTGGGGATCTATTTTCTCCCTTTCCATAGTTGGAATTGGTAAATACACCGAACAAGGTTCCGCATTTTTAGTTATGATGATCTTAGGAGGTGGAATAATCCCTCCTATCCAAGGGAAGCTAGCAGATATTATCGGAATCCATAATTCTTATATCATCCCTTTGATAGGTTTTTCATATATTATCGTTTTCGCAATCCTTGCAAAACGCTTCCTTAAGAAACAAAACATAGACATTGATAGAGTCGAGAGTGCAGCAAGCCACTAAGACCAAAAACTAATTGTACTTTTTACACTAAGTTTTAAATAAAAAAAACGCCCTCAACAACTAATGAAGGGCGTTTTTTTTATTTAACCTGCTGTTACTGTAAAATATTACAATAGTTTATCATGGATATTTGTTAATAAAAATGTATCTTCGAAGTGCATATAAACATTTGAATCACTGGACTAAAACAAACTATAATGATCATTATTGCAGATGGAGGTTCAACCAAAACCAATTGGTGCCTATTAGACGATAATCAAAAGAAAATCTATTTTAACACAGAGGGCTATAATCCGTACTTCGTAGGAAGTGACTATATAGTAAACTCTTTAAAGAAAGGGTTGCCACAAGATCTTCCTCTAGACAAAATAAAAGAAGTAAATTATTACGGAGCAGGAGTACACAACGAAGAAAAAGCAAAAATTGTGGAGGAAGCTTTCCGTGTATTGTTTCCAAATGCTAGAATTGAAATCGGACACGACTTATTAGCGGCAGCACGTGCTTTGTTAGGTAAAGAAGCTGGCTTTGCAGCTATCTTAGGAACAGGAACTAATAGTTGTATTTACGATGGCAATGAAATCACCCATAACATCAATTCCGCAGCTTACATCTTAGGAGATGAGGGCTCGGGATCTTACATTGGAAAGAAATTACTAACAGACTTTGTTCGTGATTTAATGCCAAGTGATGTATCGAAGGTATTTTTTGAAACCTATAAATTGACTCCTGATGAAATCATGGACAATGTTTATACGAAACCCCTTGCAAATCGCTTTTGTGCTAGTTTCAGCAAGTTCGTTTACGACAACAACGTTAACATCGAGTATACCCGCAAGATTGTAGACGATTCTTTCGAAGCATTCTTCTCAAACTTAGTAAGCAAATACCCTGACTACCAAAACTACACCTTCAACTGTATTGGTTCTGTAGGTTATAATTTCAGAAATGTGCTAGAAGAGAAAGCAACACAATATGGAATGAAAGTAGGAAAAATATTACGTTCACCTATCGACGACTTGGTTAAGTTCCATATCGAAAGATCACTGGTAAACTAATTCCATAAAGCATTATAATAAAAAAAGGAGTATTAAAAATACTCCTTTTTTTATTATAATGTTATAGATTCTCCCACTGCAGGCAGATGCAAAACAACCCCCTCCTTAGAAAAAACGCTTTTCGCCTCCTCAGCATCAATAGAAATCGGAGGAAAAGTATCATAATGAACCCCTACGATCTGATTACAATTAATGAACTTAGCTGCTTTAACCGCATCATACATGTCCATCGTGTAGTGTCCTCCTATAGGTAAAAAAGCCCAATCTAACCCAAGATCATCCAACAATTTCATTTCCAATGTCAATGCCGTATCTCCTGCAAAATAGATTTTCTTATCCGCTACAAAGAAAACAAATCCACAAGGAACCCCTGCATACTCACCATCCGGAGTAGAGTTTGTATGTAGCGCATATACCATCTTCACTTTTCCAAAAGGAAGACTTAATGTACCGCCAAAATTAAATTCGATCACCTTATCTTCAGAAACTCCCTGTCTTCTCACCCAAGCAGCAGTCTCCACTATCGCCGCGACACTCGCTCCACTATTTTTCTGAATTTCAAACATGTCAGCCACATGATCCTGGTGCCCATGACTCAAAAAAATATAGGATGGGTGCAGCTGATTAACATCCACATCTTTTGCCAACGGATTAAAAGACACAAAAGGATCCAAAAGCACTTTCGTCCCATTAAAATCAAACTCAACACAAGATTGGCCCAAGTACCGGGCCGAAACAGAATTATTGCTCATATCTAAATCGTCTAGTACTATTTATTAAAAAGATTCCCTAAGCCACCCAATCCACCAAACATGTCTTGAGTAGCCGCTTGCATTTCCGTTTGGCTTACATTTTCTGCCTGTGCCAATACTTTATTTAAAGCCACCAATAGTAAATCCTCTATTTGTTCCTTATCCCCCTCGTTAAAAAGGTCCTCACTAATAACAACCTCTTTAATCTCCTTATTCGCGGTGGCTACTACCCGCACTTTACCGCCTTCAGCCTCAGCCGATACAGATATATTATCCAATCTTGCCTTAATCTCCTGCGCTTTCTGTTGCGCTTGAAATAACTTATCAAACATAGTTCTTATCTTTAATTCAAAATCTATGCATCTATATTTAGAAGCATCTTATACACTTTTCAGCACCAAAATACGAAATCAAGATTGTAGCGCAAAATAACGAACATAATTAGGTTTATATCCTATCCCTGCTTAAATTTGTACCATGACAAAATACGATGAAATTATTGCTACACTAAGGCACAAAGACAGTCAACTGGCTGAACATTGGGAAGAAGAAATAGACACGATCATCCACAAGTTAAAATTCCTTACTTCAGACGCAATTCCTTCAGTCTGTATAGTAGATCAAAGCAATGGCTTTCAAATTGTCAACTCCCTAGAACTTCAAGAAAAAGTTAAAATTGCAGGAGGAACGTTAGCAACGGATTTTGACAAGAATATTGGCATCTTTATTATCCTTCAGAAGGACGACAGTCTCTATAGCGTTGTCCCTTCTTTTATTCAAGAACAACAGGACACAAAAGCAGTAGCAAACAATAACTTGTTCATAATACATAATAGCCAATTCAATACCACCGACGAAAACTACCTACAGGACATAGAGATCCTTGCCGAAATCATTCAATCTAAATATTTTATATTTGGGCGAGATGGGCTGGATTGGATCAAATTTGATTTAGCATAAAAACACAAGAGGCATCATTAATGATGCCTCTTGTATTTTTACTATTTAGTTTGAAAACTTCTTTCTCAAAAGCACATAAAACTTATCCACACTCTGTGGTTTCTCTGCCCATCCATTTTTCAATGCATAGTTCGATTGCAAGAATGCATCTGCTTCCGCTAAATTATTAAATCGGTTTAATAGCTCTAAAGCTTCACTATAAGCCAAACTATAACCATTAAAAAGATCTTTAATAAACAACAACTTATCGTTCAGGCTTACTGCAGTTCTTAAATCGGTAACACGTTCTTGCGCCGTGGATGTTTGAAACTGCTGAGTTATATTTACACCAGCCTGACGCTGTTGTTGGATTAATTCGTTTATCGTCAACGGGCGGGTGGGCTGTTCTGTTATCGATTCGGTCTCTACATTAACTGTTACCGACTCAACGACCAAAACTTTCTCCTCTTCAACGACTTCACGAACAATAGGCTGTTCGGTTGATACATTAGCAACAGGTTCGTCGCGTTTTAACGGCTCCTCTGCTATCTTACCGAAATCTGTCAACAAAGAGTCTTGCCCATTTTCGCTAGTTATTTGCTCTTCAACAGCTCTCTCTTGCGGCTCTCCTATTTCTTCAAATACAGGCTGCTCATCTTTTTTTGCCGCAATATCCGTGGGAGGTGTAAAAACAATGGCCGATGGTTCATATTCAGCCTCTTTTATCAACTCGGGTTCTACAAAATAACCCAATGCCTTAATGCGATTAGACAAGTAGTGTATATCTCCTTCCAACAGCGTCAGTTCCAAAGCATCGAGCTCCTCATTAGACTTTAATATTTCATACTTAGAATTAATATCAAAAAGAAGGTTATCTATCTTCGCAAACAATTGATCTTTAGATTTCGCCATGGGTATCGTAAAATTTTATAATGAACACTACTATCCTACATCTTATATATACCAAAAATAAGATATAATTTCGATATTCGTGCAGTCGTAAGTAAGCTTTTGTGATATATTAACAAATCTTTAAACGCATTTTTTAAAAATATATTATGTTATTTTCTGAACAATATTTCAATAGAAGAGTGGGACAAGTAGGTAGTATAGAAGTCATTTGTGGATCCATGTTTTCAGGAAAGACCGAGGAACTCATCCGTCGAATGAGGCGTGCACAATTTGCTAAACTTCCTGTTGAAATATTCAAGCCCAGCATCGACACCCGATATGGGGACAAAGAAGTCGTATCACATGATAGCAATAGTATACCATCTACTCCGGTAAACCATTCCTCGGCGATTTTATTACTGAGTAGCGACACAAAGGTCGTCGGTATCGATGAAGCCCAATTTTTTGATGAAGAGCTACCCAATGTATGTACCCAATTGGCCAATAGAGGAGTCCGAGTTATCGTAGCAGGTTTAGACATGGATTTCCAAGGCAAGCCCTTCGGACCAATACCTGCACTCCTTGCCATCGCAGAACACATCTCAAAGGTACATGCTGTCTGCGTGCGTTGTGGGGCCCCAGCAACCTATTCGCACCGCACCACCGAAAGTGCCAACCTCGTACTGCTAGGAGAGAAAGAAAGCTATGAACCGCTATGCAGGTATTGTTATCATACTGCAAACGATATTTAACACAAACTTAATTTTAAATAACCTTAAATATGCAAGTAGCACCTTACTTTTGTAGTGTACTTCATAAAGATGAGTTTCATCAAAATTTAGGTTAAAAATTGGTTAGTTTAAAAGCACTTTTGCCCATCAAAAGTGCTTTTTTTTTATAACTGTCCAGTCAACACCATGTCCATTGGATTCACCTGCGAGCGATAACGATGAATAAGTTTACCATTTTCGTCTATTAAAAACTTTTCAAAGTTCCATTTGATAGCTCCAGTAAAATCAGGATTAGGCTGTTCCGTCAGAAATTTGAATAACGGATTGATCTTGTCTCCTTTTACTTCAACTTTCTCAGCCATCAAAAAACTAACGCCATAATTTTCTTCACAAAACCCCTTGATATCATCATTAGATCCAGGTTCTTGGTTACCAAAATTATTTGCTGGAAAACCGATAACGACCAATTTATCACCATACAACTTATGGAGTTCCTGAAGATCCTTATATTGCTTTGTAAATCCACATTTAGATGCCGTATTCACGATAAGCAACTTCTTCCCTTTAAACTCAGACAATTCAACTTTCTTTCCATCGATAGAGGTAAATGAAAAATCATAAATGGAAGGTTGTGGTGCGATGATATTAAGCACCATTATTAAGGCAACTGTAAACATAATTTTGTCTCCTTTCTAAAATGAATTAATAACTTATATTACTTGTTTCTCTTTGAATAATAAAATGAAATATCTCCTCTATTGGAGAACGCAGAATCTTTCCCACCTGTACCCCATGAAGATTACACACCGCCTGCAAGTGCATATCAAAAACATAAGCGATGCTACCTACAAAATTACATTTGTATTCCCAAAAGTTGGGATACGTCATGATATTGGTACGCACAAATTCATCAAAGCCATCCGTAAGAAGTTTGTCAATAAACGGGTGTGCCCTATTCTCAGACATAAAGGGGGTAAATGATGCAAGAAAAGAATTAGGTCTATCCCGCTGATAAACATTCTTGATAACGATATCTTTTGTTATACGATATTTCGCTTCAAAAATCTTTGCCAAATCCCTAGGCATGGTACCATATAGAAAACTAATTATTAAACGTTTACCAAACCAGGCTCCCGACCCTTCATCCCCCAGTACATAACCATTACCATGAACACTAGGCAGCAGGTTTTCTCCATCATAGTAACTGATATCCGAGCCAGTCCCCACAGTGGCTACCAACCCTTTTCCCATGCCACAAGTAGCAAACGCAGCACCAAGTAAATCAGACTCAACAGAAATAAAAGCTTGCGGGAATAAAACGGTCAATGCATTAGAGACAATTTCTCTTCTATCAGGCGTGATACAGCCAGCCCCAAAAAAATACACTTCTTTAATCTCTTCAATATAAGGTATAATTTCAGGAACATCTTTTAAAACTTTCTCTATCTCTTTCTCATTGACAAAAAAAGGATTTAGACCTTTTGTTTTAAAAAATAAAGGTTTACTATCGGGCACATTCAACATCCAATCCGAACTCGAAGATCCACTATCAGCGACTAAAATCATTCTTTTTCACTTAACAAATAATAATTCTTTTGTATGTCAAACTTAGATAAAATGCTTTGCATTCACCAATATCAAAACAAAAAATAACCTCGAAACGCACCTTTTTATATCTCCGATATAATTTTGAACTCCACTCCATTAGCCCTACCTTTGATTTTGGTTTCAAAACAAGCACACAGATCATATGCACTCTTCAATCCATTTTACACTCTCATTCAGCGAACCACAAGCACATTATGTAGAAGTACAGATGCACGTTAAGGGATTTTCCTCCGTTGATCACCTGGACATCAAGATGCCGGTATGGGCCCCAGGGTCTTATTTAATCCGGGAATATCCTAAAAATGTAGAGCGTTTTTCAGCAACTTCCTTAAATGGACAAGACCTTGCAGCATATAAGACGAGTAAAAATACCTGGAGAATAGAACACCAAGGCACCGATGTAGTTATAAAGTATGCCGTCTACGCCTTCGAAACATCCGTTAGAACTAGTCATATTGACTATTCTCATGCCTTTTTAAGTCCAGTAGGGGTTTTCATGTACGTTGACGGACACTTGGATCTTCCGACCAAGGTAGCCATCGAGATGCCAAACCATTGGCGCAAAGTATCGACAGGACTTGAACCTACAAACAATACCAATGAATACAACGCTGTTAACTTTGATATTCTATACGATAGTCCGATAGAAATAGGCAATCAAGATATTTGGTCCTTTGAAGTGGATGGAATCCCACATGAATTTGCAATGGTTGGAACGGCCGATTACGATAAGGAACAACTCACCGAAGACATAACAAAAATTATAAGTGAAGAAAATCGGATCTGGGGATCTAATCCCAATTCGCATTACACCTTCATCACCCACAATTACCAAAGTTCTACAGGAGGATTAGAGCATCTTAATTCTACTGTTCTTGCAGCATCCAGATTTGCTTACAGTCAGCCCAGCACCTACAAAAACTATTTAAGCCTTGTTGCCCACGAGTACTTCCATCTTTGGAATGTAAAGCGACTACGTCCCAAAGCCTTAGGTCCTTTTGATTACGAACAGGAAAATTACACTACAGCTTTGTGGATAATGGAAGGTTTTACAGCTTATTACGACAATCTGATTATACGTAGATGTGGTTTCTTTGATGAAAAAGAATATCTTCAACAGTTGGCCATAGACTTCAACACCGTATACAACCGTCCTGGCTATAAACTACAGAGTGCGGCGATGTCAAGTTTTGACACCTGGATTAAGCAGTATAGACCTGACGAGAATTCGCAAAACACCAGCATATCCTATTATAACAAAGGGGCAATGTTGGCTGCAGCACTCGACATCAAGATTATCGCAGAGACACAGGCCAAACATAGACTAGATGATGTTCTTAAAGCGGCCTATCAGCAGTTCTATATTATAGAGAACCGTGGTTTTGAAGAAGATGAATTCCAGGAGTTGGCACAAAATATCACTGGAGTAGATCTAAATGACATCTTTCTAGCCGCACATGGCATATATGAGTTGGATTACAACTTCTATTTTAATAAGGTAGGCTACCAATTAGTTGATCATAACGCAGGACAGCAAAATGTGACCCTAGGCGTAAAAACAGTTATCTCAGACAATCGAATCATTGTCAAACATGTCGACCGTAACTCCGGCGCGTGGGTAGCTGGCCTCAACGTCGAAGACGAACTTATTGCAGTCAACGGTTATCGATTAGAATCACAAGGAAAAGCAATGGATTATATATTATCCAAGGCCAAAGATGGGGACCAATTGACGGTATTGATTGCACGAGATGGTTTAATCAGCACATTGGAAGTTCCAGTCCATCTATCAGATAAAAAAGCATATAGTATAGAAATTACCCCTGATGCAGAAGCACAAACAGCAGCCTTAGGAAAAATATGGCTGTCTAAAAACGGGTAATCGACCGAAGCGCAGAATCCGCCAATTGGCGGATTCTCGCAACGAAAACCTTGAACAGCTCTGCTAAGCAAATCTAAAAAAAGCGGCTAGTCCCTTAATAGTTGATTATTCCGATAATCGAAACAGGCTCTCCGCAAGATTCCCGACATAAGATCGGGACACCGTAGCCTGAGGTTGACAGAAGGCCTTTTGCCCATATATCAATCTTTAAAACTTGTAACGGATAGAAAAGCCAAAGGGATCAATCAAACGAATGCTTGATTCCTGAATAAAATCAAAATAAGGTTTAACATCCAGAGAAATCGCCAATGGTGTCGTCGGTATATTATACTCCACACCGATGATACCATCGATACTCAAAGCCACCTCAGAATCCTTAGGATATTCTATTCCAGTTTGTAAATCTCGATAGCCCTTATACGTATAGCTTCCTATACTACCACCAAAACCATAGTACCAAGAGAAAGCACCAGACAATGGCTTATGAAACTCATAAAGACCGACCACCCGAAACCGGTTGGATCTGGAATTGCTCTGAATACTCATAATTCCTTCCACGGCCCGATCTTCCGACAATGTATATCGGTAATTAATACCCGTTGCCGAGCCAAATCTAGCACCCAAAGCATGCTGACTATCCAATTGTGCAAAACTATCTTTACCAATAAAAAGCAAAGCTGCCACCAAAAAAAGACTTCGTAAAATGTGATTCATACTAATGTTATATCCCGATAAATTCCAAAATTAAAATAATTCCGTTGTAAAAAAAACCTAAATGGTAAAGCGACACTCAGCAAATCACTCTCGGTCCAAGTCGCCCCATACATCGGCCTAGGTGTTATAAGATATAACGCACAAAAAACAGAATAGGTATATATCATTCTACTCTTTTTTACATTTTTTGATTTCGATTGTTCAGCCCTATTGACTATATTTATAGAAGCCACAGATATGGCTCATACCCAATTTGTAAATTTCAAAATCAAGAATACCATGAGCAGTGCAACCAGATTATTTGATTATTTAAAAAACAATCAGCCAACAGCAGGCCGTGAGCTTTTATTAGCAAAGAGGCAAGCTAAA
Source organism: Sphingobacterium nematocida (assembly GCF_900168125.1). Taxonomy (GTDB): domain Bacteria; phylum Bacteroidota; class Bacteroidia; order Sphingobacteriales; family Sphingobacteriaceae; genus Sphingobacterium; species Sphingobacterium nematocida. The sequence continues at coordinate 391,986 of NZ_FUZF01000003.1, forward strand.
GGATGGAAGGAATACAATAAAAAAGAAATAATAGACCTTGTCGACAATCTAAGCAAAGGAATACTCGCCAAAGGACTGCAAAAAGGAGACCGTGTAGCGCTCATGTCGGGCAACAGACCCGAATGGAACCTGGTAGATTTTGCCTGTAATCAAATTGGAATTGCATTAGTTCCCCTATATCCCACACTTTCGGCACAGGATCTTTCTTATATATTAAACGATGCAGACGTAAAGCTACTTTTTGTCAGCAACGAAGACCTAACGCATAAAGCAAAAAATGTACTCCAGGATAATCAGTTAAATATCGATCTGTACACTTTTGAGGATATCGATTCCTATAAGAATTATAATGAACTGATAGAGGATGGCAAAAAACAGACTATAGACCTGAAAAGTTATAATGATGCCGTGAGCACGGATGATCTACTTACACTGATCTACACATCAGGAACAACGGGCAAACCGAAAGGTGTCTGCCTGACGCACAAAAATGTAATAAGCAACGTAGAAGCAAGTAGACACCTACTCACTGATGATATTAACAAGGCACTTAGCTTCCTGCCTTTATGCCATATATTCGAACGGATGGTTGTATATATGTACTTTTCCAAAAATGTTCATATATACTATGCAGAAAACCTCGATAATATTGTCGTAGATATTAACGATGTTAAACCAGAGGTTTTCACTACTGTTCCACGTGTTTTAGAGAAAGTTTACGATAAGATCATCGAAAAAGGGAAAGCACTTACAGGTATAAAAAAATCACTTTTCTTTTGGGCTGTCAATCTTGGTCATCAATATAAAGAACCTGCATTAAACTCTGCCTTTTATAACTTTAAATTAGGAATAGCCCGGAAACTAATTTTTTCGAAATGGCAAGAAGCATTGGGGGGAAAAATACGCTTCATTATTTCGGGTGGAGCAGCACTGCAAGAAAGATTGGCTCGTGTATTTTGGGCTGCAGGAATCAAAGTTCTGGAAGGATATGGCCTCACCGAAACCTCGCCCGTTATTGCTGTCAACTCGTGGGATCCAAAAGATGTTAAATTTGGATCTGTAGGTCGGGTGTTAAAAAACCTAGACGTCAAAATAGCAGAAGACGGTGAGATTTTAGTCAAGGGGCCCTCCATATCTTCTGGCTACTATAAAAATGAAGAAGCAACAAAGGAGGCAATCGATGCGCAGAATTATTTCCATACAGGTGACATCGGAGAGCTTACTCCCGATGGATTCTTAAGGATCACCGATCGAAAAAAAGAGATGTTTAAAACTGCTGGAGGTAAATATGTAGCCCCTCAGGTGTTAGAAAACAAACTTATGGAATCCACTTTAATAGCTCAGGTAATGGTTATCGGTGAAAACCAACGCTTTCCTTCCGCCTTGATTGTACCTGCATTCGAAGAATTAGAAAAATACTGTAAATTCAAAGGAATCCCTTTCGAATCCAGAGAAAAGATCCTCGAAGATGAACAGATATTAGAAAAGTATCAGCAGGAAGTTAATAAAGCAAATGCTAACTTTGGACATTGGGAACAAATCAAAAAATTCGTATTGTTACCCAAAGAGTGGACCATAGACAACGGTGAACTTACACCAAAACTATCGTTAAAAAGAAAGGTCATACTCCAAAAATTTGAGACAACGATTAAGGGCATTTATGCAGAATAGCACAGTAAAGGAAAAAGAATCATTAATTCAAAAGATAAAGAGCTTCGGCCGCCTACTAGTTGATGCCGGGAATGGCTTTCTAGAAGACAATTGTATGAAGTTGAGTGCTTCACTAGCATACTACACCGTTTTCTCCATTGGCCCCCTGCTCATCATACTCGTGTGGGCTCTAGGTTTCCTTTATGGCAACCACCTGGAGGGACCAGACGGTGCGCGTGATACTGTAATGGCCGAGTTGACAGAACTATTCGGCCCCGAAATATCCAAATTATTGGAGAGCGCCGTACAGAAAATTTCTTTCGAAAATAAATCCAATATCGGTCTTCTCATAGGTATTTCTACATTAGTCGTCACTTCTACCACTATTTTTGTCGATATCCAAAACTCCATTAATACCATTTGGAAAGTTAAAGCAAAACCAAGAAAAGGTTGGTTAAAATTAATAATCAATCGTCTAATATCTTTTTCGATGATACTTGGACTAAGTTTTCTCTTAATGGCATCATTACTGATCAGTAGTGTCATCGGTATCCTTAGTCGGAATATAGAGCGGATACTCGGTGATTGGAATATTGAGCTTTGGGGATTAATCAATTCAGGAATAACCTTTATCATCATAGCCGTATTATTCGGATTTATCTTTTCATTCCTACCTGATGCCAAAGTCCGTTTTCGCGATATACTAGGAGGTTCTATTTTCACCACTATTTTATTTATGATAGGCAAATACGGTATCTCCCTATACCTATCCGTCAATGCTACAGCTACCGCTTATGGTGCAGCCGGCTCAATGATTATTCTTTTAGCATGGGTATACTACTCTGCAGCCATATTATATTATGGTGCCGAATTCACAAAGGAATATGCCATTAAATACGGTAAAGGGATATCCCCCTCTTCATTTGCGGTGCTGGTAAAACAAACTGAATTGGAAATAGATCCGGACACCGGAACACGTGAATTAGTAAAAAAACATAATAATCCAGTACAATAAATAGACTGTGCAAGATAAAAGTGTTCAATACATGCTGCTGGCAGGTTTCTTCTTTGCCATTATGAATGTGTGTGTCAAATATGTATCCCATCTTCCCACGTTAGAGGTTGTTTTCTTTCGCTCAGTTTTCAGTCTTGGCGTTACTTATTATCTTTTACGTAAAAACAACATTCCTCCACTCGGCAAAAACAAAGGAACACTGACACTACGGGGCATAGCAGGCTGTCTCGGTTTAATAGGTTCTTTTTACACCCTACAACACATCCCCTTGGCCTCCGCGGTAACCATTAATTACCTATCACCATTTTTCACCGCGATCCTGGGAATATTTATAGTCAAACAAAAAGTAAGAGCTATACAATTTCTATACTTTGCCATCTCCATTACAGGCGTTATTCTCTTGAAGGGATTCGACTTTAGAATAAGTACGCTAGACCTAGTTATTGGACTCAGCGCCGCTTTCTTTGCGGGTGTCGCTTACAATATGATTGCCAAGACCAAAAACGATGAACATCCATTGGTCATTATCTTTTACTTTCCATTATTGACCATACCCTTCGCTGGGATATACTGTCTTTACCACTGGGTCAATCCACTAGGATTAGACTGGATCTACCTGCTATTCATAGGGATCTTTACACAGCTCGCGCAGTATTACATGACATTGTCCTATCAGACAGCAAATCTTGCCAAAGTCGCAAGCTTGAACTACTTAGGTGTAATATACGCCCTAGGTTTTGGTTACTTCATCTTTGACGAAAGCTTCAATACGATGAGTTTTATTGCTATTCTCGTTATATTAATTGGGGTGTTTCTTAATCTTTTTGATCAAAAGATCTTAACGAAAATCCGCTCTATTTAACTATAAAAATAAGGGGGCTTACTTGTAAGCCCCCTTATTTTTTACTTCACATTATAGTAGTAAACTGTGCGTCCTATCCTACCGGCATTATCAATACCTTCTACCACAACTTTATACTTTCCATTACCATCCGCATTGAAGTAATCCAGACTGATAGCCCCCTTCTCATCCAATAACACATCTGGATTCCAATATACCGTGGTTCTGTAATCATTGGTCGATTTACTTTGATCGGTATCGTATTTAGGTGTATAAAACTTACGCTCCTTAATATACCCCAGCGGATACAGATCAACGACATTCGCCTTTGGCAATAACGCTTCAATTTGCGCCATCGTCATACGCGGACCTTTAGGCTTCTCCTTCTTGGTTATAATGGATACCACACCATCATTTTGATACAGCCTACTTACAGTACCCAAATCATCTCTATTAAAAATCTCGATAGCCTCGATCTCCATTGGTACTATCGAGTTCAACGTATTTTCGTCGATAGGCATCCCGTTTAAAAAGAACTGTACAGGCACCCGACTACCTTGATTATAGTTACGCGTCAAATAATATTTCAACGTCTGACTATCGTATGTAACACCGGTCAACAAAGTATTCAAACACATCGTAAGCATGTTACAACCATTTAGACGGTCTCCTTCAATACGATGATCAGCCATAGATAAACCGGATAAAGCGGAAAACTCTTTACTCGTACGCACTTCTTTACGCGAAGCAGATACGGTAACCTCATCTATGAGATTAGACGTCCTGAACTCGTTCCTACTGTTAGCAAGATAGTCCACCATTTGTTTATCAATATTTAAGATGTCATTTGCCTTATAAGGATTGTCGGTATCCACTTCAGGATAGAAAGACTGATCCATATTAATAACCAGATTCCGATAATTATCGTTGCTCCTCGCGTTAATAGTCACCTTCACAGAGTCAGGAAAATTTAAATCCTGGAATACGAAGCGCCCATCCTTATCTGTATAAGTATCTTTTCGCATAGCCCGTGCAGGAATGGAAAGCAACAATCCTCCATTAGGATACGGCCTTCCTGTATTTAGACGCAATGTTCCAGCTAATGTTATCCCTTGTTCGGGCATAAAGTTAACCTGAGGATATTTTTCAGCAACCAGCTCATCATAACTAAATCGCCGGAATCCCTGTGTCATCAACAAAGCATCAAGCGCCTGCTTTCTATTGGTAACTTCCGGATCAAAATAATAGCCCGGCTTTTCAACAAAACCAGTCAAGTCGGATGTTAGTAATAGACTGCTCAGTATGCCATTTTCCTGGTGATCATCAAATGGCACCTTCGTTTCATCGATAACAGCGACCGAAAGAGAGCTTAACAATTTTTCCGATGTACCATTACTGATATCTAGCTTAACGTGCTCCTTCTTGCTATAATTAGCTTTATCAGACTTTACCTGAATAGTTAAGTTCTCAGCCAAGTCATAAAACACCAACCGTTCGCTCAGTGCTTTTCCAGCTGGGCTCATCAGCGTAAACTGAATAATGCCATTTGGTAACTCTTTGACAGGAACAGACAAAACCAAACTAGAGTTTTTCATAGTCGCCTGTGCACCATAAATCAACTGACCATTCATCTGGCCAAAAATATAAAAGGGTTGATTTGCAATCTTCGAAAAATAACTCTCACTAGCCACTAAACCTACTTGTACAGCTTCCGAACTTATTTTAGAAACAACGATATTAATACCATCAGCTTTAACCATAGGAAGGTCAAAAGATCTTTCAGTACCGCCTTCCGCAGTAATCAATGCTTTGTATTGCTCTCCGGCGACAGGTAATAAGTTAAAATAGCCCATTCCCAATCCCAGATCAGAAAATTCGACTACGACTTTCTTCTTGCTGTCTACGATCTTGCCATTTATCTTTACTCCCTTTCCGTTGGTACCTATTGCTTTAAAGGCTATATTTTTAGCGACTCCCTCCAAAAGATCTCCTCCTTCAGGAAAAAACTGCACATCTATTGCCTCGGCCAATGCATTCTTTAAAGGAAAGTCCCCCACCATCGCGGATTCGCCGTCCACCTTGACGATTAGACGTCCCTTTTTCAACATCTCCTTATCTTTTGATGAAAACGAAAGCGTAACTCTTCCCATATCATCTGTTTCTGATTTCCCTTTATCAAACGGATCCCAACCGTCAATCGCTTCCCAGGTGACCTTCTTCTTACTCAACAATGTCCCCTTAGAATCCCTAAATTGAATGGTAGCTTTGGTCTTATTACCATCAGGTGTATAGGTTATCTCGGATCCTAATTTCTTATTAATAGCATCTCCGACGGTGACGATTTTATTGAAGAAATAATCGACATCAAAATTCATCATCCATTTAGTATATCCCCTAAACCGATAATTATCCTGCTTAACAACTTGCGGGTCCAGTACAAAATATCCAGCACCACTATTGTTCTTTAGTGGAATACGAAGAGTTTGAATCAAAGAGTCTCTTCCATTAATCACATCCACATAAGCGATTTTACTCGGATCATAAGATATCTGATTATGGTATAAATATGTTTTAAACCATAAGGTGTCGCCGACGGCGTAATAAGGCTTATCGAAATGTAAATGTACCTTTTCCAGTGGGTAGACCCCGAAATACTTCTGCACGCGCTCGACAACAGTATTAATAGGGATTTTAGGAACTTCTTGTCCCTGCACCGTCTGAACAAACAAAAACAATAGAAATAAGGAATAAATAGGATGTATCTTTTTCATTTAATTAAGTTCTGTTAAACCGGCTCCCGGTCTCATTAAAACAGTATTCAGCTAAAGATAAAAAAATTAAATTCTATCCACTTCAAAACGCCAAATTAAGCGCTTAATTTAACACATTTTTAGATCTTATAACAGCGGGGCCATTAAGCGGCAGATAGAATCTGCACCGCGTTTCCATCGTGGACGATTCTTCCAATCCTCCAAAGTTAAAACAACACAATCCTGCTTGTCTAGATCAAACTGCTTCTCACTTTGCAGACAGAGCGTGGAATCGGAAACTACAGCTGCAATTTCGTAGTTAATATAAAAACTACGTATATCCAGATTTACGGTTCCGATAAAGGTTAGCTTTCCATCCACCGTCATCGTTTTAGCATGTAGAAATCCCTTCTGGTATAAAAGTACCTCCACCCCTCTTTCCAATAAAGGTTTCAAAAAAGAAAACGAAGCATGTTGTACAAAATACGAATCTGAAGTAGCCGGTATCATTAATTCCACTTTTACACCAGAGGCAGCTGCTATAATTAGCGCTCTTTCCAACTCTTCACTGGGGATATAGTAAGGCGTACAAAGTCGCACATGTTGATTCGCTTCACCAATAGCGATCAACATAGCTTCCATATTAAATGGGCCCACCGAAGCGGGGTCGCTAGACACAAATCCTACCCCGGCCTCACCACTTTCCGTCCTATTCTCCCGTATCATATGCAGATACCCATCTTCCAACAAAAAAGGAGCACCATCCGTTTGATTCCAGGAGCTCCAGAAATTTATCTGCAGCATATTAATTGCCAACCCCTCTATACGGAGTGAGATATCCCGCCAATAAGTGGCCTTTCTATTAGCAGAAGTATTACTATATCTATCCGAAATATTAATCCCTCCGACATACCCAACTACACCATCTATCACTACGATTTTTCGATGATTACGATAATTTGAATTCGCCAAGGAGGTAAATGTCACTGGAAGAAACGCATGAAAATCAATACGAGAACCTTTATTCCGACGCATATATTTAATCAAATCCGGCGAACCGAAGCTGTCTACAATCAACCTAACCACAACACCTTCAGCCGCTTTTTCTTCCAGAATATTCAAAATATCAAGTCCAACATGATCCGGCTGAAAAATATAATACTCCATATGAATGGAATGCTTCGCTTGCCTTAAATCCACTTTTAGAGCTTCAAATTTTTCCTCACCGTTGACCAAAAGTCTGACATCATTATTCAGTGTTGGCGATGACAATCTTTCCCGCTTCATCAATCGAAACACTTTAGATAAATCGCCAATTTCATCATGAATATTCTGAATAAACGATTCCATTACCGGATCCAACAATTCCCACTGTTTTTCTAGACGACGCGCCTGCTGCTTATTTATTTTCTTTATTTTCTGAACTTTAACAAATTTTTGTCCAAAAAAATAATACAAAATAAGTCCCAAAAACGGAATGAATATAATGACCAAAATCCAAGCAATAGTTTTGCTAGGATTTCGGTTCTCAATCAGAATAGCACTGATCACTCCGATATAAAGTATCAATAACGGAACCCAATACCAACTTAAAGCAAAATCAATAAATGGCTTTAACCCTTCCATATGGCGGATATTTGTAACAAAAGCCTATAATCTTCGATCATAGGCTTTTGTTTTTGGTGTATTTTAAACTTCTCTTTCCTTATCCCAATTTTCGAGATAATCGCCCACCCTTTTCAAAAATGTACCTCCTAATGCACCATCAATAACGCGATGGTCATACGACATAGTTAAGTACATCATATGTCGAATAGCGATAACATCTCCATCCGGAGTTTCTAAGACAGCAGGTTTTTTCGTGATAGTCCCCACTGCTAGAATAGCTGCTTGAGGCTGGTTAATGATCGGCATTCCGAAGATATTGCCAAAAGCCCCAATATTGGTAAAGGTAAATGTCCCACCTTGCGTATCATCAGGTTTTAACTTATTTCCTCTCGCTCGATTAGCCAAATCATTGACGGCTTTACTAATCCCTACCAAACTCAATTGATCAGCGTCTTTGATTACCGGAACAATAAGATTTCCAGAAGGCAATGCAGCCGCCATGCCAATATTAATATGTTTTCTTTTGATAATATTATTGCCATCAACAGAGACATTAATCATCGGAAAATCCTTCAATGCTTTTGTAATTGCTTCAATGATCAACGGCGTAAACGTAATATTCTCACCTTCTCTTTTCTTGAAGTTATCTTTTACCTTATTTCGCCAGTTTACCAAATTGGTCACATCAGCCTCAACAACAGAAAACACATGGGGAGAAGTACGAATACTATTTACCATATGATCCGCAATAAGGCGACGCATACGGTCCATTTCAATAATCTCATCCCCATTTGTAGCCTTTACCACTTCCACAGGAGCAACAGTTGTAGCACCGCGCACCTCCGTATTCTCAACTGCAGCTGAAACTTGCGGTATCGTGGATGTACCAGCAGACTTCAATTTTATATAATCCAACACATCCTGCTTCGTCACCCTTCCTTCGGATCCAGACCCCGCTATTGTTTCCAACTCTTGTGCTGAAAGCCCCTCTTGCTGGGCGATACTTTTCACTAAAGGCGAATAAAAACGCTCTTCCGAGGTACCCCTAGTTATTGATGACGATTCTGAATTAGCATTTTCTAATATTTCAATCCCAGGAATTGGATTTTCAGGGACAGAAGTTTCAACCGCAGGAGCTGTAAAAGCCGGTGTATCTGTTTTAACAGCAATACTCTCCTCTTCGCCACCGCCTTCGATTTCTAATAAGGCGATAACATCACCCACTTGGGCCACGCGACCTTCTTCAAATAGAATTTCTTTCAGTATCCCCTGAACAGGTGAAGGAACCTCCGAGTCTACCTTATCTGTAGCGACCTCAACCACTGTATCATCTTCTTCGATACGATCACCTACAGCTTTCACCCACTTTGTCAAAGTAGCTTCAGAAACACTCTCCCCCATCTTTGGAAGTACCAATTTGAATATTCCCATAATTATTTTGTGTTTTATCGTACTAAGTTAGAGAATTAGGAATGAAATCCCTAAAAACAAAATATAATATTTAAAATCATTTTAATATTGAAATTATATTTCAGGATTCAACACTATCCTGCCTATACAATTTCCACAACATATTTAAGGCTTGAGCGATACTACGTTCAATATTTATTTGTCGATCGTTCCGAAATTGAAATACCTGTGTTATAGTTTTAAACCTTCCACTTACAGCAATCCAAACCGTACCCACGGGTTTCTCCACAGTCCCCCCCCCAGGCCCAGCTATCCCACTCGTAGCTATACTATATTGCGCACCACTCATTTTTTTCACTCCTTCGGCCATCTGGATCACAGTTTGTTCGCTAACGGCACCATAGTCTCGCAACACTTCTTCTTGCACACCCAACACCTGTTCTTTAATTCTATTATGATACGCCACGATACCACAGTCAAAGATGGCACTAGCTCCTGGAATCGAAGTAATAGATCCAGCCAAAAGTCCACCGGTACAACTTTCCGCAACGGCCAGACGGAGACCAGTCCGAGTAAATTCTTCAACAATAGCTTCTTCAATTGTTACATCTTTACGCGCTACCAAGTGATCCGATAAGCGTTTCCCAATCCGTTCAGCAAATTGTTCCGTTTCTTTTTTTATACTTTCGAAATCAGTCCCTACAGCCGATAAACGGAGTCGAACACCGCCCAACTTAGGAAGATAAGCCAACCGGATATGTGAAGGCAATTCATCCTCTATATCTGCGATTTTCTCTGCCAAAAAAGATTCACCAATGCCCATCGTAATCACATGAGCATGATAGATGGCTTCTTTTGCTCTATAAGTTGCCAGCTTCGGAACAACCCGATTTTCCATCAGAAATTTCATTTCAAAAGGCACGCCCGGTAAGAAAACAAAAAATTTGCCCTCATGTTCCACCCACATTCCAGGTGCGGTCCCTACATCATTAAAAAGCACTTCACTGCACGCCAAAACATCGGCCTGCCCGTAATTCATCAAAGGCATAGCTCGTCCATTCCCAAATTTTTCAAAAATAGACTTGACATGCTCCAAGACTTTTTCATCCTTTACCAGTGTCGTGTTAAAAAAAGAAGCGATGGTTTCCTTCGTGACATCATCCTTTGTAGGGCCTAATCCCCCTGTCACTATGATAAGATCGGAGCGACGGGAAGCTTCACTCAAGGTATGATAAATAAGATCTTTATGATCCGGAATAGATACAATCTGTTGTATAGATATATGCAAAGAGTCCAAGAGTTGACCAATCCATGCCGAGTTTGTATCAACAACTTGGCCCAATAATATCTCGTCTCCTATTGTTATAATTTCAGCTTTCATCTGTTTTTACCGCATTAGTTACATCGCCCCCACAACCTGTTAGATCAGGACGGCTTAATACAACACATAGTTAGTAAAAAAATATTAATAAGTATAATGGCTATTACGCTTTGTTAATTTCAGATCCTGTAATACAGAGGCTTTAGCTCTGATCGTAATATTGTAACTCTGATAACGGCCAAAAGGTACCCAGCCAACAGACATATCCCAGCAATGAAGATCCCGATAGATTGAGAAACGGGTCATAGACACCTCTTTTTGTTTAAAATCGTAACCTGAGTTGAATTGAATCTTCCACTTCGGAGTAACGTTTACGTCACCATGTAAACTTAGCGTTGCAGAGTAATCGCTTCGCTCACGACGCACGACCGAATCAAAGCGCTTAAAATGCTGAAAGCTGAACGACCCAGCTAAGTTCCATGGTATATTAAAATCAACAAATGCATTTGGGTCGGTACTGATTCGAGCAAGAGCTTCCGACTGTTCTTTTGTCATATTAGGCATACTGTTGCGCATCGAGTCGATATTACCATTTCTACTCTTTGATGCATCCGGATTAAAGCTATAATCAAAAGACAAACCAAAATTTGTTAAGCGCGCCAATTTACCATCTTGTACGGCGAATTTATCGATTCGCTGCCCCCTATAATCCAATTGGTAAGGATCAAAAGTACCGTTAAAGTTCAGATTTATTTTTTCATTAAAAAGTGTCGTCCTACCTGAAAAGCTGATCGTTGAGAGTTTCAAAGAATCCGCAGCGAAATTGTAGTTACCACTAAATGTCAACCCCTGAAGAATAGGGATTTTCTTAAAGCCTTTACCTGTCGTATCATTTTCTGTACGAATTTTAGCTTCAATATTATTGTCTACGGAGAAGCCAATTCCCATGGATTTACCCGAAGAAGGTCCACCGAAAATAGCACCGTCAAATATCGAATATTCAGAAAGACGTCCACTCTGATCAATATAGGACTTGTAAAAACCATATCTAGGATCTGAAAAATCGGGTCTATAGTTAAAGTTGATCGAAGGCGTCACCACATGACGTACCGCGTCTATCTTACCGATCTTAGGGTACCTACCATACACCTTCGTCGACAAACCACTCGAAAACGAATAGTCATAGGCTCTTCTAAATCCAGAAATTGTGTCACGTGTGTCGATATAACCGTTAATCTCGTTATCTAATGCTTTTCGGATCGTCTGCAAGTACCAACGCTCTGTATAATTCACCGAGGTGTTAAATTGGAAAAATTTAAACGCATTTAAACTCAAACTCACAGGTATATTATGTTGAAATCCGTTTGTAAACTGCTTCAAAGCCTGTTTAGTAAAAAGCACGGAGTCACCCGTCGAAATAGAGTTTCTTCCCTGCAGACTGTATCCCACCGTAATACGTTGATACCATTTCTGCTCCCCTACCCGTTCTTTAGAATCAAAAGGATTAAATGTAGAAACGTTTAAAGCAAATGTCGGTAATTCCAAATCCACCTTACCAGACGCCATATCCTGACGATGGCTCAAACTAGACGTAAAGTTTACTTTGCCATCTGCAAATACTTTACCATAACTGATGGAAGAGGACATGTTATTACGCGTCAACTGATCATAGTCATAGGTACTATTTGCTCCCGTATTCTGAAAATAAGACGCGGTACCAAAATTGACCGAAGCAGAAAAAGAGGTCCCTGGGTTAGCCTCTTGTCGTTGCGTATGGTTCCACGTGACATTAAAGTCCTTATTACTACCATAATTGCTAGCACCCTCAGTACCCACTTTAGTAGATGCATAACGGATGTTAAAACCGCCACTGTACTTATAATTCACTAAATAGTTTGTACGTATTGACGATTCCCAAGATCCCTTGGAATAGAAGCTACCACGAATCTCCGAATCCCAGTAGTCATTAAATGTAAGGTACCAACCCAAATCCCGCAAACCGAACCCGCGTGCCACATCATCTCCAAAAGAAGGGAAGAGAAAACCCGAAGATTTTTTATCCTGCTTGGGAAAAAAACCAAATGGCAAAGCCAGAAACTTCATCGGAATCCCTTGGACCACTAAATAAGACGGCCCAGCGATAATCTGCTTATCCGTAACCACCCCTTTAGTAATATGAATACCAAAATGGGTATGAGGTTCCGGAAGATTACATGTACTATATAACGCCTTATGAATAGACATTTCATCGTAGAGATTCTTTCTCAAGATCTTAGCCTGAATAAATCCGCCATCGACCTCAGTCATAATACCGAAGGTCTTCCCCTCCTGAGATTTATAGTTATACCGCAAGGAGTCTACCGCTTTCGGTGTATCATTTGGAAACAATACAACAGGTCTCCCCACATACTTACCATTATGATCGACTACACCACTCGCAAAAAGTATATTTGTATTACGATCCAAACGGATATAATCTGCAGAAAGTTCAAATTCTTGATATTTAACTTTAGCACCTTTATAAAGGTGAATAATATTTTTACTTACTTCATTCCAGGAAGAGTCGTTGGCGACAATAGTAACCACGGTCTCCAGGCCGCTGTCGGTCTTCATCACAACAGTATCTTGGCCACTTTTTCCTTTAAGATGATTTTTAGTTGTATCCTTGGTTACTAAGGAAGTATCCTTAACATTGGTACTTATAGGTTTCGTAGGCGTAACTTGAGAGAACACTGCAGCTGTTCCTAACAATAGGAACACAGATAAAAGTAAAATACGAGTTAGCGTTTCCAAAGTCGAAATACGAAATATTATTTTAGTCTTAAAAATAAACTATTATCGGCAAAAGTAGTCAAAATCATTAATAAAAGGTTCTTATTTTTATCATATACAATTAAACAACTATCTTTGTCAGTCCGTTATAAATTAGCTGAGACAAAAATGTAAAAAAAACGCCGATGAAATTTTTAAATATTGTTAAAAAATTAAGCTTTTCCCTTTTCGCATCCTCCTTACTAGTAGCATTCGTTTCCTTTATACCGGTTTCTAATGATCCCCCCGCTTCAAAGAATAAAAAAACATTCACAGTGGTAATCGACCCTGGTCATGGCGGACCCATCCCTGGAGCAGCAGGACGAAGATCTTTAGAAAAAAACATCGTTCTAGATGTATCTAAAAAGCTTAAAAACGAACTGGAAAATAAGTTAGCTATTAATGTCATTTTGACGCGTAGCACAGACATAGATGTTCCTTTTAAGGAACGCTCCGAAATAGCCAATAGGAACAATGCGGATATTTTCGTGTCCATCCACGCAAACTCCACCAGTCAACGAACATCTAAAGCCAGTGGTACAGAAACCTTTGTATTAGGATTCCACCGTATGTCAGAGCAAGATGTAGCTATCCGTGAAAATGCGGATATGTTGCTCCATAATGAAGACAACAGCGACTTAGGTGACTTTGATCCTAAAGACCCATCCAGCTATATCGTATTTAAAGTGATGCGTAGACAATATCGGGACCGCAGCATTCGCCTAGCCTCCATGATGCAACAAGAGTATGTCAACTCACGACGCGTCAACAGAGGAGTCAAAGAATTGGGTCTAGCCGTACTGGCACGTGCCTCGATGCCTGCTGTACTAACAGAAATTGGCTTTATCAATAATTCCGAAGAAGAAAACTACATGTTGTCAGATGAAGGTCAGGCCGAAATCGTAGAAAATTTGTTCCAAGCAATAAAAAAATACAAAACATCTACAGAGAAATAAACATTTCTTATATTTAAAGTGTTTATATGTTGTATAAGCTAAACCCTTAAATTAACGTATTTTGAAGATATCAAACGAGACTAAAGTAGGCGCATTAACGGCAATAGCAATTGCATTATTATTTATAGGATATAGTTTTTTGAGAGGAAATGATGTTTTCAGTTCAGATAACATGTTTTATACCGACTATGACAACGTCGACGGTCTTGCAACATCGAAACCTGTAATGGTGAACGGATATCAGATCGGGCGTGTATCTCGAATGTATCTTATGGATAACGGCAAGATACGTACAGAATTTAAAATAAAAAGCGAGTACAATGTTCCCTCAAATACCATTGCTCGAATCGTTAGCGAAAGTATATTGGGTAGTAAAGTTATTGTATTTGACTTGGGCAACAGTAGCACAATGGCTCGACATGGAGATCCTTTACAGTCGGACGTACAAGCCAACCTAATGGAAAAAGTAGAACCTCTACAAAAGAAAATCGAAAACCTAGTGGTCAAGCTAGATTCTGTACTAAGTGCAGTAAATACAGCCTTAGACGATGAGTTTCAGCGCGATTTCAAAAAAAGTCTACGTAGCATATCTGTGTCATTGACCAATATGGAGAAAATAACACATGATGTGGAAAACTTGATGGGATCTGAACGGATTCGTTTGGCTAAAATCATGCAAAACCTAGAATCTATTACCAGCAATTTTAAAAACAACAACGAAAAGATAAATTCGATCTTGGCCAATCTTGACAATCTCTCGGACGATCTATCCAAGACCGAGATCAAGGCGACCATAGACAACGCCCATCAGGCAATGAAGGACGTTCAGGCCATAACCGGCAAAATAAATCAAGGGGAAGGATCCATCGGCTTGCTTCTCAACGACAAGCAGCTGTATGATAACCTTAATAGTGCATCAGCAAACCTGAATGAACTTGTCCATGATTTAAAAACAAATCCCGGCAAATATTTAAAGATTTCAATTTTTGGCAAGAAGGATACGAAATAATTAAATTATAACTTATAAAAAAGCCTTTCGATACTATGGTATTGAAAGGCTTTTTTTGTTCCTCTTGTCCATTTAAACTTTGCAATATCCCGGTTTTCGGGGAAGAAAAGGCAGTCCTTTTATAAATACCTTTGCTAAAACAAAACGATAATTTAATAGCAATGGACAACAAATCAGTAAAAAACAGCGTTCAGGAAGGAAAAAACATAGCAATAATATCCTATATCACATTAATAGGATTAATTATAGCCTTTGTAATGAACAAAGACAAAAACAATAACTTTGCAAAATTCCATATCCGTCAAAACATGGGATTATTAATCGTGGGCCTTATCTCTGGAATTCTACGTGTAGTTCCAGTAGCAGGAGAAATCATCGCTATGATTGTCGGTACGATTTTATTAATCTTATGGATTATGGGATTAATATCTGCTTTCAACGGCAGTCAAAAAGAACTTCCTTTTGTAGGTCAATTATTTCAAAAATGGTTCAGTACATTATAAAAAAATAAAGGGATCCATTTTGGATCCCTTTATTTTTTTATATTAAAGTGTTTCTTTGAGCCAATCAAAAAACTCCCGTTGCCATACTTGCGCGTTATGCCCTGAAAGCACCCAATGGTTTTCATCCGGCATATATACCAATCTGCTTTTTACCCCTTTTAGCTGAGCCGCCTGAAATGCTTCCAGTCCTTGCCCTATAGGTACACGATAGTCTTTACCTCCTTGAAATATCAAAATTGGTGTATTCCATTTATCAACGTGTTTGATCGGATTAAAGTCTGTATAAGTTTTTTCATTTTTCTTATCCCAGTACGCGCCACCTAGATCGTGATTTGCAAAGAACAGTTCTTCTGTAGTACCGTACCAAGATGTCATATCAAACAAACCACAATGGGAAATAAATGACTTGAAACGGCCTTCGTGTACACCAGCCAACATAAACACCGAATAACCACCATAACTAGCACCGATAGCGCCAATTCGGGACTTATCTACGTAACTTTCTTTAGAAAAGTCATCGATTGCAGAAAGATAGTCTCTTATTGCTTGTCCTCCCCAATCTTTCGAAATATCTTCATTCCACTTAACACCCCATCCCGGCATTCCTCGACGATTAGGAAGAATGACAATATACCCTTGAGATGCCATCAATTGAAAACTCCACCGGAAAGAATAGCCTTGCGTAGTAGCAGATTGAGGTCCCCCCTGGCAAAATAACAATGTGGGATACTTTTTGCTCGGATCAAAGTTGGGCGGGTAAATTACCCAAGAAAACAAATCCTGTCCATCAGAAGCCTTGGTAAACCTTCCTTCCACCTTAGTTTCATTCAGTTTTGCATAATGGGCATCATTGACCGTAGTCAATGGACTCAGCTTCTTTGATTTAAATGCATAGTGATACAGCTCTGTAGCCTGCGTCATCTTAGTTGAACTAACCACCAATCCATCTTTCAACTCACCGACGATACCAATGATATCAAACTGACCATCACTAATTTGCTGAATGCTAGGTAATGATCTCACATTAAGATTAACAGGAACATCAATTGCAAAAAGTTGAACTGTACCTCGGGTCGGTGCTACAAAGAAAATTTTACGGTTATCTTTACTCCACACAAAGGAGTTCACCGTACCGTCCCAATGTGCGGTAAGATTTACTTTCTGCGAAGTCAATGGATCTAATACTACGATATCATTTTTATCCGCTTCGTAGCCATCGGTGCGCATACTCAACCAAGAAAGGCGTTTACCATCCGGGCTGAATACCGGGTTGTTATCATAGCCCAACATGCCTTCGGTGATATTTTTTGTTTGACCTGTGGCTAACTCATATTGATAGATGTCCGTATTGGTACTGGTAGCATATTCCTTTCCGAATTTTTTCTTACACACATAAAAAACCGATTTACCATCGGGACTCCAGGCAAAATCTTCCGCACCACCAAATGGTGCAGTTGGACTGTAATAAGGCTCGTCCTTCAACAAATCTACAGCTTCACCAATCTTGCCATTGGTATAACTAGCAATGAATGGATGATTAAAACGGCCATCATTAAAACTATCCCAATGTCTATAATCCAGATTATCATAAACATAGATATTAGATTTCGGAAGATCTTTATATTTATCGACGCTGTGGTAATTTTTGATTAACACAGACTTACTGAATAATATGTGTTTTCCATCCGGCGAAAACTTAACATTCTCCAATCCTCCTTCCACATCTGTTAGCTGTACAGGCTCGCCCCCTTGCAGGCTTTTCCGCCAGATCTGACCTTTAAAGGTATAGAGTACATCTCCATTAGAAGCAACCGTCAATACCGATTCAGCACCAGCATCAACCGTAAATTGCTTAACAGATTTGTCTGACAAAGAAAGCGCATAAAGATTTTTTTCAGATTTATTGTCTTTCAGTGAATAATAGGATACCCCATACAACAATGTTTTCCCATCAGGACTTAAGCCTTCCGCAGACACCCGCCCCAATTCCCATAGATCCATTGCCGTCATATTCTTCTTTCCAAACGATTCGTGCACTTTCGTAGTGATTAGCGATTTATCAAATTCAACTTCTGGTTTTTTTTGCGCTACAGTAGTCACACTTATAAGCAAGCCTGCAGCCAACATGGATAATTTGTTCATAACCTTTTCTAATAAGCAAAGGTGCAAGATAAGAAAATATCCTAAGAGTAGTCCAACGGGCGTAGAACCCTGCATTAAAATTTAGATTAAAAAGATGCCTTTAAAATTAAGATAAGGAAGATAGGCTTTGACAAAATACCTAGAAATTGTCAGCACGGAACGATGTAAAACTTCTATGATCTTAATCCCGCCAATGGCGGTTAAAAAGGCATCAAAAAAAACTATAAACTAACTTTCACTAATAAACTTCTGGTAATTTCCTTCGTTTTGAAAATAAGCGACCTCACCATTGTCACCTACCACAACGATAAATGCAGTCGCCTTATCTACTTTTTCCAAAGAGTAGGGATCCGTAGCAAATCTGGCTGTTGTGTCCTTAGGAATTTTCTCCTTACACATGTTACAACAGCCGTAGTACTTTTTACCCTCATGCTCGACCAATATCTGTTCCTTCCCCATATAAGCATCATTCACCATACATACCAAATTCTGCGGTACTTGCTTACCTTTTAAGGGATTTTTTCGGGTATTAATCGCTTTACTATCTATTGACACATTTACGCTGTCTTCTACTTTTTTATCGCCATTATTACAGGCTGTAAAGGATATCGCAACAATTGCTGCGATACCCCAAATTTTGACTATACTCTTCATCTAATAAACTTTTTACAAACATCTTGTTACTAAGATTTTTTCATCTCTCCTTTCGCGGGAATTGCTGTTCCTTCTAGCATTTCTTCCGTAGCCATCTTAAGAATTACATCCCCCTCACTCAACTCACCAAACACCTCTACCTTATCTGGCATCATGCGCCCTTTACGCACCGGGACATTCTTTGTTTTCCCGTTTTCAACACGGATCACGTATACCCCCATACCACTATCCACAACCGCCATCTTCGGCACAAAGAATGTCGCTTCTGTATTCTGTAATGGAATAACCGTCTCGGCAACCATAAATGGCTTTAGCACGTTATTCGTATTCACAAAATCAACTTCAATCTTTTCGGCCCGAAACTTCACATCGAGACTACCCGCTTTACGCGTCACTAACGCCATATATTTCGTTTGTGGTTGCGAACGAACATGAAAGCGGATGGTATCCCCTCGTTTTAGATAAGGCGTGTTCGCTTCTGGGATAGATAGATTAAGACGTAATTTTCTGTTATCCTGGATCACCAATAGAGGTGTTTTTTCCATCGGTCCCACATAAGCTCCGAGATCGACATTTCTATCCGTAATAGTTCCTGCGAATGGAGCTCGGATCACCAAATAATTATCGATATCCTTTATCTCTTCATACGCCGACTTCGCAGCATTCAGTTGTGCCTCATCAGATAGCTTTCTAGCTGTTATCTGATCAATAGCATCTTTTGCTATTGCACCTTCCGTCTTGTCTGCGTCCAACATACGATCATAAGTAGACTTTGTAGATACATAGATTGCCTTTTGGGCTTCGTATTTAGCTTTCGCGCTAGCAACTTGAGATTGGATCTCAGGCGCTTCCAAAAACATCAGAACCTGACCCTGCGACACTTTATCGCCAATATCTACCCGAATATTCTTTACATAACTATTGACTTTGGCAAATAGTTCTGTATGCTGATCTGGCATTAATTCACCTGCTAATTGCAATTTCACCAATGGATTACTCTTCCCGATCACAACCGTCTCAAAAGGATTCATTGACATACCGCCCATAGCCATACCAGGCATACCTTTTCCTTCCTCCTTTTTTCCTTCCTTTACTTCTGTTTTATCGTTATTGCAGGCTGTAAAAACAAACATGGATGCAATAGCTGTATATACTAATAACTTCATACGTGTATAATTTGATTAAAAAAACATGATGAATATTCGTGTGTACTTCACACTCCACACGAATAATTACTTTTATTAATTTGTTGATTGATTAAAATGAACACTTTCTTCGTCTTCTGGATCCAATGACGGACTTAGGATGCTAACATTTTTCATCATCCATCCATATACTAACGGAAGTACCACCAAAACAGAGAAAGTAGAGAAAATCAACCCTCCAATAACGGCTCTACCCAATGGCGATATCTGATCTGCACCTTCACCAAAACCAATAGCTATTGGAAGCATTCCCGCCGCCATTGCCAATGTTGTCATAATGATCGGTCTTATCCGCAATTTTGCAGCCTCTAAACCTGCAGCCATGGCATCATTTCCTTGCTTACGTACAGTCTCCGCATTACTGATTAGGAGGACTGCATTCGCAATAGAAACCCCGACCGACATGATTAGTCCCATATACGATTGTAAGTTCAAAGTTGACCCCGTCAAATTCAACAGCACCAGAGATCCAACCATTACGAAAGGAACTGTAGTCAAAATAACCAAGGAAGCTCTAAAAGATTGAAAAGTAGCCGACAACATCAAGAAAATCACAACGACAGCAATTAATAGTCCCGTTGCCAAACTCTTCATCGTCTCATTCAATACAGGAGCCAAACCTGCAATATCAACGTTAACGCCCTTAGGCAATTCACCTAACGACGCGATCGCAGCAGCAACATCCTTGGAAGCACGCTCCAAATCGGTCTTATGGATATTCGCTGTTACTGTGGTATACCCCATTGTCCCCAAATTGTAGCTCTCCCCCAATTCCTTGGTTGGTGTGATAGTAGCCACATCACTCAACACAGGTCTTTCTGAATTTTTAGACAAGGGTAGGTTAGCCAATTCCTCTTTACTATTTAGTATATTCTGGGGTGTCTGTACCTGTACATCATAGGCAATCCCCATCATTCCACCTACCCAAAAGTTTTTGTTGGTATAGCGTGTAGATGCTGTTGCAGCTACCAATGATTTAGCGATATCCTGTGCGTCCAAACCCAATTGAGCAGCACGGGTACGATCAATATTAATTTGCAGGGCAGGATAATCCATCGATTGAGGAACCTGTTGATCACGCATATATTCCAGTTCCTTGAGTTTTGCAAGAAGCTTATTCGCGTACATACGATTCATTTTCTTCATCATACCTGATACCCGAATTTCAATAGGGTTATTCGCGCCTTGACTCAGAATCTTCTCTGTCAACTCAATAGGCTCAAAAGAGATATGCAAATCTGGCATCTTCTCCTTGTAATAGGCACGTAATTTATCCTTAAGCTCATCTGAATTGCCCTTAAACTCCTTTAAAGCCACTTGCATCAATGCCTCGTGGGGTCCAGCATTGTAAAGGTAGATAGGGCTCACCGCAAACGTAGATGGGTGTTGACCAATAAATACCGAAGAAATAGCAATGTTATCCTTTCCTACAATATTTTCCAGATGCGCTAAGAAACCTTTTACTTTTGTTTCTGTCACTTCGATACGTGTACCTTCAGCAGCTTTGATACGTACTTGAAACTGCCTTGAGTTTACTGTCGGAAGTACATCTTTCCCCGTAAATTGATACAATGCAAAAACTGTGAATAGAATAGAAACAAGACTGATGACAACTATAGGTTTTCTAAACTTCATCATTCCAGTAAGCATATTCACAAAACGGTCCCTAAATTTGGTGAACCAATCGCCTTTATGCGACGGATTTGCACAGGTCTCTGGGTTGTGCTTCATCATCCAATTACCCATAATAGGCACAAAAGTCTGTGACAGCAAAAACGAAACAACCATAGAGAAACCTATGGCTAAGGCTAAAGGCATAAATAGGGCGCCAGGAATTCCAGTCATCATAAATGCCGGCGCAAATACCGCCAGAATACACAACATGATCAACAACTTAGGAAAGGCGATTTCCTTACAGGCATCCCAAATAGCCTGAGCCCGCGTTTTACCCATTGCAAAATGCTGATGTATATTTTCGATGGTTACCGTACTCTCGTCCACCAAAATACCAATGGCTAGCGCTAATCCGGAAAGCGACATAATATTAATTGTCTGTCCAAAAAGCTTCAAAAATAGAACCCCCGATATAATAGAAATCGGAATTGTCATAATTACAATCAATGCTCCACGTCTATCATTCAAGAACAACATAACCATGAGCCCTGTCAACAAAGCACCAAGCACGCCTTCAATAATTAAACTTTTTAAGGCATTGGATATATAGACAGACTGATCAAACTCGTAAGAAATCGTCACATCGTCGGGCATATTACGTTGAATCTTGGGCAAAGATTCTTTCAAGGTATTCACCACATCAAGTGTAGACGCATTACTAGCCTTGGCGATATTAACATATACCGAACGCTTGCCATCGATCAGTGCATAACCTGTGGCAATATCTGCTCCATCTTTCACCGTGGCAACATCACGTATATATACGTTGTCTATCGTCCCCTTAAACAAGGGTACATCTCCCAATTCCTCTACTGTTTTGACGGTATTATTAGTCGGTGTCAAATAATTGGTATCACCGATATACACGTTGCCTGAAGGCGATGTGATATTGTTTCTGCTGATCGCTTCAACCACCTGTTCTGGAGATAGATTGTGTGCTCTAAGCTTAATAGGATCAATATTAATTTCTATCGTACGTGGGCTACCTCCAAAAGGAGGCGCTGTTGTAAGTCCAGGAATAGCAATCAAAAATGGTCTCGCATTGAAATTCGCGATATCCTGTAATTGGTTACTGTTCTTGGTATTGCTTCGAAACACCAACTGACCTACTGGTTGTGAAGAGGAGTCAAAACGAATAATAAATGGCGGTGGTGCGCCCGGAGGTAAAAATAC
Source organism: Sphingobacterium nematocida (assembly GCF_900168125.1). Lineage (GTDB taxonomy): Bacteria > Bacteroidota > Bacteroidia > Sphingobacteriales > Sphingobacteriaceae > Sphingobacterium > Sphingobacterium nematocida. The sequence continues at coordinate 414,708 of NZ_FUZF01000003.1, forward strand.
CTGCGAACGTGTAGACAACGCATTAATTTGAGCTAAGGCCTCGCCCATATTAGTCCCTTCATAAAAAACAACCTTCATTAGGGTAAGTCCCTGTGTATTCTTGGATTCAATACTTTTAATACCATTTGTAAACAAAAGCATGTTTACATACATTTTGGTGAAATAACCTTCCATCTGTTGCGGCGTATACCCATTGAACGAGTGCGCTACATAGACTACCGGAAGGTCCATCTCGGGCAAAATATCTACTTTAACATCTTGGGCAGCTTTAATACCGAAGAAGAGTAACCCCAGCACCAACACCATAATGGCTATTGGTTTTCGGAGTGCAAATCTGATTAAATTCATATGTAAATAATTTGTTCTTTAATTGTCATTAATTTTCACCGATCAATCGGGATGGAATATCCAACTACTTCACATCAGCGTCTAAGAGGATTGTAAGATCTCCATTGGATGATGCTAAGAGTAATAAACTCTGCCATACATTATTTTGCGCAATTTCATAGTCAATTTCGGCACGATGAAGGCTATAAAGCGCCTGCGTAAAGTCTACCAAATTCGTCAAGCCATTTTTATAAAGCGCAGTATGCTGCTTATAAGCCAATTGTGCAGCGGAAAGCTGAGTCTTAGTCTCTTCAAAATTTTCAAAAGAGTTATCAATCTGCCTTTTTGCCAATGTAGCCTGTGCATCCAGTTCCTTATATACGCGATCGTAATCGTATTTCAAGGACTGTGTCACCAAGCGTTGTTCTTTAACTTTACTATCGAAGCGAAGTAAATTTGTAATATTCCAGCTTAGGGTAAGACCTACTAAAAAGTTGCTACGATCGATACCTACACCTTTTAAGTAGGAAGAAGAATAAGCCGAATTGTCCTGCACATAGTTCCAGTCAAAACCAGAACCACGTCCCTGAATAACTCCAAATCCAGAAAGATTTGGCTTCTTATGGGCGCTAACTAATTTTTCGGCCTCCATGCTTTCTTCGATTTTCTGTTGTTTCCAGACCAATAGCGGATGACTATTAAAATCTTCCGGAGCAGATATACCCACAGGGGCTGGAGTAGCTGTACTGTAGATGCTATCCAATGTATATAGACTAAAATCCTCGCCCATCAATACCGCCAATTGCTTGGAATATTCCAATTCCTTATCAAAGGACTTTATTTCCATAGACTTGGCATTAGAAACTTCTGCTTTTGCCAACGAAGCGTCTACCTCAGGGATCAATCCACTTTTGGCTCTCGTACTCGTCATATCAAAAAAGACTTGAGCACGCTCAAAATTCTTTTGTTGTACATATTTAATCCGCTGGCTTGCTAAAAGATTAAGATAAGCTGCACTCACTTTTACCTGATGCTGGAATATCTCCTGATCAACATCAGCAGATGCAGTCTTTTCTTTGGATAAAGCGACATCTACTTGCTTTTTCAAGCGACCAAACGTGAAAATATTCCAATTCACATTGGCAAAATATAACGAGCCAAATGCGGCATTCCAGCTTTGCTCGGCCATCGGCATCGAAGTTGCGGCCGAAGCTAATCCACCATAGGCATATAATGGCCCATTTTGGGCGTTGATAGTACCAAAACTCTGCTGGGCAGCTACTGTAACGTCTGGCAAATACTGTTTCTGTTGATATACCGTATTCTGCGCGGAAGCTTCTACCAATACCTGCTTGGACTTAATTTTGTCGTAATTTTCAACAGAGCGTTTTAACGCGTCCTTAAGACCCAGTATCTGAGCAGAACTACTTGTAGAAATCCCCAGTACCATGCACATAGACGCAATGAACTTTAAATTCATCGATAAATACATTTAAAATAAAAAAAATAAGGTGTGTGCAGATCTGTGACAACAGATCCGTCTTCGGCATTATAAGAAAATTGAAAGGGGATTAGATTCTATAAACGCAATAGAATATATAGAGGGGATTGCTCCAAGGGACTACCTTGGTAGAATAGTATTTTGTGTTAACCGCAACATCTTCTTCGATAGACATATCGAAAAGAGCGCCGAGCATACGCTCAGGGAATACGTGGGCAAATACCTTTAAAGCATAATCTGAACTGCTGTTGCCCTTGGTAGAAACATCAACCTTCAACGTTTTGCTTTCGTGTTTACAGCAGCCTTTTTTTGACTTTTTTAAGCTCTTTTCCTTGGACAAACAGATAGAGCAAGGACTGTCTCCAGTCGCAGAAGAACTCAGACTGACCAACCGAACCGCCGATCCTGCACACTCATGCGAAAACTGGGTAAAGCCCGAAGACAATACCAAGTACAGGAGTGACAGCAATATGACGAGCAGTTGTTTCATCGCGACAAAGATATGTAACGAAGATAATCTTTCATTTATATGATTTAGATAAATTGTTGTAAAATTTTGGTGTCATTACAAAAAAACGGGCCACTCTTGAGAGAAGTGACCCGTCCATCCATTAATTGAGGTATATGATTAGGTAGTTGTGTACATTAATATCCAAATATCTCTTCTAACGATAGCTTTCTAACTTTACCCAGACCATTTAGATCTTCGGTTTTGAGACCTGACTCGTCAGCTACTATACAATAAATATAAGGTTTCTTACTAAACTCTTTGGCATGAAAAGCTTTGACATCGCTAAACGTTAGCGCCGGAATCTTTTCATATACCGTCTTACGGATATCAGTTTGATTTCCCAGTCGTTCGGCCGCAAGGTAACTATTCAGAATGCCCGTATTAGTAACACGCTCGCTCGCTATAGATTTCATCAAACTCAGCTTTGCCGTTTCAAAAGATTTCGAAGACTCTGGTAATACGTCAATCAGTTCATTCATTCCTGAAATAGCATCCATAAACTTATCGGACTGTGTACCGATATAAGCCCCAACGGTATAGTGATTTTCCTTTTTATAAGGAGGAGCATAAAATGCGTAAGTCGAATAAGCTAAAGCCTTAGACTCCCGGATGGTCTGGAACACAATACTTCCCATTCCCCCACCAAAGTAGGCATTAAATAGAGATACCGTAGGTGTCAAAGCTACATTATAGCTATCTGAGTTCCTGAACCAAAAAATTTCAGCTTGCTTCATCTTATAGTTCGAAACTAAGACTTGATTTTCGGTTGTAGGTAATTCCTTAAAAGATGTTCCTGTAGGAATCGCCAAAAATGTACCTGCATCGCCTTTGAGCGCAGGCAGTGCGGCTGTCATCTGAGCAATTTTCTTTGGCCCGAAATAAAGTACAGTATGTTTTGTCTTAGCTAGATCGTGTAGTACCTGAACCAAATCCGCAGCTTTTAATTGGTCAAGTTCGGTATCGGTAAACGTATAATTGAATGGATTTTTTGAACCATATTTTGCATAGGCCTTGAGTCCGTCCATAATAGCACCTTTATTTTCTTTTGCATTAATACGCGATTTTTTCAAGCGTGCAATATATGCGTCAAATGCGGCTTGATCAGCTACGCAGTTCTTAAGAAGATCCTGAATTAACTGCACAGAAGGTCCAAAATTACGATCGAGTCCCGCTATAGATACCGTTGTCTCTTCATTACCGGCAGAAACCGAAAAATCAGTCGCTAATTTGTAAAAATCCTTACTGAATTGTTCGCTGCTTTTTTCTTTAGTTCCTAAAAACTCCAAATAACCTGCAGCCAATCCTAGTAATCTATTGTTCCATTTTCCCAGCGGGAAGCGATACACCAAACTAAATAATTCATTATCGTTATTCGCTACGGCCAATACTTCTACCCCATTACTGGAAGACTTCTGAATGTCTTTATTATAATCCAACCACACCGGTTTAATCTCTTCTTCAGGCATTGCATTTACCTTAGTCAAGAATGCAGATTGTGCTTCACGGTTCACCGTCACAGGAGTGATCTCTGGCTTAATCACTTTAACAACATTTTCGTCTACCCCTTGACGTTTATAGATGGCTACATAATTTTGATCATTCAAATACTTATTTGCAAAATCAACAATATCTTTCTTGGTTACTGTAGCCAACCAATCGGTATTGCGTAGTTCATTAGCCCAATCCAACTCCGAGGTAAATGCCCCCATTAATTCTTCTGCACGATCTTGATAGCTTTCATTTCGAGCAATCTGTGCTTTTCGCTCATTATTTACGATAGAAGTAATCAGGTCCTCAGAAAATTCGCCCTTACGTAACTTAGCAAGTTCGGCGAGTAATAGTTCTTTTACTTGATCCAAAGATTGTCCCTGCGAAGGATTTCCTTGCAGAATCAACATGGAATAATCTTTTAGGATATAAGGGAATGCCCCTGCTCCTAGTAACTTTTGGGATTTTACTAAATCCAAATCAATCAAGCCAGCGGATCCGTTCGTAAGGATACTCCCCAAAAGGTTCAACATTTGCGCATCCTTGCTAGCAGCACCTGGAAATCTGAATCCTAAGAATAAAAATTCGGAATTCGGGCCTTTCACCTCCTTTAAAATAGGACTGCTGATTGGTTTTTCTGGTTCAAAAGTATAGGGTGGCACTTCCTTAGCCTTCATGTAGGAGAAGGCGGCATCCACTTTTTTAATCATGACATTGGGATCAAAATCCCCAGACATGATTACTCCCATATTATTAGGCACGTAGTACGTTTCAAAATAAGATCTTATTGCTTTTAAAGAAGGGTTCTTAAGATGTTCTACAGTACCAATAACAGTCTGTTGTCCGTAATTGTTGGTAGGGAAAAGTCCTTCAAACATCGCCTCGATAGCTTTACGGTTGTCCGTATCCAGACCAATATTTTTCTCCTCATACACAGCCTCTAGTTCTGTATGGAACAGGCGAAAAACAGGACGCTTAAATCGTTCGGCCTGTACGGCAAGAAATTTATCAACAACATTATTAGGAATATCTTCGATATATACCGTCTGCTCAAAAGAAGTGAAGGCATTGGTCCCCTCAGCTCCCATATTACTCATGAGCTTATCATATTCATTTGCAATAGCATACTTCGCGGCCTCTCCGGATACAGCATCGATTTCTTTATAAATAGCCTTACGTTTCACCTCATCTTTTGTTGAGTTGTAAGATTCATATAGACCATCGATTTTATCCAGAAGTGGTTTTTCTTTAGCCCAGTCCAAAGAGCCATATTGCTCGGTTCCTTTAAACAAGAGGTGTTCTAGATAGTGCGCCAGGCCTGTGTGATCTTTTGGATCCGTCTTGCTACCGGCCTTGGTCGCTATATACGTCTGAATCCTTGGTTGCTTTTTGCTGGGACTCAGAATGACAGTCAATCCATTTTGGAGCTTATAAAATCTGGAATGCGTAGGGTCGTTCGAAACATACTTATAAGCGTATCCACCTTCGGAAGCCTGTTTCCATTCGTAATTCGTTTGCTGAGCCTGCCCGTTACCTACAGAAACGAACAAAAATGCAAATACATAAAAAACTTTCGCTTTCTTCATCTTGTACTTAACTGAGTTTACATACGCTAAATCGGCCTTAGAGGGGATTTGCGGGTTAATATCAAATTTAGGCTTAATATCAATTACTTCAGTCACGATGTTGATTTTTCGTAAAATTTTCGGCCATACTCTTTTATCACAAAAAAAACTCCGAAAAAATAAATTAAAATCGTGAAAAACGGCAACATCTTCAGAAAATGATACTGATCACCAAGGCTCGCATCTATTTCTTAAAGATTAATATCAAAGTCGGGATAAAGTCGTGGCAAAGCCAATTATAAAAGAGGATTTTTAGTGGTTAACCAGAGGGTTTATAGAGGGTTCATAGAGGTAAACCACTAGAAATACTCTAGATAAACTCTATTATATTTCTGTATTATCAGAATAACCTATATATTTAGTAATAATTAATTATAAACTAGTACAGAACATGTATCGAACCCACACAGCATTCGATACTCCTAAATTCAAAAATTATGGCAATACTGAAAGGTGGCATCAACGGCCCGTTCTCGGGAAAAGTAGGAAGTGTGGTAGGCTATGAGCTGAATGGCCAAGCAATTATAAGAGGGCTTCCAAATGTAATAAAACGCCCTCCCTCTCCCTTAGCGTTAATCAACCGTAACCGGATGAAAGCCGTGTCTAAATTTCTATCACCTATCGTTCCGATCATCAACTTTGGTTACAAAAAAATAGCACCTCCCGGCAGTCGGATCGGTACCTTCCAAGCCGCACAGTCTTATCTCTTCAAACAGGCAATTGATTACGATCAAGATACCGTTCCGTATATCAATCCGGAAAAGGCATTAATCTTTAGAGGAGATCTCGATATGCCAATTGTCACTTCATTAAACCGGCACCAAGGCAAACTAACGATAACATGGGAGGCGGAGCCTTATCAATATGATAGACATTACAACGTACTACTAATGGCTTATGATATCGAAAATGAGGCTAGTCTTTATGAGGGCCGAGCTACCATGAGCGCTGGCCAATTAGAATGGGAGCTACCTGAACATTTTGAGAAAATAAACCAATTGCATGTCTATATGGGGCTACACGATCTATTCACTGGAGAAATGTCTGATTCGGTGTATGCTGGCTGTGTCTAGTACCGTCTTTTTAAAATCGTTTAAATAGCATCAAGATGTATGTTATATACATCTTGATGCCTTCTGTTCCTAACCTCATTGCTTATCAAATTGATACCAGTTTATTTTCGTCGAGATACGCATAAGAATCGCAAGAATGATAAATATTCCTACTGTACCTACGATCAACGAATAATCCCGGAGTTGCATCAAAACAAATATAAATCCATAAAACAGCCCAAGGATCCCCATAAATAATAAGGCTGTCCGATTATCTTTGGTTATCATCTTTATAAATGATGCTATCAATCCAATGGTCGCTACTGCAGCTAATAAGTAGGCTACATTGAATCCCATATGTTCGGATATGGCCAGCAACAACGAATAAAATAGAACCATCGCTGCTCCGATAAGAATATACTGAATAAGATGAATACGTTGCTTCTTTATTATCTCGGTAAAGAAAAGCGATGCAAAAGTGAGTACAATCACTAAGATCCCGTATTTGGCAACGCGAGTTGTTTTTTGATAATTATTTACCTCAGGTAGAAAATTAATCTGGACCATATCCATATCGGTAGCCGCCTCCACGCTTGTACTGGCCACTTGCGCAGAAGCGTCAGTGGTTAAGCCATAGGAATCAAAATCAGCTTCAGCCAGAGACATCCCGGAGAATCGATATAGGCGGTCATTTCCACCTGCCCACTGTTGAGGGAGTTTTCTTCCAAAACTTGGAATGTTCCATTCCGCGTTAAAGCTCTTGTCCGAGACTTCCCGTGTCTCAGGAAGGTAAGCCCCATTAAAACTGGGGTTACCCCAGCTTCCTTTTGTTTTGATAACGGTATGATTGGCTAAAGGTAAAAAGTTGATCGATTTGGAGCCTCTCAATTTGACTTTAATCTGGAAGTCGAGCTTAGAATCTTCGATTTTTTGTAATGGTAAGCCTGCAGTCAGATTATTGTTAAACAAATCAAAATTGCGGACATTAATAGCGAGTGGTAACTTCTGTCCGTTCCATTCCAGCTCGGGATTTGAAGATAGTCCTTTCACATCTTGAATACCAAATACCAATTGTGCCTCGGCCCATTTTACCTTTTCTACAGATACAGGAAGCTGCTTCGTGTCGAAACCTTCAAAGCTTCCTTTTAAAACCACTTCGGAATTATAAACTACCGATTGATAAATACCTCGTTTCAGGCTTTCCGGCTTTATATCTGTCTGCACCTCGGTGTTGCGTGGCAACAAAAAGATCCAATCTTGTTCTATCCCTTGAACCACATAATCTTTCCCTTTACTATCTTTTTTGACAACCTCGCTCACAAAATCATAAGGTACTGCCAGTATTGGACTCACTACAACTTGATCTCTTCCCCACTTTGCTGCAATCTCTGCGGAAACCTGCTGTTCCCTATTCTTCCGCTCGCTTACCAAATCATCTATCAATGACATTGGGATCATCATAATTAAAACTAAAATAAAAATGACGAATAGTTTCAAGATAATCGAATTGCTAATACGCTCGAAGATTGTCATACTTGAACTCGGCAGTTGTGGAGGTTTTGGACTTTCATTTTCCATGATTATTATTATTTAAAGGTGATTAATTAAATATTCTATTTATACTATTTTCAATTTTATCTCCGTGTGGAATCCTTAATAAATATAAAGTACTTTGACTTTCAAAGTTGAGGGGCAAAAAAATTTAATACTGCTGCTTTATCAAGTTTTCCAATGCTGTTAAATGATTTTCGAAAGCCTTTTGCCCTTTGTCAGTCCTAATATATTTTGTATTTGGCTTTCTATCCACGAAGCTTTTCTCTACGGTCAAATAACCTTCTTTCTCTAAACTTTTTAAATTGGACGCTAGATTCCCATCGGTAACCTGAAGCAACTCTTTCAAGGAATTGAAATCATAGTGCTCATTAGCGACCAATACCCCCATAATCTGCAGGCGAACTCGATTCTCCAGCACCTTATCATATAGCGTTAAATCCAAACTCACTTTTCGTAACGTTGATGTACAATAATTCCGTAAATAATATGCAGCACACCAAAACCGATGGACCAAAACCACAAACCATAACCAGGAAAACACAATGCTAATAATCCCAGCAAGATATCCATTACACCTAACCATCTGGCCTCTTTGAACGTAAACGTACTCGCTGCACTTAACGACAAACCATAAAAAATCAGTAAAGTAGATGCTATCATGCCGTACTCTCCTTTATACACTAGTATAATAGACAATATCCCCCCTGTTAACAAAGGTACTGCCATCGCACCCAATAAGGCTTTGCTCGTAGCATTCCATATCGTTTGTTTATTCTTCTTCGCTTTATGCCTAGCCATTAAAACTCCAGTCACAATAGAACAGAACAAAACCAATGCAGCGATAAGGATCAACTTATTGATAATACCATAATCCGTTATGTAATTGTCTCGATACCTAAAGTCACTACGAAATCCATAAACGGTAATATACCCAAAGAAAGAACCTAATAACGCGTAGCTTCCGATAAGAATACCGGAAAGACCACTTATAGACATAAATTTGGACGATCGCTCCATTAATGAGCGGATCTGTCCTATTTCCTTAATTATATCTTGATGACTCATAAAAGTACTTTGATATCCAAAGTAACATAGAATATATCATTACCGCAAATATTTTTTCAAAAAAATCGGCATCCTCAAACTAAGTCGCTCCTTTTATAGGTTCTAATACTTCCGTAAATAAGCTCCAGAACTCTTATAAATATGTACATCTTCCATCAATTGCCTCATATTTCTCTTATTTCCCTAGCAAATCAATTTTTCACTTCATTTTTTTTAAAAAAAATCAAACTGAATACTAGGTTGTTATCTAAAATATGTGTGGTTTAGACCTTTTTTTTCTAAAAAAGGCTTGACAAATATCGTTTTGAGTTCTATCTTTGTAGCACAAAAGAAATCCTAACTGCGGAAGTGGCGTAATTGGTAGCCGCACCAGACTTAGGATCTGGCGCCGCAAGGCGTGGGGGTTCGAGTCCCTTCTTCCGCACTTGATATCCTCCCGACCAAAAGACATCGGGAGGATTTTTTTTATAATGCGAAAATAACGCTTAAGAAAAGTATGAACATTTCACATCAGAAAATCGATGACATCAGCGCTAAAATTGCCGTTGATTTAGCACCAGAAGATTATAATCCAGCAGTCGACAAAGCGATTAAAGATCAAGCAAAAAAAGCAAAACTACCTGGTTTTCGTCCTGGATTGGTTCCTGTCGGTCACATTAGACGTACCTACGGTAAGGCTATTTTGTTAGATGAGATAAATCGCGTTGTAAACGAAAAAATCTCCGCATATATCACAGAGGAAAAACTAGAAGTGTTAGGTCAACCTCTTCCTGTAGAAGGTGAAGATGACGCAAAATACAACTGGGACTTTAAAGACACGTTCAATTTCAACTACGAAATTGGTCTTGCCCCTATTTTCGACATTCCTTTCTCTGCAGAAACTGAGTTTACGGAGTATGATATTAAAGCTGACGAAGCGACTTTGTTAGAACGTACTAAAAACCTACGTCGTAGCTATGGTAAAATGACTAATCCAGAGGTATCGGAAGAAGGTGATGTATTGTACGCTACTTTAAAACAAGAAAAAGAAGAGGGTATTGAAAAAACTACTTCAATCCGTACAGATGTTATTGAAGATGCTAAAATCAAGAAATCTCTGGTTGGCTTAAAGAAAGATGATACGGTAAAAATCGACATTAAAAAAGCTTTTAAAGTCGCTGATATTGCACGAATTTTAGGCATCACAGAAGAAGAAGCTGAAAACCTTGACGTTACTAAATTTGAACTTACTGTTCAGAACATCAACCGTCTTGAAGAAGCTGATTTGAATCAAGAGTTCTTTGATAAATTGTTTCCTGCTGGAGAAGTTACTACAGAAGAGCAATTTAACGAGAAAGTTAAAGAAGAGGTAGAAAACTTATTCAAACAAAATTCTGCACAAAAGCTACGTAATGATATGTACACTTTTGGTATGGATAAAGTTGAGGCTAAATTTCCTGAAGATTTCTTAAAAAGATGGTTACAGGCAACAAACCCGAACCTATCTCCTGCAGAAATCGAAGAAGGTTTTGCTGACTTCTTGAACAACCTTAAATGGACAATCATCGAAAACCGTATCGTAACGGCTAATAACCTTGAAGTTAAATACGATGAGGTTGTTGATCTAGCAAAAGAGCGTATCTATGGACAGATCAAGATGTACAACATCAACGAAGAGCCTACAGACGAACAATTAGGTCAATTCGCAATGCAACTTCTATCTGACAGAGAGCAAGCAAACCGTTTGTTTGAAGAAGTGAAAGCGCTTAAGGTTTTTGATCACTTGAAAACTACTGTTAAGACAAAATCTAAAAAAATCGATTACGATAAATTCGAAAAACTAGAAGAAAAATATTAATCTTTAAATTATAGAAAAAGGGGTTAACAGAAATATGTTAACCCCTTTTTTTTAAATTTAGCTTTATTTTTTTAACATTTTAAATCCGACAACAATGCATATCCGTAAAGCAAGAAAAGAGGATGCTCGCCAAGTCGCCGAATTGATGATATTGGCGATGACCGAAATCGTCTATCAGTTTATAGGCCGAGAAGATTTTGAAGAAGGAAAAAGATTTCTCTCTGAACTCATACAGGCGGAGAATAATCAATACTCTTACCAATACATATTCGTGGCTGAAAATGAGGATGGAATAATTGGGCAAATATGCCTTTATCCGGGAGCTCTGCTGCAAACTCTCCGTCAACCTGTATTGGATTATATCAAAACAAAATATAAAATTGATTATCACCCTGCTGATGAAACACAAGCGGGTGAAATTTATATAGACACAATAGCCGTAAGCGCGCAAGCCCAGGGAAAAGGTATTGGCAAGTTATTGATCGAATTTGTCATTGAAGAATTTGCAAATAAGCGGAACGAGACACTCGGTCTTTTAGTCGATCATGATAACCCAAGTGCCAAACGCCTCTATGAGAAGATGGGATTCGTTGTAAAGAAGACGCTATCTGTATTTGGTAAAAAGATGGAGCATATGCAATATACTCCCTAAAAACGTATGTTGTAACCGATAGAAACAGATCCAAATGGGTATTCCCGATGAAAATCGGGATATTTTTCGTCTCTAAACTCCCCTTCCAACGAAAAATAACCTGATCTCAAATTTATAGACCAGCGCTTAAAGACACGAAGACTAGCCTCTACTGTACCTGCATGCAGGATATAATGTGAAGGTGTACCACTAATTGTATAAAAAATACCTCCGTTGTAATCTGCGGTAAACAACAATCGATTCAATAGGCTAAGATCTCCTTTAAAACGATAAGATGCACCTGATCCGTAGTTGTAGTTACGGCTAGCGCCATACAACAGATAAGGGTCTGGTACTGCTGCCAACAACACGGCTCCAACTCCTAAACTAAGATTTAGCTTGTTCTGGCTTTTATAGGTAAACTCGGACAGCCAGTTGTAGTTCAAACTTTGTGCTCCGTAGAAGAAGGCATCATTATTATAAAAATCATAATGGGCATTCAATGTGCCATAATGCTCTCCCTTCTTTGATTTAAAGAACTGGGCACCATAAAGCAAGGCATGAACATTCACGGCGTTGATAAAAGTACTGTCGCCACTACCCGCTTCCAGATTCACGGAAAACTGATCAAAAGGTCGTTTATAGTTATGTTCACCGTTGCTGTACTTAAACCGCAAGCGGGTGTAAAAAGAGTTTTTCCCTTTTGAAAAGAAATCTCCTTCTTTGGCATCGAATCGTCTAAACCCCGCATCGACCTCTGCACTAATAACAGAAGAGTCAACGCTATAATAATCGTCAACACGCTTACCCCATTTTCCATCCAATAATCTATTTAGACTATTCACTGGATTTACGAAAAGTGCTACGATTTCATTACCGATCACATTATGTCCGTTTCGACTTCTCGCTAAGATATTACGAGAAACACGATGCGTCATTTCTCCAAGAATAATACCGCCAAAAGTCGTATTAATTAAATCATTGATAGCGGGATGCTGGGTCTCACCAGCAGTCTCCCAAATGTAAGATCCTACCAATGTAGCAGCGCTGGATTGATAAAAATTATAGCCATTGCTCCGAAAAGCATTGAAGTAGATCTGTCCATGATAGGGATGGTCGATCTGATTTGTCGTGAACTGGTTATCATCCCAATCCCATGCACTAATTCTTTGATGATCAATAAAATTTTTAAAGGATATATAAGAGTAGGGATCTTTGGTAATGAAACGATTGAATAGCGCCGGAAATGCTTGCGCCAAAAACCATTCTGTACCCGCTCGCCAGAAGTGCTTAGGCCGTACTGGGCTTAACATCGAATTAACTGAATCCTGATTCACAAGAGCTATTGGCTTCCATAATTTCCGGGGACTAACCCACGTAGAGTCTTCCAAGAGTGTTGGTATCGAGTCTACCTTGACGTCGAAATCTTCCGATTTGGCAATCCCATTACAAAAAATAAATAGCAACAAGATAAAGAGACAATTCTTCATTGGATTATGTTGGATTTATCTGCTACTATTCGTCCTTCTTTCTACGAAGTTTCAGAGGGAAGTACGGATCGACAGCTTTACAATCAATAAACAAGAACAAAAATAAAATGTTTTGGTAGTCAATAAAAATTATAAAACGAAAAAGAGGCCTTTATGGCCTCTCTCTTACAAAATAGTGTGCTATTACTGTGCTTTTAGCTTGGTTCGCTCGGCTTATAGCATCGGTACTTCAATAAGTAGTAAAGAACTCTTCGCTTTAGCTTGGATAGTGATTCGACTTGTCTCTGTAATGCCCGCAGCATCGCGTCGATCCAACGCTGTCCCATCCACAGAAACTGCTCCTTCTAAGACAAATACGAACACCCCGTGCCCCTCTTTTTTTAGGGTATAATCTAGAGAAAAACTCTCGTCTAAATCGGACCGATAAAACCATGCATCCTGATGTATCCAAGATCCCGCATCGTCAGGATTAGGAGATACTATCTGCTGCAATCTATTTATCCGACCAGCAGGATCAACAGTTATCTGATCATAACGTGGCGTGACATTTTGTGCATTTGGAAACAACCATATCTGTAAAAACTTTACCGGCTCTGTTTCACTTCCGTTAAACTCGCTATGCTGAACACCTGTTCCGGCACTCATTACCTGAATTTCATCGGGTCGTATCGTCCCGCTATTGCCCATGCTATCTTGGTGAGCGAGCTCTCCTTCTAATGGGATGGAGATAATCTCCATATTATCGTGTGGATGTCGACCAAACCCATTTCCTCCGGCTACAAAATCATCATTAAAAACACGAAGCGCTCCAAAATGTATCCTTTCAGGATTATGATATCCAGCGAAACTAAATGTATGATAACTCTTTAACCAGCCATGATCTGCATGTCCTCGAGTACCTGCTTTAAATAAAACTGTATGACTCATTTTTCTTCCTTTTATCTTAAAACAAAAGTAATCTCTATTGCATTGTTTTTTATTAATCTAGATTAATAAAATCAATATTCTGCCCTCAACTTACTCAGAAATTCGGGTGTAATACCGATGTAGGATGCTACCGACTTTTGCGATATTGTATTTATTAATGTAGGATACATCGTACAGAATTTCTCATACCTCACTTTAGCAGGAAGGCTAAGGTAATTTATCGTACGATGATTACTCGCCGCTAGCGCATTCTCGGTAAGAATCCTAAAATACCGCTCCAGCTTTGGAATACGATCAAAGATACTGATCTGACAGGACCGACTTAATAGTAGTACTTTGGTATCCAAAAGTGCATCTATATTTAATTCGCTCGGTCTATTCTTAATAAAAGAATACATATCTGATATCCACCAATTGGCTGGGGCAAACTGTAAAATATGTTCAAAACCATTTCGATCTACAGCATAGGAGCGCAAGCAGCCCTCTAACACAAAAGCAGAATATTGCGCCACTTCACCAGCGCGGTGCAAAAATTGCTTACGCTGTAACGTCTTTTCACGCACCAGCTCATCAATAATTGCTTCTTCTTCTTTGGTCAAAGGCGTAATCCCATTGATGTGCTGAATAAGTTGATCTACCATCGTATTATTTTATTTCTTGATAACTAACGCCCATATTCTGAAACATAAAAGCCCATTTATCGGCATGTTCGGCGATCTGCATTGCTGTTGACTTACCTGCTCCATGTCCCGCATTGGTATCGATACGGATCAGAACCGGATTAGCCCCTACATTGTACTCCTGTAAGCGTGCTGCAAACTTAAAGGAGTGCGCAGGTACTACGCGATCATCATGATCTGCTGTCATCACCATAGTCGCTGGATAAGAAGTATTTGGTTTTAAGGCATGGTATGGTGAATATTTATAGAGATATTCAAACATTTCTTTACTATCATCTGCTGTTCCGTAGTCGAATGCCCATCCTGCACCTGCAGTAAATTTATGATAACGTAGCATATCTAATACACCTACCGCTGGAAAAGCCACTTTAAACATCTCGGGCCGCTGCGTCATACATGCTCCCACCAATAAACCACCATTTGATCCTCCTGCAATAGCTAACTTTTCTGACGAAGTATACTTCTCTTTAATAAGGTATTCCCCGGCAGCGATAAAATCATCAAATACATTTTGCTTATTTAATTTGGTACCTGCGACATGCCAGTTTTCACCATATTCTCCTCCTCCTCTCAAATTAGCAACAGCATATACACCACCCTGTTCGAGCAGAATAATATTAGCCGTACTGAATGCAGGACTAAGACTAATATTGAACCCTCCATAACCATATAGCATCGTTGGGTTCGTTCCATCCAACTTCGTACCTTTTTTATAGGTTATGATCATTGGTACTTTTGTACCATCTTTTGAAGTATAAAAGACCTGTTTTGACTCGTACTGTTCAGGATCAAATTTGATGTTAGATTTCTTATAAACATCCGATTTTCCTGAAGAAATATCATAACTATAGATTGTCCCTGGATTAATATAAGACGTAAAGGTATAATACAGCGATTTATCGTCCTTTTTCGCACCAAATCCACTTGCCGTACCAACACCAGGCAAGGTAATTTCCCGTTCCAGTTTTCCCGTGCGGTCAAATTGCTTGACCAATGATGTCGCATCTTTTAAATAGGACGCAAAAATCTTCCCCCCTCCTATGGATGGGCTCAATACATTATCAGTCTCTGGAATCAAGTCCTTCCAGGTCCCCGGTTTCGGACTGCCTAACACTGTTTCTACAATCTTACCATTTGGCGCACCTAACTCGGTGTAAAGAATAAGTCGATCACCGTCATTATCTAGAATAGCATGATTTTTATCAAAATTATCTACGATGGTGATGAAATCCGCTACTGGATTTGTAAGATCTTTAATATACAGTTCATTACCGGATGTCGTATTTGCGGCTGTAACAATTAAAAAACGTTCGTCCTCTGTCAACCCTGCTCCTATGTATCTTCTTGGTGTTTTAGAGCCTCCAAAAATCAATTCATCGGTGCTTTGTGCTGTATTTAACTTGTGAAAGTAAAGTTTGTGCTGATCTGTCATAGCTGACAACGCGGATCCGGATTTAGGTTTATCGTACGAGCTATAATAAAACCCGTCGTTGCCTTTCCAAGCTAAGCCACTAAATTTAACATCAATCAAGGTATCTCCTACCACAGTCTTATCTGCTGCACGCAAGACGATGACTTTGCGCCAATCCGAACCACCTTCTGAAATCTGATAAGCCACCAAGGAACCATCTTTACTGAATGAAATATCTGCCAATGAAGTGGTACCATCTTTCGAAAATTTGTTTGGATCTAAAAACACCTCTTCTGTTCCTTTATCTCCTTTTTTACGATACAATACAGATTGATTTTGCAGACCGTCGTTCTTGTAGAAATACGTGTATTCGCCCTCTTCAAAGGGTGCTGAATATTTCTCATAGTTCCACAACTTCTCTAATCGCTGTGTAATAGCCTGACGGAAGGGAATCTGCTCAAGATAGGCTTGAGTTACTTCATTTTCAGCCTTTACCCAAGCTTTGGTTTTAGCAGACATATCGTCTTCTAGCCAGCGATAAGGGTCTTCAACAGTAACACCAAAAAAGGTATCTTTTTGATCCACTTTTTCAGAGACGGGATAAGATTTTAGCGTAATATCTTTCACAGGGTCAATCTTTTTATTTTGTTGACAAGCTACCAATGCCATGGATAGCATTATAAAACCAATATTTTTCTTCATAATTGATTGCTATTTATCCCAAAACTAACGAAATAATTCTTCCTTTGAAACTTTCATTCTGTATTCTATAAGATACATGGTATCTACCACAGCTAAGACAAAGGAAAAGGTAACCTCCAATGAACTATTTGTAAAATCAGGTCATTTTGGTAGTTTTACACCAATATGCGAATAGCGGATAAGATATACTTTGCTTCAGATTTCCATTTGGGTTCCTATCCTAAAGAGCAGTCGGAACTTCGGGAAAGAGAAATTGTAAGATGGCTTGATCATATCAAGCAAGATGCTTCTGAGCTTTATCTTGTGGGGGATATCTTTGATTTTTGGTTTGAATATAGTACTGTTGTTCCTAAGGGGTATATCCGCTTTTTAGGTAAGCTTGCGGAGCTGGCTGATCTGGGTGTAAAGATCACTTTATTTAAAGGAAACCATGACATGTGGATGTTTGGTTATTTAAAAAAAGAGCTGGGGGCTGTCGTTATAGACAACGAATTGGTACTAGATCTAAACGATAAAAAGATATACATTCATCATGGTGATGGACTAGGCCCAGGGGACAAAAAGTACAAATTTCTAAAAAAAATATTCCGTAGTTCATTGTGCCAATGGCTGTTTGCCCGGCTGCATCCAAATCTCGGTATTGGAATTGCTCAAAAATGGTCTAAGCATAGTCGAATTTCTAACCATACGGATGAACAATTCCTAGGAGAAGAACGTGAATGGCTGATACAATATGCAAGGGAGGTGCTAAAAGAAAAGCATTATGATTACTTTATTTTTGGTCATCGGCATTTCCCCTATGAAATCCAATTGACTCCTCAATCCAAAATCATCAATCTAGGGGAATGGATAAATTATTACACCTACGCAGTGTGGGATGGTCAAAATCTTAATTTGGAAAAATGGAATTCGTAGAAGCTATACAACGTATTTATCCCTTGCCCGAAGAGGAGCTCGAAAAGCTTATCACTATAACGGAACAAACTAGAGTAGAGAAAAATGTTATATTGATTGACAAAGATAAAACATCAAAATACATCTACTTTTTAAAAGAAGGCATCTGTCGAATCTATTACCCTAAGGAGGAAAAAGAAGCTGTTTTAGATTTTTGTTTTCCGGGCGATTCGATCTTATCCCTTAAAAGCTATATCCATAGCACACCCGGGTATGAGATTGTAGATGCTTTAGAAGATTGCGTTTTATTTCGAATCCCTACATCAAAACTACAAGATTTATATAACAGCTCTTTGCCTATTGCAAATTGGGGCCGGAAATTGGCAGAGCTAGAAACCTTAAAAATTGAACAGCGGTTAATGCAGACCTTATTCAAAACCGCCTACGAGCGCTACCGGGATCTGTTGACCAAAGAAGCTAATGTTGTCCAACGCATTAAACTGGGATACATAGCTTCCTATCTCGGGGTTACACAGGTTACCTTATCACGAATACGCGCAGAGATAAAGTAATTTTCCAAAAACAAACCTTTAGATCCTCGGGCGATGAACTCAAGCCCAGAGCACTTCAATCGGAATAGCGTTTTGAAAAGGCATTCTTAGGCTGGCACACTCCTTTTTTAACAAATGTTAAAAAAATTACCGTTCAAAACACCCATTTTTGCGGAAAAAAAATGAACTGGATATTTTTAATCTTAGGTGGTCTTTTTGAAGTAGGCTTTACCACTTGTCTAGGCAAGGCTAAAGAAGCTGTAGGCACCTCGTCGTTATTATGGTACGGTGGTTTTGTCGTGTGCCTATTCCTCAGTATGGGACTACTCATTAAGGCTACGCAGACGCTTCCCTTAGGAACTGCTTACGCTGTATGGACTGGTATTGGAGCTGTGGGAACCGTTTTGATGGGAATTATTTTCTTTAAAGAGCCTGCTGAATTTTGGAGAATATTCTTCATATTCACGCTAATCGCTTCGATTATAGGTTTAAAGGTTGTGTCAAGTCATTAATAATTCCTTCTTTTTAAACCATATTTTTCAGTATTTTTGCACATTCTAAAAGGAGGAAAATGTCCTTTTGGCACGAAAACCTTCAAATAGCACCTCACATTATCGGTGCTTAAGGGCAATTAATGCCCTTTTCACGTTGAAGGTAAATACTTATCAGACAGAATTATGTTAGAAAAACTACGAGCGATCAAAGAAAGATGGGAAGAAGTGGAAGCGGAACTGAGCAATCCTGAAACCATCAATGATATGAAACGTTTTGCGAAACTGAACAAGGAATATAAGGACTTGTCAAAAATTGTAGAACAGTATCATATTTACAAAAATATAGTCAGCAATATCGAAACCAACAAGGATATCCTTGTAAATGAAAAAGATCAGGAGTTGAGAGAAATGGCTAAGGAGGAACAAGATATTTTATTGGACCAAAAAGAGGAGAAAGAAGAAGAAATTCGTCTTATGCTGATTCCTAAGGATCCTGAGGATGGCAAAAATGCTATTTTAGAGATCCGTGGGGGCGCAGGTGGTGATGAAGCTGCTTTATTTGCTGGTGACCTATACCGGATGTACACCCGTTATTTCGAGACGAAAGGCTGGCGCAATGAAGTAATGGATGTGACGGAAGGCACATCAGGTGGTTATAAAGAGGTAATCCTAAAAGTAATTGGAGACGATGTATACGGTCAATTAAAATATGAATCGGGTGTACATCGTGTACAACGTGTTCCTGATACAGAAACGCAAGGACGTGTACATACATCTGCGGCTTCGGTTGCCGTACTTCCTGAGGCCGAAGAGGTCGACGTAGAGATCAACCCAGGCGATGTGGAAATGCATACATCACGCTCTGGTGGTGCAGGTGGACAAAACGTTAATAAGGTAGAAACGAAAGTACAATTGACACACAAACCAACGGGCATCGTGGTGGTATGTCAGGTCGAACGTTCGCAATTAGCGAATCGAGAATTGGCTATGGAGATGCTTCGTACCAAACTTTACGAGATTGAATTGAACAAAAAGAACGGTGATATTGCCGCTAGAAGAAAAACTTTAGTATCGACAGGTGACCGTTCGGCAAAAATACGTACTTATAATTATCCTCAGGGGCGTGTTACCGAACATAGAATTGGATTGACTATGTACAACTTACCATCGATTATGGACGGTGATATCCAAGGGATTATAGATGCATTACAGTTTGCTGAAAATGCTGAAAAGATGAAGGAAGGCGCCGTAGAGTAAGTTTTTTTCAAAAAAAATTAGGAAATAAATAAATAAGCGCTATATTTGCACACCTTCTCACAAGAAGGGTTGAGGTCTGGTAGTTCAGCTGGTTAGAATACATGCCTGTCACGCATGGGGTCGCGGGTTCGAGTCCCGTCCAGACCGCAAAAAAAGAAAGAAAAGAGTAGTCTTTTCAAACGTTCTTAAAAATAGTAAAATAAAGATTTTAGGTCTGGTAGTTCAGCTGGTTAGAATACATGCCTGTCACGCATGGGGTCGCGGGTTCGAGTCCCGTCCAGACCGCTAAATATCTTTTAACAACAACTAAAAGAATTATGTCTGGTAGTTCAGCTGGTTAGAATATTCCGATTCATCGGAAGAGTCGCTAGCTCGAGTCCCGTCCAGACCGCTAAATATCTTTTAACAACAATTAAAATTCTTAGGTCTGGTAGTTCAGCTGGTTAGAATACATGCCTGTCACGCATGGGGTCGCGGGTTCGAGTCCCGTCCAGACCGCTTAAGAAAATGAGAAAGGTATCCGTTAGGATACCTTTTGTTGTTTATAGCAACTTCATAGAGCCCTACCTTATCACAACACCCTACGTCGATCTAGGCGTTGAATATGCTTTTTTACAATCGACATCACATACTTAAATAACAAGTTATTCGTTAACAAGTCTATAACATTTTTTTTAGATGCAACATTAGTATTTAATCAAAAATACTATTAGGTTTGATTAAGGTTTTTTGAAAGTGCGTATATTTAAGCACTAGCAAACCTTGTTAGATCAGATTAAACAAAGGGGAACTAGAGGAAAGTACTTTTTCTTAAATTAATTTCGTTCCACAAGGGTTACTATTTGAATTTTAAGGTATTAATTAGTGAGTAAAATAAGACAAATACTTCCACTGTCAACTGAGGCTTCAGATCAGGAAATTATAGATGGGGTATCCAGGGGAGATAGCAGGGCTATCAATAAGATTTATAAATCTTATTTTCCTTCGGTAGCTCATATGATAATCAATAATAACGGTTCTGAGGATGAAGCGAAAGATATCTTTCAAGAGGCGGTAATGGTTTTGTACGATAAGATTACTCAGCAAAAGTTTGAGTTAAGCAGTAAACTTGGGACTTTTTTGTATGCGGTATGTAGGAGGTTGTGGTTAAAACAACTGACACGTAAAGGTAATACGGCTAATACATCTGACATTTCAGATTTTGAAGATATTTTGCATGTGGAAGAAGATATCGAAAAACACGATGAGATAGAGAGCAGATTTGAGCAGATGAATATAGCCTTATCGGAGCTAGGGGAACCTTGTCAAACCTTGTTAAAAGATTTCTACATTGCCAATATGTCTATGCAGGATATCCGTGACAAATTTGGTTATACCAACACAGACAACGCAAAGACCCAGAAGTACAAATGTCTGCAACGACTCAAAAAAATATTTTTTAATTCAACTCTTGAGAAATGAGCATGCAGCGACATAATTTCATAGACTGGGCAGATCAGTATTTACGAGGAGAGCTTGTACAAGACGACGCAATAGCTTTTGAAAATTTCTGTACATCAAATCCTGAATATGCAGAACTGTTTGAACAGCACAAAGATTTTGTACAGGATTGGCAAAAGACGGAATTGCGAAATGCTTTTCAACAGGCACTGATTGTAGAAGGTGATAAGCTTAAACAGGATACGAATAATCATCCTGTTCGGGGTAAAGTAGCTACACTATGGAGTAAGCTACAAATTAATGCCGGCGTAGCAGCAGCAGTTGCTTTGGCATCTGTTTTTTCTACATTATGGATTACCGGATACTTTACCAACATACAAAAGGCCAATACAGATTATAGCGCGCTACGTCGCGAAATGAATTCTGTTAAGAAAAATGTCAACGAACAGAATAAAGCCATACAAAACATTAACAACGACAAAAATAAAAGTGCATCAGCCATACACTTCGGAGCAACAGGTTTTATGTTAACCAGAGATGGATATGTGGTGACAAACCACCACGTTGTCAATGGGGCCGATTCTATTCATCTACAAAATGTAAAAGGCCAAGCCTATAAAGCACAGGTAGTCTATACTGATGCACAAAAAGATCTTGCTATCCTTCATATAGATGATGTAAATTTCAAAAACCTGAAAAACATCCCTTACACGTTTAAAAAACAGAGCTCGGAATTAGGTGAGGATATTTTCACTTTAGGCTTTCCTAGGGACGAAGCTGTATACGGCCAAGGTTACTTAAGTTCGAACACGGGATATGCTGGCGATACCATAGCATACCAGATCTCTATCCCGGTAAATCCAGGAAACAGCGGTGGTCCTGTATTAGACAACCAAGGTAATATCATTGGTATTATCTCCGGCAAGCAAAAAGGAATTGATGGAGCAGCTTTTGCGATTAAGACAAAAGAGCTTGTCGAGACACTAAACAAAATCCCTGCAGAATCATTAAAGGGTAACATTCTGCTAAATAGTAAAAATACATTATCTGCTCTTCCGAGAACAGAACAAATAAAAAAACTGCAAGACTACATTTATATTGTTAAAGTCTTTTAGTCGAAGTTGTTTCAATAAATCTGGGTTAAATTGTTTCAATGAGGTAGTTTTTCTTGAAAAGATTTAATCATAAGGCCGGCCTTTAGCTTCACGCAAAGGCCGGTTTCTTTTTGCCCTCACCCTCCTTTTCAGACTTTGTTTTCTAAAAAACAAGGCACAGCTTTCTAAGAAATTTGAAGCTGCATGCTAAAAAAAAGACATCGCTAAACAACAAATCTTATTTACCAGCGTTTCATTGTATACACAACTTAATGTGTAACAAGAATGATATAATAGAAAAACATGGTTGTTAAATTAGCTATCCATTCGTTCCGTAACTCCTTTTTTGCTGGAATCCAAGCATTCTCTGCAAAATATTTATATAATTTTTTAATTTATGATGCTCAATTTTTATCGCGTATTTCTTTTTGCATGTACACTTATTACATTTTATCATCAAACAAAAGCTGCTCCTCCCCCCCTTTCTCTTTCTCTAGTAGCAATTGATTCGATATCCATCACGGGAAGTATTACCAACACGTCAGGAACATTTTTAGAACGCGTAGTTATTTTAGAAAAAGGTACTTCCAACTCAGTTGTATCTGACAGCAACGGAAAATTTAAAATATCAGCAAATCCCAACGGGGTTCTTATTTTCATAAAATCAGGTTTTGCCGAATCGGAGATCCATATCAACAATCAAAAGCAGGTAGATGCTGTGCTTTCTATAGAAACAGCAGAATCCATACAGAAGACAGCGGATACAACAACCACAGTCCCTATAAAAGATACCGTCAAGACTGCAACTGTCGAAGACACAGTGGGCGCAACAACAAAGGGCATAATCACGGGTGTGGTGAATGGCCCTTCTGGTCCTGTACCTGGTGTTTCTGTAAATGTAGAAGGTTCTAAAACAACAGTACTAACAGATGAATCTGGAAAATTTAGAATTGCTGCGAATGCTAAAAATCGCTTACGCTTTTCTTCCATAGGCTACAAAACGATCAGCCAGATTGTGGGTGCAAGAAACGTTGTTCATGTTGTCTTAGAAACCGAAACCAATACTATTGAATCCGTACAGGTAGTTTCTGTGGGGTATGGTACGATGAAACGTGCTACCTTACCTACCGCGGTCTCTAGCATCGGAGCTAAAGATATTGAAGACGAAATCCTACCCAGTATCACACAGGCTATACAGGGCAAGGCAGGTGGTGTACAGGTAACCCAGAAGTCAGGATCGCCCGGAGGAGGTGTCAGTATCCGTGTACGTGGTACCACCTCTATAAATGCGAGCTCAGACCCCTTATACGTAGTCGATGGAATCCCAGTCAATAGTACAACCAATTTTACAGGAGGTTCGACATTTGATTTTGGAGGAGGAACTCAAGGTATTAACGTTCTCGCATCCATAAACCCGTCGGACGTGCAGTCTATTGAGATTTTAAAAGACGCGGCGTCTTCTTCTATTTACGGTTCTAGAGCGGCAAATGGAGTCGTTCTGATTACCACAAAGAAAGGAACCGCAGGACACAGTCAATTCAATTTCAACATGTATGAGGGCTTCTCTCAGGTACCAAGAGAGCGTTACTATGATTTGATGAATACCGAACAATATCAAGATTATATGCGTGATTATTACCGCATCCGTCTAGAACTGGGTATTGATACCAATAAAGCGCCTGCCCAAATATTTGCCAACCCTGGTGTTAATACCAACTGGCAGGATGCAATATTCAGAAATGCGGCTATTCGAAACTACGAGTTATCGGCCAACGGAGGAAGTGAAAAAACAAGATACTATACTTCTATTGGCTACATGAAGCAAGGAGGCGTACTTTTAGGCTCGGATTTCAACAGACTGAGCGGACGACTTAATCTGGATCATCAGCATAGTGAAAAACTACGATTTTCAACAGCAATCAACCTAACACGTGCCGTAAACCAACGTATACAGGAGGAAAACTCAAAAGAAGGTGCGACCAAAGTGGGCATTTTCTCTCCTCCTAATTTAACGGTCTTCGACGAGCAGGGAAATTATATTTACGACCAAGTGCGTGTAACACGGGAAAATCCAGTAGCTATGCTACAGCTACCAACCAACGAGGCGCAGACTTTCCGGATATTAGCGAACGCTAGCGCGGAATACAACATCATCCCTGAACTATTGTTAAAAACGAGTTTCGGTACGGATGTTAGCTTCATTGATGAAACATTTTTCATGCCTCCTAGTGGGTTAAGATCTTATGTAAGTCAAGGCGGGATCGGTGCTCGTCGAAATACAAGGGATCAACTTTGGATCAATGAGACGACCCTAACATACGATAAGATGTTTGGTGCTCATAGTATAAATGCGCTTGCCGGGTTCTCATTCCAAGAATCACGTCTGGATTTTGTACATGCTCAACGTTCCAATTTTCCGAGCAACGATATTCCCTACATTACCGCAGGTGGTGTTATTAACGGTGCGAACTCCTTCCCCGAAGAGTGGGCTATCGCATCCGGATTTGCGCGTGCTACCTATATTTACAACGATAAATACATCTTAAACGCTAATATTCGTACGGATGGTTCCTCTCGCTTTGGGAAAGATAACCGTTGGGCTATATTCCCTTCTATTGCAGGTGCATGGCGTATCAAACAAGAGGATTTTATGCAAGATTCCAGGTTATTCAGTGACTTAAAACTTAGAGCAAGCTGGGGAATTACAGGGAATCAAAACATTGGGAACTACGCGAGTCGCTCATTATATTCCGGCGGAAATAATTACATGGGGACACCGGGTTTCCTACCCAATGTCCTGGGCGATCAGGGATTGAAATGGGAAACTACGCAACAATGGAATATCGGTATTGACGCAGGCTTTCTAAACAATCGTATTTCGCTATTGGCCGACTATTACTATAAGAAAACGTCGGATCTTTTGATTGGTCTACCTATTTTAAGCAGTTCGGGATACAGCACCCGATTCACCAACTCAGGGGATATAGAAAACAAAGGTTTAGAATTTGAACTAACGACAAAAAACTTGGTAGGCGATTTTAAATGGTCTACATCACTAAATATGACTTTCAACCGAAACAAAGTGCTGGCACTACCCAATGGTCTTACAGAAATGCGTGGTGGTGTAGGTGACCTAAATCGCGCTCGACCTGGAGAAGCATTGGGTGTATTTTATGGATGGAAAGCTATGGGAGTTAACCCACAGACTGGAATGATCGATTATCTGGGGGCCGACGGGTCTATGGTGTTACCAACTGATTATGCGGATCATGTAATGATCGGTGATCCCAACCCAAAATTTTTCGGTGGTATTACAAATAATTTCATGTACAAAAACTTCGACTTGAGCATATTGGGACAGTTTAGCTATGGTAATGATATTTTCAACTATAATCTTGCTTCGGGTTTGGAAGGCTTTAACCCTAGCTCAAACCAACTGGTTGACTTTGTCGATAGATGGCAAAAACCTGGAGATATTACAGATGTACCGAGACCTGCTCCCGGTGACCTAAATAACGGCGCGATATCCTCTAGATTCGTTGAAGATGGTTCTTTCTTTAGAATCCGAAATATTACGTTAGGATATACGATACCGTCTACAATATCGGAGAAGTTAAAAATAAAAAAACTCCGTTGGTATGCTACTGTCCAAAATGCATTTGTATTTACAAAATATAGAGGTTATGATCCAGAGGTAAGTTCTAACCATGGCGGAGCAAATACGGGATTAATTTATGGTTATGATTATGGTAGTTATCCACAGCCACGAATTTTCACGACAGGATTTAACTTAACATTTTAACACCGAGATACTTTTATCAGCAGTGAAACTCAATTTTACACAGATGAACAACAACAATATATTCTTACTATTCTTAACCGCAACTATTATATTGACGACCTCCTGCAATAAGTTTTTAGATCGCGATCCTTTGGGACAAGTAGCTCAAGATGGCTACTTTAATTCTGAAACCAATGCCAACGCCGCTCTTATGGGAATGTACCGTAGTATGATGAATTCATTTTCGTATGGCCAATCGACCATTATTGTTTCTGAATTTTCAGCTGGACATGTCAGACATTCCGCTGAATACCCAGAATATGAAAATTTCGCGGTACATGGGGTACAGACGATCAATCCATGGGTTGCGAACATGTGGAAAGCACTATATACTACTATAAACTCGTCCAATCAAATCATCGAAGAGGTACCTAACATGACCTCAGCCATGATCACGGATCAAAAGAAAAACATCTTTGTAGGGGAGGCAAAATTCATACGTGCATTTAACTACTTCTTTCTAGTTCGTGCATTTGGTCGCATTCCGTTAAAATTAACTTACACCCGTGAAAACACCACATTGGATATTGTTCAATCGGAAAAAGAAGTGGTATACTCGCAGATCATTAAAGACCTGACTGAGGCTGCAGATCTCCTTCCTCGAGAGAATCCCTACACAGGAGATGCAAGTAGGGGTCGCGCTTCGCATTGGGCTGCAAAAGCGTTATTGGCAAAGGTATACCTTTATCAAGCTGCATTCACGAGCGATTATAAACCTGCCGCCGATTTATCAGAAGAGGTTATTTCTTCAGGAAAATACAGCTTAGCATCGGATTTTTCGAGTATATGGACTACACAGAATACAAATGAAGCAATCTTTGAAATACAGTTTGATGATCAGGCAACCAATCCCTTAGCTGCTGTAGCTAATGATAATGCCACAGTCCTATTCTTCGCGAAAGACTCCACATTACTAGACCTGTACCAGCAGGAAGACAAACGAAAATCGTTCTCCGTAAAAAAGGGAAGTAAGAATAACTACTTTATGGGTAAATTTCCCAACTTTTCTCCAGCGAGCCAGAATGTTACTGCAATTCGACTAGCCGAGCTTCTGCTTATTCATGCGGAAGCAAAAGCAAGAATAGACAATAGCGTCAGTCAGTCTGCATACGGTTCTCTAAAAAAGGTACTTGATAGGGCTGGCGTTATATCATCCGCTGACGCTTATCAAAACCTATCGGATTTCATTATTTCCGTACAGGAAGAAAAAGAAAGAGAACTATTATTTGAAGGAGAAACCTGGTTTGACTATTGTCGTACAAAACTGGCACTGCAGAAATACAGCAGCCTTAAAAGTGAAGCTCATTTTCTTTACCCGATCCCAGCAGCTGAAATAGGATTAGGCGACGGATTGTCTCAAAATCCGGGCTACTAAAACAGGTCTTTTCTAAATAAAAAGCCCCTTCAGTAACTGAAGGGGCTTTTTATCTTCTAATTATTTATTCGGTTGGGGTGTCACACGCAGATAGGGCTTAATTTCGGTAAACCCTTTTGGAAATTGAGCTGGAATATCTTCTGTCTTAATTGCAGGAACGACAATTACATCTTCGCCTTCTTTCCAGTCTGCCGGAGTGGCGACAGAATATTCTGCCGTGAGCTGCAGTGAATCGATAACCCGAAGGATTTCGTAAAAATTACGACCCGTTGAGGCGGGATAAGTAAGTGTAAGTTTTACTTTTCGGTCTGGCCCCACAACAAATACCGACCGTACGGTAAATGTAGTAGAAGCATTGGGATGAATCATATCATACAATTCGGCAACTTTTCGGTCTTTGTCTGCGATGATTGGAAAATCAACCGTCGTATTCTGCGTTTCATTGATATCTTTGATCCATTCGAGGTGATCCTCTACCCCATCTACACTTAAAGCCAAAACCTTAACGTTCCGCTTTTCAAATTCAGACTTTAACTGTGCCGTACGTCCTAGTTCTGTCGTACAAACTGGTGTAAAGTCGGAAGGATGTGAATATAATACAGCCCAGCTGCCCTTTGTATAATCGTAGAAATCGATATCTCCTATCGATGTTTGCGCTTGAAAATTTGGCGCATCGTCTCCTAATCTTAAACTCATAGTTGAAAAATGTTTAATACTCTATATATACTACTAATATAGTAGTCTTTTTTGAATACACAAAATAATTCTACTTTTTAATATTATTTATTATGCAAGCATAGTAAAAATAATTATATTTGATTTAACCAAATAGACAGTATATCATGCATTTCGAACTTTCAGAAGAACACAAAATGATCCGTAGCGCTGCTCGTGAGTTTGCACAAGAGTTAAAAGCAGGCGTAATACAAAGGGACGAAGAGGCTCAATTTCCCCATGAATTTGTTAAAAAGATGGGTGAACTTGGTTTTATGGGGATCATGACCTCGCCGACCTACGGTGGTGCGGGCATGGATACGTTGGCATATGTACTGGCGCTGGAAGAGATTGCTAAAATTGATGCTTCTACCGCAGTAGTCATGTCGGCCCACAATTCCTTGGTCTTATGGGGACTCGAGGCCTTTGGAACGGAAGAGCAGAAACAAAAGTACCTTGTACCGCTTGCTAAAGGCGAAAAACTCGGTGCATTCGCCCTATCTGAACCAGAAGCAGGATCGGACGCCTCATCACAACATACGACAGCAACAGATCAGGGGGATCACTATCTGCTGAATGGAACAAAGAACTGGATTACAAATGGTGGAAATGCGGACATTTATCTTATTATCGCCCAAACGCATCCAGAATTGGGACACAAGGGCATCAATGTACTGATTCTAGAAAAGGGAAGTCCGGGATTTACGATCGGTCCTAAAGAAAATAAGATGGGAATCCGCAGTTCGGATACGCATTCTCTTCTGTTTTCTGATGTAATCGTGCCGAAGGAAAACCGCATCGGTGAAGATGGTTTCGGTTTTAAATTTGCGATGAAAACATTAGATGGTGGTCGAATCGGTATAGCAGCACAGGCGCTTGGAATCGCAGCTGGTGCATACGACCTAGCATTGGCCTATGCCCAAGAAAGGAAGACCTTCGGCAAGCCTATCGCAAACCACCAGGCTATACAGTTTAAACTTGCCGATATGGAAGTGGACATCGAAGCCTCACGACTACTCACCTACCGTGCGGCATGGACTAAAGACCAACAAAGACCCTATGGTAAAGAGGCAGCTATAGCAAAACTCCATGCATCGGAAGTAGCGATGAAACACAGCATTGAAGCCGTACAGATACATGGTGGATATGGCTATGTAAAAGAATATCATGTAGAACGCCTAATGCGTGACGCTAAAATCACACAGATCTATGAGGGTACATCTGAGATACAACGGTTGGTCATCGCTAGAGATATCCTACGGTAAAGTCGGACTTAATTTAAGTGTTTATCTATTTCATTCAAGAATCCGTAATCTTCAAACGAAAAGCTCCCGGTATGGCGCATATAATATTCGAATAGCGCTTTTGCTTTTGAAAGCTGAGCGCTATCCTTATGAATTAATCCGTCATACATCAACAACTGCGCTAAGGGCCTCACTTGTTCTTGCTCTAGTTGCATACTGTAATCGATAAGCTCCTTTTCGCTGAGCGCGATAAAGTATGCTCGATCATGCTGAAAGAACTCTTCATATCCTTTATTAATATCTACTGGGGGGGTATCCTCTTCTAATCCTTTCCATTGTCCAACAACAAGGCGGAGAAATTTCCCCATCTCATTGATCCAGTTTAAAATCGTATCTTTTTCGTATCGAATTCCCATATTCCCGCTATAAAAAAATCTATCTAATTTGTCCGTCGCCGGTGATAAACCATTTTTCTGTCACCAACTTTTCCAAGGCAAACGGCCCCCGTGCATGAAGCTTTTGAGTAGAGATACCAATCTCGGCTCCAAGTCCAAACTCACCTCCATCGGTAAACCGGGTTGAAGCGTTGGAATAAACAGCAGCAGCGTCTACCAAGTTCATAAATATCGCTATTTTATCCGAATCTGTGGAAACAATGCACTCGGAATGTTTGGAAGAATGCACAGCAATATGTGCTAAGGCTTCTTCCAACCCCGTAACGCTTCTGATAGCACATTTCAAATCTAAAAATTCACGGCCGAAATCGCTGCTTTTCGCCTTTTGAAGATACGGATAGTTTTCGTCGGAAAATAGTGGATACAGTTCATCAGAGGCAAATACTTCGACTTTTGCTTCTTTCAACAAAGGAGTCAACTTGGCTATAAACTCTTTGGCAATCCCCTCGTCTACTAAAATAGTATCCAACGCATTACATACCGACGGTCGTGAAATTTTGGCATTGGCAACAATTTTAGCCGCTTTATCCAAATCTGCAGACAACTCCACATAGGTATGGCAGACACCCGCACCAGTTTCGATAACGGGTACCTTAGCATGTTGACGCACAAAGTCAATCAACGTTTGCGATCCCCGTGGAATTATTATATCGACGTATTCCGTAGCGTTGAGCAACTCATGAATCAATTTCCGATCAGTAGGAAGTAACTGTACGATATTGGGATCCACTCCATGATTGGACAATACCTGCTGAAGGAGACCTATTAGGTAACTATTGGTGTACCATGCATCGCTACCTCCTCGCAATAGACAAACATTACCAGACTGTATACATAATGTAGCGACATCAATGGTCACGTTCGGTCTAGACTCATAGATCACTCCCACAACTCCAAGAGCTACGGTTTTCTTCTCAATCAATAAACCGTTTGGGAGTACTTTCGCACTGAGCAGTTGACCAGTCGGGTCTCCAAGCTGGCTGATGCCTTCAACACTATCGGCCAAACTCTCTATTCGATCGGCCGTTAGCTTGAGACGGTCGTATTTCGGATCGGCTTCATCCATCTGCGCAAGATCCAATCTATTCTGTGACTGTATAGCTTCACTATTCGTTCTTAAAAGCTGAGCAATGTCAACCAGTATACGTTTTCTATCATTAACTCCTAGGCCATTAATACTTATTTTTGCGCTACGACTGTTTGCGAGTTGTTGTTGAATACTGTCCATGTTTTCAGTTTCTTGATATATATTTCCTTCCTTACGCAAGGATTGTTCTTATAAATTCATTCCTATTATAGAAGAACTATGTCATCTGCATGGGCAATAGCGATGTTTTTTTTAGCACTGCTAGCCTTCAATGCTGCTGAGTCAGTCTTGGCTTTAGCTACTGCCTGGACAATACCCATCGTGTCAGCTATCTGAAATACTTCACCAACAACAAAATCTTCCACAATCTGCACCACCCCCACTGCCAGAAGGCTTTTCCTAGCACGTATTGCTTCCAAAGCACCTTGATCGACATACACCATACCTACGATAAGGCTACCGCTTGCCAACCATTTATTACGAGAGGACACTTTTTTCCTTTGCGGCAAACATACTGTCCCAGTCTCTCCCGCTATTGCTTTTAAAATACCGTTTTCAGTCTGCATACTGAATATCACAGCCTTTATTCCCATTTGGGTAGCTAAACGTGCAAAATTGAGTTTGGAAGTCATCCCCCCAAGCCCCACCCCTGACTTTTCCTTTCGTGCCAGTGCCAAGGCATCTTTGTCTACGACTTCGATTGTAGGAATAACATTCCCCTGACTGTCCAATACACCAGGTACCGACGTGCTGAATAGTAGCTGTTCGGCATCAAAACCTACTGCTATTAAGGTAGCAAGCTCGTCATTATCTGAGAATTTCAATTCTTTATTACTTACTACATCATTTTCGTTGGCCACAGGAATAACATTACTTTTCCAGAGGGTCTCGTAGGTACTTTTCAACTGTAAAAACTGTCCTCTATTGGAAAAATGATGCCGTTCGCAGAGACTTTGTGCTAAAGCAATCCGAAAAGGCTTAAAATAAGTAGAATAGGTACGGATCAGTAACGGATTACCAATAGCGGCCGCAGCCTTACGTTGCGCTAAGCTCCCGGTATACTTTGGAATAAACCGTTTACCAGCAGCCACAGCCCCCGAAGATACAAGCACAATATTGTACTTTGATTGTAGAGTAGCGCATTGTCGAGCGATCTCTAAGACAATCCGTTCATCGATTTCACCATCTGTTGTGATAGATGCTGATCCGAACTTGATAACCAAAACCGGCTTTTTCATTGACTTATTTTTTGGAAAATCCATAAAAAGTGTATTAAAATGCAAAAGGAGGTACACTATTGCCATTTCACAAAAAAAACACAGCTTTTATTTTAAAAAAAATAAACTTATGTATTTAAAAATTAAAATACAATAAAAAAAACACTATAAATATGCGATGTACTATTTAAGAAAAACACATCTATTCGTATTTATTTATACGCATTGTTTCTTATTACAAAAAAAAGGAACATTAATTGTACGATAAGATTGTTTCAAAAACGTTAATGGTGATTATTCCAAATTTAAAGAATCAAATTATTAACAATAAAACCCTTTGATATGAAAACACCCCTGTCCTTATTTTTCCTTGTAGCACTAGCTTTGGGGAGCTGCCAGTCGTCAAAAGTAACATCTTCTAATCAGTCTACGGATAGTCTAGCCCGTATTGGCGGGGATAAAGATAAACACGGCTGCTTGTCCGCTGCCGGTTACACTTGGTCTCAGTTACGGGGCGAGTGTATTAGACCATTTGAGGATGGGATAGCGCTACATACGTTGAATACTTCCAGTACTTATCAAACGGCAGCCTATATTTTGATAGACAGCGTCAAAAAAGAAGCTGAAATATTCGTCCCGGAAGAAAATAGCAGCATACTGTTGTCCCAGAAGGAATCTACAAACTACTCCAACGGCAAGTTTCATCTAACACTAGATACCAACTGTTGGACCTTGAGTCTGAATACAACGCGGCTTTATCAGGAGCAAAAATAGAAGCTAACGATTTGGATACTGTTTTATCCAAATCGTTCTTCGTATGATTTCTCTAGGGCAAACATTTCGTCCCTCAACTTCGCTGCGTCTAAGAAATCCATCTCTTTAGCTGCTTTATCCATACGTTTGCGAACAGTTTCAATAGCTTTCTTAAGATCTTTTTCGCTCATATAGGCTATTAAAGGATCTGCAGCGACACTACTTGCCGCATCAGACTCAATATATGGTTTTTGTTCTATTCCTTTGAAGTCTGCTACAGAAGTTTGCTCCAAAATTTCTTCGCGCGTTTTTCCCACTGTGCGCGGGGTGATGCCATGCTCTGTATTATAAGCGATCTGTTTATCCCTTCGTCGATTTGTTTCATCGATGGTAATGCGCATACTGTCCGTCATCTTGTCTGCGTACATAATGACGCGGCCTCTGTCGTTACGAGCAGCTCTACCGATTGTCTGTATCAACGAACGTACTGATCTCAAGAACCCTTCTTTATCTGCATCCAATATCGCGACCAAAGTCACTTCGGGAAGATCGAGTCCCTCACGTAATAAATTGACTCCGACCAAAACATCAAATTCACCTAAACGTAATCCTCGCAGTATCTCTACGCGCTCTAAGGTTTTCACTTCAGAATGTATATACCTTACTTTTATATTCAACCGGGTCATGTATTTGGTCAATTCTTCGGCCATACGCTTCGTTAACGTAGTCGCCAGTACGCGCCCTCCATCCTTAATAGCTTTATCCACTTGCTCTAAAAAGTCGTCAACCTGATTTATGGCTGGTCTCACTTCAATTAAAGGATCAAGGAGCCCTGTAGGTCGGATCACCTGTTCGACCACGACACCTTCGGTTTGTTGCAACTCATAATCTCCTGGAGTGGCGGACACATAAATCGTTTGATTGGTCAATGATTCAAATTCAGGAAAATTTAAAGGTCTATTATCCAATGCTGCTGGCAAACGGAAACCATGCTCAACAAGTGCAATCTTCCGCGACCTGTCTCCGCCGTACATCGCTCGCAGTTGCGGCAGGGTGACATGACTCTCATCGATCACCAATAAATAATCTTCCGGGAAGTAATCCAGTAAACAGAACGGACGCATTCCTGGTTCTCTCCCATCAAAAAAACGTGAGTAATTCTCTATTCCGGAACAATAGCCTAATTCGCGCATCATTTCTAGGTCATAGTTCACCCGCTCCTCTAAACGCTTAGCTTCAAGCATCCGCCCCTCTTCTTCAAGCTGTGTCTTACGTTGCACCAACTCTTCCTGTATGGCCCAGATGGACTGTGTGAATTTTTCTTTTGGGGTAACAAATAGATTTGCTGGAAAAAGGGAAAGGGTTTCATGTTTCACTAAGGTTTTCCCGCTGATAGGATCTATTTCACTCAACTCATCTATCTCATCACCGAAAA
This sequence comes from Sphingobacterium nematocida, assembly GCF_900168125.1. Classification (GTDB taxonomy): domain Bacteria; phylum Bacteroidota; class Bacteroidia; order Sphingobacteriales; family Sphingobacteriaceae; genus Sphingobacterium; species Sphingobacterium nematocida. The sequence continues at coordinate 449,360 of NZ_FUZF01000003.1, forward strand.
ACGATACCCTATATGCGTTATCCAAATAGGCTGGATAAATATCTACGGTATCTCCTTTTACCCGGAAAGTACCTCTTTTAAAATCGGTGGTAGTCCTAGCGTATAATATCTCTACGAGTTTATGCAGAAATGCATTTCTAGAAATGGTCGTACCTATACCGAATCTGAAAATCGATTTGGAAAAATCTTCAGGATTACCCATACCGTAGATACAGGATACGGAAGAAACTATGATAACGTCGCTCCTACCCGACATCAGTGCGGAAGTACTGGCCAGCCGCAACTTCTCAATCTCCTCATTGATCTGTAGATCCTTTTCGATATAGGTATTTGTGGAAGCAATAAAGGCTTCCGGTTGATAGTAATCGTAATATGACACAAAATAGTTTACAGAGTTTTCCGGAAAAAACTGCTTAAACTCACCGTAAAGCTGGGCCGCCAACGTTTTGTTATGGCTTAATATCAGCGTAGGTTTTTGTGTCTGCTGAATAACATTCGCTACCGTAAAGGTCTTACCAGACCCTGTAACACCCAGCAGAGTTTGATAGGGTTCTCCCTGTGTTACTCCCTGAACTAGTTCCTTAATAGCTTGCGGTTGGTCTCCAGTAGGATAATATTCTGATGTAAGTTGAAATTTCATATGTGAATAATTTGTTTTTTAATCGCCACATGGAATATCCAAACTATTTTCAGCAGTGTTTGTGCAGTCTGTACTACATGGATATTTCATATGTGAATAATTTGTTTTTTAATCGCCACATGGAATATCCAAACTATTTTCAGCAGTGTTTGTGCAGTCTGTACTACATGGATATTTCATATGTGAATAAATTGACTTTCAATGGTCGTATGAATATCCAGATTACTATCATCGGTGTTTGTACAGTCTGTACTACGTGGATATTTCATATAGCGCCTTGTTATGTAAAAATACCAATTTTAAGCTGCTTTCCCAGTATCGCAAGATTATTTCTGCCGCAAAAGAAACTATGATACGCTTTTTTTCGTAATTTGTATTAATAAATACATACTCATGATTCACATCCTTACAAAACAAAATAGCATTGCCAATCATTTCATATCTGAGCTGCGCCATATCGAAATCCAAAAGGACCGTCTTCGCTTCAGAAGGAATCTTGAGCGTCTTGGCGAAGTAATAGCATATGAAATCAGCAAGACATTCACCTATGCTCCACAAGAGATCGAGACGCCATTAGGGATTTCTGAAATGCATACAATGACGGAACAACCTGTTCTCATCACCCTCATTCGTGCAGGACTTCCTTTTCATCAGGGTTTTTTAAATGTCTTTGACCAGGCAGACTCGGGATTTATTGCAGCCTATAGGCATACAAAAAAAAGTGGCGAGTTTGAAATCCACCGAAAATATGAAAACACGCCCGACTTAGATGGTAAAGTAGTCATTGTATCGGACCCCATGTTGGCCAGTGGAAAAAGTCTCGTTCTGTGTTGCCGAGAGTTACTTAGCACCTACAACATTAAAGAACTTCACATAGCTGCTATTATCGCCTCGCAAGAAGGCTTACAGCATATCAGAGCCTTTGTGCCTGAAGCCCAGATATGGGTAGGAGACGTAGACAATGAACTCACCAGTAAATCTTATATCGTACCGGGGCTCGGCGACGCTGGAGATCTCGCCTATGGCGCTAAGGAACATTAGTAACCTGGGATTGGAAAGCAACGTTTAAGAATTAATTATTAATAAAAACAAAACATACAATTAACAGAAAATGAATAACATACAACTATATTTAAATAACAAAATTTTATCTTATGGAATGGCAAAAGTACAACGGCGAATATCTTCGTCTCCCTATTATGGATGCGGTCGAATCAGCGATACTTAGAGAGCAACAACTTGGAAACAAACTCAAGGTATTCATAGGAACCGATTCACAAGTAAAACGTGGAATAGTTGAGTTTGCAACTGTAGTCGTTTTCTTACGTGATCACAAAGGGGGCTTTATGTTTATCCACAAAGACCGTAAAAACCACGACATGAGTATCAAAGAGCGAATGCTCCTTGAGGTTCAAAAATCCATAGATACCGCCTATCACCTTTGTCCACTTCTAGACCAATACGAAGTGGATCTCGAAGTCCACGCTGACATAAATACCAACCCTAATTTTGAATCAAACGTAGCGCTTAAGGAAGCCATGGGCTACATTCTGGGAATGGGCTTTATATTCAAAGCGAAACCGGAGTCCTTTGCGAGCACGAATTGTGCAAATAGAATCGTACAGTAAAAGTAAAAAATGCTTAATATTGTTCTTCAATGAACAATACAGTAGATTCTTTAATAAAAATAGCTGTTGTCGGACCAGAATCGACCGGCAAATCAACCATGGCCCAATACCTGGCTAAAGCCCTAGAAAGCTCCTATGTACCTGAATACGCAAGGTATTATTGCAAAAACCTCCAGAATCAATACACACTCCAAGATGAGACCAATATGTTTTATGGACAAATAGCTTTGGAGGAAGCGATCGGATCACAGTTAAAGAATAACCTACTCATCTGCGATACGACAATAATGACGGTAAAGATATGGTGTGATCACCTCTTTAATCATACACCTACCGAGGTAGTAGATGAGATCAAACTACGAAAATACAATTTGTATCTATTAATGGATATAGACCTCCCTTGGGAAAATGACCCTTTGAGGGACTTTCCCGAGGAGAGAGATTTTTTCATGAAAATCTGGAAACAAGAATTAAGTGCATTAAGTGCCAACTATAAAGTTATTTCAGGATCTGGAAACGAAAGATTAATTAACGGTTTGGAAACCTGTAAAGAATTCCTGAAAAATAACACTTAATAAATAGACAGAATAAACTGCCTAGCGCCTACATAGAAATCATAGACAAAACTCCCTTAACCTTATACACGGCTTTAACCAGTGAAATATCAAGAATGAGGTCATCAAAGTCGGTTGCATTCTTTGCTACAAGTCTCCAACTTTTATTATCTAACCCCCTAATGAAACGAACTACGTTCATTTTTTCGGAAATTATAAGATAGATGTCTCCGAAGACAACAGCATCTTTATCAACTTGCTTTACAAATACCACGCTACCGTGCTCCACCTCTGGACTCATCGAATCGCCCTGATTAACAAACGCAAAATCACTTCCTGATAAAATAGGTATCTCTAATTCATCTACAACCTGCATTTGGGACAAGTCAACATTAAACTCATCCAGGCTCATATTATATAATGGAATCTTAGCCGCTCCTTCAGCAGCCTTAAGCATAGCTCCTTCGCCAGTAAGTAACCAAGCTTCATTAATATCGGTAAACCGATCAACGATGATCCCTGCAAGATTTTTACTGATATCGTAATTTCCCTTTTTAATCTGGTACAAGCGTTCTGCTCTATTCAATCCAATCTCTTTCGCAAAAGAGTTAACATTCAAACCCAAATATTGTATTACCTGATCTAAGCGACCCCAGTTAGACATATATAATTTATATAAACAGTATCAAAATATTAAATTATTGCATTAAAACACCTTCAAAAAACAAAAGTAATCTCAAGCTCTCCTACGCTTTAATGCCGTTTTATCTCTAAACAGAGACAGAACACACAGAAGCAGGCAAATATTAGGCCAAATTAAGCAAACGAAATTTAATAACAAAAAAACAATTGATTATTGTAAAATACAATTTACTATTGTATGTTTGCGTAGTTTTATAACTACAATTAAATATAAAATAGTAAAAACACAAGGTTAAATAAAACAAAGTCATCAAACCAAGACCATTTATTAACCATTAAGATTATGGATTTAAAAAGAAAAAATGAGAGTAAAAACATAACACCAGAAGAGGCGAAGGAAATAACCGAAAAAGATATTATGAATCTTATTAGCCTCAAAAACATAAAAATTAAGGATAAAAAATATGCAGAAGAACATTTAACAATCAAAAGAAAAAGCAAAAAGAGCACATTCGAAGTCAAGATAACAGACATTGATGGACAAATGCACAGCTTCCATTTTGAATTAAAAACATATTCTTAAATATATTTTTTCAATTTTTATTTGAAATTACAATATTACATTGTACTTTTACAAAATAATAATTAGCAAACATCATATAGAATCAATTTCGAGCGTTAACCGAATTCAAATTTCAAAAGTAAAACATGAAAATTAGAAATCTATCCAAAGTCGCCTTAGCTATTGCCATAAGTAGTGCAGTAGTACTCGAAGGCTGTAAAAAGTATGACGACGATATATCGCGTCTAGAACAGAGCATCAATCAGAACACCTCTGATATTGCTACCTTAAAAACATCATTAGCATCGTTCGCGAGCAACATGGTGGTTCAATCGGTCACCTCAGTAGCAGGCGGTTTTGATATCGTTTTTAAAAAATCCGACGGTACTACTGTACCCTACCAAATCAGAAATGGTGCAGCAGGAGCTAAAGGGGACACTGGAGCTACTGGAGCCGCTGGAGCTACAGGTGCAGCGGGCGCAGCAGGAAGTTCGCCAATCGTAACTATTGGTCAGAACGGTAATTTCTGGATCGCCAATGGTGGTGCAGCAGCAGTAGACACAGGCGTTAAAGCACAAGGTCCTAAGGGAGATAAAGGAGACAAGGGAGATACTGGGGCAACTGGACAAACAGGTCAAAACGGCCAAACAGGCGCTCAAGGCCCTGCTGGTCAGAATGGAACAGTAGTTTCTATTGTAACAGGAAATGACGGCAAACAATATTGGGCACTAGATGGTACGCAAACTACAGTACAGGCTTATTCTGGAGATATCGCCATGGTAGCTGTAGATGGTGGCTATAATGTCGTATTCACTGACGCAAAAGGTGTAGCATCAGACTCTATCTTCTTAGCGACAGAAGCTGTAGCAGTTAACAGCCTTGCAATTGTACCTACATTTACAAATAATAATAGCCCAGTCGTTTTCTTCCCTCGTATCGTCGATGACATCTCAAGCAAACAGACCCTATTACAAGGTTATGCGGAGATCAAATATAACTTAAATCCATTCGGTGTAAAGATTGAAAACTACGAAGCAACCGGTTTATTAACACAAAGTTCGGAAAAAGTTGAATTCCGTTCATCCGGAGGAACAGTTAGTCCTAATTTCACTGCAGTAGGCGCAGCGGTAAAAACATTCGGTGATATCACTGTAAAATACCGTCCTTCAAATGCAAATTCTACCTTCCCAACAGCAGCAGGCGCTACAGACCTATTCATCGCCTTACAGGTAAACAATGCTAAAGCCGCTACTGGTCAGAAATTCGTTGCTTCGCCATTCAATATCGCTAAGGAAGAAATTGTTGAACAAGACGAGGTTACAATTGAAAAAGCAGCAAAAGCAACTCCAACTTCTAAATACGAGTACTTAACTGGATATCAAACTAGTTCATTTAACGGAAATTCATTTACTCAAGTTGCAAACAACTCTGTAAACACAAACTTTACAGCATCAAGTGCAGAAGGAAACACTGCTCACTTTGAGTTAAATATTTTCGAAAATGCCGAAAAAGTTATTCCAGGAAAAGCCATCCCAGAAAATAACACAAACTACAAAGGCGCTGTAAATTTGGAAGAACAATTGAGAGGTTTCTTTGCTCGTACACAAGTTGGTGACAAAATCGTATCTATGGATGATCATGGATTAGGAGGATACGATTTGCGTTTCTCATTCGCAAATAACACCACCCACCCTCAACAAGAAAATTGGCTCAACTTAAACAACCAGACCGGTGTTATAACAGTAAAAGAGTCAACTCCAGGATCTTACAACCACGCTGCCATAGGAAACTCACCATCAGGAAATTACGCAATTGTTAAGGTGGACTTATTTGCGAGCGCTAGTTCTCCTACGGTTATCGCCACACGTTACGTTAAAATTGCATTTAAACAAAATAGCGTCAATTCAATTAATATTCCTAGCACAGCTGGTATCACATTAACATCAGCATCGGCTCAACAGGCTACGCTATACTTCGGACAACCTAACACTATTTTAGATCAAGCGTATAATTTAACAGGTGGATCATCTTCAGTATTCCATAGTTCATATGACTGGAACTATATCAGTGCTGCAAGAACGATCGCTAATCCAACAGGATCCGCTAATTTAGGTGCTGTCTCAGCGAGCTGGTTTACGTTCCAAGACATGGATAATTCAAATCAAAATGTCGACAGAAAAGTTACAGTTGACCAAACTAAGGTTAACCCGGGAACATACGTATTAACAGGTCGCTATGAACCAAAAGCAGGAAATTCAACCCTACCAGTTGTTAATGTATCTATTACAGTAACTGTTGGCATTAATGGTACAATAATGCATGTTAAAAAAGCTGGTTTCATAGAAAATGGTAATCTACGTGTATTTGGCAAAGAGTTAGGAGCAAACGACTGGTACATGGGTGGTGATATGTCTGAGTTCCTTCAAATAAACAACGGTATATCAGGGCCAAATGTTACACACCGCTACACAATATTAAATAATAATGTTGCTGGATTCGGAGTAAGCCAAACGGCATCATCAACCCTCTCAGGAAACCTAGCTTCAGGACAACAAGATCCATCAGTAGGTCAATTATTCCACCTTAAAAATAATGGAAATAATCTAGTTACAAGTAGTGTAGACAACGAAAACGCATACTACTTTGTAGGAGGATGGAATACAGGAGCGAACAATAAAACACTGGATGTTAAGATTGAATACTTCTTGAATGGGAATACCGCTGCATACCACTCCGAAATAGTAAAAGTACAGTTCAAGAACCCAGTTAAACCAATAGTCGTTTTACAAAACGGAACGACATCGATTACCGATAAATCATCTGGAAATAATGGTAACGATCCAATCCGTGTGAGCTTGAGACAATTCTTCAGTTTAGAGAACTATCTACCATCACCTAACACAGGAGTCTATAACGGTACAAATGCAACGTTTAACAATGAGCGCTTGAACAGATTTGGTCTGGTTGGCAACTTTAATGCTGCTGAATTCTTCAACACGGTTAGAGGATTGAACTCAAACACTGTATCATTAAAAGCTTACTACGAAGACACACCTGGAACGACTATTTTTGCGCGCAATTCAGCCGGCACCGTTACTACAAACGATTTACCGTCCAGCACATCACTTACAGTTGCAAACTTCGGCACTCCTAATTCTGCTCACGTAGTATGGACAAACTCTGGAGCGAATACAATTACTAAGAACATTGTTGTAGAAGCTACGATTAAGCTTCCAAATAGATACAATAATGGAACTTACAACGCTAGTGAGATGACTCAAGTAGTAAAAATCGTTATCGAGAAGAACTAACATAAGAGAGTTCTAAAAAAGCAGAACAAATATTTAAACAGTTCATATCTTTTTAGAGGGCGGCAATAGCCGCCCTTTTTTAGATAAGAACAGAACCCAATCTGACCAAAAATTGAATTAACCGTTAAAATATGAACAGAGAACTCACAGAAACACTTATACTACTACTAACCAGCAGCATAGGTCTATACTTTTCAACACGATTTTACACCAAACTCAAAAACAAAAAAATCATGTAATAAAGAAATTAGTTTTATATTACACTCCAAATCATCATAACGATGCAAAAGACACTCCTATATCCCCTATTTTTTTTAACTCTTCTATTTGCTGCTTGTGGAAAATCAAAACTAGAACCGGAAGCTAAGCAAAAGTTCAGAACTGTGCTCGTGTACCTCGCTGCTAACAATAGTTTAGAAGAAGAAGCCTACAAAAACATGCGCCAAATGGAAGACGCTATAGGCGATATCGACGGTAATCTAATCGTATACACCCGACTACCCAACGAAAAACCAGCACTATATGAAGTAAGCAAAACTAACAGCGGCCAAGGTGACTTTAAAAAAATAAAAGACTATTTTCCGCACAGCTCTTCCGACCCAACAATAATGAAGTCTGTCATAAATGAAGTACAAAGCCTCTATCCTGCAGAAAGCTATGGACTGATACTTTGGTCGCATGCCACCGGATGGATCCCTGCCAGCCAAGGAGGTATTAAACTCAGATCTTTTGGGGATGACGATGGACACGTCATGGACATTACCGACTTAAACAATGCCCTCCCTAACAATTTCGACTTTATCATGTTTGACGCCTGCTCGATGGCAAGCACTGAAGTACTGTATGAAATAAAAGATAAGGCAAAATATTTTATAGCATCACCTGGCGAAGTTGTATCCAATGGCATGCCTTATGATAAGATAACGAATGACCTGTTCTTACCTGGCTCAGAAGGATACAAAGCCATAGCCAAAAAATATTTCGACCACTACAATAGCTTATCAGGACTTAACCAATCGGCAACTATTTCTGTAATTAAAGCGGATCAACTGCAAGAACTAGCAACCCAAACAAAAATTACCCTTCAATCACAGCCTCCTTTGTATACAGACTTCAACCGCAACAATATTCAACGCATGGACTTCGATCGCTTCGGCAATCCACTAATAGCATTTGACTTTCTTGACTTCCTCAATCAAAACTACAACAACAATCCTAATTATCAGAAAACGAAAACAAGCTTAGAAAAAGCTACTCTGTATAAGGCGAACACTCAATTTTTCAATGGTTTCGAAATTAAAACTAACTCAGGCCTAACCTGCTACATCCCTAGTTCAGAGAACGCAGGCCCTGCTCACACTTTTTACAAAACCTTAAAATGGTACAAAGACAGTGGGTTTGACAGTCTTTTTTGAACTAAATAGCTAAAAAATACTCATAATTGGGTATAGGATTCCCCCCTATCATATCTTAATTTTGTTTATATCAAACAATTATTAAGAAACTTAATACAGAACTTATGAGAAGGGGAGCATTACACAACCTGGAACACAAAAGCAACTTCTGCCCAGTTCTATTAAAAGAAATGCTTGAAGCGTTAAAACAAAAAAAAATAGAGATAAACAGAAATCTTAAATACATTCTGCAGGATCAAGAGACAAAAACTATTGCAAAAAATGTTTTTACATTAAAGAATAAAGAGAATCCAACCATTCAATTCGAGTTAAAAACATATGAATAGTCCTCGTTATAATCTGACATTATACTGAGGATCACTCCTTGGCTGGATCACTATAATAGATTATCTTTGTGGCTACAAGTAGGTTTTCAAATTTTAGAGACTTCTCTTTAAAGATCGATTGCTTATGCTAATTTTTATTTTAAACATTTAAATTCAAAAACAGATGTATCCAGAATATTTAGTAGCCCCAATGCGTCAAGAATTAACGGACTCGGGCTTTCAAGAACTAAAGACAGTAGAAGAAGTTGACGCTGCAATACCTTCTGAAGGTACCGTATTTGTAGTAGTAAACTCTGTTTGCGGATGCGCTGCAGCAAATGCACGTCCAGCAGCAAAAGCAGCTGTACAAAACGCTAAACACCCGACTAAATTAGTTACAGTATTTGCTGGTATGGAAAAAGAAGCTGTTGACAAAGCTCGCCAATACATGCTTCCCTACCCCCCATCCTCGCCTGCTATGGCTCTTTTTAAAGACGGAAAACTAGTACACATGATCGAAAGACACATGATTGAAGGCAGACCAGCACAAATGATAGCAGACAACCTTGTTGCAGCTTTTGACGAATACTGCTAACAACAGAACATATTTTGATTTTTAAATATTAGAAAAGGCTTCACGCAAATGTGTGAAGCCTTTTTTATGCCCAATCTAAAAACAACCGAAAGCTAGTCCAGATAGACACTATGCTTGTAATGTCCCTTACCTTTTTTATGATGTTTCTTCTGTTGACCAGGTGCGTATCGTTTTGCCGATTTTTCACCATGAATCTTCTTCGCCTGCCCCGGTGGAACATGACCATGAGGGTGCTTATTAACATAGCAGGAACTTAAGCTTAAAGTAAACAGCGCTATCAGAATCAAAATTATCTCTCTCTTCATATAAAAAACATTATTTAATTCCATTTTACAAATATCAGACCAACATCAAGCGATGTTACACAAATCCGAAATCATCTTCAAAAACAGGATGCTGCACAGAAAAGAAATACAACTTTGAAAATAGGATATCTCATCCTGCCCCCCCCCACTACACCCAAGCACAATCCTAAAGCTCCTATGGATCGAACCAACGGTTCTCATCCGCCACAAACAAAAAAAAGCTCCAACTTTCGTTAGAGCTTTTGTGTCGGGGTGGCAGGATTCGAACCTACGACCTCCACATCCCAAATGTGGCGCGATACCGGGCTACGCTACACCCCGAAAAGGTATCACCTTTAAAGTGATGCAAATATAGGAACCTGTTTTGACTATTCAAAGCAATCACCACAAAATAATAGGCAATAGACTGATTTTTTGATAAATAATTTTCGGAGCATCATTGATATTATAAATACAGACATCGTGCTGACGACAATATCAGAAAAAATCAAGAACTTTATAATCTGTTAACATATAGTGTGGAAGATGGAAAAGAAAGATATAATTAGACTTGAAGACATAAAACTACTCGTAGATACGTTCTATGATCGTATTCGCCAGGACGAAATGCTGGGCATTATCTTTAATCAGAACATACAGGATAAATGGCCTGAACATCTATCCAAAATGTATAGGTTCTGGCAGACCCTCTTACTAAATGAATATACTTATGATGGCAGACCGTTTCCTCCACATGCCCATCTACCCATAGGTCAACAACATTTCGATCATTGGCTGACGCTTTTCAGTCAAACCGTCGATGACCTCTTCATTGGCGAAAAAGCCGATGAGGCTAAATGGAGAGCAAAAAAAATGGCAGTGATGTTCCAAAGTAAATTGGATTACATACAAAATAACCCTGACAAATCAATTATATTCTAAGTAAACACCAGATGTCGCGTACATTACCTAGACCTCCTAAGACAGTAGACTTACACACAGACTCTTTTATTGACGACATCGAAGAATACGATGCAGAGGGCCTTGTGGCAGCATCCCTAGACAAATTAAGAGAATCTCTAGACGCTGCAATTTATTGGGAATATACCCAAATTGAATTTATCCATGGGAAAGGTAAAGGAGTCCTTCGGGAAGTCGTTTACGAAGAACTCGCGTATTATAAACGAAGTGGTAGTATCGCATCATACCACCCCTCCTATCGTAACCCCGATATTGTGGTTGTACATATCGGAGTATAACAAACTTCTTAGTTAGGAATATTACGATATTGACTATCCAATAAGTATAATAAAGAAGCTAAAGCAGCTACTCCTGATTGGAGTTCCCGTTTATCTACGGCTTCAAAGACATCCTTGTCCGTATGATGCAAATCAAAATAACGATGCGGGTCTGGTCTAAAATTAAACATCAGAGCTTTAGTATAGTATTTACCCCAGACACCAGAATCTACACCAGGATTTCCTTCCAGAAATCTAGATACCCAATAAGATTTTTCAAATAAAGGTTTCCAATAGCTTTGGATCCACTGTACCGCTTCCTGCGTCGCCTTTATATCAAATCCCCTTGGTGCAAATCCCCCAGCATCGCTCTCTATTGCAGCGATCAAATTTTCGTTCCTTTCTTTTGACTTTAATCCATATTGTGAGGCGCCATGAACTCCGTTTTCTTCATTCATATAGAACACCAGACGAATTGTATGTTTTGGCTTGTAACCAATTTTCATAAGTGTCCTTATAGCATCCAATGTACCCATCGTACCCGTTCCATTATCATGTGCTCCTTCTCCTACATCCCAAGAATCCAAATGTCCTCCAATAGTAATGATCTGTTCTGGAGATTCTGTCCCTGTCCATTCACCGATAACATTATGTGAAGATACCTCCCCTTGCCACGCACAACTCTGTTGCAGAAATACACGCAGTTTTGCATTATGTTTAAGCGCAGTACTTAGTGTATTTGCTCCGATGGCAGAAATTGCCATTGCAGGAATACTATCAATACCTTGGGTATATCGTGTAGCGCCTGTGTGTGGATAATCGTCAATACCTGACCCCAGGGACCGAAATAAATAGGCTACTGCTCCTAACTTAGCAGCCTCTGCGGGTCCTCTGCTACGCTGCGCGCTATTTAACCCATAAGCCACACCAGTTTCTACAAGAGATTCATCCCAAGGTTTGTTAACAAAAACAATCTTCCCACGCACATCATCTCCATACTTTCGAAGATCCGATAGCAATTCTACTTCAATTACTTCAGCTTCTATCCCTCCTGCAGGTGTAGCAACCGACCCCCCTAGTGCCAGTACATTCAGTTTCTGTCCAGATCCGACTATTATAGCTTGTTCTTTAGCACCACGGCTCCAATAAGGCACCTTTACATCCTGCAGATATACCTTATCAAAAGGCAATTGTTGTATTAATTTCTTAGACCATTGCACCGCCGCAGCCGCTTGCTGCGACCCTGTAATACGATGACCGATATCTTTTGTCAGGTAACGCAGGTTTTCATAAGCTTCTCCATGATAGAATGATTGGTGGTAAATTCTTGAGATCATAAGAGAATCTGTATTGGCAATTGTCCGGTTTGCAATCAATGCCAGCACTATAACAACACAAAATCTAGAGAATATCTGTAACATAAATAAAGTCAAAAAAAAAATGGTCTGTCAGCAATACGAATATTCTTAACAGACCATTAATGTAAAAATTACTTCTATTTCACTGGCGTGATACTAATCTTTCTAAACTCAACGCCGGTATGATCTCCTTGTAAATAGATCGGCCCTGGCTCCCCTTCCTTGCTATCCAATGCCCCTCCTGTTATTCCTGGTATTTCTTGGTTATTAATAATTGTTTTTCCGTTCGAGACAATCGTCACCATTCTTCCTCGGAGCGTAATTTCATAAGTATTCCATTCATTCGCTCCATTTGTAGCCATCTCACTCGGAGCTAAGAAACCATAAACACCGCCAAAATACAAAGCCCCAGGATGTCTATCTTTTGGAGAATCCTCTATCTGTACTTCATAGCGACCGCGTAGATAAATACCCGAGTTCCCGCCTTCTGCATACCGAAATTCGGTCGTCAATTTGAAATCTTCAAACTTTTGATCCGATATCAAATTTGCACCTGCCTTTTGATTAACAAGCACACCATCTTTAACAATCCATTGATTGTCTTCACTCGAAGTAGTCCAACCGGTTAAATCTTTACCATTGAATAACTCTATTGGCTCACCCCATTTTACCTCTCCTGTACGGACCAAATAAGGAGCTTTTACGCCACTAAAATTAAAGACATTGCCCTTATTACTAGTTATTGTTCCCTTTATCTCTTCTCCAACAAGCTCTCCTTGAATCGTAAATACACCTTCTCCTCCTTCCCATTGCGGTGGAATCTCAAACGAAAACTTACCTTTATCTAACTTAATGTGGGATACTGGTCTACTGCTACCTGCATCAGCAACGAAAGAACCAACCAACACATTAAAACCTGAAAGTTTTACTTCCAACCAAGATGGAACTTGTTTACCCTCTTTCTCTACGGTGATATCCCATCGACCAATCAAACCTTCGGCTTCTTTAGGGATGGTTTGTGTAGCGGCATTATGAATCTCTTCTTTCTCTGCCTTTTGTGTTGCGTCTCCACAAGCGTTAAGTCCCACAATTGCAAAACCCGAAATCAAAGAGTAAACAACATATTTTTTGATCATAGTAAATTAGTATTAAAGGTTTAAGGATTATAATTAACAAACTTAGGGAAATTTGATTTTAATTCCAACACCCCTTTACCCCACATTGCACCTATTTAACCAAGATTACGTAACTTTAAGTGTACCAAGCACTTTTTGTATGCAAAACATATTATTCATCATCCTTGCCGCGGTTTGCTTTACGAGTCAGGCCCAGACAAAACAATTAGTTGGTGCCTTTGCTGCGAAGCAAGGAGACACCACTCATTTATGGTTGTTCGTAGATAACTATAGCAGCCATATTACCTACAAAGACCGGAAATACATTGGGACGGAAGGTGGACCATTTACCTTTGATGGTCAAATCATTACTGTACAGACTGAATACAATGATATCGCACCTCAGCTCGTAGGCTCTGAACTGAAGATACCAACCAAAATGCAAACACATCAGCTCGTATTAGACGGTATTATCTACAAACGAAAAACCTCCAAACCCCAAGATTTGGATGGTCTGTGGCGCATAACGGGTAGACAATCAGATGCTCAAATGAGTCAGATTCCAAAATCATCACGTAAGACTATTAAGATAATGATAGATGGCTTCTTTCAATGGATTGCGATCAATCCTGCTGTAAAGGGATTCTATGGTACTGGAGGTGGTCACTATAGTTTTTCCAATACAGCATACACAGAACACATCCTTTTCTTTTCACGAGACAACACAAGAGTGGGGGTTCAGCTAGACTTTAAAGGGGAACTCAAGCAAGGGCAGTGGCACCACTCTGGCAATAGTTCAAAAGGTGATCCAATATATGAAATATGGAGTAAAGAGATATAAAAAAGTCCCTTTACATTTTCATGAAAAAGGGACCATATATTAAACAATTAGTAAAGTACTATTTTGCTTTGAACGCATCGATTCCTGATTGTAGAAACGCTGCATACTTCTCGATGTCGTACACGGCTCCACCGGTAGGAACCAACAACTCACCTTCGTTATCCAACAGCGCGTACAAAGGCTGGGAATTGCTCTGGAATTTAGATATCTGGAAGTCTGCATTACGCTTGCTCACCGTATTGATCTTCTTACCTGTCTGCTTAGATACGTAATGTTCGCTTTCAGGCAGTGTAAGGACCTTATCATCCACATAAAGCTCAACGAGGATAAATTCGTTGTTAAGCATGGCTCTGACCTTAGGACTGCTCCATACCTCAGCTTCCATCTTACGGCAGTTGACACAGTTCCAGCCTGTAAAATCTACCAACAACGGTTTCTTCTGTTCTTTGGCAGCAGCTAACGCTTCGTCGTAATCGTAGTAAGGATCCAACCCTTTGATCGTTGACTTGCTATGGAAGTAGGTATAATGTTTACGGCTTGCCGCAGCGGGATCTGCCGTATGCCCGCCACCTCCACCCGAGGCCATATTGTTCAGATCAAAATCCTGTGTACCTATAGGAGGTAAGAATGCCGATATCGCTTTCAGAGGCGCTCCCCATAGACCGGGCACCATGTACACCACAAAGGAGAATACCAATATAGCGAACATCGTACGTGGAATGGAAAGAAAC
>NZ_FUZF01000003.1:464588-465660 GCF_900168125.1 Sphingobacterium nematocida
GCTCTGACCTTAGGACTGCTCCATACCTCAGCTTCCATCTTACGGCAGTTGACACAGTTCCAGCCTGTAAAATCTACCAACAACGGTTTCTTCTGTTCTTTGGCAGCAGCTAACGCTTCGTCGTAATCGTAGTAAGGATCCAACCCTTTGATCGTTGACTTGCTATGGAAGTAGGTATAATGTTTACGGCTTGCCGCAGCGGGATCTGCCGTATGCCCGCCACCTCCACCAGAGGCCATATTGTTCAGATCAAAATCCTGTGTACCTATAGGAGGTAAGAATGCCGATATCGCTTTCAGAGGCGCTCCCCATAGACCGGGCACCATGTACACCACAAAGGAGAATACCAATATAGCGAACATCGTACGTGGAATGGAAAGAAACAGCAATGGACTATCGTGCGAAAACTGGATCTTTCCGATAAGGTACAGTCCCAGCAATCCGAAGATTACAATCCACAGCGCCAAATACACTTCACGGTCAATCAGGTTCCAGTTGTAGGCAAGATCCACATTGGAGAGAAACTTAAGTGCAAGGGCCAGTTCCAGGAATCCGAGAACAACCTTTACACTGTTCAACCAGCCACCGGATTTAGGCATAGACTTGAGCATCGATGGGAACATCGCAAAGAGTACAAAAGGTACTGCCAGTGCAATAGAAAAGCCCAACATACCTATTGCAGGACCTAGACGTTCGCCGCGTGTCGCCGCCTCGACCAATAAGGTGCCGATGATAGGACCTGTACAGGAGAAGGAAACTACCGCTAGACTGGCCGACATGAAGAACAGTCCGATAAGACCGCCTTTGTCCGACTGCGCATCGATCTTGTTGACAAAAGAACTCGGTAGTGTGATCTCGAAAGCACCAAGGAATGATGCCGCAAAAACAACCAGTAGAAGAAAGAAAAAGAAGTTGAATATCCCGTTTGTAGACAGTTCATTCAATGCTTCCGGACCAAATGCTATGGTGATCAACATCCCCAGAGCGACATAGATTACGATAATAAATAACCCGTAGAGAAAGGCCTGGGATATCGCTTTGGAGCGGCTGCCCGACTTCTTGGTAAAGAAGC
>NZ_FUZF01000029.1 GCF_900168125.1 Sphingobacterium nematocida
ATCCTGAGCCAGGATCAAACTCTCCATTGTAAAATGAAGTGTAAGACCAAGACTATTTATAAAAATAGAATTGTCTTTATTATAATTTCTAATTCTAAAACTAAAGGCTGATTTTTTTAACTTTCGTTGTTTCTCAACACTACTCGTTACGTTACATGATCATTTTTTAAAGAACTTCTATCGCATCCGCTTCGCGCTTCTGCTTTTATGATGTCGGAAATAAATCCCTTATCTTACTTTTCTGTTGCCCTTCGTTTCCGTTGGGACTGCAAAGGTAGGAATCTTTTTCAAACCTCCAAAATAAATGTGAAATTTATTTTTAACGGCCTCTCTTTCATCCCTGCGTTTAAATAACTTTAAACCCTTCTTTTTTCATGGCCTCGTCCTTAGATCCGACCGTTCCTCCCTTGCGGAGTGGTGCAAAGATAGGACAATAATCCTATCAGTTCCTAATCTTTCATGACTTATTTATTTACATTTAACTTAACCTACTGTAACATTGAAGGATAAAATCACAAGAACACAGCTCCTACCCCCGGGGTACGTCCTAAATAAGAACCGGTACCTGTAGTATCTTACGTATTCTATATACGGAAGCACTCCGGAAAACAGGTTTCCTCCCCTAGCCCTTCGCCCCTATGATAACAAAGAAGGCAGGGTAATTCCAGGCTTTACATATAACACTCCTATTTTAACAGAGGGATCCTAGAGAGAAAATAGAGGTTTACCTCTATGAACCCTCTACAAACCCTCTATTATAACCCTAGAAAATCTCTATAAAACTAGAATATGTACCGGTTCTATTACCTATTAAACTCGGATATAAATACCACCTAAGAACTTATATAAAAGAAACACATGTATTGACTATCTCCGTTTTCGCAACTACATCCTAAATTACCTCTAAATAAGTAGCATATCCAAAACAACCTGACACTTCTGATCCTGAGCTAAGTCACCCCCTACCGAGCAATAACGATCCTGTTGATTTATAAAACATCATGATCATAATAGCTTCCACCTAGATAGTACGATACAGGCCATTTTCACTCAGTTCCAGATAAAAATCAAACATAAAGTTCATAAAAAAGACTCCACCAAAATGGGGAGTCTTTTCATTTTCAAAAACTTCTTCTATTATTTCCAACCGCCTCCTAATGCCTTATACAATACAATTTGATTTAACATTTTTTCTTTCAAAACATCAACCTTTGCCTCTTGTGCAACGATAACATCTTTTTGCGCCGTTACAATATCTAGATAATTTACCCGTCCAGCAATAAATAGTTCTTCTGCCGCAACAATTGCTGATTCCAAGGCCTCAACTTGATCGTGCACTAACACTTCGCGTTCAACAATAGCACGCTGCGTATGTAATGCCAATGAAATTTCGTTGACCGCATTCAATACCATTTTTTCATACTCTAAAAATGCTATTCCATAATTTGCCTTCATTATCTCATATTGAGATTTCAACTCCCGTTGTCTGAAAATTGGCACTGTCACACTCCCCAAAATACCATAAGCAACAGATTTATCCAAATTAAAAAGTTGATCTATACTAAAGCTTTGTAGTCCAAAATAAGGGCTGATAGCTACCGAAGGAAGAAAGGAGAGGCGAGCAACTTCTAAATCGCTAAAACTACGTTGTAATTCTAACGCTGCTCTGCGGATATCGACACGATTGTTAAATAGCAAATCTATATTTCCCACATGCAACTCATCAAATATTTCATGATTTGACACATGTTCTTTGGTACGCTCTATAGGTTGATAAACACGTCCTAGGAGTTGATTGATTTGATGTTCGTATCCTAAGATTTCTTGCAATGCCAAAGCTCTACGTCCTTTGGATTCCGCTAAAATAGACTTAAACTGCTGCACTCCTAATTCATCAGCACGTCCAGCTTCTTTTTGTGCTTCAATAATACTCAGCGCACGTTCATGCAATATTATATTTCGCTCGTACACCTTTACCTTTTGGTCTAGTCCGATCAATTCGAAATACGCTGCCGCAACACTACTGATCAATTCCGTCTCCAATAGTCTTGTGGTTTCGCTTTCTGATAAAAGCCCTACAAATGCAGCTTCTCTTCTATTCCTTAATTTCCCCCATAGATCAATCTCCCAAGACGAGCGTACTCCTACAAAATAATCGGGGATAAACGGTTCAGGAAGCTTCTCGTTTGTCTTTAGGTTTTCCGAGAAATTAGAATCGTAGTTACCTATACCCGATTCTGTATAATGACCGTACTTCTTTAACCCCGCTTCTACTGCTGCATCCAATGTTGGTAATAATGCGGCCTTACGTTGCCTAAAATTAGCTTGAGCTATTTCTATGCGATGAACAGTCTGTTTAAGATCCTTATTATTCAATAACACTGTATCAATAAGGCTTTTCAAATATGGATCCGAGAACGCCTCTTGCCAAGGGATATTTCCGAGAGAAATCGAATCCATCAACACCCCTTTGGCATCCAGTTTCAATTCATCACTGATCTCTGATTTGATAATCTTTTTAGGCACGGTACAAGCCGATATAAGAAAAAAAGCTGCTAATACCACAACAATCTGCCCGCTCTTTTTAGTGTTGCTTTTCTTTGAAAACAAAACTACTAATCCAGGAATGACAATAACACCTAAAATGGTACCGATTACCATCCCTCCCACCGAGGCCGTACCGATGGTCCTGTTTCCTACAGCACCTGCACCGTTAGCTAGCATTAATGGAATAAGTCCTGCCGCGAATGCAAAGGAGGTCATTAAAATAGGTCGCAATCTGGCTACAGCCCCCTCTACGGACGCGGTAAAGATGTCCATACCCTGCTTGTACTTTAAATTAGCATATTCTACGATTAGAATCGCATTTTTACCTAATAGTCCGATAAGCATGACCAAAGCTACCTGTGCATAGATATTGTTCTCAAGTCCAAAAACCTTCAAGAATATAAAAGCTCCAAAGATTCCAGCGGGCAGACAAAGGATGACAGGTAATGGCAGCAAAAAGCTTTCATACTGCGCTGCTAAAAGCAAATAAACGAATACTAAACACAATAAAAAGATGTAGCCTGCTTGATTGCCGGATATCTTTTGCTCTCGTGTCATACCTGACCATTCGATTTCATATCCTTGCGGTAGACTTTCAGCAATACGTTCTACAGCTTCAATAGCTTGTCCGGAGCTAAACCCTGCCGCCGCTTGACCTGTAATCATAGCAGAACTGAACATATTATAGCGTGTAATTTGTTCCGGTCCATAAACCCGCTTCATTGTCATAAAAGAGGAATAAGGAACCATATCTCCATCGGCCGTTTTAACATACAATGCTAATACATCTTCTGGCTTTTGACGTGAAAAAGCATCCGACTGAACCATTACTTTATACATCTGTCCGTAACGGATAAAGTTTGTTGCGTACTGACTCCCCAAAAGAGTCTGAAGGGTATTCATGGAGTTCTCAACGGATATCCCCTTCTTGGCAGCTAGGTCATAATCGATTTCAAGCATATACTGTGGAAAGTTAACATCAAATGTGGTGCTGGTACTTTCGATTACATCATCGTTATTCAATTCTTTAATAAAATCATTCAGGACAAGACTGGTTTTTGACAAATCTTCATTGCCACTTTTATCTAATAACCGTAACTCGAAGCCCGAAGAGTTACCAAAACCGGGGACAGTGGGAGGTGGAAAAAACTCAATAGTAGCATCTGCTATATGACTGGTTTTCTCTCGAAGAACCTTCATGACATCATCCACGGTTTCATCACGCTGATCCCAAGCTTTCAGATTAATCATCCCCATCCCATAGGATGAGCCCGAAACTTCGGTCACGATACTGTATCCAGCTAAGGTCGATACAGTCTCTACAATATCCAGTTCTCTCGCTATACGGTCCACTTCATCAAGAACCTTTTCGGTACGGTCTACTGTTGCACCCGGAGGAGTAGTCACTGCTACATAAATCATTCCCTGATCTTCGGTGGGAATAAAGCCTGTAGGTAGAATAGCGGCCGATCCCCAGGTAAGAACAAACATCACTGCGAGAGCACCCAAAGTAACCACTCTACGACCAGCAATACGTGACAATAGATTTTTATATCCGCCCCCTATTTTATCGTATACGGCATTAAATCCTTTGAAAAAACGGGACAATAAACCATTACTTTCTTTCTTATCGTGTGGTGATTTCAGAATTAAAGCACACAAGGCCGGTGTAAGGGTAAGTGCATTAATGCCTGAGATAACGATAGAGGCCGCCAAAGTGAGTGAAAACTGTCGGTAGAAAATCCCTACCGGTCCAGACAGAAATGCAACAGGAATAAATACCGCAGACATCACCAAAGTAATCGCAATTACTGCACTTCCTACTTCTTTCATCGCTGCAATTGTTGCTTCCAATGGCGGAAGATGTTCATCTTCCATCTTCGCATATACTGCTTCGACGACCACAATCCCATTGTCAACCACAATTCCAATAGCCAGTACCAATGCAAATAAGGTCAATAGATTAATAGAAAATCCCATCATCTGCATAAAGAACAACGCGCCAATCAAACTAACGGGGACGGCCAAAATAGGAATTACGGTAGCTCTAAAATCTTGAAGAAAGATAAACACAACTAGGAACACCAGAATAAACGCTTCCAACAAGGTGATCAACACACTCGATATAGATGCATTCAAGAATCTTGACACATCGTACCCCATTGTATAGGTCATGCCGGGAGGAAAGGTCGACTCCTTAAGCTCGGCCATCCTATCCTTCACACTTTGGATTACATCTTGGGCATTCGACCCTGGGAGCTGCTTCAACATAATAGAAGCAGAAGGTCTTCCATCAGTCTTGGATACCATCTCATAGTCCAAAGATCCAAACTCGACATCTGCAATATCCTTAATTCGAATAATAGAACCATCAGCATTGGCTCGAATAGGCACGTTTTCATACTCACTTACCTCGGTAAACTTACCTGGATAACGGAGTACATACTGTTGCATATTCACCGCTTTATCCGAACTAATTCCAGTCTGACCTGGGGCTGCTTCTATATTTTGTCTCCTTAATGCCGTAACGAGCTCCTCTGTAGAAATTGCATACGCCGATAGCCGATCTGGTTTGACCCAGATTCGCATGGCATAATCCTTCATTCCCATAATCTGGGCAAAGCCTACCCCTTCGATACGCTTCAGCTCTTTGAGTACATTAATATCGGTAAAATTGTAAATAAATCGCTCATCAGCCGTAGCATCATCCGTATAGAGGTTCAGGTACATCAACATACTGTTTACCTCCTTTTCTGTAGTAACACCGGCCTTGATTACCTCCTCAGGCAACTCATCCAAAACAGTAGTTACTCTATTTTGCACATTCACTGCCGCAATATCAGGATCCACGCCAACTTTAAAAAAGACTTGAATCAAAGTTGTTCCATTATTGGTAGACACCGTATTCATATAGGTCATCCCTGCTACTCCATTGATGGCACGCTCCAACGGAATAGCTACCGCATTGGTACTTACCTCTGCATTAGCCCCTGTATAATTGGCGGTCACGACGACAGAAGGCGGAACAATATCCGGAAACTGGGTAATCGGCAATGTAAATAATGCCAAAAGTCCTAACAGCGTAATAAAAATTGAGATTACCAGTGATAGCACTGGCTTTCTAATGTATGTTTCAAACATCTAAATCGCCTCCGTTTCTAGTTATTAATTGGTTTTGGTTGTATGCTCATACCATCCCGCAAAGACTGAATTCCTTCGAAAACAACTTGTACATCTGCTGGTAGCCCATCTTCTACAATATAATAGTGTCCTACGCGTTGCCCATTCTTAAATGGAATCATCTTAACCTTATTATCTTTGACTGCGTAAACATAGGCTTTGTCTTGAATTTCAAAAACGGACTTTTGATGTACAAATGTGAGATTTCCAGTTTGTGTTGGCACCCCTATACGTCCTGAAGCCCCATGCTTTAATAAACCGGTTGGATTATCAAACTTGGCCCGTAAAGAGATAGAACCCGTACTGGCTTCAAACTCACTTTCTACGATTTCAGCAATACCAGTATAAGGATATAGATCACCATTGGCTAATATTAAGCGTACTTCTTGCTTAAACTTATTTCTGTTAAATGATGAATCTGAGGCAATAGCAAGATATTCTGACTCGGAAATATTATAGTAAACATTTACTTTTTCTAAATCAGAGATTGAGGTTATCAAAGCCCCTTCACTTAATAAAGATCCTTCTTTAAGTAAAATCCGATCAATACGTCCATCAAAAGGTGCGCGAATCTGCGTATGGCTTAACTTGGTTCGTGCTTGATTCAGGATTGCCTCGGCCTCCTGCACTTTTGAAACAGCTGCCCTAAGTTGCACCTTTAGTAAGTCTTGTTCTGTTGTACTAATGATACCTTTCTGCACTAATTTTGCAGTTCTTTCAAGTTCAAGCTCTACCTTCTTTACTTCAGCTTTTGCTGTATTCAATCCGGCTTCTGCCTGTGCGAAATCCGCTTTATACTCTTCATCGTTGAGTCCAAACAATACCTGCCCCTTACGGACAAAGGCTCCTTCATCCACATAGATTCTATTTAAAAAGCCTGCTAGTCTTGACCTAAGCTCTACGTTTCTTTGTGATTGTATATCGGCGATATACTCTTTATAAATCGTGGTATCCATTTGCAGGAGACCTGTTACGGGAACGACTCTAGTTTGTTCTTCCGATTTGTTTTCGTTACTGCTAGCTGTACACGACGCGGCAAATAAAAGGCATCCAAATACTGGATACATCAACTTTCTTTTCTTCATATCTAATTATGAATAAATTATTTAGTAAAAAATCAAATAAGGACGTAACAAGCGTATGCGAGGTCTAAAGCTAGACCTGCCATGTATTACGTTTAAATAAATAAAATGGGATTGTAAAAATTAGAATGGACGAAATCTATACAGAAATGTATAGTATCCCGGCAAACATAACGTTTTAGAAACGTAGGTTGGATGATCAATCTCTTTGGAGAAGAGAAATAACTTTCGAACTAACCAACAAAAGAATAAAATTACTGGTAATACACCCAATGTGAGCATGAGGATACGATAATCATCAAAAAAGATATTTGGGAGATTATCATGTTGTTCGGGATGTGTCATTTCTAGAATTTCTTCCAATACAACTTCCAACAATGTTTCGCTGGAAGCGACAGGTGTGAAATCTAAAACATTGCAATACTTCACCTCGTAACAGAGTATATTGAGATAACCGAAAAGCGCTAGAAAGTGTAGTATTCGCAACATATGGCGCAAATATAAAGAAGCAAACCACAGAAAGGGGTAGTCCTGTGTAAAAAAACTGTTATCCAAGTCACCTATAGCGGTAGTTCAGACTTTTCTCTGACAAATCTCCCACCTTCACTTTACAAAATAGTGCCGCTTATTTCTTAAACACCCAAAACTTCTGTAAAGTAAAATTAAACCCCAAGGAAACAATTATTTCTACAAGGCCTTTTGACAATAGAAAATGGCAGTGCCAAACATCTACAAGAAAATGAATACCAGTAGATTTTAGAAAGATACTACCGGCGACCACTACAATAAATTTCCACAGTTGGTTTGCTAAAGGAACTGCAGTACTGTTGAACGACCAATATCTATTAATCGTAAAATTGACAATAGCTCCTAAACTTCCGCTGACGACGTTAGAAAGAGGAGCAGAAATTAATAAGACTTTATAGCAGAATGAATAAATTCCAAAATCAAAAAGCCCTCCTAAAAAAGCGGAGAGCTGTGCTTTAAAAAACTCTTTAACTCTAAATGCCATCTTCTGGAGCCTGTTCAGCTTGTTGCTTAGCCAACTTCTCTTCTTTATCCTTAGCATCTCCCACAGCTAGAAGCTTTATTGTATCACCAATATTGATAAAAAACAATATGACACAAATTCCCAAAACGCTATAGTCGATAGTCCCCTTAAAAACAACTTCAACAAGTAATACGAGACAAACAACAACTCTTATTTCAGTTGGCCCTAATAATCCAGCATCGATAGTATATTTATCTGTAATTCGGTACCGTAATTGAGATATAATCATGGCCCATCCGTAAAGAGCTACCAGCGCAAATCCTAGATATTTAAAATCGCCTACAGTATATAGAATATATCCGAGTCCGATAAACACAGTACTAACCCAATCCATCACAATATCTAATGCAAAGCCATACCATTTACGCGATTTATTACGATAGTAAGCAATTCTACCATCTAGAGAGTCGCCAAACCATTGGATAAAGAAACCTGGTATAGCCAATAGTAACAGATCCCTATTGACATATTCTGCTAACAAAAAGCTCACTAGAATCATTAAAGATCCAAAAAAACCTATCGCTGTCAATCCGTCTGAGGTAATACGCTCTGGTATACGTGGCACCAAATAGCTAATTAATCTCTGTTCTGGATCGCTCAGTATATTTGTACGCTTTCTGTCCTGAAACAATTTTTTGTTTATTTCCTGTTTGCTCATATCTATCTTATTACAGCCAATTATTAGATTTATACCACAACAACGTTTCCCTCAATCCAGAGGAAAGATCATATTTAGGTTCAAAAGCCAATTCTTTTTGCGCCTTGCTTATGTCGCAACCCCAATTCTCTGCAGTCAGTTCGCCCAACCTTTCTGGATACAACACAGGTGTTTTTTCAGACCGTGCATATAGTGACTGAGAGACCTTAGCGATAAATGCCACGATCGAGTAAGGAATATGTAGACGAAAAGACTTTCGATTGAATGTATTTTTAAATACATCGGCCATAGCATATCTAGAATATACATGACCATCCGTAATATTATAAAACTGGAGACCTCCTTGCGGCTTGGTACAAGCCTTGAAAATACTTTCCACAAGATCCTTTACATACACGAAACTTAGTTTTTGTGGCTTAGCACCAATATAAGGATCAAGTCCTTTGTTTAAGGTATCAAATAGGATAAACAGATCTCGCTCACGTGGTCCATACACGGCAGTCGGCCTTAACACAGAAATTGGACTAGCGGCAAATTTGGCTTTAATCATTTCTTCAGAGGCCTTTTTACTACGACCGTACACCGTCACGGGATTATAAGGAGAGTTCTCGGCTATTAGAGTAGCACTGTTGAACTCGATAGGTCCTATCGCTGCGAGACTACTGACGTATACAATACGCTCTAAAGTATCGCTTGCAGTCTGGGCAGCTTTTAAAATATTTTCTGTATAACCAACGTTAACCTTAAGCATATCGCTTTCACGTTTTGCCTTGGTCATGGCTGCTGCATGTATAATATAGTTATACTTCTCTTTTTGGAATAAAGATTCAAGTTCGTCAACATTATTCATGTCGGGGAATACAAACTCGTCAACAAATTGCTTTATATCGTCGATCTTACTGGTTTTTCTTACAGCTGCATGGATTTCAAATCCCTGACGTCTCGCCTCTTCAACAAGATGTGACCCCACAAATCCGCTAGCACCTGTTATGAATATTTTTTTCCTCATATCGCCTTCTCGTATAAACGATAGCGTTTGTATAGTTCACCATTGATTTGTTCAATAGCGTGATTCATTAAATAATTTGTTTCTAACATCCAAGAACATTCTGCTCCACGTACCCCTGCTGGCTTAGCGTTTTTGATAATTCTTCCGTACAAACAGGCTTCAATTCCTAATTTTCGGTAGCCCTCTAGAACTCCAAGCATCAAAACCCTTAGCGACTTTATCTTCTTTTTACCAAACAATAACTTAAAAATACCTGTTGGCAATAGTCGACCTCGCTTTATATTTATTTGGATTTCGTTGACATTAGGTATCCCTACAGCAAAGCCGATTATTTCTCCGTCTTTTTCAGCGATAATACAAAAACGAGGATCTACAATCATTTTTAGATCTTTTGCGACATAGTCAAACTCTTCATCCGTCATTGGCACAAAGCCTAGATTCTTATCCCAAGCTTTATTATAGACAGATTTGATTTTAGCTGCTTCGTTTTTAAAATCTTTAAGGTTGATTGTTCTTAATTTAATACCAGATCTTCCCAACCGCTCCTCCAGTCTATCCATCAATTGTACGGCACGGGTACTTGCGGTTTCAGTCTTAACATCGTAAGCCAGAAGATCAACTTTCTTCTCAAAACCGTAATTACTGATTAGATCTAAGTAATAGGAATAATTATAGGGCATCATTGCCATTGGCGGCATATCAAAGCCCTCAACCAAAAGGCCACAAGTTTCGTTTGTTGACAAATTTATCGGGCCAACAAGATTGTTTCCTCCTCTTTCTTTAACCCATGCGAAAGCAGCGTCAAACAATTTATTGGCTACCTGTTGATCATTAATACAATCAAAATATCCAAACTGCCCTTCAGCAACATTATTAAAAGAATTGTGGTGATTATTCCAGATCGCTGCTATCCTACCTACAATTTTATCATTCTTATAGGCTAAAAAGAGCTGTGCTGTAGAGTGTTTGTAAAAAGGGTGCTTCTTAGGATTCAACAGATCACTTTGTGCAATAAATAACTCTGGCACGTAATTCGGTTCCCCTAAATACAAATCATGCGGAAAATCTATGAATTCCGCACGTTGTTTTTTTGTTTCAACAGGTATGATTGTTATCATGGCCGTCTTAAAATGGATAAGATCTTATCTATATAACTTTTTTATATCGTTCTACTTCCAAAGCTTTGAACACTTTTGCCATCTTGTCGATTGCTTCATCGATCTGATCAAAGGTGTGTGTTGCCATTAATGAGAATCGAATCAATGATTCTTCAGCTGGCACCGCAGGTGCTACAACTGGGTTAACAAACACACCATTGTCCTGAAGCATTTTCGTCACGATATAAGTCTTGTCATTGTTGCGTACAAAAATAGGTAAGATAGGACTTTCTGTTTCTCCCAAATCAAAACCGTTTTCAATCAACAATCTTTTTGCGTAATGTGTATTAGCCCATAGCTTTTCGATATGCTCTGGTTCAGTTTGTATAATTTCTAATGCCTTTAGCGTTGAAGCCACTGACGCAGGAGTCATACTTGCACTGAACATTAACGATCTTGCTCTATGCTTCAGATATTCAATGGTCTCTTTATCTGCAGCCACAAAGCCTCCTAAAGATGCTAATGACTTACTGAATGTACCCATGATCAAGTCCACCTGATCGGTCAACCCAAAATGGCTACCTGTACCTGCCCCTTTTTCTCCGATCACACCTAGACTGTGTGCATCGTCACATAATATAGCGGCATCAAATTCTTCTGCTACTTTTACGAGTTCAGGTAACTTTACAATATCACCCTCCATACTGAAAATACCATCAGTTGCAATCAATTTAAAACTGTCTTCCGGCAGTCTTGAGATCTTTGCACGAAGATCGTCCATGTCATTATGGGCATATTTGATCACCTTAGAAAAAGAAAGTCTACTTCCATCGATAATAGAAGCATGATCTCTTTCATCCAGAAGGATATAATCGTTACGACCAGTAAGACACGACAAAGGGCCTAAATTAGATTGAAACCCAGTACTAAACAAGATAGAGGCCTCTTTACCGACATATTCAGCTAGCTTCTCTTCCAGTTCCACGTGAATATCCAATGTACCGTTTAAAAATCTGGATCCAGCACAACCTGTTCCGTATTTTTCTAAAGCATCTTGCGAAGCTTCGATAATACGAGGATCAGTAGTTAATCCTAAATAAGAGTTTGATCCAAACATCAATACACGTTTTCCATCGATAATGACTTCCGTGTCTTGCTTTGATTGAATAGGCCTAAAGTAAGCATACAAATCGTTCGCTTTTATTGGCTCTAATTCCTTTTTTAGAAAACTTGATGTTCTTTCACTTAACTTTCCCTTGCTCATGCTATAGGTATTTCTATTTAACGCGATTACTATTTAACTTTTTGACCAAACCTAAATAATCGTCAAAAGTAAGAATTCTACATTAAGGCAAACAATTTTTATCAACAAATGACGTTAATCTAACATTGTCCTCGTATGTTTTTCTCCTAATATACTTTATTTCTAATCTAGTTGCAAAACGTGCAAACTTACAAAACTTTGCAGTATAAACTACTACCAAAAAGCAGATAAATATCATAAAGTTAAATTATTGTTAATAAACAAACAATAGGTTTTGGCATTATTGGCTCTATCAACCTTCAAATTTACTACATTTGTACTTTAGTTAAGTATAGTTATGGCATTATCCTCTCAAATCAACATAAAAAACAAAAAGGCATCATTTGAATACCACCTGATTGACAGGTATATAGCCGGAATTCAGCTCCTAGGAACGGAAATAAAATCTATCCGGGAAGGCAAAGCAAATATCAATGACAGTTTCTGTGCTTTTTTCGACGACGGCCTTTACATCCGTAATATGCATATTGCTGAATACTCATTTGGTTCGTTCTACAATCACGAGTCAAAACGTGATAGAAAACTTTTACTCAGCAAGAAAGAACTAAAAAAGCTTAAAGATAAAGGAGAGGAAAAAGGGTTCACCATTGTACCCTTACGTATTTTTATAAGCGAGCGAGGTTTTGCCAAAGTCGAAATCGCCTTGGCACAGGGGAAGAAGGATTTTGATAAACGTGAAACAATAAAGGAACGCGAAAGCAAACGTGAACTCGATCGAGTAATGAAACATTAAGCTAGATTAACTCAGGATAAACGCTCCTGGTGTAAGTCCTTCTCTATTCTTAAAAAGCCTGACAAAGTAATTCACATCATTAAAGCCTGCTCCAAAACAGGCTTCTTTCACACTTTTGGTAACTAGCAATAACTCCTTCGCTTTCGTTAGACGCTGACGAAGGATATACTCCATTGGACTTACTCCTAGTTCTTGTTTAAACATTCTGGTGAGACTGGATTTACTCATATTGGAAACTTTTTCGAGCATATCGAGCGATAGCTTTTCGGCGACATGTTTCCTTATAAAATCTTTTAGATGCCCCAGCACTGTAGTCGTCGCCTTTCCCAATTCCAATGCCAACAGGGACTGGGTCTGTAATAGTTTTATCACCAACTCTTTAAATGTCAAATCAGCAAGTGCATTTTTTAACGGATCGGCACTGGTCATGATTTGGAATAGCTTGTTCAGGAGCGCGGCCAGCTCTGGCGTATTATAAAGATGGTACTGGTCATTATCCAACTGCCAGCTTCCTGTAATACTGGTCTTAGGATAGAACTCATTAAGATAGGCCATAACACTTTCGATTCTATCTCTGCTTATCGTCAAGGCGGTACACTGAGTCGGGTTCCCATATGTAGCTTCAGGAAAATCAATATTCATACCCACGGAGGCAGGCAAGACGATCATCTGTCCAGGCAAGTATTCAAAAGAATGCTCATCATTGATATGCATTACCTTCTTTCCCTGTATCATATTGATCATCACGATATCATCAAACCGAAGTGGAACTCGCTCAGATGGCTTATAAGTCTCGTAAACATTAAGTTCTAGACTATCAATTGTAAATGCCCGCCTGTTTTCGACAAGAGTGGAAATTTCGCTCTCTTTCGAAAGCGGCAGAAGCTGCACCATCGTATTATTTGCCATATAAAAAAATTTACAATTGGTAGTCAACCAAATATAGCGAAAAAAAAGTAAAAACACATTACCTACACCGATGACTGGATAATGCTACAGTATGACCCAATAGTGCTACGATAGCGAAAAATCGTTGGCTAAATTTGATAAAACAGATTTATAAAACTAAAAGGTTAATAATATGAGTACTATTAAGAGACCAACGTTTAAAGAACGTTATGACAATTACATCGGTGGTAAATTCGTAGCTCCAACACTGGGAAAATACTTTGACAACATATCTCCTGTAGATGGCAAAGTGTTTACACAAGTCGCACATTCCACCAAAGAGGACCTAGAGTTAGCAGTAGACGCCGCTGCTCATGCTTTCGAGACATGGGGCAAAACTTCCGCAACAGAGCGCAGCATTATTCTCAACAAAATTGCCGACCGCATAGAAGAAAACCTAGAGTATATAGCCGCTGTTGAAACTATCGACAATGGTAAGGCAGTTCGAGAAACATTGAACGCTGATATCCCCTTAGCTATTGATCATTTTAGGTATTTCGCCGGCGTAATCCGTGCAGAAGAAGGCTCGCTAACGGAACTTGATACTAATACAGTTTCTTTAATCGTACATGAGCCGATTGGTGTTGTCGCACAAATCATTCCGTGGAACTTTCCTATACTCATGGCGGTATGGAAATTAGCGCCAGCTCTCGCGGCGGGTAACACGGTTGTTCTTAAACCCGCTGAGAGTACACCTACCTCAATCATAGTACTAATGGAGTTGATAGGTGATTTAATACCTGCAGGGGTTATTAACATCGTCAATGGTTTTGGATCCGAATTAGGTAGAGCACTCGTTACAAACCCTAAAGTATCCAAAGCTGCCTTTACCGGATCTACTGCAACAGGACGTATGGTAATGCAATATGCTACGGAGAATATTATTCCAGTTACGTTGGAGCTTGGTGGAAAATCGCCTAATATATTCTTCAATTCTGTAATGGATGAAGACGACGCCTTCTTAGACAAAGCTATTGAGGGGGCCGTATTATTCGCACTAAACCAAGGAGAGATCTGTACTTGCCCGTCCCGCCTTCTTATCCAAGAAGATATCTACGACCGCTTTATCGCTAAAGTAATTGACCGGGTCAATCAAATCAAAGTTGGAGACCCTCTAGACCCTACTACGATGATGGGAGCACAGGCTTCGAAAATCCAAAAAGACAAAATCATGTCCTACATCCAGTTAGGCAAAGAAGAAGGTGCTGAAGTATTAACAGGAGGAGATCAAAACAATGTAGGCACAGGTTTCGAGGAGGGTTACTACATTAAGCCGACCTTATTTAAAGGCCACAATAAAATGCGCATTTTCCAAGAGGAAATCTTCGGTCCTGTTCTTGCCGTCACTACATTTAAAGACGAAGAAGAAGCTATTGCACTAGCCAATGACACGATCTATGGTTTAGGTGCAGGCGTATGGACACGAGATGCCCATCAGTTATACCAGGTACCTCGTGCTATTCAGGCTGGACGTGTATGGGTCAACCAATACCATTCTTATCCTGCAGGAGCACCTTTCGGAGGTTATAAGCAATCAGGAATAGGGCGTGAAAACCACAAAATGATGCTTGGTCATTACAGACAGACGAAAAACATGCTAATATCTTATAATAAGGAAAAATTAGGGTTCTTTTAATATACTATACTATTGTCCCTCGCTGTATCGCGGGGGACGATATATACCTAAAGCTATTACATCATGATTTCACGATTAGCTATTACTGAAAAGGCTCTGCAATTGGTAGAGAGACTTGAACAAAAACATGGCCCGCTCATGTTTTATCAAGCTGGCGGTTGCTGCGAGGGAACACAACCCCAGTGTTTTGAAAAGGGAGGCTTTTACCCTCGTATGAACGATGTATTAATCGGTCATATAAAAGACTACGAATTCTGGGTAGATCGCGATTTATTTGAATATTGGCAACATGCGCACTTCACGCTGGATGTACTTGAAGGTTTTGGCCCAGGTGGATTTTCATTAGAGAGCCCGCTGGGAAAAACCTTCAAAGTACATTATAGGCTCTTTACAGAGCAAGAGCTTAAAGATTTATCACCAATATTACGGAATGGTTGATCCTTGTATAGGGATGTATTGCCAAAAGCGACTATCCTTGGGCAATATCCAGACCTTCGAGTACCGGAATTGGCTTTTTATTTTCGTCCAAAGCGACAAAAGTGAACAGTCCTTGGATTGCGAGTTCTCGTCCTTCCTCATACATATGCTCTAAGTAGATCTCTACTTTTATCTTTAGACTGGTTCGTCCAATACTATCTACGCGTGCTATAGCTTCGATAATGCTGCCTGAAGGTATAGCTTTTTTAAAATCTATACGATCTGTTGATACTGTAACCAACCGTTTTCGACAAAACCGAGTTGCTGCCATAAAAGATACTTCGTCCATTATAGCCATTGCTTTACCGCCGAATAAAGTGTCGTGATGATTGGTTAGAAAGGGAAAAACCGTTGTACACACGCGGGTCTCAGACTCATTTATCTTTTCTTCAAGTGTCATTGTTGAATAAATTTTCACAAAGGTAGTATTTTATCAACTACCGACTTCAACTCCTATCCCCTTTAATAACAAAGAAGCATTGAATATCGTACACTTTCCGTCTTTCAATTTATAATCAAATAGCATCTCTCCCTGCTCTACCTGAATATCGAAATGGTAATTCTTAAGTATACCCGTATATTCATCCTGTAGCGATGCCAATTGCAGATCATGTGTAGCGACCATTCCTTTACCGTCCATGGCAATCAATTTTTTAATGATAGCTCTGGATCCTAAGTATTTATCAACCGAATTTGTACCTCTCAACATTTCATCGATCAGCACAAAGGTATCGTCGCGTTCTGCGACCAGCTCTAGAATAAACTTCATACGATCTAACTCGGCTTTAAATGTAGAAGTACTCTCATTGAGATCATCCTTTATACGCATATAAGACACTATACTATAAATAGGCAACTCTAATTTTTCAGCACATACCACTGCTCCTGCATATGCCAGTACAGCGTTAATACCTACAGTCCGCAGAAACGTGCTCTTTCCAGCCATATTAGACCCGGTTACTAAAGCGATCCGGTGATCTTTTGAAGTGTAATCATTTGCTACAGCTTTACCCACAGGTATCAATGGATGATTTATTTTGACTGCGACCAAAGCATCTTTGTGAATATCATCTAGTAAGACCGGCGTGGTCCATTCTGGATGATTACGCTTTAAAACAGCTAAACTGACCAGTGCCTCGAAATCAGCTACGATATCAAACGTATTCAGAATATTATCCTCGTAACTCTTTTTCCACTTAACAATAGCCAAGACCTGCCTAAAATCCCATAGAAATATGATATTCAAAATGGAGCCTATCAGCATATTATTTCGTGCATCGAGCTTGTCAACCAAAGCTCCTAGACGTCTAAAAGCTACAGATAGGTTTTCGTGATTATCTGTTTGCAGACTGGCTTGCAAGGCCTTATTCATTTCAGATGCAAACTCTTCTTCCTCAATCATCCGAACCGCATCGGAATACGCTATCAAGGTAGCACCGATCTTATCTATTCGCGAAGAGAAGTAGCTCACTTTACCCGCTAAAGCGAGCGTCCAGCCTAGGTGAGCGATCCCAACTAACAGTAGAATATTCCAAATAGGAGTAATAAATAATGATACAAGTACGCCAATCAACAATAAATACGGTGCTATCGGTACATAAAACCGAAGTGCAGCTGATCCAAAATTAAGCGCTCCATCTTGTAAATACCTCGACAAAAAAGTACGGATATTCGTCTTTTGTCCTAAATTGAAAAGTAGCTTTGTTTGCAATTCCTGTATCCACTCTCCCTTATTATGCAATTCTGAACTCGCTTTCTGACGATCCAAAATCTGTTGTTTACTACCTGCAGCGATAAACCAAGAGGCCAGACGTTCAACACCATCTGCCGTTGCAGCTCGGTTGATTTTTGCGAAAAGAGATTTTGGACCAAATACATCTAAATCTGAAACATAGGGATGTTTCCCATTGTCGTATATCTCGCCACCATTATACATATTAACCCCGCTTGCATTGAGACTCACTTCATTCTGATTGACACGTAAGAAAGCTGCAGCTTCTGCCTTAGATTTTTCCAATCGACTTTGTCGGAGTACAAGGTAAGCAAAAGACAATATGATAACGAGAACCGCAATCAGTAGAAACCAAATGTTGTTCAGTTGAAATATTTTAAAAAGAACTCCGCCTCCAATCAGGATGATTGCTAATCGCAATAAGCTATTTGTATTTATCTTCTTCTCTAAAGAAGAGAGCTCTACCTCAGCTCGTTTTATATTTTCATGATAAAGATCTTTCATATGTATACAATTATTTCATGAGCTCGCAAGATCGGTTTGATTTTCAATGGTCATATGGAATATCCAAAGTATATTATGCACGAATTGTTGTAATTGCTGTGCATGCTGCTTCGCGGTCATTCTTGTTTGTGCAGCCTGTGCTACATGGATATTTCATATTTAATTGCTTTTACCAAGCTTTATCCCCCACCAGAGGAACAAATCTAAAAGTATCTAATTCAATGCGTTCGAAGTCGTTTTCACCGACCCGAAGTATGGTTACCATTTTCTGAGTTTTCTCGTCTCCAACCGGTATCACCAACAGGCCGCCTAACTTAAGTTGCTGCAACATCACTTCCGGCACAAATGGAGCTCCTGCTGTAACAATGATTTTATCATAAGGCGCATGTTGCGGGATGCCTTTGGAACCGTCACCGAGAAAAAAATTAGGCTTATATCCCATATAAGGAAGAACCTGAATCGTTCTGTTGTACAAGCTTTCCTGACGTTCTATCGTAAACACATCTGCACCGAGCTCCAACAGGATACAAGTCTGATACCCCGACCCTGTGCCTATTTCTAATATTTTATCCCCCTTTTTGACGTGGAGTAGCTCGGATTGATAAGCCACAGTATAAGGTTGGGAGATTGTCTGCCCATCCCCTATCGGAAAAGCGATATCTTTGTAAGCTTGGTTCCAGAAAGTCTCGTCAAAGAAAAAATGTCTAGGCACCTTTCCAATGGCCTCCAGCACCTTTTTATCTTGAATCCCTCTACTTTCAAGATGCTTTACGAGTTTATTTCTCGCCCCCTTTTCCCTGTAATTATCTACGAACTTATATGCCATTATTCTTCAAAAATACCCTAATTAACGGATATTTTAAGGAATAAATACAAAATGTTTGAGGTCAGCATCTTTGTAAAAAAACAGGCTACCGTAGGATTATTTTATTTAAGTTGCGTATCTTCCTGCTTTCAAAAACACAAAAGAATGTACAGACTCTTTCTTCTTTCGCTCTTAATCTTAGGTATCTCATGCAACTCCCAATCGGGTGACGCCAATTATAACAATGACTATAAAGCCTCCTTTGACTCTATCTTAAACAGTTATGATCTGACCGGGAGTATACTCATCTACAATCCTCAGCAAAAAGATTACTATTCGAACGATTTTGAATGGGCCAACCGAGGTTTTCTACCAGCTTCTACTTTTAAGATTCCAAATGCGATCATTGCTTTAGAGACTTCTCTAATAAAAAGCGATACTTCAATACTTAGGTGGGATGGCAAACAGCGAGATTTTGACAGTTGGGAAAGAGATCTGACTTTACGTGAAGCTTTTCAGGCATCCTGCGTTCCTTGTTTTCAAGAAATCGCAAGAAAGATCGGCACCACGCAAATGAAGACATACCTCAATAAACTCCATTATAACAATATGGACGTTACAGCAGAAAATATCGATTCCTTCTGGCTCAAAGGTAACTCCCGCATATCCAGTTTTGAACAGATCAATTTTCTAGAACGATTTATCTTAAAAAAACTCCCCATTCTCAACTCCACAAGAGAGTCGATGCTAAAGATCTTTACCATCGAAGAAAATAATATCTACAAACTATCGGGCAAAACGGGCTGGTCTTACAACGAGAAAGACAATAACGGCTGGTTTGTGGGATTCCTCGAAAAAGACAACAAAATATATTACTTTGCACTAAATGCAATCCCCAAAGACCCGAACAATATGGAAAAGTTTACCGAGGGGCGAAAGCAGGCTATTTATGATACATTTAAACTTATGAAACTACTCTAGCATTATGCGTAAAATTACCCTAACCCTAATCTCTTTATTTCTATTTACTCAGATTTCATTTGCACAGCATTTAGATACGCTGAAAATATTGGCCATTGGCAATAGTTTTTCTGAAGATGCAATAGAAAACTACCTTTATGACCTCGCAAAATCCAGCAACAAAAAAATGGTAATTGGTAATCTCTATATAGGTGGAGCTTCTTTAGAATTACATGTCAATAATGCGACTGCCGACAAAGCCAGTTACAGCTATAGAAAAACCAATCTCGATGGAACCAAATCTTCCACTAAAAACACAAGTATATCGCAGGCTATAAAAGACGAGGACTGGGATTACATCAGTCTACAGCAAGCTAGTCCTACCTCGGGCAAATACGACATCATTATGAACAGTCTACCTGCCTTGGTTTCTTACGTGAACGGATTGAAAGCAGAAAAAACGAAGTTGATCTACCACCAAACCTGGGCCTATCAACACGATTCGGACCACAAGGGCTTTGCCAACTACAACAGAAGCCAACAGGCCATGTACGAAGCTATAACTAGTGCGACTAAACGTATCAAGAAATCGAAAACATTTACCTTTATTGTACCTTCAGGTACTGCTATACAAAATGCACGCACATCAACTATAGGCGACAAATATACACGCGATGGCTACCATCTACAGTTAGATTATGGAAGGTTTACTGCTGCTTGTACTTGGTATGAAATGTTGTTTGGAAAAGACGTACGTGACACGAGTTATAAACCGGAAAAAGTAACCGCTGATCAAAGTAAAATTGCAAAAGAGGCCGCCCACAAAGCAGTGAGAAAACCATTTAAAGTGTCTAAAATAAAATTGTAATTATTAAAACTTTAATACCGACGACAAATTCCCTAAACGATACCGTCATCCCGATAAATCGGGATGACGGTATCGAGAAGCCTTTATATGGCTTCAGAATTCGCTAATACGGATCTACATCAATCTGTATACGTACTCCTGTATTCAGTTTATCCAGTTCAAACGAAAGAATTGCTGCCCGTATTAACTCCTTCACCTTTGCAATACTAACATTACCACGTTCTATTTTTAGGGTGATGGTCTGTATATAGTTATTCCGAACTCGAGCCACAAGGGGTGGCTCAGGTCCTAACACTCTATTTCCGAGCGTGCCCCGCAGCAAATTCGCCAATTTTTGCGCCGAATCAAGCGTTTGTTGTTGATCGGGATGCTTTATATCCAACCGGATAAGTCTATAGAAAGGTGGATAATAAAAATTTTTACGTTCGGTCACCTCCTTCATGAACATTCCATCATAATCATGCTGTACCACTTGCTCAATGACGCGATGATTAGGGGTATAGGTCTGAATCACCACTTTACCTATTGCATCTCTCCTTCCTGCGCGGCCTGCCACCTGAGAAAACAACGAAAAAGATCGTTCGTACGCTCTAAAATCAGGAAAGTTGATAATCGTGTCTGCATTGATAATACCAATAAGGCTCACCCGACCAAAATCCAATCCTTTGGCCACCATTTGTGTTCCGATCAACACATCATATTCATGTTCATCAAACGCTGTGATAATCTTGTCAAAACCATGTTTACCTCGCGTCGAATCCAAATCTAAACGACCAATACGTAAATCTGGCATCAAAATTTCTAATTCCTCTTCTACCCTTTCTGTCCCAAAACCTTTACTCTCCATATGTGGCATCCCGCAGGCCGGACACACATTAATAGGAGCTTCCGAATGTCCACAATAGTGACAGTGGAGCAGATGAGATGTCTTATGATAGGTAAGACTCACATCACAGTTAACACATTTGGCCACATATCCACAGGTATTACATTGCACAAAAGGGGTATGTCCGCGACGATTTTGGAAAAGAATAACCTGTTCTTTACGTGCCACAGCCTCCTTAATTCCATTTAATAGCGTCTCACTGAAATAAGAATGCATCTTATTCTTCCGACTTTCTTCCGGAATGTTGACAATTTCTATTTCTGGCAATTGTGCCTCACCGAAACGTTTTAATAATTGTACGAATCCATATTTACCCGCCTTTGCATTATAATAACTTTCTACAGATGGAGTTGCCGATCCCAATAGTACCTTTGCTTGGTGCAAGTGTGCTAGATATATAGCAGTATCACGTGCGTGATACCTGGGCGCTGGATCGAATTGCTTGTAGGAATTTTCATGTTCCTCATCGACGATAATGAGACCGAGTTCCTGAAAAGGAAGAAAAACAGAAGACCGTGCCCCAATAATTATTCTAAACTCGTTTTTTAGCACCTTATGCCACACTTCTGCCCGTTCATTATCGTTAAATTTAGAGTGATAAACCCCTAGTTGATTTCCGAAATGAAGACGAAGCCGCTCCGTGATCTGCGCTGTAAGCGCAATCTCAGGCAAAAGGTATAATGCATTTTTGCCTGTAGCGAGCGCCTGCTCAATAAGGCGTATATAGATCTGTGTCTTACCAGAGGCGGTGACACCATGTAGCAACACTACATCTTTTTCCTGAAAACTCGTATTAATTTCGTCAAAAGCTCCCTGCTGCAGTTTACTAAAAGCAAACTCTTTGGTCATCAAGAAATCGGTTCCTTCAAACCGACTAATCACTTTTTCATGAACCTCAAACACCCCCTTATCAATCAACGCCGTTATTGCCCCCGCACCACAGGCTGATATTTCCATCAGATCCTGTCTACTGATATCTTCTTTGGTCTTTGTCAATTGTAGGTACCCGAGCACAGCGTCTTGTTGCTTTGGTGCCCTATTCAGGCTATCTAACAACAATCGTTTTCCTTCACTATCATTATAGATGGATGCCAGGTGTAAGAAAGACTTTGTCTTCGGTTTATATCGTTCTTTAATCTCCTCCGAAATTAGAATAAATCCCTTCTCAAAAAGAGATCTCAATAGCGGAAAGACAGATTTTTGTCCCAATATCTTGGTTACATCTGCTACCCGCAGTTCCCCGGCAACATCCAAGGCTTCAAGAACTAAATAGGCTTTATCAGAAAGATCTGTACGATCTAGTTCTGGATTTTCAGATGCTACAATTTTAGTTTCGGAGGCCATTTTAAGTGCTGCAGGCAAAGCAGCCTGCATAACCTCTCCGAGCTGACACATATAATAATCCGACATCCACCCCCATAATGCCAGTTGTCCCTGATCGACGATTGGATCATCATCAACTACATCCATGATGTACTTCGCTTCATATTTTTGAGGGGCTTCTGTTGAGACCGTTTTTACAATTGCAGAATAAACCTTGTTCTTACCAAACTGTACAATGACACGTACCCCTACCTGTATCTTTTCATTCCACTCAAAAGGAACTCTATAAGTATAGGTCTTTGCAATCGACAGCGGTAATACAACCTCTACAAAAAGCGTTTTACGTTCAGCAAACAGATCGAGACTATGCATCTAGCAAACTTAGATAAATTGCTATTTATAAGCAATGATAAATGCGCAACATTTAAGAACAATTAATATATCTTCTCCACTAAGGTAGAAAACACACCGACAGAGGAGACAGAAATAAACTAAGGTTAAGCTCTATTTTTTACAGCGGCGACAAATAGGCCAACCCAGCCGATCATAAAGCAAAGCCCTCCTAACGGGGTAATAGGCCCCAAGAAAGAAGCGCCCTCCATTCCGAGCAATGAGCGAACACTAAGCAAATACAATGACCCGGAAAATAAAAGGATACCTATCGTAAAAGCAATATAGGAAACACGGATAGATTGGCTCTTAGCTCTCGAAAAAGTAGAGAGGAATAATAATGCGAAGACATGATAGAAATGATATTGATTCGCAGTCTTCCAAGTATCCAAGTGGTAATCACTTATTTTCCCTTCAAGACCATGCGCACCGAATGCGCCTAAAACCACGGCAATCAAACCAAAAAAAGAAGCAGTCAAAATTATTTGCTTGTTCATGTATTTTTATTCAGAAACCACTTATGTTGAATTATTGTCTATAAATGTATAAAATATCCCCTAGAAACAAAAGATCATGAAAAGTTTTTGTTACGTTATTAACAAAATAGAAGTGAAATAAGTAGGTTTGCAGTATGCGAAATACGATTATCCTTTCGGTTGTTCTATTTGTAGCAGTTGTTGCTGCCTCCCTATATTATTTCCGTAACCTTGATGGCGAGCATAATCGCGCTGCAAAACCTTTGCGCTATCTTCCAGACAATACGCTTCTTATTGCTGCAATTGGCAACAATGAGGTATCCGACAATATCTTTAAAGATTTTGAAGTTTTTGAAGCCTTGCTCGGTCATCAGGAATTCGAGGTGATGAGTCAGTTCAAGACAAAACTGCTCCGCAACGAGGTTCTTAAAAAATATGTTGACGATTCTGAGATCTATATATCATTTCATCCTCAAAATAAACAAGTAGAGACAATATTGACTATACCGACCTCTACAGCAATCACAGCGGCAGAATTTCCGGCGATACTCCATGAAGTGGGCAAATACTATAAGGTTAGCAGTACAGACACCTTAGATCACAAAATATACCAGTTGCAATACGGAAGTAAGGATTCTTCGCTTTATTCAATTTATTACAACAATGTTTTCTTTGCGTCAAAGTCGATGCACCTCTTGACAAGAATACTAGACAAGCACAGTAAACATCTACCCGAGGATCAAATCGATTTCTTCTTAAAGGGAGATTCTAGAAATACCGCGCTGAGTATCTACTTCCCGCATCAACAGTACGACAGCATTGTGAACTTGTATCAACGTAAAAACACAGGCGTATTCTTGGACTTCTTCAAAAACATGCAGGGCCAGTCGGTATGGAATATAAATTTCAAACAAGACGCACTGATGCTCACAGGAGAAAGTGAACTTGATCAATATTCGGAAAACTATGTATCCCTATTTAAGAATCAAGAAAAAACTTCTCAAAACCTATATACTTATTTCCCTTCCAATAGCGCTGTATACATGGAGTTCAGTATCAGCGACCGCTCTCGATTCCAGAAAGATCTAAAAGATCTCTTTAAAAGACGAAAAGAAAAAATTGCAGAAGAAATAGACACAACAGGTGTACAGGAGCAACTTACCAACTTATTGGGTAATGATATTGCCTTTGTTGAGACAACAGGCAGTAATTTTATTGGCTTCATTAAGCTCCAAGAAAAAAATGCCTGGTCTACACTGGAAGACAGGTTTTTAGAGAATTTAGAAGATTCCGTATATAGATTTAAATCTTCGGGACTGCTATATCGACAATATGGGGATCTATTCGAGGAATTTCCTCGTCCTTATTTGACCAAAGTAAACGACGTGATTGTCATAGCAAATAGCAGCAGGACATTGAAAGACTATCGAGATGCTTTTGGACAACGTGACTTACTAACAGGAACATTAGGCTTTAAAAACTTTGAAAAACTACAGGGAAATGAAGCAAACGTAACTTTCTTTGTGCATACTAAAAATGCCAACTCTAAGATTCTAAATTCGCTGACTCCACCTTTTCAGGATAATTTTAAAGACAAAGAAAACTACGGCTATCAAGACTTCTACTCCTGGTCTATACAGTTATCTGGAAACTCTGGCAAATTCATCTCCCAGCTTTACGCTATATTTAAAAGCAAGACGGCTCTAGGCTCTACTCCGGAATGGACTTATGCATTTGAAAATAAAGCAATAACAAAGCCTTACATTTTCGAACATTCCGACACCAGCCAGTTTATTATCATTCAAGAGTTAGACCATACCATTCACGCCATCAGTCCGAAAGGCCAAAAACTGTGGTCTACCGTATTTGCTGGCCGAGTGGTGGGCGATATTCAACAATTGGAAGATCGCAGCCTCTTATTGGTCACAGATCGCAGTCGACTTTATCGTTTTGACGTTAATGGCGAGACATTAAAAGGTTTTTCAATGGGAATATCCGACGAACCTATCTCACAACCTTCCGTGGTTACGCTTCAGGGCAAAAAAGTAATTGTAATACCAACACGAAAAAAAATTTATGCTTATAACCTCGATGGAACCCCGGTAAGTAACTGGCAAACCTTCGAGACAGAAGGAAACATCATAGGCCCTGTCCTGATTGCAGGCAATCAGCTTGTTGTAGGTACTGGTACAGGCAAAATATACTTATTGGGTGAAAATGGACAAAAACTTCGTGAGCTTACTGTAAAAAACAACATTCAAATCAAAAATCCAATCGGCATCTTACAAGGCAACGCGCAACCGATTGAATTTCTCGCGATAGATACGGCTGGATATCTATATCGCATTCCGTTTGAAGGAGCTTCTAAATCCTTTGCTTTACGTACTTCAGGAGAGGCTAATTTTGCCGACTTTGCCCAAATAAACACATCGCCAAATGCCGAATTAGTTTCTATTAACAACTCCTTGCTGCGCGTAT
Source organism: Sphingobacterium nematocida (assembly GCF_900168125.1). Taxonomy (GTDB): domain Bacteria; phylum Bacteroidota; class Bacteroidia; order Sphingobacteriales; family Sphingobacteriaceae; genus Sphingobacterium; species Sphingobacterium nematocida. Next base: position 26,165 of record NZ_FUZF01000029.1, read on the forward strand.
ATGAAATTACTGACACAACCCGCGTGCTATTTGAATATAACTTCACTAAAGAGATTAATGACGGCCCTCAGTATTTTCAAACACCCAATAGTGGTAGCCTACAAATAGGAATAGCTTCAAAAGCGACCAATTTACTTTATCTATTTAAGGAGGATGGGGCTTTACAGGACGGATTTCCTGTCGAAGGACAACCCCTATTTCACTATGGCAGGATAAACTACAATGGAGATACCTATTTACTGTGTATGCGTAGGGATCACAAATTGTATGCTTTTAGACATCAAAAATAATTTTCTTGCCACCCGAATAATTTGTACGTTTGTAATCTTATATTTTTTATGTTACGAGGAGAAGATAATTTAGCGTTACTGACCGAGCCTAGACGTATTGTAATTACAACACATCATAAACCAGATGGAGATGCTTTAGGCTCTTCATTAGCACTGTACCACTGGCTTAAAAAGCGGAATCACGATGTTTCAGTGGTTTTATCTTCTGATTTCCCAAGTTTCTTAGATTGGATGCCTGGACGGCAGGATGTAATCATCTACTCGGGACAATCTGATAAGGCAACCCAGTTATTAGCTGATGCAGAAATTATTTTCTGTCTCGATTACAGTGCCCTATCACGCACCAATATTTTGGAGCAATTCATTGCTAACTCCAGTGCCCAAAAATGGATGATAGACCATCATCTAGATCCAGAGGACTTCGCATCTCTAGTCTACTGGGATTCGTCTGCTGCAGCCACAGCACAGCTCATCTATACCTTCATAGCTGATGTAATAGGAGCCGGCACAGAAATCGATGCCGACATGGCGACATGTATGTACGCAGGTATCATGACCGATACGGGTTCGTTCCGGTTTCGCTCGACCACTGCCGCTGTACACCATATTATTGCCAACCTGATTGAAGCAGGAGCCCGAAATTGGGAGATTCATGAGCACATTTATAATAGTTCAACAGAGCGAAGGCTAAAGTTCTTGGGCTATGCTTTATTAAACTGTCTAGAGGTAATACCAGAATACAATACGGCACTTTTTGCGATAAGCAAAGAAGATCTTGCACAATTTGATATCACAACAGGAGATACAGAGGGATTGGTAAATTATGCTTTATCCATAAAAGGTATCCGTTTGGCTGCATTAATTATTGACAGAACTGAATTAATTAAATTATCTTTACGCTCGATTGGTGAAATACCTTGTAATGAGATCTGTAAAAAATATTTTAACGGTGGTGGTCACCTAAATGCTTCTGGAGGTAGCTCGTCCGAAAGCTTGTCTGCTGTTGTCAACAAATTCAAATCAATATTACCAGAATATAAAGAGATATTAACAAAGTAAATAAGTATTAAGCAATAAATGAAAAAATCAGTTTTATTTTTATCGGCAGCTGTCATGTTACTAGCTGCTTCATGCCAAAGCTTCAAAAAGGGTGATGGTGGTCTAGAATACAATCTAGTGGACGACGTTGCCAAAGAAAAGGCTGCAGCAGGAGACTTTTTATCTGTTGATCTGACCATCAGATCAGACAAGAATGATTCTTTACTAAACAGTACCTATGATCTAGGTTTACCTCAGATTGTAAATATTGCACCAGATTCTGTCCCTGGAGCTTATAAAGGCGATTACAACTCTATGTTTAGAATGTTGGGAGAGGGAGACTCTGCTGTATTCAAATTGAACATGGATACTATGGCTGCAAAAACAGGCCAACCAAAACCAGAATTTGCAGATAAATTCGTTACGTTTACAGTTAAAGTTAGAAAGCACTTCAAAAAAGGTCAATTGACAGACTCTGCATTGTATGCTCAAATCGATGGCTACTTTAAAGGTGAATTAGAAGGTTTGAAAAAAGCTGAAGAAGGAAAAATTTCTAAATATATCGCTGACAAAAAATTAGAGCCTAAGAAAACTGCTTCGGGCTTACAGTATGTTGTCACTGAAGAAGGTAAAGGTGCTAAACCAGCGTTAGGTGATACAGTGGTTGTAAACTATACAGGTATGTTGACCAATGGTACTGTTTTTGATTCTTCAATCAAAGAAGTAGCCACTAAAAACAACTTGGCCGTAGATCCAATGCGTACATTTGAGCCATTGCGTTTTAGCATTGGAAACCAACCCGTTATTCAAGGATGGACTGAAGGTTTACAGTTATTTGGCAAAGGCACAAAAGCAACACTTATCATTCCTTCATCTTTAGCTTACGGAGACCGTCCTGCAGGACAAAAAATCCCTCCTTACGCGCCATTAGTCTTTGAAGTAGAGCTAGTTGATGTTATCAAAGGTAAAGGAATCGCTCCAGCACCAGCTATGCCTGGTATGGGAGCTCCTACAGTAACAGAGCCTACGAACTAAATCCCGTAGAATTCTCATAAAATAAAGAAGAGCGTCCGAAAAAATCGGACGCTCTTCTTTATTTTATGAGGATCTGTCTTCAAAAGAATACTGCCGATCTTAGCCAAACCTATTAAGCTTTAGTGAGAATAAACTTAAATTCTTTAACATTTTCAAAAATAAAACTTGATTCTTTTAGGGGAATCACTTTTCTTAGGCTTAGATTAGTCTTATTATTGACAATTTGTTATTTTTGAGCAATTCAAATTAAGCTGATCATGCAATCACCCTATACCTTAACCGATACGCATACGCATTTTTACTACAGTATACACACCGAAAAGATGGTGCAACAGATCCAGCGATGTCTAGACCACCACATCGAACGCCTCTTCCTTCCAAATGTAGATAGCGAGTCTATCATAGCAGTGATGGATACCGTAGCGGCTTACCCGGAGTACTGCTTTCCCATGCTAGGTCTACATCCTTGTAGCGTGAAGGAAAATTATAAGGACGAATTAGCGACAATCGAAAAGGCGATAGCAAACCATAAAATTTATGCTATCGGTGAAATAGGAATAGACCTTTATTGGGACAAAAGTACTTTGCCTTGGCAGCAAGATGCATTCCGGACGCAAGTAGCCTGGGCGAAAGAATTAGGACTACCTATTGACATCCACTGTCGTGAAGCTTTTGATGAGACATTCGAACTTTTGGACGAGCTACAAGATGATAAGTTATTCGGGATATTCCACTGTTTCACGGGCAACTTAGAGCAAGCACATCGGGCAATCGATCTCGGATTTAAATTAGGTATAGGTGGTGTAGTCACTTTCAAAAAAGCAGGACTTGATGCTGTGGTAAAAGAGATTCCGCTAGAACACCTTGTCCTAGAGACTGACGCTCCTTATCTAGCTCCTGTACCCTATCGCGGAAAAGAAAATGAAAGCTCTTATCTGCACTATATCGCAGAAAAAGTCGCTGATCTCCATGAAACCAGTATCGAAGAAGTAGCGCGGATAACTACACTAAACTCTAAATCAATTTTTAGTATCTAAACTAATCATGAACATATTCATTATATATACAGGCGGCACCATAGGTATGGTCCAGGACGAATCTGGGACATTTGTTCCTTTTGACTTTGACCTCATAAAAAACAACCTGCCTGATTTAAGTCGTGTAGACTACAAATTGACCGTACACTCTTTCGACCCTATTATTGATTCATCGAATATGAATCCAGAAATCTGGTTAAAAATGGCCCAATTGATTCAGGACAACTATGAAAAGTATGATGGTTTTGTGATTCTGCATGGTTCAGATACGATGGCCTTCAGCGCTTCTATACTCAGTTTTCTACTGGAAGGATTACAGAAGCCTGTTATACTTTCGGGATCACAGCTACCGATTGGTGAAATTCGAACAGATGCTCGGGAAAATATGATGACAGCACTTGAAATTGCTTCGACTAAGCACAATGGTGTATCTGTAATCCAAGAAGTATGTATCTTATTTGACAACAAGCTATTCAGGGGTAATAGAGCATTTAAGTACAATTCAGCAAAGTTTGAGGCTTTCCGCTCTCCAAACTACCCTGTTCTTGTAGAAGCTGGAATACATCTCAAATATAATTTTGAAGCACTACTCAATAATACAGACAAACAACTGGTACATCACCACAAACTGGATGACCATGTAGGTGTGCTTAAACTATTCCCAGGGATCCGTCCGGACACTATAAAGTCTATTTTAGATTCTGACGTACGATCCATCGTTATGGAAACATTTGGATCAGGCAATACGACTACCGACCAGTGGTTTTTAGATCTTTTACAGGACGCTATACGCAAGGGAAAAAATATTTTAAATATATCACAATGTAAAGTAGGCTCTGTCGAACTAGGTCGTTATGAAACAAGTCAAGGATTAAAGGCGATTGGTGTCCTCAATGGCTACGACATGACGTTTGAAGCGGCCATTACCAAGTTAATGTATCTACAGGGTGAATTCGAAGACCAAGAACGTGTCGCTTATTGGGTAGAAAAAGATATCCGAGGAGAATTAACGATCAACGACTAGGCTTTTGGGGTTAGTGTTTTTTTAATGTCTATAGAAAAACAAAAAGCATGCGATTGTTGTTCTTATCCTAAAAACAGTAGTATGCACAAATTAAATATCTATATCGCTTGCCTGATGGGAATACTATTGATGGCCAGCTGCTTTCCCAAAGCTAGCCAAGCTATCCGCTCCCTACCTGTAGAGTCTAAAGAACAGATTCTATCACAATACAACCCAGAACAAATCGCACAAGGGGAGACTCTATTTGCGAATAGTTGTGGCAACTGCCATAAACTAAAACAACCGGAAACAAGGACTGCTGAGCAATGGAATAAAATTGTAAAGCGGATGATTCCAAAAGCTAAACTGAGCGATGACGAGGGGAAATTAGTACGCGCCTATGTCATAGCAAATGCGAAAACTATGTAAGTTTATCTTAATCTGCATAAAAGATAAGTAGATAACTGACGATTCCTTTTTAAAATGATTTTTATTTAAGTTTGAGTAAACAAAGGAATATCCATGCTCAAAATTATTTTTTCATCACTTCTTATTTTTACGACATTTCTCCCGATACAAGCACAGGATACGCTGTATTTTGATAAGGATTGGAAAGAGACAACAAAAGAGAAACATCTCTATTATCGCCCCCTACCAATGCGAAAGATAGGAGAACTGCTCTTAATGCAGGATTATTATCGTAATGGTCAACTACAGATGCAAGGGTATGTACGTGCTGACAATCCCGAAAGTTATGTGGGAGATGCCTATTGGTATGATGAACAGGGTTTTGATTCGGATATGAATCAGCACAAAAATAAAAGTACCGTAAAAGAATTAGTGTATTACCACACCGATGGTAGCTTATGGCAGAAAATAACGTATTCCAGCACAGGTGAGAAAGAAAAAATCACTACCTATTTAAAGGACAAAATAATCGCTGTAGGATTTATATCAGCCAGTGGAAAATTTTCCGGCACATTCAGTTATAGTCAGCCTATAATTTATTACGAAAGTAATTCCGATGAAGATACTTTAATAGAGACCACAGCACCAGCCTTGTTAATGCCTAAAGAAAGTGCAAAGAAAACCGAACCAGACTTCTATTTTATCACCGCATTTTGGAATAATGGAAACAAAGCGAGTGAAACAAAGGTAGTCTATACAACCTACGGCAGCACCACTGAAGTTTACAAAAAACACTGGGATAAGACGGGAAAACTCTTGTCTGAAAGAAAATACAATAACGATGATCAGCCTTCATTCTATGTAAAACAAGATTATTACACACAAAACTATTTTGCAATCAGTCTTGCAGAGACCATATCCTACAAAAACAACGAAAAAGACGGCATCTCTATTGTCTATGATACAAATGGAGATACGCTATACCGTTCTAAATTTGTACATGGAGCACTACAACAGGTTAATATATTCAAGAACAATAAGGTGAGTCAAAGAAATATATATCAAGAGAACGTACCTTATGACGGAGTTTTCACAGAGGAAATGGGCGGAGTCTCTAGAGCTTTTAAATTACGGAAGGGCGTAAAAATAGATGAAGAAGTATTAATAGAGACAGAGAGTTCAAAAACTATTGCTAGAGGCACATACAAAAATGGGCAACCGTGGAGCGGGAGTTTCTATCATGAAGCTGATCTATATGAAATTCTTAGTTACGAAAATGGGCTGCAGAATGGGGTGCAACGCGTATACAACAACCTCTATTTTGAAGATATTAAAGAGGAATATGAAATGAAAAATGGTATTCGCGAAGGATATCGGAAAATTTATGAAGCGGATAACCTCATCGAGGAAAGTGTTTATAAAAATAATCAAATCGTGTCAGGAACTATCCAAGAAGGTGATGCCAAATTAACCTACGTGGACGGAAAACTCAAAACCCGTAATCTCTTCAAACAGGGTATTGATAACAGGCCTTCAAGTAAAGAGGAATTCGAAGGTAATGCATTGAAATCTATCAGCTATTTTGATTTCAGCATAAAAGAAAACCCTAAGGCCTCCTACACAGGTTATTTTAGAAACGAAAAACCTTTTGATGGGTATTTCAAACTGGACACTTTAATAGATGAAATCCCGCTTATAGATTACTACGAAAATGGCGTTCTGAAATATAAGTACTCGTTTGAGTTTATAGAGCAACTGGAAAGTTACGACCATTATACCTATACGCAAAAAACAAGTTACCTCGACGATAAAGTAATAAGTGGCCCATTGTATAAAATGGTTGGAAGAGAAAGGTTAATCCGAATTGACTATGCCGATTCGAAACTGACAGGATTTGATGTCAATTTATTTGCAATGCATTTCTTTTCCCGTATATCATTCCAACTAGAACAAGATGTGTTATCGATTTCAGCAATAGACTCTCCCCTATCTATGAAGGTATACCGCAGCAAAAATGAAAATATCGTAGCTGACCTATATAAGGAAGACAAGTTACTTAGGAAGGGAGATGAGCTAAAACAAGTAGAGGAAGGAAGTCCAAATTCTAGGACTTTTTATTATATCCAAGATAGGCAAATAAAGAGATTTTCCCTTTCAATTCTACCTTTTCTAGACGCAGATATGGAACCGAATAATATAATATCAACATTATATCCGATGTTTCCGATGCAAGGTGTATCAGACATGTCGACACTCCTAATTCAATTATTGGACAAATTTCAATTAGAAAATATAGAAGAGGCGATGTACTCGAGTATCGGTAATAACTTTCCCTTTCAAACAGAACAGCTACTGGCATTCGTAGATTTTGATGAAAACGGTAAAATATCCTTTGGTATCCGCCCAACAGTTCAATCTGACGGCAGTGTTCTGGTTGAAGGCATTGAAAATAATAAAGTTAGAAAAAAAATAATTTTCAAAAATATAGAGGAGATGCTAGCAAATGATAAAGAAGCGCTCCAGAATCTTGAACATAAATTACTCAACGATCCAAATTAATACCTCAGCAGGGGGAATTACCATCTTCCTCCTGCACCACCTCCGCCGGAAGAGCCGCCACCGAAGCTCCCTCCCCCGCCACTGGAAGAAGAGCCTCCTCCAGATGAACCACTACAACTTGACGATCTGCTTTTCACGGGTATGGTGAAGTAACCAAGATGTCTAAAATAATTACAGTTCTGGCAAGAGTCAAACTTCTCTCCTTCTCCAGACGAGGAATAAGTAGCAGAACGAATTGTCTTCGTCTTATTCACCTCTAATGTAAAATAATGACATTGCGGGCAATCTCGAAAGTGCGAACTTTTCTCCCAAGGTAATAAACGGACTTCATTACTGGATGTATTCTTCCATATCTCATACCGTAAGCTCTTTATTGATTCTTCTTTCTTTTGGCCAGGATCCAAGTATTGATTGGGTTTGGCTTTGCTATCGCTACGATTGATCCTTATCCAATTGTTCGTATTATCAGGAGGTGTTGTAATCTTACCCTAGCTAGCTACATCCAAAACTAAAGAATTCCAATCGGAATTGCTATTGCTATCTTGTTGGAACGTAGGAAACTCGGAGAGTTTTCCATATTTCAACAGGAATTCAGTCGGCGTTAACTGCCCCAAAGCAGAATGAGGTCTTTCATTGTTGTACATCCATGCCCATGCGGCTGCATATTTCCTAATATCAGGCAAGCTATTGAACATATAGCTATCAAGCACATCCTGCCTGAAAGTTCTGTTAAACCGTTCTATCAAACTATTTTGTGTAGGTTTTCCTGGTTGGATAAACTGCCATTGTATGTTGTTCTGCTCACACCATCCCCGCATG
>NZ_FUZF01000012.1 GCF_900168125.1 Sphingobacterium nematocida
CGAACTTATCTACTTTTTTCGAGTATGATGAGCAGGTCCGCAAGACTATTTACACCACTAATCCTATTGAAGGAATGCACCGTCAGGTCCGTAAAATTACGAAAACTAAAGGTGCATTCAGTTCTGAACAGGCTCTTATGAAGTTGATGTTCCTGATTATAAGGGACATCTCTAAAAAGTGGACAATGCCAATACACAACTGGGGCTTGACCATATCCCAACTTTACATTAAATTTGGGGATAGGCTCAAACTTGATAGAGGCTTTTAGATTTTGGTTAATTATCCAATGACACAGTTTGAGTTACACTCCCTTTACTACAGGTATGAAGCGAGGTAGCATGTGCCCCCAGCCTTCTTTTACTGTGGTCCCTAGTCTTATACGGCGCAAAATTCCCTAATTTAAGATAGTGACAATCGATTTCCCAGCGGACTCTGCTGTAGTAGGTAGTCTCAGAGTCGTTTCTTTGATACCTGCCAAACCTGGCCAAAGCACTTTTACAGTAAGCTGAGAAAGCGTCTTGGTTGGGTCCGCAATATTCAATTTCAGTTTTCCACTAGGTAGCGATTGAATCATTACTAAACAAGGATCACTCACAGCTATACTAATTGTGTCATTGGTAAAACGCGTTGCTGCATCGTGAAAAACAAACCCATACACACCCGACTCTTTATGCTTCACCGCCTGTATGGTGGTTTCATTTTTCAGTATCTCAATATTCCCTTTGGCCGCATAGCTTTTCATCTGAGCCTCACCTCTAATCCCTGGTACAACAATATACGCATAACGGGCATTACTTGGCGATACACCGTGATTCAACCAAAGCCCAAAAACATCGTTCGTCACACTGTCCTCTGAGCCCTCTTTATTAATGGAAGACCAGGTGCCCGTCTGTGCTTTGGTGGTAAGTCCTCCCCTACCTCCATCGGGCAATACATAACCTATATCGCCGTGCAGTATCCAATCCAGATCATCAACATAGGTCAAACTAATATTGTTACCGCTATACCGTCGGATAAGCTTCTTCTCCGAAGTAATCACATCGCCCTGCAATAAACTTTGATTGAGTGTAGTCACTACCTCCTCTGTTCCCGATGTCGTATGGATCCCGGCACCTAGACAGACAATTTCCTCTTCAAAAAAGAACCAGGCCTTCTTGGCTCTCGTATCATTACTATCCTGATCATAAACACTTATACCATGTAGTGTATCCGAGACTCCGCCTACAAATGTAGTCGTACCGGTTGTCCCCCACTGTTGGGGCGTTATCATTGTCCCTCTTCGTGTGCTGGTACCGGGTATCATCGACCAATCCCAGGTCGGAAAAATAGCATGATATTCCGTTCCCTTCACCGCTATGGATGTCGCTCCATCTGCGAGAAAGTATCCTTTTATATTTTCGCCGTTACCATTTTCATTGCGCAAAGTACGGGTCGATACCGTACGCAACTCAAATGTATAACTGGGTTTACTGTGCAACGTATAATCTGCGCGGTAAAAATGAGTATGAGCAGACGGCACACCGTAGCTGGCCGGCTGGCTGTTGTTCAACCGAGCCATAGCCTCGTCGTAGATAATAGAATTGGCTTTATCGATTACTTTCATCCTTTTGAGCAATGTAACAAAGCCCGACTGATTGTCGCCATTAGGTCGAGAAATACCGCGGCCAAACGCATTGAACATAAAGTATTGCCCACGTATAACCCGCAAATAAGTCTGCCGTAAAAAAAGACTCAGATTATCAAAATTATCATCACCTTGACCGTAAGGTGTATCTGCTACATATAAGGCAACCCTTGTGGCTACGTTGACAATATCCCAACCATACCCGCCGATATATACCTGTTGGCCATGTTGCAAATAAGAGTAATCGGGTTGCAGACCTTCGCCTACCGTTAAAGCTAAAGGATGAAACGCCTGTTGCACGCCTTTATCCAATACGGCTTTATCTCCGGTCAGACAAGCTCTATAAATCCAATGCATCGCTATATTCATCTTATTAGCCCCTGTGCCCGGAGAGCCGCGCTGATCGGGTGCCCCACCCACCTGTTCCATCCTCGAAATAGTTTTAGACTCCAAGACCGCGGGTACCCTTTCCTTACTGTTTCGCAACAATATCAAAATCTCCCCTATGCGTTGCGGATAAGCGATCTGATCATAAAACCAATTGCTGTGATCCGGTTCCTGAATGTACCAGTACGCTAAGGCATCAACAATAGCAACATGCAATGCGGCATCCCCATACATTGAACTTTTGTTATCGGTATAAGCCAAGGCCATAGTCTTTAATCGATCCAAATGCGTGGTAGCTACATCTCCGGTATACATCAAATCGCTCCAAGAGCCATCTTTACAGATCTGACCTAAATAATACTGAGCATTACTGCTCATCGTTTCCAAGTTGCCGGCTTCGGCATAGAGCATCTCCCTAACATTATACATGATTTTGTCATAAACCGCAGCGTCGCGATTTTCACGCGTCGTCATCAAAATAAGCTGTCCTTGACGCAATACAGATACAGCACCTAAAACAGGTAACAAACCTGTTAATAGCCCGATCAAAAGCAATAGGAGGGTTACTCTTTTCATGCAAACTGAAATCTGATTTTACTGTTTGATGACGTCTTCCCCATCGAGCATACGCATATAACGAATCAAGGCCTCTACATAATAGTAATCGGCATAAGTAAGCGGAACATCCACCTCGGTCTTATGCGGAATGGAGCCCACACTATGTTTCAAAATATAACCTCCGGCTTCTTTATAATCAGCTTTGTAAGGCTTCGAAGCCAGACTCTGCAACATTTTTTCCGCTTTAGTAATGTAGAACTGACTTTCTTTTTTATCTACGTATAATGACAACTCCAGGAATGCAGACGCCATTATTGAAGCCGTAGAGACATCTCTCAAATCTCTCTGCTTATAATATTTATTATCTTGTGTCAGTTTATTTTGATCCATATCCCAATATGGTATCAAATCGGCAGGAAGATTAGGATGATTAATATAAAACTGGGCTATATTACGCGCCAACTCTAAATATCTTTTATCATTCGTATCACGATACATTGTCAAGTATCCATACAAAGCCCAAGATTGTCCTCTTGACCAAGCTGATTCATCAAAAGCTCCCTGCGCAGTCTTTTTACCAACGATGCTTCCCGTCTTGTCGTTATAATCAACTACGTGATAAGAGCTGTAATCCTTTCTAAAATGATTTTTTATCGTTGTATTAGCGTGAGTCACCGCTATGTCGTAGAATTTTTTGTTCCCGCTTATTTTCGACGCTTGTGTCAAAAACTCGAGATTCATCATATTATCTATAATAACAGGGTATGTCCAAGGTTGACCATCCCAGTTCTTTCCTCCATCCCAGGAACGGATGGTCTTAGTCACATCTTTATAACGGGTAGACAATGACTCAGCCCCCTTGATCAAGATATTTTTGTACGCTGTTGAATCCCCCGTAATACGAAGAGCATTCCCAAAACTACAGTACAACATAAAGCCTAGATCGTGTGTCGTTGTATTATTTTTTTCCTTTTCCAAATATTTCAGTTTTCGCTTGGCTTCGCTCAACAACTCTGGGTCTTTGGTATATTCATACAAATAAAGCACTGTGCCCGGATAAAAACCAGAACACCACCAACTTGTACCCCAGTTTACATGTTTACCATTAGAAAATGTGGTAGGGATATCTGATTCTTCAATAGAAGCTGCGAGGTATTTTATTTGTTTTGAAGCATCTTTAAGTTCGGTTTCAACGAAGTTCCTATCTAACGATAGCATCTTTTGTGGTGTCTTTTGGGTAGAACAAGCAGAAAATCCTGAGATAAGCATTGTTGCAAGAAAAAGTCTAAGCATCATATTTTTATGAGTAATCTATATAATTAGTAATTCACATAGTAATCTTTTGGAAAGGGCTCTCCTTTCCATATCTTTTGTGTAGTCCAGCTTTCGGCCTTCACCGTCCAAAACTCATCGTCGGCTGGCAGTCCTAGAGGCAAAAACGATAATGAGGCCACATACATTGATCCGGCGTTAGTATAATAATCAGCGAGGTTAGTCTGTTGATCACCGACCACGCCCATGGTCAACCACCCTGATTTCCCAATGGTCTTATCCGTATAGATATGCTTCAAAACGGCTGTCAACGCAGCACGAACCTGCCCTTTGCTGATATCTTCTGGCAATTTATCATCCAAAACCACAGCCGCAAGCGGTTGAAATGCGGCATTTCTATAGGTCGAAGAACGGCCAACAACAAGCGGATAACCTTCCGGAGAAATCATCCTTTCTAAATGGTGAGCATAGCGCTGCATCCTTTTATAGGCACGGTCATACATTTCTTTGTATTTTCCGCCTGCCGACATATTGTGTCGCAAGGATTCTACCTGCATACAATGGATCACATAGCCGTTGTAGTGATCAAAGCTAAACCGCGCTCCGTCACTGTACCAACCATCGCCCACATACCACTCTCGGTCAAATTTATTGACCGCATAATCGATTTTCTCACGCGCACACTCTTCACCTACACTATAAAGAAATGTTTCTGTCATCGCAGCAAACAACAGCCAATTGCTTTCATTTGGTTTGATCTTTCTTAACAATTTAAATTCCTCGATCACCCGTTTCTTGGTAACATCAGAAAGAGGTTTCCACAAAGCATCTGGTGCCCTTAAAAATGCCAGAGCAAGGTGGGCTGCATCCACAAGAGTTTGTGAAGAAGGTCCCCTCCAAGTAAAATAGTCTGCTGAATTGGGATCGACACCATATTGAACTCCCAAGAGCGCCTGCTCACGAAACGTTTTACGTATAATGCCTTCTTTAGAATTATCGTCTGGCAATGCGAGCCAAGGAGCCATTCCTGCCAACAACCGGCCAAATGCCTCCAAATAACCTACACCCGAATCTCTTTTATCAAAAGTAGGACTCACCTCCATCGGCATATTCTTGCGAAATTCCTGCTTACTTATATTTTCCAAAATAGGGTTTGCCATTTTACTAAGTAAAGAAACCCAGTACGTACGGTCATTCCCACTGTAATTTATCCTTGCTGTAGGCGCACTAACGGCAGCCACTTCACCAGACGCAGAAGTTACCAAGGCTCCCATGCCAGCACTGCCCAATAGTTTTAATAAGAGTCTTCTTTTCATTAACAAAGGTTTATAGGCAACATTAAATAATTGTTAAACAGAATATTAAAAATCTTTTTTTTTAGCTAAAAAAACAAACGAAAAAGAATCAATCGCTCCAACAAACGGTTGCGCGAGCGATTGATAACATTTTTTTTACAAAATCATAAGAATTTGAGTCTTGTAAGACCTATTTTTAATAAACCCATCCTGGAGTTGGTTTCAAATTTCTATTCAACTCTGTCTCAGATTTAGGAACAGGCCAAGTATACCATTGATCACCGATCCATTCATAAGTGGTACCACCCGTACTTTCTGTACCTCCCCAAGCATGCTGAGCAAACTTTTCGTTAAATTTGGTTTCCTTTAGAGTCTTCCAACGCATTTCGTCAAAAAAGTTAACCCCCTCGCCGATTAACTCACGACGTCTTTCATCACGTACATAATCGCGTGCTTTGGCTTGATCTGAAAATGAAGAAGCCATTGTCGGAATTCCCACGCGATCTCTAACCTGCTTTACTTTCGCCATAGCACCAAATAGGTCATTCATTTCTACTAGAGCCTCTGCCCACATCAACAATACATCTGCATAGCGAATAATCGGTTCATCCACGGGGTTCTGTTCACGACGAGCATATTCGAGTCCTTCTCCCACAAATTTGCGATGGATATATTTAAACTCAGCCTGGGCATTAGCACTTCCAGAAGTGTAATATGTGCTAGGTAAACTTTTGTTTAAATTAGGTTCAGCTCCAGATTGATCCACATAATACTTACCGGTCACAGGAAATCTATAGGTATATATACCTGCGGCTGTGGAATTACTATTTACGCCTTGGAAAGATGCATAAGGAGTCACTACATTATAGGCTAGACGTGGATCTCTATTTGCATAAGCTGCTCTCAGTCGAGCCTCATTGCCCTCTGGCAAATAAAGAGATCTTGCTGTGCTATTCAATTTATTTAATTCTGTATTGATTACTGTAGTTATCGTAGGGTGAACATCATTTCCATTAACTTTTTGGTCTCGGATAAAAAAGACTTTTCTATTTGGCACACCTAAAGCATTTACTGCATTCCATTCTGGGATATAATCAGACCAACTAAAGGGTCTCACCGTATTCCCGTCAATAATTTCTTCATACAAATTGACCAACGCCGGAGTAACTTGTAAATCAGTCCAACACCCTCTACTATCTTTCGCACCTTGTTGGAAAGCCGCAGTATATTTCTGTACTGCGGAACCATATCCAGTAGGCTCCTCGATATATTGAACACTTAAAATCATTTCTTCACAACGTTCATTTGCAACCTTAAATAATTGCTTATAATTTGAAAAAAGTTTATAGCCACTTTCACCAACCTTCGCAAAATCCGCAACTGCCAAATCATATTTTTTTGTCATAAGATATGCCCGTCCGCGTAACGCATAAGCTGCACCCTTACTCGCACGCCCTTCACCTTGAATTTGATTATTTGGTAGAGCACTCTCATTGATTGCATCCGTTAAATCCTTAATTATAAGCGTCCAAACCTCTTCTTCTGAACTCTGACCTTTGTTACCTTCAGCAGGACTTATGGGCTCAGTATAAATTGGCACTCCTAATCCATCCCGTCCATACAGTTCATTAAGCCGCATGTAAAAAAAGGCTCTAAGAACCTTACATTCAGCTACTAATCTATTCTTTTTTTCAGACGCCATACTTGCACCAGGTATATGAACTATAGCATCATTAGCCCGATGTATACCATCATATAACCATTTCCATTGGAATGAAAAATAAGAGTTGCTTGGGTTTACGGCGCTGGAGAACAGGTTGTTCAAGTTATACTCTCCCTGCCCCGTCATACCAAATGCTTCATACGCATAATATCCAATATTGGCAGAAGTACCAACAATACCATCACTTCTTACCGGACGTTGTAATGAATAATACACGCCAATGACCCCCTGGTCCACTAACGTCTCCGTAGACCACATTGTTCCAGAAGATATTTTGTCGTTCGGTGAAAGATCTAAAATTTTCGTACAGGACGACAAAGAACTTGCTAAACCGATTGCTATGACATATTTTAATGTTTTTTTCATCTCTATTTCTTTTTTATTTGACTAACAGAGCTTAAGATTAAGATTTTGGTCTAAGTCCACTCTGTTGAAAACTCAATTTTAACTGATTCTCCCTTGTAAGATTAAATTAAAAGGTTACTGATACTCCTCCCGAAAATAGTCTTGCGATTGGATAAACAATCAGTGAACTTCCTAATTCTGGATCTACTCCTGGAAAATCTTTATGTTTAAAAGTCAACAGGTTCTCTCCTGTCACAAACACTCTTAAGTCTCTAATTTTTGCTTTATTCACCCATTCTTTGGGAAATGTATATCCCACTTGCAAAGACTTCAATTTTAAATATGAAGTATTGTACAAATAGAAAGTGTTGGCCTGCATTATCGAACTTGCGGAAAGTAAACGCGGATATTTGGCATGGATATTTGCATTTGGATCTGTAGCAGGATCATAATTAGCATAATCACTATTTGCTTTTACAGCATCGTATGAATAATACTTGGTCCAAGCGTCTGCAGGCAATTGATCTCCCGTATTTGCTAGTATTGACCCATTTGATCCGCGCTCATTAATATAATGGTAAGAACCCAAACGCCCAGCTAGAAGCACATTTAAATCAAAACCTTTATATGCTGCAGTCAGGTTTAAGCCGAACACAAATTTGGCCACAGTCGATTTTCCTGTAAATTCACGATCATCGTCATTACCATATTTACCATCTCCATTTGCATCAGCCATAAGCATTTGGCCATACCAAATATTTGACGCCCCGGATCCTACGGTATTGTTATTAAAAGAATAATTAGCAGCTATCATCGATTTCACCCATTCCAAATCAGCTTTCGTACGAATCATCCCATCCATTGGGCCACCATTTGGATCTACACTTCCATCAGATTTCATATAGGTTCCAGTCCCAGAATAAGGACGCCTTAAAAACCACTCATCAAGCATATGCTGTTCCACACGGCGTTCGTTTCCACCGGTGGATACATCTGCTAAATTAATATAGCGCCAAGTTGGATTGCCCCAGATATCCAAAGTCGACGGATCTTGTTCGTACTTTAATTTTCCTTTAAAACCTGAGACTCTATTCATGTTATAAGAAATGTTACCACTTACTCCATATCTGAAATCTCCAACTTTATCATTCCAACCTAAGTTAAGTTCTATCCCCTTGTTGTTCATGGCTGCAGTATTCGACATAGGGGCATTAATATTACCCATCGTCATATAAATAATAGCTGCGGTTAAGATATCAGAAGTCTTTCGGGAATACATGTCAGCTTCTACGCTCAAACGACGATTTAAGAAACTAGCTTCTAAACCAACATTATAGGTAGTCAGCTTTTCCCATGATAAACTCAGATTTTGGATAGTTTGTTGAATAACACCATTCGCAACCGACTCATTAAATACATTATTCACTTTCTGATATAGCGTCTGCCAATCATAATTTCCACCTATCGTATTTCCTAGTGTACCATAAGAGCCTCTTACTTTTAAGTAATTGACAGCATTTTTAGCAGGGTCGAAAAAACGTTCGTTACTGATAATCCAACCTGCAGAAAAAGAAGGGAAAAAACCTGTGCGATGACCTGGAGCAAACTTGGATGAAGCATCCGAACGAAAGTTACCTTCAAACAAGTATTTGCCATCATAGGCATAGTTGATCCTGCCAAAATAAGAAATCATTGCATTTTCAGCTTTTGCATTATCTTTTTTGTTCTGATCAGACCCGCCAATAGATTCCATGGTACCACCTGAATTTATATCGGTAACGCTCCAATCGAGCAAGCCCCGCTGAGTCGCGTTAAAACCGCTTGTTTTCGAGTAATATTGTTCATAACCTACCAAACCGCCTATGTCGTGTTTTCCGAAAGTATTTGCATAACGTAACAACGCGTTCGCTGTATAACTCGATGATTTATAAGAAAAGCGGTAGGTCGTCGCCTGATCCAAATTTCCTATCCCTTCCTTTGGTTTGTCAAAGCTTTCTCTGAAACTATATCTTGGTAAATTCTGTGAATAATGTTCATCTTCACGCATATACTCACTGTAGTTAAACCGAGCCTCTGCAATAATACCTTTCCAGAGATCTGCGTTAGCATACCAAGTACTATTAATACGGGTATAATTATTTTCACCACCGTTTGACGCTACCTGTTGTAGGATATTGTCCTTATTCGTCGTATTAGGATCTTCACTGGCACCATATTTTCCCTGATGAATCGGTGTCATCCCAGGGAAAGCCTGAAGCAAAAACGTCATCGAAGTACTACCTGGCTGCTTATATTCCTTCGTCGCATAAGTCTGCGTACCAAAAGTGATTCTATCTGCAATCTTGGTTTCTAAATTGGTGCGAATATTAAATCTCTTCATTCCAGTATTCACCAAAGTCCCGGGATTATTTTGGTACCCCGCCGACATGAGATAAGAAGATTTATCACTACCTCCGGTTACTGACACACCATACCGTTGATAATATTCAGGTTGAAAGAGAATCTGCGCCCAATCTGTATTCGGAAACGCCAATGAGTTCAAAATACTATTTCCTGTTACCGGATGTGTGTATGTACCACTAGGATCGGTATTTGCTTTACGCCACTCTTCGATCGTGGAAAGATTATAATCGGGAGATGTAGATGCCGGATTAGCATTTAACTTTGCAATATTATGTAGCTCCATCCAATCAGCCGTATTGGACATAAACTTTAAATCTGTCTGAGCTTGTTCACGCGCATAGAGCGCATTAAATGTAATTTTTGGAGCTTCTCCCTTTTTACCTTTTTTAGTAGTCACAAGGATTACACCGTTAGCCGCACGTGATCCGTAGATAGCAGCGGATGCCGCATCCTTTAAAATAGATATATTCTCGATATCATCCGTATTTAACGGAACCATGTCGGCTACGGCCCCATCGACTAAGATCAGTGGATTATTATTATTAAAAGATCCTGTACCGCGAATTCGAATAGAAACGTCTTCCCCTCCAGGATTTCCATTTCCTTGTGTCACACGTATACCAGGAGCCGTGCCTCCCAAAGCTGCAGCAAGATTCATTATCGGCCTATTCGTAAGTTTATCGGCTCCGACAGTAGCAACAGATCCCGTCAAATTGACTTTCTTTTGCGTGCCATACCCTACTACAACGACTTCCTCAATATCCGCATCATCAGATTCCAAAGAAATATTAACTTGCGATTTCGCTATTACCTCCTTTGATTGATAACCTACACTACTGACAATAAGTATTGCACCGTTAGAGACTTGAATACTGAAATTACCTTTGCTATTGGTTGAGGTCGCAAGGCTTCCTCCTTTTTCATGTATGGAGGCACCCAAAATAGGCTCTCCAACACTATTGGTTACAATCCCCGTCACAGAGATTCGTTGCTGGGCCATGGTGACATCCACCATAAGTAGTAAGAGTACATACAACCCAGCTTTATAAAGCTTCATCATAAATTTTTGGTTTTTACTGTTTATCTGGTTATTTAACAACTCAAAATTGAACAAAGCCACAAATTAAAAAGGGGCAATATTTTAAATATTTAGGGGTAAAATCATAAATTTGATATATTTAACAAGACCTTTATGACCTTATCGCTTCCTCAACTCTTATTTTTATTCTGCGCTATCTTCTTCTGTTTGAGTAGTAAGGCCCAAGAGATAAATTTTGAGTCTCTCACGGAAGAAAATGTGTTTGACAAGCAACCGGTATTATCTATAAGCCAAGATTCCAAAGGCCGGCTTTGGTTTGCGGGACAAGACAATATTTTTAATTATAATTCCAGACAGGTCCAAAACCTTGTAGATAGGGACTCAACTTTCAGAGGGTTGGGGTATATCACCAAAATAGCTATTAATGAAAAAGACAATCTATTTATAGCTTCGTCTACCCATTTATTTATCTTCGATATAAGCAAAAGAAAATGGGTCCTAGAAAAAGACCGCCCTTTCAAAAAGGATATCATTGTTTACAACTTTCTTAAGACAGACAAAAGGTTTTTCATATGCGCCGAAGACGGACTCTACGAAGCTATTTCCAACGGTGAGTCTTTTACTTTAAGCAAAATTCTCTCAAGAAACAAAGTACAAGCTATAGTAAAAATAAAAAATGGACAATACGCGATTTCCAGTGAGTATGGTGTTGAGTTGCTGGCATTAAAGGGACAAACTGTAGAATTTGCTAAAAACCTGGAAATTCCAATTAAATCAAGTTCGGACAACGTGATTCCCTCACTTTTCTTCGAAAATTCTTCATTATGGGTGTCAACCAAATTTAATGGACTATTTCATTACGATTTCATTAATAATGAATGGAAAAATTATAATGACAAAAACAGCAACATCCTAAGCAACAACGTGCGAGCTATCGCCAGGGATCCAGCAGGTAGATTGCTCGTAGGTACACTAAAAGGATTATCCATTTTATCCGACAATCAAAATCTCTTTTATAATTATAAACACAACGCGCTGACCAAACAATCATTAAGTCAAAATTCTATCTATGATATCTTTGTAGATAATCAGCAAATTGTATGGATCGGCACATACTTTGGCGGGATCAATGCGATATACCCCTACTTTTTTAATTTTCAAACTGTTTCAACGAAATCGCCAGCACCTTATCGACTTAATAGTGACATCATTAGCAGCATGGCTGAGACACGCGAAAGCTACTGGGTAGGTTCCGAGGAAGAAGGTGTTACCTTAATAAATAAAGCTACAGGAGAAGCTGTTTCGATTCCAAAACTCACCCAATCAAACTTAGTCAAGGATCTATATATACGAAAAAACAAAGTTTATATAGCTCAATACGCCGGAGGGTACTCCACTTTCGACGTTATTAATAAAAAAAGCACCCATTTTAAACTTGATGGTAATCAAAAAAAATTACAGAATAATGTATTTAGCATCTTCGTCGATAGTGCCGAAAATATCTTCTTAGGTACTAATGCCGGGCTTTATTATAAAGACAGGGGTAATGACTTAATGCTCGTCAAGGGATTACCTCAGCTGGTAATTCATAGTCTCAAAGAAGACAGAATGCATAACCTCTATGCATTATCCGATGAAAAATTATTCAAAAAAGACGTGAGTACTATGGTGTTTAAGGAGGTAGCCATACCCGTCGATTTGCCTGTAAACGGGTTGTTTATAGATAAAAATAATGAGCTCTGGTTTACTTCACGTCACTCCATATACAAAATAAACAATCAACGTCAGCTAGTGCTAATGGCACAGTTCAAGAACAACGTATTAGGATGGCCTATAATGGTAGACAATATGCTGTGGGTGACCAGTAAAAACGGATTAATTTACTATGACCCTAAAACGAGATACAGTAATTTATATAATCAATCCGATGGCTTACCTGATAAAAACCTACAAAATGCAAAACTTTTCCTAAGTGAAAGCGGGTCGGTTTTTCTAATCACCTTAAATGGTCTAACCTCTTTTAACCCAAAAAAAGTCTCCATAAATAAACGGACACCCTCTATTATTCTAGGAGACATAAAAGTTAACGATAAACTTTTGTCCTTTGATCGCCTAGTCGCCCAACAAAACGAAAATTCTTATAGCTTATCGTTAAACCATGATGAAAACTTCTTGGCAGTCGATTTTGCCAGTTCTAATTTCATCAAGTCAAAAAAAAACAGATACAGATATAAACTAGAGGGATTTGATAAACAATGGATAGAAGTTGAACAACCATCGATCCGCTACACAAATATACCAGAGGGCGAGTATACATTATTATTACAGGTCAGTAATAATGATCTTATATGGAGCCAAACTCCGTTACAGATTAAACTTGTCGTATTACCACCTATTTGGAAGACTTGGTGGGCGTATTTGTTATACGCTATTATAATAGCTGGTATCTTACATTTCAGCATTTCTATAATAGTTGAAAGACAGTTATTATTAAGTGCAGAAAAGGAACAGAGTAAAAAAATTAAATTCTTCACGCAAATCTCCCATGAGATCAGAACACCATTAACTTTAATTACCATTCCTATTGAAGAAATCATAAAATCAACGGAAGAAATGCCAACTGTCCAATTCAAAGCAATAAGACTCAAGAAAAATGCGGATAAGCTTTTACATATCGTCAATGAGCTTTTAGACTTTAAAAAATTTGACGACGGTAAGGAAACCATCCTCATGAAACCAATTCCACTTAAACCTTATTTGGAAGACGTTTTTTACTTGTTTTCAGACTTAGCGCTGTCCAAAAAGCTCAATTATTATATCAGATCCATCGAGGGAGATAGTTTAATACTTATTGATACCAATCAATTTGATAAAGCCATATTTAACCTTCTATCCAATGCTATTAAGTACTGTAACGTCGGAGGATCTGTTTTTATGGAGATACATTCGTCTTTTTCTGAAACCACCATACGTATAGCAGACAATGGAATAGGTGTTGCTGAAAACGATCAGTTTCAAATCTTTGAAGAATATTATCGTGCATCTAATACCAATGAAAGTATAGGTACAGGTATTGGTCTCGCATTAACAAAAAAAATCGTTGAACAGCATAGAGGAACAATAAAATGTAAAACCGAAATAATCGATAATCAACCTTTTACCGTTTTCACCCTAATTCTTCCAAGCATACCAAATTTAGAACGTCAAAACTTATTAAACCAACAAACTGATTACATCCAGCAGACCTCAACAACATTTACAAAACACAAAAAAAATGAGACTCTTCTTCTTGTTGAGGACAATATCGAGTTAGCCTATACGATACAAAAAATATTCGTCGAGCACTATGAGGTCTTCATCGCCCATAACGGAGAAGAAGGGCTGGAACAAGCTCTTCAGATCATCCCAGACATTATCATATCGGATGTAATGATGCCACGTATGAATGGATTAGAAATGTGTGAAAAAATCAAGTCCAATATAATGACATCTCATATTCCTTTAATATTACTTACTGCAGATACAAGTGAGCTCTCTCAAATCAGTGGGTTACAATATGGAGCGAATGTGTATTTATCCAAACCATTCAACTCCCAACTACTATTATTAACCGTAAGGAATTTATTAGAAATAGCCTCAAAAAAACGGGAGGAATTTAAGATAGAAAACCCTCACGAACTATCAGAGCTAGATCATGGTTTTATCTCAAAGCTTGAAAGTATTATAAATGCAAATTTAATAAATGAAAGCTTTGGTGTAGATTTGCTTGCTAGAGAGTTAGGCATGAGTCAACCGATATTGTACAAAAAACTGAAATCCATCACTAATCTTTCCGTAAACAATTTCATAAAACAATATCGCTTTATAAAAGCGATTGAACTCCTACGATCTGAAAAAAACATTAGTCAAGTAGCTTATGCTGTAGGTTTCTCCGACAGAAAATATTTTAGTAAAGAATTCAAAAAACACTTTGGTAAAACTCCAACCGATTTTTTAAAAGATGATGGTTATGCTGGTTAAACCAAATTAATAAAGATTCTATTATCCATATTAATTTGGTTTAACAGCAAAGGGAGATTTAGTTGATAGAAAAAATAGCCTGCGCGCTCTTCTCCAACCACAACTCTACTTTTCCTTTTTCATTCCGTAAAACCTCCCCCTTACCTGCAATGCGAATTTTCATATTTTGCATATCATGCTGTATACCGACCTTACCAGTGTGTTGGCTTTCTACGCGTATCTCTACTGTTTTTCCAAATTCTCTCTTTGCAGAAATAAGAAATGCTCCATCAGTCAAAAAGCGTTCAAAGGACACATTCTCCCACATCACGGGGATTGCCGGAAAAACACGGACATATCCATTCCAGTACTGTAGTACCATTTCTTGAATACTAGCCATCGCTGCTAATGGAGTTTCAATCACAGGTCCTGTTTCTGCATACAATGTATTTACCTTTACATATTTATCCAATAATACATTCAATGCCTTCAACGAGAGATCACCCCTTCCCATCATCGCATACATAGAAGCTACCCCTGAAAAAGAGTATCCCTGAAGTGCCCCAGGCTTACTTTGCCAATGTGATATGGACTTCATTATAAGATCATGATTCTCTACCTGATCCCAATTAATATCATAAAACGGATAGATCATCATCAGATGTGAATAATGCCGATGTGATTCCGCGTAAGGCAAATCTTTTGCTATCATAAACCCATTGGAGTCCTGAGGATAGGGGCGTATATTTTTCAAAACATCCACCCATAAGAGATCCTGAGCATCCATACCTGACCGCTCGTTATCCAAAGCAATCAATGTTTTAAGTCCCCATCTTAAAATAGACAAATCATAATTCGTATCATAAGCATAAGCTTTAGCATATTCTGGAGAATACGTGCGTACCGCTATATGATAGTTCCCTCTTTCATCCTTTTCCAAGAGATGAATATAATAATTAATAGCACGTTTCAACAAGGGAAACAATCGGTCGTAAGCAGCAGAATCCATAGAATACCTATAATATTGATAATAACTGTGTAACATCCAAGTCAGGTTTCCTAATTCCTTTTCTCCATCTTCCCACTCTTCTTTATTTACTCCTTTTTGTAAGTATACAGGGCTGATCATATCGGGCGAAGAGCTTCTTCCAATAGCAGCACTATTATACCGATATTGTTCTGGCACATTCTTAACCAAATTATCCACATTTCTGTCAATCATCCGAATCAATGACTCTGTTATATGCAGATGATTAGCAGCAAATGTCGGAGAATAGGTTAGTTGTACATTTAAGTTATTCCAATAGGCAGGCCACGGTGTGTTGGATGTCCATGGGCCTTGCAAATCAATAGCCGGTTTGTTAAAGCGTGTCGCACAGGCCAATTTATACAACTGCATATTATAAAATTGCTGCAGGCGATTATCCGGCACCGACAACGAAGAGTGGTCATAGTAATCTTTCCACCACTTTTTGTGTGATTCAAATCTTCTAGATAGCGAATTTATATCCACATCGTTGATTTTCTGAATAGCTTCAGCTATATGGGCTTCCGAAGATTGACTATAACTCACAGTAACCAAATAAATATCTTTATACTCATCAGATATTTTTTTATAAGCCAACGTATAGCCACCTCCTGCCAATAAAGGCTGAACATAAGCTTCCACATTCAAACGCTTTATCTCGTATCCTTCTGGATTCTCGGTATATTGTTCCGGTTTTTTAGCGTGTCCAAAATTCCACCTCGAACTTTTAGCTTTTTCACCTTTCCATTGTAAATTTGAGCGCTCCCCGTCTGTAGTTGAAATTTCTATATAAATAAGATCTTCTTCCGCGAAACTCACTGTCTTTACTTGAGTTACCCCACCATTCTGTTCGTAGTATGCCGTTGCCTCCGCACGAAGATAGTCCATATTGCCCCAAGCTTTTTGGGTATATCCTGGTAATAATAGTTCAAAATGTCCTATTGGTAATCTTGCTTTATCAAACAATGCTGATTCCATGTTAATACGATGATCATAAACATCCGTCCGACCAATATCTATCCGAGCCCTGCCGATATCTGAATAGGTCATAGTGCCCAATAAACCATTACCAGTAAACACTCCCTCATAAATACTTTTACCAAGAGGCGCAACCGTAAAGACCTTATTTTCCTGCCCGTATGCGCTTAAAAAGAAAAGAATACAGAAAACCAAATGAAAGTAAAAACATTTCATAATCTACAATTCTTTAATGATAGGCTCATCCTCTAATAATCTCTTATAGCGCACTAAGGCTTCTACGTAATAATAGTCAGCATATGTAAGCGGCACATCAACTTCTGAGGATAAAGGCAGAGCTCCTACACTGTGCTTCAAAATATAGCCTCCATTTTCTTTAAAATTTGCTTTGTAAGGAGATTTTGACAGACTTTCGATTATCTTTTCTGCTTTTGACAAATAAGTTTTACCACTTTTGCCCTCCACAAATTGAGACAGCTCCAGCAAAGCGGAAGCATACAACGCTGCCGCAGAAACATCTTTTAGTGTTCTCTGATCATAAAACTTACTATCATTCGGAATTTTGTCATAATCGAAATCCCAGTAAGGAATCAAATCACTCGGAAGATTTGGATGATTCAGAATATAGTCGGCTATTTTCTTCGCCCTTTCGAGATAAACCTTATCTCCAGTCTCCCTATACATCATTGTATATCCATACAATGCCCATCCCTGTCCTCTTGACCAAGCTGATTCATCAAAAGCTCCTTGATGTGTCTTCTTTGCAATGACTTTTCCACTATTTTTATCATAGTCAACGACGTGATACGAGCTATAGTCAGAGCGAAAATGATTCTTCAAAGTAGTATTAGCATGGTTTATGGCGATGGTTTTATATTTTGGATTACCTGTAACTTTTGAAAGTTGCGTCAAAAACTCCAAATTCATCATATTATCAATGATAACAGCATAATTCCATGTACCCCAACTCCAAGATTTAATGACTTTCAGCGTATCATTATATCGTGAAGCCAAAGATTCAGCGCCTGTCACCAAAACATCCTTATACGCGGCGGAATCGCCTGTTAGACGGAGCGCATTCCCAAAACTACAGAATAACATAAAACCTAGATCATGTGTACTTTTGTTATCCTTCTCCTGTTTAAGATATGCTAGCTTTTCTTGCGCCTGGTTCAACAAATCTTCATCCCCTGTTCCTTCATACAAATACAAAAGTGTACCTGGATAGAAACCAGAGCACCACCACGAAGAATTTGAGAATTTTTGTTGTTCGTTCTCAAATGTTTTTGGGAATTTATCTGTAGGAGTCCGGGCAGACAGAATCTTTATTTGTTTACTTGCATCCAGTAGCTCTTTATTAATAAATTCGGCTGAGAGTGAATAATTCTGTGCCGAGGCTATTCCAATAAAAACAACGAACTGAAAAAAAGCAAAGTAAAATAATTGTCTAGAAATTTTCATTTTTTAAATAGAAGGTTTACACACAAGAATACGAGTAATAAACAGCTTAAAAAACTAATAACTACGCTAACGTTTTCGTATACGAAAAAAGCATATTACCTTTAGGATAATATGCTTTTCACTTTAAAATCAGAACCATTAGTATTGTCCTGTATTTAACATAACTAAGGTACAAGCCTCTACCACTTCTATACCTCTTTCTTTCAATTTTTCGGATAAATAGGTATTCTCAGCCCCTGGATTAAAAATCACCCGATGTGGATTTGTATTTAATATATATTCATAATAGGGCTCCTGATTTTTAGGGCCAACATACATTGTTATAGTATCAATATCGGTATGGATAACCTCAGCAGGTTCGATTGCTACCCCTGCTACGCTTCCATTTTTACGGCCAACATTCACGATAGGATATCCCTTTCTCACCAACTTATTTGCGACCAGATAAGAATAACGAGCAGAGTTGGTACTAGCACCTAGAATCAGGGTTTTTTTCATAATATGTGTGTCTATAAGTTTTTAATGTTCTACGAAACCTCCGTTTGCATCATAAGCATTTTGTCTCAAAATAGGCATTTCTAAGATTTTATACAACTCATCCAAACTATTTAAACTACCGTTAACCATATTTGACAATAATACAATAGTTATATCATTGGTAAGATCACGAACATAAAGATTTTTAAATCCATGCCACCAACCTGTATGGTATGCTATTTTAGCACCGTTTGATGAAAAAGTTCGCCAACCGTATCCATAGCTGAATACCCCTCTTTTAGCATCAGAACGGGGCACGTAGGCCGAGTCTAGTAATGCCTTATCCAACAAGCGCCCTTGTTTAAGCGCCAGATCTAATAGATACATATCTTGTACTGTGCTATAAATCCCTTTATCACCTAAAGGCCCATCAAGATAATCCTGTACAACAGATCTCCTCCATACCCTGTCGTGCCCTATCACATCTGTCGGAATCTTATCATACTTCACTCGCGATAATGCTGCTGTATTCTTCATTCCAGCAGGCTTAAACACATGTTCATCCATATAACTGGCAAAATCCTGTCCGGAGACCTTTTCAACGATAGCCCCCAAAACCATATAATTAGAATTATTATAGTGAAAGCGACCATCTGGTTTTCCATAACGAGCAGGCTTATGTTCTATCATAAGGTTTATCGCATCCATATTTGACATTCCCTTCTTACGGTCAGGCCAAATCTTATCTACGAAGTACACATAATTAGGCAATCCCGAGCGATGTGTCAACAATTGTCTAACAGTAACCCCCTCATAAGGGAACCCCGGAAAAAATCCACTGACTAGTTGATCCAATTTCAATTTCCCCGCTTCAACCAATTGCAATATTGCCAAGCCGGTCATTGGTTTTGAGACAGAAGCCAACTCAAATTTTGAGCTAATCTTTAAGCTATCCTTATGTAAATAATCAGCCCAACCAAATGAATTCTGATATAAAATCTTTCCTTTCTTCGCAACAAGCACATTACCATTGAAGCCTGAATTACGATGAAGCTTCTTCATAAAAGCATCTATATTTAAGTCTGCTTTACCAGCATCATATAATAGAGCTATGCTATCAAGCTCAGATTGTTTTCTTTGGACTTCTTGCTGTTTTTGTTCTGCACTGGAACAAGAAAAAAGAGTAATTAAAGATACGATGTTTAGTAACTGGAACAAGACAAATCTCACGGGCAATTCATTTATTAACACGAAAATAAATATAGGTAATTAAGCAATAAAAGCCAATATACTATCTAAAAAAAGGTATAAAAACAACCACAAAAAAAGAAGGCATCTAAATAGATGCCTTCTTCATAATAAACCTCAATAGTTTATATATTTTTTGAATTATGCCAATAACCGGATTGGGGCTTCTAGCAAACCTTTTAGGGTTTGTAAGAACTGAGCACCAGTTGCTCCGTCCACCACGCGGTGATCACATCCTAACGTCAATTTCATGATATTACCAGGAACGACAGCTCCATTTTTGACCACTGGAACCTGTTGGATAGCACCCACAGACAAGATCGCTCCATCAGGGGAGTTGATGATAGACGTGAACTCATCTATTCCAAACATTCCCAAATTAGATACAGTAAATGTAGACCCTTCCCAATCTGCAGGCTGAAGCTTCTTTGCCTTTGCTTTCCCAGCAAAATCTTTAACCTCTGCAGAAATATGCGATAGTGTTTTCCCGTCGGCAAAGCGAACAACAGGTACTAACAAACCGTCTTCGACAGCCATTGCAACACCAATATTCGTATGCTCGTTAAATCTGATTTTATCTCCTTGCCATGATGAGTTCACAGCAGGATGTTGTTTTAACGCAACTGCAACAGCTTTAATAACCATATCATTAAAAGAGACCTTCACAGGAGCAACTTCATTTATTTGTGCGCGTGCTGTCATGGCATTATCCATATCTATACTGACCGTCAAATAAAAATGAGGAGCGGTAAATAGTGATTCTCCTAAACGACGTGCAATAGTTTTACGCATTTGGGATACATTCACCTCTGTATATCTTTCTTCGCCAATAAATTGAGGCAATGAAATAGTTTTAGTCTCTGTTGCAGATACAGATGCAGGGGCAGCAGTTGCAGATTTAGCGGTAGGAACGAAGTTCTCAACGTCTTTCTTTACAATACGCCCACCATCTGCTGAACCTTTGACATCAATCAAATTAATTCCTTTTTCCTTAGCGATTTTACGAGCTAAAGGAGAAGCTTTCACTCTCGAGTCATCATTAGCTGATGTTACAACACCTGTTGCAGCTGTAGTCGTGGCTTCCACTGTTGCAGAAGCAGTTTCTACTTTGGCTTCAGATTTTGCTTCTGTTGGCTTTTGATTCAAAAGAGGGGTCACATCCGTTCCCGCAGGACCAACAATAGCGATAATATCATTTACCTTAGCCGCTTGGCCTGCTTCTAATCCTACATACAACAATGTACCTTCAGCATAAGCCGTAACTTCCATTGTAGCTTTATCCGTCTCTACATCTGCTATAGCGTCATCAGATTTAATCGTATCTCCGACTTTAAAGTTCCATTGAGCAATTACACCTTCAGTCATGGTATCGCTCAGAAGAGGCATTGTTATTACAGTACAGCCTAAATCTTCTGCAGTAACTGTATCTTCAGAAGACACTGGATTAGGAGTCGTTTCAAGTTTTACCTCTGTTTCTTCTTCTTTCTTTTCAGGAGCCGAAGCAGCACCATCTAATAGTGCCTTGTAGTCCTCTCCTTCTTCGCCCAAGATTGCAATCACAGCATCGATAGCTACAGCATCACCTTCTTTAGGACCGATATATAGTAAAGTTCCTTCTTGATAGGACTCAAAGTCCATTGTCGCCTTATCTGTCTCAATCTCTGCAACAAGATCTCCAGCATTTACTTTGTCACCAACTTTTTTGTGCCATTTAGCGATCACCCCTTCTGTCATGGTGTCACTCATTTTCGGCATTTTTACTACTTCAGCCATGTATTATAGTAAATTATATCTTATAACAATTCAAACAAAACTGTGATTTATTAATCCATCACAAACGGATAATCCTCTTGTACATAAATATCTTTGTACAACTCATCTGCAGTAGGGTATGGAGATTCTTCTGCAAACTTAACAGAATCTTCTACAATTTTCTTTATCTCCGCATCTACCGTCGTAAACCAAGCATCGTCAGCATAACCATTTTCTAGGATAGCATGTTTGGTACTAAACAGAGGATCTTTTCCTTTATATTCTTCTAATTCTTCTTTTGTACGGTATTTTGCAGGATCCGACATAGAGTGTCCTTTGTAACGATAAGTACGAATCTCCAAAAACGTTGGCCCTTCACCAGCACGTGCACGCTGTACAGCCTCATCCATAGCATTATGAACAGCTACTGGATCCATACCATCGACTGGCATACTAGGCATATCAAAACCTAAACCAATCTTATAAATATCTTCCATGTTGGTTGTACGCTTTACCGAAGTACCCATTGCATAACCATTATTTTCACATACAAAGATGACAGGTAATTGCCACAACATAGCCATGTTGAAAGTTTCATTCAAGGCTCCTTGACGTACTGCGCCATCACCCATAAAACATACATTTACATTATCCGTACCTAAGTACTTTTCAGCGAAAGCTAATCCGGCACCTAATGGTATTTGTCCACCGACAATACCGTGTCCCCCCATCATACCGTGTTCTTTAGAGAAAAAGTGCATAGAGCCTCCTTTCCCTTTCGAGCACCCTGTACTCTTTCCATACATTTCAGCCATACAAGCGTCTGCAGAAACTCCCTTAGCCAGAGCGTGAGCATGATCACGATAAGAAGTGATGACAGTATCTTCTTGTCTCGTTGCTGATATCGTACCTGCTACTACAGCCTCTTGACCAATGTACAGATGACAAAAACCACGGATTTTTTGCTGTCCGTACAATTGTCCTGCTTTCTCTTCAAATTTACGCATGAGTAGCATAGATCTGTACCACTCGAGATATGTTTCTTTTGTTATAGGTGTTGAACTCATTTTATAAAGTCTTTTTCTTACTTAACCGATTACAAATCTAACAATTTATATCGACAAAAAGTATATTTTTTGCCGCTCACCCCTTCATCATTTCGATAAGTGTTGCCAATTCTATTTTCATTTGGTCGCCCGATTCCATGTTCTTCAGTGTTAAAACATCGGATTTGACTTCCTCCTCTCCGACGAGCAGAACAAATGGGATCTGCTTGGCATCCGCGTAGCTCATTTGCTTTTTGAGTTTGGCAGCAATTGGATACAATTCTACGGCTATCCCCTCGTGACGAAGGCTAGCCAACAATGGTATCGTATAATATTCTAGGTTTTTATCGAAATTGACAATCAGAACTTTGGAACTTGAAATTGACGTACGAGGAAAAAGATCAAGCTCTTCAAGGACATCATAAATGCGATCAGCTCCGAAAGACACCCCTACTCCAGTCAGATTCTTCAGACCAAACATTCCCGTGAGATCATCATATCTCCCTCCACCACCGATACTTCCCATAGCAACCTCATTCGTCTTGACTTCGAAAATACAACCCGTATAATAGTTTAAACCTCTTGCCAACGTAATATCGACAGCAACGTCGTTGCCCAACACCCCTTCATCAACGTTAAAAGCGGCCACATATGAAAATACAGCTTCTATTTCTTCAATTCCTTGTAGTCCTTTCTCCGAGGAAGCTAATACCGTCTTAAGACTTTCCAGCTTCTCCTGGCTATTACCTTCCAACAAGACAATAGGTTTCAACACCTCAAGGTCAGCTTCTGAAAAACCTCGCTCCAACAATTCCTTATTCACACCATCAAGTCCGATTTTATCCAGCTTATCTATGGCTACAGTCATATCCACGATAAGCTCAGGCTTTCCGAGAATCTCGGCAATACCAGTTAATATCTTACGATTATTAATCTTAATCGTAAAGTCCTTTAATCCCAGTTGCCTTAATGCTTCCCAATAAATCAATATAAACTCGGCCTCATTCAACAAACTTTCTGACCCCACTACATCCACATCACACTGATAGAACTCACGATAACGCCCACGTTGAGGTCTATCAGCGCGCCATACCGGTTGAATTTGAAAACGTTTGAAAGGAAGTGTAATATCGTTTTGGTGCATCACCACATATCTAGCAAATGGCACTGTGAGATCATAACGAAGTGCCTTTTCAGAGATCTGAGGGATAAGTTTTACTGAATTTTTATGCCCCAAGACATCGTCCGATACCTTAGACAAATAATCACCAGAATTAAGTATTTTGAAGATTAGCTGATCGCCTTCGTCGCCGTATTTACCGGTTAATGTGGATAGATTTTCAAACGAGGGTGTTTGAATTTCGCTATAACCGTATTTTTTGAAAATACGTTTCAACGTATTAAATATAAAATTTCTCCTTTCCATTTCTAGAGGAGAAAAATCTCTAGTCCCTTTTGCTAGAGAGGGTTTAACTATTGCCATAAGGCAAAGGTAATATAACAGAATGAATATGGAAAGTATGCCTTATATGTTTCTAGGCGATTTCAATGATTTTCAGATACTCACAAGCTCGCTCAGCGGCAAGTTTCTCTGCACTCTTTTTATTAAAGTCGCGACCTAAGCCACAGACCTCTCCGTTAACAAGCACCTCGATACTGAACATCTTAGAAGACTCTCCTTCTGGATTCTCGATAGGCATGAATACAACTTCCTTCCCTTCGTGTTGACACCATTCAATCAGCCTACTTTTGAAATTCGTCTCCGTATTTTCCAATGTATGAATGTCGACATGTGGTTTAATAATCCGTGTCAACAAGAACTCTCGGGTAAATTGATACCCCTTATCAAGATAAACAGCTCCTATCAAAGCTTCGAATGCGTCCCCCAAAAGGGAACCCTGTTTATTGGGATAGGATATCATGCGGGAATCATACTGAATCAGACGATCAAAACCTAGCTTTCTAGAAAGCTGATTAAGATTTGCTCTAGATACTATTTTTGAACGCATTTCTGTTAGAAATCCTTCGTCTTTATAGGGGTACAGTTTGAACAACAACTCCGCGACTACCGAGCCAAGAACAGCGTCACCAAGGAATTCTAAACGCTCGTTGCTATTTTTCACTCCCTCCTTGATTTGTTTTGCAACAGATTTATGTCTAAAAGCCATCTGATACAACTTGACATTACCTGGCACAAACCCAAGAATATTTTTGAGTTTTTTAAAATAAGCTCGATTGGGAGATAAGTATAGTTTATAAATTCTTAAAGACATATTCACCTACTACAAAGAAAAACTCTCGGACAAAAAACTCAGAAAATTATCCTCAGGCTATTAAAAATAGTCAATTCAAAAAAAATGATTGTTCCAGTCAGGATAACAAAGACTTATAGAAAAATAGGTAGCTTGAAGAAACTACCTATTTATCTTTTATGCTTAATACCTTAACATTACGCTTGGTATTTTTTAAAAATAACCGAAGCATTATGGCCACCAAAACCAAATGTATTACTCAAAGCAGCATTAACTACACGTTTCTGAGCTGTATTGAATGTAAAATTCAAACGATTGTCTATTTGTGGATCATCAGTAAAATGATTTATTGTAGGTGGTACAATATCATTCTTGACAGCCAGTATAGAGGCGATTCCCTCAACAGCCCCAGCAGCCCCCAATAAGTGACCAGTCATAGACTTCGTCGAACTGATATTTAATTTATAAGCGCTTTCTCCGAAAAGATCTACTATTGCCTTAGTCTCACTGATATCACCAACAGGAGTTGATGTACCATGTACATTAATATAATCTATATCCGAAAACTGCAATTCAGCATCATTTATCGCCATAGTCATAGCAAGTTTTGCACCAAGACCCTCTGGATGTGAGGCTGTAATATGATGCGCATCCGCACTCATACCTCCGCCGACAATCTCTGCATAAATCTTAGCTCCACGTGCTAACGCATGCTCTAAACTTTCTAAAATTATCGCGCCAGATCCTTCTCCAGAAACAAATCCATCCCTATCTTTATCAAAAGGTCTAGAAGCGGTCTTTGGATCGTCATTACGAGTTGACAAAGCATGCATTGCATTGAACCCTCCGATCCCAGCCTCATTAATAGTCGCTTCTGAACCTCCTGTGATGATTATATCTGCCCTTCCCATACGGATATAGGTAAAAGCATCGATCATCGCATTTGTTGCAGATGCACACGCAGAAACAGCTGAGAAATTTGGACCACGCAAACCGTGTCGCATGGAAATATGTCCAGGAGCGATATCTACCAACATCTTGGGAATAAAGAAAGGATTGAAACGAGGCGTTCCATCACCCTTAGAAAAGTTGGCGACTTCCTCTGTAAAGGTAGTTAGCCCCCCTATTCCTGATCCCCATATTACACCAATACGGTTTCTGTCTAATTTATCAAATTCCAATCCAGCATCCTTAACAGCCTCATCTGTTGAAGCAATAGCATACTGAACGAAAGGATCTACCTTACGAGCCTCCTTGCGATCCATAAAATCATGTGGATCGAACCCTTTCACTTCGCAGGCAAATTGGGTTTTAAATTTTGACGCATCAAAATGCGTAATAGGAGCAGCGCCACTTACACCGTTAATTAATCCCTCCCAATATGCTTGGACGGTATTACCTAGTGGTGTAAGTGCGCCTAATCCTGTTACAACTACTCTCTTAAGCTCCATTTATATTTTTAGCCTAATACAATTAGTTAGTTAACGTTTTTTTCTAAATAAGCGATTGCTTGACCTACAGTACTGATGTTTTCAGCTTGGTCATCTGGAATTGCAACGTTAAATTCTTTTTCGAATTCCATGATCAACTCAACTGTATCAAGTGAGTCTGCACCTAAATCATTCGTGAAAGAAGCTTCTGGTGTCACTTCGTTTTCATCTACACCTAACTTTTCAACGATAATTGCTTTTACTCTTGATGCGATATCTGACATGATTTTATAGTTTAATTGTTTAATAAATCTGTGCAAAGAAAAATAAATTTCACCAAAAATCAAACCTTTTTAATTTTTAGGTGACAAATAAAGAACCATAAAGCTCATTTAGTGCATTATAGCCCATAAAAGAAACACTACCCAATGATACTAAAAGTTATATATAATCACAAAAAAACTTTCATTTAATACAAATTTTACATCAGACATCTAGAAAACACAAGCATAAATCGTACTTTCGTAAATATATCAATACACTGTAAAGTTGAATAAAATCACCTTCAAATTAGATATTGACTTTGACCTTGAACTGGATTTCATTTTAGTAGGTATTAGTTCTTCCTTTAGAGATTATAGATTGTGCCACTTTATCAACAAGCACACAGGTCTTAATTTCGTCTATGGAAAGGAATCCCCCATAGATCATAACGGCAACTTAAAAACTAAACCTCAAGAAGAATTAGACTTCCATATTATTCAAGAAAAATCTAAAGGAAAAAAAGAAACGCTGCACCACTATCAGATGTACAGATATTGTTGCGATTCTTTTGATTTTGAGTATTACCTCATCAATAATAGAAGTTTAGAGAACGGTTTTCTCCTACCTGAAGTCCCAAATTTTGATTACTTTATGATTATAAAACATTATATCGACGCTGAGGATTTAGACACGCTAATTGATAATTTAAAATCAATTAATGAAATCATGCTGGTAAAAGAAATTGACCCAACAATATTGAAATCTAAAGAAAATCTGATATTTTAGCGAACTATTTACAATGTGTAGATATTACACTCTGCATCAAAACAACATAAACAGATCATAGTCACCCGCTTATTCTGAAATATTTTCGGAAAAAGAGCGTAAAAGATAGAACAACAACAATATGAAATACTCATGTTTAGCGAAGCACAAACACTCATGAGTATTCCATATGACAGATAAAAAAGAAGTTATACACATATGAAAAAGATACAAAAGAGAACCAAAATAGTAGCCACATTAGGGCCTGCATCATCTAATATTGACGTATTAACTGCGATGATTGCCAAAGGTGTCGATGTCTGCCGACTGAATTTTTCTCACGGCAGTCAAGAAGATCATCTCCAAGTAATTAATACAATCAATGAGATCAATGCGAAGCACGCTTTTAATGTAAGTATTTTGGCAGATCTTCAAGGACCAAAAATACGTATTGGTAAAATGAAAGAGGGAGGAGCTATCCTTACCAATGGTTCTACGATAGAAATGACAACAAAGGAACTTATCGGAGATGAGAAACAAGTGTATATTAGCTACGAAAATTTTCCTAATGATGTAAAAGAAAACGAAATCATTCTTTTAGACGACGGAAAATTACAGCTACGTGTTATTTCTACTAATCATAAGGACAGTGTTATTTGCGAAGTTGTACATGGGGGTATCTTAACCTCACGCAAAGGTGTTAATCTTCCAAACACAAAAGTATCTATTCCATCCTTAACTGAAGAAGACATAGACAATATGAACTTTGCATTAGACCATGGTGCAGATTGGATTGCCATGTCCTTTGTCCGTTCGGCGGAAGACATAATCCAAGGAAAAGAAATTATAGCAGCAAGGGGGAGTCACGCAAAAATCATTGCTAAGATTGAAAAACCAGAAGCAATCGAAAATATCGACGCAATCATTGCTGCAACAGATGCCGTAATGGTAGCTCGTGGAGACTTAGGGGTTGAGATGCCTATGGAAGAAGTGCCTGGTCTTCAGAAGATTATTGTTCAGAAGTGTCGTAATCTTTCAAAACCAGTAATCATTGCTACCCAAATGTTGGAAAGCATGATTACAACACCTCGTCCTACTCGTGCAGAGGTAAACGATGTGGCCAACTCGGTATTAGATGGGGCTGACGCAGTGATGCTAAGTGGTGAGACTTCTGTTGGGGAATTTCCAGAAATCGTTATCGAGACGATGGCGAAAATAATAACGCATGTAGAATCTACATCGTATCCTTATTATAGTGAAAAAGTGGATGCATTTATCGAAGTAAACAAAATCCCTGACGCAATCTGCGGTTCTTCTATCTTCCTAGCAGAAAAAACCAAAGCTTCAGCAATAGCTGTCATGACAGCTTCGGGCTATACGGCTTTCGAAATATCGAGCTATCGTCCAAATGCGGACATCTACGTATTTACAGGTAACAAAAACTTGTTAAGACAACTCAGCTTACTATGGGGTGTACGTTCATTTATCTATGAAAGATACGAAAGTACAGATGGAACAATCCAAGATGTAAATGACCTTTTAAAATCGCATGAACTAGTGGAGTCTGGACAGATTGTAATCAACACAGCTTCTACACCTTTGCACGAAAAAGGCAAGACAAATACCATCCGGGTTTCAGTAGTAAACTAATTGAACCTCATAAAATACGGCGGGCGAGAAATATTTCTCGCCCGCCGTATTTTATGGTACCACTAGATTCAATTCCTACTTTATAAGCAACGGTTGCACCTGTAGATAAGGAGTCGTTTTTTGATTCGCCTCCTTTTCATCTAGCTTTTCAGTGCCTGGCATTGGCGCACAGCTCCTCCCTGAGAGACGAGCAATAGGCATTCTATAGGCCGAAGAATATGCTGCATTTTTACCATACACATTAGGTATTTCAACAGGCTTTATGCCGTATAATCCACGAACCAAAGAATCGGTAAAAACCTGCTTTGATGTATCCAATTTAGGAATCTTGTATTCTGGCAACACATCACCCCATTTATGTTTTCTCACGCTATCCCGTTCAGATCTACCTTGAGCGCGAACAGTACTGAAAAGCACCATAAGAAAAATGACACTAAAAATCATTCTTTTCATTATATTAGAACCTATATTCATCATGATTGAGGAATTTTATAAAACACAATTTACGAACGTAACTTTCAATCTAAAACTACGGACATTTTAGAAGTATTGCCCTATCCTTTTTTGTAAACCGCTGTTAAATAGTGTTAAAGAGGATTTTAAGGCATAATACATTACTATTTTTGTAACAAATGAAGAAAAAAAGTATCTCACTAATAATAGGCTTAATGTCCATAGCACTACTAGGCGTAGTCGCTATGCAGTACTATTTCATTCGCGAGACCTATAAACAGAAATCCAATCTCTTTGATGAAGCTATAAATACTTCTTTGGCCAAAGTCGCATCGGAAATCGAGAAAAGTGAGTTGATCAATAACTCAGAAATTATAACAAGAGCCAATCAGGCAAAGCATGAGGCTGAACAAAAGAAACAACTCATGCTTGCTGAGCAATTGCGCATACAAAAAAAAATAGAGCTATTGAGTCTTCGACAATACGAAACATTCCAAAAATTCAAAGACTTAGAAGAAAACCTGAAAACGAACTTTCAAAATGCTACCGAAATAGAGAATTGGTTTTACGAAACGTATTTTCGAAAGAAGGAAAACAGAAAATATATCGAAATCAAGCTTAAAGGCCGTCCCGTAGGAACCTCTTCCCTTGTAGACTTATTCGTAGAAGTTTCTGCAACGGAAGTCGTGAAGCGTGTAAATGCAGTAGATGACTCCGTACGCTTTGTGGTCTCTGATATTGACATCAATACAAGATACGCTAGAGAGTATTCCGTAGCCACTTTACCCCCTAGAGCGGATGCTAGCATTGTCTCAGAACTTAGAGACTTACGTTTTCAACTAGACAAATTACATAAAGAGTCACTAGCTAATGCTAAAAACGCGTTCGATACCTTAGCTGCGTTAGGAGGAAAGAAATCGGGGGTTGTTGAAGACTTTGCCCTGTCTATTCAGCTCTCAAATAGACCCTTAGAAAAACGCGTAAATCAAAGTCAAGTTCAAAAACTACTCCAAGAAGAATTAATATCCCGCGGTATTTATTCTCCTTTTAACATCGAGATCCGGGATAGATCAAGGATTATATACCACAGTCCAGATGCAGAAACTCTTGCTGCATCCAATAAATCACCCCGCTATACTACGGCGTTATTCAAAGGTGATTTTGGAGAGTCCACAGGTCGTTTAAGTATATACTTTCCTAACAAAAAGAGAGTCATCGTAGACAACATGAGCTATTTAATTCTTCCTACGCTCGCTCTTTTTGCAGTTCTTATCGGCTGCTTTGCTTACACGCTGTCTATTATATTCAAGCAAAAGAAGATTTCAGAAATGAAAACCGACTTCATCAACAATATGACACACGAATTTAAAACTCCCGTAGCCACAATAATGATTGCCAGCGAGTCTTTAAGAGATCCTGAGATTGCATCAAACGAACAACGTGTCAACAAACTAGCGAATATAATATATGATGAAAATGTAAGACTCGGTAGCCATATAGAGCGCGTTCTAAACATCGCCAAACTCGAAAAAGAGAACCTACGAATGGAACGCACCGATGTTCGCGTCAATGCGTTGATCGAAGGTGTATTAGACAGCATGCATTTGCAGCTCAACAAAGCCAATGGAGTACTGCAAACCGAACTATTAGCGACACGGGATCTAATCATCGGTGACGAATTGCATCTTTCCAATGTATTCTTTAACTTAGTTGACAATGCTATAAAATACAGCCCAAATCCTCCAGACATACAGGTAAAAACCTATAATTCAAAGGGAAACATTGTGATATCCATCTCAGACAAAGGAATGGGTATGAACAAAGAGCAACAAGAAAAAATATTTGACCAATTTTATCGTATACCCACGGGCAATTTACATAACGTAAAAGGATTTGGTCTAGGACTCAGCTACGTACATGACATAGTCAAAAGACTAGATGGCAAGATACAAGTAAAAAGCGAAAAGGATAAAGGCACGACCTTTGAGATAACATTACCTCTTAAAACAGGGGAACCCAACAATTGATAAACACAGACCACTATGCAAAAAATATTATTAGCAGAGGACGATCCTAATTTAGGCGAACTCTTAAAAGACTATCTTGAACTTAAAGGAAAATATGAAGTGGTTCTTTCTCAAGACGGCGAACAGGCATTAGAGCAGTTTAAAAAAGATAATTTTGATCTATGTATATTCGACGTGATGATGCCAAAAAAAGACGGCTTCACACTGGGAAAAGAAATCAGAAAAATAAACCAAACGGTTCCGATCATTTTTGCTACCGCAAAAGGAATGATGGAGGACAAAACGCAAGCCTTCGAACTAGGTGGAGATGATTACATCACCAAACCTTTTCGCGTTGAAGAACTGCTATTACGTATAAATGCCCTATTGAAACGGGTAACTAAAGATAAAGAAGAGGATTTAGCAGATAAATTCGAAATTGGTGGATACTTCTTTGATTACACTAGCCAAGTGATATCTTACAAGGGGCAGCAACAAAAACTATCGACCAAAGAGGCAGAACTATTGCGACTCTTATGTCTGAAGAAAAATGATGTTTTGACAAGAGAAGAAGCGCTTATAAAGATATGGCATGATGACAACTACTTTACAGGGCGCAGTATGGATGTTTTCTTAAGTAAACTCAGAAAGTACCTAAAAGAAGATCCAAATGTTGAAATAGTCAACGTACATGGTAAAGGTTACAAACTGCTTGTAAGCTAAACGCCAAATACACAAAGAAAAAAGGAGATTGGTAAGTTCTCCTTTTTTTTCTTTGTAATTTCAATTCTTATCCATACCTTAGCGTCGCTTATAGAGAAAGGCAGAGGGACTAGACCCGATGAAGCCTTAGCAACCTGTCTCTTGACAAGGTGCTAAATTCTACTCCATAAAGGGGAAAGATAAGCCGAAGTTTCTGATCCAAGAACTCTCTCTTTACAGCATTATTTTTTTATTAAAACAATTTAAAAGGAAAATAGTATGTTAATTACCAACAACTTAGGTTACCCAAGAGTGGGACCTTTCCGCGAATTAAAAAAAGCTAACGAAGCATATTGGGCTAAGAAGATTTCCGCGGAAGAACTATTACAAACAGCTAAGGAAATCCGTGAAGCAAACTGGAAAACACAAAAAGATGCTGGCATTGACCTCATTCCATCCAATGATTTTTCTTTCTACGATCAAGTACTAGACCTTTCTTTAACGGTAGGCGCAATACCTGCCCGTTACGCTTCTTTGTTAAGCAAGATCGACAATAACTATAGTTTAGATCTTTACTTTGCTATGGCTCGTGGATTCCAACAGGATGGAATCGATGTAACCGCCTCTGAAATGACGAAATGGTTTGATACGAACTACCATTATATGGTCCCTGAGTTCATCAAAGATCAAACATTCAAATTGACTTCAGAGAAATTCTTAAACGAATACAACGAAGCAAAAGCTGCTGGCATCGAGACTAAGCCTGTTATTATTGGCCCGATCACCTACCTTTTGATTGGTAAAGAGAAAGAATCCGGCTTTGAACGCATCGATTTAATTGAAAACCTCCTTCCAGTTTACGAACAAATTCTATCAAAATTAGCCGAAGCAGGAGCTAAATATATCCAAATTGATGAGCCCTATCTAGCTCTGGACATCGACGCGAAAACAAAAGCATTATACACTTCGGTATTCGCAAGATTAAATGCTGCTGCAGGAAATGCTAAATTAATCGCTACAACCTACTTTGAGGCATTAAAAGACAATGAAGATTTAGCCCTAGGCCTTCCTGTACATGCATTACATTTAGACTTAGTACGTGGAGAAAATCAACTAGACACCGTCTTGACCAAAGTTCCATCTACATTAACACTTTCTTTAGGTGTGGTAGAAGGCCGTAACATTTGGAAAAATGATTACGAAAAGTCTTTGACCAAAATCCAACAAGCAGTAGATGCTCTTGGCGCAGACAGAGTATGGGTAGGAACCTCTTCATCGTTACTACACGTACCATTTGACTTGGACAGCGAAAAGAACGAAGAAACACTTCCAGCAGAAGTTAAAAACTGGCTAGCATTTGCCAAACAAAAACTGGCAGAAGTTAAAGATCTTGCAATATTAGCAGATGGCGAAATTGACGCTGCTACAGCACAACGCTATGAAGCTAATAAAGCTGCTGCCGAGAGTCGTCGCACTTCTCCATTAATTCATAAACCTGAAGTAAAAGAACGTGTTAGCAATATTACAGATGAAGACGCTCGTCGTACATCTCCATTTGCCGCACGTAAGACAGCCCAACAAGCAAAATTCAACCTACCAGCGTTTGCTACTACCACTATTGGATCATTTCCTCAGACTAAAGATGTTCGTAAATGGCGAGCTGATTTGAAAAAAGGAATTATAACACAGGCGGAATACGATAAAGCTATTGCCGAAGAAACAGAAAGTACAATCCGATTACAGGAAGAACTAGATATCGATGTATTAGTTCATGGTGAATTCGAACGTAATGACATGGTCGAGTATTTTGGAGAACAATTAGCTGGTTATGCATTCACACAATACGGATGGGTACAGTCTTACGGTTCTCGTTGTGTTAAGCCTCCTGTGATTTACGGAGACGTATATCGTCCAGCTGATATGACAGTACGTTGGTCTTCTTATGCACAATCACTGACAAACCGCCCGGTAAAGGGTATGTTGACAGGCCCTGTTACTATCCTTCAATGGTCTTTCGTTCGTAACGATCAACCTCGCGAAACAACAACTTACCAGATTGCTCTCGCTATCTTGGATGAAGTACAGGCTTTGGAAAAAGCAGGAATAAAAATTATTCAGATTGACGAACCAGCAATCCGCGAAGGACTTCCTTTACGTAAAGCTGACCAACAAAACTATTTAAACTGGGCTGTTCGTTCATTCCGTGTTTCTTCATCTAATGTTGACGATGATACACAGATACATACTCACATGTGTTACTCAGAGTTCAACAACGTAATTAAAGATATCGCTGCAATGGATGCCGATGTTATTACGATTGAAACTTCCCGTTCACAGATGAAATTATTAAATGCATTTGCAGGCGACTTTAAGTACCCTAACGACATCGGGCCTGGAGTATATGACATCCACTCTCCGCGTGTACCAAGTACAGACGAGATGGTCGATCTATTGCGCAAGGCTAAGGATGTAGTTCCTGCAGCTCAACTTTGGGTAAATCCTGACTGTGGACTTAAAACTCGCGCTTGGCCAGAGACCAAGGCTGCTTTAGAAGCTATGGTTGAAGCTGCCAAAATCTTAAGAGCAGAATAATTCTGAAACTTAGTAATATTTAAATATCCTGAAAGCCTAAAGTGCATACTTTAGGCTTTCTCATTTTTCATATATCTCCAAACCTTTTTTACCATCACTTGTTCTTTCTTATAGACATAGGCATGGAATAAAACGATAAAAATAAACCGAGCTTGCGAGCTCACGAAGTAATTATATATGAAAAGATTCACTATTTTTCCATTCATAGCTTTAACAACAATATTGTTGACAAGCTGCGAAGTTATCGGAGGCATTTTTAAGGCGGGTGTATGGTCAGGTATTATTATTGTTATTGTTGTCGTCGCGTTAGTGTTATGGATACTCGCCAAAATATTTGGCAGGAGACAAAATTAAAGAGATATATGTATCCGTATCTGCTATTGCTTATATTCTTAGGTTATGGCCTCCCTCCCTCATTTGCACAAGAGGGGTATCCGAAGCCTCACGCTAAAAATCTTTTATTCTACATACAGCACAATAGAGGAAAAAACACCTATATCTACCAGACAAACATCGATCAAAGCGGTAAACTAGATCGCAGTGAACCCGTCAAAATAAGCAGACAACTATTTGACAATAAAGGCGAGATAAAACCCCTAACCACAATACAACGAAAATTTGCCTACGGAGTAGACTGGAATGCCAAAAGCGATAATTCTTACGAACTTACTTTAGTCTCCTATCCTGAACAACGACTTTATTTACGCAGTACAGATGATCAAAAATACGTTGTAGAGACGACGCTAAACGGTATAAAGATGAAAGTACATCGGTTGTTTATTTTCCAGAAAGAAGGTACCTCAGGCTTAAATACAAAAGTCGATTATATCTTATTTTTTGGAACAAATCAGGACGGCAAGCAAATACAATCAAAACTGATAGTCGATTAATGCATCCTATCTTTATTTAGATTTTACTTTTGAATGTTCGTGAATACACGGCATTTTATCTAAGTTTGCACCTATGATTACAGCAG
The DNA here is from genome assembly GCF_900168125.1 of Sphingobacterium nematocida. GTDB lineage: Bacteria > Bacteroidota > Bacteroidia > Sphingobacteriales > Sphingobacteriaceae > Sphingobacterium > Sphingobacterium nematocida. The sequence goes on from NZ_FUZF01000012.1 coordinate 35,726, forward strand.
AAAGATACCACGACATTTCATGCGGACACCGGGTTGTAGGACATGAAGGCAAATGCAGGTACTTGCATGGGCACAACTACCGTATACATTTCATCGTTCAATCCGAAGAGTTAGATACAGTAGGTCGTGTCATTGATTTCTCTGTAATAAAAGAAAAGCTTTGTATGTGGCTCGAGGATAATTTTGATCATAAATTTCTTATCTGGAATGAGGATCCCCTACTAACAGCATTGATGGATATTTCGAAAGAAAGTCTCGTACTCGTACCGTTCAACCCAACAGCAGAAAACATAGCGAAATATTTAGTAGAAGAAATAGGCCCCCAACAGCTCTCTGAATACGGCTGTCGCCTTATTCAATGCAAAGTGGAGGAAACACGAAAATGTGCGGCCTCCTATACATTGGTTTAAACTTAGTCGATCAGATCTAGCAGCACTGGGCAGTGATCTGAATGAACAGCATCACTCAAAATACTTGCACTCTTAATTCTATCTTTCAAGGCTACAGAAGCCATATTGTAATCAATCCGCCAACCGAGATTCTTACCTCTGGAACCAGCCCTATAACTCCACCAGGTGTAGTTATGCGGATCGGCATTCATATGTCGAAAGGTGTCGATAAAACCAGAATTGATAAAATTCTCCATCCACTCTCTCTCCTCTGGTAAAAAACCTGAGGTATTTGCATTCGATTTCGGATTATGAATATCAATCGCACGATGGCAAATATTAAAATCGCCACAAACCACAAGATTACTTTTTTCTTGAACCAATTTCCCTGCATAAGCCTGAAAATCGTCCAAAAACCGATACTTAAAAGTCTGTCTTACATCACCGGTTGTGCCCGAAGGAAAATAAGTACTCATCACAGACACATTATCAAAATCAGCCCGGATTATCCTCCCTTCAAAATCATAATCTTCATGACCGCAACCATACTCTACATGATTAGGAGAGATCCTAGTCAATATAGCCGTACCACTGTATCCTTTCTTTTGAGCGGGATACCAATAATGCTCGTATCCCATCTGTTCGAGGAAAGCTATTTCCGGAACCTGATCCGGTGTAGCTTTAATTTCCTGTAGACAGACGACATCTGGATTGACAGTATTAAGCCATCCGATCCAATCTTTTTTCAAGGCTGCCCTTAGCCCATTTACATTATATGTTACAATTTTCATTCTTAACAAATTATTAGGTAGCCAAACAATGCTATCCTTCTACAGGTTGTATTTTTTTGATTTAAAGGCGTCAAAAAGTGTCGTAAAAAAACCTGTTTTTGGTTTAAGCCCCTGCAATTCGCGATCTTGATTAATAGCCTCTCTTCGAGTTAACAGACGTACAAACATTCGCTCATTTACTATAGGACGGTCGTGTTCATCTGTTTTCACGACAGCTATATTATCTACCGATTCTAACCCTTTTATCACTTGCCCGAATACGGTATAATTTCCATCCAAATGCGGCGTTCCTCCTATACTTGTATACGCTTCTCTTTGCATAGCGGAGAGCTTGCCGCCATTCAGTTTAAATCGTTCTAACGAATCTAACCCCTCATTTGTAAAACGTCTCCCCTGTACAATATAAAATTGCGAGGCAGAAGATTGCTTTGCTGGGTTATTATCTCGTGCGGCTCCTAAAGCACCTTTCTTATGAATAAGGTTTGACTGTATCTCGGCAGGAATCTTATAATCAGGACCTCCATTACCGAGCACGGCCTTATCCGTTGCCTTTTTTGAATCTGGATCGCCACCCTGAATCATGAAATTTTTGATAACACGATGAAAAAGTAATGAATCGTAATACCCTTCATTCACCAGCTTTTTAAAATTGTCTCGGTGTTTAGGCGTTTCATTGTAGAGCTGAATTAAGATATTTCCTTTGTCCGTCTTAAAATCTACATAATAGTGTTGGGGTTTTTGCGCCCTCACGGCGACAAAGCATATTCCAATAAAAATAGAAAGTAAAAATCTCTTCATATAATAAATAAGTTATATCACTTCCAACTCCTGAAAGTAATCTATAATCAATGACTTCATAATCAACTCTTGCTCCAATAAGGTATAGTTAGGAATCGCTTTCACTAATTTCCAATGCGGCCAGCCCTGTTCATCCAAGCCTTCAAGCTCATAAAACCCCATAGCACTGAAGAGTCTACACGTAGCAATATGCATCAATTCTTCTTTTTCCCTTTTTGAAAATTGCTTCGCTCCTTGTCCGAGTTCCTGTACTCCGATCAAAAACAAAATAACTTTTATATCGGGCAAATCCATATCAAAATTTTGAGCGATTACCTCTCTAAGTGTTTGCCACTTTTTATTTACTTCTGTTGCTTTCATGTTAATTTAAAAGTCAAAAGTAACGAATTCACAAGTAAGATTTGTCATGAGATTCTTTAAGATAATGCTAATACCAGATCTTCGCACCTGTTTGCTACCATTTTATACACTGGTTCAAACAACTCGTCGTCATAATAAGGGTCTGGTACAATATCATCGTCCAAAAATAATCGAACCCGATCCCTTTGCTCACTACTTTGCACCAACGAAATTACATCCTTATAATTCTGTCTGTCCATCACAAGAATCAAATCATACTCATCCAACATATGTACAGTAAAATGCTGCGCCCGCTGCGTAGAAATATCTACACCGTACTTTTTCGCAACAGCTATGGATCGCCAATCCGGAGCTTGTCCGACATGCCAGTCTCCTGTACCGGCAGAATCAACCTTCCAGTCCAGCTCCTTTTGTACAGCCAAATGTTGTAAAATGCCATGTGCTAATGGTGATCGACAAATATTCCCTAAACAAACCATTAAAATCTTCATATTCCAAAAATACAGGTTAATGATCGCTAAAAGCGCTTTATTTACTTATAAACACAAAAAATATGGCTTTCTTTCGAAAGCCATATTTTAACGTTATATACTAACTATTCTACAGTTTAATACTCAATAGGTACGTTTAGCTCAACCGTACTTCCTCGTTGTGGAACTCCTTTTATACGTACAATATTACGTTTCGTCGAAGCCAATGCTGATTCAACATCATCAACGTTGTTCACTGCTTTTCCATTCACTTCGGTGATCACTAATCCTCGTTCAACCCCGAAATATTCAAATACGCCACCACGGTGCACCTGAGTCACCACCACACCAGAACTAATACCTAATTCCTTCTTGCGTGCATCGGTTGCAGGAATAAAACTCGCGCCCAATTTATTGAAGATTTGCGTAGCGCTAGCGTTTGAACCTTCGTCATTTGCGGCCGCCTTATTCACTTCTTCACCTTTAAGGGTAACCATGACATCTTGCTCTTTACCATTTCGTTTGTAGGTAAGTTTCACCTTATCTCCAGGACGTAATCTTGCTACACGCTCCTGTAAATCAGGCGAGCTATAGATAACTTTGCCGTCAACTTTGGTAATAATATCTCCTTTTTTAATACCTGCTCCTTCTGCTCCACCACCTTTCACAACATCCGAAACATACAGACCATTAATATCTGTAATTCCAAACTCTTTTCTTACATTGTCATTAAGTTCAGTAAAGCTTACACCAACAAATCCACGTTTCACACTACCAAACTCTTTAAAATCATCTAAAACTTTCTTAGCAAGACTAATCGGAATAGCAAAACCATATCCCGCATAGGTACCAGTAGGTGAAGCAATAGCAGAATTAATACCAATTAACTCACCGCGCGCATTGACCAACGCACCACCACTATTTCCTTTATTGATTACCGCGTCGGTTTGAATGAAAGACTCAATAGCCGTACTCACCATCTGTTCAGGCTGCCCTTCTTGTCCAAACCCTCGTTGTTGTGAAGGCTCATCCAAGATACCAATACGGCGTCCCTTAGCACTTACTATACCAGCAGTCACTGTCGATTGCAACCCCAATGGGTAACCAACAGCCAATACCCATTCTCCAACTTGCACATCATCTGAGTTACCCAACTTAACCATTGGAAGATTCGTTGCGTTTACCTTTATCAACGCCAAATCAAAATTAGGATCACGACCAATTACTTTAGCCTCAAAGCTACGATTGTCTGTAAGTTGTACTTCAATCTTATCTGCGTCCTCAACAACGTGGTTATTCGTTACGATATAACCATCAGGTGATATGATTACGCCTGAGCCAGATGCCTGAGCCTGTCTAGGCTGAGCTTGACCACGACGCTGTTGCGGCATGCCAAAAAACTCTTCAAACATATCAAATGGCGAACCTGAACCTCCTCCCCGTTGACCTCCACGTGTTGTAACAGTAACTTTTATGTGCACCACACCAGGTGAAACTGCTGCCGCTGCTTGGGTAAAATCCGGATTACCTGTAGATGAAATAGCTGTACCTGTAGGGTTACTAGCATAATAAACCTTTTGCTTTTCTTCAAAAGTCATATTATCCAATTGCTTGTTCTCAAAAAACTTGTATCCCCCGACAGCAATTGCCCCTCCTAGGACAGCTGCTAATAAACTAACTCCTATTTTTTTCATATTACTTTGCTGTTTAATTTTCTAACTTTGTTCTTCAATAAATACAATTTGTGTTAGTCAAATGTAGTACCATCACGTTGTCTAGCCCAACTTTTGTCAGTTAAATTTTGTTAATAAACAGTGATTTTTCAGGTTTTTAACATGTTTTAACATGTTGACTCACAATTGTAACAAGAATATTAAATTTGACGCATATTTTCAAGCTTTATGAACCAAAAAATAAAATTTTATAAGTATCAAGGAGCAGGCAATGATTTCATACTTATCGATAATAGAAATGGCCTTTTTGATAGCGCCAATGAAACATTGATAAAACACCTGTGCGATCGAAGATTCGGTATTGGTGCCGATGGCCTAATGCTTCTTCAAGATAACAAAAATTTTGATTTCCAAATGGTTTATTTTAATGCAGATGGACGTGAAGGCAGTATGTGTGGTAATGGGGGACGTTGTATCGTTGCCTTTGCACGCGATCTAGGAATTATAAACCAAAAAACTGCCTTTTTGGCAGTCGACGGAGAACACCACGCCGCTATAGATAACAATCAGGTTGACCTAGGAATGATAGATGTCCATCAAATTAAAAAAGATGGTGAGGCCTTTGTTCTACATACAGGTTCACCACACTATGTCATGACAATAGACAACCTAGCCGAACTAGACGTCTACCAAAAGGGATACGCAATACGCAATAACGACATCTATCGACAGGACGGGATCAACGTCAATTTTATAGAAAAAGAAGGAGAAGGATACTTCCTGCGCACATTCGAACGAGGTGTAGAAGACGAAACCTACGCCTGTGGTACAGGAGCAACAGCTGCAGCTATGGCAGTAGCTTTTAAAGAGGATTTAGAAGGAGACCTTGAAATCCCCATTCGCGTTTTGGGTGGACAGCTCTATATTGCTTTTCACAAAGAAGGAGCAAATTTCACAAACGTAATGCTTAAAGGCCCAGCAACTTTTGTCTACGAGGGGACAATCTCTCCTAACCTATAGTCAAGACTTTTTAGCTTTTTATTTTTACTTTATCGTTATTCAGGTTATATTAGATGCCTCTTTAAGGAAGTATTAATCGAAATGCAGCAAGTAGACAAATCCATTCGTTACCAATTAGTTTATTCAATAGGTGAACATCCATATTTGGGCTACCTGCTAGAACCGCATATTGTACAGCTCAATACCAATGGTAGTCTGTCCCTATCCTCTAAGAGAGTCTTTTCCAATACTGTTGAAGAGTACGCTTCGTTTTTAGATGAGGAAGACTATAAGATAATCAAACTATTGGATGAGATTGAACAGACCCACATCATCAAAAAGTATCACAAAAAGGCTATTCGTCCTGCAGACTATTTCCTGAATGTATTCGATCAGAAAATATACGATTACATACGTCCCAAATTAGAACTGAAACTACTCAAAGCCCTAGAGTTAATCGGCCATAAACCCTTATTTCTGATGAGTAAGAAAGATGGTTATCCCGCCGACCAAAAGATACAGATAGCCGAATACCCTGCGTCAATTCTTTTTCACTTTAGGCGCAACGAAGAAGAAACGCGTTATTTCCCTACACTAAAATATGATGGACACCGCTTGGAGTTCATGTATAAAAACGCGGAAGTTATTATTAATGCACAGGCATGGTTACTTCTAGAAAATAAACTTTATCATTTTGATCAGCAGCTTGAAGGAAAGAAACTAAGCCCATTTTTAAATAAGCGCTATATAACAGTAACTCGATCAACCGAAAAAAAGTACTTTGAAACATTTGTTTCCACCCTGATTGAAAAAAACCATGTGTATGCAGAAGGTTTTGAGATCAAGACAATCAAAGAAGATGCTATCCCTATATTGACATTAAATTATATTCTAGAAGGCCAGTCTCATGTACAATTGTCCTTTAAGTATGGTACTTACAACTTCTCTTCTGGAGGTGACCATAAAGTATCCGTACGTTTACATTATAATAGTGAAAAAGATTGGTACACCTTCACTCGTATCCGAAGATCATCTATTTGGGAAGAAAAACAACATCAATACCTCGAAAATTTAGGATTAAAGCGACAAGACGCTTTATTTGGCAGCTATATCCCAAATTCCGAAAGCATCTTCAGTATTTTTGACTGGCTCAATATGCACCAAGAGGAGCTTCTAAAAGAAGGCTTTCAAATAAAACAGGAGACTGGAGATAAGCAGATATTTATCGGTAAAACATCACTAGATATCGAAGTTGTAGAGGATAATGATTGGTTTGATGTACGTGCCTTTGCAAATTTTGGTCCCTACAAAATCCCATTCGTTCAATTACGTGATCATATCCTCAACCGTATTCAGGAGTTCGTACTCCCTAATGGTGAGATAGCAATCATTCCTGAAGAATGGTTTGCACAATACGAGCACCTGTTTCAGTTTGCAATAAAAAAAGATAGTCTACAACTTAACAAGACTCACATAGGTATACTCCATGAAATTTCAGAACATACCGCGTTAAGCATGAGTCGTAAGTTGCAAAATTTAAGCAACTTCGAAGAGATACAACAAACCTCTCAACCTGAGGGTTTCAACGGACAGTTACGTCCCTATCAACAGGCAGGCTATAATTGGTTTCATTTTTTACAACAGTATAAATTTGGAGGAGTCCTTGCTGATGACATGGGATTGGGAAAGACCGTACAAACATTAGCGTTGTTGCAAAAACAAAAAGAAGAACTCAAAGATACCGATCACGCAAAAACAACACTACTGATTTTGCCCACCTCCTTGGTGTACAATTGGCAGAAAGAAGCCGACAACTTTGCTCCCAAATTAAGAATACTCTTGCATACAGGAACAAATAGATTTAAGGACCCTTTTGCCTTCACACATTTCGATTTAGTCATCACTACTTATGGTATAGTCCGTAGCGACGAAGCAATGCTTAGCAAGTGCTTTTTCAACTACATTATTTTGGATGAGAGTCAAAATATAAAGAATCCGACTTCTAAATCTTTCAAAGCGATTAAACTCCTTAAAAGCCGACACAAGTTAGCGTTAAGTGGTACACCTATAGAAAATTCGGTATCCGATATTTGGTCTCAAATGCACTTTACAAATCCAGGATTACTAGGAAGCTACGCCTTCTTTCAAAAGGAATTTGTAACACCTATCGAAAAGAAAAAAGATGAAGCCGCAGCAAAAAAACTACAGGCGATCATAAAGCCTTTTGTACTAAGACGAACCAAAAATCAGGTGGCTACAGAACTACCTCCAAAAACGGAACAAATCATCTATTGTGAGATGTCAGAAGGGCAATCGGAGCTTTACGAGACTACAAAGTCCGAATATCGAAATGCAATATTGGACAGTACTATGCAGCAACAGCGTAAAGGTTCGCAGATTGCACTGCTTCAAGGTTTAACAAAACTAAGACAGTTGGCCAACCATCCCAAAATGGTAGAAGATAACTATACGCTCGGCTCCGGTAAATTTGATGCCGTACTTGAGATGCTGGAAGCCATATCTTCCGAAGGAAACAAAGTATTGATTTTTTCTCAATTTGTTAAGCACCTGGAACTCTTTAAGACACATTTCCAACAGCAAAACATCCCTTTTGCTTATTTAGATGGCACTACAAAAAACCGAGCGCAAGCTGTACAGGAGTTTAAAAATGAGGACAGTATAAAAATATTCCTTATATCAATCAAAGCTGGAGGAGTAGGTCTTAATCTTACCGAGGCCGATTATGTATTCATCCTCGATCCTTGGTGGAACCCGGCAGTAGAACAACAAGCGATTGATAGAAGCCATCGCATCGGGCAGACCCGCAACGTATTCATTTATAAATTTATTAGTAAGGACACTGTAGAAGAAAAAATAGTGGCTATGCAGAACCGCAAAAAATCCATAGCTACCTCCTTAGTAACTACCGAAGAAAGTTTTGTAAAATCGCTTTCCCAAGACGATTTAAAAGAGCTATTAAGGTAATGAGCATTAAGCTGTAGGCATATAGCTAATGCCTATAGCCTATTATCAACAAAAGTAATTGGTTTACGACTTAACGGATTGAAAACTGATTGTTGCAAGGCCTCAAACTGACACAATTCAATCTTTGGTGCTACCCGGAGTTTTGCCCGAAAATGGTCCTTAATCTCATTGATAAACTCTTCCGACTCATTCGCAGATACTAAACGGATAATAATTTCATCTGTCCCTATTTCATTATGGAACAATTCAATCTGGTGTAATACTACTTCGGGAAAACCAGCCAGCAAATCATGCATAGCAGGAGGATATAAAGTTGTACCTTTATACTTAACCATATGCTGCTTTCTTCCCTCGACGGGACCTATTCTATAAGTGTATCGACCACAAGCGCAGGCCTCCACGTGTTTTCTTACGATATCACCCGTTTTAAAACGTAATAAAGGAAGCCCTTCCACTCCCAAAGTAGTAACCACCAACTCTCCACTCTCACCATCAGGAACCCAACATCCCTGCTCATCCAATATTTCTGTAATGATAAGATCGGGTTGCACGTGTCCGCCCACAAAATGACCACACTCTGTAAATGCTGCCCCCATCTCCGTCGATGCGTAAGTCGAATGCAGCTTGATATTCCATTTGCTGATAATACGATCTGTAAGAATGGTATTATTTAAGTCCTTGTCACGCAATGCCTCCCCAATACAAATCACGGCTTTGACACTACAAGAGTTATAATCAATATTATGTTGCTCGGCAAATTCTATCAATTTCAATAAAAAAGAAGGAACAGCTATTAGGTAAGTCGGTTTATATTTCAGTATGGAGTCCCATTGCATTTGAGGAATTCCGGATCCTACACGTATAACACCTGCCCCCAACTTCCTCAGCCCAAGAAAATATGCAAGTCCAGCCATAAATCGGCGGTCAATAGTCGTCATCAATTGTACCCTATCTCCTGATTTTACACCTACCGTCTCAAACGACCGCATCTCATTTGCAGCCAACCGATCTAAATCTCTATCCGTAAGTCCAAAGGTAACAGGGGTACCCAATGTGCCTGAAGTGGTACAATAATCTATAATCTCCTCTTGTGATACACATAGAAAATCGTCATTATACAGTTGCAAATCGTCTTTACACGTCGTTGGTAACTTCAGCAGATCTGATAACTTCTTAATCTGAGACACATCAATTCCATGCTCAACAAAAAGGCGCTGATAAAAAGGAGATCTACATGCCAGATAGCTCAACTGTTCCCGCAACAACCCCTCTTGAAACTCTTCAATTGCCGCTATCGAAGTATATGCTATTTCTTTTGCTTTCTGTTCGACTTCTCCCATAATTTTCGTATTTCTTTTTCTACTTGTACCGTAGGGATTTCCAGCGTCAGCGCTGTCGAGAATTCGACTACGGCTTTATCATAATCACCCCTTTTGTACCAATACTTACCAGCAAGATAATAAACTAACCAAAGATTCGGATTAAGCGCTTTAAAATTTATCATCCTTTCTTCTGGAATTTCTACACCTGAACGCATCGCTAACATGATACTATCGGATTCACACTTGTAGTTCTCATAATTCTTATAAGCCGACGTTCTTACAAAAGAATCTTCATCTATGGTCAACGAATCTATTTGGTGCGATCGTCCGATGACGGACTCTTCCGAAAAGATATCATCCAAATTATATGCCGTAAATACGCCCAACTGATAAGGAGCACTAGACACCCAGACTAACTTATCCTCAGGTTTAAATATCACCGCATGATGAGCCAATAAATGATTAAGCGACTTATCGTTGCCATAGCCAATATTTTCGTCCGAGATACCTAAGCGATTTCGCAATATCATCGCCATTTTTGTAGGATTTAGTCTATTCTCCCGATTCAGTAGTTCCAACAGCCGATCATACCTATATTTTGAATGACTATTTTGAATATGTGTAATGTTACGCTCATCATTAACATAGCTATTCGACTGAAAATGATTAGTGCAGACAAGCTGATCCCCATTTTCGACTTCATAGACCCCAAATTTCTTGGGCGAGATCTCCAACAGCACAGCCTTTTTATCTTTTGCACTACCAATCATCAGGGATTCGGAAACAAAAGATTGCGCACCTTTAGCAATAGCGGTAGCTTCTTCGATAGTACTTGCTTTTTCTAAAATTTCCCTCGCCACAATAGAAATCGGTTTCTTCGCCGAAAGTGGAATAGAAGACTTTCCAGCGTTCATAGTCACGGTAAGCCCCTCCTTATTCATGCCGGAAACAACACCTACCATTCCCGGCCACGAAATTGACACAAACGGGATTCCCGACTCAGGACGCACAAAGTTCACCACTTTATTCTCGGCAAATGCATCGTCCACATAAAAATCAAAATTTCGACCAATTAAAAGTTTACCATCTTCTGTCTTATCACCCCACGAGGCTACCGAGGAACATCCAACAATAGCCAGATCACGCAAAGCATGTCCTAGATCATGCGCAGCGTGCATAAACAACGTCAAACTAAAATTATCCCCTGCATAAGGATAAGCACCATTTAAATGAGAAGACAGACCGTATATTTCATCCAGATAAACCGTCGGTATATAATCGTCTAATCGACGTCCATACCAGTGTATAAATTTAGACACCAAACGCTGTTTAAATCTAGAAGGAACCATATCTTCCAATTTATTCATAAAGACACGTTGTTGATACCTAAAAAGGTCTTCTGTCAACAGTCCTATCCTATTTCCCAGATTATACGATTCCCCAGATACATAAAGCTCCCAATTTCCATATCTATTCCTTACCAAATAATCCTTATTACTCAACATACGTAAAGAATCGCACTCTTTCATTAGCCTTACCGTATCCGACTGCTCATGAAACGTCCGTGCATACCGCTTGGATACCTTATTAGACACACAGGATACACATACGACAGCAACAAATACAAGCTGGAGGATCACCCTATACATCGGTTGCTTTTTTAATCTTATTCAACAAATAACTGCCTCCTAGTATTTCCATACAAGTAGCCACAGCACCAATAGTAACTCCCAATACACCGTGCATTCCTACACTTTGTCCAACAAAATACAGATTAGGAATTTTGGTCTTAGGTGATATACGACTCTGCATCTCATCGTTAACGTCTTTTTGCGGACCATATAAGTTACCGTCGCTTGTACCAATATAATCCCGATAAGATAGCGGTGTAGAGGCATAGGTATCCAATACGGCACGTGGTAGCTCCGGCCATTCCACAGCTAGCTTATCTAACATCTTATTTACTTTTTGCGCCTTAAATTTAGCATAACCTTCCCCCCTATCAGATTCCTGAACGACTGTATTCTTAGATAGTTTCCATCGTTTAACTTCTTCAAATCGCATAACACTCAAACATGTCAATGTATCTGCAAATCCGGGCGTATCTTTCCCCTCAGTCATAGACAGCATATACATCGTCGGCCATTGATCCTCATCATAGGCTGCGAGATTCCACAATAACGCTTTATCTGTATGGTAATAAGTATTTGATGGAAGGTAAGGTATGACACCTTCCTTTAACACAAAATGCGCACTAAAGGAAGACACTGTAAGGTGAAGATTTTGAATTCTGTCAAAATAAACCGGACGAAAGAACTCTCGACCGACTTGTTTCAATGTAGTCTGCGGTTCCACATTGGAGATAAACACATCAGCCTGATATTGCTTTCCCTCCTTTGTCTCTACCATATTGATACGCCCATTCGCATAATTGTAATGCACAACCTCCTGGTGACGTATCGCATCTCCTCCCAATGCTCTAAGTTGTCGTACCAATTGTTTACTGATCTGACTCCCTCCATTTAAACATCGAAACGAACTTTGGATATATGAATTAATCGTCAGCGCATGAACATAAAATGGAGTCTTTTCCGTATCTCCGGCATATAAAAAATTTGCTCCTGCTAAAACAGCTCTCAAAGTACTATTCGACGTCAATCGCTCAAAATAAGCATACACACTAATTTCAGAAAGGGGACTACGACGCTTTGTACCTTCTTCTAAATTGTACAACGGAAATTCCCCACAAACAATCTGCAAATCTGCAACGTACCGTTCTATTGCAGTACGCTCTTCAGGGAAAAAAGGAATTAGATGATTGACAAAATTAGTATACCCTTGCGCCAAGGGATAGGCCTTAGATTGATCTCCGAAACGAACCCAATCGAACACCTCTGGCATGGCCGACAGGTTAAGTTTATCCATGATACCCAAATAGGAAAAATATCGGTACAAGTTCTGTCCTTTCGACAATCCACCTATATAATGCACCCCAGTATCAAAGACTTTCTTCCTTCGGGAAAATGTCTGCAGATTACCTCCGAACTGATTATTTTTCTCCAGTACACAGACCCTTTTACCCTCTTTAGCCAAAAGTACAGCCGCGGCCAATCCCCCTAAACCGCTGCCTACAATTACAACATCATATTCAGTCCGCTGCATACGCTTTCCTATAGATATGAACACCATTCTTTGCCGACACCGATACAAATCCGATCTGTAGAAGAAAGTCTAGATTATTCCCGCTATTGACATTCACAATACAAGGATAAGCACTCCAACCATCCCAAGAATAATCCTCAACAAGCAACAATTTTGAAATTAACAGCAGGTCACTATCCTGATGTAAAGCTGTGAACCGCACAGAACGGGAAGAAGACCAATAGATGCTTTCAGCGACCCGCCTACATTCTGCCTCACAAATCAAACCGAGTACATTGCGTTTACCCTTTTGCAAAGAAAGCAAATAATCAAGTTCTCCAAAAGATGTACTCCAATGTAGCCAGATCCCCCCCTGTGGCAACTGTACATTGAGCTCCCAGAACAATTGTTTCCAACGATTTAGAGAGTTTTTTACCGATTCTATAATTTCATCGTCTTTATAGAGGTATGCCAACTTAATTTTAGAAACAAAATAGTCCGGATTTTCAATTGAAAATCGTTGGTCTTCAAAATTTGCTTTAAAAGAGGCTGAAATTGTTTTTGTCCTCTCCGAATAAGTTCTGCCATACGTTTCATCAGCTATGGAGATACGCCTCCCAACTATTGGACAAAGCTGTCCAGGAAAAATCAGTATATCTCCCTTGGGCAATACATCTCCATTACCATGGATATAAACAGGAAGAATATCTAGTTGCAATCGTTCTGCCAAATAAAATGCTCCTTTATGAAACCGCTTAATTTGATTGTCATAGGACCGTGTTCCTTCAGGAAACACAACAATAGAATATCCCTGTTCCACTTTTTCCCTCAAAAGATCTAAGCTGCCTTCCACTCCACTACTTGTCGGATAAAATCCCAATACCCGGACTACTTTTCCAAAAATTGGAGATTTCCAAACCCAATCATTCACCAAAAAGATCATTTTGGGCACCAACATCCCCATAGTAAGCGTATCTAAAAACGAACTATGATTACCAATAACTACAGCAGGTCTCTCAAAACTTTCATCATAAAGATTGACCATGTTATTACTCACCAAAGGATAACCGTACAACACCGATTTCATAAATTTAGAGACCGTATAACGCAAAAATCTATCTTTACGAGCCTGCTTAATAGGAATGATTGGTAGTATCAGCCTCGCGAAGAACGAAAGTACAATACACCCGAGTCCATAATACACAAAGAACAATAAGGACCATAGTAAAATAAGAATAGTAAAGGGAGATTTTCCACGCCTTGCTCTCTCCGTGATAAAAAAACGAAAGATTATCGGATAAAAAACAAAAGTAATAACCACCGCCGCAAAAACACCAATTAATGATACCGAAGATATCGAAATTAATGCAGGATGCTTAGCGAAGATCAATGCCCCAATAGCCAAAACAGTAGTAAGCACTGCCAACAAAATAGAAGTCCGGAATACCTGCAGCTCGTCCTCTCCCGTGCTGTATTGTTTTTGCAGAGCCGCTGTCATAAAGATACTGAAGTCTACTCCATGTCCGAATACCAAAGTACATACAATCGCAGAAAAAATATTAAACTCCAATCCAAACAATCCCATCAACCCCGCTGTCACCAACCCCGTAAGACCAATAGGAATCGCTGCAAGCAACACAAGCTCCAACCGTCTAAAAAACACCCACAGGATTAACAGTATGGCCAGCGAGGAGTATCCAACCAGAGCATTAAAATCATCCCTCAATTTTCCCAAAAAAGTCTCGTTTAGCTGCTTTCGATCCACCACCACCACTCCTGGTATTTCTTCTAACTTTTTGATGAGCTGATTTCTATATTTTTCATCCAGTTTAACCATCGACGACACTGTAAAAAAGCCGTTCTTACTGACGACAAAATCTCGTATCCCCGTATTAGGCAGCTGTCCAAAATCCGAAAGTTGCATTGGAAAAAATGGTTCTCGTAACAGCCCAAAAAACTGTTCATAAGCATCTGCTGTAAATCCATATTGCTCCCCCATCGTACGGAGATTTCGTATGACCAGCTCTTTGTTATGATAATGCCAGAATGAGTTCCATGCCGCTATTTTAGCCTGTTGTACCTGAATAGGATTCAACAAATCACTTACATTTGAAAAGTCCAATATAAGATCCCTTTCTTTTGCCAAACTAAGGTAATCGGCAATTTCTTCGTTGCGTTGCAAAGCCGTATCCAAGGTATTACCTGTAGCTACCACATACAATGATTTGGCCGAAGTGTTCGTCAACCGATCCAAACGAGCTTCGGTCTCCGCTAAATCAGTTGGCATATAATTTAATCCCGCCAAATCGTTATTAAACCTTACTTTACCACTCGTAAACAAACTAACACCAATAAGTACGATACAAGAAAAAAGCAAGATCCTACTTCTTTCAAAAGGAAATGCCGCTATTTTATCCAGCAGGTTATTATGTTTCAACTCTTCTTTTGGCTTATAAAGGTGCGGAATGATAAGCAACGTAAATATCGCAGAAGCTACTAGAGTAATTGAGGCAAAAATCCCCAAATCTATCAATGCCGTAGAGTGCACAAAAAGAAGACATAGAAATGCAACAGCATTGGTCGTTCCTGACATCAGCAATGGCTTGGTCAATTCCTTAAACAACACTTTCACATCGGTATTTTTCTTGAAATGTGTCAAGATATGCAAGGTAAAATCGATCGTGATACCGATTAAAACAGCCCCGATACTGAGTGATATAGCCGATATAACTGGCTTATACAAATAAATGCACCCTAATGCAAATACAGTTGCGAAGATAGTCGGGATGAAGACTAAAATAGGTATATACAACTTCTTATAAAACAAGACCAAGAGTACCATCAGTACCGACATTGATATCAGTATTGTTTTTAGGATATCTCCTTTTATCTGATCCGCATTCGCAACAGCCACCAACGCTGAACCAAAATAAGAAACGGTAACACGTCCTTCGTAGGACGAATTCCAGGATTTTTGCAAACTATAAAGTCCCTCTGCAAAGGCTTTATTCTTTTCTGTCTCAGCCCCCTCATACATCGGGCTTAAAAATAAAAGTATCTGTGTACTGTCTTTGCTCATTATGAAACCGTCATAGAGCAAAAAACTATCTCCTATGCCGATTCGTTGCAATTTTTGAAGTCCCATCACGGCTAAGCCCAAGGGGTCTTTCTGAATAAAATCACCTAAGACAAATCCCGATGGCGATGACAATGCCTCATAATTTGAAGACATTCTTTCAGACATTCCCTCCTCCGATATACGTACCGCTAGGCTATCGTAATCCGCATTATCTAGAAAAAAAGGAATATGTTCGTAAACAAAATCATATGCTTGCCCAACAGCTGCATCGTCCAGACGCCCAGTAATTTCCTTGATATGTAGACTATCCTGCGCTAGGGTGTCAGCCAGATTTTGAGCTGCCACAACAAAATCTTCAACCGGCGTAGTTGGAGTTCGTTCCAACAGCACGGTGATCTTGTCAGAGAAATTAATCTGCCGAATGGCCTTGGTTGTTAAGTCTGATTTCTCACTTTTGGGAATAATTTGAGTAATGTCTTCTTCAAATCGCAACTTAGAGGCTAGAAATCCGAAAAACAGTAAAAACAAAAAGGCTATCAGAACGGCTATCGTTTTATGCCGCTGTACCCAACAATAGATATGATAAAAAAGTAAATGCATTATTCTGCTGACACCGATTTATTCTGCCTCGTTCGAATCAAAACATAACTTCCAAACCCCACGAGTAGGCCTATTACGGTAGACAAAACCAAAGAGCCTACAAGATACTGTACCAAGTGTTGTTGTATTGTACCAAAGTTGATAGTTTCCAACTCAAACAAACCCTTGGGACTTGACGAGGGGAGGATCACTCCGCCAACGACCAATGAGGCGTATATGATCAAAGGGATAAATGGAGGTAGACTTATATTTGAAAAAGCAAAAGCCAAAACTTTGTTCAGCCTAAAGAATACAGATAAGGTAATCACTAATGCGGTCTGAAATCCCCAAACCGGAGCTATTCCCATAAATACTCCAAATCCAATTGAAGCCGCCATCTTCTCAGGAGAATCTTCCGAACCGAATACATTCTCTTTAAGGAACTCATTCAGACTTTTTTTTTTGAATGACCGAAAAAAATTGCGAGGGATAATATAGAAAAATGTGAGAAACACCAACACCGTGTTCAAGATACTAATACGCGTAAAATCCTTAAAAGGACGAAAATGAGAAACCCGCTCCAATGGGTCGTACAAAACCCGTACGGGTATATTTTTTACCGCAACACCGTTCCAGGCGGCACGCACAATAATCTCAATTTCAAATTCGAACTTACGGGTATAATATCTCTTCGGAATAGCCAGCAACGGATACGCTCGATAGCCCGACTGCGTATCATCCAACTTAAGACCTGTTTCAAACCAAAACCAAAAATTAGAAAACTTATTCCCAAAGGAAGATTTCTTCGGCACCGAATCCTGTGTCATATTCCGGGATCCGATCAACAAGACCGACTCCGTTGCCTTTTCAATCTCGGTAACAAAAATCGGTAAATCACTAGGGTAATGCTGCCCATCCGAGTCAATGGAAATAGCATACTTGTAACCAAGTGTCCGTGCTTTAGATAATCCTGCTCTTAGCGCACAACCCTTTCCTCTATTCCTGTCAAAATCTATTTGTTCAAGCTGTGGATAATCATTTAATATATCAACAGTACTATCGGTAGCCCCATCATTCACAACAAGCACCTGTTTAGTATATTCTAAAACACCGTCCAACACACGACGCAGGGTTTTATCATTATTATAAGTAGGTATAATAACAATGATTCCCAAACTTTCGAATCGGTGTTGCAAAGTATCTTCCATGATCTGTTCTACGGAGTTAATATACGCAGATCTGCAGTAGTAAATATTTTTGAACGCGTGGTCGCATAACGCTTTACTGCTTCTTTTACAACTTTAGTCTGCGTATCAAAATTAGTCAAAATCATTTGCTTATCCGTATTAATATTGCCTTTATACTTTAAGATCTTAGGCGTATTTTCTTGAATTATCAATCGCACTAGCCGTATCTCAACGTTATTTGGTGCTGCACTTACTGCGCTTTCAATGTCTTTAGCTCCGTCGATAAACAGTTCCTTCTTCGCTTTCCTATCCGATACATAACGAGCCTGCAAAGCATATGACGCCCCCTTGTATGCCAACAATACCGGATCAGTTTTATTATACTTCCTAAGCTGATTATATAACGTCGATGTATATTCCTTAGAATTATCTGCCTTTTCAAAATTCGAACGGATGGAGGACAAATCAACTTGAAAGAACAACGAGATTGCCAATAAAACTGCTGTAAAACTATTAATCATCTATTTCACTCTAAATGTACATGACAACTTTAACGCAACCGTATCTTCAAAATACGTTACATTCTTAACTTTATAGTCAGACTCTTCCGTTCCCGAAATGTCAATTTCTAATCTTAAATCAGGATTAACTTCAGGATTGATAAGTGCCATAAATTTAACATTGGACGATTTATACATAAACAATTCACGGTTCAAAAGCCCTTCACTAAGTTCTTTTACGATCTGCATCATACACACTCCAGGTGTCACTGGTTGATCTGGAAAATGTCCTTTAAAAATAGCATGGTACCGATTTAAAGTAATATCAGCGATGTATTTCTGTCCTTCGAGCTTCGTTAAACGGTGTACTGTATAGAAATCTTGTAAAAGCATGTGTCTCCTTTCTCTTCCAAAGATAAAATAATTTAAATTTTATTTTGCATTTACGAATTCTTTCGTAGATTTGATTACGAAAAGATTCGTAGATAAAATTAAGATAGCGATGAAACCCACCGAGAGTGAAATGGAAATCCTACAGGTTCTTTGGAACAAAGGACAATGTAGTGTACGCGAAGTCTTCGAGACCCTAGACAAAAAAGATGTTGGTTATACCACCATCCTCAAACTCATGCAGATCATGCACGAGAAAGAAATGGTCATTCGAGACACCTCTTCAAAAACACATATCTATACCGCCAAGATCAGCAAGGAAAAAACACAATATCAATTCCTGAACAAAATGATAGATACCGTATACAACGGCTCTACTGCAAGACTGGTTATGCAGGCCCTAGGTAACCACAAGGCTAGCAAAGAGGAAATAGATTTGATCAAAGATTATTTAAATCATCTAGAAAATAAGTAAAATGGAAGCATTAATTACATCTATAGGTATGGCATTAGGGTGGAGCCTCCTTCATTCACTTTGGCAGGGAGCTGCTATATACCTCATTTTGTTCGGATCGTATCTAGCTATCCCCAGATTGAAAGCAAACACAAAACATAATCTTGCTCTAGCGGCCCAAATTACCGTCTTTTTCAGCTTTGTTTACACTTTTTTCAACATGTTGGACTATTCACCTGTAGTAGATACTCATACCTCCTTATCCATAGAAGGTACCACCTTATTCCATGTGGATTATCTACAGGAGACTCAACCTGTCATACAGCAATATTTTATGTACATTGTACCTTTATATCTCCTTGGCATTCTTGTACAAACTATCCTGTGTATCAATAGCTATTTCCATCTTAAAAATCTAAAACGACACGCTAACTTTACTATCCCTAAGCCGTGGCAACAACGTTTCTATGATAGTATGTTAAGCCTTGGCATAACAAAAGACGTA
This sequence comes from Sphingobacterium nematocida, assembly GCF_900168125.1. Classification (GTDB taxonomy): domain Bacteria; phylum Bacteroidota; class Bacteroidia; order Sphingobacteriales; family Sphingobacteriaceae; genus Sphingobacterium; species Sphingobacterium nematocida. The sequence continues at coordinate 55,348 of NZ_FUZF01000012.1, forward strand.
AAATTATTACTATCAGACATTATATACGAACCTTTAGCAATGGGCTTCTTTAGACCTGTCATTATTTTCCCAGTCGCTTATGTAAACAAGCTCTCTCTGGCTGAAGTAGAAGCACTCTTACTGCACGAACTAACACATATCAAACGGAACGATTACTTATTGAATATGATAAAGATTGTTCTCGAAACTATCCTATTTTTCAATCCCTTTATATGGCTTATGTCAAGACATATTTGTACTGAACGCGAACAAGCTTGTGATGATAGCGTTATGCAGATCCTTCCTGAGCGTACACTTTACGCAAAAGCACTGCTCAATGTAGAACTATTAAAACAAGACGTTATTTCACCTAGAATGAGTCTTGCAGCCACTGGAGTAAAATCAAAATATAAACTATTACATAGAATAAAAAGAATAACTCAAGCAAAAATGGAAACACCATACACTAATCTCAAACATCAGCTTGTAGCTTCATTAATGGTAATTTTCACCTTAATATCGGTAGCCTGGACAAAGCCCAATACCAATAAGCAGGTAAATACAAAAGAACCTTTAATAACTGAAGTAGATACGCTATCCACTGAGCTAAATATGCTCTCGAGCGAATTAAACAATGTCATAACCACACTTACAACCACCGATTTATCTGATGATTCTCTTAAAAATAGGGTAACTGATCTTATCGTATTACCGGACACCAATAAAATCGGTCAGCAGATTTGTGAAAAATTTGAGTCGCCAGAGTGGAAAGCGCATATCGCCAAGATCGAAGAAAACGCCCGCAAAATAGAAGAAAAATATAACTCCCCGGAATGGAAAGCCCATATCGCCAAGATCGAAGAAAACGCCCGCAAAATAGAAGAAAAATTTAATTCCCCGGAATGGAAAGCGCATATCGCCAAGATTGAAGAAGACGCTCGCAAAATAGAAGAAAAATTTAATTCCCCGGAATGGAAAGCACATATCGCCAAGATTGAGGAAAATGCCCGCAAAATAGAAGAAAAATTTAATTCCCCGGAATGGAAAGCACATATCGCCAAGATCGAGGAAAATGCCCGCAAAATAGAAGAAAAATTTAACTCCCCAGAATGGAAGGAGAAACTCAAAAAAAACGATCAGAAGTAAAGCTGATTTGTATTAGACAACAGCCTTGGAAATACCAATTACAAGACTGTTGTCTAAAATAACTGACAGTTACAGATCAAAAAGAGAATCAGCTAAAGTAGTGTTTACTTTCTGATTGGTAAATACGAAACGAGTTGAGCCATTTGAATTATCCATCAATTTCACCTCCGAAACCTGATTTGTTGATTTATCAAAATACAATACCAATTGTTTTATGCTCTTTTTTAGCTCTTTACCCACAGGATCCAACTTCATAATATAATACTTAGTCGTATAAAAGTAAGAAGGTGAAAACTCACTATCCTGGTAGACGGTTCCGTTCATATTGACTTGGATTGCCTGACTAATTTTTTCGAACTGCCTATTACGGCCTAAATCCATAGTTTTTTTCTTCCCCTTCTCCTCGATGGTCATTTTTTTGTTGTTAAATACCATCGTATAAGCAGTAGGGCTACTGTAAAACCAAGCCAACTTATCTGGGTTTTTAACGTAAAATTTGCCTGAGGAGACAAGTTCATTTTTAACATAACTCACTTTTTTATATTGGGTAAAATCGGCAGTTAATGTTTTCACCTCTGTCACATTGGCCATTGTCTTCTGAAAAGAAGTGACTTCAGCCGAACTCATTTTCTGCTCCTGAGCAAGGCCAGTCAACAAAAAACAAAAGAATAAAAAGGAAAATAATGAAAGTCTAGTCTTCATACGCGTGCAAATTTAGCAATTCATCTGTAGTTACCGAATGCCAATTGCGTTCTTTCATATAGGAAAGTATTCGTTGTAAAACCCGTAAGCTCTTTGCAGAAGTATCGTGTAACAACACGATTTCCCCTGGTTGTAAGCGACCGATAACACGCTGATATATCTTTTCCTCGTCAGTGAGTATGGTATCTAACGAACGAATACTCCATCCGATTACCTGATGCTTAGTCTCTTGGACTGCTTTTGCAACAGAAGGATTAGTAACACCAAAGGGTGGCCGGAACAATCGTGTTTTAAACGGAACCAGATCATTGATCTCCGCATCACAGCAGTTAATTTCCGATACTACCTGCTCAGCAGTAAAAAAACCAAAAGCCTTGGAATGGTTCATCGTGTGATTACCGATTGTATGTCCCTCAGCTAAAATCCGTTTAAATATATCAGGATGCTTTTCAATCTGCTTTCCGATGCAAAAAAACGTCGCTTTTGCATTAAAGCTTTTTAACAGATCTAAAAACTCTTCCGTAATAGGTGTTGGCCCATCGTCAAACGTCAACGATAGGGTATGCCCATCATGACGGAGTTTCTTGTAAAATACATCTGTAAAATAACTTTGACGGATGTCAAAAGAGCCCCAAGTCGTCAGTCCTATCCAAATCAAAATCAAAATAAAACACCAAGACCACGATATCACCGAAAAGACAGCCAATATCGCAGCTAATATCCCCAAGGATAGCAAAAATGGAACGATATTTTTATGTTTGAACATACTTTAAGCAATTTTCTTTTTATCATGCTATCAAGTTAACTAGACAACTCGTTAACTTGACAACAAACTTCCTCTCAACAATACCAAGCTGTGATCTCTTCCTTTATACTGATTATATAGTAAAACATAATTAAGTGGCATTTGTTTTCCTGTTTTCCAAATGATATTTTCTGGAATCATTTGTTCTTTTAAGACATAAGCAGCTGTAGCCACACCAAAAGCCGAAGTCACATCAGAATGTCCAAATAAATGCTTATAATACATCTGTGTACAGCCATCAAACAACAGCCCAAACCGATCGAAATAACTATCATAAAGAACGTCACCATTATTACCAATTACAACAGCTGAAATCAGGGCGGGATCAACGGAGTTCTTGCACAGAAAATCCGTGACGAAAGAACTCACTTCATTTAGATCCAACCGATTCTGAATATGCACATCCACGACCTCCGCGTATGAATTCTCGGTTGAGGTATCACTAAGCGCGAAAAATGCAGCACCTTCACCATAATTAACACCGCGACTACGTGAATCTCGTATAGTTTCATATACACCATCCTCCTTGATCTCTCCGATCAGTTGCTTCAATGTAAACGTGTGTCCCGATATCTCATCAATACCTCCAACCAAAGCTGATTGTACATCGCAAGCTTCAAATTGTTGCAAACTGTCCAATAACGCAGATTCAAAGGACACGTTTCCATTGACATAGGTAAAATTGTAGGCCTTACAGCCTAACCGTAGGGCAATTTGAGCTCCCACAGTATTGTGCGTAGACTGAATAAACGAAGTCGGCGTCAAAAACTCTTCGTCATTATCCAATACACCTTTTAAGAATTTCTCGGAATCCTCTAAACAACCTAGTCCGGTTCCGGTAATAATCGCATCCAGCGCCTGTAGTCTCGATTCATCCAAGGCCTGTTGTGCAGCAAATATACCCATCTTAATGCCTTTGGACATGCGTCGGATCATGTTTGGAGCGATGAGCTCTTTATAAGATGGCTGTTCCGCATAGGCCTTAGATACCCGAATCTCGCTAGCTTGTTCAAAAAAATCAGCCCGCCAGATCCCCTGCGCAGTAACGGCACCTATACCCTGAATAAAACATTTACCTTTCATTTCTCTTTTTATGTGATGGAGTTAACCAGTTATCGTGTTATCCTGTTTTCTAATTAACTACATAACTTATTTACTTGATAACTCAATTAACTATCGTCCAAAAATCAATGTCGAACAATTGCCCCCGAATCCGAAAGAATTAGATAGGACGTAGTTAATATCCTTACGCAATAGCGTGGATTGCGGAATTAAATCAAATTCCTCCATAGGCGTTTCAAAATTTAAACTTGGGAACACCACCCCTTCCTGAATAGCCAGAATACTGTAGACGGCCTCAATAGCCGCAGCCGCAGCTAAAGTATGTCCCGTAAATGCCTTTGTCGAACTGAACAATGGAACATCCGAACCAAATGCACGTAAAAGCGCCCTTCCTTCGGATAAATCATTATTCGGTGTTGCTGTACCATGTACATTAATATAATCCACCTGTTCAGTTGCTATTCCACTAACCGAAAAAGCTTTCTGCATAGCCAGAAAAGCTCCTTCGCCATTTTCGGAAGAGGCTGTCTGATGAAAAGCATCATTAGCATTCCCATATCCCGACAGATAAGCTAAAACAGGCTTTTGTTCACGAGCTATTAATTCAGCAGATTCCAAAACGAGATAAGCAGCTGCCTCACCCAAATTGAGTCCTTTACGATGTTGATCAAATGGTTTGCAATACGTGTCTGACAGAATCATCAATGTATTAAAGCCGTTTAGCGTAAATTTGCTTAACGCATCCGTACCACCCACGATGACTCGGTCCAATCTACCACTTTTGATAAGCCTAGCCCCTAGCATAATAGCATTGGCTGCAGAGGAGCATGCTGTACTAACAGTGGTTACTAGACCCTTCAACCCTAAATCATCCGCTATTTGCTGCGTCGACACTCCTGCATCATGGCTAAGAATGTAATGTTGGAGCTCTGGCTTTTCGGCATAGGTATAAAAATATTTTTCGGTAATGTCCATCCCACCTACGCTTGTAGCAGAAATAAGTCCAGTCCGAATCGAGGAATCTCCTATCTGTAATCTAGCCTGACCTACAGCTTCTCTAGCGGCAAGAATACCCAGCATCCCCGTCCGTGTGACACTATGCCCCTTCTGTAACCCAATTTGATCCTCAAGCTCGCTATTAGATAGTTTAATCTCGCCAACAAGGACATGATCTCGGTGTATGGTTGCAAAATTATCAAGACGGCTAATTCCGCTTTGAGACTTACCAAGCGAAAACAGATTCTCCGTCACGGAAAGACCGATGGCAGAGACAATCCCCATTCCAGTAATACCTATCCCCTTCGACATCGACTATTTAGTACGATTTTTCGAAATAAAATCAGCCATCGTATTGATTGATTCAAATATTGCCTTACCTTGTTTAGGGTCACTTAATTTGATCCCATATCCCTTATCCAATAGTACAATGAGTTCCAGTGCATCGATAGAATCCAATCCCAAACCATCGCCAAACAAAGAATCATCATCATTGATATCTGCTACGCTTACATCCTCTAAATTTAAAACCTCTATGATTTTACCTTTTAATTCCTCTTTTAATTCTTCCATTTTATATTAAAAATAATTGATCAATTTGTTCTACAGTATGGGGTTTTGTCCCATTTCTTTCTACGGTATACAACACCGCCCTATATTCTTCTCCAAACACCTCTACCCAACCACATAACACCCGCTCAGCCTTACCGGACAACAATAAATACTCGGTATAGGTATGTTGGGTAACAGCATCATAACAATCACTTACGAAAAAAGTGTTTTCCGACAACAAATCGTGACGGATACATAACTCGCCAATACATATATTCGCAAGTGTATATACAAATACAGCAGGACTTGGATAATAGTTAGTCTGATCCGCGATCGTAGACCAATGTCGGAGATCTGTATCCAGACTACCTGATTTATTCGCTAAAACAACTGCCGTATCCTGTTTTTCTGGTATCCCTTTCAACAAATATTCTGTTGCAGTAAAGGCCAGTTTGCTCAGGTTATCCATTTTATAAAATTTGGGATAGTCCACCTGAATATTTTTAAAAGCATCCTTTAAAAAAGAAGCTAATGTTCCGACTATATTCGAAAATACGACTTTCCCATTGACAATTATTTGTCGATTTGCTATTTCCGTATACGCTGATATGTAAAATTCCTCTTTCACTAGATCTTCTTTAGAATCATAGCCGTATTACTGCCTCCAAAACCTGAAGCTGTCTTCAAACAATAGTCCAAGGCCTTCTCTTCAGTACTTTTTATTATATTTAGGTATTTGGAAGTTCCTAAGGTATCAAACCCGATCGTGGGGATCAATATATTTTCCTCCATTGATTTGATCGCTATAGCAAGTTCTAACAATCCTGAGGTACCTAGTGTATGTCCATAATAACCTTTTAAACTATGTATAGGTGTATTTGATACCCCCAACCGATCGAAAGCGATGGCCTCCATCTCATCGTTGTATAAAGTCGCTGTGCCATGTGCGGACACTAAGTCGACCTTATCCAATTTGACATCTGCTTCTTGAAAAGCGGATTTGATACTCCGCACTAACCCCTCGCCGGTACGTGAAGGACCAGATATATGGTTCGCGTCATTAACAGCACCTTCACCCAAAATCTGTATCGTACTTATCGATTTTCTATCCGTCACCCAGGCCGCAGCTACCGCCTCTCCTAGAGAAACACCATTTCGTGCGGCATCGAAAGGCCTACATGGCCCACTGCTCATCGCTTGGAACGATTGAAATCCAGATAATACAAACTCACTAACCTGATCGGCAGCGAGGACCAATACATCATCATACTGCCTCATCTGTATTAGCCGCTTGGCGACAGAGACCGCCAACACGCCCGAGACACAGGCATGAGACACCACGATAGGCTTTGTAACAATCCCCAATCGCTTAGCCACTATATCCGCTAATCTCCCTAACTCGGCAGCTTCTACTTGGCCTGATTGTAACTTATCTATGTTTCCTTTTGTTGTGGAAAGAATCATCCCTGTGCGTTCAGACAAAATCCGACCAACGACCAGCGGTTGCGCGACTTGCAACAATAGGTTTTCTAAAATCGATAATGATTCATCCAACAAAACTGTCGGCTCTGAAAACGTAGCCGCATATACCTCTTTGATCCCGCCTACATCCACACATCGTATAGCACTCTTCCCTTTCATCAAAGCGTCCCAGTTACTCTCCAAATCCATTCCCAATGGACTCGCACAATTCACAGCCGATATATATACCGATTTAAACACTATAATAACCCCACTTTCTTCTTCCAATTCAGGATAAAATCGGGTGTATTCAACGTCAATATACCTTCACCATCCAAAAACACCTGTGTTGTTTCTCCTAAACAAACCAACGTATCCTGTATATTGAAAATCCGATACTTAAAGATCATTTTCGCGGCAGGGGTGTCGATAAAAGAGGTTTCTATCCTAAACTTATCCCCGTACCGCAACGGCAGTTTATGTTCACAATTTGATTTGACAATAGGCGTTGTATACCCAGCAGCCTGTACCGCGAGATAATCGATACCATATTCTCTACCGAAAGCTTCTCGTCCGTCCTCAAAAAAAGTAATATAATGACCATGCCATACAATCCCTAACGAGTCAACCTCGTTAAACCGAACTTCGGCCCATTTGGATATTGTCAAATGACTCGCCTCGTTATATAGTTCTTTTCTTCTTATCATATAGGACCGCAATCAGCAAGGTAAGTATAAAAAACAAAAATAATAAAATTAGTTGAGGGAGGATAGCCGTCCAACTACCCTGCCTCAATAGAATATCATAGAAACCATTCAGCGCCCAATTCATCGGTGAGAGATTCGAAATTGTCTGCATAATAGTAGGCATCACGAATACAGGTACCCAAACACCACCCACCGCAGCCAGAATGACCACGAACGTAGCACCAAAAGGAGCTGACTGCTCTTGTGTAGTAGCGATTGTTCCCAATAATATACCAAATCCAATAGCTGCAAGTCCAGCAAATAGAGCCATAGTAGATAGTTGTAAAAAATTATCAGCAACCTCAAATGAAGGCAAATCCAAGAGCGGAAATACATATACCCCAACAATAAGCATCAGGTAAAATTGAATCAGACTAACCAATAAATACGTAAAAGTCTTACCTAAAAGAAATAAGGTATAGGGTACCGGATTGGTAATAAGTCGGATCATAGTACCCTGGGACTTTTCCTTTACGATATTAATAGAGAGCGGTACAACGATAAAAAAAATAGCAAATAACGACCATGCTGGAACATTATGTTGAACAGCACTCGGCTTTATACTATTTCCTTTTTCATCTGGGCCAATCTCACGATACTGTAGAATCTGTCCTTGATCAAACACAGCTTCATCGTTTACACCTAGTTCTTCCTGAAAGACCTTATAAACCTTATCTTTTTCAATCGTCGCAATCAGTTTATCAATAGAACTCTTAATTGCGGTCTTAAAAGATTCTTGTGTAGCTGGGTCGAAATATAAGTTAACATCTTTTTTTTGAATTTGTATAATTGCTGGCTTAGTACTATCGGCCTCTGTATAAGAAAATTCGGCCATCACCTTATCTACATTTTGTTTGATATGAAGATTGAGGTCATCACTAAGTCTTGGCGGAAGTACAATAGCCAGTTGATAATCTCCTCTAAAAACCGCATCCTTCGCCTCAATTTCAGAAAAAGCTATGCCATTGACTCGTTCGACTACCTCAAAATTACCAGTTCCCCCCAACTCTTTTCTAACCGTCTCCGCAATCTCGCCCAAGTCATTATCGACTAATAACACAGGGATACGAGTACCTGTAATAGAATCAAACGACCCTTTTTGTACCATGGTTATTGTTACTAATAGCACCATAGGCATTACAAAAAGTATAATAAGGCCTCCAATATCTCTCGATTGAAGCAACAACTCCTTTCGAATAGCCATTCCGAGCTTATATAACATCCCTAAGTCCCCTTCCTGTCAAAGCAATAAATACATCTTCCAAATTGCGGGCATCTTTTGTTGTACGAATCAATTCCTGTGCTGTACCCTGTACCATCACCTTTCCGCCTTCAATAATCGCAATCCGAGTACACAGTTCCTCCGCTTCTATCAAATGATGTGAAGTATATACCATAGTCATTCCTAACTCATTTTGCTCTTTTAAAAAATCTAAAATCGCATTCTTCGACTGTACGTCCACGCCGACTGTAGGTTCATCTAAAAATAATAACTTGGGCGCATGTAAAATACCCGCTAATAAGTTAACCCGTCGTTTCATACCACCGGAAAATGTACCGATCTTTTTGTGCGCAAACTTTAATAGTCCCATTTTTTCCAACGATTCTTCAATCAATCGCTGCAGATGCAGGCCCCTTAAACCATACATCGCGCCAAAGTACGCTAAATTTTCGCTGGCTGTCAGCGTAGGATATAACGCGTAGTCTTGAGGTACTACACCAATCAACTTACGGATATCCATTGGAGCAGTCTTATAGGTAAGTCCAGAGATAGTAAAACTACCCGACGTAGGCTTTAACAGACCACATAACATGGAAATCAACGTCGTCTTTCCTGCTCCGTTAGGGCCCAGCAATCCAAATATCTCACCTTCGAAAATCTGAAGATTAAGATTCTCAACTGAATAATAATCGCTGTCTTTATATTTTTTGGAAAGGTTGTCTATTCGAATTATCTCCATCTTAACTAACGACTTTTTTCAATTTCTTAAAAAATGCTTCTTCGAGATCGGCAAGGTGGAGTAATTCGGCTGACAATGTGTTGTAGACATCCCCTTGATTACTCCGCTTTTTATAAACGCGAGAAGCATTGACTGCAAAATCACGCCATAAATCACCAATTTCTGTCATTTCCTTAGAAAGATCCAACAAAGCAGGGCTATCAATCTTATGACCCGCTTCCTGTAAAAAAGCGGAATAAATATAGCGAAACCCGCCCCCCCCAGTGCCGATCTCCTCCTGCATACGCACCATCTGCGCTAAATAATAATTTGCCTTTGGTATACCAACTTTCGTTGGCCATTTGGCTATAGCCTTTGCTACAATACGCATTCCTTTGACACCTACAATGGGAACTGGCGCCAACATATCGTTACAGGCCTTTCGTATAGATTTACGAATAGCCTGAACCCAATCAATATCACGCTCAGCCGGCACATAGATCGGATAATATAAATGTCCTTTCGGAGCAAGTACTCCCTTGGCGAAACGAACCCGCTCTAATTCTCTTTCACTCAACCTATGCACGCCTTCCATAGTAGGATCGCTTACAAGATACTCATCCCCTTCTTTACCATAAATCACCAAATTATGAGCATTGAAGTGAAATCTGTAATCATCAGGAAAGTAAGGTAGGTGATATACACCGACTTGTAAGCCTGATGGTATATTTTTCTTTAAATTTTCGTCCAACTGCTGTTGCGCTTTTACTGGATTCGCAAACTTCTTTCTCTTTATTTTTACCCCCAACCGCTTAGCCATACGGCTAAAAATCCATCCCGGCATGGGACGGTAGCTCAGCCCAGGTGCATTACTGACTTTCAAAAAAGGCAAATAAACGTAAAAAATACCTGCACCTAAACCAAAAACCATCGGTTCTGAGAGCTCAAGTCCCTTATTCTTTAACAAATTGGAAGCGACCCCACTTTCACAATGTGCAGATTGGTAATGTATAAAATCTAATTGCATTAATCTCCTTTAAAACTTTTCAATTCTACCACCGTAATGTCGAAGGCACCTGCATACCGTTGCAATTGCCTATTATTTAACCGTTCAAAAATCTGTGGTTGAAAATGTCGCTTAATACGCCATTTCCAAAAACCAGTATACCCAGACAACACACCTATATCCATCCGCGTCAACAACATAAAGTAGTAAATAGGGCTTATTTTACCCTCCTTTACATTAGCCTTTGCCTCATCAATTTCAAACTGTAAGACCTGCATAGTATGGTCCTGAACAATATTTTTCGCTTCCCAACCTGTGCTCAAAGCGGTTGTATATTCTCCGTTCTCATCGACTGCGTAGTATAGCTCGCGGGAGCCCTTTTGCACAATCCTTCCACTGTCTTGAGGTACTTCTGACTTCTTCATGGATATTAAGATTTACGTTCTTGTAAAAACAAATTGATATCAGCCTCTGCAATCTTCATGTCGACAACTTCTGCCACGACCGACATCGTACAAATAGTATAGCCCACACCTTCAAACTGCGAGACCAAGCTTGCCTTTGTACGGATACAGGCTCCTTGCTGGGGCAACTGCTCAATACAAACACTTTTAATAGCAGAAATGAATCCAATCACCCGTTCATCAACGTCTGGATTATAGTCCTCCGAATAGTAGTTCTGCCCGACAATAGAGGAGCAGGTCTGTGCCATATGCTCAATCAAACCCACTTCCTGCAAACAGTCTCCAGTCAAAAACACACAATCCTTCGTAATAGTATACTCACAAATCACATGCCGTTGGCTGATTTCAACGATATAGTCTACCATCAACATGGGGGCTCTGTGAGGTAAAAACTCGTGAATCGGTATTTTGACCAAACCTATATCCATATTATCAATTCGAAGCAATTACTGTTTTCATTTGTGCAGAAGCAACATATTCCTCCCCTATATAGGTCTCTATATTTACCAGGGTAACACCCATAAATTCTTGAACCAGCTCCACTTTAGTCGTTAAAATTTGGCCCACAAGCGGTAATATATTTATATCAGCTTTCTGAATAGAACCTATATATCCTGTTGGAGCTTTCTCTTTACGAATATAGTATCCATATCCTGTATGGGCCGCTACCGACTGTGCCATATGCTCTAGCAGACCACTTTCTTGGAGTCGACCGCTAACTACGAACAAATTGTCATCCATAATTTCAAAATCAACGACAACAGTATCAACTGTATATGCAAGCAGACCTCCAATCATAACCATCGGAGACCGCTGTGGAATCAAATCTATAATATGTTCTCCTCGTAGTGGAAACATCAGCAAACAGTTAAATAAGCATAAGAATAGGTGAACCTCGCACTTTCAGGCACACACAACAGCACATGCTGTCCAGCGAGTAACTTCCCAGAGTTTACTAGCTCCTCTAGCATTAGGTATACAGATCCTGCCCCCACATTTCCAACCGAGCGTAAATTCATAAACCATTTGTCACGCGTGATTTCTATACCTGCTTTTGCAAAGCGATCATACAAACCGTCTACAAAATAATGCGATGACACATGTGGCAATAGATAATCGACGTCTCCAGGATTGATACCATGTTTGTCCATCGCAGATTTCATGCTTTCTACCCCCTTGTCCAAAATATACTTGTCCAATAGTTTTGTATCTTGTTTCACCGCAAAAATTGATTGTTTCAACCATTCGACTGAAGAATAATCACTAAACGGCTTTAATGTTCCGTCAGATAGCTTATCCGAGCCTGCGTACATACATACATCCAGTTCATGGGCATACGAATAACCCTCTATCCACTCTACACGCAACGATAGTGGTCCTCTAGGTTTATTTTCCAAAAGCATAGCGCCTGCACCATCCGAAAGCATCCAGCGTAAAAAGTCTTTATTAAAAGAAATAATAGGTTGTTGCTCCAGCTCCTGAAGGTTTTCAACTTCCTTATTATAATGATCTGCTAGCATCCAAGAAGACATCCTTTCCGAACCTGTGCATACTGCATTTTCGGTATTTCCTGCTTTTATAGATAAATAGCCAAACTTTAAAGCATTCATACCAGCACAACAGTTTCCTGAAGCAGAATTTACTTCTGACTGTCCGTTCTTGAGCTCTCCATGAACCATAACAGCATGTGAAGGCATTAAATAATCAGGAGAAGAGGTACCACAGGAAATCAACTGAATATCCGAAGCCTTGAAATCCTCGTCTAATAAATTCCGTATAGCATTCGCTGTCAATAACACATTAGTGTGGGTAGCTACGCCTTCTTTCGTAAGCGCATAATATCGTGTCTGTATGCCGTTATTACGTAAGACAATCCGTTTTGCCTTGGATTCTTTATCATTGATTTTACCCAAATACATTTCCATATCCTCATTAACAATGGGATCATTGGGTAAAAATTTACTCACACGATTTATAAAAACTTGATTCATCTGCTAAATACCTTGATAATGTGCCTTTTCTTTTTTTATACGTAAAAAATATAAAAGTGGAAAGAGCAATAATTCGATTAAAAATACAATGGGTGACAGAAAATATATTGCAAAAATCACATAATATTTAAAACTTGTCACAAGTAGCTTTCTCTTCTTGGGGTTTTTCAAAATTAGCGTCGACCAGATATGGAACATGCGGTTTGCCTTTTTATCCATAGATACTAAAAAGAACTTGTAATCTACAGCCCCCTGAGCAAGCAACAAAGCCTGTAAACTATCAAAGTTATCTTTCTTCATACTGGATTTAATGGTCTCTCCATACTTATACGCACCCTTTATTTCTTCTTCCGCTACTCCTGGTAACGGAAATATGCCATACGCCCGACGTTTTAAGCCGGAAAATAACCAATCGACTATTGTGACGACTGAAATCATATTATGATGCCTATCCGTCAGTGCAATATTACCAACCAAGCGGGCCCCATTTTGCAACAATAAAGCTTTTACCTTATCCTGTGCTTTGGCCCACATATTACGAGATCCACTGATCGTCACAACAGGTGTACCGCACAAAATCGTAGCAGCATACGGACTTTTCAAAAAAGAATTAATAGGAATTGAAGGCGTCAAATACCATACCTGATAGTGGAACAATATCAGATCATACTTCTTTTCCAGAATATGTTTGGCTGGAGGATGAATCTCTTCAGGAATTTGCTGAAAAGTCTCCGGAAAGACATCAAAGAAAACGGCACTACGCCACGGAAAAGGAAAAGAATGTACAGTTTTGATTTCATAAAAATCAAGCTCCACCTTTTCATCCTCTAAAAATGGTTGAGCTATCGACTTGGCGATATCTTCCAATTGCCCAGACTGGCTATAGTATATTACTAAAACTTGTTTCATAAATCTAGGGAGAAGCCTTTTCCTTTCTATTCCAAAAATCAAAAAAATTAAACCATTGCAATGGGTAGAGAGATAGTATCCCTTCTACACTCTTCACATATGCTTCCAATGCACCCTGTGCATCTCTCCGTCTCACTCCTTCTGCCCGACGTGCATAAAGATGATAATGACTATTGGTCTCTTTCATCACATACACAAATATAATAGGTACGCCCAATCTTGATGCCAAATGGAATGGTCCTGCTGGAAAAATAGCCTTCTTACCAAGGAAATCTGTCTCCAGTACTTTAGAACCTTCAAAATAACGATCTCCAGTAAAACAGATCAGTTCGTTATTAGAAAGGGCATCATTGATATCGAACACGTGCGTCATATCTTCTTTAATATAGATATGCTTGATTGTTGATTTTTCGGCAATCGTCTGTAGATATTCTTTAATAACAGAAACCTCCTGATCTACAGTAACTTGATTAATTTGAAAGCTGAGATCTAGATCAGAAAAAAACTGTTCAGATATTTCAAAATTACCGACATGTGCCGAAATTAAAATCCCACCCTTATGCTCTTCCAAAACTTCTTTTAACGATTCAATTCCATCAAAATCATAGGTGAATCGATCTCGCATACCTGCTGAGATAGCTACTTTATCGATAATGGTCTGTCCAAATATAAAATAGACACGATAAACTTTCCAAAATGCTGTCCACTTTGAAAGCCCTTGCCGATCATGGAGATAATAGAAAATATTTTTAAAACTACGGGGGTAGAACAGGAAGTAATAAAGGGCTACAAAAACAAGAAGTCCGTAAGCTGTACGGACACCAAATTTCTTTATGAAGAAAACAAATATTTTATAGCCAAGGAGTGTTCCTTTCGACTTTCCGTCCCATTGGCTCATGGTTATCAAAAATTATTTTGTCGATATTTTATGTTCAATCACGCTGTAGAAGTCCTGGAAAGTTGTCATGCCTGCAAAATCTGCCTCCCCCAATTTGACACCAAAGTTAGACTCGATCAACACGACTAAATCCACATAATCCAAACTATCTAGATCAAGGGACTCCCTAAGAGGCGCTTCAGGCTGTATGACCTCCGCATCAACCTCAAACTCCTCGATTAAAATTTCATTTATCTTCTGCTTAATATCCGCGTTACTCATTATTAAATTTCTTAACTACTACCGCTGAATTTGTTCCACCAAACCCAAAGGAATTTGACAAATATATGTCAAATTCTTGTTTTATTGTTGATGAAACTAAATTTAATTCTTCCAGTCCCTCATCTACCTGCTTCAAATTAATATTAGGTGCTATAAAGCCATGCTGCAACATCAACGTAGAATACACGATCTCACTCGCTCCTGCCATCCAACATTCATGTCCGGTCATCGACTTTGTTGAGCTTACAAAGGGCTTCCCGCCAAAAACCTCCAGTATAGCCTTAGCTTCATTGGCATCACCAATAGGCGTAGATGTAGCATGGGCATTAATGTAATCAACATCTTCTGCAGCTATACCAGCCTGCTTCAAAGCACGACGCATTGCCATAGCCGGCCCATCTATATTAGGTGTCGAAATATGTCCTCCATTAGACGAAAAACCATATCCCAAGACCTCTGCGATAATAGGTGCCCCACGTTTTATCGCCGATTCATAGCTTTCAAGAATTATTGTAGCTGCTCCGCCGCTAGGCACCAGTCCTGTACGATTGACATCAAAAGGACGAGAAGCTAACTCGGGATGTTCAATATCCTCGGCAAATACACCAAGTCCATCAAAACTTGCCATAGCATAAGGGTTAATCTCTTGTGCTCCTCCACAGATAATCATATCCTGCAGTCCCTGCTTGATAAACATATAGCCCAAACCAATGGCATGTGAACCACTGGCACAGGCAGCACTGATGGTCATATTTATCCCTTTTAAACCTAAGATCGTAGCCAAATTCATCGTTACCGTCGAATTCATAGACTTAAAGATAGCGCCCGAACCGATCAATTGTGTATCCTTCTTGTCCCGGACAATATCCGTAGCTTCTATCACCGCTTTAGATACACTATCGTTGCCGTATAAAATCCCTATTTCGTTAGTCTCGAAGTAAGCAGAATCGATTCCAGCATGCTGTAAAGCCTCACGTGTAGCAACATATGCGTATTCGGACTCTTCTCCCATACTAATTCGCTGTCTCCGAGTCAGCTCATTCTTCAGGTTTGGTACAGGAACCATCCCTGTAAGCGGTGACTTAAATCCAAAATCTATTCTAGATTTATCAACCGTTATACCAGATTTTCCCTCGAATAGAGATTGCTTAACCTCTTCCAAGTTTGTTCCTATGCAAGAATAGATTCCCATTCCTGTGATCACCACCCTTTTATCCATACGTGTATCTAGGAATAAATACCCCCATTTATATTTATTATTTCACCTGTAATATAACTAGATTTTTTGGATGCCAAAAATGAAACTAGGTCCGCTACCTCCTCTGCTTGGCCAAAACGATTTGCTGGAATTAGCTTAACCAACTCCTGTTCATCCATTTCGGCAGTCATATCGGTTTTAATAAAACCTGGAGCTACGGCATTGACTGTAACATTACGTTTAGCTACTTCTTGCGCCAATGCCTTTGTTGCGCCGATGACCCCAGCCTTAGCTGCAGAATAATTGGCTTGTCCTGCCGTACCTTTTACCCCAGAAACTGACACCACATTAATAATACGTCCGTATCGATTTCGTAACATCTTTTGGATAAAAAAGTTCGTCACATGAAAGAATCCATTCAAGGATATATCCAACACACTTTGCCAATCGTCCTTCTTCATCCACATAAACAATCCATCTTTAGTAATACCAGCATTGTTAACCACAACCTCCACAACCGCATCCGGATGCTCTTGTACCCACTTCGTTAACACAGTATTTACAGCCTCTTCATTTGCTACATCAAACCTCAACAAAGTTCCCTGCCCACCGACCTCTTCAACCAATCGCAGTGTTTCAAGCGCCGCAGTTTCATTCCCTTGATAATTGATCAAAACAAAATAGCCCAAATCAACAGCTAATTTTTGACAAATAGACCGTCCAATACCTCGAGATCCACCCGTTACTAATGCACACTTCATAGTTACGCCTGTTTCATTAAATAATTCTTGACAGATTGAATAGCTATATACAAGGGCTTATCTTCGGAAAAAGCTGGAATTATATTTCTAATATCGGTATAAATTGCCTTTGTACGACTAGAAACTAAATCTTGACAGGATAATATATCAATGGCCTGCACTACAGATATTAGCTGTATAGCCAGTACTTCATATGCATTCACGATAACCTTGTGGGTAATCACGGCTGCATTTGTACCCATACTTACGATATCTTGATTATCGTTATTATTGGGTATACTATGCACATACATTGAGTTAGAGAGCGTTTGATTTTCAGCTGTCGTCGAGGTAGCCGTAAACTGGGCACCTTGCATTCCAAAGTTAAAACCAAGCTTACCCATGTTAACGAAAGGAGGCAATATTTCGTTAATCTTCGAATTCATCAGATAATTCAACTGACGCTCTGCCAACATCGTCAATCGGGTTACAGCCAACTTCAATTTATCCATTTCTAACGAGATGTAATCTCCATGAAAATTACCTCCATGATATACATTCTGATCCTCAACAGATATAATCGGATTATCGCTCACAGAGTTTACTTCGCTTTCTAGAATATGTCCCACTTGCTCTATAGTCTCTAATACAGGTCCCAAGATTTGTGGCACACAACGCAAAGAATAATATTCCTGCACTTTATCCTTAAAAATCTCTTCTAAGTTATTTCCTGAATACAAGTCTTCTTCACGTTTACGGATCAATTTAGAGTCTACCAAATGACGGCGCATCATAGCTGCTATATCCTGTTGTCCTTGGTGCTTCTTCACTTCATTTAAAGTAACCGAATAATGGTCATCATGTGCCTTTACAAGTTCATTCATAATAGAAGACAACTCCACGGACCAACTGAGCAACTGTTTTGCATGGAAGTAATTAACCATTCCGGCTCCCGTCATCACCGAAGTACCATTAATTAGGGATATACCCTCCCGAACCTCTACCGCGATTGGTTTCAACCCCAACTCAGAAAACACTTCATGTGTTAATCTCCTTTGATTTTGATATATCACCTCTCCCTCACCGATTAAAGTAAGTGCTAAATGCGCCAACTGCACTAAATCTCCACTAGCTCCTACCCCTCCATGGGCAAAAATCACGGGAGTGATATCACGATTTATAAACTCCAGAAGTAACTCCAAAACGGAGATATGTACACCAGATTTTCCTTTCGAAAGATTACAAAGACGAGTAAGCATAGCCGCCTTAACAATGTCATTTGGAAGGAGGTCTCCAGTTCCAGAGGCGTGACTACGAATCAAATTGTATTGCAATTGAATACGATCTGCATCTTGAATACGATACTGCGCCATCGGGCCAAACCCCGTATTAACACCATAAATAATCTTATTCTCAATAAATGACTTCAAGAAGCTAAAACTCTCTTCGACAACTTTGACAGTCTCGCTGGCCAGTCCTACTTGTTTGTGATTTAATAATATGTCTGCAAATTGATCTAATGAAAGATCTTTATGAATAGAAATCATTTATATATGTGGTCTTTTTACTTTCCAATTTTTAGATTATCTTCTTTCGTCAGCAAGATAATTAAGTACCTTTGCTAGTAGCTGAGTGCAAAAATAACACATTTCCTCTATAAAAAAGCCCTTGATGGCAGAGGTGTGCTAAATAATTGAATTTATTTAGGTTTTAATTGAATTCTTTATAGAATGAAAACAAGTCAAGTTGATATTTTGATTATAGGAGCAGGTCCTTCTGGCTGTGTAGCTGCCGGGTACCTGCAAAAACAAGGTGCGAATATCAAAGTTGTAGAAAAAAGTAGGTTTCCTAGGCTCGTAGTTGGAGAGAGCCTTATTCCTCGTGTCATGGATCACTTCGAAGAGGCCGGCCTCTTGGACGACTTAGACAAGCAGAATTTCCAAAAAAAACCCGGAGCTCGTTTCATCCGAGGGCAAGTCATTAGTATTTTTGATTTTAGCCAAAAATTTGGTAACGGTTGGGATTGGACCTGGCAAATTCCGAGAGCTGATTTTGATATGGTAATGGCACAAAGCTTAATTAAAAAAGGTGTTGATATCAGCTTTGAGACCACGGTAACAGGAATCAGCTTCGAAGGCTCTGACTCCATTACCACAGTTATAGATAAGGACGGAAATCAATCGCACATTAAATCTAAGTTTGTAATCGACTCCAGTGGGTATGGCCGAGTACTGCCTCGGTTACTACAATTGGACAAACCGTCGAAACTGAATCCACATTCAGCGATCTTCTCCCATGTAAAGGATATCAACAGACCCGAGGGCCTCGAAGGTACACAAATCTCATTCGATGTATTAGACACCGAAGTCTGGTTATGGGTTATTCCATTTTCCAATGGAAATACCAGTCTTGGGATAGTGGCCGACACAGCATTTATCGAACAATTGGCTGAAAATGGAGATACGGCCTTAGCGCTACAAAAGGCTATCCAACTCTCCGACTTCTACGTCAAACGATTCGCTGGAACAGAATTTATTTTCGAACCGATTCACTTGAAAAATTACTCCGCCGCAGTCACCAAAATGTATGGTGATGGTTTTGCTCTCACCGGAAATAGTTCGGAGTTTTTAGATCCTGTATTTTCATCTGGTGTATGCTTTGCCACCGAATCCGGAATCCTAGCCGCAAAACTTGCCTGGAGACAAATCAATGGTGAAAAAGTAGACTGGGAAAGAGACTTTACGCAATACATGCAACGTGGTATTGATGTTTTCACCACTTACGTAAAAGAGTGGTATACCGGAAACCTACAAACCCTTTTCTTTCACAGACCCGAAAACTTAGATGTTAAGGAAAAAGTATGTGCCGTATTAGCAGGATATGTCTGGAACGAAGAAAATCCTTTTGTCAAAAAACATAGCAGGGTCATCAAAAGTATAGCCTATATGCTAGAAAACAACAAGGAGCTGTCCGATAACATAGAAAAAACATATAAATAATAAAAGGAGGCTTTACCTCCTTTTATTATTTGATAAGCTTTCTAAAATTAATTACGCTTTGTCGTACGTCATCTTTACTATTTGCCCAATTATACTCATATTCAGCAGAAATCATTCCAGCGAACTTTTGACGCTTTAACTCATCAATAATTCCTTGCAGAGGTAATTTTCCGGTACCCCAATGCACATCATGAGCCTTCTTATCTCCAAATTCGTTGAGGTCTTTGAAGTGTAAATGAAAAACATGTCCATCCAGCTGTTTCAGACAAGTAATAGGATCTAATCCGGATCGCATCCAGTGCCCAACATCAGCTGCAGCGCCCATAAACTTACTCCGCCCCTTTAATGCGTCCAACACGACCTCTGGCTTCCAGTATTTAGAGGGATCGGGATGGTTGTGCAAAGCTGCCTTTATTTTATATTTATCACATAGGCCAGATACGATGTCTAAATGAGCGTCAGAGGGCTCAACATTCAACACTTTAATCCCCATATCCTTCGCAAACACAAATACCTTCTCCCACTCTTCAGCATCCTTCGCTCCAACAACCCCAAAAGCATGTAGCGTAATCCCTTTATCTTTCAACAAACGCTTAACCAGAGCTCTACCTTCAACCGAAAGCTGATATCCCATCGTTTCAGTGCTACCAGCACCAATAGTTTGTCCTGGAAAAGCTTCAACATAACGTAAATCACAACTATCTAGCTTGTCCAAAGCCTGCGCAAAGGAAAATAAGCGAAAAGTATACGCCTGTGCACCTAACTTCCACCCTAAACGTTCTTCAGGACTTCTCTGTAGTGACTTGTTGGTCGCACAGGAAAGTGTCAAAATGCCTATAGCGACAAAAAATGCAAATAGATAAATTCTTCTCATAAAGTTTGGTTTAGACTCAAAGAATCTAAATTAACTATTAAATACATCTAGTGCAACATTAACTCGATTTATCACTTGATCTTTACCTAGAATCTCGGCAATCAGAAAGACATCGGGACCAAACTTCCCACCGACTAGCATAATTCGAAAAGGCATCATCAATTCTCCAATTTTCATCCCGGACGACTGTACACGTTCTTTGAAAAATGGCTCCAACACAGAAGCTTGCCAATCTTGATCTTCAAATTCTACGAGAATCTCCTCAAAGAATTTTGTCTTATCGGCATTCCATTTTGGCTTTACCGCATCAACGTCATAATGCTGTGGCATTTGAAAAAAGAATGACGCCTGTGCCCAAAAGTCAGATACATAAGTCATACGTTCCTTAACAACCGACAAAATAGTAGTAATAGAAGAGTCTTCAATAGCTGAAACTCCATGTTGAACTAAACCTTCACGCACTAAAGGCAATAATGCGGTATTGTCCATCTTTTTTATCCATTCATGATTGAACCATTTGGCTTTTTCAAAATCGAATTTAGCGCCAGATTTGTTAATTCTCTCTACAGAAAATTTCTCTACCAATTCAGAAAGGGTAAAAATCTCTTGCTCTGTCCCATCGTTCCAACCAAGTACGCCCAACATATTCACAAAAGCTTCTGGCAAGAAGCCGAGTTCTCTAAAACCTTTAGTCAGATCTCCCGTTTTGGCATCCGTCCAATTCATTGCATAAACTGGAAAACCTAAACGATCTCCATCGCGTTTACTTAATTTACCGTTACCGTCCGGTTTCAATATCAATGGCAGGTGTGCCCACTGCGGCATATCGTCAGACCAACCTAAATACTCCCACAATAACAAATGAACAGGAGCCGAAGGCAACCACTCTTCACCTCTAAATACATGCGATATTTCCATAGCCTTGTCATCTACCACGACAGCCAAGTGGTAAGTAGGCATACCATCAGCCTTTAAGAGAACCTTGTCGTCGACTAGTTTTGTCTCAAACGAGACTCTACCTCTAATCATATCGTCAAAAGATACAATGTGATCTTCAGGCATCTTAATCCGGATAGTATGTGGTGCGTTCGCATCAAGTAATCTTTGCGTTTCCTCTGCTGATAAACTCAACGAATTACGTAGACTCATCCGATTTTCCTGAGCATAACGAAAATTAGGTTGAGACTGTCTCAGTGCATCAAGCTCTTCTGACGTATCAAAAGCATAATAGGCATGGCCTGCTGCAATTAATTGCTCGGCATACTGTCTGTAGGAAGGCTTACGTTCGCTTTGGCGATAAGGTCCAAAAGCGCCAGGATTTGACGGACTCTCATCAGGCAAAATGCCACACCAAGCCAAACACTCATTTATATATTCTTCTGCTCCAGGGACAAATCGCGTCTGATCAGTATCTTCAATTCTTAAAATAAACTCACCGCCATGCTGCTTTGCAAACAAGTAATTGAACAAAGCTGTTCTTACTCCACCTAAATGTAATCCTCCTGTTGGACTTGGCGCGAAGCGCACTCTAACTTTTTTCTGCGAACTCATAACACAAAATTACTGATTTCTGAATGATTACAATAATATTGAATTAGTAAAAACTACAGTTAGCCCCTATATTTAAAGAGAAATCTTCAATAAAATCACTATTTTGCATATTGATCATTCTAAAAAATGAACACATATAAATACAATAAACAGGTTTGGAAAATAGTCCTACTGCTTTTTGCGGCTCTAATTGGTCTTGCATCACTTTTATATACCAATTATTTGGTCAAAAATCTTTCAAAATCCGAGAGAACCAAAGCAGAGGTATGGGCCATGAGCACACGGAGCATCATGACCATGCCAGATGTTGATGACGACTTCATAAGCTTTATTTATGCTGTACGCGACAGCCTGTCACTGCCTGCTATAATCACCGACGAAAAGGATAATATCATTTTTTGGAGAGACCTCGATAGCACTAAGACAAACATAAAAGCGGAGGAAAACCATAAAGACTGGGTCCATTACGATCCAGATTACTTTCAAAAGCAGTTGTATGCGATGAAAAGCATGCATCCACCCATAACATTAAACTTAGACTCCGGAGAATCCTGGTCTGTTTATTATAAAGAGTCAGATGCCTTACAACAGCTACGCATATTCCCTTACATACAGCTTTCACTAATTGCAATTTTCTTAATTATTGCGTACTCTGTATTCAACTCCATAAAAAAATCAGAACAAAACTTAGTCTGGGTAGGTATGGCAAAAGAAGCGGCACACCAACTAGGAACCCCTATTTCCTCCTTAATGGGCTGGGTAGAACTTATCCGGCTTAAGTTTGATGCTGAAAATGACGATGTGGTAAATGAAATGGAGCGTGATGTAAAGAGACTTGAAATTGTGGCAGATCGCTTTTCGAAAATAGGATCGACACCATCACTCTCTAACCATAATGTCTATCTAGTTGTAAGTGATTTTATCAATTATTTCAAAGTACGAACAAGCGATAAAATAACTTTTATTCTGGAAGGAGACAAACATGTAGAGGCGATGCTTAACGTACCATTATTCGACTGGATAATCGAAAATCTATTAAAAAATGCCGTAAATGCAATTGACACTGAAGGTATAATAAAAGTAGTAATTACGGAAAATATTGCAAAAGAGGAAATTTTTATAGACATTAGTGATACAGGAAAAGGTATTCCGAGATCTAATTTCGAGACCATCTTTCAACCCGGATTTACAACAAGGAAAAGAGGCTGGGGATTAGGACTGAGCTTGACGATGCGCATGGTAAGTTACCATAAAGGGCAGATTTTTGTTAAAGAATCAGAAATAGGAAAAGGAACAACTTTCAGGATAATATTAAAAAGCAACTTAAAATATGAACCTACTCAAGTCTGATGAATACCCAGCTATATATGAAGACTATATCGAAACGATTGTTGAAGACGTTACGAAAGAGCTCACAAATCAGCTAGACACTTTTCCGGCCTTTATAAAAGCTATTCCTGAGGAACGAGGCTCCTATACGTATGCCGAAGGAAAATGGACCGTAAAGGAAATTCTGTGCCATATCCTAGATACCGAACGTGTCATGGCCTACCGCGCGTTGCGCTTTGCTAGAAATGACATGACAGCTCTTGCTTCTTTTGAGCAAGATGAATTCGTCGCTAACGGGAGACATAATGAGCGAACATTTGATAGTATCATTGAAGAATTTACCGCGATTCGAAAATCAAATTTAATATTGTTTGACACATTCAATGAACATGAGTTAGCACGTAAAGGAATGGCATCAGACCGATTGATTAGCGTAAGGGCATTCATTTATGTCATTGCTGGACACCTTAATCATCATCGAATTATTTTGCAGGAACGATATCTTAAGACTCAAGAATAAAATTTATGATCTGGTTTAGAAAATATGCCCTGACAGAAGTTAATACCATATTCGACAAGTATATGACCCAACTATTGGGTATAAAAGCTATCGAAATCAATGATGACAGTATTATTGCGGCTATGCCAATTACAGACAATGTCCGTCAGCCATTTGGCATATTACATGGGGGTGCCTCAGTTGTACTAGCAGAATCTATTGGCAGTGTGGCTTCAAACTTGATTATTGACCCTGAAAAATATGCCGGAGTTGGATTAGATATCAACGCCAATCACGTACGTTCGGCGTCTGAAGGTATGCTTACCGCCACATGTAGTGCTTTACATATAGGAAAAACAACACATGTATGGGACATAAAAATGCACGATGACAACCAAAAGCTCATTTGCATTTCCAGACTAACTGTAGCTATTATTGAAAAATCAAGAATAATTTAAAAACATTTCCAACATTAAATTGTATTTATAACATATAACATCATTTATTGGTTATATGATACGGTTTAGGTTTTTAGAGAGACGTCGCCCATCGAAGTCTCTCTATTTTTTTACACCACATGCAATCGTTTGCTTGAGATATTTCTCTTCTTTAAATGAATAAATTTTATTAGTCTTGTAGTAGAAACTAAAAACCATAGGCCGGATTGATAGTCATGCATTCTATACTAGTTTCAGAAAAATACATTTTATTATTTTAATTAAATTATGTCTTCATCAACACAACCTAGCGCGTTAGCTAATGCGCAACCTCAAAAGACTGCGTTTTTGCCTATGGCAATTTGCTGCGCATTTTTCTTTATCCTTGGTTTTATTACATGGGCAAATGGCTCATTAATCCCTTTTTCTAAAAAAGCATTCAATCTTGAGACCGACCTACAAGCGTACTTAGTAACAACCGCATCTTATATTGCTTATTTTTTCATGGCTTTACCAAGTTCATGGATCATTAAAAAAATAGGGTTTCACAATGGCTTAGTAACATCGATAGTGGTACTAGGTGTAGGTTCATTAGTATTCATTCCTGCTGCCGACAACAGTAGTTACGGCTTATTTCTTACAGCGATATTTGTACAAGGTACAGGGATGGCTTTATTACAAACTGCTGTAAATCCCTACCTAAGTATTATTGGTCCAATAGAAAGTGCTGCACAGCGCATTTCAATAGCTGGTGTTTTCAATAAAACAGCTGGAATTATTGCTCCTATTGTTCTTGGAACATTATTATTAAAAGGGGCTCATGCTTCTGAAGCTCGATTAGAAGCCGCTACAACAGAAGCTGAAAGAAGTACGATCCTGAACGAATTATTACAACAACTGCATACTCCATATATTGCACTAGCTGTCTTTTTATTTGTTTTTGCTGTAATTTTGAAGTTTGTTAAACTTCCGGAAGTAAATATGGAAGATGAATCTACGGAGTCGACAGAAAAGACAACAAATTCCATCTTCAAGTACCCACACTTATTCTTAGGTGCTTTGGCTATCTTTTTCTGCGTCGGAGTAGAGGTAATGGCCGGAGACATTATCGGTACTTACGCAAGAGAGCTAGGTTCAGTTCCTCAAGTTTTCACCGATAATGCAACTGCTTTCACCTTAGGATTTATGCTAATCGGTTATGGAATTGGTATCGCGACTATTCCAAGGTTTATCAGTCAGCAAGCAGCTTTACGAATCTGTACTTCTATAGGTATTTTATTTACCGTCATTTCAGTATTGACTACAGGCATAACTTCGTTTTGGTTTGTAGCTCTACTAGGTTTAGCTAACTCATTGATGTGGCCAGCAATCTTCCCTCTGGGAATTAAAGGGCTAGGAAACTTTACAAAAATAGGTTCTGCAGTCATGATTATGGGTATTGCGGGTGGTGCGATTTGGCCTTTGGTATATGGATACTTAAAAGATCATGTAGGAATCGACTTCCAGCATGCATTTCTCTACACTATGGTACCAGCCTATTTATATATTATATACTTTGCTAGTTGGGGACATAAAATTGGTAAAAAACAAGCCTAATATTTTCAAAGAAGGAATAGAAAAAAGCCTCAGTGACATGTCACTGAGGCTTTTTTCTATTTACTAAAGTCGTATATTTTTTGGGGTGTAACACATGTTTTAATTGGAATATCAAATTCGCCCAAATCTGAAATACAATCTACAGGTTCATAATAACTCAGCCCAATAGTAGCAACATCTGGCCGACATCTGGCCAAAAAACGATCGTAAAACCCCTTTCCATAACCGACTCTATTACCTCTCTTATCTACAACAAGCAAAGGAACCAATACCACATCTAAATCTAATTCTTTAACCTCGGCACCTCCTTTGGGTTCCAAAATCCCCCACTTATTAGCTTCAAGAATCATAGATTCGTCCCATAAAAAATGAGACATCTCACCGCTATCAAAATCAGACCTCGATACCACAAACCGCACATCATTCTTCAGCTGTTTAAGCCAATTCATAAAACTTAGTGTATCAGGTTCATTCAAGCTATCTATCGGTATGTAAACATGCAATAACTTCACGTCTGACCAGTCCATACGCTCCAAATGCGATAAAATGACGGCATCATAGGTCGCTCGTGTCTCCTTATCCAACATTTTACGCCTCTCTTTGTACAGAAGCCTCAATTCGCTTTTATTCATTGCTATCCATAATAGTGATAAAAAAACGGCCTTGCAGCGAAGAGCTTACAAGACCGAATAATCAACCTAAACCTAAAATTTTTATTATTTCACGCGCTCGATATAATCGCCGCTTTGTGTATCAATTCTTACTTTATCACCTTGATTAATAAAAAGGGGAACATTGATTTCCACACCCGTTTCAACAGTTGCTTTCTTTAAAGCATTTGTTGAGGTATCTCCTTTTACTGCTGGTTCAGTATACGTAATCTCAAGCTCAACACTTTTAGGTGTCTGCGCCATAATAGGCTCATCACTCTCAAAAGCCACGATTACATTCATACCCTCTTTCAAAAATCGTGCCGAGTCGCCGAAGAGAAACTTTGGAATATTGAATTGCTCATAACTCTCATTATCCATGACAACAAAAAAATCTTCGTCTTCATATAAATACTGATAATCATTAGTTTCTACACGAGCGATCTCTACGGCCTCGTCAACCCGAAAACGATATTCTACTAATTTACCTGTCTTTACATTGCGCATTCTAGCTTGGTAAAACGCTCGTAAATTACCTGGTGTACGATGTATATATTCCTCTACAGCAACTAGTTCGCCGTTAAAACGCAAAATATTTCCTGATTTTACTTCTGAAGCTTTGGCCATTTGAATTGTAGTTTTTTATTTTCTGTTACAAACTTAGATAAAATGCCTTGTATGTACAAGAGCAAGGCATTCGATAAACTCAGTTTATTTGTAATCCAATATCGAAATACTAGCGTCACAAAACTGATATTCCCTTTCTTGATTAGATCCTATAATAAGAGTTCGGCCTTCGAAAAATGTCTTATCCACTAGATCTAGATACCAAGACTCGCCCTCCAAATCCATATTACTAGTAGGCTCATCCAAAAAAAGCAATTTTGAATCACTGCAACAAGCAAGTGCTAATTTAACTCGTTGCTTCATACCGGAAGAAAAATACTTTAGACCTTTATTCTGCGATCTTTCCATCCCCAAGACAGAAATAATCTCCTTATTATCAAATCCATTCAGATATTTCTTGAATTTAAAATGAAAATCCAACAGTTCTATCAAAGTAAATTCTTCAACAAGTTCGATGTATGGAGCCGCAATGGAAACATGCTGATAAATATCCTCAACAGGAAAAGAACGTGAATCTAATGAAAAATCTAAGGTACCCTCACTGGGAGTGAGCTGCCCTGTCAGGGACTTTATAAGAGTTGACTTACCAGAACCATTGGGACCTAAAATGGCATATTTTTTATTGGAAGAGAAGGTATAATCAATATGTCTAAAAATCCACTCCTGATTAAACCTTCTCCCTAAATTATGTAAAGTTATATTCAATAATTGACCTATTTTAGTTAAACACCAGTTTTCCCTTGATTGAATCCTCGAACCACTCCTCGATTTGAATTACGAACAAAAGTTAGAATCTCATCTCTAAGTTCGGTAGCTTCAAACTCTGCTTCCACTAGGTCTAGGGCCTTAGACAAGTTTCTATTCTGCACAAAAAGTACCCGATAGATATTCTGTATTTCGGCAATTTGTTCTGAGGTATAACCTCTTCTTCTCAAACCTACAGAATTCACACCTGCATAAGAGATAGGTTCACGAGCAGCTTTAATAAACGGAGGAACATCCTTACGTACCAAAGTACCACCAGTTACAAATGCATGCGAACCGATTTGACAAAATTGGTGAACAGCAACCAGACCCGCAAGAACCACATAATCACCCACCGTAATATGTCCCGCTAAAGTACTAGAATTGGAGAATATACAATTATCTCCGATAATACAATCATGGGCAATATGACTATAGGCTTGGATTAAGCAATTTTTACCTATTACAGTTTTGTACCTGTCGCGTGTTCCTCTATTTATGGTTACACACTCACGAATCGTCGTATTGTCTCCAATCTCTGCTGTAGTGATCTCACCCTCAAACTTCAAATCTTGAGGTTCGCCAGAAATAACCGCTCCAGGAAATATTTTACAATTCTTACCGATTCGGGCACCATCCATAATAGTGACATTCGAACCAATCCAAGTACCCTCACCGATTACCACATCTTTGTGAATGGTACTAAAAGGTTCTATGACTACATTTGAAGCTATTTTAGCATCAGGATGTATATATGACAACGGTTGTATCATTTATTTAATTTATTGTCTTACTTAACTTTAACGATTTGCGCCATTAGCTCTGCCTCACAAACGATCTTTTCTCCGACCATGCCCACCCCTTTCATACGAGCAATACCTCTACGGATTGGCTCCAATAGTTCACAACTATAGATAATCGTATCACCAGGCACAACCTGATTTTTAAAACGTGCGCTTTCTATCTTCAGGAACAATGTTAACCAATTCTCTGGATCCGGCACCGTATTAAGAACCAATATCCCACCGGTTTGTGCCATCCCCTCAATACGTAATACACCTGGAAAAATAGGCATTCCTGGAAAATGTCCCATAAACAAATCTTCATTCATAGTAACATTCTTTAATCCCACCACGTGCGTATCAGAAAGCTCCAAAATCTTATCAATCATTAAAAATGGTTGACGATGCGGCAAAACGTTCATAATTTGTACCGTATCATAAACTGGAGTAGCGTGTATATCGTATGTATTTATCTTCTTTTTCGCCTTGTCACGTTTGATCTGATTCTTTATACGTTTGGCAAATGCAACATTTGCAGCATGTCCGGGTCTTGCAGCCATAATATGGCCTTTCAAAGGGCGTCCCACCAATGCCAAGTCACCAATCATATCCAACAGTTTGTGTCGTGCTGGTTCATTTTGATAACGCAGCTGAATGTTGTCTAATATTCCTTCGTCAGCTACAGTGACACGTTTATTGAACAAATTTTGAAGCTTATCCAGTTCTTCTGTACTAACCTCTTTATCAACTATAACGATTGCATTCGACAAATCGCCACCTTTGATCAAATTATTATTAACAAGAGCCTCTAATTCATGTAGAAAGCAAAACGTACGGGATGAAGAGATTTCTTTCTCAAACTCATCTATTTGGCTTATAGAAGCGTGTTGGCTTCCCAATACTGGCGAATTGAAATCGATCATACAGGTCAACCGATATCCATCTAAAGGCATTCCCACAATTTCGACTTTGCGATCCGCATCTACGTAATGTATATTTTCCTTTATCTCGTAGAAATCACGATCTGCATCTTGATCTACAAAGCCAATCTCTTTTAATTTTTGAAGAAAAATTGTCGAGCTACCATCCAAAATCGGAACTTCAGGACCATCCAAATCAATTAACACGTTATCAATCTGAAGACCTATAAACGCAGCCATTAAATGTTCAATCGTACTTACAGAGGCTCCATTCTCAGCAATAGTTGTCCCACGAGATGTGTCCGTTACATTATCTGCATCAACAGATACTATCGGCTGTCCATCCAAATCAACACGTCTAAACTTGAACCAATGATTTTCCGCAGCAGGTTTTATCGTTAGTGTAACAGGCTTTCCTGTATGTAACCCTACTCCAGATATAGTAAATTCAGATTTAATCGTCCTTTGCTTTGCATTCATTTCCTCCATACTTATGGCAATTGATTTTATTGTTTTTCTTTAAGTTTTTGTTCCAAATCCAAAATTCGCTTCTCAAGACTAGGCAATTTTGCATAAACAACCTGAGATCGTAAATGAGCCGTATATGGAGCAAAAGGTGTCCCCCCCCACTTCATATTCTCCTCCTTGATGCTTTTGTTAACCCCGGATTGAGCTTGTACTTGTGTTCCGTTAGCGATACTAATGTGCCCTACTAAACCTACCTGCCCACCTAGGATCACCTGGCGTCCCACTTTCGTACTTCCAGAAACCCCCGTTTGTGCTGCAATAACTGTGTTTTCACCGATCTCGACATTATGCGCTATCTGAATCAAATTATCTAGCTTTACACCTTTTCGAATTATAGTCGATCCCATTGTAGCCCGATCTATTACCGTATTAGCACCTATCTCAACATCATCTTCAATAACAACATTCCCGATTTGAGGTATTTTATCGTATGTTCCGTTAGCCTGAGGAGCGAAGCCAAAACCATCACTCCCGACCACAGTACCAGAGTGAATAATAACGTTTGCGCCTATTGCACAGTCAAAATATACGGTCACTCCAGGAAACAATGTGCTATTATCACCAATACGTACGTTATCCCCGATGTAAACTCTAGGATATATTTTAACATTGTTACCAATTTTAACATCACGTCCTAAATAAGCAAACGCACCAATATAACCGCCCTCACCTATTTGGGCCGTATCGTGAATATACACCTGTTCATCCCTACCCGAGCGTTCATTCCTAAACGAATGATAAATTTTCAATAATTCTGAAAAGGCAGAATAGGCATCTTTCACTCGAATTAGCGTACAAGGTACAGCCTTTTGTAAAACAAGATCCTCGTTGACAATCACAATTGCGGACCCAGTTGTATACAAGAAGTGCTCATACTTTGGATTAGATAGAAACGATAACGTTTCGATAGACCCCTCCTCAATTTTTGCCAATTGAGAAACAGAAACATTAGGATTTCCCTCTATTGTCCCGTTTAATAACGTTGCTATTTGTTCGGCTGTAAACTGCATTTAACTACAAATGTATCTTTTTTTCCCAATTAGTTTTCAACTTTTTTATTCCTAAGACTTACTCCACATACCTTAACTCTTTCGGGTAGGTCAATGCATACTTAACCACTCGCCTAGACAAAGCTTCTAAATTCGAGAGATCCGATGCTTCTGCTATTTCCAAAAGCTCACCACGATTGTTTAATATTTTTATGGGCTCTTTCTCTGCACTATACGCTGAATTTTGAACTTGCTGATAATAAACAACATAATCAACATCGGCATCGCTCAACTGAAAGTACTGTTTTGCCTTACTTCTTATCATCTCTATTTCTGATGAATCAAAACTAGATGATCTCATTTCAGTACCAAATAGATCCCGTCTTAAGAGACGTCGACATAGCATACTCAAAATAGGATCATCATGTAGTTCCCATGCCTTAATCGCGGATAAGATATCCGTATCATCCAACTTTGTGAATAGATCCAAATGAATAGAATCTTTCACAAAAACAACCGCATCAATCTTTGTGTACAAAAAATGCGCGAAAGCAGGCGAAGCATTAAGTTTTTCTCCTTTTTCACAAAGCACTCTAGCTCTCGTTAAAATTTTAATCAACATTTGCTCGGCTGCGATCACCGTCTTGTGAAGATAAACCTGCCAATACATAAGACGACGAGCAATTAAAAACTTTTCTACCGAATAAATTCCTTTAGCTTCAACAACCAGTTCATCATCTTTCACGGTCAACATTTTAATAATTCGATCAAAAGATATAACTCCTTCAGAAACTCCCGTAAAGAAGCTATCTCTGTTGAGGTAATCCATTCGATCTGTGTCCAATTGTCCAGAAACTAATTGATGAAGAAATTTACGAGGGTATCTATCATTAAAAATGACAATTGCCAAAGACAACTCTCCATTGAACTCCCTATTCAGATTGTCCATCAAAAGAGCTGATATCATTTCATGTGAAACACCTTCGATTAAGGAGTGTTCTAAAGAATGGCTAAACGGACCGTGCCCAATATCATGCAATAAAATCGCGATCAAAACGGCCTCCTCTTCTTCAGCACTGATTGCGACATCTTTACTTCTCAATGTATCGATAGCCAACTGCATCAAATGCATAGCACCAATAACATGCTGAAAACGAGTATGCAATGCCCCGGGGTACACCATATGTGTCATGCTGACCTGCTTAATGTACCGTAACCGCTGAATATACGGGTGCTCGATCAAGTCAAAAATCAATCCCGACGGAATTGTAACAAAACCGTACACAGGATCATTGATGATTTTTTTCTTGTTCAATCCGATTTAATATTAAGAGTTTTCGTATTTTTATACTTGTCGAATAAAAACGACAAATACACCACCTAAGATAAGCGCAAAGATACACACAATGCCGTTAATTTATGTTAAAAAATAGCGTTTTGTATGGATTCTAATTAGGTTCGTTTTAAATATAAGCTTATATTACACATATTAGCTTTTCTACTCAAAAATCTACTACGCTTAATTAAGCACATAAAAAATAGTAGTAACACATAAGACCACACAAGAGCATGACAAAAACACATATACTTTGGGCGGATGATGAAATTGAATTTTTAAAACCACACATCCTTCTTCTAGAAGAAAGAGGATATAAAGTTAAAACCGTAAACAACGGAAATGACGCTGTAGACGCTTTCAAGCAAGAGCCCTTTGACCTTGTTTTTTTAGACGAGAACATGCCGGGACTGACAGGCTTAGAAACACTAAGTATACTCAAAACGATAAACCCTACTACCCCAACAATTTTAGTAACTAAAAATGAAGAAGAGCATTTGATGGAAGATGCTATTGGCGCTAAGATTGATGATTACCTAATTAAACCGGTTAATCCAAGACAAATCCTACTAACTATCAAAAAGTTTACAGAAAACAAAAGAATCATTAGTGAAAAAACGTCTATGGCTTACCAACAGGAGTTTAGAAACCTCGGCACTATCATCAACAATGATCTAAACTACGAAGAATGGACTGATGCATACAAAAAACTTATTTACTGGGAGCTCTCTCTAGAAAAACTGGAAGATGATAGCATGCACGAGATTTTGACTATGCAAAAAGCCGATGCGAATGCAACCTTCTCTAAATTTATAGAGAAAAACTACCTGAAATGGATTAACAATCCAGAAGAAAGCCCGACACTATCGCATCAATTATTTAGGAAGAAAGTGTTTCCAAATCTTCAACCAGAAAAGCCAACTTTCTTTTTTTTAATAGACAACCTCAGATATGACCAGTGGAAATTAATCAATGATGTTATCACAGACTATTTCCGATTAGAGGAAGAAGATAGCTATTATAGCATACTTCCTACAGCCACACAATACGCTAGAAATGCTGTATTCAGCGGCCTTACCCCATTAGAAATGGAAAAGAGGTTTCCTGATTTATGGCAAAATGATGAAGACGAAGGTGGTAAAAACCTTCACGAAGATAAATTCCTAGCGGACCAGATTAAGCGTCTATACAGAAGAGAAATAAAGCATAGCTATACAAAGGTACTCACTCTCGAACAAGGAAAAGAAGTACTAGACAACGTAAGCAACTACATGCAAAATGATCTCAACGTACTCGTATACAACTTTGTAGATATGCTCTCACATGCACGCACCGACATGGCCATGATACGTGAACTAGCCAATGACGAGGCAGCGTATAGATCGCTAACAGTCTCCTGGTTTGAACACTCTCCCCTATTAGAAGTACTAAAGTGGCTCTCCCAAAAAAATGTCAGGGTTATCATAACAACAGATCACGGTACAATCCAAGTAAAAAAACCAAGCAAAGTAGTGGGATACAGAAACACAAACACCAACTTAAGGTACAAACAAGGAAAAAATCTCAACTATGTAGAAAAGGACGTTTTCACAATTCGCAACCCACACGAAGCGCAATTGCCAAAACTTCACGTTAGCTCAACTTTTGTGTTTGCAAAAGAAGAAGTGTATTTTGTCTACCCCAACAATTACAATCAATTTGTAAACTATTACAACGGTACATTTCAACACGGGGGCATATCTCTAGAAGAAATGATAATACCATATGCCACATATATACCAAAATAGGTAATTTTGTCAATTATGGAAATCAATGTAAAAGGCTTAGAAGACCTAAAAGAAGCAGCTTCTCGGATTATTAGCAGCTATCCCAATGACCGTATATTCCTCTTTTACGGGACAATGGGCGCCGGAAAAACCACATTGATAAACGAGCTATGTCAATGTCTACATGTACAAGACCACACTTCCAGTCCTACGTTTTCAATAGTAAACGAATACGCTTCTAGCAACGGACCTATTTTTCATTTCGATTTTTATCGCTTGAAATCGGAATCAGAGGCTTTCGACTTCGGGTATGAAGAATATTTTTACTCTGGAAACTATTGCTTTGTCGAATGGCCAGAAAAAATCCCCAATTTGCTCCCAACAAATGCGATAAACGTAACAATCGATATCATTGATCCTCAAAGAAGAACGATAGCTATTGAAAAAAAATAATTTTTTTTCAATAGCGCATGCAACCATTCTTTCTGTCACACCGTCTTCCTATTAACTAATATCAATTAATTGGAAAAGAATAATCTAAATACAATTTGGCTAGGATGCAAAAAGGAGGATAGAAAAGCCCAGGTTGCGTTGTATGATCACTTTTCCAAAAAGATGTTAGCTGTATGCATGCGATATGCCAATACAACGCTTGAAGCTGAAGATATATTACAAAATGGATTTGTTAAGATCTTTACCAAACATCATCTATTTGATGGCTCAGGTTCTCTAGAAGGTTGGGTCAAAAGGATTATGATTAACGTGGCCATTGAGACCCACAGAAAGAACAAAGGAAAACTTTTTGAATCTATTGACAATAATGATTCACTTCAGCTACCGAGTCAAATAGGGACTGATCAAACGGCTTACAAGGACTTGCTGAACCTCGTTCAACAATTACCAACAGGCTATAGAACAATTTTCAATCTCTATGCCGTAGAGGGATATTCACACAAGGAGATTGCTGAGATATTGGAAATATCAGAAGGAAATTCCAAATCACAGCTTTCTAGAGCAAGACAGTGGTTACAAAATAGGTTAGTAAAATTAACATACTAAATCATCATGAAAGAAGAAGATATCGATAGATTGTTCCGTGAAGCATTTCATGAAGCAGAAGAAACACCAAACCGAAATGTTTGGCAACGTATAGAAAGACAATTAGATGAATCAAAAAAGAAACCAGTACGCCTACCTTTTAGGAAACAAACCTGGATAAGATATGCCGGCGCCGCTATTCTACTTTTGGGCACAACCTTTGGTTTACTAAAACTAAACTACAAAGGCGATACGCAATCGGTTTATAGAAACGAAACGATAATCGCGCAAAAACAAGAGAGCAAAGAGAAAAGTTTGAGAATCCAACCTCCTGAAAGTATAGAACAAGAACAGCTCGATACGAATAAAGACAAAGAAGAAAAGATTCAAAACGCAAATATTGCAGTCGCTATACAACCTCAAAGACTAGAAGAGCAAGAAAGCTATGACAGGGTTAATGTAGACCTCAAAATCGGTGATCTAGCAGAATCCAAACCCAAGCTTTTAAGCTTAAAGGGAGTAGAGGAAGGTTACACATCAAGCATCCCAGTTCACCAAGTCACTGAAATAGAAGATATAAAACCTTTGATCAATTTGGATGAAGAAACGGAAAGCATGTATGCACAGACTCCACATGAAACAGTAAATAAGACCGTAGTGACTTCGATATTAAATACCATTTCAGAAAAGATCGAAGTAAGTACCACAAAAGATATTCGTTTCCGAGCGGATGAAGAAGGGTCTTTCCGAATTGACATACTAAACTCACTTGTTAAAAACCGAAATAAAAAAAAATAAAACGATGAAAGCATATAACCTTAAATTTGGATTCCTTGGGATAGTATTAACCACACTAACAATCTCCCTAGCAAAGGGACAAGATGGCCCTGAAAAAGAAAAACTAGACACAATCCGTAAGGACAAAGATCTCAATATAACTATAGGAATTAAGGATCAACCAAACACTTCGAAGTACCCTAGAATTTTTGGTGGTGTAACACTAACTCGTATCGATTGGGGCTTCTCCAGAATAATGGACGACGGAAAATTCACATTATCCGAAGAAAACGATTTCTTGGCCTACAAAAAAGCTTCAAATTTTGGCTTCGATGTCTTACAATTTGGTCTGCGGGTAAGTGATAACTTTAAAACATATCTATCTGCAGGATTCGAATGGAACTATCTACGATTGAAAGAGAATATTCTCTTAGAAGAAAACACACAATCGCTCTCTTATAAAGTCGTAGATCCAAATGAAGTAAATTACACAAAGAATGTACTCACTTCTACCTACCTAAGAATGCCTATTTCATTTGAATGGCGCAGTGACAAAAACCGACACGGAGACCGCATGAAAGTAGCTTTTGGAGCGATGACTGGTGTCCTATTAAAGGGCACTCAACGACTAAAGAGTCGAGAAAATGGTAAGCAAAAGTTCAGAGACAACTATAACCTAGCGACCTTTCAATACGGACCTTTTGTACGGGTCGGATATGACGACTTTGGCATATTTGCAAAATACTATGTAAACGACGTATTTGAAAACAGTCCTGCTCAAAAAGGGCTCAACAATTTCACTTTCGGACTTACACTAGGTTTTTAGGCCATAATAGAAAAAATCATTACTTTTATGCCGAAATCATATTTCGGCATTTTTTTATGGCTCAATCTACATCCTCCTGTCAATATATCCCCTCTGATAAACAACAAATAGGACTAGCTATTATTCATGGAAGAGAGGTGAGTAGTATATTCCAAGGCAAAGAAACAGTAACGGCTGTAGATCACGTAGATTTTGATATTCATATTGGAAGAATCACTGCCATTATCGGCGAATCTGGCAGTGGAAAAAGTACCCTATTAAAGTTAATATACGGTCTGCTAGAACCCCAATCCGGTGAAATAAGGTATAAAGGTTGGTTAGTTCCCACTCGCAAAGACAAACTCATTCCTGGCCACGATGCGATGAAGCTCGTCTCACAAGGATTTGATGATCTGAATTTATACGCAAAAGTATGGGATAATATAGCCTCACAACTTCCCAACACAAACCTAGACTACAAGAAATCAAGAACCGAAGAGATGTTAGTGCGATTAAAAATAGATCATCTAGCACAACAACGGGTAGCTGACTTAAGTGGAGGAGAGCGTCAGAGGGTAGCTATAGCACGTGCATTAATAAATGATCCTGAAGTATTATTAATGGACGAACCCTTCAACCAAGTAGACGCAGCCTTCAGAGATGATTTACAGCAAGATATACGTCAAATTGTCGATGACCTTGGCCTTACAGTTATACTGGTATCGCACGATCCAGCAGAGGTACTAGCAATGTCTGATATGCTTATTGTTATGAAACAAGGAAAAATCGTAGACCTAGGCTCACCAGAGACATTATATTACAGCCCCCGAAATCCCTATACAGCACTTCTACTCGCCAAAAGCAATATTCTTGACGTACAACAAGCCGCCTTATTAAATATACAAACACCGCAGCAGATCGCTATCCACCAAGAATGGATTGACACAATGCCTGATACTGATGGCAATTTATGGATCAAAAACATACGGTTTAGAGGTTTTTACAAGGAGTATATAATAGGTAATGAGTCTTTATCCCTAAACGCGATTGTGAATACAACAGTCCCCCTACCAAAAGGAACTCAAGTAAAACTTGGTATTAAAAGACATATTACTTTTTAACTTCTAGAGTTTTAACTTCCAACGATTGACCTTCCAACCAAATCAACATAGCTTCCAACCAATCTCCAGATTCCTTTTTATTGGTCAAGCCAAATCCATGCCCTCCTTCTTCATACCTATATAACGTATTCGAAATACCAAAATCATCTAATGCCTTTTGGTACAGTAAACTGTTTGCAATAGGCACCACCTTATCATCCGCTGCATGCACTAGATAAGTTGCGGGGGTTATTGAACCGACTTGCTTTTCATTGGAAAACCTTAATACGTCCCGCTCGTCAAAAACAGGTCCTATCAAATTCTTTTTGGAGCCTAGATGTGTTGTCCCCTCAGACATCGTAATTACAGGATACACTAAAACAGAAAAATCAGGTCTAAGGTTCCGATACTCACCCTCTCCAATGTAAGATATATTAAAATGTGTTGACAGGGTGGAAGCTAGATGTCCCCCTGCAGAGAATCCCAATACGCCAACTTTATTCCCTGTTATCCCATGACGATCGCCATGTTCGCGAATATACGCCAATGCCGTCTGGGCATCTTGTATTGGTGCTATTCGTTTGTCCAACATTTGACTATCTACCGGCAACCGATAACGTAAAACATAAGACGCATACCCCAGATCCTTTAGCCTTTTTGCAACGTCGTGTCCTTCATGACTCATCGCTACCCGGGCATATCCCCCGCCAGGAATAATTAGGAAAACCTTATTTTTATCTTGATGGGTTGGTTTATAGAAAAACAACTCCGGGATATTATCTCCTACGTCCACCGACTGTTTCATATTCAGGATGCCATTAGGGTAAAAGTCGACCCTTTCTTGGCCGATCGCAAGATCAATCATTAGCAAAGAAAAAAATATAATAACAAACTTATAACCAGTATAGCACATTACACAACACCTATTGATTTACGACAATCATTAAACTCAAATCTTTATAGGAAAGATTAAACTTATCGGCCATGTCTTTATTGGTCAAACTACCTTGATACAAATATACCGCATTCCTAATCCCGGCATGTCCCCAGATCAAATTACTGATCCCTCCATAATCTGCGATCTGCAATAAAATTGGTGTAAAAATATTCGTCATCGCATAAGTAGCAGTACGTGCCACTCTAGATGCAATATTAGGCACACAGTAATGGATCACTTCGTATTTCTTAAAAACAGGCTTATCGTGTGATGTAATTTCAGAAGTTTCAAAACACCCGCCCTGATCAATTGAGACATCGATCAAAACGGAGTTTGGTTTCATTTTTGAGACCGTTTCCTCCGATATAATACAAGGAG
Source organism: Sphingobacterium nematocida (assembly GCF_900168125.1). Classification (GTDB taxonomy): domain Bacteria; phylum Bacteroidota; class Bacteroidia; order Sphingobacteriales; family Sphingobacteriaceae; genus Sphingobacterium; species Sphingobacterium nematocida. The sequence continues at coordinate 94,866 of NZ_FUZF01000012.1, forward strand.
ATCGTCCGTTTTTAGCTCTTAATGCACCTATCACCACATCGCAGGAAATAATCGCTTTGTTTAAAATTATAGGTTGCACTACCGATGTAAAAACCCGTGTACCTAGGTTATTCTGGAGTCGACGCAACCTAAATACGGAACTATCAAAAACCTTTACTTGTGCGCCTAATGCGATTGCTGTTCTTGCCGCAAACTCGCCAACAGTCCCAGCCCCAATAATCACGATTTCTGTAGGAGGTACTCCGGTTACTCCGCCCAACATCAACCCTTTTCCTTCAAAAACATTAGACAGGTACTCTGCAGCAATTAAAATAGATGTCGCCCCTACAATCTCACTCATAGCCCGAACAACAGTAAGATGTCCGCCTTCATCCTGTAAATACTCATAAGATAAAGCCGTAACCTGCTTCTTCATCATCGCCTTCAGAACATGAATATCCATCAACGAGGGTTGTTGAGATGACAGCAAAATCTGCTTGTTCTTCATCAATCCCACCTCTTCGATCGTAGGACTGGCTATTTTTATAACGATATCAGCTTTAAAAATCCGCTCTTTTTCATAAACAATCTGCGCCCCTTGTTCACTATAATGATGATCCATAAAATTAGAAGCCTTTCCAGCTCCAGCCTCTATGAGGACTTCATGTCCATGCTCGACCAAGAGAGCGACAGACAATGGAGTTAGCGCGATTCTATTCTCCTGAAACACAATCTCCTTAGGAATACCAATGATAAGCTTACACTTCGAACTTTTGGCCGGTTTAAAAGCTTCTTGAGTTTGCCCAATTATCTCTTGCGCAATCTTAGTCATATTACCCATCTAAATCTATTTATAGAAGTAAATATAAATATATTAGAGTAAGATTCAATCATTTAACCTCACAAAAACAATAAAGTTAAAACTATTACATTTTTCTCCTACATTTGTAATAATCACCACTAAAAATTATAAATGAGATTATTCAGAGTCATCAATCATGTTAAAATTGTCCCTAGATGGATAATTTTTTCTTTGGACCTGTTTGTTGCATCAGTGACATTTTTAACTGCATTTGCTCTTTTTCATAATTTTCAAATCAGCACCATTTCTCCAAATGACTTTGCAACTCAATTCTTACTGTGTATCGGGGCTACAGCAATATCATTTTCAATCTTTAGGCTTTACTCTGGAATAGTACGATATACCAGCGCGGCAGACTCAATACGAATTCTATCCACCATACTATTCACCATAATAATACTCTTTGCGCTTAAATTATTTGGACTAGCCTTACGTACGCCCAAATTTATAGACAGTAGACTTATTATCATCTATTCCTTATTCTTATTTGCAGGCTTGATTACTTACAGGACCTCAATCAAGATTTTCTTTCAATATTCAAAAACTGCTAGAAAGATAAAGAAGAACACATTGGTATTTGGAGCCGGTGAACTGGGCATCGCAGTAAAACGAACATTTGACCATGATCTCACATCGAACAAAATAATAGTAGGGTATCTAGATGACAATGCGTCTAAAATAGGAAAATCTATCGACGGTGTTAAAATTTTTGGTTCTGAGGAGTTAACAAAAGTAATTTATAAATGTGCTGTTGATGAGCTTATCATAGCCACGCCCTCAATTCCTCCGGATAAAAAGGCCGAAGTAATCGAAATTTGCCTCGAGCACAATGTTTCAGTATTGACCCTCCCACCTATTAAAAAAATAATGAATGGGGATCTTACGGTCAATCAAATAAAAAATGTAAGAATAGAAGATCTTCTGGAGCGCTCTACGATCAAACTAGAAAATGAAATCATACTTGACCAACTCAAAGGCAAGCGCATTCTAGTAACAGGAGCAGCAGGATCCATTGGCAGCGAAATCGCAAAACAATTGGGGCAATACAGTCCACAAATGATTATCTTATGCGATCAGGCCGAGTCACCGTTACACAACCTTCAACTCGATCTTCAAGAAAACTTCAAAAACCAACTTTTCCACACATTTATCGCTGATGTGAGAAGTAGGGAGCGTATGCAGATACTCTTTGAAACCTTTCGGCCTCACATTGTCTATCATGCAGCAGCGTACAAACATGTACCAATGATGGAAAACCACCCTATCGAGGGCGTACGGACCAATATATTTGGGACCATGAATCTAGCAAATCTTTCTGTAGAGTTCAATGTCCAAAAGTTTGTCTTTGTATCAACAGATAAAGCTGTTAACCCTACTAATGTTATGGGTGCGACAAAGCGGATAGCAGAAATTTATGTCCAATCACTAAACAGTAAAATTTTAAAAGAAAATAAAACAGGGACTAAATTTATCACGACTAGGTTTGGCAATGTACTAGGATCCAATGGATCTGTCATTCCTCGATTTAGAGAACAGATCGAAAAAGGTGGACCTGTGACAGTGACGCACCCAGAGATAACACGCTATTTCATGACTATCCCAGAGGCTTGTCAACTCGTCATAGAGGCTGGAAGTATGGGCCAAGGCGGCGAAATTTTCGTCTTTGACATGGGAAAATCTGTTAAAATTGTAGATCTAGCGCAAAAGATGATCAAACTCTCAGGATATATACCTAATCAAGATATCGAAATACGATTTACAGGATTGCGACCGGGAGAAAAATTATATGAGGAACTTTTAAATGACCTAGAGAACACGCTCCCAACGCATCATCAAAAAATAATGATTGCCAAAGTGCGAGATAATAATTTCGAGCAAGTATCATCCCAACTTCAAAAACTACTGGAGATAACTAACGCGCAACACAACACCAATATCGTAAGACAAATGAAGGTCATTGTTCCTGAGTTCAAGAGTCAAAATTCAGAATATGAACTATTGGACAAAGAACAGGAAATCCATACCCCTTAAGAGGCAATAAATTAGTATTTTATAACAAGAAAGTATTGCAAATATTTAATAAAAGTGTATTTTTGCGTTCCGTGTAATTATTTAAAATAAACTAATGTCAACGAATATCAATTCAACCGAGAAAAAAGGTTCATTTTTTCAAGATAATCAGAAGAGTGTGATTTTTATCCTAGGAGGTATCATCGTATTAATCTTATTATATATTGGATATCAAAAGTTTTATCTCGCACCTCGTGCTGAAAAGGCTGCCGATGCGATGTACAAAGCGGAGGAATTTGCTTTAATCGATTCTCTACAAAAAAAGGCTATCGATGGAGATGGAGCTTTCTTAGGATTCAAAGAGATTGCTGATGAGTATTCAAATACACCTTCAGCAAATATCGCAAATGCTTATTTAGGAAGTTTATACTTGCGTCAGCAAAACTTTCAAGAAGCTATCAAATACCTAAAAAAATATTCAGAGACAGGAAGCGAAATATTAGATCCTTTGGTAATTGGATTAATTGGAGATTCATATTCTGAAAGCCACGACTATAAGAATGCAGCCGACTATTACAAAAAGGCAGCCGACAAGTCAAAAAACTCTTATACGACGCCATTGTTCCTTAAAAAACTTGGATTAGTGTATGAACAATTAAATGAAAACAAACAAGCTGAAGAGGCCTACTCCAAGATCAAGTCAGAGTACCCTGAAAGTACAGAGGCATCAACAATCGACGGTCCTTTAGCTCGAGTTCAAGCAAAACAATAATCATTAATTAGCGAACAACATACAAAAGGCTGCTCTATAGGCGGCCTTTTTGATTAAAAAAATATTTTATCATGTCAAGTAGTCTAAAAAACCTATCGGATTTCTCACACTTGCAAGTCAAGAGTGCAAAGGGTATCAAATTTGCAATTGTTGTTGCACAATGGAATGCCGAGATAACAGGAGCACTATTATCAGGAGCAGTAGATGGTTTATTAAACCACGGAGCACTTGAAGAAGACATTCAGGTGATGGAGGTACCAGGAAGCTATGAATTAATTTCAGGCGCAGACATAGCATTACGCAACAAACAATTTGATGCTATTATCTGTTTAGGTTGTGTAATACAAGGAGAGACACGCCATTTCGATTTTATCTGTGATGCAGTAGCCAATGGAATCGCAAATGTAGGTCTCAAATACAATAAACCTGTTGTCTTTGGCGTATTAACAACAGACAATATGCAACAAGCTCTAGATAGAGCAGGTGGCAAGCATGGAAATAAAGGTGAAGAAGCTGCGATTACGGCCATTCAAATGAGCCACCTATCGAAGTCTTTCTAGTTGCTATTATTTTTTAATATCCTCAGATCATGAAACCATTATGATTTATACAATCTCACAAAAGAGAATGAATAAATCTGATAGCTTCATCGCTATTAATAGATAAATTATATGCAGATGAAAAATAAATTAATCTTTTTGAGTTTTTTAATAATTGGCACAGCTATTTTATCCTCCTGTGGAACACAATCCACATGCGCAGCTTACAATACCTATCCCAAGAAAAAACACAGAACGAGATAGTACCAAAGAGGCATAAAGCATAGTAATATGAAATATCCATGTAGTAAAGACACTGCACAAACACAGATGAAAATCTGTTGGATATTCCATATGACCCTTGAAATCAAGTTTTATACATATGAAATATCTTATACTCACGGTATTTTTTATTGGATTGTTTCTGTTTGTAAGTTGTGGCCGTCTAAATGCCCAAGAAAAGGAAAATGGAAAAAAATTGATTCAACTGGCAATCGGTGACGCTACTAAATGGGAGAATACGCGCTATTTATTATATACAGTAACCGGTCCATCCTTAATTCCTGGATTCAGCAACGAAAGAACCTTTCTAATCGATAAAACAACAGGAGATTGTCGCTTCGAAGGTGTCAATAAAAGTAAAGAAAACATTGTTATCCTTTTTAATTACAAATCGAAAAAGCTGAGAAAACATTTTATTGGGATACAAGAAGCCAAAGATAACATCGACAGTATATTGGAGAGCATACTCCAACAGTTCTTTACGGATACACAAATACTGTTTTCACCAGCTCTCTTATCCGATAATCCTTCAAATATCAGGGAGTTATCACAAAAGATAATAAATACCGATAAGATTACTATAATCGACTTTACCGGCCTACCCACATTGGGTAATAGCACAGTTGATGGAAGGATGTCGTTAACAAGCAAGGGGGAAATCAAGTCTATCGTCATAGATAACGTTGAATATATGACATCTGTCAGCAAAGATATTGGGGGAGGGATTATTCTTCCTACGATATTTGAGAGCCAATTCAGTTATAGATTTCAAACAGTAGCCGCCTTTACTGATATAGAAACAGGAAAATTCAATAATCTTTAAAAACCTGAAAATGAATTGGGAACCACTTAATACCATAGACCAACTTCACAACATATACAAGTCTGAAGATGTCTTCATACTATTCAAACACAGTACACGTTGCCCAGTTAGTGCAATGGCGAAACGAAGTTTAGAATACGACAAGAACCTTCTCCCTAAAGAGACGATTATATATTATCTGGATTTAATCACTTATCGAGATATTTCCAATACAATTGCAGAAATGTGGAAAGTAAGACATGAATCTCCTCAATTACTGATTATTCAAGGAGACAAATGCCTATATCATGCCTCGCATTCCGATATCGAAATGCGAGACGTTATTTCATTTATTTCTTAAAATAGGCAACCTGTCCCGCACGTCCCTCATCATCTAGCACAGAAAAAGCCAAAACCTGTCCAGATCGATATACAATAGGCCTAGACGCATCGTATTTTGTACTTTGTAATGTAGGCACGCTTCCGTCCAAAGTATAGTAGACCGAAAAACCAGGATACTCTGTATTTGCAACAATTTTTCCGTTGATCTCCTTTACACCGACAGCCGGCAGCCTAAACTTAACACGACCGGTTAACTTAGGTAACTCATGCAATCCGATCTTGTTGATAAACCTAGTATAATCATTTTCTAAAAGCTTGAGGTTAAATTTAGATTCATTCTCATAACTCCTTCTGGATGACCACGCTCGTTCTGCTAGAGCAAAGAATCTCGGAAACACCAAATAATCCATCTGTTCCTCTTTTAGAACTGTCTCTGCCCATAAACCACCTTTGATACCCAAAAAGTTTGACTTCCCTTTTTCGGAAAGTCGAATCCTTTTGCTAAACCCTTGCTTCCCTAACTTCTGACCACTGTAGTAATTATCTATATTCGCAAAAAAGTCTTCTGGAAGTAAAGAATAAGAATGAAACAAATCGGCATAAGTAGCCCATTTTAGCCCCGGCTCCATAAAATTGGTATTCCACATCATATCGAAGTACATATTAGACGCACTTATTAAGACCGTCTGGTACCCCGCATTTGCCAGTCTATAAGCTAGATCTTCCTGACCTCCACCAATTACGTTGTTCCATACGTCTACTTGTATATTTGACTTATTTCGGAGATCTGGGTTCACAATCATACCCTGACCTTTATTGATCATACCAATCTCTTCCCAACCAGCCATATTTAAACCCTTAGCCACACAGATCTCATTAACACGTTGTATATAATAGGGCCAGACCTCATGTACAGATTTCATCCCCTCTTCCTTCATCAACGCATCTATCTTGGGCGATTTGGTCCATACACCATTTGGCACTTCGTCTCCACCAATAGAAATCTTCTGAAAAGGTATATTTGCCTCCTGATACATCGCTATAAATTCATCTATCACCTGCTCAAGAAAAGTATACGTAGAGGGCAGAGCCGGATTAATAACATTGTCACCAAAATGCTGTACCGAATTATACTCAGATCGATCATCAAGATCGTAAAGCAAATATTTCTCAGCTTCTGTCTTTTTTCCTTCTGCCATCAATCGTTCATACCGAGCATGCATAGCCTTGATTGCAGCTCTAGCATGCCCTGGTGTCTCAATTTCCGGAACCACGGTAATATTTCGATCATGGGCATACTTTAAAATTTCAATAAAATCAGCCCTTGTCAAAAATTGATTTGTAGACAGAAGTCCTCCAGATCCGTAAGCAGGTTGTATTGATCTCCCATCCTTAAATAAGGGGGATCTTGTAGCACCAACGGCGGTCAGCTCAGGAAGAGAGGGGATCTCCAAACGCCACCCCTCATCATCAATAAAATGAAAATGAAATACATTCAACTTATAACTCGCCATCAGATCCAGATACTTTAAGATTGTCGATTTATCCTTAAAATTCCTAGCAATATCCATCATGAAACCTCTATAACTATACCTTGGTTCATCCACCACATTAACAAAGGGTATCTCCAAATCGGCTTTAGCAAAATACATTTCAGGCTTCAGCATAGAGACCAGCGACTGTAACGCATAAAGCACCCCTCCCGCTGAACTAGACTCAATACGCACCCCCGCCTTCGTCACAGAAAGCCTGTAAGCTTCATTCTTTAAATCTTCTACTTTCTTGATAACAAACTGCGCTGACTTCTCTTCAGATGAAACAAAATCAAGTTCCCTAAAAAAAGGGATTTTCTCCATAAAAGCCAGGCTAGATTGAAAATCCTCCGAAACGAAACAACTCAATGTGGACGGTACCCTAAAATTTCCCTTTCCAACTTTTATCGATTGAGGTGTTGGAAAAATCATGGGCACAGCAGTTTCCTTATTCAGTTTCGCATTTTTTTCAAACAGGGAAGCATTAAATTCGTTTTGCTTGTCGACGGGAAGTAAAATAGGGCTATAAAGCACATTATCTACTGCATGATAAGTTTTATAATTGTTCTTATCCTGAAAGTAAAAACCATTTGGTACAGTGGAGATATTAGAAATAGCATACCTTGTGGTGTAAACTGTCACCAGCGAATCGTTGGGGTTCAGGGATTGTTCGGCAAACTGCAGCCGAAACAAGTTACCTCGTTCGTTTGAAAAAGAATAGCGATCTGTGGCTTTATCCACTACAGGGTACATCGCATTAAACCAAAGATCCCATTTCCCCAAATCTAAGCTGCTGTTAGAAATATTTTTAATGGTCAATGTTAATTCCAGATTATCTCCCCCATTATATGTTACGCTGGGTTTCCAATGGAGCTGCACTTGATCTGCCACATTCATTTGCTGAGCGAATACACCCTGAACTCCAGAAAAAGTGACCAAGGCTCCAACTAAAAGTAAATTTCTCATGTTTGAGTTTCGATTGATGTCTAAAAATACCAATAGAATCACAGAAAAAAAAAATAAATTTATTTTTGCATTAACAAATATAAATTCTATATTTGCACACCGAAACACATAAAGGCCCGTTCGTCTAGGGGTTAGGACGCCAGATTTTCATTCTGGAAACAGGGGTTCGATTCCCCTACGGGCTACAAAGCAACTCAAAAAGAGTTGCTTTTTTTGTTAAATAGCTCCTAAAATAAGCCCTTAATTTATCAACTCATTTCTGTTATAAATCCGATCTAACAAACTAAAAAGCTCCGGATGCTCGTCTTTCAACAATTTAGGCTTCTTAAAAAAATACTCCGATAACACCGCCAAAAACTCAGCATCATTCGTAGCAGCATACTCTCTTATATCAGACTCACCTCTCCGTATCGCTCTAATCGTCCTATCCATTTCTTTCATCCATGGATCAATCAAATCCTTTGGTATAAGATATTCAGGTATACCATCTACTTCCCCATCAGCTTTATCAATAAGATGAACAAACTCATGCACTGCAGTATTCCCAAGACTATACTGCTCGAAACCGGACCGCAACGCAGGCAACGAGAGAACCATCTTGTGATTCATAGCTCCAGAACCAACCATTCCTGCAATGTTCTTACTTTCCGACACCGTATCAAATCGTTCATCAAAATAATCAGGGTATACGATCACTTCATCCAAATTTTCATACGCCCAAGTCTCAAAATGAAGCAAAGGAATCGTAGCACTAGCCGCGATCAATACACGATCTTCATCTGTCAGATCGGCCCCCTTTTCAGCCGAAATTTTGATCCGTTTCAAAAAATAAACAACCCTATATCTAAAAATAGTCTGTTCCTCAACAGCCAACTTGGTATAAAACTTTACCTTATCCTGTAAAATATCCTCAACAAAGGAAGGAGACAACTCGATATAAACCCGACTAGACTTAACCTTAAACCTTTTGAAAACATAAAAAATCAAAAGAAAACCTGCACAAAATATTAGAACTGTGATTAAATAAGGGTTATACATATATTTTTCGCATTTATTTTTATATTAGTAATATACTAAGAAACCATTAAAATGAAAAGCTACCACTACTCGGACGGGCAAAACTCTTTTGGCCCTATAACACTTGAGGAGCTACGTACGAAGCGTATCACCGCCAACACCCTTATCTGGACCGAAGATTTGGTTACTTGGACAAAAGCCCAAGACATTCCCGAGTTGAAAGATCTATTCATTGACAACACAACACCACAAAAGCCCCTATTAGCCAGCCTCCCACCCGAACACCCCATTCAACCTCATTCCACTGAAAAGACAGCTAATCCAAATTACCCAAAGCCACCAAAGACATACTTAGTGGAGAGTATAATCACGACAATAATATGCTGTTGGCTTTTTGGAATACCCGCTATTATATACGCTTCAAGAGTAGAAAAAAAATTCTATGCCGGCGATATTACAGGAGCGGAAAGGGATTCCAAAAATGCAAAAAAATGGATCATTATTAATTTGATAGCCTGCGCATCAATTTGGTTACTTACCATCGGAATCTTTGGTCTAGGACTTTTTGCATCCATTCTGTTCTAATGACTATCAAACGGCCTTATTTTTTTGTTCTTTACCCTATAGTGATTGGAGGGATAGCTTTTATTTACAAACATTTCAACCCCTTAGAAAGCTCTTTATTCCCCCGCTGTCCAATAAAAACAATTACAGGGCTAGATTGTCCAGGTTGCGGCATCCAACGGGCAGCCCACCACTTACTTAACGGCGAGTTCCAACTAGCTTTAGTACAAAACCCTTTACTTTTCATCCTAACACCTTACATATTATTAGGATTTTATCTACAACTCGTTCCACAACCGAACGAGACAGAAATTAAATTACGAAAGATACTGTACAGTCAAAAAGCTATTATTATTCTCGGGATTATAGCACTTCTATACACAATCATTAGAAATATACAATAGAAAATCTATATGCATAAAAAAATCCCCGATCCAAAAAATAGAATCGGGGATTTCTTATATATGAAAGAACAATTAATTACATCATTCCACCCATTCCGCCACCCATCGGAGGAGCACCAGCACCGGCACCAGCTTCTTCTGGTTCATCAGCCAATACACACTCTGTTGTTAACAACATTGATGCAATTGAAGCTGCATTTTCCAAAGCTACGCGAGATACCTTTGTAGGATCAATAACACCTGCTCCGATTAAGTTTTCAAACTTATCTGTGCGTGCATTATAACCAAAATCAGCGGTACCCTCTTTAACTTTTTGCACAATCACTGCTCCCTCAATTCCTGCATTAAAACAGATCTGACGCAAAGGCTCTTCTATCGCTCTTTTGATAATGTCGATACCAATCTGCTCATCTTCATTATCACCTTTAAGACCCGCTAAAGCCTCTACAGCGCGAATGAATGCTACACCACCACCAGCAACGATACCTTCTTCAACAGCAGCACGAGTTGCGTGCAATGCGTCATCTACACGGTCTTTCTTTTCTTTCATTTCTACCTCAGTAGTAGCACCAACATAAAGAACAGCAACACCGCCAGACAATTTAGCTAAACGCTCTTGCAATTTCTCGCGATCATAATCTGATGTAGTGGTTTCGATTTGAGAACGAATTTGAGCAACACGGGCTTTGATATCGTCAACATTACCTGAACCATTAATTACTGTTGTGTTATCCTTATCAATAACAACTTTTTCAGCTTGACCTAAGTAAGATAATTCCGCATTTTCCAATTTGTAACCTCTTTCTTCAGAGATCACAGTACCACCTGTTAAGATAGCTATATCTTCCAACATAGCTTTACGACGATCACCAAATCCAGGAGCCTTAACAGCAGCTACTTTCAACGAACCACGAATTTTGTTCACAACCAAGGTAGCCAAAGCCTCGCCATCTAAATCTTCAGCAATAATCAATAATGGTTTACCTGTCTGAACCTGTTTTTCCAAAATAGGCAACAACTCCTTCATATTACTGATTTTTTTATCATAAATCAAAATATAAGGATTCTCCAACTCAGCTTCCATTTTGTCAGAGTTTGTCACGAAGTATGGAGACAAGTAACCACGGTCAAACTGCATACCTTCTACAGTCTTCACTTCAGTCTCTGTTCCCTTTGCCTCTTCGACAGTAATAACTCCATCATTACCAACTTTCTGCATCGCTTCTGCGATTAAAGATCCGATAACTTCATCATTATTAGCTGAGATAGACGCTACTTGTTTAATCTTGTTGTTGTCCGCGCCGACAGCTTGCGACTGGGATTTCAAGTTAGCAACGACAGCAGTTACTGCTTTATCAATACCTCTTTTTAAATCCATCGGATTAGCACCTGCAGCAACAGACTTAATACCGGGAGCAACAATAGCTTGCGCCAATACAGTTGCAGTAGTAGTACCATCACCAGCTTGATCAGCCGTTTTAGAAGCTACTTCTTTCACCATTTGAGCACCCATATTTTCCAATGCATCTTTAAGCTCGATTTCTTTAGCTACAGAAACACCATCTTTAGTAATTGCAGGAGAACCAAATTTCTTCTCAATAATTACGTTACGACCTTTAGGTCCTAATGTAACCTTTACCGCATTCGCTAATGTATCTACTCCTTTTTTAAGGGCTTCACGCGCCTCAACGTTATATTTAACTTGTTTTGCCATGTTATTTTCGTATTGAGTATTGAGTTTTTGCGTCTGGAGATACTCATCTCTGCATCCGCTAACTCTTCATTCCTAAATTTTTATTTATAATACTGCGTAAATATCAGACTCACGCATAATCAAATACTCTTTCCCTTCGTATGTGATCTCAGTTCCAGCGTACTTGCCATACAACACTTTATCACCCACTTTAACTGTAAGTGGTTCGTCTGGTTTTCCAGTACCTACAGCAACGATAGTGCCCTGAGATGGTTTTTCCTTAGCTGTATCCGGGATATAAATGCCCGATGCTGTTTTCTCTTCTGCTGGAGCAGCCTCTACAACCACTCTGTCTCCGATAGGTCTAATACTTAATGCCATAATTTATACTATTATACGTTTACTTTTAATATTATCGTTTCTTCTATTCCATCACCAACTGTGCCAAACACAGATACGTTTAAAAGATTGCCATTTTTTCATTTCAAACAATACCGCATGACAGTATTTCGCAAGATACACCGTGCCATGATGACAGTTCCAAAACAAAAAAGCCTCACATACAATATGTGAGGCCTCTCTTATCTTGTCATACCCTATTTAGATGAATCCTGTGCCACAGGTGCAGGATTAGCTTGCTGCCCTTGTGCTGGAGCATTCAAGTTCAATGAAGGAGCTTGCGCTGGGGCTTCGATTTGTTCAGAAAGACCACCAGATTTCGTTCCTGCGCTAGGACCTAAGATATTAATAGCTAAGCTAAATACCATAAGAGCAATTACTAGTGTCCAGGTACCTTTTTCTAAAAAGTCTCCTGTACGTTGTACGCCCATAAGATTACTTCCACCAGCAAAACCTGATGATAAACCTCCCCCTTTTGGATTCTGAATAAGCACGAAAAATGCTAAAATCACACTTACCAAAATAATCAGGATAATGAATAATGTTGTCATTTCTTAGTTAATATTATTTATAAGTTTTTCTCTAAATCTTGAATTCGGGCCGCAAAATACGATTTTTTTTCTGGATATTTCAAAATTAATTTTTTGAATACCTCGATCGCTTTTAAATAGAGCGCTTGATCAACATAAATATTCGCCAGAGTCTCTGTAACCAATGAATAATTATCTTCTGCGCTCTGCCTTGCCATATTTTCATTATTCAAATTTTCAGCCGATGGGGCCTGAATCATTGGTTCCTCTTTTATAAAACGATCAATGACCTGATCACTCTTTTTAGGTTCCACATGTTTTAATGGGCTATTTTTGACCGCGTCACTCAATTTGCTTTCGGGCTCCTGAAAATGAATTATATTTTCTTTGATTTGTTGATCAAGTATAGTCTCGTCCAGCTTAGACAAATCGAAATTTCCCTTTTCAGGCCTCGGTAAATGTGGTGTAATAAAAGGCTGATATGTACTTGCATGTTCTAACCGTGTCTTGTGCAACCACCATCGAAAGCTATAGGGCATCAGGTCATCATTGTACAGACTGACATCTTCAGGGTCCTCAGATGCTGGCTTAGGCACAATTTCTTCTTCCACATCAACCGCACTCTCACGCTCCTTCCTTTCGAACACAAAATAATCTCCAAGCACAGCACCGCCTTGAACAAGCTTATCCAACTCAATACCCTCTTCGCTTGGCGTCAGAACTTCTGTTTCCTCAACAATAGAACTAACAGCAATCTCCTCCTCTACATCCACTCTATCATCCCCAACTAAGAGCTCCTCTTCATCGCCATTCTCCGATTCAAGAATAACATCTTCAGTAAGATTATCGTACAACTCGAATGGCACATATCCCTCCCGCTCTGGAACGAGCTCCTCAACTTTTACTACAGGCGCATTTACAAAATTCCAAAGCCAATTTGCATTCGCAGCATACAACAGCGCTAACTCTCGATTCGGAGAATCTTCATTAATAAGTTTCTTTCTGCGTTCGTAAGCAAAGATAAGCGGCTGAGAATAAGGGTAGCGAACTATGAGACCCAAAAGATCATCCTCCGTCAATCTAGACGGATCAATAAGTGCCTGTCGATACAGTGTATGTTGTGAATTATTTAAATCTATCATTACCTCTATCGGTTTATCACTACCAGTTCGCAAAAGCTTTATTGTATATATCCTCAGTTAACGCCTTTATAATATCTTGATTTAACTGAGCTTCATAAGACGTAACATCCGAACCGGGAAATTCTTTGAATTGAGAGAAACTCTCTTCAAAATTACTCTCTCCAGTCTGATCCAATCTGTTGGTATATTTTACTTTCACCGTGATAGTCAACCTACTATTCTCTGCACGTTCCAGTCCGCCAGCGGCTACCGAAGCCGGAGTAATCGTATAGTTTGTAATCACCCCCTCAAAAATTGCATCACCGTCTGAATTAACTTGACTTAAACTAGATTGTGTACGAATCCGCTCCTTCAGTACTTCCGTAAAATTCTGACTAAGAGTCGTGTATACCATTGGTGCAATATTCTCAAAGTACAAAACAGTATATGTCTTCATATCTTTAGGAATAGACCCCCCTGTAAAACTATACTTCACACCACAGCTTTGAATCACAAGCAGCGTAAATAAAAGAACTCCGATTACTCTAATTTGAGCTATTAACTTCCACATAAGTACTTAATCTAAATTTAAATCCTTAATTTTTCTGTATAAAGTACGTTCGGAAATACCGAGTTCCTGCGCAGCAGACTTCCGTTTACCTTTGTGCTTTTTCAGCGCCTTTTTAATCATATCCGACTCTTTGTCTACCAACGAGAGAGATTCTTCGATCTCTTCAACATCTTGTGTATCATCAATCGAAACATAGCTATTGCCTGAAGAGCTAGTACTCGGATTGTGGATTGTCAATGTAGGCGTCGTATTAATCTCTTCCTTATAGAGCTGTGTCGCCCCTGGCTTTACCTCTTGATATAATTGATTAATATACTGCGAATTTTGATCATAAGATGCTGGAGTAGTTCCATTTTGCAACAGTTCTACTACTAATTTCTTCAGATCGACCATATCCTTTTTCATATCAAAAAGAACCTTATAAAGAATATCTCTTTCCGAAAAATCTTCTTTATTCTGATCTTTCACAAATACAGGAAGACTGCTAGCACTTTTTTCTATCGGCAAATAGTTACTTAAAATACGGGCATCAACAATACGCTCTTTTTCCAAAACAGCTATTTGTTCTGCTATATTTTTCAACTGACGAACATTTCCTGGCCAGCTGTAATTAGACAAAAGTTCCTGAGCGTCAGGAGTCAACTGTACTCCCGGCGAACGATATTTGTCTGAAAAATCGACAACAAATTTCCGAAAAAGCAAAAAGATATCTTCCTTACGTTCCCGCAAAGAAGGTATTCGCAAAGGAACCGTATTTAATCGATAATAAAGATCCTCCCTGAATTTACCTTTCTTTACCGCTTCATATACGTCTACGTTAGTAGCCGCAACTACACGTACATTGGTCTTCTGAACTTTCGAAGACCCGACTCGTATATATTCTCCGGATTCTAAAACACGAAGTAAACGAGCCTGTGTATTTAGTGGTAATTCCCCAACTTCATCCAAAAATATAGTACCCCCATCGACCACCTCAAAATATCCTTTACGTGCTTCGTGAGCTCCTGTAAAAGAACCTTTTTCATGACCAAAAAGCTCCGAATCAATAGTTCCTTCAGGAATTGCACCGCAATTGACCGCAATAAAAGGACCATGCTTTCGCGCACTTAATTGGTGAATAATATGAGAAAAGACCTCCTTTCCCGATCCACTCTCACCCTGTATTAGCACAGATATATCCGTAGGAGCAACCTGCTTTGCTACGTCTATTGCCCGATTGAGTAATGGAGAGTTACCAATGATTCCAAATCTATTTTTTATATCCTGGATATCCATTCTTACTTCGTATTAAGAATCTTTATTGAGTTTATATCAAGCAAATTAATCGACTATTTTACCGATCAATGTAGCAGAGGTACAGCTTTCGCCCAATACATGCACATAGTCACCGACGCTATATCTCGCATCCACAGGGAATACAACCATTGTATTTTGATCGTTCCGACCACAATAATCCTTATCCGAACGCTTAGAAAATCCCTCAATCAAGACTTTATGTACTTTCCCCACATATTTTTGTATACGCTCCAAACTGTGCTCTTGTTGTTTATTTACAACCTCTGTCAAGCGTCTTTTTTTCACATCTTCAGGTATATCATCTTCAAAACGTTTGGCTGCTAAAGTACCCGGCCGTTCAGAATAGGCAAACATATAGGCAAAGTCATACTTTACGAAATCCATCATCGACAAAGTCTCCTGATGCTCCGCCTCAGTCTCGGTACAAAAACCTGTAATCACATCCGTAGATATTGCACACTCTGGGATGATACGACGGATTGCTTCTACACGCTCCATATACCATTCCCTGTCGTATGTGCGGTTCATCAATTCCAATACCCGCGAATTACCAGACTGTACCGGCAAGTGGATGTATTTACAGATGTTTTCATATTTACCAATAGTATACAATACGTCATCTGTAATATCTTTTGGATGAGAAGTCGAAAATCGTATTCTCAATTCAGGACTAACCAAAGCAACTTGCTCCAACAAACTTGCAAAGTTCACTGTCGGCAGTGCCTCCTCACCTTCTGCTACTTTAGGGGTGTACTTGTACGAATCCACATTCTGCCCCAGCAATGTAACCTCCCGATATCCTGCAGAGAACAACTCTTGGGCTTCTTTCAAAATAGATTGTGTATCTCGACTTCTTTCTCTCCCACGCGTAAACGGAACCACACAGAATGAGCACATGTTGTCACAGCCTCTCATAATTGATATAAATGCAGAGACTCCATTAGAATTTAAACGTACGGGGCTGATATCAGCATAAGTTTCCTCCCTAGATAGCAGTACATTTACCGCTTTACTTCCATCATCAACCTTATCGATCAAATTAGGTAAATCACGGTAAGCGTCCGGTCCAACAACGACATCAACTAACTTTTCCTCTTCTAAAAACTTTGCCTTCAATCGTTCTGCCATACATCCCAAGACCCCAACGACCATCCCCGGATTTTTAGCTTTAACAGCTTCAAATTCTTTCAGCCTTTTCCTAACGCGTTGTTCAGCATTCTCACGGATCGAACAAGTATTTATAAAAACGACATCTGCCTCCTTGTAATCCTTGGTCGTTTCAAATCCTTGATCTATAAGAATAGAAGCAACGATCTCACTGTCAGAAAAATTCATCTGACAGCCATAACTCTCAATATAGAGTTTCCTTCCATCCGATTTACCGGTTGGAGCTAGTTCCAATGCCTCTCCCTGACGACCTTCATCGTGCGTCTTTGTTGTATGTGTTAATTCTAACATAGCTTATTGTAAAAGACTACAAAGTTAAAAATAAAATATCATTTTTTATGACAGTTTGGCAGAGCTTACCAAATTTTAACAAATAACTAAAAAGATATTCGTCTACATATTTTTAAAAGAATCTCACTCAGGTTTATACATCATTCCGTCTTGATCCATTAACACCTCAATACTTATCTCGCGATTGTTCAGTCATTATGCGTTTATGAGCGAATAATTAACCTTTAAATATATAAGGAAGTACGTTCTTGTATCCTGATAGTATCCTCTAAAAAGATTGTACATACAAAACTTTCATGATTCGATTGATTCACCAACAGAGATTAACCACACTCGATTGTATCGAGTATACTCTTGGATACCAATCGCAAAAACATCTCCATGAAAAAAGTTCTTAAAGCCTCTGATAATGTACACTTCAAAAAAAAGCTCTCCAATATGGAGAGCCCTTTATGATATCTTTATACAACGATTATACTATTGTCCTGCTTGTCTTTTTGCTTCTTCCTGCATTTTTTTACCCGCTGTGATTACAATTTCTACGCGACGATTTTGAGCACGTCCAGCCTCTGTATCATTAGAGGCAATTGGTTCAGAGTAGTTCTTTCCTTCAGTTGAGATACGTCCAGCAGACAACCCTTGTGAAACCGCATATTCTTTTACAGATCTAGCGCGATCGTTAGAAACTTTATCATTTGCAGCCAAAGTACCTACGTTATCCGTATGACCAATAACCAAAATTTCCGTATTAGGTTCTTTATTCAAAGTCTCTACAAGCTTAGCAATATTTGTTTTTGCATCGCCTTTTAATGTTGATTTATTGAAATCGAATAAAATTCCAGAATCAAATTTCACTAAGATAGCTTCTCCAACCTGCTCGACTTGCGCACCAGCTACTGTATTCTCGATCTCTTTCGCTTGTTTATCCATCTTATTACCGATCAACGCCCCAGCAGCACCGCCGATCACCGCTCCTGCAATTGCTCCGATAGCTGTATTACCTGCTTTACCACCGATCAACGCCCCTAAGCCAGCACCCGCTGCTGTACCAATAGCACCACCTTTGGTTGTATTATTAGCATTTTGAATTGTCGAACAACTCCCTAACAACATCGCAGATGTAGCCAACGAAAGACCATAAACTGCTAATTTCCTATTCATTTTCATAACTTTACAAATAATGTTTCTATATATCCTTTGACTACCAAACAAAGCAAATGCCAAAAGTCATTTTTAATCATGAACTAGGCCTCATTAAGCTGTCCTTTATTTAATTTTGTGGAGGAATCTCCAGTTTTGGTAGTTTGACAGGAGCAGGTCTTCCCTGTTCATCCCACGATTTAAAGGATTTGGCAATATAATTTAATAAGTCATATTGCCCCCAGTTTTTGGAAAGATCATAAGAAGGTCGATAAATCTCCATGAAATTCTGAAGCGCCTCTCCCTCTAAACCAGTATGTTCGCTAACGACACTTTTCGTAAAAATACGATCCACAGCAATTTCGTTTACTTCACGATCCATATACTTCTCAAATCGTTTCATATTCTTAGCCTCCCTTCCAAAAAGGTTATACAATGCCGTGGCCGGACTATTTAAATACGTTCCGACCTTATTTTTACCTCCATTATAGATACCCTTTTTTTCATAATCCTTCAGAATATCCTCCATCTCCTGCTGTCTCGTTTTTCTAGCTACAATCACCGTTTCTATCTGCATTCCAGGCTGCATTTCCAATACAATATCATCCAGCGTATACAATACAAGCTTCAAAGACCCGTATCCGACTTTTGAAATAGAAAGACTATCCCCAACCATTGCTTCAATATAAAAAACCCCAAAGTTATTTGAAGTGACCTTTTTACTCGTCTTCAGATTTATCACATTAACATCTGCCAAACGAAGACCTGTACTCTTTTCCAAAACCAAACCAGATACCTTAGGCAGGTCTGTGAGCTGCGCAAATCCCCTTTGAACAAAAAGGAACAAAACAGAGAATAGTATTGCTATTTTGATAAAAAACTTAATCATCAGTACTAATGTAAACAAATATCTGACTAGAGAATGTTAAAAAGTATTAAACTAAAAAAACTATTTAAATGGATAGAAAACAAAATTTGCTCCCTCAGGCACCACCACAAATAGACACATAAAGTCACTTGCCTTCTTAAAGTTTTTCTCAAAATAAGCCCTTCTGTCCTCTTGAATCACACTTTTATCAACAAACTCTTCCAACGAACTCGCATTTATTGTCCATTTCGTATCAAGTTCAGCACGATCCAAAATCACCTCTCCTATATTAACCTCATGTTGATGAGCTACAAATATTGGATACAGCGTATACCCTTCAGCGATCATTTCGTTCGATATCTCTTTTATAGAATCGCTATAAAAATCCAAATCGACTTTTAAGCTTTGCAATGGACTTGGCTGAGATGTGTTTGGAGTATTCTCGTCCTCAGGCTGGCCTTTAAAAAGATCTTTTAAATCCATACAATACTATTTTAACATTAATAAAACAACATTTTCCACATGTTGTGTCTGTGGAAACATATCAACAGGTTTGATCCGTATCACATCATATTTTACGCTAAGCATC
Source organism: Sphingobacterium nematocida (assembly GCF_900168125.1). Classification (GTDB taxonomy): domain Bacteria; phylum Bacteroidota; class Bacteroidia; order Sphingobacteriales; family Sphingobacteriaceae; genus Sphingobacterium; species Sphingobacterium nematocida. Next base: position 114,602 of record NZ_FUZF01000012.1, read on the forward strand.
TCCAGATCACGAGCCTGCGTAGCAGCATTACAACTCACATAGACAACCTTTGGCGCCTCCATCTCTAAAATACGATCTACAACATCAGCGTGCATTCCCGCGCGAGGAGGATCAGTAATAACTACATCAGGTTTACCGTGAGCAGCAATAAAGTCCGCTGTCAATACATCCTTCATGTCTCCAGCAAAAAACTTCGTATTATGGATATCATTAATTGCCGAATTGACCTTGGCGTCTTCAATGGCTGTCGGCACATACTCAACACCAACGACTTCTCTTGCATTTTTTGCCACAAAATTAGCAATTGTACCAGCACCAGTATACAAATCATAAACTAATTCTGTACCCTTAAGATCTGCAAACTCTCGTGTAATTTTATACAATTCATAAGCCTGACGAGAATTCGTTTGATAGAAAGACTTAGGTCCAACCTTAAACTTCAAACCTTCCATCTCTTCATAAATAAAATCCCGTCCTCGGAATACATGAATATCCTGATCAAAAATAGTATCATTCTTTTTCTGATTGATAATATAAAGCAACGATACTATTTCAGGGAATTGAGAAGCGATATAGCTCATCAATAACTCAACTTGTCCTTCCTCTGGATAAGCAAAAACAACAATAACCATAACTTCTCCAGTAGAAGAAGTCCTAATAATAAGATTACGCAATGCCCCTTCGTGCATACGAAGGTCATAAAACGAGATTTGCTTCTCAACAGCATAATTTCGAACAGCGTTACGCAATTGATTTGAGGGATCTTCTTGCAAAAAACAGTGGTCTATGTCCAGAATCTTATCAAAACGCCCAGGTACATGAAACCCTAAGGCATCCATATCATTCTTGTCTACCTCCTCATCCTTATTAGTCAACCAACGCTTGTTTGAAAAAGTAAACTCCAGCTTATTGCGATAATACATTGTTTGTGCAGACCCCAAAATAGGTTCCATAGAAGCAGTATCCACTTTACCTATACGAGACAACGCATTGCCCACCGATTGTTGTTTAAATTTCAGCTGAGCATCATACTCCATATGTTGCCATTTACAACCGCCGCAAACTCCAAAGTGAGGACAAAATGGCTCTATACGATATGGTGACGAAGTTACGATCTCCGTAACGCGCCCCTCAGCAAAACTCTTTTTCTTACGTTGTAATTCAACATTCACCACATCCCCAGGTATAGCCTTCTCTATAAACAGCACCAAATCATCGTGCCTAGCCACACCTTTTCCCTCCTCTGCAATATCGAAAATCTCGACATTACTCAAATTTCTTTTTTCTTGCGGTATTCTTCTTCCCATATATCTGCAAAAATACATTTTTAGCGGCAAATTACCACTATCCCACAGTATAGGATAACAACTAATAAATACACTTGAATCCTTTAGTACAAACAATTAGGCGAGAGTCGCCTGTACCAAATACGGAAGAATCTCCTTTTGGAAGGAGATGAAATTCTTCTTAACATCGGCATCTGTCACAGCCGTAAAAGCAAAAGAAAAAACAATATTTTTACTGGTCTTTATCAAAAAAGTCAACTTTTCTTCGGCAATTGTAGTTCCTATAGTTTCATTTTTAATAAACGAACTCAACAAAAGAAATTCCAAATCATCCGATAAGATCTTGAGATACTCTTGAGCATTTGTTGATTCGCGAATAAACTCCCAACCCACAAACTCATTACATACCGTATATGTAACACGGCTCACCCTCAATATCGTATTTGCCAAAAACGTAGGAAGATCTTTCTCACGTACCCCCGAATTTAAAATATCCTCGACATTCTCACGGATATAATCCATCAAAACTTCGTGAAGAATCGACTCTTTAGAAGGAAAATACTTATAGAAAGTTACTTTTGAAATTTTCGACTGCTTCGCCAACTCATTGACACTTGTCTTGTTGTAACCATACTTGCGAAAAAGCTCACGTGCAGCTCGCTTTATAGTAGACACCTGCTCTTCTTGATTCATAGGCTAATTCGCGACAGAATAAAATACGCCATTTTTACTGACTCGATACGGCTTAAGGTGACACTCTGCAATATGAGAAGGAGAGCCATCTATAAGCAACCATTTCGCCCCAGAAACCCTATCAACAACCTCGAATCCTTCTACCTCGACCTGATTTCTTTGTCCTATATCAACCGTACTACATCTATCGTATGCAATCACATCCCCCCCACTATTGTAAAGAATCAGTCCACAGACTCCACCATTGGCATAAGCCCAACCACCGGCCCGGAATAAATTAGGATGAGAACCCTGAGTAACAGTTATATTAAACGAAACATTGGGCACTACATTGCATCCATTGCCTCCACACCCCCAAATCAGGACCAAAGACAGAATGAATGCAATATAGACTCCAACTCGCTTCATTATATAATCTCTGTTTCAAATTGCGCTAGGAAACGACTATCGTTCTCAGAGAAAAGGCGCAAGTCCTTAATTTCATATTTCAAATTAGTGACACGCTCTATTCCCATCCCAAAAGCGAAACCACTATATTTTTTACTATCAATGCCGCAGTTTTCCAACACGTTTGGATCTACCATCCCGCAGCCAAGAATTTCGACCCAACCGGAGCCTTTACACAAGTTGCACCCAGCTCCTTTACATATGGTACAAGAAATATCCATTTCCGCAGATGGCTCTGTAAACGGGAAGTAAGAAGGTCGGAATCGGACTTTTGTTCCATTGCCGTAAAGTTCCTGAACAAAATGAAAAAGCGTCTGTTTCAAATCTGCAAACGAAACATTTTCATCAACATACAAACCCTCTACTTGATGAAAAAAGCAGTGGGCTCGAGCGGAAATAGCCTCATTTCTATAAACTCGACCAGGCATAATAGCACGAAAAGGGGGCTTGCCAGCCTCCATCATACGAACCTGAACAGATGAAGTATGTGTACGCAGAGCAATATCATTCCCTTCTTGTTTCTTAATGAAAAAAGTATCTTGCATATCACGGGCAGGATGCTCTGGCGGAAAATTCAAAGCTGAGAAATTATGCCAATCATCTTCGATCTCTGGTCCCTCAGAAACAACAAAACCCAATTTTTTGAAAATCTCAACAATTTCCTTGCGCACCAAAGAAAGTGGATGTCTCGACCCCAACTCCAAACCTTCGCCTGGCAGGGTCAAATCACCTTCTACTCTTTTTAATGTATTAGCTGACTGTTGAAATTGACTTTGTGATTCCTCAAACTTACCTTCTGCCAACTGTTTGAATTCATTCAAAACCTTTCCCAACCCACGTTTCTCTTCAGCAGAAACCGTCTTGAATTCTTCAAATAAACTCTTTACTATACCCTTAGAAACTAAAAACTTTAACCTAAATGCTTCAACATCCGCTGCCGAACTTGGAACAAAGTGTTCAATCTCTTCTGTGTACTGCTTTATTTTATCTTGCAACATAAAGCCAAAGATACAGCAAAAAATAAAATTTCAAGAACCCCTTTATCTATTATTTCATAGATTAAAATGGTAAGCCGTCTTCTTCTTCATTATTTTCAGTAAAATCAACCTGTTGTTCCTGCGGCTGCACTGTTGTCGCACTACCAGCGGTAGATTGTGAATTAGTAGTCGCCTCGAAATCGGAACGTCGACCTAAGATATTAAAACTTTCAGCCACAATTTCTGTCGTATACCGACGTACCCCTTCCTTATCCTCGTACGACCTGGTTCGAAGCTTTCCTTCGATGTATACTAAACGACCTTTAGTAAGGTATTTTGCCGCCACATCAGCTAATCCTCGCCACATAACCACATTATGCCACTCGGTTTGCTCTACTTTTTTACCATCTTTATTAAAGGTTTCCGAAGTGGCAAGCGGAAAACTAGCCACACTAACATTACCTTCTAAATACCGTAATTCAGGGTCTTTACCCAGATGACCTACTAAAATAACTTTATTAACACTAGACATATAATTTAGGAATTTGATTTAGTCTTATAATTGATTCAGTCTTGTAAATACTTATTAATAAAAGAAAAAATAAGTTTATGCTTAGCTAATTTATCCAAATTTTCTAACAAAAAGTAATCCCAGGAATCTTTTTTTTCCAAAAGCCCATTTGAACTGATAACTCTATAAAAACGAGCATAGATATTTTGATGGCTCAAAACATGTTTTGTGACCCCACCAATCGGCTCAACAACTGCATTTCCGAAATATTTACGATACTCTTCCCCATTGACTAACTCCCCCAAGTCTAGCTCATCCTTTGATTCAATAAGTGGAAACTCATACAAATTGGCCCATACATCTTCAATTCCACGTTTTGCCATTAGGATAGCCCCATCCTCTTCAATCAAGAAATAATTAAAATATCGATTTCTAGATTTTTTTCCCTTAATCTTTACAGGCAACACCGTTATAAGATCTTCTTCAAAAGCCGCACACTCGCCCTGTAAAACACATTCCTGACATAAGGGTGCTTTTGGCTTGCACACCGTAGCACCAAAATCCATTATCGCATGATTATAGATTCCCGGATCAGTTTCACTAATCAAATCTTGAGCAAGTTGTTGAAATAGTTTTTTCCCCTCTGTGGTATTAATGGGAGTTGCTATACCAAAGATCCGGGACAATACCCGAAATACATTTCCATCCAATACAGCCTTGCGTTCACCGGCAGAAAAAGAAGAGATAGCAGCAGCAGTATATTCACCTATACCTGGCAAGCGCAACAGTTCTTCATATTTTCGAGGAAACTCACCATCTAAATCATCTGCGACAATTTTGGCGGCTTTGTGCATATTTCGAGCACGCGAATAATATCCTAAGCCTTGCCAAAGCCGCAATAGCTCATCCTCGTTTGCCTTTGCAAAGTCTAAAACAGAGGGAAAATTCTCAACAAAAGTATTAAAATACGGAAGTCCTTGTTCCACTCTGGTCTGTTGGAGAATAATCTCCGACAACCAAATAACATAAGGATCCTCTGTCTTCCTCCAGGGTAAATCCCGACCTTCAGCCCGGTACCATACAATCAGTTTATTTGCGAATGACATAGCGCAAAAATGAACATTTTTAACAAACTTTAACAATAACATATTGAAAATCAACAACAACAAATTGATACTTAAGCACATAATCTGTACTTTTGCAGGCACCGTATGTAAGACACAATAAAAGTTGAAAACATGTTAAAGAAAAAATCATCTGTATTGATTTGCATAGAGGGACATAAAGACAAAAGCCTACAAGTCCCCACACTCATCGTAAAACACTGGAAAAACATAGCCCTATCTGCATTAGTTCTTATCATTGCTTCTTTAGGATCTATTTTATACTTATCGAACAAACAGGAAAAAGACTTGAACTCCAAATATGAAGCTACTCTTGATCAAGTAAATCAAAAGAACCTACAATTGGCGCTAAAAAAGAATGAAACCGACAGAGATATAATCGAAGCTAAAAAATCATTCAATAAAATAGACTCTACACTGGAGCGTATCAATGAAAAAATGAAAAATCGAGGTCTAAAAACCATCGCATTACAAAACGCAGGGGGGCCTATCGAGATTGACGAAGAAAACATAGATCTTTTGAGTGAGTATTACGAAGAAGCACTAAAAGACCTGGACAAAAAGTTATCGAATATACCTATTGGTATTCCGCACAACGGCAAAGTAACATCCAAATTTGGCTATAGATCAAACCCATTTACAAACAGAGGTCGAGAGATGCATTCCGGTGTAGACCTAAAAGGTAGCACCGGGGATCCGGTCAAAGCCACTGCAACTGGTAAAGTCACTTTCGCCGGATATGACGGAGATTATGGCTACGTCGTTAAAGTAAAACATCAAAATGGATATGAAACACGTTATGCACACCTATCCAAGACAAAAGTAAAACAAGGACAATCTATAGATGCTGGTAAAACCATAGGGCTTTTAGGCAGTACAGGACGAAGCACAGGCCCACATCTGCATTATGAAATACTAAAAAACGACAAGAAAATAAATCCGGAAAAATACTTTAAACTCTAGTTCTTGTCAATTTATTTCACAGGGTTATCAAAAAGGATCTGGCAGCCCCGTGAAAGTTTTTATCTTTGTTTGATGAATCAAACATTTCGTATAAACACATTGCATAGAGGTAAATATATGCTGTGCTTTTTTGCTCTCTTATTCATTTTCGGAGGAGCAAGTTCCTATATTCCGCTTCCAGAAATACATAAGATCATCATTGTACTCTTCACCATTCCTATTATCTTATATGTATCGGTAAAAATAAGCCAACATCCATCAACATGGACGCTAACCGAGGAAACGTTAACGGTTAGCTTCACAAATAAAACCCTAACATATCCAATCGTCGACATAGACCACATCCGAAGTCTGACTCGATCCGGAGGCAACCTATACGTTATCTACTTACGAAAGAAGAGCCCTATTAGATATTGGCGCAACAAATTATTTCAAGACGACGACGACAATCTCCTCCTTCACGAAGCAATGCTACAGAGTCAGATTGAATATTTCAAGTTCTAGTGGCACTTCCCTTATCCTTACTTAAATTTCAGGACACAGGTCTGTCTAAATTAACGTCTGTTTTTGTATGTTTGACCTATGAAACACTCACGTTTAGCGGAGTACAGACACCCGTGAGGACAAGTTAATGACAGATAAAAAACAAACCGATCAGCCAGTTAGCAGATCATGAAATAGTTATACACATATGAAATATCCTTGTTTGGAAAACACAAAACCAATGAATAAAAGATGGATATTCCATATGACCATTGAAAATCAAACTTTACACATATGAAATTATACCTTTTAATATTAACATGTTTAGTGTGCATCAATTCCTCTTTCGCTCAACGCAAAGGCTATTGGCAACAAAAAGTTGATTATAAAATAGACGTTGATGTTGATGAAAAAAATTATCAGTACGATGGGCAAATGAGGTTGAAATACACGAACAACTCGGGACAAAGTCTTTCAAAAGTATATCTTCACCTATATTTCAATGCCTTCCAACCTGAAAGTATGATGGACTATAGGCTATCCAATATCTCCGATCCGGACAGCAGGATGGCGACAAACCTTGGCACCAAAGAAAATCCAAAATGGGAAAGCCGTATCTCAAAATTGAAACCAGAACAAATTGGCTACCAAAAGATAAAAACATTGACCTTTAATGGTGTTAATACCCAATTCAAAACAGACGGAACAATATTAGAAGTAACGCTTCCATCCGCTATTGCTGATGGTACTACCGCAACATTTGATTTGACATGGACAGCACAGGTGCCTGAGCAGATTAGACGTAGTGGTCGTAACTCAAAAGAGGGAGTAGCGTTATCAATGGCACAATGGTACCCAAAGATGGCACACTTTGACGAATTCGGTTGGCACTTGGACGAGTATGTAGCACGCGAATTCGTTGCTCCTTTTGGCAACTTTGATGTATCCATTCAATTGAACAAAAACTACATCGTTGGCGCTTCCGGTGTATTGCAAAATCCAAGCGAGGTAAAAGGTTATCAGAAAAAAGCAAAAGTAAAGATCCAAAACAATAAAGCTATCTGGCACTACAAAGCCGAGAACATACATGATTTTGTATGGGCGGCCGATCCCAAATTTGTTGTTGATTCCGTAAGAAGCCAAGCCGGAGTCAAACTGTACACAGTCTATATTCCCACGAATGATTCCATTAAAAGCAACTGGAATCAAGCCCTTCAATTGGCTGCAGACTTTTTTGACTTGAGCGGAAAAAAATTTGGCCCTTACCCATGGCCCACATACACCATAGTGCAGGGTGGAGATGGAGGAATGGAGTACGGCACAGCAACGTTGGTCACTGGAGGAAGAAATATAAAAAGTTTAGTAGGGGTGATCTTTCACGAAGCTGCTCATTCTTGGTACCAACATTTATTTGGCATCAACGAGACAGTAGACGAATGGTTTGACGAAGGATTCACGAGTTATGTGGAAGAACTTGGTATGCAACAATTATTCTATAAAAAAGGAGCCTTAGAAACCAACCCCATGATCGATGCCTACCGTGCATACTACAAACTTGCACTATCTGGAAAAGAAGAACCCATGAGCTTATTAGCAGACTATTATAACTCCAACTACGCCTACTCCAATCAAGCTTACAACAAAGGTGCTGTGCTCGCGGAACAACTAGGCTATATTATCGGAAAATCTAACTTAGAAAAGACATTCTTGAAATTTTATGAAGTATGGAAATTCAAACATCCTACACCGAATGACTTCAAGCGTGTCGCGGAAGAAATTTCAGGGATTAATTTGAAATGGTATTTTAATCTTTTTGTAAACACCACACGTCAGATTGACTATGCCATCTTAGAAGTCACAGACAACACAGTTAGCTTAAAAAACAAATCAAATCTGGCCATGCCGATAGATGTATTAGTCGAATATAAGGATGGATCCAAAGAATTATTCTACATCCCGTTGCGAGAGATGCGTGGCGAAAAGCCCACTGAAGACTACAGCATTTACTCGAATGTAAAAAGAACCATCTTACCAGATTGGAACTGGACAGTGCCTACCTACACATTTCCTGTAGACAAAGTCCCGTCCAAAATTTGGATTGATCCCACACAGCGCCTAGCTGATATTGAAGCTGGTGATAATTACTGCGACCATAACCAAAACTAGGCAAGAATGATCTATTTCCATATTCCCTTCTGCAAACAAGCTTGTCATTATTGTGACTTTCATTTTTCTACTTCTCTAAAGTACAAAGAGGAAATGCTGTTCGCTTTGGGTAAAGAGCTAGCTTTACGTTTAAATTATCTAGATAACAAAAAAATAACCTCTATCTATTTCGGAGGTGGCACGCCATCCATTCTAAATGAGTCTGATATACAGCGATTAATAGATCAGGTAGCACAACACTACGACATAGATCCAGAGGCTGAAATTACGCTAGAGGCTAATCCAGATGACCTTACCGCTCAGAAAACAAAAGCATTAAAAACTACTTCTATAAATAGATTCAGCATAGGGATACAGTCTTTCTTCGAAGAGGATCTCATCTGGATGAATAGAGCACACAATGCACAAGAGGCCGATGCATGCATCAAGAGAGTGCAAGATGTAGGTTTTGAAAATATCACCTGCGATCTAATCTATGGTTACCCTTTGTTATCCAATGAAAAGTGGCAAGCAAACATGGACAAACTATTAAGCCTAAGTGTTCCACACATCTCCTCCTACGCAATGACTGTCGAAAATAAAACAGCATTGGCGCATCAGATCAAAACGGGTAAGACTCCTGCTATTCTAGAAGAACAAGCTGAAGAACAAATGAATATGTTGATCGACACGCTTACAGGTAACGGCTATGAACATTACGAAATTTCTAATTTTGCAAAAAAAGATCATTATGCCAAACACAACACAAACTACTGGAAGGGCAAACATTATCTAGGTATTGGCCCTTCTGCCCACTCCTACAATAGCGACTCTAGGAGTTGGAATATAGCAAATAACGCGAAATATATAGCTGCTATCCAAGAAGGCAACGTCAATCAAGAGATTGAGACACTCACACTTAATGATCGATATAACGAATATACCATGACTTCCTTGAGAACTATGTGGGGCATAGATCCACATAAGATACAACAACTATTCGGCACCGACTATCAGTCCCATCTCCTGCGTGAAATACAACCTTTTCTAGAACAGGAGAAAATACAATTGGACCAAGATGGCTGCTATAAGCTAAGCAACAAAGGAAAGCTTTTCGCAGATCTTATTGCATCTGAACTCTTTCTGATTGACAAATAGAATAAAAACAAATACCACCATTAACAGCAAGTCGAATTTCTTTAAACAATCAACAACAAAACAGCTTAAATATTGAAAATTCAAAAAAACAACACTATATAACATTTGAATTTTTATCAATTTTTTAAAAACATTCTGTATTTACACTATTTATCTCCTATTTTTGCGGCATAATAATTATAACAAAATTATGGTACAAAAATCGACTTTTGAATCGGAGATCAAAAGTTATAAAAGTAAACAAAACGCTGCTGTTAAACTTATAGAGATTGTCAGCAATCTATGGTACAACCATTCCATTGAATTGGTATTTTTTCGCAATCAGCTTTTTGACCGTCGGGTAAGCCGCATTTTGACATTACACCAAGAATCAAAAGCACTTTCGGACAGTCCAATAAGTATTTTTGAGACACTACAGATTGCAGAATCGATGCAACATCTAAAGTTAGCCCCTTCACGTCTAGACATTGGGAAATTAGCTTTAGAAGTTCGTAATCAAAACATCGAAGAGGAAAACATCCTTTACTTTATAAAAAAAGAATTGCTTTCTGCCCAAGAACACAAAACGTTTGAACCAAGAGATGTTGTTCTTTATGGCTTTGGCAGAATTGGCCGTTTATTAGCCCGCGAGTTAATCAGCAAGGCTGGTGCGGGACATCAATTAAGACTACGTGCCATTGTAACCAGAGACAATGTAGATATCCAGACCCTGAAGAAAAGAGCTACTTTATTACAAAATGACTCTATACATGGAGATTTCGAAGGTGTTGTAGAAGTAGATGAAACCAAAGGAGCATTAATCATCAACGGAGCTACCGTATATATAATTTCGGCAAAAACACCCGAAGAAATTGATTATACCAAGTACGGCATCGACAACGCACTAATAATCGACAATACAGGGGCGTTTAGAGACAATAATGAACTCGCTAGACACCTCTCTTCTGTCGGAGCATCTCAGGTATTGTTAACGGCCCCAGGAAAAGGAGTACCTAATATCGTATACGGCGTAAATAACGACATGATTGACATCGAGAATTCTGCAATCTTCTCTGCCGCGTCATGTACTACCAATGCCATCTCTCCAATTTTAGAAATCATACAGAATAAATTCGGCATCAAACATGGCCATATAGAGACAATCCACTCTTACACCAATGATCAGAATTTGGTAGACAATATGCACCGAAAAAACCGTAGAGGTCGTGCAGCTGCTCTAAACATGGTGATAACAGAAACTGGGGCAGGATCTGCAGTTGCTAAAGTGTTACCTGAACTATCAGGCAAACTCACATCCAACGCGATACGCGTACCAGTTCCGAACGGTTCCCTCGCCATATTAAACCTCGAAATCGGCAAAAAAACAACAGTAGAAGAGCTCAACTCGATTTTAAAAGAAAGTGCACTATACGGAAGTTTAGTTGAACAAATAAAATATTCTGATAATGAAGAGCTCGTATCGTCCGATATTATAGGCACATCAGCGGCTTCTGTCGTAGATGCTCCTGCAACAATCGTGTCGGCAGACGGCAAACATGCCAACCTTTATATTTGGTATGATAATGAGTATGGCTATACACATCAAGTAATGCGCTTAGCTCGCCACATAGCAGGTGTAAGAAGATATACCTACTATTAGTATTGTCCAATTTTCAATTTTTTAATAAATCGAGGCTGTCTTTCGGGACAGCCTCTTATTTTTTTATCCTAAAAGCCCTTCCGTCTCTAAATATTTCATAATAATCTGAGTCGCCCCCGCTCGCTGCTTGACATACTCCGCTCCGGCCGCACCGATACTCTTTCTTCTTTCCTCATCTTGCAAAATGCTACACACCTGATACAATTCCTCATAACTTGAAACAGAAAACCCCACCATTAACGTCACTAAATCGACAGCCTCTTGAAATTTTTCATAGTTAGGACCAAAAATAACAGGTTTACCATAGGCAACAGCTTCTAACGTATTGTGGATGCCCACCCCAAATCCTCCTCCTACATAAGCAATATCTGCATAATAGTATAGAGAAGATAGCATACCAATGTTATCAATCACCAAAACCCGAGACTCATTTACCTGTTGTGCAGTATGTGCTTCAAACTCAGAATAGCGGATATTACCAGGAAACAACTTACAGATTTCATCGATATGTGACTTATTTATTTCATGTGGTGCCAATATTAATTTCCAGCCGTTTAGACTTTGCATCAAACGTTGTAAAAGAACTTCATCTTTCGGCCAAGTGCTTCCGGCCACAATAACCTTAGTACTACCAATAAAATCGTCAATATGTTTTACGGATTGGTGCAGTCTAGGCAATTCAACGACCCTATCAAAACGTGTATCTCCAGCCAAACCCGAATTTGTAACTCCGATCCACTTTAACATATGCACAGAATCCATATTCTGCGTGAAGAAAAAAGAGACTTTTTTAAGTATTGTTCTATAAAAACCACCGTAGGGTTTGAAAAATAACTGCTGTTCGCGGAATATAGCTGATATCATCAACAACCTCACATTTTGACGCCTTAACTCCGTAAAATAATGGTACCAATATTCATACTTTGTAAATACCGCAAACTTAGGTTTAATGATCGAAACGAAACGTCGCGCATTTTTTCGTGTGTCTTCTGGTAGATAAAAAACATAATTCGCCAAATTTGTATTTTTACGTATCTCAAATCCTGACGGAGAAAAAAAAGTTATTACAATTTTTTCCTGTGGATATCTTTTTTTTATCTGCTCCAGAACAGCTCGCCCTTGCTCAAATTCACCCAAAGAAGCAAAGTGAAACCAAATATGTTTATGACCATTTTCAATCGTTTGTTCTATAGCATCCAAACCACCTTTGCGTCCTTCAACCCATAGCTTGGCCTTGGGATGAAATAGCGCTACAAGGCGCAACATCATACCGTAAAACTGAATTCCCAAATCGTATAACAGTCGCATATTGTGAAATAATACTTATATTCGTCAAAGATATTAAACCTTTTCTAATTCGAAACAACGTGCAAGTGAACGTGCGAAAAAGAATATTAATTACAGGAGCCGCTGGTTTTTTAGGATCCCACCTATGTGATCGTTTTATACAGGAAGATTTTCAAGTCATCGGGATGGATAATCTGATTACAGGCAGTCTTCAAAATATAGAACACCTTTTCGGACTAGAAAACTTCGAGTTTTTCCACCATGATGTCTCTAAATTTGTCCATGTCCCAGGCCAGTTAGATTATATTCTTCATTTCGCTTCGCCAGCAAGCCCAATAGACTATCTCCGTATACCGATACAGACACTAAAAGTAGGGTCACTGGGCACACACAATCTCTTGGGGCTCGCCAAAGACAAAAAGGCAAAAATACTTGTAGCATCCACATCCGAAGTGTATGGAGACCCATTGGTATCTCCCCAACCGGAAGATTATTGGGGCAATGTAAATCCTGTCGGACCGCGCGGTGTATATGATGAAGCCAAGCGATTCCAAGAAGCGATGACCATGGCGTATCACAATTTTCACGGTTTAGACACCAGAATCGTCCGTATTTTCAATACTTATGGCCCCCGCATGAGGCTTAACGATGGACGAGCGTTGCCAACTTTCATCAATCAGGCTCTTCGGGGCGAAAACATTACCGTTTTTGGCAATGGGGAGCAGACACGTTCATTTTGTTATATTTCGGATCAGGTAGAAGGTATCTACAAACTCTTGCTTTCTGACTATCACTACCCCGTAAACATTGGCACCCCAGAAGAACGCACCGTAATAGAGCTCGCCAAAGAAATCATTACCTTAACAGAAAGCACGTCTACCATCATATTTGAACCTCTTCCGGAGGATGATCCTAAGAGAAGACGGCCAGATATTACATTAGCAAAAAAAATACTGAGTTGGGCACCAGAAGTCAGCCTAAAAGAGGGCTTAATTAAATCAATTGCATACTTTAAAAATATTCTTTCAGAAGAGAACGCAAATCAAAATGCATAAAATGTGCATGTTTAGAAGCAACATGAGTACCACTGAAAACAAAAAATAACACGAATAATATTCCGTATGACCATTAAAAGAAAATTTATTTACATATGAACAAAATATTAGTAACAGGCGGTACAGGATACATAGGGTCGCACACCGTTGTTGAACTTTTCAATGCCGGATACACCCCCATAATAGTAGATAATCTTTCCAATTCCAATATTAAAATTTTGGATCAGATCGAACGTATCATTGGTATAAAACCCGAATTCCATCAACTAGATCTATGCGACGAGAAAGCAACGCGCGATTTTATCAAAAGTCAACCCGACATCCGTGGTGTAATACATTTTGCGGCATCAAAAGCCGTAGGCGAATCGGTTGCAGATCCATTAAAGTACTACTACAACAATTTCTTTTCATTGATCAACATCTTAAATTCATATAAAGAGAAACCGATCAACTTCGTATTCTCGTCCAGCTGCACAGTATATGGAGAACCGGACAGCTTGCCTGTAACAGAAAGTGCACCGGTTAAAAAAGCTACTTCCCCTTACGGAAACACGAAACAGATCGCAGAAGAGATACTAGCGGAAACAGCTACCGCTTATGATAATTATAATATTATTGCGTTAAGATACTTTAATCCCGTAGGGGCACATAACTCGGCCTTAATTGGTGAGCTCCCTAACGGTGTACCTCAAAATCTTTTACCTTTTATCACACAAACGGCAATAGGGAAACGAGAAAAACTGACCGTATTTGGCAATGATTACGATACAGCAGATGGTTCATGCATACGAGACTATATCCATGTAGTGGACTTAGCTAAAGCCCATGTCGCAGCGATCAGCTTATTGGAGAAAGGTAACCCAAATGGCAAATACGATGTATTCAACGTAGGAACAGGAAATGGATACTCGGTATTAGAAGCCATATCAGCGTTCGAAAAAGCTTCAGGACAACAACTGAACTATGAATTCGGTCCACGTAGAGAAGGCGATATTATTAAAGTTTGGGGTGATGTTACCAAATCGACCAAAGAGCTAAACTGGACAGCCGAACTAGGTATTGACGAAATGATGTCTTCCGCCTGGGAGTGGGAAAAGTACCTCAAAGACAACCCTATCATTTAAATCAAAGGGAAGTATATTGCGTAAATAATCTTTGCGCGATATACTTCCCCTATCTGCTTTAACTGTTGGGTAGCTACTCCGACTTTTCCCGTAAAAAAAACTCTTCTCTAAACTTAAATTGAGGGGTCAACCAATACATCAGTACAACTCTAGAGTAACGATAATTGAATGGCGCCATAACAATAGCCGTCAGAATCGCTATAACGAGGTAAAGCCAAGGAGACTCTAAGTTTCTTGTAAAAATATAAGTAGCTACACAAGCAGTAACTAATTCTGCCACCACAAAAACATAACTAACATACATCGCTACATAAAAATAACCAGGCTCTTTCTCAAATTTTAATCCACAATGCGGACAGTGGCTACGCATCTTACGTGATTTAAAACTCAATAAAGGCGCATTAAACATATCTCCTTTTCGACACCTTGGGCATTTTCCCGCAACTGCACTTTTAAATTCACTGGGAAGGCTATATTCTCTCATAATCTCTTTATTATTTTCCATAATTAAAATTTTTCTTTCTAAACTCTTCTGGTGTAACTCCCTCTATCTTTTTAAAAAACTTAGTAAAATAAGAGTTGTCATTAAAATTCAAGTCATACGCTATCTCTGCAATGGAAAAATCCCTTATTACCAAAAGCCGCTTAGCCTCAAGAATAATTCGATTCCTTATGACCTCCCCGGCCGACAATCCCAACAACTCTTTACATAGGGCGTTTAAATGATTAGGAGTGATATACAACAACGCAGCATAATCCTTTGGCAATCTTAACTCTTTATAGTTTAATTCTATCAACTGTAAAAAGTTTCGCAGTAACGTATGATTATACCTATTAGCTTCCAAAGTAGCGTTACGCTCTTTGCCTGCTTCTAACAGGTGGAATAGATAAAGTAGGGAGGCGGAAACAAACCCTTTATCCGACTGATATCCCAGCATCTTTTCTAATATTGTATCCACGATCTCGCGTTTATTTTCTTCAATTACAAAAACTTCGTCTTTAACAAGTCCCGAAAAAAAAGAAAAAATCGACAGATAATCCGGGTTGATTAATACCGTCTTGAAAAAATCCTTGTCGAAATTTACTACATACCCTTGCATATTACCTTCGAATCCCCACGAATGAATCTGCCCTGGCGACATAAAGTAAATTTGCCATGATTCGATATCGAACACCTCGAAGTCAATTGTATGCTTTCCGATTCCTTCGGTAAATAACAAAAAATGATAAAAGTTATGTCGATGGGGAAAAATAAGGTTCTTGTTTCGTACAAGGTAATCGGCCAAACGCTCGACTGTAACATCAACATTGACGCCACTTGATACTGTACATTGTTCGATTATAGGAACCCGCTTAATCATACACAAAAATACATCAATAATACCATTATAAATGGTGTATTTAATCTATTCAATGGTGTTTTTTACAGATAAAGTCCCCTATATCGGAAGTTAACTATATAAAGCCTGTTCGAACTCTTTGAATCGATCTCCAATCTTTTTCTTTAACCGTTGTCTACTTTTTTTGACAGACTCGGTAGATATTCCCAGTAGATTAGATATTTCCGTAATAGACAGCCCTAACTTTGATAAGACCAGATATCGCATATTTGACTCTGTAAGTTCCGGGAACTCGTGCCTCAAATTTAAATAAAAGTTAGGATAATTTGCGTCAAATGACCTTCTAAAGCTAGCCCAACTTTCCTCTGTCAAGAGATGGGAATCTAAAAGCTCTTGCAACAAT
This sequence comes from Sphingobacterium nematocida, assembly GCF_900168125.1. Classification (GTDB taxonomy): domain Bacteria; phylum Bacteroidota; class Bacteroidia; order Sphingobacteriales; family Sphingobacteriaceae; genus Sphingobacterium; species Sphingobacterium nematocida. The sequence goes on from NZ_FUZF01000012.1 coordinate 131,237, forward strand.
CTTTTTTCCTTTTCTAAATAATGTGAACCCGAGTCAGTAATACCTCTAATCGCCTGCTGCAAATCATCAATCTGTCGATTTTTCTCCGTTAAGTATTCTTTATAAGAAGCCAGAGTTTCATTCGCTACCAATAAGTTTTTATCTGAAGTTATCTTTTTCAATTGCAATTCGACAACCTTTTTCTCATAGGTCAAAACCCGAGCCCTTGATTGACGTCTAATATGAGATAAAAAAACAAACAAACCTAAACCAACAAATAGGACAGCTGTCGCAAACATAAAAAACTTAAATCGCTCGGATTGATAGTTAGACTCCGCCTCAACGAGTGCCTTTTGATTCTTTTCCTTATCAACTTGCCATTTATTCTGCAAAAGATTAAGCTCTCCGTCCAATCCAGCTACAACCTCTTCCAGCACTTCCAGCTTTCTTCGAATCAATAGTTCTCCGCGTTCATCCCCCTTAATAAGAGCTATTTCCAACTTCAATCGTTCAATTTCTAAAATGTCTTTTTTTAGATAAATCTTAGCATCTGCGTATTCCTCGGCTCTGTCGAGCATAACACTGGCACTAGATATACTATCCATCTTCAGAAGGATCTTCGCCTTTAAGATACGTGCGTACATCGTATTCTGATCACTTTTATTTGCTATCGAATAAAAAAGATCCCTATTTATTAACGCCAACGCTTCTGGATACATCCCTCTCCCCATATGAACCAGTGCTATATTTCCCAACACTTTTCCGTACCTGACCTGATCTTTTGCACTACTAGCTAGAGATTCTGCCTGCAAAAAATAATTAAGTGCTGCTGTAGTATCTTGGCTATACAAATGATATAGCCCTAAATTATCCAACAGCATCGCCCGTTGTCGCTGTGTGAGTATAGTAGCATATTGATCACCTTTCTTAAGATAAGAGATCGCATCTTCATGATTCCCTAGTGTACCAAAAAAGAAACCTAACTTCCGGAAAGTATCTTCTGGTAGGATTACTTTGTCTTCGCCTAATTTCTCTATTAAAAAAGCAGCCTCCATAAATAAGGGCAGAGCTTCGTCGGGTTGCCTAAAAGTATAAAAGTAATACCCGTAATTGACCAAACTCCATATTTTCATCACAGGAAGATCTTCACTTTCAGCCAGCTTTATAGCCTTCTGATAGTAGGATTCACTACGTGGATTTAAAAGATCCAATTGCTTTGCAGAGATATTCCCTAAAATACTATAATATGCAACGAATGCAGAAGAGTCTCTACTAAAAGGGTTAGTTAAAGTTTTCACAAAATCTCCCGTCTCCACGACATCCATGGTCAAGTCTTCAGTCTTAGATAGCAATGATCGGACAATTGACTCGCTGTAATCAACGGATTCTTTTGTCTGATGTCGACCATCACAAGAAAGAAGCATTACAGCAGTAATAAAAAAAAGAAACAGATTAGAAAAATATGACTTACGTTGCATCGATCTTCGTTTTCAGCATCTTATTATTAAGTATCTCGATGTGTTAATTACTCAAACATAGATAAAATGCACCAAATTCGCGAATAGCATATTAAAAAAAAATGAACTTGTACCTTCTATTGCAGACCTACAGTAAACTTTCAACAACTTAAATTCAATTACAATACTTAATTTTACAGAATGTCTCTACATAAAGATCCAGAACTGAAATCAGCTGTACTCAATCTTTCACAAAAAGAAAAAGATAAACTACTCGTACGACTCATCGGAAAAGACAAAATGCTCTTGAAACAATTGCATTATCAACTATTGGAGAATGAATATGATCTCGAAAACAGAATTGAGGTCTTGAAAAGAAAACTTGAAAAACTCTTCCTCGACACCAATAGCAAACTGTCAAACGAGGGGATATTCTCTAATTACAAAACGCTCAACACTATCCTGAGGCAGGCAAGTGGCACAATCAATGAGCATGAGAAAGTAACTAAAGATAAGTTTAGCGCGGTAGAATCGAGATTATATATTTTAACTGAGCCTTACCGTCTGTATCCTAAACTTTATGAAAAAAGTCATCTACAGGCTGCCGAAAAGCTACAGAAATATATCATTACACGTATCAAAGTTACACTAAATAATGTTTCGGGATTACATGAGGATCTTCAGTTTGATCTTCAGGAAGCGGTCAATACTGTGGAGCAAATAAAGCTATCACTCGAAAGAAGAGAAAACGAAACCTTTTAAAAATTACTATTTTTACCAAAATTGTCATTCAAGTGGGTATTCAAGAAATTTTATCACAATATGCAAAGACGGAGCAGGTGAATTCACTCATTTCATCTATCCAACAAAAAAATCCAAAAGTACAACTTAAGGGATTGGTCGGATCATCAGATGCGATGATTGCTGCGGCCGCCTATGGATTAGAAGAGCGCCCTTATATCTTCATATTACCAACACATGAAGAGGCTTCTTATTTCTTAAGTGATTTGGAAAGTTTATTCGATAAGCAAATCCTATTTTTTCCTGCATCTTACAGAAAAGCTTTTGAATTCACCCAATTGGACAGTGCGCATGTTTTACAACGAGCGGAAACACTGAGTTCTCTAAATCGCAATACTGGACTTCCTAGAATTGTAGTGACCTATCCCGAAGCGATAGCAGAAAAAGTAATAAACAGATCCGATCTAGAAAAAAACACACTTCCAATTACACAAAATACAAAGCTAGGTATAGATTTCATCAATGAGTTTCTGTACGAATATGATTTTGAACGGGTAGATTTTGTATATGAACCGGGACAATTTGCAATTCGGGGCGGTATTGTTGACATATTCTCTTTTTCAAATGATCTTCCCTACCGTATTGAGTTTTTTGGAGACGAAATCGAAAGCATTCGGACTTTTGATATCGAAACTCAACTATCTGTCAGCAAAATTCATACGGTAACTATCGTTCCTAATGTACAAGCCAAGTTTTTGGCAAACAATCATATTTCTTTGTTAGAATACATTGATAAAAGCGCCGTAATATGGATAAAAGATGTACAATTTACACTCGACATCATATCGAATGGCTACAAGAAAGCCTCTCAATTTTGGAAAGCACTTTCTGATATAGACATCAAAAACAATCCTGAATGGGTAGATCCAAGATTCACTTTCACCGATGACAAAAATTTTGGATCTTTATTATTTGAGTTCCCAAATGTGGAATTTGGAAAGCAGTTTTTCTTTAAGCCCGACCATAGTATTCAGTTTGACACCCATCCGCAACCTTCTTTTAATAAAGACTTCAATCTGCTGATCCACAACTTTAAAGAAAATGAAAGTAAAAAGATAAGTAATCTCATCTTTTCGGATTCCACGAAACAAATAGAACGTATCTACGCGATTTTAGAAGATTTAGACAAAACGGTTTCCTTTACCCCCATCTACCAGGCGCTAAGAGAGGGATTTCGCGATGATCTCATCCAGCTAGCATGTTATACCGATCATCAGATATTTGATCGATATTATAAATACAAAAGAAAAAAAGGCTACGAACGTTCCCAGGCAATTACGCTAAAGGAATTAAGAGATCTAAAACCAGGAGACTATATCACACATATCGATCATGGTGTTGGCAAATATGCCGGTCTCGAAAAAATCGATGTTAGCGGAAAAACTCAGGAAATGATTCGTTTGATCTATGCGGACAATGACCTGTTATATGTCAATATAAATTCGCTCAATCGCATTTCTAAATACTCAGGCAAAGAAGGTACTGTCCCGAAGATGAATAAGCTGGGTACCGATGCTTGGGACAAATTAAAGAAAACAACAAAGAAAAAGGTTAAGGACATCGCACGCGACCTCATCAAACTATATGCTATACGCAAAGCGCAAACGGGGAATGCCTTCAGTCCAGACACCTATCTTCAAAAAGAACTGGAAGCTTCCTTTATTTACGAAGACACACCTGACCAGGAAAAATCTACTGCTGATGTCAAGCGGGATATGGAATCTCCACATCCTATGGATCGATTAGTCTGTGGAGATGTAGGTTTCGGCAAGACTGAAGTAGCTATCAGAGCTGCATTCAAAGCTGTTGCCGATAGCAAACAGGTTGCCGTCCTTGTACCGACGACCATTCTTGCCTTACAACATTTCCGTACATTCTCTGAACGCCTCAAAGGCTTACCAGCAAACATTGATTATATCAATCGATTCAAGACGACGAAACAAATCAAGGAAACATTAAAGAAACTTGAAGAGGGAAAAATAGACATCATCATAGGCACACATCGACTCGTCAGTAAAGATGTCAAGTTTAAGGATTTAGGCTTGATGATCATTGACGAAGAACAAAAGTTCGGGGTATCAGTGAAAGAAAAGCTAAAGGTAATGCGTGCAAATGTAGACTCGTTAACATTAACAGCAACCCCAATACCTCGCACCCTACACTTCTCTCTTATGGGAGCAAGGGATCTAAGCATTATATCCACCCCACCCCCAAATCGCCAACCTGTACAAACAGAGCTTCATGTTTTCAATGAAACGTTAATACAGGAGTCTGTCTCATTTGAACTGGATCGGGGCGGTCAAGTCTTCTTTATACATAACAGAGTTGCTGATCTAAAGCAGCTCGGCGCGATGATTCAAAAGCTTGTTCCAGGAGCACGTGTTGGAGTAGCTCACGGACAACTGGAAGGAGACGACCTAGAAGACGTCATGTTGAAATTCATCAATCATGATTTTGATGTACTAGTCGCTACAACGATTATCGAAGCCGGCTTAGACATCCCCAATGCCAATACCATTATCATCAACCACGCACATATGTTCGGGTTGAGCGATCTTCACCAGATGCGTGGCCGTGTAGGTCGATCCAACAAGAAAGCATTTTGTTATCTACTTAGTCCGCCACTGTCTACCCTAACCCCAGAAGCATACAAGCGTCTCTCAGCCATCGAAGAATTTTCCGAATTAGGTTCTGGCTTTAATGTAGCAATGCGTGATCTCGATATCCGGGGGTCAGGAAATCTCTTAGGGGCAGAACAATCCGGCTTTATTGCCGAAATAGGATTTGAAATGTACAACAAGATCTTAGATGAAGCGGTACAAGAATTGAAAGATGATGAATTTAGCGACCTATTTGCCGACGAGCAAAACCGGAAATACGTAACCTTCACCCAGATCGACACAGATCTTGAGGTATTGATTCCAGATGAGTATGTAACGAATATTAGTGAACGATATAATCTATACAATGAAATAGCGCGATTAGAGAATGAGCAACAGCTGACTGCGTTCGAAAAAGAACTTGAAGATCGTTTTGGTCCTATCCCTAGTCAGGTATTTGAGCTATTTAATACACTTCGACTTCAATGGTTGGGCAAGGAAATAGGGTTCGAAAAAATATCGTTCAAAAAGCAAACACTCAAAGGATATTTCGTTAATAACCCGAAGTCTACATACTTTGAATCTGCTCAATTTGGAAAAGTATTAGAATTTGTACAACACCATCCCAGCATCAGCAACCTGAAAGAGGTTAAGGGACAACTTCGATTGGCTTTGAGCAACGTCAACACAATCGAATATGCACTCAACTTACTAAAAGAAATGCTATAAAAAAAGGGGCTTTTTGACAAATCAAAAAGCCCCTTTTTTTAATTTAACAATTCGGCAAGCTTAGCCTCCAACGCCTCACCACGCAAGTTCGAAGCAACTATTTTTCCTTCCCTATCCAAAAGATAATTCTGCGGAATACCTTTGATAGCATACAGTTCTACAACGATAGATTTCCACCCCTGCAAATCCGAAACGTGCTGCCACTGCCCTAATTTATCATCTTCAATAGCCTTAATCCAAGCATCCTTTTTTCCGGGGTTATCCAAAGATACACCGAAGACAGTAAAACCTTTATCTTTAAATTTATTATATGCAGCCACTACATAAGGATTTTCATGTCTACATGGTCCACACCAAGATGCCCAAAAGTCAACAAGAACATACTGACCTTTAAGTGATGAAAGAGAAATGTCTTTTCCCGTTGTGTCTGGCAATGTAAAATCTGGAGCAGGCATTCCCACAGCAAGCTTACGCATCGATAGAATCTTTTCACTTAGCGCTTTCCCTTTAGCCGTTGACTTCAATGAAGCCGAAAGCGCTTTAAACTTACCTTCCAACTCAAGAACATTTTCAGGGCTTATTTTTTCATCCAATAGCGTTAACGTGACATAACTATTTGGGTTCGCATCAATATACTCTTTGTCAATCACCTCTTGCTTCTCATAGATTTCTTGTGCCTTATTCTGTAAGGAAGCAATAAAGCTTTCGTCACTTTTCTGTTCGTCGCTTGCTGCATAAAACTCCTTATTCAAGGCATCCATAGCACTAGATAACTCCTTGCCTGCCGATTGATATTTTGCAAACTCGTCATTAATAGAATTACCCGAAACCTTTGCGTCTTTCAATGTATTCCCAACAACAGAAATCACCCCGTTGGAAAGATACACGGACCCAAAATCTGGACCTTGAAGTTGGCGAAGAGCCTTGCCTTCTGGTGAAATGATTAAATAAGCCTGCGAGGGCTCGTCGACCACGCCGTTAAATTTAAATTCACCATTAGAAATAGTGGCAGAATCAAGTTTTTCTTGCCCCTTCTCTCTATACTGCATATATACTTTAGCTGGACTATTAAGGGTTCCGACTTTACCTTTTATCGTGTATTGTTCCTGAGCAAAAATTAGTGTCGGCAATATTGCCACACTACACATCAACATTTTCTTCATCATTATTATAATATTCTATACTTTAACTAACGTTCCTTAATTCTATTTTAGTATTACCATCTTCCACTAGCTCCTCCACCGCCAAAGCCGCCACCTCCGAAACCTCCAAAACCACCTCCGCCGCCAAAGCCGCCTCCTCTATCAGAATCATCCCTTGAGCCACCACCCAATCCGCTCAACAACATCCACCAAAAAAGATCTGAAGACCCTTTACCATCAATTATACGACGCCCCTTATTGCGACCACCACCGCCCTTAGAAATCAATGCTATTACAACAAAAACAATAATGATAAGTACCACTCCTCCTAAACGTCCTCCCTCTGATTTTGAAGAATCTTTGGGTTCAGCCTTATATTCGCCTTTTGTGTAAGAAATTATGGAACTAGTTGCGGCATTTAACCCACTATAGTAGTTTCCCGAACGAAAAGCTGGTTTAATATCATTTTCGATAATCCGATAAGCGATAGCATCCGGTAATGCGCCTTCGATACCATAACCAGTCTGAATAGTTACAGCCCTATCCCCAATAGCTGCCAATACCATAACACCGTTGTTATACTTCTTACTCCCGACTCCCCATTTCTGAGCTAATCGGACGGCATAATCGGCTACATCGTAACCTTCCGTAGAGTTAACCAATACAACAGCTATTTGTGTGGAAGTACTGTCATCAAATGCGACTAGCTTACGCTCCAACGCCTGAATTTCTTCAGATGTCAAGGTGTTCGTATAGTCCGTGACCAGCGTTTTAGATACTGGAGGAAAATCCTGTGCCACAGCAACAGATACTCCGATAAAGAAGAGCACGAATAATGTGCTCTTCTTTAATACTAACGAATAAAAGCTTCTTCTCTGATTTCTCATTGAAATAGTTTATGTGGGTACATACCTAATGTTTACCGAAATGTACCTCATTCGGTAACTCATTAATATCGTCCTCTTGTTTTGGAAAAAAATGATGTAATTGCTCCCCTGCTTCATGCACGCCTTCAATAATACCTCGCAAAAAATCACCGGTCCTAAAATGAGGTAACATACGCTCTTTAGTAAGCTCCCAAAAATCCTCAGAAACCCGGCTATGAATCCCAATATCACCAATAATAGCAAACTGATGATCCACAACAGCTAAATAGATTAACACACCATTACGAAGAACAGTCTTATGCATATCCAATTCCTCAAAGTATTGTGTTGCCTTTTGAATTGCTGTCATATCTCCGGCAATATTTTCTACAACGACACGTATCTCTCCGGAGGTTCTATTCTCTGCCCTACTTACAGCATGAGCAATTTGCTCCTGCTCTTCTGTATTCAATATTGACATAATACCGAGATTTAATAACAAAAAAGAAAGATGAATACTGGCCTGCAATACCCATCTTACATTAATCTTTTAAAGAAATTCGTTTAAAACACTAAAACGAGACAGTCGGTGCTTTATCAGAGCCCTCAGCCGCTTTAAAGGTTCCTTTTGCTTTAAAACCAAACATTCCTGCGACAATGTTATTTGGAAAACTTCTTACTGTGGTATTGTAATCTTGTACAGCCTCATTATACGATCGGCGTTCTACAGAAATACGATTCTCCGTTCCTTCTAATTGTGCTTGCAACTCTTGAAAATTTGAATTTGCCTTCAAATCAGGGTAGGCCTCCACACTAACCAACAATCTACCAATGGATTGCGACAAATCGTCCTGGGTCTTTTGATATTCTGCAATTGCTTCTTCCGAAAGATTATCGGCATTGACCGTTACAGATGTCGCTTTTGCTCTTGCTTCAACCACCGCAGTCAAAGTTCCCTGCTCATGCTGAGCTGCCCCTTTAACTGTAGAAACAAGGTTAGGAATCAAATCCGCGCGACGTTGGTAGGCATTTTCTACCTGAGCCCATTTTCCTTTAACATTTTCATCTTTAGAGACCATGGTATTATAACCGCAAGAGCTAAATGAAAGCGCGGTAAATAATCCAACAATTGCAATTAATAATCTTTTCATGTGTACTATTTTCATCAGAATAATTTGTTTTCTACTCCTATAAAGGTATCATAAATTAATTCACTCATATATAGAAATAAGATTCTTAATAGCATGACAACTTCAGTCTTGTTTTTTAAAAATACAAATTACTTTTTAATTTCAAACTAGAGAAACAAAGCAAATGCCAACTTTTTAATATAGATATATGTCTGTTAAATTGTTACTTTTGCACCTATTGTGGGATAAAAACCCAACTTAACACCCTATGCAGAAAGAGATTGAATTGGCGATAAGCCCTGACTTCATACGAGACGAGAATCATATTATCCAACAAGGATCCCTAAAATTAAAAGTGGACCGTAAACGGATTAAGGGTATATATATTCGCAAACGCTCAATAGATGCACGTGCTCGTACGGTAGTTTACCGTGTGCGGGTAGTATTCTTCATTGATGAAGACCCAGCACCTTTATCTTTTAAATCAGACCTTAAACAAGTGGATGACGCGAGGTCGGTGGTCATTATAGGTGCTGGACCGGCTGGCTTATTCGCAGCCTATCGGTGCTTAGAGCTCGGATTGAAACCAATCGTATTGGAACGTGGCAAGCCCGTCCGTGAGCGTCGAAGAGACCTCGCCAAAATCAATCGAGAAGGATTCGTTAATACAGAATCTAACTACTGTTTTGGTGAAGGAGGAGCAGGAACCTACTCCGACGGAAAATTGTACACCCGATCCGATAAAAGGGGCGATGTAAACAAAGTACTCTCCATCTTTGTCGAGCATGGCGCGGATCAAGACATACTCATTGATGCCCGTCCTCATATCGGCACAAACAAGCTCCCACATATCATCGAAGATATGCGTCAACGTATTCAAGAGATGGGTGGAGAAGTACACTTCGACAGTAAAGTAGATGACATCTATACCCAATTTGATGAAGTCACAGCTGTTTCAACAGCCGATGGCAAACGGTTTGATACCAAACATGTTATTCTGGCCACAGGACATTCCGCTAGAGATATCTACGAATTATTCCGGAAGAAGAAATGGCACTTAGAAGCAAAGCCATTTGCTTTGGGTGTACGGATAGAACACCCACAAAGCATAATTGACCAAGCGCAATACCATTGTAGTACGCGTCACGAAAACCTTCCGCCTGCGTATTACAGTCTGGTCGAACAGGTAAACGGCAGGGGTGTCTTCTCATTCTGTATGTGCCCAGGAGGAATTATAGCTCCTTGTGCAACAGATCCGAATGAGATTGTGGTAAATGGCTGGTCGCCATCGAAAAGGAACAACCCTACAGCCAACTCAGGCACAGTCATACAGATTAGTCTAGAAGACGTTCCAAATACAGCACATGACCCATTTGCACTTTTAGATTTTCAAAGACAAGTCGAACAAAAAGCATTCGAATTCGGAGGTGGCAATCTAATGGCACCAGCGCAACGGATGGTCGATTTTGTCGAAAATAGAATCTCTACCGATCTACCCCTAAATTCGTACAAACCGGGGACAAAATCGGTCAACCTCAACGAAGTTCTACCCGATTTTGTCCATCAAGCACTTCGAGGTGCCCTTCCGATCTTCGGAAAAAAAATGAAAGGGTACTATACGAACGAAGCGATCTTAGTCGGAGTCGAATCGAGGACATCGGCACCAATACGTATTCCTCGTGACCCTAACACCCTGCAACATACAGAGATAAAAGGTCTTTATCCCTGTGCCGAAGGTGCTGGCTATGCCGGAGGCATTGTCTCTGCTGCTATAGACGGAATAAACTGTGTAGACGCTATACACAGATTACAATAAGTATTTTACTATTCTTCTTGACAAGAATAGTAAAATAGCTTATTTTTGTATCACAAAACAAGCGAAAGTAGCTCAGTTGGTAGAGCACAACCTTGCCAAGGTTGGGGTCGCGAGTTCGAATCTCGTCTTTCGCTCTAAAAAAGGTTTTATCAGGATATCCGATAAAACCTTTTTTTATTTTTGATAATTATCCATATAACACAAATACTACAACCTGTAAAAACACTGTCTTTACCTATCCATTTTCAAAGAATTGTGCTTTTCAGCAGTTTCATCTTTCTTAATTCCTCCTAAGCGCATTACTGAAGGCGTCATAAACGATAAGACCCCAACAATCCCCATAGCCACACCAGATATAATAAAAGCATTTGCTACGCCGATCTTATCAGCTATAATTCCCGTAAACAATAAACCGATTATACTAGGTAAAATAGCTAAGCTAAAATATAAGGAAAACACACGTCCTAACATTTCAGCCTTTACTTGCTCTTGTATGATAGTCATAAACGCTGCCGAAAAGACAGACATAGACATCCCTCCAATTCCGGTTATTAGAACAAATCCATAGAACCAACCAGCAGGAAATATACCCGAAAACACAAATGTTGCTCCCAAGGCAATATGCATCATATTGACCAACATTATTTTAGAAAAAGAAACCTTTGAGCTCCCCAATAAAGCACCTCCAATCAACATACCTACCCCCCAGATGACCTCTATAACACTCATCTCCCATTTGCCTCCTCCGTAGTGGTCAATAGTCAAGAGCGGAAACATTATCGCTACCGGCATCACACAAAATGTGGCCAGCATAGCATATAAAAATAACAAGCTAAGCCCTTTATTTCTATATATGGCCTGTAGACCGATGTTTAAATCTGCAATAACTCCTGAAATACTAGCTTTAGAAGTCTCTGTAACAAGGCGCGGGATAGTTACAAACAACAATGAGGTGATTGCCAATACTGCTCCGATCACGTCCATATACAACACTTTGCCTATCGGAAAAAAGGTAATAGCTAGCGTTCCCAAAGCAGGTCCTGCAATACTACTTACCGATTGTAGCATTTGATTAATGCCCGATACCCGCAAAAGTTGCTCTTTAGGAACAATCAATGGAGCTATAGCCTGCATCGCTGGAGAGTGAAAAGCTGACCCTACAGAACGACAAGCCAAAAGCAAATAAACGAGCGCTAGATTCGCCTCCCCTTCGACAAAAGCAAACGACATCAAAAAAGTACAGATAGCAATAAAACCATCGGCATAGATCATTACCTTCTTACGATCCCAACGATCAATAAATACTCCAGCAAACGGCCCTATCAGTGCCTGCGGTAGCAAACCTGCAATTCCGGAAAAAGCAAGCACCTCCGCAGACTTATAATGCAAGCTTAAATATATCATTACAGCGAAATTGACTGCCGAACTACTAAGCATGGACACAAATTGTCCAGCCCAAATGTAAATATAGGTTCGAAACCACCTCTGATCTTTCATCAAAAAATTATCCTCTATTTTATTATACTCTTCTCATGCAGCAACGAATTAAACAGACTCCACCTGATTAAGCTATTCAACTGCATATTCCAATCGTAAAGATACATGAGTAGCAATAAAACAATCTATACCTATGAAAAGAAAAAACCTTTAATCAGAATCTCCTCCAGATAACAATATGCAAAAAAGCGTCTAAGAAAAAATCCCTAGACGCTTTATATAAACTAAACTACTATTAATTACTTTTTATCTAGCCCCTTAGCTACAAGATCCTCCACGTAAGCTCGTATTACCTCATTAGAGAATCTTGAAGTCACATCAAATGCAAAAGCATGAACCAACAATGTACGCGCAGATTCCTCGCCAATACCTCTTGCTCTCAAATAAAACAATGCTTCATCATCAAACTGTCCCATAGTACACCCATGAGAACACTTTACATCATCCGCAAAAATTTCTAATTGAGGCTTAGTATTTACTGTTGATTTATCTCCAATCAACATATTGTTATTCTGTTGGAATGCATTTGTCTTTTGTGCGTCCTCGCGAACAAAAATCTTTCCATTAAACACGGCGGTAGATTCGTCTTGCGGTATATTTTTATACCATTCATAGGATTCACAATGTGGTTTCATGTGATCAACAACCGTATGATTATCTACCAACTGTTTATCTGCCAGCAAATTAATGCCGTAGAGGTGAGACTCTACATTTTCTGCATCCAAACGTACATTGATGTCATTACGAACAAATGAAGCGCCTGGGAAGTTGCAATTGTAATTGTTATATAGACTGTACTTTGATTGATAAATCTCTGTATGATTAATATATGAACCCGACGCTGAGGCTAATTGCAGATAATAATGTTGCAACTTCGCGTTTTCGTCTAATACAATCTCCGTTACTTTATTTTGCAGGTTCTTTGCAGATCCGGCCAATGTAATAAATGATTCAATGATTTCGACTTCAGCATTTGCCTCTAGGACATACAAATTTCTAGTTTGTGCAAAAAAATCACTGCTTCCTGTTGCTACGTGTACGATCTGAATCGGCTTAGATACAACCTTATTTTTTCCGACAGACAAATAAAGCCCCGAAGTATGTAAAGCCGTATTTAACGCTACTACAGCACTTCCTGTTTTATCAGCATGTTGCGCAAAATGCTTCTGAAAGTTCAACTCTAATGCGGCCTCTTCGATAGGCTTAACAGTCAGACCAATTTCATCCTCCAAAGAAGAAAAAGCTAGCACATATTGTCCATTGATCAACACAATACGATGTGCATCCAACCCTGGGATATCTGCTTGGCTCAAATCCAAATCGGAAACATCTACATCTTCATTCAACAGGTAAGTCTTGTTGATCAAACTGTGGATATTTGTATATTTCCAATCTTCGTTTTTCACCGTAGGGAAACCCTGTTGCTCGAACTGAGCAAAGGCACCTTTACGTATATCTTTTAGCGATGAAAGTTCATTAGTCGACTCCAACTCTTGAAAAGTAGAAGCTAACTGTTCGAATAAAGAATTTGCTACTATAGTACTCATGTTATTTTTTATCAACCCACCCATCTCCAAATCCATCTGGGCGGATCTATTTTTTGTAAACGGCTAGAAACAATATTCAAAGCCTTCGTTGTATATCCCGATTAGCCCTCTTGTGTATCCAATTCTTTAAGCCAATCGTACCCTTTCTCCTCCAGCTCCAACGCCAATTCCTTTGTTCCAGTCTTCACGATACGTCCATCGTACAACACGTGTACAAAATCAGGAACTATATAGTCCAATAAACGTTGGTAGTGCGTAATCACGACGAATGCATTATCCTTTGAACGCAATTGATTCACACCATTAGCTACAATACGCAACGCATCAATATCCAATCCCGAATCCGTCTCGTCCAAAATAGATAACTTTGGATTCAACATTGCTAGCTGAAAAATCTCATTACGTTTTTTCTCACCTCCCGAAAAACCTTCGTTCAACGAACGGTTCGCCAGATTAGCAGAGAACTCAACTAATTGCTGTTTTTCTTTAACTGTTCTCAAGAACTCTTTTGCTTCCATAGGAGGCAAACCTTTATATTCGCGAATATCATTAACCGCTGTCTTCAAGAAGTTGATGTTAGACACACCGGGGATCTCTACAGGATATTGAAATGCTAAAAACAAACCTTCGCGTGCTCTATCTTCGGGTGACAAATCCAATAAATCCACGCCATCCAAAATAGCCTCTCCTGCTGTTACTTCATAGGAATCTCTCCCTGCCAGCACATTGCCCAAGGTACTTTTTCCAGCCCCATTAGGTCCCATAATAGCATGAACCTCACCGGGTTTAACCTCTAGATTTAATCCCTTTAATATTTGTTTGTCCTCTATAGACGCATGTAAATTTTTAATGCTTAACATTACTTTAGTATTGAGTATTGAGTATTGGGCATTGAGACCTATAACTCAATTATTATTTTTAATTGTTCTATATTACTTATTACCCTACTGAACCTTCTAAAGAGATAGCAATCAATTTCTGAGCTTCAACAGCAAATTCCATTGGCAACTGGTTTAACACCTCTTTGGCATAGCCGTTGACAATTAAACCTACCGCTTTTTCAGAATCGATACCACGTTGATTCAAATAGAATACTTGATCTTCTCCAATTTTAGAAGTCGTAGCCTCGTGCTCTAACTTTGCTGTCTTACTTTTATTTTCGATGTATGGGAATGTATGAGCTCCACAACGATCTCCGATTAAAAGCGAATCACATTGTGTAAAGTTCCGCGAATTGTCCGCATTCGGACCGATTTTCACCAACCCACGGTAGCTATTATGGCTTCTTCCTGCGGAAATCCCTTTAGAGATGATTTTAGATCTGGTATTTTTACCCAAATGAATCATTTTCGTACCTGTATCAGCTACCTGAAAGTTCTTCGTCATCGCAACAGAATAGAACTCGCCTACTGAATTATCCCCTTTAAGAATAACCCCTGGGTATTTCCATGTAATAGCAGAACCTGTTTCTACCTGAGTCCAAGAAATCTTGGAATTATCCCCCTTACAAATACCACGCTTTGTCACAAAGTTAAAAATCCCACCTTTTCCTTCTTTATCTCCAGGATACCAATTTTGTACAGTAGAGTATTTAATTTCAGCATCTTTCATCGCTATCAATTCGACAACAGCTGCATGCAATTGATTTTCATCGCGCATCGGTGCAGTACATCCCTCCAAGTACGAAACATAGGATCCTTCATCTGCAACAATCAATGTACGTTCAAATTGACCTGTATTCTGTGCGTTGATACGGAAATAAGTAGAAAGTTCCATTGGGCAATGTACTCCCTTAGGGATATACACAAATGAACCATCAGAAAACACCGCTGAATTTAGCGCTGCATATATATTATCGGTTTGAGGAACAACTGTCCCCAAATATTCTTTCACCAACTCAGGATATTCTTGTACAGCTTCGCCGAAAGAACAGAATATAACTCCCTTTTCCTTCAACTTTTCACGAAAAGTCGTTTTAACAGAAACAGAGTCAAAAACCGCATCAACAGCAACAACTCCTGCTAATATCTTCTGTTCATCCAATGGAATCCCTAATTTCGCAAAAGTAGCCAACAATTCAGGATCCACCTCATCCATACTCTCCAACAGCTTTTTGGGCTTAGGAGCAGCATAATAAGAAAGATCTTGAAAATCAACTTCAGGATTTTCAAAATTCTGCCATGTAGGCATCTTCATTTTTAAGAAATGTTGGAAAGCTTTCAACCGCCATTCTAATAACCATTCTGGTTCGTTCTTTTTTGAAGATATCAGGCGAATAGTGTCTTCATTCAATCCCTTGGGAGCAATGTCCATCTCAATATCGGTTGTAAAACCGTATTTGTACTCCTCCTGCTCCAGCTCTTTCAGTAATTCGTCGTCTTTGGTACTCATAGTAATCTTTTCCCTTTTATGAATAGGCAACCCCCACTCTCTTATAGGACTACAAAGCTACGACTTAAATAGCAATTAAACAGTATATTTTCCTCCATTAAGCAGCGTTATTCCCTAAATTTGTGACAAACATCACTTTTTTTGTGCTCAGAACAGTTTCGTGTTTCTTTTTTGACAAAAAAATGATTACAATAGCTAAAAACTATAAACATCTCCTAATTAAATAACCAACAACTATTGCATTGCACTCAAAAAACTTTACACCAAAACCACATTTCTTTCAGCGTCTAATGTTATATTTTTAAAGCGTCGTAATCAAAAATGAATGCTCTTCTTTATATTTTTTACCCAGGGTATTCGTGAATTCGAAGCATTTTATTTAAGTTTACAAATTGAACTAAAATAGCCTTATGTCTTATCAACCGGATAAATTAGATTTAAAAATACTACGGCTGCTGCAAGAGAATGGAAGAATTACAAATCTCCAACTAGCGACAAACATTGGTTTATCGCCTGCACCTACACTAGAAAGAGTACGAAAGCTAGAAAACTCGGGCTTTATCAAAAGTTACCATGCCTTCGTTGACGAGGAAAAATTAGGTTTGGGAATCAAATCCTTTATTCAAATTTCTCTAGACTTTCACACACATAATGCTATCCCTGAATTCGTAGAAGCAGTAAAGGCTATCCCAGAGGTTACAGAATGTCATCATGTCACCGGCAATTGTGACTTTATCTTAAAAGTCTATGTAAAAGACATTAAAGCATATGAAGGTGTTATTATGGAAAAGATTGCTAAAATCCCATTTGTAAAAACATTTCAAACAATGATGATCATGTCTACTTCTAAAAAAGAGCCTATCGTACCTTTAGAATACTAAACAGAATGCCAGAGCAAACTATACCTTATAACGACTTCGCAATAATATTGACATGGCCTGATGCAACCATTAGGGGTGACGAAAAGTGGATGATGTTTTTCAAAAAAATAGGTATAGTAAAAAATCTCAACTTCAAAGTCGGTCACACAGGAGTAGTACTTGTAGACAGCAAAAATGGCAGCATGTTGTTTTACGATTTTGGCAGATACATTGCTCCACGTGGTTACGGTCGTGCACGGTCGCAATTCTCGGACCCTTTATTGGAAATAAAGTTAGCTGCCAAATTTCACGAAAACAAAATCTGTAACCTCCAAGAAATAGTCGAACATTTCGAACTTTTAAAACCAGCAATGTATGGGGAAGGAAAGTTATTCCTATCCGTTGTCGAGGGAATAAACTTTTCCATGGCCCGTAAATACGGGGATCAATGTGTTATGCAAGGCACCTATCCCTATGGAGCAGTGGCCCGTAATAACAATAACTGTTCTCGCTTTATAACTAGAATGCTGATAAAGTCTTCTCAACGGTTTCATTTCTGGCATATGATTAATTTGCCTGAAACCATAAAAAGCAGTCCAGTAAGCAATTTGATAAATACGGTAAATGATCGTATGATTTATTCCTATACTCCCCAAGATGGTCTTATACGTTTTCGGATGAACCGATTCCAATCATTTTGGTTCCTTGTACGACAACTTGGAGACAATGTCTTTCAGACTAAAGCAGATTTACTACCCACGGATCAAATTATCGGTGCAGTACATTATCGTTCCAAACCAATCACAGTACCAAAAGAAGCGATGTATCTCGGAGGCGTAGGAGATGGCGCTTGGTATACGGTATCGCCTCAAGAAAACAAGCAACTAATAATCAAAAGGTTTACAACATCAGGCAAGCTCGAATATGTCGTATTAGGCGAAGCAGATGAAACATTTGACCCCACAATCTCTTTCGAAATCACTTACGATAGCCACCTACTCTTTACGCACATCCTTCAAGAAGGTGTCAAGATTTATATCAAACACCTCAAACAACTTGAAATCAAAGAATATACATACGAGCATATTCAAGAACGCTATGCTTAGTCTAACCGCCAATTTATGGCCTCTCTACCCTTCATTTGCAGAAAAACATTAGCCTGAGAGAAATGCTTTGATCCAAAAAAACCGCGATACACAGAGAGTGGAGATGGATGTACAGCTTTTAATATTAAATGTTTTCGATGATCTATAAGTACGGACTTCTTCTGTGCATAGGCTCCCCACAACATAAACACCACCCCCTCCAATTCTTCTGAAATTTTTGCAATAATCTGATCAGTCAACACCTCCCATCCTTGCTTCTGATGAGATCCTGCTTGATGTGCCCGTACGGTGAGCGTAGCATTGAGTAATAAGACCCCTTGCTTCGCCCATTTTGTCAAATCGCCAGACTGAGGGTACACAAAGCCAGGTATATCGACTGTAAGTTCTGAAAAAATATTTTTAAGTGATGGAGGATGAGCGATACCTTTAGGCACCGAGAAGGAGAGTCCATGTGCCTGTCCGATATTATGATAAGGGTCCTGTCCTAAAATCACCACTTTCACCTTTTCTAATGGGGTCAACTTAAATGCATTGAAGACTTGATCTTGCGGTGGGTAGACAGCACAGTTCTTACGCTCTTCTTGAACAAAGGCAGATAAACGATGCATATATTCCTGCTTAAATAGAGGTTTCAACACCCTATCCCAGCTCTCGTCAAATAGTTTTTCCATGCGTCCAAACTTAGTTAAAATGCCCTATATTAACCAAAAGATACGCCAAAAAGATGTAAATATTAATTAGATCCTTTCAAATGCCTATGGTTATACTTTCGCTTATAAACGGATTGTTTCAGATGTGTATCACCAGAAATTATCGAAATACTCCCATCTTCTTCAAACATGGCCAGTTTTACATCCTTAATATGTTCTACACCGTGCTCGCGCATTGCTTCATACAATTCATCAGCCGATATCCCTATCCTACTCAACATATCGAAATCCGGTTTACCTTTGTGTACCAACACTTCTGGTTTCTGCTCCATGATTTTCTGTAAATACCTATTTTTCAAAACAAAACGCTTGAACAAGAAATTAATCAGAAAAAGCACAAATGCAGCCAATAGTCCGCCTTCAAGACTGCTGTTTTCGCCTACCATGGCATTTTGTACGGCATTGCTAATGAGTAGTATCAGGATGACATCAGCCGTATTAAGTTGGGATAGTTCTTTTTTACCAAAAACACGAATGGCAATCAACATGAAAAGATAAACCACCACGCAACGGATAATGACATTTAAATACGCTTCCATCAGATTTGTTTTATACAAGATAAGACAAAAATTACATATGCGGTGTTCAGTTCGTTACTTGCATTAAAAATCACTTACCAAAAGGGCGTTTCTGTTATAAATTCCAAGGGATACTCATTTTTATCCATCAAACCTGTTGGATAACATCTTAAATTAATGGATATTTGCATATTCAAATAGTTATAGAGAGAAATGTCAAATTTAGTACGTATAATTTTAAGCAGCCTCCTATTGATAGGTACTGTGGCTCTTTTTTGGTTCGGCATGTGGGGATGGGGAATACTAGCCATCTTAATCACCATACTTGCGTGGGTCACTGTATTTTTTAATGAAAATATGTTAATTGCACAATGGTATTTTAGAAAACAAGATATCCCCAATGCAGAAAAATGGTTAAATAAGATTAAGAACTATGAGTCTCAATTAATCAATGCACAACACGGATACTACCACTTGTTACTTGGCTTGATTGAGTCTCAACGCGCACCTATGCAATCAGAAAAGTTCTTTAAAAAAGCTCTTTCCCTAGGTCTACATATGGATCACAATGTAGCCTTAGCAAAATTGAGCTTGGCAGGTGTCATGATGGCTAAGCGAAATAAACGTGAAGCAGAAAAGCTATTACAGGAAGCAAAAAAAGCAGACAAAAACAAACTACTGGCCGATCAGATTAAAATGATGAAAGACCAGATGTCTATGATGGACAAACAGCAATTCCGCTATTCAAGATAAACAAAAAGGCAATCTAAATTAGATTGCCTTTTTTATTTATAGATCGATTATTACTTCTAAAAATTTCCCTTCCTCTTCACTATCCTCAAAAGCCAATTTAAATTGCTGTGGCTTTCCCCACTGTTTTTTCCACCCTGCTGTTTTAACAATAAACTTAACGGGCTCATCTTCCTCCAGCAGATAATGTATATAATTCTGTCTATCGGTCAATTTCACCAAAACCTTCCCCATCTGCATAGAGTCGTATAAATACGTCTTACCACCAGAATCAACAATACCTGAAGCAAAACTATTAAGCTTGAACTCACGGGTGCCTTTTTGATAGGATATCAAAAATAGTTCAACAGTAGCCGTATCCGCATTTTTGGACAAAGTCGCGCTCTTTACATCAATCTGTATATCATCAATCTCCAACAATTCTCTTGTTGGCTCTTGCGCAAGAACTAGCGTTCTCAAACAAAAAGTAAATGCAATAAGTAACCCAACCTTTCTCATTACCTTAGGCGATCTGCCGATTTAATTAACTTTTCATCTTTACGAATTCCACCTATTGCCATCGCAAGAAAGATAATTGCAACAGGTAACAGAAAGAATCCCACTCCAATATTATGTGCTCCAAAAGATTGAGAGATTAAACTTAAGGTATTATTAGCAGACACAAATAACCAAACTGCAAAAAGACATATTAACAGGATTTCAACAAAAATTAGGGTTAATTGTCTCTTTCTATTTTTATATAGAAAAATCGTTATAATAGGTATAAATCCGAGTACAAGAGTAGCTACCGTTTGTAGGATATAACTTTCCTGTTTCACACTTTCATTATTCACAGCAGAATAGGATCCTGTCACCAAAAGTTTTTTACCCAAACCCACCAGGTCTGTATAATTCAAATAGGGGAAAATAAATAAACCCAGAATAACAACAGCGGCTAATAGTAACCAAATCGACTGAATACGTTGTATCATAACTTTCTTTTATTATTATAACGCAAACTTATATAAAATGCTTTGCATTCACGAATACCGAGCACAAAAACAGCCGCACAGCATCCGTCATCGTAAGTTTGTAAAGCAACAGCAGGATTATCAGATACAGAATATAGTTTTGTATTTAGGTTAAGATCCAGCAGAGAGAAGGAATAAGACTTTAGTTCGTCATTAGTCATATAAGACTCTTCGGTATGTTAGTCCCCTTCTCTCATTCTTATTACGAACTTGGACAGTTCATTAGGCCTTAGGAGCCTGTTTTTACGATTGATAAGTCATAATAAGAACTGCTGAAATCCTTTTTTTACGATTAGTACAAATATGGTAACAGGAATCGATTGTTCAAAAGATTATTTTGACATTGCAGTTTTAAAAGAAGGCAAAGTAGCTTTCAAGGGCAGGTTTGCTAACAATAGTAAAGGTTTTACGGATATGCTTCGGCATACCCAAGGGAGCCATGTTGCGATGGAAGCGACAGGTCCTTATTACTTCCAGCTGGCAAGATTTTTATATGATTCGGGAACACGTGTTTCAGTAGTTAATCCATTGGTTATACGCCGGTTTGCACAGATGAGATTGTCTAGAGCAAAGACAGACAAGAAAGATGCGATGGTAATAGCAGCGTTTGTACAGATGACCAGTCCTAAGCTCTGGGAACCTCCAACTGAAGCAATCCAAAGCATCCGCAATCTGGAAACTTATCTGGAGGGGCTTAAGCAAAGAAGGCACATGTTAGGTAGTCAATTGCATGCTTTTGAGGCCGCAGGCACAATAGATAGGCTATTGTATGATGAAATAACGGAGGAGGTTGAAAGCCATGATAAACGGATTGGGGAGAAAGAGCGCCAGATAGAAATCCTGATAAAACAGCACTACGCAGAAATGGCCTCTAATATCAGAAGTGTACCCGGTATAGGTCCCAGAAGTGTTTCTATGCTGATCATTGCTACAGATGGCTTCGGGATGTTCAAAAACTACAAGCAGGTCATATCTTATTTCGGACTGGCGCCCAGGATATATGAATCAGGTACAAGTGTGAAAGGTAAAGGTCATATCTGTAAAATGGGAATGGGACAGGTAAGAAAAGTATTATATATGGCAGCCGTTTCTGCCATAAAATGCAACAAAGCCTGTAAAGATCTCTACGAAAGGTTGAGGGGTAAAGGAAAACCTTATCGGGTAGCAATAATAGCAGCGGTAAACAAGCTGATCAAACAGGTATTTGCAATAGCAAAATCAGGGGAACCGTATAAAGTACAGCTCTCCTAACAGAATATTATTTGGAGAAAATTAAATTTAAGTTTGGATTTAAACACAGTTCATA
>NZ_FUZF01000022.1 GCF_900168125.1 Sphingobacterium nematocida
TCTATATAGATGCTAAGGGTGTTTCTAAAGAATTGGCTTTGAATATAACAGGTCTTCGTTATGATGCAGAGAGCAGTGCCTTGCAGTATACGAATTCTAAAGGCTTGACGGAGACTATAGGCTTGGCTGCTCTAGTAAAGAGCAATGAGACCTTGACATCATTAAATCAAGATGCGACAGGGATTGAATATAGGGACGAGAGCAATAACACACACAATGCCAAGGTAGTCAGTGCAAATACAACGAATATCATTAAAGTTGATGGAGATTTTGGAGCATTGCTGATCGCAGAAGATATTCATGCAAATCAAGAAAAAACAACAGTATCAGGAGGAAAAGGCACGGTAGTTACTTTAGAAGAAAACAACAATACCAAGAACTACAAAGTTGAGGTAACGGATGATCTGATCAAAATATTGAAATCGGCTATGCCAAAGTTCTTTTATATGCCATCCATGGTAATGCCAACATTTAAAGATCAGATTTCCGATAAAGATGTTATGGAAGAGAATGGGGGGGTATTTACAATAAAACTATATGAAAGTTATAAAAAACAATTTGGTCTAACGGATCAATCATCAAGTGCAGTTAATGTGGGTAAGGTAACTACACTCCCAGTTTTGCCAGCAAACGAACTCGATTATTATGTGACTTTCTACGATAAGACCGTCTTCGAGGAGGTCAGTATATCGAACGAGGGGGTTCTGACCTATAGAATTAAGCAAGATGCAGATATTACCATTGGTTCATTTATGAATATTGTGTTTGCCGTGAGACCTTAATAAGCATGAAAATGACGAATAAAAGTTTCTTGTTGAGCATGGTTCTTATCCTTTTGTCTGCCGCAGAGGTGGTAAGAGCGCAGTGTTATCAAAATAATACTGTTAAAGCGGCTTTTGCAAGCGGAGGTACTAGCCCCAATAAAGGGAAGGTGCTTTGGTTGAATTGGGGTGGTCAGGGAGAGGGTAATTACCCTTATGGGAAAGTAGGAGAATCGTTAGTCGTAGGAGCTGTCTCGAGAGCTTCCATCGATCTGGGAGAAGGTAAATACCTTTGTATAGAGGCTCAGATTACATCTATTGAAAATGTTTCGGGAAATGATGCCGATGAAAGAGCCATTCAGTCTTATATTCCAGGAACATATACAGGTAATGGTGTGACCTCCGGAGACTTTTTAGATATTCTCTATAATATAGGTGGTGGACGAACCGAGAATAATGAGAGTCAGAATAAAATGGTTTCTGGTATCAGGAATACAAAAACTGGTGGCGGAGCGAAAATAAAAATCAGCTGTAAAGCAACTATTGGCGATATACCGATTCGTTTGCCTGGAATGGTGGTGGCGGATGCGGAATCACTAGCGGGCTCTATGGATAGTAGCGGCGATCCCACTAGGGAATATATCTATGCTGAAGCACATGGTACTTGGCATGTGGTAGAGGTTCAAAAGAATCTTGATGAAACGGGGGGGTATTACGTTCGTAAAGAGAATAATCGCGAAGGAACACAAACCATTAAGTTTTTAGGGGGTAATGACAAGAAAACGGGAGCGGTTGCTTTCTTGGCTTTTAACGAGCAGGCTTATAATAAGTCAGGAACTATTCCTGATCTAGGGATATCTTTCACTGCAACATTAAAAGGAGGTGGGCTGACTGCATTAGCTTTAGGTTTACTGAATCCTGCTGCTGACTTGGGAGATGCACCGGCATCTTATGGAAGTCCCATACATTTGTTGCAGAATCTGATTTTTTCGAAAGACAATATTAATCCTGTAGCATATAATGCTAGTATAGTAGATAAGGTTAAGGCGACAGTAAATATAAATGCCTTAGAGTATATTGCAGGAGGGCTAACGTTAACAAAAGGTAGCTATTTGGGGACAACGCCTCCAGATGAAGATAATGGCGCGATGTTTTCTAAAGATGCCCTGGGAGATGATAAAAGTCCTACTGCAAGTCTTTTGTCGAATGAGGAGGATGCATGGCCTGAAGAGTACAAACGGTTTTCCTATAAACAGTATTATATGCCGGGAAATGAGATTACCGCAAAAATACCGTACAAGGGAGCCAAGGTGGGGAGTAAGGTCGCTGGCTGGATTGATTTTGATCTGAACGGGAAATTTGATGATAACGAAATGGCAATGGCTGACATTCAAAGTGATGGCGATGGTGAGGCTGTGCTGAAATGGATTGTTCCTGCACTCCGCAGACCGTATAGTACTTACGTTCGTTTGCGTTATTTTGATGTTTCTGAAAAGGAAGCCAGAAGCCCTGTTGACAATGTCAACTTTGGTGAAGTAGAGGATCATCGCATTTATATTTTAGGCCCATCTATTGTTAATCCTACCATTCCTAGCAAAATAAAGAGATAGATATGAAGAAGTTAGTTTTTCTCTGTTCCGGCCTTTTGTTTGTGTTTAGCCTTTATGGTCAAGACGGAGTTGGGAGTTCGCTCTATAGTAATGGAAATACTATTTTGACATCGAGTCAGTTTAAGGCCGTATACGCAGAGTCTTTATTTATCGGAGAAAATGCGGAATGGAAAATTGATGGTCAGATCGATCTATATGTAAAGAATATCTGGATTGCACCCACAGCTAAAGTTTCGGGAAGTGGCGTTATTAATATCCATAGTCCTGCAACAAACCCATTCTATAGTCATTGGAAAGCAGAACCTACACGTATCGATGCGAATGGGGGTAACTCGCTCGGTGTTAGGCTGGTCTTATTGAATAATAAAGGGCTGCAGCTGGCCGATATAAAAGAGGCTCCTGATGTACTAAGATCTTCTGCTGCGAAGGATCAATCGGCTAATCTAAAATTAGGGAGAGCGATAGATCTGGCAGTTGACGGGGCACATGTTTTTCTTGATGGCAATGATCTAGAGCTCGGAGAAGAATCAACCATACTGAATTATAATTACAAGCGATTTGTCGTCACCAATAATCCGCTCGCAGGGCACTTGATTAAAGAGTTTGGAAGTCGACGTTCTTCTTTCCTATTTCCTGTAGGTAAGCAGATTGACGATTATACGCCTGCTAGGTTGACTCCGTCTTTGAAAAGAAATAAAGTTTATGTGGCTGTTACAGATTATCTAGCATCTGGACTGAGATTTAAAGACAAAGAGATCGGGATGGACCGGGTTTGGAATATTTTTTCTGATAAGCCTATGGTCATGGATTATACGTTGATACATCAAGTCTCTTCAAATGGAGTAGCTTATGTTGATCCCGAGGCACAGATCATGCAGGATGCCGAAGGAGGAAACTGGATTGGTAATGTCACGAATCTTGAAGGTCTAGATGCAAAGGCTGTTCATACGAGAAGAGATGTGGAGACTAAATCTTCGAAAACGTTATCCGGTACTCGGTTTACAAAATTTGTAACCGCACCTCCTCAAGCTAAGATGGATCATGCGGTAATTGTTTTTGGGCAGTCCAAAGTTATTCAAGTGTTGGATAATGATGAACCTGGTTCATCACCCATCTTAGTAAATAGTATGGAGATTATAGAATCGCCTCTACATGGACGAGCTTATGTAGAAAACGGCACAGTAGTCTTTGTGGCCAATGACGGATATTTAGGTAATGATGTATTGGAATATAGAATAAGGGATAAAAACGGTCTTACCGCTACAGCAAAGGTATATATGAAGATAGTCCCAAGAGATCTGTACATACCAAATGTGTTTACACCTAACCATGATGGTAAGAACGATAATTATGTGATTTCAGGATTAGAGGCTTATGATCGCGTCGAATTAATTATTGTAGACCGATTTGGAAAGGAGTTGTTTAGAGCGGATAGCTATTCCAATGAATGGACAGGAGAGGGGTTAAAAGAAGGAACCTATTTCTATAATGTGACGGCATTCAAAGGAGGTGATTCACGATTGTATAAAGGGAGTGTCTTGCTGAAAAGGGAATAAGGAAAAGCATCTGTTTTTCTGGCATAAATAGATGCTTTTGAATAAAACTTTCATGATTCTTTTGGGTCACCAACAGGCATTCAAGAGCTCACCCGATACAATCGCGTGGGCTCTTGAATGCCAATAATGAAGAACAATGTTATGAAAAAATCTCTTGATGTCCATTGAACCGAACGAAGAGAGCTCATTGATGCCTCGCAAAGTAATGTCGG
Source organism: Sphingobacterium nematocida (assembly GCF_900168125.1). Taxonomy (GTDB): domain Bacteria; phylum Bacteroidota; class Bacteroidia; order Sphingobacteriales; family Sphingobacteriaceae; genus Sphingobacterium; species Sphingobacterium nematocida. The sequence continues at coordinate 4,140 of NZ_FUZF01000022.1, forward strand.
ATCAATAGTACGGAGACTTTCAGAAAAAAATAGCTAGGTTTGCAGCATGGAAAAGGGCAAACTTTATTTAATACCAGTTCCTTTGGCAGAGGGAGCCGAAAGATCATCATACACGCTATTGCATCAAGATGTAATAGCGAAAGTGCACGAGTATGTGGTCGAAAATGAAAAGACCGCCCGTAAGTTTTTGAAAACAGCAGGATTGACCGTACCACAATCTGAGCTCATTATTCATGATTTTGGTAAGCATGCTCGGGAAAAAATCGACTACAATATCATCTTTGCTAATGTTCTTAAAGGAAAAGATATTGGATTAATGTCCGAAGCTGGTTGTCCAGGGGTTGCTGATCCAGGAGCGGAGGTGGTTCTGGAGGCGCATCGGCGTAATATACAGGTTATTCCGCTAGTCGGGCCTAGTTCCATCCTGTTGGCCTTGATGGCTTCTGGATTTAACGGGCAGAAGTTTACTTTTCATGGTTATCTGCCGATTGACAAGGGAGAGCGAAGTAAGAAAATAAAGGATTTGGAAGCACAGAGTTTTCGCGAAAAAATATCCCAGATATTTATTGAAACACCCTTTCGTAACAATCAGCTTTTGAGTGAGTTATTGAAAGTGTGTAAACCTAGCACAAGGATTTGTGTCGCTGCAAATTTGACGGGACCGGATGAAATGATATATAGTATGTCTGTGGCAGATTGGAAACAGCAGGCCCTAGATCTACATAAGATACCCGCTATCTTTTTAATATTTGCCTAACTCTTTTTATCTTTAAAAATAAATTAAACACGTTTCGGGCTCGCTTCAGATTGACTGAAGGGTCTGTAGGAAGCGGTGAAAAAATAATAAATGGAAGAACTCTTACAAAATCCTGATTTTCAAAAACTCGTCCCGTATTTGGTGGTAGCATTCTTTATCCAGTTGTTTATCTGGATTCTGTTTGCAAATACGATACGGACGACTTTAAATTTGATAAAAAAAGAAAACAGGTGCCTATTGCCAAGCCAAGCCTGGTTTGTTGCATTGCCCTTCTTTAATATTTATTGGAATTTTGTGGTTGTTCGCAGACTTACCGATTCTCTGAATAATGAGTTTTATGACCGACAGGTTGCTGTAGAAGAAGATCCGACACAGAAGCAAGGATATATGTATGCTGGGGGCTATATGGTTAGTAATATTCCGCTACCGGCCTTTGTCGGATTTATGGCTTCCATTATTGCCTTTGTAGGTTTTGTGTTGTATTGGTTTAAAATATATGAATATAAAAAGCTACTAAAGCAGCCTTTTGAGTATCGGGATAGTACTAAGCAGGATGATGAAGATTTACAAGAGGAAGAATATCAATAAATACGAATCGCATGAAGCTAAAAGAAATAACACAGTATCTTGAGCAGATCGCTCCTTTGTCTTATCAAGAGGCGTATGACAATTCTGGTCTGATTGTCGGGCACCCAGATGACGATGTTAATAAAGCATTAATAGCATTAGATTGTACAGAAGAAGTTGTTGATGAGGCAATAGCAAAGGGATGTGATCTGATTATTTCGCATCACCCGATTGTTTTTAAAGGACTCAAAAAATTCAACAATAAGAATTATGTAGAGCGTACAGTGATTAAAGCGATAAAAAATAATATTGCACTGTATGCTATACATACAAATCTGGATAATGTAACGGGAGGTGTCAGTTCTAAAATAGCAGATAAATTGGGCTTAATAGACCAAGCTATATTAAGCCCGAAATCGGGATTACTAAAAAAGCTTGTCGTATATGTTCCTCGCGCTAATGTCGAACAAGTTCGTCAAGCGCTATTCGAAGCCGGTGCTGGTAGTATAGGGGATTACGACCAATGTAGTTATAATACTGCCGGTTATGGTACGTTCAGGCCTTTACATGGAGCGAAGCCGACTATAGGAGAGGTGGGAGTACAAGAGCGTGTAGAAGAAACTAAGATTGAAGTTGTTTTTCCCGCGCCAGCAGAGCGAGGTATCGTGGTTGCGATGTTAGCCGTACATCCCTATGAAGAAGTCGCTTATCATATCGTAACGTTAGAAAACAATCTACAGCAAGTAGGGTCTGGAGTGATTGGTAACCTGCCCACGGCTATGGATTCCGAAAGTATCTTGCCTTATTTGAAAGATCGACTAAAACTAAATGTAATTCGTCATACTAAGCTGTTGAACCAACCAATAGAACGTATCGCAGTGTGTGGTGGAGCTGGTGGATTTCTATTAAGTGAGGCTAAGCGATCAGGAGCGGATATTTTCGTTACTGCGGATTACAAATATCATGAGTTTTTTGATGCTGAGGGAGATCTAATAATTGCTGATATTGGACATTTCGAATCTGAACAATTTACGCAAGAATTATTGTTAGAGATTATTCAGAAAAAATTTGTTAACTTTGCTGTTCTATTGACAGAAATAGATACAAATCCTATAAAATACTACAGTTAATGGAACAAACCGTAGAACAAAAATTACAAGCATTGTGGGCATTGCAATCGATCCACACAAAGATAGATAAGATTCGTCAAGTACGTGGCGAGCTACCTATAGAGGTTGCCGACTTGGAGGATGAATTGGCTGGGTTAGAAACGCGTCTTGAAAAGATTCGTATTGACCTAGACGACTTAGAGGATTCAATTGTAAAACGTAAAAACATGATTAAAGATGCACAGTCTGCAATCAAAAAATACGAAGGTCAATTGAATGAGGTTAAGAACAATCGTGAGTATGATGCGATATCCAAAGAGATTGAGATTCAAGGCCTAGAAATTCAAGTTTGTGAAAAACGTATCAAAGAAGCTGAGTTTGAAATTAAAAATAAAACAGAAGCTTACGAAAAGACAAAAGGGAATTTAGATTACTCTAAAGGAGAACTTGACGTTAAAAAACAAGAATTAGAAACAATCACATCGGAGACGCAGATTGAAGAAGAAGCGTTGGTGAAGAAAGCGGATACCGCTGCTGGTAAGAACGAAGAGCGCCTTTTGAAGGTTTACAATAAACTTCGCAGCTCTTACCGTAACGGATTGGCTGTAGTTTCTATCGAACGCGATAGTTGTTCTGGATGTCATAATAAGATTCCTGCGCAGTTGCAATCAGAGATTCGTCAACGCAAGAAAATTATCATCTGCGAGCACTGTGGACGTATTATCGTTGACGAAGAGATCGCATCTGAAGATTAATCGTAGTCAATTACAAGACAATATTAGAGGCTGTTCATTTTGGACAGCCTTTTTTTGTTTATTTCATATATGTATAATTATTTCATGAGCTCGCACGGTTTGATTTTTATCTGTCATCCGCCAGCTGGGCGGACTCAGGAGAAGTGGTTCTGATGCAGAGATATTTTACATCTTATTGCAACAACTTGGATATAACTCTTTTTCTTCCTGTAAAATCAAATATCTTTGTCGTTCAATAACCTTGAAAATATCTTTATGTTTAAAAAAGTCTCTAATTTACTGAGCGTAGTCCTGGCTGTAGGTAGCCTGTCTGCGGCTCATGCTCAACAGGAAACATTGCTGTTGCGTAACCCCAGCATTAGCAAGACACATGTCACATTTGTCTATGGTGGGGATATTTGGATTGCCGATAAAAGCGGGCAGAATCCACGTCGACTAACCACCAATCCTGGAGTCGAAATGAACCCCATGTTTTCTCCTGATGGTAAGCAAATTGCTTTTACAGGTAATTATGACGGAAATACAGATGTATATACTATTCCTGTAGAAGGTGGTGAGCCAAAGCGTATCACGTTTCACCCGACAGCGGATTTGGTGAGAGGATGGTTGAATAACAATGAAGTGTATTTCCAGACAACACGTGAGTTTCAGTACTCATTAGGATCTCGATTATACAAAACAGGAATTGCGGCGGAGAACTCTACGCCGTTGATGATGCCTGAAGCATATCAAGGAACACCGTCTGATGATGGTCGGTACTGGGCATATATCAAAAACGCTGATCCGACCGAGCGGGATCGTGTTGCTTTCAAACGTTATCGCGGAGGAGGCATGCCATCCATATGGCTCTTCGATACGAAAACTAAAAATACCGAAGTTATTCCTGGTGAAAATTGTAACGATGTGAGACCGATCTGGTTGGGTTCGAAAATTTACTTTTTATCCGATAGAGATAAGATTGTAAATATTTATAGCTACGATACTAAATCAAAAAAGGTAGAGAAGCTTACAAATTACACTGATTACGATGTTCGCACTCTGCAGGGAGTAGGCAATGAGCTAACATTCGAATACGATGGAAGAGTGCATATTCTTGATTTAGGATCAAAGAAAGTAAATACTTTGAAGATTGCCGTAACAGCTGATCCTATGTTCAAGAGGTCAAAATACGTCGATCTAAGAGATGATATCCGCAACTTTGACATTTCTCCTACCGGACAGCGCGCCTTATTCGAAAGCCGTGGTGAAATCGTTTCAGTTCCCAAAGAAAAAGGCGATGCTAGAAATATTTCTAATTCCGCTGGAAGTCACGAAAGATTCCCTTCTTGGTCTCCAAATGGAAAATGGGTATCGTATCTTTCGGACAAAAATGGTAAGTATCAGCTTGTACTACGTGATCAGAAGGCTGTAGATGAGCCAACTTATATCAACTTAGGTGCTGGTTTATTCTTTTTTGAGCCAACATGGTCGCCCGATAGTAAAAAGTTGTTTTTCAATGATGCACATTTGAATTTGTATTACGTAGATATAGCGACTAAAAATGTGGTGTTGGTTGATTCTGATAAATTAGCTTCTATTACTGGCCGTACGCGTAATCATTTTGAACCATCTTGGTCATTTGATTCAAACTGGATATCTTACGTAAAGAGTCTTAATAACGGTGTGCGTGCTGTATTTATGTATAATTTGACGACCAAACAGACACATCAAATTACAGACGGCATGAGTGCCGCTGCACAGCCTACCTTTAGCAAGGATGGAAAGTATCTTTTCTTTATCGCAAGTACAAACACAGGACTGACTAACTCAGGGCTGCACATGTCTGCGTACGAACGTAACCCACAGTATAACGTCTATGCTTTTATTCTGTCAAAAAAGACGCCTTCTCTATTCAAAAACGAAAGTGACGAAGAGACGATAAAAGAAGATAAAGTAGAAGAGCCTAAAAAAGAAGATAAGGTCGCTGACAAGAAAGATAAGAAAAAGTCAGAAGCCAAAGAAGAGTTAAAGCCGGCAGCGAAGCCTGTAGAGAAGAAATTGGAAGTAGATTTTGATGATATTAACAATCGTATCGTCGCTTTACCACTTCCGGCAAACTATTACAGACTGGATGGAAGTATCGAGAATACATTGACCTACCAGAGGGGCGGTACCATAGGGGCTTTCGATCTCACAAAAATGGAGGATAAAACTCTTGTTGAGAATGCGCGCGCATTTCGTATCAGCGCAGACGGTAAAAAGATGATGTATATCAGCGGTAGAGATTATTTTATCGTTGCAGCAGGGCAAAAGCCAGCTCCAGGTTCAGGAAAAGTTAATATAGACAACTTTAAATTCGAAGTGGACCCTGCGGCCGAATGGAAGCAAGTGTTCAATGAGGTTTGGGCGATGCAAAAGGAATTTTTCTATGTAGAGAATATGCATGGTGCAAACTGGGAGGCTGTAAAAGCGAAATATGAGAAATTTTTACCTTATGTCAACCATCGTTCCGATTTAGGGTACCTATTGAATGAGATGATGGGCGAGTTGGTTGTAGGTCACGCCTACATCTACCCAGGTGATCAGCCATCATCGCCGTCAGTGAGTACGGGTGCGCTTGGGGCTGACTTAGAGCAGGTAGATGGGTATTATAAGATTAATAAAATATTTACACGATTAGACTGGAATCCTTCATTTAAAGCGCCATTGGCAGAGCCAGGATTGAATGTTAAGGAAGGAAGTTATATCGTAGGTGTAGATGGTGTAAAGCTAACATCCGCTGTAAGTATATACAAGCTTTTGGAAAATCAAGTAGGAAAACAAGTTGTTTTGAAGATTAACACTAAGCCATCTTTTGAAGGCGCTAAAGAGGTGATCGTAAGACCTATTTCATTTGCCAATGAGATCGAATTGCGCCGTATGGACTGGGTTGAAGCTAATCGTAAGAAAGTGGACCAGTTAAGTAATGGGCAGATTGCTTATGTATATATGCCGAATACAGGACAGGAAGGTTATACCAATTTTAATAGGTATTACTTTTCACAGATGGACAAAAAAGCGCTTTTGCTGGACGAACGTAATAATGGAGGTGGTTCTGTTGCAGATTACGTAATTGATTTATTGTCTAGAGAGCTTATCGCTGGCTGGGGTATACGTGATGGAAGATCGTTTACAACACCTGGCAATGGTATCTATGGACCCAAAGCAATGATTATTAACGAAAATGCAGGTTCAGGAGGCGATATGATGCCATATATGTTCCGCTTCAAAGGATTAGGTAAGCTTGTTGGGCGTACTACAATGGGAATATTGGTTGGTATTTCAGGGTATCCACCACTATTGGATGGCGGTAGCATTACCTCTCCTAACTTTGGTGTGTATGATCTGAAGGGTAACTATATTATCGAAAATGAAGGTGTCGCACCTGATATTTTTGTTGAGCAGATGCCAAAAGATCTGTTGGAGGGAAGAGATCCTCAATTGGAGAGAACGGTTAAGATTCTTTTAGATGAGATCAAGACTTATCCATATCAAGAAGTCAAAAAACCAGCGGATCCGAACCGTGTTAATTAAAAGTATGTAAAGGGGGCCTAGCCCCCTTTTGTTATTCTAAATAATAAGTAACTTTAGCGCATGAATCAATATATTGGTAGACCCAATGGGCCATGGAGCTCGTTTGTGATTTTATTGGGGCTAACTCTTTCCTGTAGTATCGTGGTCCAGTTGTTGGTACTCATCCTTGGTGTCTTTTCGGGAGGGGGGATTGCCGAATTATTAGACAATGGCGGAGATTTGTCTTCTTTTTCCGATCGTCCGTTTTTTTTATACGCGTTATTAGTTTCTAGTTCTTTCGGAACCTTTTTACTACCAGCTCTTGTTCTGCAAAAGCTCGAGCCGTATTTTAATTATTTCCCTGGTGAGGATAAAAGAAGTTGGCTTTCCTATGCTATAGCGGCAGCATTATTATTTGCTTTTGGTCCGATTATGCAATTAATTGGCGAAGCAAATATGACGATGACACTACCAGACAGTTGGAATAAAATAGAAGTCTGGATGCGAACACAAGAAGACAGCATGGCGGTATTGACAGAACGCATAGTTATGGTCGATAGATGGGAGCTCCTTCTTGCCAATATCATCGTCATGGCAATTATGCCGGCAATCGCCGAAGAATACTATTTCCGGGGATCTTTGATGCACATGATCCAGCGGTTGACAAAAAATTATCACCTTACCGTATGGATTTCAGCTATTATTTTCAGCGCTATACATGTTCAGTTTTTTGGTTTTTTTCCCCGCATGATATTAGGTGTATTTTTTGGTTATATGTTTGTTTGGACGCAAAATATCTGGATTCCAATAGTAGCACATTTTGTTAATAATGCGACTGTAGCGGTATTAGCCTTTGTTTATACACGACAAGGGAAGACGTATGCCGATCTACAAACATATGAGAGCTATTCAATATTTGTGTATATTGGCAGCTTTATGCTAACAATATTGTTGGGAATGTGGTTTTATAAAATTTCAAAAAGTAAACAAGGATAATGGAGAAGGGTTGGAAAAAGATAACGGTATACAATAGTGCGATCGAAGCCGAGATCGTGAAGCAGATGCTTGAGGAAAATGATATTCCTTCGGTCACGATGAATAAGCAAGACTCTTCTTATTTGTTTGGTAAGATAGAATTGTATGTTCATGAAGACTTGGAGGAGCAAGCATTGAGATTAATCGAAGCGGGAGAAGGTAATAATACAAAGATAGAGGATGTTAACTAGAGCTATTACAGGTTTCTTTTTTATAGCAGTATTGATTGGAGCCCATTTACTAGGGCAAGCTGTTTTTGTATGTTTTTTTTCCTCGATCGGGCTCTGGTGTCTGTATGAATTTTATGGCATAGTCCGTAAAGAAGAAATAAAACCAATGCTGGTTCTAGGGCTTCTCGCTATGACCATGCTAGCGGTGCTTATAGGTTTGCATTGTGTTGGTTTTATTCCTTTTATCAAAGTTTGGTTATTTATACCGTTTTTCTCTGTATTGTTTATCTACGCCTTGTTTCAAAAGCGTACATTCCCGTTTAATGATATTGGATATACCTTGCTGGGGATTGTTTATGCAGGGATTCCATTTTTGTTTTTTGTAGCGTTAGGTTTTGTGAAAGGAACTTTCAATTATTATATCCCTTTAGGATTTTTATTGATCCTATGGTCTAACGATACCGGAGCATACCTTGCTGGCAGAAGTTTTGGAAAACGTAAATTGTTTGAACGGATATCTCCCAACAAGACTTGGGAGGGGTTTATCGGTGGAGTTGTATTTGCGATGGCGATAGCCTTTAATCTAGAGCAATATTTTGGGTCTTTAGCCAAATGGGAATGGGCGTCTATGGCATTGATTATAGGGATATTTGGGACATTAGGTGATTTGGTGGAGTCTATGTTAAAACGTAGTCTAGGTGTAAAGGATTCTGGTAATATCTTGCCTGGACATGGGGGGCTTTTAGATCGATTCGATGGTCTATTGATGGCTGCTCCTTTAGTGTTTTTGTTTTTGTTAATGATACAATAGTTATGAAATATCCATGTAGCAGAACTGCACGAAAACGTGCATAATATACTTTGGATATTCCATGCCGACTCATCGGCACAAGATAATGACCATTAAAAGTAAAACCGATCCGCCAGCTGGCGGATCATCGAAGATAATTATTTACATATGAATATTTCCGCAGCAACAATAGATTTTCTTTCGGGACTTAAAGCAAATAATTCAAGAGAGTGGTTTCAGGAACATAAAGATCATTACGATGAGGCTTTGCAGAATGTAAAGTTATTCATCGAAGCAATGATTGCCGAGTTGTCTAAGTTCGATCCATTGATAAATACGGATATCAAAGCCGCTAAATGTATGTTTAGGATTTATAGAGATGTACGTTTTTCTAAAGATAAATCTCCTTATAAGTCTTGGCTTGCAGCCGGTATCTCTATAGATGGCAGGAAGCTTGAGGGGCCGGAGTACTATATTCATATTGAGCCTCAGAATTCGTTTATAGCTGCGGGATATTGGCGCCCTAAGAAGGAACATCTTGATGCGATTCGGCAAGAGATTGATTATAATTATAAAGCGCTAGAAGTAGCCTTGAAAAATGGCGAATGGCAGCTTTCTGATCTTTCTCAAGAAGACAAGTTAAGTAGGCCTCCTGCAGGATACACCGCAGATGATCCGAATATCGAAATTCTCAAGTTGAAGAGTTTTATCATTCATCAGCCGCTCACTGACGTCGAGCTAATAAGTCCGGATGCGTTACAAAATGTCATAGCTGTTTGCAAAAGGATTTATCCACTTAAAAAATTTATTCAAGAGGCGATTGATATTGAGCCTTAATAAGGGAAACTAACTTTGCCCATGCATACTGCCGGAGAATCTTTTAATCCGGAAACATGATCTGGATTCCCAGCAACGGCTTCATTCGCCAAGAGGGCAAAAAGACAGGCCTCTTTAGCATCTGGGTTCATTTCTATTTCGTCAATTGAAGCTACTTTTACATCGGGTAATTCAGCGCTGATATTTTGCATCAATAGAGGGTTGTGTATACCACCACCGCTTACATATACAGCGATATTTTCTAGTCCCGCTGTGACTTTTCTGATGCCTTGCACAATAGCTTTGGCCGAGAACATATTGAGCGTAGCCATGATGTCTTCGTGAGACAGTTTATCTACGTTTGCCTCCTCCAGTTTCTTTTGGAGATAGCTAAGGTTGAAGAGTTCGGGGCCTGTCGTCTTTGGAAAGGCTAAATCTAAGAAGTCTTCCTGTAATAGATGAAAAAGCAATCTGTCATTGATCTTTCCCGATAGCGCTTTTTCGGCGTTTACATCCATTTCCAGATCGAAGTGCTCAAACATGTATTGATTCATCATTGTATTGCCGGGGCCAAGATCGGTTGCAAATCCTTGGAGCGCGGAGTTCTGATTGGGAAGAAACGTAAAGTTCGAAATACCACCGATATTGAGCAGTATTCGAGTTTCGTTCATGTCTGTGAATAATAGGAAATCACCATAGGCTGCTAAAGGTGCCCCTTCTCCTCCTGCAGCAATATGTTTTTGTCGAAAGTCTGATAGCGTAATGATTTTAGTGTGCACAGCGATGTGGTCACCATCTCCGATCTGAAGTGTGCTATTTGGGAGATTATAGTCTTTCGTAAGTATCTGGGGTGCATGGTATACCGTTTGTCCGTGACTGGCTATGAGATCCACATCCAATGGATTGACCCCCCATTTGGCTAAAGCCTGGTTGACAAGGTTGGAATGTGTGATTGCTACATAGGGGTTGATGCCGCAGAGATCTTGTTGGTTTATTGCAGTCTTTGCAAAGATCTTTCGGATATATGTTCTGAATTGCTCTTCGTAGGGCAATGTCTCGAAATGGAGGATATTCAGTTTGGTATCAACACCACTCCCTTGGATATGACAAAGGGCAATATCGAGGCCATCTAAAGAGGTTCCAGACATAAGACCGACTATTAAACGACTGTCTTTTCGACTTATTTCGTAAAGCTTTGCAATTTGACTGTTCATATTCTAAAAATACACATATTCGCTTTTGGTAATGTCAAATGTTAATGATATTTTTGAAAAAAAAGAAGAAAAAATGAATTTTCCAGCAGAATTGAAATACACAAAGGATCATGAATGGATTCGTGTAGAAGGCGATGAAGCCGTAATCGGTATTACTGACTTTGCTCAACGCGAGTTAGGTGATATTGTTTTTGTTGATATTAACACTGTAGGAGAAGAGGTAGCTGCAAATGATGTATTTGGTACTATCGAAGCAGTAAAGACTGTGTCTGACTTGTTCATGCCTATCAACTCAACGGTTTTGGCAGTGAATGATGCAATCGATGCTTCTCCAGAATTAGTAAACTCTGATCCATATGGTGAAGGCTGGATCATCCGTGTAAAATTAACTAACCCAGCTGATGTAGATGCGTTGTTGACAGCAGATGCTTATAAATCTGAAATTAACGCTTAGTCTATAACGTTGGCTATTAGAATAACAGAAAAGTCCCTCCATTTAGGAGGGACTTTTCTGTTATTTTATTTCTTTTAATTCTATGCTAGAAGAAATCTTATTTCCCTGCACTTCAATAACTGTATTGACCACAGAGTGTGTGGTAAAAAACGTATTGGGGTCTAGGATATAATAACCGGTAGATGTACCAATATTAGTGCCCGCATTGTCTGTATAAGTACCCGTTATATTAATCTTATAGCCCTCAGCCGTTTTCCCTGCGAAGGTATTTACATTCTTTCCTTTGGCACCTAGCTGTGCCAAGCTGAGCTCATTTTCCCAAGAATCTCCGATAGATAATGGTTTGTCTGGAAAAGCAACCGACATTCCTTGGATACTAGATCGGTCAAAGGCTTCTGCTGGAACGTTTGGAAAGTCCATTGCTAAAACTTTGGCATTTTTATCCATCGTGATACTAAGTGTATTCTCTAATAGAGGTTTCATCTGTGTAGCCATCATTTCTTCCATTTGATTGGAAGGCTCTTTGGACGAATCATACGAAATAGTAACTATCCCGGCATTAATATCTGTTTTGACTTGAGTATATTTTGCCTCGTACTTAGCCGATGATTCTGTAACTTCTGTTGCAGTCATATTCATGCGCATGGTCATATCCATGATCATGTTTTGAGCCCCCTCTATATCTGATTTCATTATCATTTCGATTGGGATGACCTTACCTTTTTCTGGATTCAACTTGAAGGTGATTTTCTCTTGTGCCTGCGTACTTATTACGATTGTCGAGGCAACGAATAATGTGGTGAAAAGTCTTTTCATATGGATATAATATATGGTGAAAATAGGTTTTTTTTATGAATTATTATAGTCACAAAAAAAGGAGCCCTTTAGGACTCCTTTGACTTGTATCTTATGTACAAATTATTTTTTACTATAAGTGACCTCTTTTACGGCATTTATTACTTTAGCCACATTCGGCAAAGTAGCTTCTACCAAAGTAGGTGCGTATGCCAATGGAACGTCTGCAGATGTTACACGCAATACAGGTGCATCTAAGTAATCAAAAGCATTTTTCTGAACATGGAAAGAGATTTCAGAAGAAATAGATGCTAATGGCCATGCTTCTTCTACAATCACTAATCTGTTTGTTTTCTTCACAGACTCAACTACTGTTTTGTAGTCAATAGGGCGCACAGAGCGTAGGTCAATTAACTCTACACTAACGCCTTCTTTTTCTAATTCTGCTACAGCAGGGATAACTACTCTTGGTAGCATTTTTCCAAAAGAAACAATTGTTACATCAGTTCCTTCTTGTATAATATTTGCTTTTCCGATAGGAAGGTAATATTCTTCTTCAGGTACCATTCCTTTATCACCATACATTACTTCAGATTCCATGAAGATTACCGGATCTGGATCTATGATTGATGATTTTAATAATCCTTTTGCATCGTAAGGGTTAGAAGGAACAACTACTTTTAGTCCTGGTGTATTGGCATACCAGTTTTCAAAGTTTTGAGAGTGTTGTGCCGCCAATTGTCCTGCATTACCTGTAGGGCCACGAAATACAATTGGACAAGCAAGCTGACCACCGGACATTTGGCGGATTTTTGCTGCCGAGTTGATGATTTGATCTATTGCAACTAATGAGAAGTTGAATGTCATGAATTCCACAATTGGTTTTAAGCCATGTGTTGCGGCTCCGACAGCGATACCTGCAAAACCTAATTCAGCAATAGGAGTATCAATAATACGTTTTGAGCCAAATTCGTCTAGCATACCTTGACTTACTTTGTAAGCACCGTTATACTCTGCTACTTCTTCGCCCATTAAAAATATAGTTTCATCTTTACGCATTTCTTCGTTCATTGCTTCACGAAGCGCTTCTCTGAATTGAATTTCTCTCATTAGTTTTGAAATCGTTTTAATTAACCTTTGATATGCAAAAATACTATTTAATAATGATATTTCATATGTATAATTATCTGCGATGATCCGCCAGCTGGCGGATCGGTTTGTCTTTTAGTGACCATTATATCTTGTGCCGATGAGTCGGCATGGAATATCCAAACTATATTATGTACGGTTTTAGTTGTCTGATAGTGTGCCTGCTGCTTCGCGGTCATACGTGTTTGTGTAGCCATTGCTACGTGGATATTTCATAGGTGTACAACTCTTGTATAGTCCTTAGATTCTCCAACTTGTCGGATCAAGCTCTCTGTTGTGCTGCATTCCAATCGGTATGACTTTGAGGAACGCTTTTTGGGTGTCATTCTTTCAGTTTATTGGTTGCTTTCTGTTAAAAAATCCTGTAGCCATTTGTTTAGGTGTTTGATCGCTAGTGGTATTTCCCAGCTATCTCTGTTTCGCTTTTCGACGTAATTAGAGATGGAACGTATCTGAATACAAGGTATATTTTCTTCTGTAGCAACCAAAAGTACTGCCGCCCCCTCCATACTTTCAATCGTTACATCGGGAAATCTTTTTTTAATGCTATGAATGGATGGTTCATGTCCATGTACCATATTTACGGTGATCGCTGTTTCTTGTGGAAGTGAAATACAGACCCCGGGTGGGATAGAAGAATAGAATGTACTGTTGCCAAAGCCAAGTTCTTCAAAAGAAAGGAACTGTTCAGTATCCTCTGCCCCGATTTCTGAAAAATGATCTTTTACAATGTTGACTACGCTCCCTAAGGCGATATCCTTAGAAAAGGAACCGGCTATTCCTATATTTAGGATATAATCAGGGCGAGATTGTGTAACCTTCTTACCTAATTGATATGCGGTCGCAGTCATTCCGACCCCTGTAATTAAATAAGGAATCTGTAACCTTGTTAACAAATCTAAACTTGGGGCAATTTCCCCTTCGGTAGCAACGACGACTAGAGGTTTCATTTTTTTGTGATTTAACCTTGATGCGGGTGTATTTTGCTTTTAGCTGCTAAAATAGAGTTTTTTACGGTATGTTTTTATCAAAAAGGGATCTAACAAAAAAGAACAGAAAGTGTAAATGACTTAATACAGTACAAATGGGATATATGATTGTTTATAAAAGCATTTTTATCTAAGTTTGCGTATATGATATACATTACAAGGCGAGAGCGATTCTGTGCAGCCCATAAGCTACATCGCGAAGATTGGTCGGACGAGAAAAATGAAGCCACTTTTGGTTATTGTTCTAATCCCAATTGGCATGGGCACAATTACGAATTGTATGTAACTGTAAAAGGAGAGGTAAACCCAGAAACTGGATTTTTGATCGATTTAAAGCTGATGAAGCGTATTATAAATACCTACATCATTACTCCGATGGATCATAAGAATATAAATTTGGATGTTGACTTTATGCATGGCAAAATGGCTTCTACAGAAGTGATTGCTATGGAGATATTTAAAGTGTTGAAACCTCATTTTGAGCAAGAACATGTTCAACTACATAGTGTAAAACTATTCGAAACAGAAAATAATTCCGTCGAATATTTCGGCGATTAATCACATAAAATAATTAGCTAAAATGAGTAATCCTACGGATTTCAATGAGGAATTGGATCGCTATAAAAAAGTAGAACGGTATAATGTAGAGCAGGTAGACCGTATAGCCTCACATTACAACGACATTCTTTCCGCCATAGGTGAAGACCCCAATCGGGAAGGTTTGATCAAAACTCCAGAACGGGTAGCTAAAGCTTTGCAATACTTAACACATGGGTATGATGTTGATGCTGCAGAGGTATTGCGTAGTGCGATGTTTGAAGAAGATTACAGCCAGATGGTGGTTGTTAAGGATATAGAAGTGTATTCGATGTGCGAACACCATATGTTGCCCTTTTTCGGAAAAGCCCACATCGCTTACATCCCTAATGGACATATAGTGGGGTTGAGCAAAATTCCACGTATTGTAGATGCTTTCGCTAGACGTCTACAAGTGCAGGAGCGTTTGACGAATGAGATCAGAGATTGTATCCAAGAAACATTGAACCCTGCAGGGGTAGCTGTAGTAATGGAGTGTAAGCACATGTGTATGGCAATGCGGGGTGTTCAAAAGCAAAGCTCAGTAACGACAACCTCGGCGTTTACAGGTGAATTTCAGAATGATGTTACAAGATCCGAGTTCTTGAGACTAATTACAGCTTCGTTGGATTAGCCGATAATATATTTTTAGAATTCAAAAAAAGCCCTGTTTTTCGAGATAAAACAGGGCTTTTTTAGTTATTTATTAAACCCTTTTACGGTCTTGATGTCTATGTTCTGTAGCAAAAAAAGTTTTTTTTTTGAATTAGTTCCGTAGATTTGCAGTTATGTTTCAAAATGAAGAACGGGTAAGTGGTTATTTAGAAGGTACTTGTGGCGAAGAGAATTCGTTGCTTCGTACGATAAACAGAGAGACGTATCTAAAAGAAACAATGCCGCATATGTTGTCTGGTCATTACCAAGGAAGGGTGTTGTCCATGATTAGTAAGATGCTGTCTCCAAAGAAAATTTTAGAGATAGGTACTTTTACAGGTTATGCAACGTTATGTTTAGCGGAAGGATTAAAAGAGGACGGTATCTTACATACAATAGATATTAATGAAGAGCAGGAGGAGCGCGTTTCTGGATATTTTCAGCGATCTGCATACGCCGCTCAGATAAAATATCACATTGGGGATGCTTTCGAAGTGATACCTGCGATTGCAGGAGAATTTGATTTAGTTTTTATCGATGCAGATAAAAAGAGGAATTTGGTTTATTACGAGATGTTAATAGATCGTATTCCTTCAGGGGGAGTGATTTTGATAGACAATGTTTTGTGGAAGGGAAAGGTTTTTGAAGAAAATCCAGATAATCAGACAAAGCAGGTTTTGGAATTAAATGCTACCCTGGCAAAAGACAACCGTGTAGAAAAGTTGATTTTGCCGATTAGAGACGGGCTTTTTGTATTGCGCAAAAAGTAATTGTTGAACTAAAAAGTAGAAAATGCAAAAATGTTTATGCAGCAAAATGTTGCTAATAATCGTATTGTGTTTTGCTTCTGTAACGACACTGTTAGGACAAAAGAAATTTAGCCCTTCAAGTTACATCGAGCAGCACAAGAGCGTTGCACAGCAACTCATGCGCGAAACAGGTGTGCCAGCATCTGTGATTTTAGCAATTGCTATTCATGAAAGTGCCTATGGCAATAGCCGAATTGCCACAAACTTGAACAATCATTTTGGAATTAAGGGAAAAAACAATAGTAAGACCATCAGGTCTGCTTATAAAGGCTATGAGTCTGTTTGGGCATCTTATAATGATTTTGTAGATTTATTGCAGCGGAGAAAATCAACACAGGGATTATTCGATAAATATTCTCCACTAGATTACACCGCATGGGTCAGAGGAATTGCACGGTCAGGATATTCTGCAACCCGCGATTGGAGTCGCAAGGTTTTAGGGACTATCGATCGTTATGATCTGGACGATTTAGATGTAAAATAATACATTTTATACTTTTTGTTTTTTGATGAGATCTCTTTTTTTACTTTTCGTCCTTTTAGGACTGTTGAGCTCTTGTGCTTCAAAAAGAGGTACAGTGTTGTCTCATCCCAATTCATCGGGTTCTTATGGTTCCAAAAAGCCCCCCTCCAAAGGAGGGACTTCAACCACAGGCCTTTCGTATATTGAACAATATAAGGGAGTTGCTATCAGAGAGATGAATCAATACGGTATTCCGGCGAGCATTAAATTGGCCCAAGCACTTTTAGAATCGGGAAATGGGAACTCTTATTTGGCTAGGGAGGCCAATAATCACTTTGGTATTAAGTGTGGAGGAGTCTGGAAGGGGAAAAGTGTAAGTAGAGCAGATGATAATCCGAATGACTGTTTCCGTGTTTACGACAATCCCGAGCAGTCGTTTAAAGATCACTCCCAGTTTTTACTACGTAAGCGCTACGAAAATCTGTTTACTCTTGACAAAAACGATTATAGAGGTTGGGCCAAAGGATTAAAAGAGGCAGGTTATGCCACTAATCCACGCTATCCGGAATTACTTATTGACCTGATAGAAAGATATTCTCTTTATCAATATGATCGGGCAGAGACCTATGTCGAAAAGGAGAGAAGAGAGGAGCAGGTAGTGCATGTTATTGAGACAAAAGTAGAAACAGAACCTATTACAAAACCTGAACAGATAAAATCACCGGTTGCGATGATTATTCACGAGGTAAAGCCGCAACAGACTTTATACAGTATCGGGCGTCAGTACAATGTTACCGTTGATCAAATCAAGCAATTGAACAACCTTTTGGGGGATGAGATTTCAATTGGACAACTTCTAGTAATTACCAAGTAATATTAAAACTTGTTAAAAGTATGGTGTTTTGTTTTGCAAAAATGTAGCTTTACGCTTGTGAATACCAATCTAAACATAATATCATTATTGTTTTTGCTTTTTTTTTGCCTGTCAGCTTATTCGCAACAAAAAGTAGAAGGTTTGATTTTTGATAAAGATACAAAGCAGCGGATCGGTCGTGTATTGATCATAAATAAGACCAGCGGAGCAAATGTCTTTAATAATTCACGAGGAGAGTTTGCACTTGAGATGTCTCTTGGTGACCAGATCATAGCGCAAAGGGAGCAATATTTTGGTGATACATTGACGTATGAGGGGCAAAAAGTATTGATTTTTAATTTAAAGAAGACCTCCATTTATATCGATCCAGTCACTGTTGTAGGTAAAAAATCTCCAGAGCAAATTCTTGCAGAGCGCCGAAGAGACTATGACAAGGCTTACAAGTTGGCGGATCCAGGAAGTTATTTAAGTGTTGGGCCAACAGGGGCCGGCCTAAGCATAAATGCGATTTATAGTCTCTTCAGTAAAGAAGCAAAGAATGCGAGACGGTTGACGAAGTATTTCGAAAGAGAATATGAAGAGAATATTGTTGACATGCGTTTTTCTAAAGAGTTAGTTAAATCGGTAATAGGATTAGAAGGCGAACCATTAGACAATTTTATGGTAAGGTACAGACCTTCGTATGATTTTGTATCTTTGGCAACACATTATCAAATGGTAAATTATATAAAGTCCAAGTATCAGTACTTTAAATTTGTGCCTTATATTAAACCTTTACCGGATTTGAATAAAATTGATATTAGTAATAATGATTAGTTATAGTCTATGATGAAATGTTTACCCTTGTTTTTAAGTATGTTGCTTCTCTTTGTGAGTGGCGATATTTTTTCTCAAGCAAATCTAAAGGATCTGAGAGAGAAACCTAATACCGAAAAATTGACTGCAGATACAGCAAAAGGCCTTCAGATCAAACAAATTAATGTTCCGATACCTAAGCTCGGATTAGAAGTCGATTATTGGAAGCATTGGACCAAATTTGGTATTAATGCAAATCAGGCATCCTTTAGTGAAAACTGGAATGCAGGAGGGGTAAATTCGGTGGCTATCGGGGGTACGTTTTGGCATAAATCGGATTATAATAAAGACCGATTCAATTTCGTTACGGAATTTGATTTTAAGTATGGAAAGATTTGGAATAAAGATCAATTAGCTAAGAAAAATTTGGATAGGCTTTTTTGGGATAATAAACTGGCCTATAAGTTTACAGATACCTGGGCTCTCTATTTTTCATTTACCTTCGAATCACAATTTGATGTAGGATATAAGTATGATGCCAAGGGTGAAAATATAACCGATACGGTCTCTGCATTTTTAGCTCCAGGATATTTTACAGAGTCATTCGGTTTCGAATATAAACCTGATAAGACATTTTCGCTACGTCTAGGTACAGGTACTGCTCGACAGACTATTATTGCAGATGATAGAATTGCTCCACCGATAGAAGCTACTAGACCTGTCTACGGTGTCGAACCGGGTAAAAAATTTAAGAATGACCTCGCTTTTCAGATCACAGCTAATTTGGATCGCAATCTTTCTCAAAACCTTAATCTAAAAGCGCGTTATAATCTCTTTGCAGATTATAAAGACATCTCCGATCCTGATCACCGTCTAGATGCAACCCTAAGTGCCAAGGTGACAAGTTTGGTCAACGTAGCGCTTTCGGGAATTATTGTGTACAATTCCGATGAATCTTCAAAGGTTCAGTATAATCAGGCTTTGACTTTGGGTGTGATATATGCATTGCCGAGGTAGGGATTGATATGCGATTAAGGGATGTTATTAGTGGGATATGCGTGCTAGGGTTTATAGTAGGCTGCGGTACATCAAAGAAACCTTTGATTTCACCTCGGGTTGTCGCTAATATAGATGCGATAAAGACCGATACAGTAGCCAACATAGTCGAAGCACCAAAGTTAGTTGTAGATAATTCAATAGATAGTTCCTTCGTACAGGTTCCCCGAGAATTAACACCAGAAGAAAAAATAGCCGAACAAAAGCGTACTGGGCTTTATAAAGGCGCGGATTGGGCTGGAGCAATACATTATGATCTTCGCAAACCAAATTTTGTGGTGATACATCATACGGCCCAGAATAGTGTTGCCCAGACTGTCCGTACATTTCAGGTTCCGCATTCAAAAGTTAGCGCGCATTATGTCATCAGTAAGACTGGTCAAATTATCCAGATGCTTAATGATTACGATCGTGCTTGGCATGCCGGTAAATCTAAATGGGGAAGCATAGATGATCTAAATTCAATGTCTATCGGAATTGAATTAGATAACAACGGAAAGGAACCGTTTCCAGATACACAAATTAATGCCTTGCTTGTCCTCTTGGATACGCTTAAGACAAAATACCTTATACCACAGCTGAATTTTATAGGCCATGCTGATATAGCACCCATGAGAAAGGACGATCCGAGTATTTTATTTCCTTGGAAGGTACTGGCTCAAAATGGATTCGGTATTTGGTATAACGAGGATTATTTGATAAGCCCACCACCGAATTTTAACGCTATGGACGCATTGAAGATAATGGGGTATGATATGCGTGCTCCTGAAGGAGCAATTCGTGCATTTAAGCGAAAATATATCATCAAAGAAGTGAACGGAGTGTTGACCGCCCACGATCAAGCTGTGCTTTATGATTTGTATCGCAAGTATTATTAGTGTTTAGCTATTAGTATTGAGATGGCGGGAATTAGACAATCATTAATAATTAATCATTAACCATTCTTCTTCATTTGCTGAAACAGGAGTCCAAATAAGATAACGAGCACACAGCCGATCAGGTTAAGCCATAGAAAGGCCACAATATCCGCTTTCCAAATGCCGATGATCAATATCTCTGTAAGTATGGCTGACCAAAAGACTGCTTTTCCCCCAATTTTCTTGAAGTAGAATGCAACAAGGAAGATTCCTAGAATCGTACCATAAAACAAAGAACCTAAGATGTTGACTGCTTCCAAAAGATTACCAAGCTTGTTGGCATAAAGCGCAATAAGTACAGTGAATACCCCCCAACCCAGAGTAAACAACCTTGATGCCTTTAAATAAGCACGTTCAGATGCCTGCTTATTAATAAACCGTTTGTAAATATCAATAACGGTGGTAGAGGCGAGGGAGTTTATTGCGCTGGCTGTAGCTCCCATCGAAGCTAGCATGATGATAGCTATCAGTAGACCGATAAAACCTTTTGGAAACGTGGATGTCACAAATGATAAAAATATATAATTATTATCATTTGTCTCGGCATGTACGTCGTTTTTTTTGATGAGCTCGATTACACCTTCCCTTAGCGCCGACGACTTTGCGTTTAATGCCTTCAGCTCTTCACCTTTGAGCGCTATTCCAGCTTCGTCATCACGTCCTAGGGCTCTGGTCAGTTCGTGAATTGTTTGGGACTTCTTTGCTCCGAGAGATTCCTGTTGTTCCAGCAGAGCCATATATTCAGCTTTATAACTACTGTTTTCCAGCTTCTCTGTCTCTAACGAGTTGAAAAATAAAGGCGGTGTATGGTACTGGTAATAGGCAAATACCAATACCCCAATCAGTAGAATACAAAACTGCATGGGCACCTTTAATAATCCATTCATCAAAAGCCCCATCCTACTGTCACGGATCGAAGACCCCGTTAGGTATCTGCCAACCTGGCTTTGGTCTGTCCCAAAGTAAGATAATTGAAGGAAAAAACCTCCAATCAAACCCGTCCACACCGTATATTGATTGTTCAAGTCAAAAGTGAAATCAATGGCATTGGTTTTTCCCGATTTGCCAGCGATGTGTAGTGCCTCGCTGAAGCCAATGTCTTGGGGGAGAAGTTGTATTACCATAAAACCGGCGGCAAGTAGTCCGGCAAATATAATTCCCATTTGTAGCAACTGCGTATAAGATACAGCCTTTGTCCCTCCATAGACAGTGTATAGGACGACTACGCTTCCCATTACCAAGGTGGTGTATGTAACGTCAATATGCAAAATGGTGGATAATATTATTGCCGGAGCAAAAATCGTAATACCAGTTGAAATGCCGCGCTGAATAAGAAATAGGAAAGCCGTTAATGCTCTTGTTTTGATGTCGAATCGTTTTTCAAGGAATTCATAAGCGGTAAATACCCGAAGACGATGAAAGATGGGGACGAAAGTGATACACAGCACTATCATCGATAAAGGTAGTCCAAAGTAGAATTGAACAAAGCTCATTCCTGAGGTGTAAGCTAACCCCGGTGCGGATAGGAAAGTGATTGCACTGGCCTGTGTTGCCATCACAGAGAGACCGACATTGTACCAAGGTAATTCGCGATCGCCTAATAAATAGCCGTCTATATTGCGAATATTCCTGCTTTTGAAGACACCGTAGGCGACAATCAAAAGCAGGGTACTGAAAAGTACTATCCAATCGATAGAACTCATGAATAGTGTGCTGTAAATAAATACATAAATACAATACACAACAATAGCCACACCACCAGTATCCAATAGAACTGGCGCCAGCTACGTACTAAAGGAGGGAGTCCCTTATCGGTCATGAGGTTTTTGAGGTAAAAGCACCGTATTGAAGAAAACTGCGAAAATAAAACCGCCTACTAGCCCTCCAATAAGACTTAAAAATGATCCGCAAGAAGCAAAAGCAGTTAGCGCGCCCAATACAGATCCGATTAATAAAATTAAACCTTTTGCGTTAAGAGGTTGTACATCGTTTACTTGATTTTCCATATCTAATGTTAATTTACTTTTTCTTTTGTGAGCAAATTTACAAATAATCTATAAGCTCCGGGAACTCCGGCTGGTAATTGTCTGAAAAAGGATAGTGAAGTATAGACAAATTTGCCTTTTCCATAATTTGTTATCAGTAGAGAACCGTTATTAGGATCCTCATCCTTATCGTTAATCCGGAGAGGTGTGCGGTATCTTTTATCTATCTTATCCGCAAAATAAAGACCTCTCTCTTGAACCCATCCTTCAAAATCAAGAGGTGTGATCTTGTTGGGGTATTTTAAAGCGAGATCCGCCGAATTATACTCAACTATTGCATTCTCTTCAGTGACCCTGTCTCTCGATATAGCGAAGGGATAAGGACCTATCTGATCGGAGGAAAGCTTAGTGTTTACATTATACTGTACGAGTACGACACCACCCTGGTTTACATAATTCATGAGTAGCTTTTGTGTCGACGAAGCCTGAGGGCTAATGTTGAAATATCGAACGCCTACTATAATGGCGTCATACTGACTTAATGAAGCGACAGATAATGAACGGTTATTCAACGAGGTAACATCTATTCCTATTTCGTTCAACGATTGAGGGATCATATCTCCTGCACCCGAGAGATAGCCTATAGTTTTTACTGTGTTTGTTAGCGCAAAGCTCTTACAGTTCACAGTAGCCTGCGGAAACCATGTGACCCGAGGTATATGATCGTAGTCTATTGTTTTTATTGATTTCAGCGTCTCATTATTCCATTGGAAGGATAATGAACCAATGGGACTATTTGAATTATCAGGTTTTACAGAAATCTGTTTGACAAGGTTATTTTCTTTTCCAAATTCTAGATTGATCCGCTTAGGGGAGATTTGCCAGCCATCTAGTTGGGGTATGTCAACAATAAAGTTGTTTTGGTTTTCATCATGGCGATAGAACATTACCTCTATGGTTTTCTGTTCCATGTTTGTGCTTAGTAAAATGGAAGAGGGCAATTCAGCAGTAAGCGTCGGAACGATCGCTATTGGACTGTGTATTTCGCCGCGTACAGGATCCACGATACGATACTGTATATCTTGGGTCCTATTCAGAATCTTGCCATCGATCTCAAATGTAAATGTGACAGTCGGGCGTGAAGAATTGCTGGGGTAGCCTATGTCAGCAGGTTTAACATCAAATTTACCCAAGGAATGTTCTTTTTCAAGCCAGTAAGGTTGAGTTATTTGAGAAGATCGGTACTGTTTTGATAAAGTCCAGTTGACATTTGTTGTTAAGTTTTCTTGAACCTCACCCAAGCTGGTTTTCAGTAGTTTTACTGCGATATTGGGGCGTCGGGCTATTGCTTCTAGCAAGACCTCAAAATCTTTGTTGACCGGGTATTGATCAGATTTTGTAGATACGTCAATCCATATGCCGGCACAAGCAATAATAATATCTTCTATTTCTTTTACTTTTTGTTCTTGCCAGTAAATGTCATTAATGCCTTTTACCAAATCACGAAGTTCAAAGAGGCGGGTTATACTTTGCTCGGGTTCTGTGGGATTAAAGTCTTTGATGATCAGTTTTATTAAGGCTTGTATGTCAGCGCTTCCTGATACCCTGTCCCAGCTAGTCGTAACCCCTTCCATAATGTCTCCGTGTGCTTCATCGCCCGCTACATGTTCAAAGTATTCGGTGCTGTTGCCTCGTGAAGTAGCTGCTCCAAATCCTTGGCTCTTGTGTTGAGATCTGCTGCGTGCAGCTATTTCACCGTATGATTCCCCTAAAAGCGGACTATAAGCCCCAATATTTATTTTAAGTTGATCTTCGGAGGTATTATTCATCCCTCCAAAATTGGCTGTATTCCATAGGAGTCGTTTGGCCCTCCAAGGGGTCACAGTGCTAAGCTGTTCGGGAAAATACTTGGGGTCTGCTGCTGCGAGATAGGCCTCGTGGGCTAATATTGCAGAGGCTTGATGGTGACCATGACCGCCCCGTTTATCCGGAGGAAATCTATTTATAATGACATCTGGTCTGAATTTGCGGATAATCCATACGGCTTCGCGGAGGGCAGTCTCTTTATCCCAAAAGTCAAAAGTTTCAGTATATGTTTTAGAGAAGCCAAAGTCATATGCCGAACTGAAAAATTGTTCCCCCTTATCTAAAGAGCGAGCGGCAAGTAATTCTTGCGTCCGGATTAAGCCTAGATCGATTCCTTGGTCGGTTCCAATAAGATTTTGACCGCCGTCGCCTCGGGTTAACGAGAGGTATCCTGTTCGGTATTTTCGCTCTTGTGCTAGCCATGCTATCAATCTTGTATTTTCATCATCAGGATGCGCGGCAAAGTACAATACGGATCCCAATGTATTTAGTTTTTGAAGCTTGATCATGATTTCATTAGCTGGCATATTGCCGTGCTGGGACTTCGCCGTTATGCTGAATGAGCTGATGAAAAAAAATAAGAAAAGTATTTTTTTAAACATGCTTAAACTTACATAAATTCAGTTTTATGTGCAATATAAATTGTGGGACATATTAGTTACAATTGCTCTATATATTTATGCGGCAGAAGTGCAGGAGAAAGTTCTGTCAGCGGAAGAGCAGGGTACTTTGGTAAGAAATTAATACTTTTGACACGGTCAAAGTTTGTATAAAAAAAAGAGCTAAATTTTAATTTAGCTCTTTTTTTACAACAATTAAAAATCTTTAGTCTTAAAATAGTCTTACGACCCACCAGATTAGGGGTGTAACCTTTCAACAATAGTAAAAGTACTATAAATGCACAATATAGTAAACGCTAAATTGAAAAATAATTTTCCACATCGCAAAAGTTATAAACAATAGCGATATGGAATAATTTGTTTTGTGGAATGATAGGCTTTTGGTCGTCCAAAGACAGTACGTTTACTTGTCTATGGAGCCTAGTACGCGTTGCATGAAGGTATTCAATGCTTCTTTTTTAGGAGCTCCTTCTTTTATAAGCTTATCAACTTCGATGGCTCCATACATATTGGATATTAATTCGCCTATAACATCAAGCTCTTCGTCTTTTAGTGAAGAAACCTCTGTCAAAGCTTCTAGCGTTTCGATGGTTTCTAAAACATAGTCAGCATCGTTTTGCTCTATAAAATCTGTTAAGTGCTTAATTACTGGTAACTTCATTTAATAAATCAATTAGTCCTTCGATTTTGTTTGTTTGTACTTGATTCACCAATTTTCCATCTTTAAACGCGGCAAAGGTTGGTAAATTATTTACATTGGCCAATTTTCTAGATTCTGGATTTTTTTCTGCATCTACAACAATGAAAGTCACATCCTCATTCTCAGTAGCCAATTTTTTAAACTTAGGCTTCATAATGCGACAGTTTCCACACCACGAAGCTGCATATTGTACCATTACAGTTTTATTGTTATTCACAACTTCCTGTAAAGTGTCATTTTCTAATTCCTGTAACATAGTCGTTTGTGTTTAAATGAGAGAGGCGGAAGAAATCCGCCTCTCAAATAGTTGAAATTTCTTAGTTTGCCGATAAGTAGGATGCAACGCCATCACGTGTAGCATTCATCGCCTCTTTACCTTCTTCCCAGTTTGCAGGACATACCTCCCCATGGTTTTGTACGTGTGTATATGCATCGATCAGACGGATATATTCTTTTACGTTACGTCCTAAAGGCATATCATTTACAGACTCGTGGAATACTTTTCCTGTCTCATCGATCAGGTAAGTAGCACGGTAAGATACCGCAGAACCTTCTACAAGCGTGCCATATTCAGGATGTTCTACTTCTTTCATCTCTAAGATGCCTAATACGCTAGAAAGGTTACGGTTGGTATCAGCGATGATAGGGTATTCTACTCCTTCGATGCCGCCATTATCTTTTGCTGTATTTAACCACGCAAAGTGTACCTCGTTCGAGTCGCATGATGCGCCAATCACGATAGTATTACGTTTTTCGAATTCCGGAAGAGCTTCTTGGAAAGCGTGTAATTCTGTAGGGCAGACAAATGTAAAGTCTTTTGGATACCAGAATAACAACACTTTTTTGTTTTCTTTTTGTGCTTTTTCAAAAATGTTGATTGAAATGTAATCACCTAAATAGTCAATTGCATCTACTGTAATGCTCGGAAAATTCTTACCTGTAAAACTCATAATGTATCTTTCTTTTTTTGTACTACAAAGGTAAGTAATATAACGGCAAAAATAAATTGAAATTACCTATTGGCTATTGTCAAAATCTATGTTCTTGTCGCTATGTGTATAGTTAAAAACTATAGATCGCCGTAAAATAAAAAGAGGACTTGTTTAGAAGCTTGGATAATAATACTTTTGTGTACCCTAAAAGGATGGCCCCGTAGTTCAACGGATAGAATAGATGTTTCCTAAACATTTGATAGCAGTTCGATTCTGCTCGGGGCTACCAACTTTGTTACAGGGTAAGATTTCTTAAAATAGGAAACTTATCCCTGTATCTACCCTAAAGATGAGTCACAATCAACGCTAACGTTTTCGTAACTAATATTGAAGCTTAACTACAAATCTTCGTTATCTTGTGCTTACTTTTAAGCTCTAGATATGATAAAGCAAAATTTCTATCCATTTATATCAGGTATATTATGCCCTTAGTTTTGGTAGGATCAAGTTTTGCAACTAATAATTATTATCAATGCGAGCATTTTTAGACGAAAATTTTTTGTTAAACACGGAAACAGCCCAAGAATTATATCATAATTATTCGAAGAGCTTACCGATTATCGATTATCACAATCACTTACCACCGGAGCAAATAGCCCAAGATACAAAGTTTGACAATCTTGGACAGCTGTGGTTGGCCTATGATCATTATAAGTGGCGAGCGATGCGCGCTCAAGGAATAAGTGAGGAATATATTACGGGAGAGGCCTCTGATAAAGAGAAATTCTTGAAATGGGCAGAGGTCGTGCCCTATACCCTGCGGAATCCGCTGTATCATTGGACACATCTGGAGTTACAGCGATATTTCGGAATTACGGATCTTTTGTCGCCTAGGACTGCGGAAAGGATTTACGAAGAGACAAGGCAACAGATTGCAGAGGCTGGTTTTTCTGCAAGGGGTTTATTAAGGAGGATGAATGTTGATGTGGTATGTACGACCGATGATCCTTTAGATAGTCTAGAGTATCATCAACAAGTTGCAAAGGAAGGTGAAAGCTTTCGGCTTTTGCCTGCGTTTAGACCCGATAAAGCGATGAATGCGAGCAATGTGACGGTGCTTAATGGGTATATTGATAAATTAGAAGGTGTCACAGGCCTATCGATAAATAATTTTAAGGATTATTTAGAAGCGTTGAGAAATAGGCACGACCATTTTTCATCTTGTGGGTGTACGGTATCAGATCATGGTATCGAACATTTGTATGTTGCAGAATATACGGATCAGGAGCTGCGTGCTATTTTTGAAAAAATACGGATGGGAAAAGAGCTAAGCGACGACGAGATTGTGAAATTTAAGTCTGCTCTCTTAGTTTGTTTTGCCGAATGGAACCATGAAAAGGATTGGGTACAACAATAT
Source organism: Sphingobacterium nematocida (assembly GCF_900168125.1). Lineage (GTDB taxonomy): Bacteria > Bacteroidota > Bacteroidia > Sphingobacteriales > Sphingobacteriaceae > Sphingobacterium > Sphingobacterium nematocida. The sequence continues at coordinate 31,935 of NZ_FUZF01000022.1, forward strand.
CATTTGGGACCTCTACGGAATAATAACACGAGAATGTTGCAGCGTAAGGGGACGGATACGGGGCATGATTCAATTGGTGATTTTCGCCAGGCCGTGGCGCTTTCTCGGTTTTTAGATCGGCTAGATAGCAACGATAAGCTCGCAAAAACCGTTTTGTATAACTTGAACCCGGCGGACAACGAGCTTTTTGCGAGTATGGCAGGTAATTTTAATGATGGATCTGTACGAGGCAAGATTCAATTTGGGTCTGCCTGGTGGTTTTTGGATCAAAAAGATGGGATGACTAAGCAGATTAACGCACTTTCTAATATCGGGTTGATTAGCAACTTTGTCGGGATGCTTACTGACTCAAGGAGTTTCTTATCCTTCCCAAGACATGAGTATTTTAGGCGATTGATATGTGATATTTTTGGGGAAGACGTGGAGCGGGGAGAAATTCCAAATGATATAGAATGGGTAGGTAAAATTATAGGGGATATTAGTTATTATAATGCTCGGGAATATTTTAGATTTTTCTAACGATGAATGGTAAAATTTTAAGCTTTGGAGAGATTCTGCTTCGTATTTGTCCGGATCTTTCCAATGATTGGGTGGAGAGTGGTTCATTACCCTTTTTTGTTGGGGGGGCCGAACTGAATGTTGCGTCTGCTCTTGCCTTGTGGGGATTGCCTTCTGCTTATCTATCTGCGATGCCGCAAAATGATGTCACAGGTAGTATTTTAGCGTATCTAAGAAATAAACATATTGAAATAGATAACATGCTGTTGCAGGGTGATCGCTTGGGGTTATATTATCTTCCCAAGGGTAAAGACTTAAAACATGCAGGGGTTATATATGACCGTGCAAACTCGTCTTTTGCAAATTTACAACCCTCCGATATGGATTGGGACGTCATTTTTGATGGGGTATCTTGGTTTCACTTTTCAGCGATTTGTCCTGCCATATCACAAGATATGGCGAATATCTGTTTAGATGCACTTAAAGAGGCGAGTCATCGCGGTATATTCGTCTCATTAGACTTAAATTATCGTTCTAAACTGTGGAAATATGGTAAAGAACCAATTGCGGTAATGCCAGAGCTTGCCGCATATGCCGATCTGATAATGGGCAATGTGTGGGCCGCACAACAGATGTTGGGAACCGCCTTGTATCCCGAATTACGAGAGTCGCAATCTTCTTATCCTCGTACATTACTGACAGAGCAGGCGAGAGAGACAAGCGTTGAGTTAATGTCGAAATTTGAAAAGTGTTCATTTGTCGCGAATACATTTAGATTTGACTATTTGGAAAAAGGTATTCAATATTTTACCACAATTTTTGCTGAAGGACAGCTTTTGCAGTCGGACGACTATGTCGCTCCTGAAATTGTTGATAAAGTCGGTAGTGGTGATTGTTTTATGGCAGGTTTAATATATGGACTATATCAACAGATAGGTCTACATGGTACGCTGGACTTTGCGACGGCTGCTGCTTTTGATAAATTATTTATACCGAGTGATGCGACACATAGTAAGGTTGCAGATATTCAAAAACGAATAGAAAATGGACAAAAAAAATAGTGTACTGCAGGCTATTGTACAGCAGGGCATGTTGCCTTTGTGCTATCATGATGATGCAGCTCAGGTAATAGCGATTGTAAATACCCTTTATCAGGCCGGGGTTCGAGTCTTCGAATTTACCAATAGAGGGGCTAATGCAGCAGAAGTATTTGCAGCATTGTTAAAGGTACGGGATGCGGATATGCCAGAGCTTTACCTTGGAATAGGGACAATAAAAGCAACTGAGGAAGCAGTTGTTTTTCTGGATTTGGGGGCAGATTTCGTCGTGTCACCAACCATTAATCCTGCTGTTGGCAATCTGGTTCATGCTGCCGGACTACTGTGGATCCCCGGTTGTATGACACCTACCGAAATTTATACTGCACAACAACATGGTGCAGCTTTGATCAAGCTTTTTCCAGCGAATATCCTAGGTCCAGGTTTTATGTCTGCAATCAAAGAGTTATTCAAAGGACAATTATTTATACCTACCGGAGGTGTTGATATAGAAATTAATAATCTAAAGTCTTGGTTTGATGCAGGTGTATGTGCAGTCGGAATGGGGAGTAAATTGATAGATCCGAAAGATACAACAGCTTTGAGCGATAAAACTATATTGGCTCTCGATCTGATCAAACAAGCACGAATAAAGTAAAATAACCGGTATAAACTTAAATTTTTATAAACCAATGACAACGACCAAAATAGGCAACTATAGATGGGTGATCTGTGCCCTTTTATTTTTTGCAACGACTGTAAATTATATGGACCGACAAGTGTTGAGTTTACTGAAGCCCACATTGGAGGAACAATTTGGGTGGTCCAATAGTGATTATGCCGATATTGCCGCTGTATTTCAATTTGTGTACGCCATATCTATGCTTTTTGCTGGGCGGTTTGTAGATCGTTTCGGTACAAAGTGGGGATATGCCTGGTCTATTATACTGTGGTCTATAGGTGCTATCATTCATGCTTATGCAATAGCTATTGGTGAAGGGATAGTAGGCACTTTCGGGTGGATAGGTATAGCATCTGTGCCTGTATCTATTGTAGGTTTTATGTTTGCACGTGCTGTTCTCGCTGTGGGTGAAGCGGGGAACTTTCCAGCAGCTATCAAAGCTACTGCAGAGTATTTCCCGAAGAGTGAACGATCGTTTGCTACAGGTATATTCAATTCAGGGGCCAATGTTGGTGCTATTCTAGCGCCATTGACAGTGCCTTGGATAGCTGGACATTGGGGTTGGGCAGCCGCATTTGAAATTGTTGGTGGAATAGGTTTTTTATGGTTGATTTTTTGGTTTATTTTTTATGAAAAACCTAGCCGTCAAAAGCGAATGTCTGATGAAGAACGTGCGTATATAAGTAAAGACCAGGAAGAAGATAAGCGTTTGAACGAGTCTGGAAATTTAGCAGATGTTACTGATAAACCCGTGTCTTGGGTTAAATTATTAGGTTACAAGCAAACCTGGGGTTTTGCGATAGGCAAGTTTATGACAGACGGAGTTTGGTGGTTTTTTCTGTTTTGGTTGCCCGGATATTTAAAAGATCAGTACGGTGTTGTCAACGAAGATATTATGTTGCCTTTGGCTGTATTGTATAGTATGACGATGATAGGCAGTATAGGCGGAGGTTGGTTTCCCAAATATTATATCGATCGAGGATATCCCGCTTATGATGGTCGTATGAAAGCAATGCTTGCTATTGCTGTCATTCCCCTCGTGGTACTATTGGCACAACCTTTAGGACATTATAGTTTTTGGATCCCGGTTGTTTTGATTGGTGTTGGGGCGTCTGCCCACCAAGCTTGGAGTGCAAATATCTTCACGACAGTGTCCGATATGTTTCCACGTAAGGCAGTAGCATCTGTTGTTGGTATAGGGGGGATGGCTGGAGGTATTGGAGGTGCGTTGATTACCAAAATAGGAGGATATCTATTTGATCATTATAAAGCATTGGGGCATATCGAGACGGGTTATACCATAATGTTTAGCTTTTGTGCTATAGCTTATCTGGTTGCCTGGGGTATAATGAAACTATTGGTTCCGAAGATGAAAGTAATACGATTTGATTAAGTTAAAAGTCAGAGTGAGAAACTCTGACTTTTAACTTAATTTTCCCGGAATACCTTCAAGTAGCTTGTCATGGCAAGCAGGAGTAGTCCGAAAAGAGAAAAAACAGCATAAGAGTATCTTAAACTGAATAGTTCGGCAATGTAGCCAATCAGGGGAGGTCCCATTAAAAAGCCGAGGTAACTAATGCTTGATACCATAGCGAGAGCTACTCCTGAAGGAATTTTAGTATGCTTGCCTGCGATAGAGTAGACCGTCGGAACATTGCAGGATACACCTAGGCCTACTAGCATAAAGCCAATGGTACTACAGAAAATAGAAGGAAAGGCAACAGAAAGCATCATTCCTAGTGACATCAATACTCCTGAAAACTGTAATGTTCGTTGTCGACCTATCTTTTGAATAATTTTATCACCTATAAATCTGCCTGTAGCCATCATGATCATAAAAGAAGCGTAACCTAACATGATAAGACTCTCCGGAGCCAGGACGATATCTTGAAAATAAACGCCGCTCCAGTCAAACATCGCTCCCTCGGTAGCCATGCTGCAGAATCCAACAATACCTAATGAAATAAGAATCTTATCGGGTTTAAAAGATGAAGAGGTACGCTCGATGTTTTGCTCATTTGGCGGGGCTAGGTGCCGTCTGTTTACTAGCACGTTCACTACAATGAGGAAGAATATAATGATAAAGTGTGGTAAGGTAGATAGACTGATATTGAGGGTTAAGAGGCCTAATAGAGCTCCTGCAAATCCAGCTAAACTCCATACACCATGAAACGATGCCATTATCGGTTTGTTATAAAGACTTTCTGCGAGTACCCCTTGCGTATTTACTGATATGTTACACATGTTGCCAATTACACCGAATAAAAACAAACATGCCCCTAACTGCCAAGCATCCGTGGCAAAAGCAATACCGCATAATATCATGCCGTAGACAATTGCTGTAATAGGCAGTATACGGTGGCTACCATATCTTGAAACTAATCTGCCTGAAAGAGCCATCGTTACCAATTGACCTATAGGGAGCATGAGCAAAATAGTTCCTAACTGAGCTTCCGTAAGCTGCAATTGTGCCTTAATGATTGGAATTCTGCTTGCCCAGGATGCAAAGGCAATACCTTGGCAAAAATAAAATAAGGAGACGGCAATGCGTATCCTCCTCTTACTAGCGGACAGATTATCGGTTGATCCAAGTACAATTGTAGACATTTTTAAAAGAGTTGAGCCTGCAAAAATACAGGAAAGACCTCAGGGTTTTGTCATTTAGATATTAAGATTTCTTGGTATCCCAGAGGGGCGGGACATCGAAAATATTGAGAAAAGAAGAATTTATGCTGAAGAAACAAAAAAAAGTATTGACTTTTTAAGGCACAGCAGTTACATTTGTGCTATTGACTTCGTAGCTCAGTTGGTAGAGCAACAGACTCTTAATCTGTGGGTCCTGAGTTCGAGCCTCAGCGGGGTCACTAAAAAAAGCCTTTCTAAGACGGAAAGGCTTTTTTCGTGATTTTATTTCTTCAAAGTATTTTTATAAATTTTGCCATCTTTTATAATAACAACAAAGTTTTTTGTTGGGTTGGCTAGCAGCTTTAGATCTTTCAAGGGGTCTCCATTGACTAACAAAACATCTGCAAGTGCCCCTTCTTCAATCATTCCCAGTTTGCCAGGATAAGGGCTCCTCAGTCCCGAAAGTTGCAATAGCTCAGCATTACCCTGTGTCACCATTTTTAGGATTTCGGCATTTGTAAACCATTTTTGCAAGCGCAGAATAAACTCGTTTTGTTTTTCGTTAAGCTCTGGTTCGAAGAGAAAGTCAGTGCCCCAAGCCAATTTGACGTTGTGTTTTTTCGCTAAAGGCCATACTTTTTCTTGACCTTCAATAACCGGTTTACGTTTTGCGACACGTTGAGGATCCATATCAGGGGTGTCATCTACTAAGTTTTGTAGACTCAGCCAAATATCCTTTTCGGCGAGAAGTTTTAGCGTTTCTTCATCCAGTAACTGTCCGTGTTCAACACATTTTACACCAGCTTCGATCGCTCTCCGGATCGCTCTTGGAGTGTAAGCATGTACGGTAACATATGTTCCCCAGTCTTCTGCGGCTTCAACAGCCGCTTTCATCTCATCCAGCGTGTATTGTGTGACGTCTACAGGGTCGTAGGCAGAGGATGTTCCTCCTCCGGCCATTAGTTTGATCTGACTAGCGCCGAAACGTAGGTTTTCTCTTACGGCAGTCAATACTTCATCGCGTCCATCAGCGATGAATGTTGCGCCATAGCGCTCAGCACGGGAGACTACCCCAAAAAAACGTCGGGATTTTTCATCTGGCGATCTAAAATCACCATGACCCGCAGTCTGACTGATAGTGGCGCCTGAAGGCCATATCCGAGGGCCAGGCAGCTTACCTGCATCAATCGCCGCCTTTATTGGGAATATAGGTCCCCCGGCATCCCGAATGCTTGTAAAGCCACGCATCAACATATTATTAGCCGATTGGCCGATAGTTTTAATTAGAAATTCCTCAGATAAATCGTTGGTCACCATTTGAGGCATTGTCAATGAGCCGAATACCATATGGACATGTACGTCTATAAGGCCGGGCATTAATGTTTTTCCAGCCCCATTGATCTTCACGACTTCCAGACCTGTGACCGCAATCGGTGATGAACTGATTTTCTGAATTATATTACCGCTGATCAACACATGGCTGGGGGCGGTTAGGGATTGTGTGGTTTGATCCAGTATTCGCACGTTTTCTAATAAAACATGATTTTGTTGCGCTTTGACAGAATAAATCGACGCTGCACTGAAAAGTAAGGTGCAGAAATAAAATAATCGCATGGCAGATGTTGTTTGGTTTTTACTAAGATACAAATATAAAATCTGTTTTTTTAATATGTTAAATAAGTTTTGAAAAATCAGAGGTGGGTTAAGCGATTCAGTATGAAGTAAATCTTGTTGTTTGTTATGATTATCGTTATTGATTATTTCCGTAACTTGCTTCTATATTAAAAGAATATAATTCATTTTTTAATGAGTAATCGCTCAGTGATGCCGAAATGACAACGGCAGGCTTTAAGCCTTAAACTTAGGCAAGATTGTTGGGGCAGAAACGTATAGATGGATCAATGTACCGTGTGCCAGCCTGAGGGTGTTATACACTAGACGGTAAAGATCTTGAGATGACAGGAGTAGCACCTGATATTGTATGTTAAGAATACGGAGGGGCATAGAGAAAAAGGAAAAGATCCTCAGCTGGAGCGAGCTATACAAGAAATTCTGAAGGACTTAAAATAATTGGAAAGAAACTGTTTATGGACGAAAGTTTTGCTGATAGGGTTATAGATTTTAATAGTGGATTGCATTATTCGGGAGAGCTTCCAGATGGTTTTCAGGTTATGAATCCTTATCTAGACAACCCGGAGACCATTCAGGTGATGCGTCAGTTCTATCACAAATACTATGGGGATTCGAGGAATCGTCAATTTATTGTAGGGATCAATCCCAGTCGTAAGGGAGCAGGAGTTACTGGAGTTCCATTTACAGATACAAAGCGGCTGTATAGCGCCTGCGGCATTGAGATGAAGTCCGCCCATACGCACGAAATATCTTCCGTATTCATGTACGATATGATTGATGCGTATGGGGGAGCAGCAGCCTTTTATGAACGATTTTATATAAACTCACCCTTTCCTCTTGCGATTGTTCGGCAAACAAAAGCCGGACAATGGGTTAATGCTAATTATTATGATGATCCGTCATTGTTTACTGCGGTAAAAGACTTTATGATAACATCTCTTAAAAAACACATCAGCATGGGGCTTGATGTCTCCAAGGTGTACGTGCTAGGGAAGAAAAATGCAAAATTTATTCAAAAATTAAATGGAGAAGCAAAGTTGTTCGGGGGGATAGAAATTTTAGAGCATCCGAGGTATATACAGCAATATAAGTCGAAAGATAAAGATTTTTATATTGCCAAGTATATCGAGGCCTTTGACTCCGGACTATAGATTCATTAAAGAATTGAAATAGGATGATTAAGATAAAGCGTATTTATGAAAAGCCAGTTCCCGAAGATGGATACCGTATGTTGGTCGATCGACTTTGGCCGCGTGGAGTCCGTCAAAGTGAAGCTGCATTAGACGAGTGGAATAAAGATATTGCCCCATCGACCGCTTTAAGAAAATGGTTTGGCCATAAACCAGAGTTATTTGATGAATTTGTGTCGCGGTATACCGAGGAGTTGAATGCTAAAAAAGAAAACTTGTTTCGTATCAAAGGTTTAGGGGAAAACGGGCTTTTGACTTTACTTTATGCGGCAAGAGATGAACGAATGAATCCGGCAGCGGTTCTGTTGCAGATAATTAACGACATAGAAAAATAACAGTAATGAAGTATATATTTTGGATATTATTCCTTTGTATGGTAAGTCACATAAGGCTGAAGGCGCAGGAGGGTCAAGATCATAGTAAATGGATTTTTGGTCCATCCTTGGGTTATCAGTATCAAAAGACAAGTTTTGTTAAAGCTTCTTTCTGGGGGCTTACGGATTTAGGATATGCAAATTACCTTCGGGTAGATGGAGGAGCAAATATGACTTGGAAAGGGGGTAAGACCCATGTCGTCCCCGAATTAGGTGTTACCTATTATTTAAGTGCCAAAGGAGTTTGGCCATTTGTCAAGATGGAGACTACTCCCTATACTATTACACCAAAAGTTGGTGTTGGTGTATTTAATATTTTTGAGGTGGGAGCTGGTTACGGTTTGGGGTTGGAGAATAAGAAGGGATTGGGGATGCCTATCAAAGGATTTAATATCTCTGTAGGATTAAGTTTGCCTCTTAACTATCATTTGTATTAAATATGACCGTATTTCAAAAGCTACATCAGCCTACAGGGAGGCTGGTCTATAATAATGGGGAGGAATATCTTTTTTTTGGCGGTACCGCTTATTTAGGTTTACTGGATAATCCAGATTATATTCAATTGTATAAAAAAGGGATAGATATTTATGGATTGAATAATGGTACTTCCCGTTCCAATAATGTACAGTTGGGTATATATAATGAGGCAGAGTATAGGTTGGCCACACGATTTGGTTTTGCTGATGCCGCTTTATTATCAAGTGGATATCTTGCCGCTCAAGTTGCTGTAAAGGCTTTGTCGCCAGGGCGAGAGGTAATATATGCTCCGGGAGCGCACCCTGCATTATGGCTTGATACAGCTTTGGAAGACAGCCGTAGATTTGTAGAATGGCGCGATGAGACGATTAATTATATTAATCAATCCGTGCAAAAAGAATTTGTTATTATATCCAATACGTTGGATAATTTGACGCCTGGTTTTTATGATTTTTCTCCCTTTGCTACGCAGTGTGATCCGGTAAAGCACTTGCTTTTTATTTTGGACGACTCGCATGGTTTAGGTGTTGTGAAGAGAGATGCTGTTTCTTTGGATCTTGGTTTTGCAGCTGATTTGGATAATATTGATGTCGTTATTGTTGCTTCTTTGGCAAAAGGGATGGGGACTGATGCGGGGGTTGTAATGGGGCCGGTCGATTGTGTTAAACAGATTAAAAAACATCCTATTTTTAGAGGAGCATCACCTCCGGCGCCTGCAGCGATTTACGCTCTTATAAATGGAGACGACCTCTACCATCAAGCATTTGATATATTACATCGGAATATCGAGTTTTTTGGTCTTAGGGTAAAAGCTAGTCCTAGGTTGAGTTGTATAAATGGTTTTCCGGTGTTTACCTCTAATGATCCTCATTTATACCGGTATCTTCTCCATAAGCATGTTCTTATTTCGAGTTTTCCTTATCCTTTCTCAAATAGTCCGCTGTTAAATCGTATTGTCATTTCCTCTTTACATAAGGAGGAAGATCTACAGTATCTAGCAGAAATGTATTTTATAAAACCTGAATAAATATTTGAAAATCAGCAAAATAATGGTAGATTTGCATCCGATTTAAAGTGCGTTCTAAACGCTTTTTCGGGGTAATCGTTTGAAAATGAAAAAAATATGTTGGATAAATGATCCGAAATATTTTTAAAGCTCATTTAAAAAAGATAATTTTGCAACCCCAAATGTGGGTTTAGGAGGAATAATATAATTACAGAATAATAGATATGACTAAAGCAGAAATTATTGCAGAAATCTCTAACAAGACTGGCTTAGAGAAGGTTGATGTACAAGAAACGGTTGAAGCGTTTTTCAAAGTTGTTAAAAATGCGATGATTGAAGGAGAGAATGTATACGTTAGAGGGTTTGGAAGTTTTGTAGTAAAAAAGAGAGCAGAAAAGACGGCGCGTAATATTTCCAAAAACACAGCGATTATTATCCCTGAGCACTTCGTGCCTAGTTTCAAACCAGCAAAAGTTTTTGTTGAGAAAGTGAAAAATGGTAATAAAGTAAAAAAATAGTTAAATTCGCCCTATGCTTAATACCAAACAAATAGTAGTAATTGTATTAGTCGTTGTACTAATGGGGGGCTTATTGGCCCAGCCTATTAAAGGTTTGGTTGATAAGGAGCAGGGCAAAACAGAAGCTAGCGCAGAGAAACCATCTTCTATGTATACATTAAAGAGTGTTTCTGAATTAGCAAAACAAGGTATTAATTCTTCTCTATCCCAAGATATTTCCGCAATTGAAGCTCAGGCTGAGAAAGCAGAAGGTGAACAAAAAGTCGCGCTTCTAGAACAGTTAGTGGCTAAGTGGGACGATGTAGCAAAACCTATTCCACAGGCATTCATCTATCAGGAGTTGGCTCAGATCGCTCCAAAATTTGAATACTGGTTGAAGGCAGGAGATGCTTTTCGTGCTGGTTATACCAATCAACAGGATACGATGATGGCTGCAGAATTGAATAAGTTTGCTATTGCTGCTTATGAAAAAGCAGTGGAATTGGATGCCAATAGTCTACCTGCGAAGATGGGACTAGGTGCAGCGCTTGTCACAGGGTCAAATAATCCTATGGCTGGTATAGCGTTACTTAGAGAAGTTGTTGCGGTAGAACCAAAAAATGTAGAAGCAAATAAAACGTTAGGTTTATTCTCTATACGTTCTCAGCAGTTTGATAAAGCAATTGAGCGTTTCAAAACTGTAATTGAAGTAAAACCGGATGCAGAGTCTTACTTTTATTTAGCTACAAGCTACGAAAAAATCGGTCTTAAGAACGAAGCTATAGCTGCTTATCAAAAAAGCAAGGAAATAGCAGCAGATCCGACCTTATCTCAGTATATCGATCGTCAGATTGAAGCATTGAGTAAATAATAATTAACAAGATTCATTAACATTATTTAAAAACATTAAAGCTATGCCAAGCGGAAAAAAAAGAAAAAGACACAAAATGGCTACTCACAAACGTAAAAAACGTTTAAGAAAAAATAGACACAAGAAAAAATAGTTCTTGTTGATAGTCTAAGGAGATTTATTTCCAAAGGCGCTATACAATCTATGGTAAACTTAGTTGTTTATCGTAGATTGTATTTTTTCATTAAACAAGTTTATGTTTCATTGGGATGATATAAGATAGTACGCGAGGTACTATTGTCCCCAAATTTAGTAGCTGTTGGTAAAGGAATTAATTATCGATTCGACCCCCGAAAACGGGGTGACTATTGCTTTACTACAGGACAAGCAACTTGTAGAATTAAATAAGGAACAGGTAGACAATCATTTTTCGGTAGGGGATATATATCTTGGCCGAATCAAGAAAATCATGCCTGGATTGAATGCAGCATTTGTAGATGTAGGCTACGACAAAGATGCCTTTTTGCATTATCTGGATTTAGGACCGCAAGTACAATCCTTACTTAAGCTTACGCGAGTAGTAAAGAACGGCAGTTATCAAGAGAATCTGCTTAATAGTCTAAAGCTTGAAAAGGATATCGATAAGGCGGGTAAGATTTCGGAAGTATTAAGCCGGAACGTATTATTGCCTGTACAGATAGCAAAAGAGCCAATATCAACAAAAGGTCCGCGACTTAGCTCGGATTTATCCATCGCTGGACGTTTTGTCGTACTTGTGCCTTTTTCAAGTTCTGTTTCCATTTCCAAGAAAATCAAAGGAAGTGCCGAGCGCTCACGACTCAAAAAGATTGTAGAAAGTATTAAACCTGCAAACTTTGGAGTCATCATACGTACGGTCTCTGAAGGAAAAGGAGTTGAAGAACTCCAGAAGGACCTTCTCGATTTGATTTCGAAGTGGGAGCTTTTTACCAAGCGCCTTAAAAAAGCTGAACCGCCACAGAAAGTCTTAGGCGAAATGGATAGAGCATCTACCATTTTGAGAGACTTGCTCACTGACGAGTTCACTCATATATATGTTAATGATCCTGTTATATATGAAGAAACAAAGTCATATGTACAGGAGATTTCGCCGGAGCTGGAGAAGATTGTAAAACTTTATAAGCATAAAGAGCCAATCTTTGATCACTTTGGTGTCGAAAAGCAGATTAAGGCAGCTTTTGGCAAGACGGTTAATTTGCAAGGTGGTGCCTATTTAGTAATAGAACATACGGAGGCATTGCACGTCATTGACGTAAATAGTGGAAACCGGATTGCGAGTAAAGAAAACCAAGAAGATAATGCGCTCTTAGTAAACAAGGAAGCAGCAAGAGAAATTGCGAGACAATTACGATTGCGAGACATGGGAGGTATAGTTGTAATAGACTTTATCGACATGCACAAGCCTCAAAATAGAAAAGAGCTGTATACCTATCTAAAGGAATGTATGAATGTAGATAGAGCTCGTCATACCATACTTCCGCCGAGTAAATTCGGCTTGGTACAAATCACGCGACAGCGCGTGCGTCCAGAAATGAGTGTAGTGACAAATGAGAAGTGTCCTGCTTGTGATGGTACGGGAGAAATTAGGTCAAGTATAGTATTGCTTGATGACATTGAAAACAACTTGAGTTTTATTCTCGAAGAGCAAAACGAAAAGGGAGTATCGTTATGTGTACACCCTTATATAGATGCCTACATTAAATCTGGGTTTATCTCTAAGCGAGTCAAGTGGTTTTTGAAATATGGGAAATGGATAAAGGTAAAACCTGTTCAATCCTATTATTTAACAGAATTTCATTTCTTCAATTCAAAGGATGAAGAGATAAAATTATAAAGAGATTAAAAAAGCTCCTCAATTTACTTGAGGAGCTTTTCTTTTACGTAACGGTTAAACTATACTATAAACCTAATCCAAACTCAATTCCTTTTCTTTATTAATTAAATGGGCGACACTGGTGTCGTTTAAGATCTGTAGCATGGCATTACGCACATCTACAAAGGTGTCTCGAATGCCACAGGCATGTTCTTCGGTACATTCTTCACAGGATCTGTAGAAATTAAGACTAACACAAGGTAACAAAGCAATAGGCCCATCAATGAGGCGCATTACCTGAGATAGATAAATGTCTTCTGGGGCCTTATTTAGGCTGTAACCACCACCGGCACCTTTTTTAGAGTACAAAATCCCTGCGTTGCGCATTTCCAACAGGATTTGTTCCAAAAACTTTTTGGGGATACGTTCCTCCTCTGCTATCTTGACAATTTGCATCGGCTCATTGCCATAATTCCGACCTAGCACCATGAGGGCTTTTATCGCATATTTAGTTTTCTTCGAAATCATAATCTGTATTCTGTAGCCTCAAAAATACGAAATAATACGACAACTTACTATTGTCCCAAGACCTCAACAATGGTGTGACCTATATTACCGTTAGGCTCCATAACATGAAGCAACGATGCTAGCGTAGGAGCAATGTCTACGACTTGAACGGATCGATTGCTCACACCAGGTTTGATACCCCAGCCCATAAATAATAATGGGATGTGTGAGTCGTAAGAAGACCATACACCATGTGTGGTGCCTGTACTACGTGGAGTGCCTGAATACCACTGCGGTTCTGCGATAATCTGGATAGCTCCACTATTTTTGCGGTTGTACCCATTGATTATTTTCTCGCGTATAGGGGCTGGTAAAAACATGTTTTCTCCCTCTTCCATATCCACTACGTAGGCAATACCGTCCTGGCTTTTTAGATTTTTAATGATGGTTCTTTTTACCTGATTTATGTCTAGATCCAGCGAATCAATTAATTTATAGTCTAGATGAACCTGATAATTCATCAAGCTACGGACAAGTTTATCGGAACCGAATTTTCCCTGTAATTCGTTATTTAATTCACGCTGTATCTGCCTAGTAAAGAGATAGCCTCCATTTCCTTTTTGGTCGGTATAGTATAACGGATTATAAGAAGCTGCGTGGTCGGCTGTCAAGAAAAAAGTATAATTCCCTTTACCGACAGTCTTATCTAGATAAGCTAAAAAGTCTGCAATATCGCGATCTAGGCGTAAATAGGTGTCTTCAATCTCTACGGCAGATAAAGAATAACGGTGCCCAACGTAATCTGTAGCCGATAGACTGACGCAAAGAAAATCTGTGTTATTTGTTAGGTTGTTTCCCAAGTTTTCATGCTCGATTGCCGCTTTTGCAAAATCGAGTGTCAACGTATTCCCCTGTGGTGTTGTTTTTATCAATTCATAGCCTGCATCTTTCATCAGTTCCGATGTTTTTCTTGGAAATGTTGGAGATTTTTCGCCAGGCCATTTACCTTCATAGACGTTGTCGTCGGCAATACTATTTGTATAGGTTTTGAGCGGATATAGCGTATTCCAGTCTTGCTTAAGGTATTTTTCAGGAAGCTTCTGTTTGTTGAATTTACTGACCCATTTCGGTAGGTCTTTCATATAGAAGGTGCTGGATATCCAGTCTCCTGATTTGGCTTCAAACCAGTAAGCAGCATCAGCAAAGTGTCCTGCAGGGAGGATACCACCGCGGTCTTTAATGGCGATACCAATTACCTTTGATTGAAAGTTGGTCGCCAATTTGAGTTGATCGGTGATTGTAGATGCCAATAGATTTCGAGGAGATTGTTTTCCCTCTTTCTCTGTTGTGCCTACTCCCTGTACATTGTCATCTTGCGTACAATACATAGGTTGGCCAGTAGATTGGATGATCCAATCGTTGCCGGCAATACCGTGAATAGACGGAACGGAACCCGTATATACCGAGCTATGTCCGATAGCAGTGTAGGTTGGTATATAATTTATTAACGTATTTTCACAAGAAAATCCCTCCTTAAGAATCCTTTTAAATCCATCGTTGCCATAGCGGTCTGCAAAGCGGTATAAATAATCCCAGCGCATTTGGTCTACCATCAATCCGACTACCAATTTAGGCCGTTCTACTTGAGCGTTTACATCTTTGACAGCCGTCAAAGCAAGTGCAAAAAAGAAGATAATATATTTTCTCATTGGAATAACTGTTTTAAAGGCAATGAAGCGTCTCTAAAAAGTGATTTAGAAGAACACCACATCTGTTTAAGGTTTTGTTGAAATACAAATTAACCCTTTTTAAGGTGATTAATAAGAAATTGACCAGTAAAACTTTCTTTACAAGACGTTAGATTTTCTGGAGTGCCAGCAAAAACAACCTGTCCACCATTTTCGCCACCACCGGGACCGATATCGATGACCCAGTCTGCAGACTTAATCATATCCATATTATGCTCTATCACCAGTATGCTATTACCTAATGCAATCAGTGCGTCGAAAGACTTGAGTAATTTCTGTATATCATTAAAGTGTAGGCCTGTTGTCGGTTCATCGAAAATAAACAAGGTTTTCTTACTGTTATTCCCTTTGATTAAGAAGGAGGCCAGTTTTATCCGTTGAGCCTCTCCTCCGGATAGTGTGCTAGAAGATTGCCCCAACTTGATATACCCCAAACCAACATCCTGTAAAGGTTGTAATTTTGCCAGTACTTTCGGTTGATCTTTGAAGAAAATCAGTGCCTCATCTACGCTAAGTTCGAGGATATCTGATACCGATTTTTCTTGGTATTGTACATCTAAGACATGTTGTTTAAATCGCTTACCACCACAGGCTTCACATGGCAGTACAATGTCGGCCATAAATTGCATTTCAATTTTTACCTCACCGTCTCCTTGGCAGATATCACAGCGCCCGCCTTCTACATTGAATGAAAAAGCCGCTGGTTTTAATCCTCCGGCTTTTGCAGCAGGAAGGTTGGCGTACAATGCACGGATTTCATCCCAAGCTTTCACGTAGGTGACTGGATTGGAACGAGAAGATCGGCCTATTGGATTCTGATCCACCATTTCTACTTGTTCAATCTGTTGGATATCACCTTCTATGCCATCAAACTGCCCGGTTTGTTCACCCGAGTAATTACCCATGGTCTTCTGAAGAGCTGGGTAAAGGATGCGTTTTACCAGTGATGTTTTGCCAGAGCCAGAGACACCAGTCACCACAGTAAATACATGAAGTGGAAAATCTACTGTAACACCTTTTAAATTATTCTCTCTGGCTCCTTTTATAGTGATAGCATCAGTCCATTTGCGCCGGTGTTGGGGTATCGCAATTTCCATCTTACCACTTAGGTATTGTCCTGTGAGTGATTTTTTATCTTTTAGAATCTGTTCGTAGTTTCCGGAAAAAATGAGCTCACCTCCATTGATGCCAGCCTCAGGTCCAATGTCAATCAGATAGTCTGCAGCTTCCATCATTTCCTGCTCGTGTTCGACAACGATCACCGTGTTGCCAATATCGCGTAGCGACTTCAGCACAGTAATAAGCTTTTGGGTATCTTTAGGATGAAGACCGATACTGGGTTCATCCAGTACATAAATAGATCCAACCAAGGAACTACCAAGAGATGTCGCTAAATTGATCCGTTGTGATTCTCCTCCGGAGAGGGTATTACTGAGACGATTCAAGGTTAGGTAACTCAAACCTACATCACACAAAAACTGAATGCGGTTTATGATCTCCCATAACAGACGCTTAGCAATCTTGGCATCATTTGCTGAGAGGTTCAAACTGTTGAAAAACAGCAACGCTTGATCTATAGGAAGCAACACAAGATCTACAATAGACTTGCCCGCGATTTTGACATAAGTAGCGTCTTTACGTAGGCGACTGCCTTTACATTCTGGACAGTCAGTTTTACCACGGTAGCGAGAGAGCATGACCCGATATTGAATTTTATAGGTCTGTTCTTCTAGCTCTTGGAAAAAATCATTCAAGCCTCTGAAATATTTATTACCTGTCCAGAGTAATTCTTGTTGCGCTGTTGTCAAATCAGCATAAGCCCGATGTATAGGGAAATCAAATTTTATAGCGGTAGCAACAAGGGCATCAAGCCAAGTGCCCATTTTTTCACCGCGCCAAGGCGCTAACGCACCATCGTATACTGACTTGCTTTTATCGGGAATGACCAAGTCAGGGTCAATGCCGATTACCTTGCCATATCCCTCGCAACGGCGACAAGCACCAAAAGGGTTGTTAAAACTGAAAAAGTTAGGTGTAGGCTCTTCAAATGTGATGCCGTCTAGTTCAAACTTATCGGAAAATGAAAAGCGTTGTCCTTCGATATCTACAGCACATTCACCTTTCCCTTCAAAATATGCCGTCTGTATCGAATCCGCAAGACGAGTAGTTGTATCATCTTCGCCATCTAGGCGGATTCGGTCTATTACAATTTCAATATCCCCCTCTTTAAAACTTTTGTTCGAAACCGATTTATCTTCAATAATTGACTCTACTTTTTCTACCTTGCCGTTAAAAAAAACACGGACAAATCCCTTTTGGAGTAGTAAAGACAATTCCTCTTTTAATTTGCGACCATTGGTCGGGTGTAAGGGGCTGAATAGCGTGATGGTGGAGTCTACAGGGTAAGTTAAAATTTTATCCACAATAGAAGAAACGGAATCCTTAGACACGACCTCGCCTGAAACGGGTGAGTAGGTTTTCCCAATACGGGCAAAAAGTAGTTTGAGGTAGTCATAAATCTCTGTAGATGTCCCTACGGTAGATCTTGGATTGCTTGTGATCACTTTTTGTTCAATAGCAATTGCTGGGGCGATACCTTTAATATAATCCACTTCCGGTTTGTGCATTCTCCCCATAAATTGGCGTGCATAGGAAGATAAACTCTCCACATAACGACGCTGCCCTTCGGCATACAAGGTGTCAAAAGCCAAAGACGATTTGCCAGAACCGGACATGCCTGTGATCACGACCAGTTTGTTTTTTGGAATGTCAACATCGATGTTTTTCAGGTTGTTGACACGTGCCCCTTTGATTTGGATATGAGATTTTGGATTGTGCTCCTTCTTATTTTGCATAACTTTCAAAGTTACGCATTTCTAAGACGCCAAGCGAAGGGACTCCCGCTATTTTTTTCTGAAAGTGTTTGTTCTTTAAGGACATCAAGAACTTTTTTCATCACAGTGTTCTTTATCGTAGGCATTCAAGAGCTCACCCGCTACAATCGGGTTCGGTTCATGCCTGTTGGTGATCCAGTGGAATCATGAAAGTTTTTATTGATTAAGCGATGCGTTTGTATTCCCAGAGAATCTTTTACAGTTAACAGACCTTCGGATACTCGGGAACCTTGTGGAGTACTTATTTCGCTGGTGCTGAGTGACGTTTAATTTCAATTGAGCTCAGGTTAACAACAAATTCGGATTAGGTTTGTTAATAACAAGGAACAAAGACTATAAATAATGAAACTTGTAGCAATAGAAGCTCACATCAATGCGCGTGTAGAGACCGTATGGAATGCTTACAACTCTGCTGAGGATATTATGCAGTGGAACCATGCTTCGGACGATTGGCATTGTACCAGTTCTATCAATGATCTGCGAATAGGCGGAAAGTTTAAAAATCGGATGGAGGCTAAAGACGGTAGTTTCGCGTTTGATTTTGAAGGTGTTTATACCGAATTGAAACCCTTTAAGAGAATAGCCTATACCATGTCTGATGGTCGGAAAGTCGAAATGGATTTCGAGTCAGACCAACAACACACAAGATTGTATATTCGCTTCGAACCAGAAACTGAAAATCCAGTAGATATGCAACGAGACGGTTGGCAGGCTATTTTGGATAACTTTAAAAAGTACGTTGAATCCGTATACTCGACCTAAGATAATATCTTATCGATTTAATATTGCTTTTTGTTGGCTTTCCTATGGATATATATACCCCAGCGTCATTAGGGTTCGTCCTATTTCGTTTTTTAATTCTTTGGGAATCTTGGTTTTTAGAATAGCTTGACAATTCAAGATAATATTATTTCGTTCCCGTGAATATATAAAATCCCCGATTATACCAGTCAGGGCGACTCGGAGTTCAATAGTTTCGTTTTTATCGGCTATTAAAGCGAGGTAAGAGCGAATGTGTTCGTGGTAATTACCGCTTCGTAACAAGTTTAGCTGTGCAAGACGTTCGACGGTGGGGGCAGCTTTATCCAATAGTTTTTCTAAGGCAAGTTCTGAAGCGTTCTTTTGTGAAAAGGAGGATCTAATCGCGGTTATTTCTTCCTCCTTGCCGATTCGGTTACTACTCCGCAGAGCCTGGGTTAGAGACGCTTCGACCAAGCGTTTGTCGAATACATCAAGAGCTTTATTAACAGTTTGTTGTACACGTAATCTTGATTTGTCATTTATCGAGACATAGGCTAAAGGAGCTATTAGCGAGGTATCTCCAATCTTAGCTGCATAATTTGCGGATTGCTGGGCAATCATTTCATATTCATCTGTCAGTCCTTTTGATACAGCTGTTGCGAAATCGTCATTGTTGCAGGCCGCCAACAGATAGAGCGCTTGTAGTCGCACAGTGCGGTAAGGCGAATTGTTGAATTCTGATAATAGCGTTTTAGAAAAATCCGAACCTTTAGAGTCCAACTTTGATAATGCTAGGTTTTGATAGGTTGGATTGTTCTTTTTTATTAAGTTAGTCCAATACGTATTATTGTTTTCAGAGGCGATCTTTTCATTCAATTTTTCAGTATCCAGAGTGCGGAAATGAGAAGTGGGATCGCCAAATAGGTGAGTTCCTAGTGCTAAGTTTAAGTTGTGTACATGGCCCAGTCTTACGCCATAGGAGAGCAAACCAATTGCATTTATAGACCATCCCTCTTTAGAAATCGATCCCGAATTTGCCCATGTAGCGATTGTATTACCCGAATTGAAAATATAATTGGCGGCTGTATAGTCGAAGTGGTTAAAAGCTCCAGCTGAATCAATATCTAAAAATATATACTGAGGTTGTGTAATCTGACGATTGATCGCAGAATGAGTGAACGCCGGAGTAGAGTCTGCTCTGAGGAAAAATAGATCAACCTCCTTTCTGTACATTTCATTAGCGATCAGGTTTGCGTCAAAATCTAACTGTTTTAGGTCTCCAACTTGTTTCTTTAAAAACGGGAAATATTCTTTATAAGCTTTAAGCTCGTCTTTTAGGGCGATCGGACAACCAGAATAGAACTTTGCTTCTGTGGATGTAACAACGTGGTCTAGAATATTGTCTCTTCGCATGCGTGAAACTTTTGCGAGATAGCTATTCAGCGCCTCATATGTCTCTTCTTTACGGAGTTTCGGATAATAAATGCGGGCGGAATATATACTTGGATATAGTCTACTAGGGGAAATTGCCAGATTGTAGAAATGAACTAATTTCTGGTTGTCGTCTTGTTTTACATATTCAAAATTAAGACTAAAATCATCATAAAAGCGATCGGAAGCTATTCCAGATTGGTTTCTGTGACTATTATTCAAAATAACCGGGATAGGTATGTCACCAATGAAGACAACACCCTCTAATGACTGTTTTGTTTTGTAGAGTTTCAGAATCTCTTTCTTGACATCATCTGGCCGAGCAAATGTGCCTGAAATAATGTAAGTTGGAGTCCCATCACTCTCTACTGCTTTTTGATAAACCTTTACTGCATCTTTTGTGTGTAAATACGATTCTTCATCAATTACAATAGCAAAAGCTTTATTGGTAGACGTTAGTGTCGGTTTTTCAATTTTCAACTGCGCATAACTCGATAGCAGCGTACAGAAAAAAGCTAGGAGAGATAAGAAATGCTTGTACATTAGCGAATTGTGTTTAAAGTTCTGCGCGCCTCATCCCGCAATTTACGGGAATGTCTAGTATCTACAATAAGTTCTTGGCAGGCTGCAATAATTTCAGATTTGCGGTAAGAATCTCCAAATCCTGTTAAAGACTCTAGCATAGCTATCCGTAGGTCTACATCGATTTTGCTGTTGCGTACGAATTCCAGATAACGGTCTATAGAGGGGTGGTAGTTGACAATCCGCAATGCAGCGATGCCCTGTTTGCGGACAACAGGTCTGTTGTCAAAGATACTTTTATCGATTTCTGCATAAGGACTTTTGAGTTGTTCTTCATAAAATCGTTCCTTTTCTTTAGCTATGTCTGCAAACACTGCCGTGGCGAAGGCCGGTTCAGCTATGTTTTTGATCAACTCCTTGTTAAAAGCATGTAATGCCATCCTTACTTGTGCTAAGACGTAGGTGGAGTGTTGATTTTCAATGTAAGCTTCTATAAGTGAAGGTATGAAGGAAGGGTCTCCGATCTTCGCCATGGTATGAATGACATATCCGCGGATTAATTCATCGGAATCTTTGATTCCTTTTTTCAATAATGTTGTTTTTGTATCACTTCCCTGCTGTAGCCCGATCGATATACAGGTATAACGTACGGATGGAGAGTCCGAAGTCTCATACTCTTTAGTCAGCAGTTTGGAAATATCTTCATATCTGTTGGCGAATAGTTGTGTGATAATTAAGCTTTTTGCATCAGCTGATTTTACTTTAGGGAGTGCTTCTAATAGTTTTTTGTTACTTTTTTCATCTAGAAAAACGCAGACAGAATCTGTGCTGCTATTGACAAAGCATAGTGTAGGGTCGCCGATGATATGTGATTCTAGACTATTGTTTAGCTGCGCCCAACGGCCAATGTTAATCCCCATATGTAGAAGCCCTATCAGGTGCAAAGGATGTTTAGGACTTGAAGAATTTACGGTGTTGGCTAGCACAGTGATCGACTGTCCTTCGGAGAATATAAATTGTCCCGCAGTGTATGCCGGAGCTGTGAAATCGCCCCTCTGATTGCCTGAAAAGACCGTAAATATTGGATTTGGTTTCACTTTTTTTTGAGCCGGGATAGCAAACATTTTATCAACAGGAGTAATAGAATCTTTCTCAGGATCTAGTTGTACTAGGGCGATATCCAATCTATTCTTTTGGAAGAGATTGATTGTTTCCTCCTCGCTAAAATTGTGATACCTTCCATTGTAGCTCTGTATTTGGGTGTTTGTGTTCAAAGTAAGCGGAAAATGCTCTTCCAGACAAAGCGATTCAGAGGCATAGGTCGACAGCGGACTGTAGGGACTGTTTACCGTTGTATAAGACAAAATATGATCTATACTATTATTTTGCTGATGTCTATTTGCTGCTTTTCGGAGGTAAGCGGAAATCTGTTGGTATTTGTTTGCTCCTGTAGTGTTCGTCGTCAAGGGTTTGATCCGTGCCGAATAGATGTTGGATTTGACACCATTAGTAGTTGACCCTCCCAGATTGTAAATGAAAAGGGCAGGGTTGGTTTTACTTTGTTCCACAAACTCGAAAGGAAGTGCAAAGTCATCGTAAAAACGGTCAGAAGGAACAGGATCAACACTGTTTGTGAGGTGTTGCGCTTTGTGTATGATAGGAATTGGAATATCTCCGATCAAAATAACACCTTCTAATTTGGAGTTATTATAAAGGAGTTGTATTTCTTTTTTTACCTGTTCTGGATTTTTCCAAGTGTGAGCGATAATGTATGTAGGTAGCTGGTTGGACTCAATAGCCATTTTATACGTTAGAATGTCTTTTTTACATTGTTCAAATGTTGTTTTGTCTACAATGATTGCAAAAGATCGATCTGATACCTTGAGTGTCGGAGGAATGAGATCCTGTGCCGTCGCTATTTGTAGGGCGGATAAGCAAGAGACTACAAAGATAAAAAGTAGTTTGGTGAAAGCCTTCATAATATGAACCAGACCAATACAATGATTTAGGACTTTCTAAATCACGGGCTAAATTTATTTACAAACCTACATAAATTCGCCTTTCCCGACAACATAATGCGTCGTAATATAAAAGCGAATCTTGTAGCTCTCCTCATCCATTAAGATTCTTTTATAGAGGAAATATAAACCGAAAAATTGTATTTATGTTTGGGAATGTCGAATGGAAAACTAACACAATTTTCAAAATAGGATTGTTATTCGGGATTGGTATCCCTGCCACTTGTCTCTTGAAGCTTGGCCAGCAATGTGTTTACTTCTTCCTCCGATGCGGTCAACTTTGATTTGCAGATATGGATTAATTGGGATGCCCGCTTTATCTTATCTGCTAACTCATCTACATTGACATCACCTGTCTCTATCTCCGAAACGATCTGCTGTAACTCATTAACAGCATCGCTGTAGGTATAGTTTGATTCCATTTGTTATTAAGTTTTTGAAATTATTTTACTTGATAATATACCATCAGCGTAACTTGTTTCTATGGTGTCCCCTTCATTAACTTGTTGTTGTGAGGTTATTGCTTTTCCATTGATCCGAGTTATGCTGAAGCCTTTTTTTAGAAGTAGTTTAGGGTCTGCCATGTTTACGATTCGTTCGATACCTTTCAGGGTCTCTTTTTGCTCTTTTAAAATCTGGCGGCTAAACAGTTGAGCTCTTTGGGATAGCATCTGAATCTGATGTTGTTCGGAAGATAGTTTCTGTTTGCTGTTCCAGGAAATAATCTGTGCGAATTCTATGAGTTGTTTCCTTTGATGCCCAAAAGTCTCTTGTGCAAGAAAGACAAGACGTTCTTGTGCTTGATCTACAGGGATGGCGAAGTTATGAAATTTCTGAATCAAAAAATCAGCCAGCTCACTAGGGGTTATCGCATTCTTAAAAGCCACCATTTCGCTTACGGTCTCATTGGTAGAGTGACCTATCCCTGTCAAGATAGGGATAGGG
This sequence comes from Sphingobacterium nematocida, assembly GCF_900168125.1. GTDB lineage: Bacteria > Bacteroidota > Bacteroidia > Sphingobacteriales > Sphingobacteriaceae > Sphingobacterium > Sphingobacterium nematocida. The sequence continues at coordinate 55,461 of NZ_FUZF01000022.1, forward strand.
AAAATAGCAATTGCTTTGGCAAGCGCGTAGTTGTTATAGCTTGATAAACCAACTTCACCCCCACCTCCACGGATAATTGCGACAGCATCATATTTTTCCAGATGTTCGGCGATCACAGCGAGTTGGCGAATGATAGAAGGAATGGATTTGTCGCCTTGTAATAAGGCTGGGTAGAGCGTGGTTTCAATTTTGTATCCCCAAGGGTTATGTGCGATTATTTTAAAAAAATCGGAAAGACCTTTGCTCGTTTCGACAGATATTATAGCAAGTCTTTTGGGTACCATCGGGAAAGGAAGATTTTTGTTAGCATCGAATAATCCTTCTTTGTGGAGTTGTGCTATACTTTCTTTTTTTTCTTTTTCAAGTTCGCCCAGAACAAAAGTGGGGTCTATATCCACGATTCGTAGACTTAGGCCATATAGAGGGTCGTAAGAAACGCCTGCTTGAAATAAAATAGTGATCCCATCCCGCAAGGGCTCGTTTAGTAACTGGATGAATTGCTGATTAATGCGCTCGAAGTCTGTCTTCCAGAGTATGGACCGTATTTCAGCTACAATTTTTCCGTCTTTTTTTTCAACAAGTTCTGGATAACAGTGCCCTGAGTGCTTATAGTGGTTAAGTTTATTCATCTCCGCTTTGATCCAATACAGACTTTTGTAACGATCAGCAATGGTCTTTTGGATGCTTTTCGTTACCTCTAAGAGAGAAAAAATAGTTTTGTTTTCAACCACCTCAGGCATGATCCAAAGGTACTGAAAAAGTTGGAGGTTAGGCACCTCTTGTACGAGTCGTAATAGATAGGGAACAATAGTTTGTATAGTTTGATTGCGTTTTTGTGCAGCTTTTAACTATATTTACTTTAGAAACCTTATTATCATGATTCGATTATTGACGGCGTTATGGGCGCTAACGACATTTTTTCTGTTGGATATACCATTTGTCCAAGCACAATACAAGCAAACTATTGCTAATAAAACTAAGTTGGTTTATGACAAAGGACATCTTGTTCCTTTAAAACGCTTGGATAAGGTCAAAATTGCAGTAGTGACACCAGACTTGAGGAAGTATAATACTTTTGTGGAGCAATTGGGGCGTTATGCCGATATATCATCTTTTGATTTTTCAAGGTATGATGAAGATACCAAATATTTTAATCTGATCATCGTGGCCGGCACGGAGGCTGATCTGAATCAGCAGATGCTGTACATGTTACGACAGTCTTTGGTAAATCGTAAAGATATAATTCTTTGTCGTTTTGAAGATGGTGTAGGACGATTGCAACAGTTCTCACCGCTATTAGGAGGACGCGTTACGGAGCTTAGCTACCCACAGTTTTCTGAAGAAGCCCAGCGGAATCTGGCAATGAGTGTTTTTGGTGGTCTCTCGATTACCGAGGGAGGAACCGGAAATCGAACGGAACAGACACGCTTGCAGTATAGTTCCGAGGGATCGGGATTGAACATTTCTAAAATGGGCCAAAAGATTGATCAGATTGCGGAAGAGGCTATTCGTGAAAAGGCTGCGCCCGGTATGGTGGTGATGGCTATTAAAAATGGGCAAGTTATTTTTGAAAAGGCATACGGTACCCATACCTACGATAAAACCCAAGCGACTAAGGTTACGGATATATTTGACCTGGCGTCAGTGAGTAAAATTGCTGGAACTACTCCTGTAGTCATGCATCTTCAGGAAAGTGGTATTATTAATCTGGATAGCACGATGGGACATTATTTGTGGCAGGCGCGACAAAGTAACAAAGCTAATATTACGCTACGAACAGTATTATTGCATGAAGCAGGTTTTACCCCGTACATCCCTTTCTATCGTAATCTGAAACCGGGTGACATGCAGTCGGTCGCTTCGGCGTCTCATCAGGTCAAGGTCGCAGACAATGCGTATCTACGGAATAATTATTATCGGGATGTCATGTGGCCGGAGATGCTACAATCTGCTGTGAAACCTATTGGCAATTATGTCTACTCAGATATCAGTATGTATGTGATGAAGGAAGTAGCAGAGCATGAAACAGCTATTCCCATGGAAGATTATATACAGGAAATTTTATATCAGCCTATTGGTATGAAAGGAGCAGGTTATAACCCGCGCGAACGGTTTGAAAAAAGCAGAATTATACCTACTGAAAATGACACTTCTTTTCGGAAGGTATTACTAGAAGGTTATGTTCATGACCAAGGAGCTGCAATGGCTGGAGGTGTGGCGGGGCATGCTGGATTGTTTTCTACAGCCAATGATCTTGCCATCTATGGACAGCTGTTGCTCAATAGGGGAGAGTATGGTGGTGTTCGTTATTTTAAACCAGGTACAGTAGATCTTTTTACCTCTAAGCAGTCTAAGACGAGTCGTAGGGGACTTGGCTTTGATCGTGCAGATTTGGATCCTAAGAAAGAATATCCTTCCCGATTGGCTAATGCATCAGTATATGGTCATACTGGGTATACAGGAACCTGCATATGGATAGATCCGAAGCATCAGCTGATATATATCTTTTTGTCCAATCGCGTACATCCTCAGGTATCGACCAAATTGTATGATTTAAATGTTAGGAGCCGGATACAGGATGCTATCTACGAAACGATAAATGAAGCAAAATGATACGATTTTTTAGTTCTTTATGCTTAGTCGGGTTGTGTTGTTCAGTAGGGTGGGCGCAAGATCATAACGCGCTGCACAAGAGGATCGTTGTTGTCGATGGGCATAACGATGTAATTATCGAGAGTATTCTACTAGGTCGAGATATTGGTCAGAGACTGCAAGAGGGGCATACGGATATCCCTCGATTGATAGAAGGAGGTGTTGATGTTCAGGTGTTTGCCGTGTGGTCTGATGATAAACGATGGCAGAAAGGAGCTTTTCAACATGCTAATGACCAGATTGATGCTTTATCAGAAGTTATTCGGCGTAATCCGGACCAAATCGCCTTAGCCCAGAGTGCGCAAGATATTAGTCGCATACACGATCAAGGTAAAGTAGCAGCTCTGATAGGTATTGAAGGTGGAAATATGATCGAGTCTAGTCTTACGAATCTTGAGGCACTGTACCGGCGTGGCGCCCGATACTTGACGCTTACATGGAACTATAACCTATCTTGGGCTACTGCCGCAGCGATTGAAGACCATAAAATAGCATCTAAACAAAGGGGCTTGTCAAAGAAGGGGCGTGCAATAATCCGAAAGATGAACGAATTGGGCATGATGGTGGATTTATCACACGGTAGTAAAAAGCTGTTTTATGATGTGTTGGAAGTCAGCACTAAACCTATTTTGGTTTCACACAGCAACGCAGCTACACTGACTCCTCATTTTAGAAATCTGGATGATCAGCAATTGGCAGCGCTGAAGAAAAATGGAGGGGTCATAGGGATCAACTTTTATTCGGGTTTCCTGGATTCAGATTATGAAGCGAAAGTAAAGGGGCTTTACGCCAAATATGTCGGAGTTGCTCCCCAAGGAATGTCTGTTTCAAAACAATATAGTTTGCTTACAAAAGAGCAAAAGTATCAAGCCAACGCCCCCTTATCACTATTGGTCGACCATATTGAATATCTCGTCAAACAGGTCGGGATAGATCATGTTGCCATTGGATCCGATTTCGATGGGATAGAGGCTCCTCCTCAAGATTTGGAAGATGTGTCTCAGTTTCCGAACTTGACCAAAGCGCTACTAGCAAGGGGTTATAAAGAAGATGCCATAGCAAAGATAATGGGACTAAATTTTTTGCGTATTTTAAAGGAGAACGAATCCGACGGGGTTAATTAACCTCTTCTTCCAGACGGGTTAGTTCATCATAGTTTTTGTTTAGTTTTTTTAAGAGAAAGCCGTACAACACTTTGAAATAGAGTTTAAATAACCAGATAAATAATAGGCCAAACAGGGTGAAAAGAATTGCTCCTAAGACGATTACAAAAATCATTTCGCCCCAACTATTCCCGCCGAGGTACTCTTCTATAACTAGTTGAATAAACTGTAGCGCAAATGCAAGGTATGCCGCCAGTATATTGAATTGAATGTACTGATGTGCATTTTTGCGGACTGCTAATATGCTCTCCATTAGTTTTTTAGTGCTGCTCGTTGTTTTTATTTTAATAAGTAAACTGTAAAACTGGAAGATGAAATAAAAGATAACAGCGTAGAAGGCAATGTTGTATATACCATCTATTATCTGGAATATTAGGAACTCTTCTTTTTCTACTGGTACCAGAAAGGAAACTGCTAGCCACAAGGCAAATTCCAGACAGCAAATAATAAAAATCCATTTTACGATAGACGAAGAGCTTCGATGCAACATCGCTTGAAGTTCACTTCTTTCTATTTTCGGAAAATTATTATCTCCGTTCCAGTGTTGTTTTAATAAATCTAATCCATCCATTAATAACCTCCGTTCTGATTTATCATGCTTTTCAGCTTTGTTTTTATGCGGTTCATTTTCACGCGAGCGTTGACTTCGCTAATACCCAATGTTTCGGAAATCTCAGCGTAATCTTTGTCTTCCAGATACATGTACACCAGTGCCTTTTCGATATCATTCAATTGCCTTACTGCCATGTATAGTGCTTTTAGTTGTTCTTCCTGTTCTGTGTCATATTCTTCATAACGTATGTTTTGTAGGGAATTGTTCCAATCTACAGTTGTTATTTTTCGTTTTGTACCGCGGTACAGTGAAATCGCTGTATTCAAAGCCACCCGGTATGCCCAGGTCGTAAATTTTGCATCGCCTTTGAATGATGGATAGGATTTCCAAAGTTGAATGACCATTTCCTGAAAAAGATCTTTGTGCGTATCCAAATCCGCAGCATATAGCTTGCAGATCTTATGAAGGATATTCTGGTGTTGTTCCAGTAGCCCAACAAATTCTATTTCCGTGCTTTTGTTCATTTAGTTTGGTTATAGGTCGAATTTAAGAAGATATTGTTACATCTAATGGAGGATTTTATTAATTTAGCCTAATGGCCAAGTCAAAATCAGCATATTTTTGTCAATCTTGTGGGTACGAATCTCCTAAATGGTTGGGGCAATGTCCTTCCTGTAAGCAATGGAATACTTTTGTAGAAGAAGTCGTAACGACGAGCTCATCCCGGGTTCCGGAATGGCGTAGTACGACCGTTGGTTCCGGGGCTACAAAACGTACCAATAAAGCTGCTATCATACACGAGATCGTCTATTCAGAGGAACAGCGGATTTTGACACCCGACAAAGAATTCAATCGCGTACTCGGCGGAGGTATTGTGCCGGGATCCTTAGTCCTCATCGGGGGTGAACCGGGGATTGGAAAGTCAACGTTAATGCTGCAGTTGGCACTGTCTTTACCAGAAGTAAGGACACTCTATATTTCGGGAGAAGAAAGCGAACAGCAGATAAAAATGAGGGCCGAAAGACTGTCACAGTCATCAAAAGCCAACTGCTATATCCTGACAGAAAGTAGTACGCAGAATATATTCAAACAGATAGAAGTCGTCAATCCAAATGTTATCGTAATAGATTCGATCCAGACGTTGCACTCATCGCAAATAGAATCTGCCCCTGGATCGGTGTCTCAGGTGCGTGAATGTACAGCAGAGTTGCTACGTTTTGCTAAGGAAACAAATACACCGGTGCTGATCGTTGGGCATATTACAAAGGATGGTTCGATTGCCGGCCCCAAAGTGTTGGAACATATGGTAGATACGGTTTTACAATTCGAAGGAGACAGAAATCATGTGTATCGAATATTGAGGTCCGTCAAGAACAGATTTGGCTCGTCGTCAGAATTAGGTATCTATGAAATGCAGGGAGCTGGGCTGCGCGAAGTGTCAAATCCCTCTGAAATAATGCTCTCCCAACGGGATAGTCCGGTGAGTGGCGTCGCTGTTGCGGCTATGCTCGAAGGGGTTAGGCCGTTAATGATTGAGGTCCAGGCATTGGTCAGCAACTCGGCTTTTGGTACGCCACAACGTACAGCCACAGGATTTGATACGAAGCGGCTGAGTATGTTGTTGGCGGTATTGGAGAAGCGTTTCGGTTTCCGATTGAGTGCGCAGGATGTATTTTTAAATATTGCAGGAGGACTTCGGGTTGAAGATCCTGCTATTGATTTGGCTGTGATCGCAGCGCTTATATCTTCGCAACAGGATATTCCGTTGCCTGCCCAGGTTACATTTGCTGGCGAGGTTGGTTTATCAGGCGAAATTCGCGCTGTCAACCGTATCGAACAACGTATAGCTGAAGCAGAAAAATTGGGGTTTGACGGTATATTTATCTCAAAATATAATGTCAAGGGGTTGGATGCAAAGAAATATAATATCGCTATCCGGCCTATGGCTACACTGGAGGATTTGTTTAGAGCGCTTTTTGGCTAAAGCAGGTAGACTGTTTGTGTAGAATATTCAATCTCCAACAGATTTTTCCTTTGTGGGAGTCTGTAACCGTTTTAAGTCCCTGCTTGGAGGTTCCCTTCTCCAAAATAATTAGGTAAGGCCGCAATCGATTTCGTTAAAAAATAGGTGCTTACAGACTGAATATTAAATCATCTTGCCTCTTTTTCGTTATATTCGGATAGTTTAATAAACCTAAGGACAATTCTGAAAGTAGTAGTATGTTGATTGGAGACAGCGTGATCGGTGTGCCGTATCATTTGCTACAGATACGTTGGAAGCGAGCGAGAGGTATTTATTAGAGTGTCTTAATTATAAACAAAGTTGGTTTTTCGGTTGTGATGCAAGATTGGAAAGAGTGTCGAACACAATCGGGGCCCGACAATGGCAGATAGAAAGCAAGTATACATATATGAAAGGAATGTTTAATTTGAAAAAATCTACGGTCCTTACAGGACTATTGGGTGTATTGTATGTGGGCGTTGTTCAGGCCCAGGTCTCTGACTCCAAGGGTTGGACAAATCTATTTGATGGAAAAACTTTAACAGGTTGGAAGTCTGTAGGGGGTAATGCGCCTTACACGATAGAAGATGGTGCTATTGTCGGACGTATGACTAAAGGAACGCCAAATTCGTTTTTGATTACAGAAGCAGAATATGGAAATTTTATCCTTGAATTGGATATTAAATTGGAAGGTGATCAGACCAATTCGGGGGTACAGACACGTAGTCATATCGATCCGTCTGCCAACGGAGGTAGAGGACGGGTGTATGGTCGTCAAGTCGAAATCGATCCAACAAGTCGCGCATGGACAGGGGGAATTTATGATGAAGCTCGAAGGGGGTGGTTGTACCCATTGGACATGAATGAAAAAGCCAAGTCCGCGTATAAGAAAGATGAATTTAATCATATACGGATCGAAGCGATAGATGACGAGCTGCGGACATGGGTCAATGGAATACCTACTGCCTTTGTTATTGACACAATTGATAGTAAGGGTTTTATAGGCTTGCAGGTGCACAGTATTCCTGAGGCATTAGACGGTAAAAAGGTTTACTTTAAGAATATCAAGATCCAGACACAAAATCTAAAACCTACTGCTTTTCCAAAAGAGGTATTTATTGTCAATCTGAAACCGAATAATCTTTCTAAGGCAGAAAAGAATGCGGGGTTTGGTTTGTTGTTTAATGGTGAAGATCATACGGGCTGGAAAAGTATAAAGGGGGACGCTTTCCCAAAAAATGGTTGGGAAGTAAAAAATGGGGAGATTAGAGTATTGAAATCTGATGGTGGAGAATCCACCAATGGGGGAGATATTGTTACAAAAGAGCAATATACGGCTTTCGATTTTTCCTTCGAGTTTAAGCTCACTCCTGGGGCGAATAGCGGGGTTAAGTATTTCGTAACTTTGAAAGAGAAATCTACGGGATCGGCGATAGGTCCTGAATTTCAGATTTTGGATGATGCCACGCATCCTGATGCTAAATTGGGTAGAGATGGTAATCGTACTTTAGCCTCTCTTTACGACCTTATTACGTCTAATAAAGACGGCAGGGCTAGAAGGCCTATAGGCGAATGGAATCGTGGGCGCATCGTGGTGACAGCCAATAACGAAGTAGTTCATTACCTCAATGGTATTAAGATGTTGTCCTATCAAAGAGGTTCAAAAGAGTTTAAGGATTTGGTCGCTATTAGTAAGTATAAAGATTGGGATCGCTTTGGAGAAGCATCGCAGGGGCATATTTTATTGCAAGATCATGGCGATGAAGTATCCTTCCGTAACCTTAAATTGAAAAAATTGAAGTAAGAACCTAATACCAAGCATAAATGAATCATTATTTATCCCGCAGAAGTTTCATTCAGAGAGCAACCATGGCCGGTGGCGCAGTCTTATTGTCCAATAGTGTGTTAGGTGAGGTTAAATTGGCTAGTGCCAATGAGCGTGTCAATCTAGCCTGTGTCGGAATTGGTAATAGAGCAGGAGAAATTATTCGTGCATTATATAAAACGGGACTATGTAATATTGTAGCGTTGTGTGACGTAGATATGGGTGCTTCGCATACCGCAGAAATTATGAAGATGTTTCCAGATGTTCCTCGTTTTCAAGATTTCAGGAAAATGTTTGACAAGATGGGAGATCAAATTGACGCTGTTTCTGTAGGGACACCTGATTTTTCGCATTATGCGATAGCTATGTTAGCGATGGATTTGGGAAAACACGTATATGTGGAGAAGCCTCTGGCACATACATTCTGGGAAAATGAGTTACTTATACAGAAAGCTAAACGAAATCCTAAGGTAGTTACCCAAATGGGTAACCAAGGGCATTCTGAAGCGAACTATTTCCAATTTAAAACTTGGAAAGAAGCAGGGGTTATCAGAGATGTAACTCAGATTGATGCACATATGAATATGCCTCGTCGATGGCATGGGTGGGATGTTAATATGAAGGGGTTTCCTTACCCTGAGCGTATACCAGATACGTTAGATTGGGAATTATGGCAGATGCAGACGAAGGGACATGATTACAATAGAGATTATATAAATGGGCAATGGAGGTGTTGGTTTGATTTTGGTATGGGAGCACTAGGTGATTGGGGGGCACATATATTGGATACTGCTCATGAATTTTTAGAGCTAGGACTCCCGTCATCTGTGGAAGCGGTTAAATTAGATGGACATAATTCTTTTTTCTTTCCGATGTCTTCAACCTTGAAGTTCAATTTCGATAAACGGAAAAATATGCCCGGAGTAACCATTAATTGGTACGATGGATTGGATAATTTACCGCCAATTCCGAATGGTTATGGGGTGTCTGGACTGGGTCCTAATATTCCACCACCTAGTACTGGAAAAATGGAGCCTGCCAAATTGAATCCTGGCAAGATCATTTATTCCAAAGATCTTACTTTTAAAGGGGGCTCGCATGGTTCCACTTTGCAAATTATACCTGAAGAGAAAGCTAAGGATATAGCAAATAAACTTCCGAATGTGCCATTGTCTCCTTCTGACCACTTTGCAAACTTTTTGAAAGCTTGCAAAGGTGAAGAGAAGGCAAGGTCACCTTTTGAAATCTCAGGCCCATTAAGTCAGGTTTTCTGTCTGGGAGTTATAGCACAGCGTTTGAACCGATCTTTTTCGTTTGATCCTGTCAAAAAGGAAATAGTAAATGATAAGATTGCGAATGGCTTATTGGTAGGGCCACCACCAATGAAAGGTTGGGAGCAGTATTATAATATGTAGCTATTAAGGGAGATTTTATAAAATCTCCCTTAACTTTTTCTTTAGCTCTTCTCCATGTAAGTTGCGGGCAATAATGATTCCATTGGGATCTACCAAAACATTCTGAGGAATAGCTTTAATACCATAAGGAATAGCAGCGCCATTATTCCAATATTGAAGATCAGAAATATGTTTCCAGGTAAGATTATCGTCTGCAATAGCTTTTTTCCACGAATCGAAGTCTTTGTCAAATGATACTCCCAAAATTTCGAAATTCTTACTTTTGAATTCGCTATAAGCAGCTACCAAATTGGGGTTTTCTGCACGACATGGAGGACACCATGAAGCCCAAAAGTCGATAAGTACATATCTCCCCTTGAGGTCTTGCAATCCATAGGGATTGCCATCTAAGTCAAATTGTGTGATTCCTGGAGCTTTTTTTCCTATAACCACATTGGAAAGACTTTTTAGGTAGCGTTGGAATACTTTTCCCTCATTCGATTTTTTGATAGTCTTGTCAAGTGTCTTGAATAGAGCCTCCATTTCTTTGTAGTCTGGATCATAGCCTCCGACTCGCTGGATAAGCCTAATAGTTTCCATTTGTTTGGGATTAGCTTTAATCTCCTTTATTAAATCTTCTTTAGATTGTGCTAAAAGTAAGAGAGGGAGACTTGTTAATATCAATGAAAGTATTTTTTTCATATGTGTATAATTATTTCGTGTGCTCTTTATATTTTAAACTATAATGGGCAATTTTTGCGAATTGCTTTAATCAAACTTAGATAAAATGTAATTAAAATGCGAATGTCATTAAAAATCTGACACTTGGTCGTTTTTCTTGAAAAATAAACCGGAATTCTATTACATTCGTATTCGCTATTGTCATCATGATTTAGCGCTGTTAAAATTACGAATGGATTAATGATTTTTGATGAAGATACCCGCCTCTAATATTTCGTTTGATTCTAAATTGCCTAATACCGGTATGAGCATTTTTTCTCAAATGACGGAATGGGCTCAGCAATGTAATGCTATCAATCTATCGCAAGGGTTTCCGGATTTTGATACCGACCCGAAGTTGGTCGATCTGGTGTATAAAAACATGAAGGAAGGATTCAATCAGTATGCTCCAATGCCTGGTAATCTCACTTTACGGCAGCGTATTGCAGATAAGTATAAATTTATTTATAATATTAATGTTGATGCGGTTAATGAGGTTACTATAACAGCAGGTGGAACCCAGGGTTTATTTACTATTTTTTCCATGTTGTTGAGGCCAAAGGATGAGGTAATCATTTTTGAACCAGCCTATGATTCCTATCGACCGGCTATTGAAGTCATGGGGGCTAAAGTTGTTCCCGTTCAATTAATGGGGCCTGACTTTAATTTAGATTGGGATGTTGTAGAGTCCCTGATAAATCAACATACCAAGCTTATTGTTGTTAACAATCCAAATAATCCAACAGGACGAATTTTGAATGAAAATGATATTCTTCGGTTAGAAGGTATTGTATCGAAGTGGCCTGTTTATGTCTTGTCGGATGAAGTCTATGAGCATGTCGTTTTTGATAATAAAACACATCAGTCTGTTTTGAAGTTTGAAACATTGCGTCAACGCAGTTTCGTAGTGTGTTCCTTTGGTAAGTTGCTCCATACAACGGGTTGGAAGATTGGCTATGTCATAGCTCCGCCATTACTAACATTGGAATTGCGGAAGATTCATCAGTTTTCAGTTTTTTCTGTTAATACGCCCGTTCAGATGGCTATTGCTGAGTATTTAGAAGATCAAAATTACTATACCACAGTGCCTCTATTATTTGAACAGAAGCGTAATCTATTGATTGAAGGTTTACGGGAGACTGCTTTTAATGTGTTGCCTTGTGAGGGAACCTATTTCTTATTACTCGACTATAAAGCTATTTCCGAGCTGAATGAGTTGGATTTTGCTAAACAACTGACAGCCGAAGCGAAAGTTGCGATGATTCCTGTATCCGCTTTTTATTCTGATAGTCGAAATCAAAATTTGTTGCGTATTTGTTTTGCTAAGAAAGATGAAACTTTAATGAAAGCCATCGAGTCATTGCGTCAAATATAGTTCTACGCAAAGGGTTGCATATCAAAATGATTTTAAAATTATTTTTTAATTGCACTTTTATTTACGAAAAGCTCATATTATTATTAAATTTGCTATTCACGATTTATCATATTTATTACCTCATAAATGGCAAGATTAAATTTATTAGAGGAAACACGCTTTGAGAAGGTGCCTGTATCTGTACATGCAAGTCAAAGTGCTGCTTCTATTCATGTTGCAAATCGTATCGCTTCATTAATTAAAGAAAAGCAAGCAAAAGGCGAAAAAGCTGTATTAGGTCTAGCGACAGGAGCAACACCTGTTAAAGTTTACAAAGAACTTGTTCGCCTGCACAAAGAAGAAGGATTGAGTTTTCAGAATGTGATCACATTCAATCTGGACGAGTACTTTCCTATGCAGCCTACGGCAGATCAGAGCTATGTTACCTTCATGAAGAAGAACCTGTTCGATCTGATTGATATTCCAAAAGAAAACATTAATATTCCTGACGGAACAATAGATATTAGTCAAGTACAGGCTTACTGCGAAGCATATGAGCAGAAGATTTCTGAACTAGGTGGATTGGATATTCAGATTTTGGGTATCGGTCGTACTGGACATATTGGTTTTAATGAGCCAGGATCGGCTCCTAACTCTGGTACACGCCTAGTTACATTAGATGATTTGACACGCCGTGATGCTTCCCGTGATTTTGGAGGTAAGGAGTATGTGCCTACTAAAGCTATTACAATGGGAGTAGGTACCATTTTCAAGGCTAAGGAAATTATCCTGATGGCTTGGAATGAAAAGAAAGCGGAGATTGTAAAGAAAGCAATCGAGGGAGAGATATCTCCTGATATCCCAGCTACTTATCTTCAGTTATCTGACAATGTGGAGTTCATTCTTGACGAAGATGCAGCATCTCTTTTAACGCGTTTTGATACACCTTGGTTGGCTCACGATGTGGCTTGGACCGAATCATTGACGAAGAAGGCTGTTGTTTGGTTGTCTTTAAAATTAAATAAGGCTATTTTAAAGCTGACAGATGACGATTATAATAATAACGGTATGGCCGAACTGGTAACAGAGCAAGGACCTGCTTATAATATTAATATTAAGATCTTCAATGAGTTGCAGCGTACAATTACTGGGTGGCCGGGAGGTAAGCCAAATGTAGATGATAGCAACCGTCCTGAACGTGCTGAGCCAGCTCGTAAAAACGTAATTTTGTTTTCTCCGCATCCGGATGATGATGTTATCTCTATGGGAGGAACTTTTATTCGTCTAGCTGATCAAGGACATAATGTACACGTAGCTTACCAGACATCTGGAAATACAGCGGTATGGGATGATGATGTCCTTCGTTATTTGGAATTTGTACAAGATTTTGCAGTAGCTATCGAAGATGACAAAGGTATCACTACGAAGATCTATGAGGAGGCGCGTGAGTTTTTCAAAACGAAACAGCCGAATCAAGTAGATCCAGAGATTATACGTACAGTGAAAGGCTTGATTCGTAAAGGAGAAGCTATTGCCGGAGCTCGCTTTGTCGGGTTACCAGATGAGAATATACATTTTCAGGATCTTCCGTTTTACGACCGGACAAAATTCTCTAAAGAGGTGTCGTTTGAGGATGATATTGCGCAAACAATGGAATTACTTCGCCAGGTGAAGCCACAACAGGTTTTTGCAGCGGGTGATTTTGCTGATCCACATGGAACACATAGAGTTTGTTTCGATATTATTTTGGAAGCATTGTTACGCCTTCGTAAAACTGATGAGTGGACTAAAGACTGCTGGTTATGGTTGTACCGTGGTGCATGGCATGAATACCCAATACACGAGATTGAGATGGCGGTACCACTTTCACCTCAAGAGGTAAAACGTAAGCGTTTGGCGATCTTTAAGCATCAATCACAAAAAGATGTGCCTGTATTCCCTGGAGATGATCCACGCGAGTTCTGGGTGCGTGCTGAGGATCGTACCAGTGAGACTGCAGACTTGTACCACCAATTGGGTCTAGCTGATTACGAAGCGATTGAAGCTTTTGTACGGTGGAAATTTGATTAGTTGATTACAAATCTTAAATAAAGGGGGCTGATACATATATGTATCAGCCCTTTTCTTTTTCAAGCTTAATTCACAATCGGATTGAGGTACGGACATAAAGAAGGGACTGAAATTTCGGATTATTAATGTTTTTGTCTGATTCTTTATTTTTAGAGCGCTGTGCTAGCGTTAATTTTGCGATTAATTTAGAATTAGTACAAATAAAAAGCAAATGAAGGTAAAACTGTTTTTCGCATTAATGGGTACCTTAGGGATCTCTTCTTTGGCGCATGCACAAACTACGGTAAAGGGTAAGGTCGTTGATTCAAAGGGACAATCTATTTCGGATATCAGTGTATCAGTAGGTAGTAAGTCTACTAAGACAGATAGCAATGGGCAGTTTCAGCTGTATGTAGATCAAAAGGGAGCTTTTGAACTTTTGTTAGGAGGTGTCGGTTTTCAAAGAAACCGGATAAAGGTCGCACCAAAGGGCGATCAGACATTGTTAGAAGAAATTACACTACAGAAAGCGGATCACGCTATTGATCAGGTCGATATAACTGGGTATAATTCTGTCAATACTAAAACTGTCGGCGTCGCGAAGTCTGGTATTTTGGATAGAGATCTACCCCAATCTGTTCAGATTATCAATTCACAGGTCATCAAGGATCAACAGATTAATACACTTGCTGATGCATTAAAAAATGCCAACGGTATAGCTTTAGGAGCCAATCGAGGTGGAGTAGGTGAGAACTTTTACGCTCGCGGATATAGCATGGGTTCGAATAATATATTTAAAAACGGTGCGCGGACTAACAATGGAGGACAGATCGAAGCGAGTACGTTAGAATCTGTTGAGATTCTTAAAGGTTCCGCGGCTTTATTGTATGGTGGAGTGACTGGTGGTGCGGTTGTAAATATGACAACCAAGAAACCAAAGTTCGAGTTGGGTGGAGAGGTATCTATGCGCTATGGGTCTTGGGATGCGTACAAACCTACACTGGATGTGTACGGACCACTGTCTAATAAAGTTGCCTTTCGTTTTATAGGAACGGGCAGCTCAGCAAATAGTTACCGCGACGTTGTGAAATCAAATCGAGTGTACGTCAACCCATCTGTGCTTTACAAAATATCTGATCGTACAGAATTGAATGTTAATTTTGATTATTTAAAGTCGAATTTTACACCTGATTTTGGAATAGGATCTGTAGAAGGTAAGTTGAATGATGCAGTAGGTCGTGGTACGTTCTTGAACGTAAATGGAGCTTTTAATAACACGAATTCGACGAATGGACAAGCGGCGTTGGATCATAATTTTAATGACAATTGGAAAATATCTGCAATCGCTAGTATGCAGAATTATAATAGAAACTACTATGGATCGGAGCGATTGCAGGCAAATGCTCAAGGACTTGCTCCCCGATCACTAAGCCGCAGCCAAACCGAAGAGTTTACCATGAATCAACAATTGAATCTTACTGGTAAATTTAATACTGGAGGGATCAAACACCAGTTGTTGTTTGGAGCAGACGCGGATCAGTCTTCAACAAAAGCTTATGCATATGATATTTATGCGGATTTAAAAAATCCATCTAAAGTAACTACATTTTATGATAGTATTAATGTATTTGACCCTTACGCTGCGGGGATGCGCATGGATATTCCAAATACGGCAAAGAATGCTTGGACTAAAACAGACGTTTATCGTTATGGTACATTTATTCAGGATTTGATTTCAGTCACAGATAAATTTAAAGTGTTGGCTGGTATTCGTTACACCTATCAGCGAACTCCATATGCAGATAAATACAACTATAAAACAGGAATAACTGAGGAGATTAAGAATTTAGATATTAATAAAAAAGAGTTAGGTGCAAAAGAAGATAAAGCTTGGTCGCCAAAATTTGCCCTAATCTATCAACCTATTAAGTCAACTTCTATGTATGTGAGTTATAGTAATAACTTTATATCAAATACGGGTTATGATATTAATTATCAGCCATTGTCACCATCGATTGTAGATCACTATGAGGCAGGCGTAAAAAATGACTTTTTCAGAGGTCATTTTTCAACAAATCTAACTGTTTACCGTATTAACAATAGTAAATTCACCCAAATGGCATTCTTGGATGCGAACGGTTCGGCAAATGGGGATCCAAACATGAAGGAATTTTCGGGCAAAACATCATCTGACGGTGTTGAGTTGGATATCACAGGTCGACTATTGCCAGGCCTGGATATGATGGCAGGATATGCATATAATTTTATGCGTTATACAGAAACCATGGATATCTATAAGTATAAAACTGCTGAAGGAAAGGATGCAGAGACCTCTGGAAGTGAGGAGGGGGTTCGTTTGGTGGGGACTACAGCACATACGGGCAATGCTACTGTATTCTATACTGTACAAAATGGTAGTATTAAAGGATTAAAGGTAGGATTTTCTGCATTTTATACAGGAAAACGTAATGCTGGCTGGAATAACAGTAAAATAAACGTTAGAGATGGAATGAATCGTTTGGTACCTGTAGATCCTTTTACAACGCTAGACTTGTCTTTAGGCTATTCAATCGGTCGTTTAAGTTTATTGGCAAAGGTAGCTAATGTGACGAATGAATTAAGTTATTTCATTCATGAGAATTACTCGGTGAATCCGATTCCGCCACGGAATTTCATGACGACTTTGAGTTATAAGTTTTAAACATTTCCTCTATAAAAGAATCTAAATGGATGAGGAGAGCTACAAAATTCGTTTTTATATTACGACACAATTATATTGCGTGTAAAGGGGAATTTATGTAGGCTTGAATATAACAATATAGAAGAAGAGCCCCCATTCATGAGGGCTCTTCTTTTATAATACATTAATCATGCTTTCAAACTCAGTGAGCAATTGAGCCCCTTCGTTGGCTATTAAGAAGGTGTATCTTAGTGAATTGGGGATAAATCCAAAGTATTTTTTGAACGCGGAAGTAAAGTGGGTTGAATGTTTATATCCAGTCATCCGTGCTACATCTGATACGCGATAATCTCCAGTTAAGATTAGCTCTTTGGCGTGTTCCATCTTCTTTTCTGTGATGTAGTTCATCACTGTCTTGCCAAAATATTGCTTAAAATGTGTTTTGAGGTACTGTTCGTTCGTGCCTACATGTTTGGCAAGCTCGGGGATGGTATAATTTTTTGAAAAATCCCGATGAATAATATTCTTGGCCAGTAGTATTTTATCGTAATGGTTTTTATTCGCGATGATTTCATGCCGTTCATTTTCTGCATACAGTCCTTCGATCTGATGTACTAAAATTTCGATTAACAACGCCTGTACGCGTAAACGATTTAAGTAGGTATCGTGGGTCATGAATTCTAAAGCCTGGTTGATAAGCAGGCGGATTCTATTATCACTCCCTGTTAATAAACCATTTTTAAATCGACCACTATTCTCTTCGAATTTTAGCCTAAAATCATCTAGAATATCATCAGAAAAGAAAAGTGCTATGGCGAGGTTATCCTTATAGATATTTTTCCATTCCAACATTTCTCCTTGTTTTATGGGATGGATGATATTTTCTCCTCCCCGGATTACATAGGATTGCTGTTTTAAAAAGTATGGACAGATACAGGCATTGTCGACGGTCGGAAATAGAACGTTTAAAAAGCCATTGACAGGACTCATGATGTACTGTGAATTGGTATCATTCAACAAAACGTAGTGGATGTTGAGTGTGATAGCAGTCAAGGCACTTAATGTATAAGGTACGGAGTGTATGCTTGTATTTTCCGAATTTGAAGTTTTTTTTCCCGATCCCGTCATTTTACTGTTTAGAATAATTCTAGATTTGCAGCGGTGATAATTTATTTAGACTTGTTCTAAGAAACAAAATTAAAGTATTAATCTGAGATAATGAAACAAATTTGCCTGTCCTTGCTTTTTGTGGTCTATGTAACCTCTGTATTTGCCCAAAAAACATTCTCTGTAAATGGTAAGGTACATAGGGAAAGTGGCGAAGCTATATCTCATGTCACAATAAAAATTAGCGGCACATCATTAGTCTCTATTACTAATGAACAAGGTCGATATTCATTCCCTACTGTCCCGCAAGGTAAGTACACATTGTTCGTGTCATCTGTGGAGATTGAGCCTAGGACTTTACAGATTGATGTTAATAAAAATTATCCAGATCTGCATATACATGTGGGTGATAAAGGAGATGTATCACTGGATGAAGTGAGGGTGACGCGTAATACAGCAAAGAGGGAAATTGAAACTTCTGGGTTTGCTGTGAATGTTGTAGAGACAAAGGAGGCTGCCTTACGTAATATGCAGACGAATGAGTTATTAGATCGGACTGTAGGAGTACGTGTACGCCAAAATGGTGGATTAGGATCCGATGTACAATACAATCTAAACGGTATGTCGGGAAGATCAGTTGGCATATTTATAGACGGTATCGAAATTTCTACATACGGATCTTCCTTTAATCTGAATAGTATCCCTCCTGCTATGATAGAGAGGGTTGAAGTATATAAAGGGGTTCTCCCAGCACATCTTTCGGGAGATCTCATGGGTGGGGCCGTCAATGTCGTTTTAAAGAAAGGGTTTTCCCAGAATAATTTAACAGCAGCCCTGTCGTATGGAGCTTTTAATACATTTCAGTCAGATTTAAGTGGACAATATAGAAATCCGAAGAATGGATTAACATTTAGAGCTGCTGCGTTTTTAACTAAGACAGATAATAGCTATAAAATATGGGGCAAATTTGCTCGCAATACATTGCCTGATTTGACAATGGAGCAAGTTGTTGCGAAGCGTTTTTGGGATGAATATAAGTCATATGGCGGACGTTTTGAGGTGGGTTTTACTGATGTCAAGTGGGCAGATCAGTTCTTCGTAGGGTATAATGGCTCAGATACATATAAGGAAATACAACATGGGCAAACGATGGGTAAGCCTTACATGGGGCGATTTGCAGAATATCAAGGCCATGTGTTTAGTCTTAATTATTTAAAAAGAGATTTGTTTGTTGATGGTCTCCAACTCAATATCAATGCTAATTATAGTAACAGGGAGACTTATATTCAAGATACCGTAAGTTGGGTTTATAACTGGTCAGGAGAAAAGATGATTGGTTTTCATGGTAATCCAATTAAAACGAGAGATGGGGCTCAACAGGGAGAGCCTACTATGAATACGATCAATAGAGAGATTATCACAACAAGGACTAACTTAAATTACGCTATTTCATCAAATCATAGTGTTTCCTTAAATCATGTATTCAATACCGTGAATAGAGACGATAATGATGCTTTGAAAGTGACAGCTGGTAAGGAGTTTCGTTCTGATAGTGATTTGGGAAAGCATGTTTTTGCGCTAAACTATGAGGCTCAGTGGATGGGTGATAAGTTGAAGTCGAATGTTTTTACCAAACTATATAAGCAGAATGCTACACACTGGGCCCCCAGCTATCGGATGGAGAATGGTGCTCCTGTATTTTATAGATTAGAAACTCAGAATAATAAGTCAACTATGGGGTATGGTTTAGCACTGTCTTACGAACTTAAATCCAATGTAGTATTAATTGGGTCTACAGAGCGAGCTGTTCGCATGCCTTCGGATTCAGAAATTTTTGGAAGTGCTGATGAAAATACGTTAGCTAATCTTGGGCTTCGTCCAGAGGTGAGCGATAATGTTAATCTTGGTATTAAATTAGGGAGCTTTGATTTCTCTAACCACAAGTTTTCTTTTTCGGGGAATGGATTCTTGCGCAATATGAAAGACCGTATTATGCGTAGAGCAAGTGAGAGTAGGAATGACGAATTGCCGGAGGCTACACCTTTTGTAAATATTGGAGTCGCCCAAGCTGTTGGATTCGAGGGAGAACTTGGTTATACCCACAATAATAATTTACATTTAATTCTGAACTTTTCCAGATTTAGCTCTCTTTACAAAGTAAAATATGATCCTGCAACAGGGGGAGTGCTAGATAAATACAACAAGCAACTACCTAATGAGCCATTTTTTACAGCAAACGGAAGTGTTCAATATACCTTTAATAATCTCTTGCAAAAGAATTCAAATATGAATGTCTATTACAATGCGGGTTTTGTAGAGGAGTTTTATATTGGTTGGTTGGGTATAGAGCAAGAGTTAACACCTAAACAGTTTTATAATGATATAGGTCTTAGTTATAGATTTCCTAATCGTAAAATCGTAGCCAGTCTAGATGCAAAGAATATCTTTAACGCTGAAATATATGACAATTTCGCAGTACAGAAACCTGGCCGAGCCTTTTATCTCAAAATAAATTATACAATAAGTAAATTCTAATTATCCAAAATAATTCAATATCTCATGAAAATAAAATTAGGTAAATCAACGTTGGCAATCGCGACGATCCTTGCAGTAGGATTGGTGGGCTGTTCAAAAAGTGATAGTCCAGAAACTCTCCCTCCTGTGAATGAAGAGGGGTACATTACGTTGGCAGGAGCATTGTATCAGACAAATCCAGGTGACGGAAATGGAGGAACAAAGGTGTTTAGTATAACAGCGGAGGAGGCTAGGAATCCAAATTTTACTGTGGACGTCTTCGACAAAGGATTTGGTGTTAAATCGAATCGTACGGCGCGTTTGCAAGCTTCAATCGATGGACAGTATTTGTATAATATACAATATACAGGCGATGATGGAGGTGTCTTTAACAAATATGAAGTAAAAGGAGGGAGTTCTTTTACGGAGGTAGGGAGCGCACTAAATACATCCACATACGTTGGCACTTCGCCACGTTGGGTTAAAGCTGCGGAGGGAATTGGTGTTGCGGTAGATGTAAAAGTTGCTATTACCAAAAAAGGTACTGCTCCGTTTGAGACAATTAATACTATTAAAAGTTCAGGTAGGGTCTTAGTATTGGATCTACATAACACGAAATTAATTAATGTTAATGAAAACTATTTCGATATGCCAGCTTTAAGTGATGATGAAATTGCTAAGGGCTACCATGTTTTTCGCTTTGATGCCCCAGTCTTAAATAAGAAAGGTGATAAGTTATATATTGGCACTTGGATGAGACAATACGATATGAATGGTTATATAACATATAACAGTAGTAATGCGGCTGTTTATCCTGCAGGAACTTTGCCACGCTTGGCAACCCGGACTTTAGTTGTTGATTACCCTTCATTAACTAATCCTCACTTTATTACATCTACTCAAGCAACAGGTGACAATAGTGGATACCGCAGTCCAATGAACTACGTCGCAGAAGATGGAGCGATTTATCAAGCTACACATCGCGAGTTGGAAGGTACCGGTGGGTCGAAGATTCTAAAGATTGGAGCTGATAATAAATATGACAACTCTTTTGTACTTAGCTTAGACCAAGCATTAGGCACTAAGGATAGTTATATAGAGAGTTGGAGATATGTTGGGGATGGAATAGGTTATGTATTGTACAGTTTGAATGGTGAAGGAGGGTATGTCGCACGTGTTGACTTGAAAAATAGAACAGCTATTAAACAAACTATCACTGATGAGGCTACATTAGATTTTGGTCAACACCAAGGTATAGGGTTGAAAGGAGATTATGTGTATATTCCTGTCACCGGAATTGGTGCAGATGGTAATATCCATGTGTTTAATAGAAAGACGGGAGAAATGACATTAGGTGCTAAATTAAAAAACAAAGCCGGTAATCGTTACATCGGAGCCTACTAGATCTTAGGTCTCTATGGGTGGAGGGCTTTAAGATATACCTTAAAGCCCTCCTTTTTTTACTCAATGCTATTTAGACTAAGAATAAATAATATATATTTGCAAAAAAATAAAACATTATGTCTTCATCCAATTGGCCTAAGGTTCGTAAATTTTTTAATGACATTCACCTTTGGGGTGGTTTGATTTCTGGTATTATTGTACTTATCGTATGTGCGACAGGTACTATTTATACCTACAATACAGAACTTCGAGAGGCAGCTATCCCTCATTATTACAAGGTAAAACCTGAAGGTGCTAAGCTTAATGTGGACACACTCCTTGCGCAAGTTAAACCAGATATTAAAGGCAAGCTGGTAGGGGTGAAGGTTCCCTTCGATTCGGAAAAAACGACTTTCGCTCTGTACGCCAAGCCTAAAAAGGAAGAAGGTGGAGAGGAAAAGTCTGCTGAAGGGAAGGCGTTTGATGGAAAGAAAGACGATGCGAAAGGCACAGCGGGTAAAGAAGGCCGTGAAAAGAAGGTCGAGGAAGGGACAAAGGTACTGGCTGATGTAGGGAAAGCGAAGGCTGCTCCCAGTCCTGCCGGAGGAGGTCGTGGTCCTCGCGCAAATCAGATGGCCTTGAACCCTTATACTGGACAAGTGATCGGTGATCCTTCAGATGAGAAGACAAAGACGGCTGCTGTGATGCAAACAATGTTTGGATTGCATAGGTGGTTACTATTGAATGAGGTGGAGAATCCTATTATTGAAGGAGTGGAGAATAGAAAGCTTGGATCTTGGATTACGGGAACAGCTACTATATTGTTTTTGATCGGCGTTATTTCGGGAATAATTATTTGGTTCCCAGTAAAAATGCGTGGATGGAAAAATGGACTTAAAATCAAATGGTCGGCTAAATGGAAACGTATAAATCACGATTTGCATAATACGTTGGGATTTTATAGCTGTATCATCCTTTTCTTGATGGCAGTGACAGGTCCATTTTGGTCATTCGATTGGTACCGCGCTGGATGGCAGAAGACCTGGGGAACTTATAAGTCCCCCGATGCGCCTAAAGAAGAGAAGCCAAAATTGCTATCAATCATTCCGACAGATGGAACTAAGCCGATGAGCGTTGAAGAAACAATCTTAGCGGTGAATAGACTATTGCCTTATGATGGAGATATCACGATTAATTTTGCGAAGGATAGTACCGGCACGATCTCCGTATCTAAAAATCGAATTGGTTTTTTCGCCCCTTCCGCTGGGGATAAACTGACTTTGGATCAATATACTGGTACAGTGTTGGAGAAGGATGTCTTTAGGGATAAGCCTTTTAATGAAAGAGCTGCTGCGTCTATTAAGGCATTGCACATTGGAGATGTTTACGGGCCGTTTACTAAGGTGTTGTATTTTATTTCCTGCCTCATCGCAACGTCTTTACCAGTAACTGGTACCATGATATGGATTAATAAAATGAAGAAAAAGAAGCGGTAAGTTAACCATGGTTTTCGAAATAAAAGCCCCATCAGAATATCTGATGGGGCTTTTTGTTATTTGTCCCTATTTTGTCCCCCCTCAAAATTTAAGAAGAATAAGGTATTGTTGTAGTTTTGACTATACATTTATTAGAAGATAGGATTACCATTCCTATATTAACCTTAAAGTCCTTGACAATTCCAACAAGGGCTTTTTTAATGGATTAAAATTTACTTCTCTTTGCTGATGATTTTACCCAATAGCATTTCAATTACGGCAACTACGATGGCGAAAAGTGCTGCGTTCCAGAATCCAGAGACATCAAATTTGGATCCCATGATGGAGTCGCTTAACATAATCATTAGAATGGTGATGATGAAAGAAACTAAGCCAAAGGTAAGCCAGTTTAGTGGAAAAGTAAATAGTCGTAATATGCCGCCTACAATGGCGTTTACAAAGCCGATGACTAAGCCTGTGACGATAGCCCACCCAAAGCCAGCAACCTGTACTCCAGGAATAACATAAGCTGCAATGACAACAACTAATCCTGTCAATAAAAGGGAAATAATGAATCTCATAATAGTACCTGTTTTTTGTAGAATGGCGTTCAAAATTGGTGCCAAACGATGTAATAGCTCGTGGTTATTTGTAAGCTTCCAATAAGCTGTTTATAAGATATTATTATGCGTGCATACAAAAATGTCTTATCTTTAATGTGTATTTTAAACTTAATTATAGTATGAGACAGTTATTATTTTCTTTTGCAGCGCTACTTTTTACTATTGTATCTTATGCGCAAGGTAAGGACCCTATTGTTGGGACGTGGTTAAATCCCAGTGGAGAGGGGAAGGTAGAAATCTACGAATCGAATGGAAAGTTTTTTGGTAAGTTGTATCTCGTTAAAGATAAGTCAAAAAAAGACACAAAAAATCCGGATGAAAAATTGAGATCTCGCGCTCTAAATGGCGTGGTGATTCTTAACAATTTTACAAAAAAAGGTACCTCTTATGAGGGCGGAGAAATTTATGACCCTAAAAGCGGTAAGACATACAGTTGTAAAATGAAACTTAAGGGGAATGATGCTTTGGATATTCGTGGATTCATAGGTATTAGTATGTTTGGGCGGTCTGAAACCTGGACACGGACTAAATAATCTGGATTTGATAATATTCAGACAAACGATTTCGTAATGTGGTGTGGTAAAATTCTGCTATCTTTGGGACTAAAATTAAATGTTCTAAGGCCCTAACGCTTTGGATATTTTAAAATTATAACTTTAGATTTTTTAATTTTTTCATATGTACAAAACGTTAAAGCCAGCATTGGAAAAAGAGTTGGCTGCCATCAAAGAAGCAGGACTTTATAAAGAGGAACGTATCATTACAACCCCTCAAGGAGCAGACATTAAAGTAAGTACCGGACAAGAGGTCGTCAACTTTTGTGCGAACAATTATTTGGGGTTGTCTTCACACCCTAAGGTTGTTGAAGCGGCCAAGAATGCTGTAGACAAGTATGGCTACGGAATGTCTTCAGTGCGTTTTATCTGTGGAACACAGGATGTGCACAAAGAGTTGGAAGAGAAGTTGTCTAAGTTTTTAGGTACAGAGGATACTATTTTGTATGCGGCAGCATTTGACGCCAACGGGGGAGTTTTTGAACCTTTATTTGGCGCCGAAGATGCTATTATTTCCGATGAATTAAATCATGCTTCTATTATTGATGGGGTACGTCTATGTAAAGCACAGCGTTTCCGTTATAAGAATTGCGATATGACGGATTTGGAAGCCCAATTGCAAGCGGCTTCGGGCGCTCGTCATAAAATAATCGTTACAGACGGTGCATTTTCAATGGATGGATCTGTAGCACCATTGGATAAAATCTGTGACCTAGCCGACAAGTATGAGGCATTAGTAATGATCGATGAGTCACACTGTTCTGGTTTTATTGGTAAAACTGGAAGAGGTACGCACGAGCTATTTAATGTTATCGACCGTGTTGATATTATTACAGGTACTCTTGGTAAAGCTTTGGGTGGCGCTTCCGGTGGATTTACCTCGGGCAAGAAAGAAATTATCGATATGTTGCGTCAGCGCTCTAGACCATACCTTTTTTCGAATACATTGGCACCAGCAATTACAGGGGCGTCCGTAGCGGTATTGGATATGTTGAGTGAGACTACGGAGTTGCGCGATAAATTGGAAGCAAATACGTTGTATTTCCGCGAGCAGATGACTGCAGCAGGTTTTGATATCAAACCTGGATTTCATCCAATTGTACCAGTGATGCTTTATGATGCAAAGCTGGCACAGGAATTTGCATCTAAGATGTTGGATGAAGGTATTTATGTGATTGGTTTTTACTACCCTGTTGTACCTCAAGGTAAAGCACGTATTCGTGTACAGATATCTGCCGGACATGATAGAGCACATTTGGATAAGGCTATTGCGGCCTTTACTAAAGTTGGAAAAGCGTTAGGAGTAATTAAGTAGTGAGATACCTGTTTGAGATATTTAAGAGGTATTAGCAACGCTAATACCTCTTTCTATTAAAGGAAATGCCTGCTGAACGAACGCTAGTTAAATGTTGGTAGAGCTCTAAAAAAGTCTGCTTTTGCATTTAAGTGTTTGAAAATTAAGTTGAAAAAAACAAAATATAACAAAATAATAATATAAAACACTAAAATTTGAGGTGTAAAATAATTATCTTTGCACCCTGAATTTAAAACAAATTTACTTGCTGGATGCAAAATATTAGAAACATCGCGATTATCGCACACGTTGACCACGGTAAAACGACGTTGGTCGATAAGATTCTTTACTTTACCAATCAATTTAGAGAAAACGAAAACGCAGGAGAGTTAATCCTGGATAATAATGATCTAGAACGTGAACGCGGTATCACAATCGTTTCAAAAAACGTAGCTGTAAAATACAAAGATGTTAAAATCAACATCATTGATACTCCTGGTCACGCCGATTTCGGCGGAGAGGTTGAACGCGTATTGAAGATGGCTGACGGAGTCGTATTGTTGGTAGATGCCTTTGAGGGACCAATGCCACAGACACGTTTCGTGACAGGCAAAGCGTTGGGCTTAGGTATCAAACCAATTGTTGTGGTTAACAAAGTCGATAAAGAAAACTGTCGTCCTGATGAGGTATATGAGAACGTGTTCGATTTATTCTTCAATTTGGGCGCTACCGAGGATCAGTTGGATTTCCCAGTATTATATGGTTCTTCAAAACAAGGTTGGATGTCTACGGATTGGAAGCAACCAACGACAGATTTTACTGCGTTACTGGACGCAATTGTAGCGCATATTCCGGCACCAAAAGTTTCTGAAGGAACTTTGCAAATGCAAGTGACTTCTTTGGATTATTCTACATTTGTGGGACGTATTGCAATCGGTCGTGTTGCTCGTGGAGTAATCAAAGAGAATCAACCTGTTTCTCTTGTGAAACGCGATGGTAAAATCGTTAAGTCTCGTGTAAAGGAATTACAAGTATTTGAAGGATTAGGACGTATTAAAGTTCCAGAGGTACATGCAGGGGATATTTGTGCTGTTGTTGGTATCGAAGGATTCGATATTGGTGATACTATTGCAGATTTCGAGAATCCTGAACAATTGGAGGTTATGAGCATTGATGAGCCAACAATGAATATGTTGTTTACCATTAATAACTCTCCTTTCTTTGGCCGAGAGGGTAAGTTGGTTACCTCCCGTAATATTTATGACCGTTTACAAAAGGAATTAGAAAAAAACCTTGCTCTGCGTGTTGTTCCTACAGAGTCGCCTGATGCTTGGTTAGTATATGGTCGTGGTATTCTCCATTTGTCTGTGTTGATTGAAACAATGCGTCGTGAAGGTTACGAATTGCAAGTGGGCCAACCACAGGTAATTGTAAAAGAGATTGACGGTGTAAAATGTGAGCCTATCGAAGAATTGGTGGTAGATGTGCCTGCTGAGGTTTCTGGTAAAGTGATCGAATTGGTAACGCAGCGTAAAGGTGAATTACTAATTATGGAAGCCAAAGGTGATATGCAACATTTGGAATTCTCTATTCCTTCTCGTGGTATTATTGGTCTACGTAATAATGTATTGACAGCTACAGCAGGAGAGGCTGTCATGGCGCACCGTTTGAAAGGTTATGAACCTTGGAAAGGTACTATTCCTAAGCGTATGGCAGGTGTATTGATTTCTTTAGATACAGGTTCTACTACAGCTTATTCTATCGATAAGTTACAAGATCGTGGACGTTTCTTTGTAGATCCAGGGGTAGAAATCTATGAAGGACAGATTTTAGGCGAGCATATCCGTGATAATGATTTAACAATCAATGTTACCAAAGGGAAGCAGTTGACAAATATGCGTGCTTCTGGTTCTGATGATAATACTCGTATCGCACCAGCGATTAAGTTTTCTCTTGAAGAATGTATGGAGTATATCCAAGCAGACGAGTACATAGAAGTGACACCGCAATCTATGCGTTTACGTAAGATTTATCTTACTGAAAATGAGCGTAAAGTAAATGCGAAGAAGTTTCAGTAATATATAAAAAAGGCCGGTCAATTGACCGGCCTTTTTTATATCGATAGTTTCTTTTTCTATTTCTGCTTTACGCGCTCCTCTGCCGCAACGTATACATCTTCTTCTGCTTTATAGATTTTGAACTGCACTTCGTATTCCTCTGGGACATAAATTACTATGGGTAACTTACCATTGTAACGTGTCATTTCGGGCTGCGCCGAAACAAAAAGATGGCGATTAGGAGCCCCAGGACAAGCCATTTGTGTCGACGCTACTTGACCATTGGTCGTAAATACATAATAATCATAGCCCCAACCCTGTAGATCTTTTTTCTCAAGTTTTCCTTGTAGAGAGAAGTGATTACAACCATCCACTTCCATCCATTTTCCGACAGTGAATTCTATTTTTTTACTATCGTCGTTTTTGGAATGAGGGACTTCAATAATCATTTTCTTATATCCTTTTTCAGGAGTAGGAAATATATCTGTGCTTTGTTTTAATACAGATTGTGCCATAGTTATCGTCGTTAAACTTAAGAGTCCAAATAAAATGGTAAAGATTTTAGATAATTGTTTGTTCATTTTCTGTTGCTTGTTTTAATTAATATCTTTTGTATCTGTACCAAATATGATTCCAAAAAGGATAAAAGGTTTAATAAACAACTATTTTATTTTTGTCACTTAGGGCTGTTTCGAATTTTCATAATCCTCCGTGAGCTTATCCAATCGCTTTTGAATGGCGATGTCCGTTCGTTGTGGGACGAGTTTGTTTAGGGCATTTTTTTCTACATCGACGTTAGAGGCTGATTCAAAGAAATGTATTGTACGCTGATCATGTATTGCCGCGTCATAGGTATCTCTAGCACTCATTAACTTGACAAAAACAGGTAAACATTCGAAGAATAAAAATAGCAATGCGATAAAAATGACGGCATACTTTGTAGAGCTGTCTTCTGTGCCATCCGGATTTTTATGCAAGTTGGCTAAAGCCGCATTTCTGTCGGCAAAACCTGCTACATTCACAGCACTATCTAAACTTTTTGCCGATAGTATGGATTGATCAAGCAGTCCTTCCTTCTCTTTCCTCGATAATAGCTGACTCTCTTTGTTTTGGATTCTATTCCTTAGTGTGTCTAAAAGAATCGCTTCTTTTTTTAGATTTTCTTCTTTCATTTTAGCGTAAGGGCCGTAACCTAAGACACCAGATGTTTCGGTTGTCTTAGTGCCGAAGATCTCGTGATTGAGCTGCTGTCTCGCTATTTTTAGAGTTGATTCTAGAGAATCTGCTTGCGCTTTTAAACTTCGCAACTGCCCGTACTCGACAAGGTACTTGCTTTCAAAGGTCCTGTTTAGTGTATCTATGCTCGCGTGTTGTTGCCTTAAGTATTCGACACGTAGATGTTCTTTTATTTCTTTATCAAAGACTTTAAGCTCTAAGGGACGGGAAATGACTATCCCGATCAGGATAGCAAGTAGAATGCGTGGCAATGCCTGTAATAGTTGTTTGAATGTACTCCCTGATTTATCCAGACTCAATACGATATAACGATCGAGGTTAAATATAGCTAGTCCCCATATTGCTCCAAATAACAAGGCGTAAAATAAGCTAAACGGAGTGCCGCTAAACACAAAGTAAAGGGCATAACCTCCTGCTAAACTTGCAAAAAGCCCAGTAAAGAAAATGGTCGCACCGATACTGACGTATTTGCTATGTTCTTCGGGAAATCGAGATAATGTTTCTTTATGAACCCCTGCGCACCACCAAAAAAAATGTTTTAATGTACTCATTCTGTTAAATTTGAGACGGCTGAACCATCTAAGCGCAAAAGTAAGGAGGAGACCTGAATCTTTTTAGATATTTTCGGTGAACATTGGTAAATAAGCGGTGAAGGAAGAATTTGTCATGAAATTTATCTAAGTTTGCATACGCCCCTCCTAAATTATTGGAACGGAAAAAATTAGATGAAAAAATAAATAGATTGAAATGAGTAAAAAAAGCTTCATTCCATTTTTAGTTGTTGCCTCTATGTTTGTAGGATGTAATAACGAAGAAAAAATGACGAATTCTGATAACCCATTATTGGCGGCCTACGATACGCCATTTAATGTTCCCCCTTTTGATAAGATAAAAGATGTACATTTTCGCCCCGCTTTTGAAGAGGCTCTTAAAAAGCACAATTTAGAGATCGATAGTATTGTCAATAATACAGAAGAACCGAATTTTATAAACACAATAGTTGCATTGGAGAATGCGGGATCATTATTAGGTAATGTTTCCACGGTGTTTTATAATCTGAATTCTGCGAATACAAATGATACTATACAGGCAATCGCCAAGGATCTCGCGCCACTTATCTCGGCGCATAGTGATGAAATCCAACTCAATGCTAAGCTCTTTGCTAAAGTCAAATCGGTATATGCAAAGAAGGATGCTTTAGGTCTTGATGCAGAGGACAAAAAATTGTTGGAGGAGACTTATAAAGGTTTTGTTCGTTCGGGCGCTAATTTGACGGACAGAGATAAAGAGAAGTTAAAAAAAATCAATGCAGATCTTTCTGTGTTGACTACACAATATGGGCAAAACTTACTAGCTGAGACTAATGCTTATGAGCTAGTCGTTGACAAAGAAGAAGATTTAGCAGGACTATCTGAGGGGCTGATTGCAGCCGCTGCAGATGTAGCTAAGTCAAAGGGCAAAGAAGGGAAATGGGTCTTCACCCTTTCTAATCCTTCTGTAATGCCGTTTTTGCAATATGCAGATAACAGAGAACTACGTAAGCAGATCTGGAATGCATACCAATCCCGTGGCAACAATGGTAATGATAATGACAATAAAGAATCATTAGTAAAGATTGCTAATTTACGTTTAGAAAAAGCTAAACTTTTAGGATATGCCTCCCACGCTGCTTATGTTCTAGAGGAATCTATGGCTGCGAATCCTACAAATGTATATAGCTTGTTGAATAAGCTTTGGGGCCCGGCTCTGGCTAAAGCTAAGGTAGAAGCTGCTGATATTCAAAAGGAGATTGATGCTGCAAAAGATACTTTCAAGGTAGCACCTTATGATTGGAGATATTATGCGGAGAAAATCCGTGTAAAACGTTTTGCATTGAATGAAGAGGAAATCAAACCTTATTTCAGTTTGTCTGCTGTTCGAGAAGGCGCATTTGCCACAGCAACAAAATTATGGGGAATTACATTTGTGGCCTTAAATAATGTGCCTACCTATCATGAGGAAGTTGAAGTTTACGAAGTGAAAGATAAGGATGGTTCGCATTTAGGTTTGCTGTATGCAGATTTTTTTCCACGTGATTCAAAACGGGGAGGGGCTTGGATGACTTCGTACCGTAGTCAACAAACGAAAGATTCGAAACGTGTTGCTCCAGTAATTTCTATTGTTTGTAATTTCACTAAGCCAGTAGGAGACCAACCAGCATTACTGACATTTGACGAAGCAACTACTTTATTCCATGAATTTGGACATGCTTTACACGGGTTATTCTCTAATGTAAAGTACAAGTCCCTGGCAGGTACATCGGTGTCTCGTGACTTTGTGGAATTGCCATCACAGATCATGGAAAATTGGGCTGCTGATCCAGAGGTTTTAAAGACATATGCTAAACATTATAAAACGGGAGAAGCTATACCAGATTCTTTGATCGCAAAGATGGACAAGGCCGGCACGTTCGACCAAGGATTTGCTACGACAGAATATGTTTCCGCTTCTTTATTGGATATGAACTACCATGCTACCACATCCCCAATAACGGATAACGCTAATGCTTTTGAGAAAGCAGCTATGGTTAAGATCGGTTTGATCGACGCTATTATTCCTCGTTATAGAAGTACATATTTTCAACATATTTTTTCTGGGGGCTACTCCGCTGGTTATTACGCGTACATCTGGGCAGAGGTGCTAGACTCGGATGCTTATGCTGCTTTCAAAGAGAAAGGGCTCTTTGATCAAGCGACAGCAGAATCTTTCCGTAAGAATATTCTTGAAAGAGGTGGAACAGGAGATCCTGCTGCCTTGTATAGAGCCTTTAGAGGAAAAGATCCGGATCCAGTCCATTTGATGAAAAAGAGAGGATTGAATTAGTTAAGTTATTATGTATAAAAAGGGACTGTCTCGCAAAAATAGAGACAGTCCTTTTTTTTTATCTCAGCTTTCCAAGTCCCAAATGCCAATTTCCTTTTTCACATTCAGTAGAAACTATTTTAGTGGGATCCAACTCTGCAGATAGTTTCCCAATTTGTCTCCTATTTATTTCTGGTCAAGTTGATAGCTTGTTATTACTAAGTTCAATATTAAGTTATTTTTCACCTACTGATTATATAGTATTAATATAGCTGTGAACTAGGCTAAGGCTAGGTTAAGGCTATGTTAACCCTAGCTAAAGGATAGCTTAATAGTAAACGTAATAATAAAGAAGTTCGGACATGATGTCCGAAAGAGGTAATAGCCATGACATGCGCGATCGCTTTTAAAAAAAAAGTAAATTATTTGTTGCAAATAACAGATTAAACCTCTTATATTTGCCATTGTTTGTAATAAGTCTAAATAAAATCTATTTGATTATATGTTTCTAAGGTTGCTAAAAGACTTATAAGAAATTATTTTCTAGTTGGGTATTAGAATACTGAATTTAAAAAAGAGCGTCATGCTAGAGACGGCAATCTCTGCATGACGCAAAATCTAACATCAGCGGCAACTGATATTAGTGGATCTGACCTCATATAGAGACAGATCACCCCCGATACTGTAAAATATGGAAGGAAATGCAAGATAGAAAAAATCTTGTATTCTTTTCATAATCGGTTGAATAAAAAAACAATTACACTATTCAATATATTATGAAAAATTACACTAATTACTTTTTTTTAACCATTCTTGGTCTACTATCTTGGGGGGCAGTCTCGGCTCATGCCCTTTGGATCGAATCAAGTCCTATTGCTGCTAAAAATAAAGCGCATCAAGTCAAAATTTTTTATGGGGAGTATGCTACCAACGAGATCGAGTCTATCGATAAGTGGTATTCTGATGTAAAGGATTTTAAAATCATCTTAACCAGCCCTTCTAACAAGCAAATCGAATTAAGCAAATCTATTTCTGGCGATCATTTTGAAAGCACGTTTACGCCTACCGAAGACGGGATGTACACATTGTCAGTAGTTCATGTTGCGAAAGATTTAGGAGGTACTACAAAGTATGAATTTTCTTCTACAGCATTGGTCTCGGTAGGGGACACTAATGCGGCATTATTAAACCTGCCATTCTGTATTCAGGTACAACCTAAAGTACATGAAAACGGGCAAATGATAGAGGCTGTAGTACTTCAGGACGGTAAACCTGTTCCCGACGCAGATCTATTGGTCATGAGCCAGGAGGGATGGAGCAAAACTTTCAAAGCTGATGCGAATGGCAAGGTGAGCTTTCCTGCGATCTGGAAAGGGATATATGTACTCGAAGCTGCTGTAAATAAAGCGGAATCTGGACAATGGCATAATAAGTCTTATAGTAAGGTTTGGCAAGGTACAACATCGAGTATAATCGTACAATAAATCGAAAAGGTAGATATTATTGGCAATAAGTCGGCAAGCTTGCAATAATATCATATCGAAGAAATCCAGCGGCAAATGAATTATAGATGGACTATGCTCCATTTTAGATACTGTAAAAGATAAGAAATGCAAATTTTAAAATACGTCGTCTTGATTTTTATATCTGGATGGATTGGCTGTGGGAACGCTCAGATACAGCGTTTTGAGCTTAATGGAAGAGTTTTGTCTTCGGCGGGGGAGGCTCTTCAAAATGCGACAGTGAGAGTAAATGGCGTTGTGATGTTCACAGACAAGGAGGGGAGTTATAAGGTCAATGGCCTAGAAAAGAAAAACATTGATATTGATGTTTCTGCTGTAGGGTATCGGTCTCAGAAACAGTCGTTGGTCCTGAAGGAAACTTTAACTCACTTGAGCTTTACCTTGCAACAACAGTCCGATATTGAGACTGTACACGTTATGGGTCTTACAAAGACACAAGAAGTCAACCGTCAGGCTTATAATGTAACCGCTATCGATGCGACTAAACTGCATAATACGACATTAGACATTGCTGGAGCATTGGATCGCGTGGCTGGTGTACGGGTTAGAGAAAATGGTGGGTTGGGATCTAGTTTTAATCTATCGTTGAATGGGTTTTCTGGAGAGCACGTTCGCTATTTTTTGGATGGTGTGCCAATGGAAAATTTTGGTTCCTCCTTCCAAATTAATAATATTCCAATCAATCTAGCAGAACGAATAGAAGTTTATAAGGGAGTAGTACCAGTATGGCTAGGCTCGGATGCCTTAGGTGGTGCTATTAATATTGTCACTGGAGATAAGAAACATAATTATGTAGACGTGTCTTATTCGTACGGTTCATTCAATACACACCGCACGGTGATCAATACAGCCGTTACGAATAAGCAGGGGTTGACTTTTCAATTGAATGCCTTCCAAAATTATTCGGACAATAATTATAAGGTTGATATCGACGCTTACAACAATCGTGGGGAGAACTATACAAAACCTGGTCGAGTATCACGCTTTCACGATAAGTATCATAATGAATCTATGATTGCGAATCTGGGATTCGTGAATAAGCCGTTTGCGGATAAGCTCTTATTGGGAATAGTTTTAGGAAAAAATTACAAGGAGATTCAGACAGGAGCGAGAATAGATGCGGTATTTGGAGGTTGGCATCGAAGGGGCAACACCGTGATGCCGACCCTAAAATACAGTAAAAAGGATCTCATCAAAGGATTGGACGTTATTTTGAATGCTAATATTAACGTTGGTAAAGAGCAAAATATCGACACGGTAGCTAAACGCTTTGATTGGTTTGGTGATACCAACGCGGGGTTACCGCCGACTTCTGGCGAACGTAGTCGAAGCCTATACAAGTATAGCAATAATGAAGGTCTTGTTACGGCAACAGTTACCTATAGCCTGAACGAAAATCATAATTTTAGTCTCAATAATGTCTTTAACACTTTCAATAGAAAGGGGACCGATGAGCTAAATCCTGTTAATACACAGTATGAGCTAGCGAAGAAAACACAGAAGAATATAGTCGCGATGGGTTATCAGTATCAAGTCGCCGAGAAGTGGAGCACGACAGCATTCTTGAAACACTATCATCAAAATAATAAAAATGGAGATGCGCAGAGGCAATTGATGAGCAGATTAGGATATGGTTTTGCTGCCGCCTATTTCATTAATCCCAATATGCAAATGAAGGCTTCTTACGAGTTGACCAGCAAGATGCCTACCCCTTATCAGATATTTGGTGATGTAGAGAATCAAGAATCAAATCCTAATCTAAAGCCCGAGCAAAGTCGTAATATAAATGTTGGCGTAAATTATAATTTCCGATTAGGTAAGAACCATAACTTTTCTGTTATGCCTAGCTTGATATATCGGGATGCTACTGATTTTATCTATCAGCGACTGAACAATAACCAAAGCAAATATATCGCAGACAATAGAGATGGTGTTGTGACGTATGGAGGAGAAGCGGATCTTCGATACTCTTATAAGAACTTTATCAGTGCCGGAGGGAGCTTAACTTATCAATATTTGATCAACATGCAGCAGGTAGATCGCGATCCAAATTCTGGCGTAGAGATACCGAGTGGTGTATACCGTGACCAGATGCCAAATATCCCTTATTATTTCTGGAATGCGGATGTATCTTTCGCTTTCAAGAATGTAGGAGGACATGGCAATAACCTAAATGTAGGATACAATTTACTTTATGTAGATTCTTTTTGGCTGAGTTGGCCAAGTTTAGGAGGCCCCAATTCTGAAATCAAATTGGTAACGCCTTTTCAGCTTAGCCACGATGTTAGTGTCGTATATGGTCTGAAAAATGGGAAGTACAATGTGAGCTTAGAAGCGAGAAATATTACCGATGCCAAGTTGGTCGATAATTTCAGTATGCAGAAGCCGGGGCGTGCCTTTTACCTGAATCTAAGATACTTTATAAATAATAATAAATTTTAACACACATATATTATGCAATTTAAAAACACACTATTGGTATTGGCTACTATGGGGATGATGGTGTCCTGTCAAGACAAAGAAAGCGATATTGTCAACAAAACTCCCGGAAACTTTATAGTTACGGTGACTCCAACCGCTTCAACAGGAGTTGCTGATTACCTGCTTACATCGAGTAGTCTGGATACCGGCGCTATCTCGATAAAGGGACAAGGAGTAGAGCAGGACGGTACATATAGATATTACGTGACGTACAAGAATCGATTTTATAGCATGTTGTATGGGCAGGGCAATCCAGGCGCTATCACGGTGTATGATATTCAAAACGGAGGGTTGCGTAAAATCGCTAATGCTGTAACAGAAACTGTTCAGGCGTTTGCGCCAGTAAATGACGATATCTTGATGACCAAGATTTCCCGGAATATTACCAACCCTACAATTAGTTGGTATGGCTTTAATACGAATACACTACAAGTTGATAAACAAGGTTCGATCAACTCAGCGGAGTTAGCGGCAAATAACGGTGCCCCTGGAGAACTAACATTCTTTTCGTGGATTAAGCAGGTGGGTAATAAAGTCTATGCACCCTATTTTTCAGTAAAGGGCTGTTGTAGCGCTACGTTTGGAACAGCCTATCCTGACCAAGCTTGGATAGCCGTTTATTCTTATCCGGAAATGAAGCTGGAAAAGGTAATTAAGGATGACCGTATCAGTTTCATCGGGAGATATTTTACAGACGGACTTGAGTTGACGAGTAGCAATGAGGCTTACGCTTTTTCGAGTGCTGTAGCAACATCCGACGGGACAAAAATGAATTCTACGAAACCTTCAGCAGTTGTTAAGATCAATACAGCGACCGGTGAGATTGATAAATCGTATTTCTTCAATTTCGAGGAAGTATCTGGAGGTTTGAATATTACAACATGGTTATATGTAGGGAATAATAACTTCGTGGTTTATTCGAACGAAAAAGCAGAAAAGGGAGCTTATGCTACAGGAAAAACCATCGGTGTAATCAATGTGGTTAGCAAGACGTACAAAAAAGTAACAGGACTTCCTTCTGCACTTGAAATTAGCTCTTTTACAATGCGTAATAATTATTCGCCTAAAGACGGCCGTAACGGATATATCGGTGTGAACCTAACATCAGGTGTGGGTTATGTCTACAAAATTGATGCAAGTACGGCGACAGCAACTAGAGGTTTGAAAGTAGAAGGTGGTACCATCACAGCTATTGAGCATTTAAATTAATCCATTAACTTTTGGCTCCGTTGTCTCTATTAGGGACAATGGAGCTGATTATTTTGATATAAGATGTATAGTATTCTGTTTTCTATCATGCTACTCGCTGCCTTTCTGTTTTATCATTCCAGTGAAAAGGTCAAGTTTGTCAATAGACCACTTTGGTTAGAAAAGTTTAGCAAACAACGGAGTCTTATTAGGGGATTTAGTTTGTTACTTTTTTTGCTGTGCGGTGTGGTCATTACGGTGGTGCAGGGAATAGGGGCAGGGAGCTTTGCATTAATAGTCTATATAATGGGAGCTTTCAGTCTGGTTATCCTTTTGGCGCCATACGCGCTATTTCGGTGGTACCAAATGGCGCTATTATTTGTCTTCAGCCTTAGCTTGGAGCTCTTCATTTTTTAGATAATTAGCTATTTATTTTTATGCCTGCAAACAAAAAGTACTTGAGTAGTCCGTTTCAACGGTTTCTAAAGATCACCGCCGGTTTTATTGGCGGATATACCGTTATGTTGTCATTTCACTTGCTATTGACGTCGGTCTTCGAGAAGAAGAATATTATTATTACTGCTGCATTTACAGGTTATACGCTTTGGGCCGTATTGTTGCTTATCGCTTTTTTGTCCAAAAATGGATGGAAGGTGTGGGCGGGATATATCATCTTGACTTTAGCGTTCGCGCTCCCCTACCTTCTTAAGAACTAGTTATGAATATTCGAAATTATAATATATACTTTAATACGCATACGATTAGCGGTATCATTATCTGTGCGCTGCTGTATGTCATCTTTTTTGCGGGATCATTTTCTTTTTTTAGGGACGAAATTGCCGCCTGGCAAAAAGGAACCTCTTATATAGGGTATAAAGGGGATTTGAAGAATTATGATAAGTTGATTGATTCTTTGGGAGATGAAATGAACTTACGGGGCAGGGATCTCACTTTTTACATCAATCAAGGTGGAGCTGGCGCTTATGTGAATGTTTCCGCTTCCAATGACTCTGTCCTGAACAAGGAAAATCTTGCTAAAGCAAAGCCCGCGACTGAGGAGAAAAAGGGTAGAAGACGAGGCCGCGGTAATGCGGATACTAAATATTTCAACTATGACTTTGTCCAGCAAAAATCTGGCGACTACAATAGCAATTATGATATGTCGGAGTTTCTGTATCGGTTACACTTTTTAGCACAACTCAATGAAGTGCCAATACGGGTCGGTATTGCGCCTTTTGGTTACTTTGTAGCTGGAGTGACCTCCTTTTTGTTTTTGTTTGCATTGATTACAGGGTTGATGCTGCATTGGGATAAAATTATAACTAACTTTTTTGTTTTTAGACCTTTTAATAAATGGAAGACGGTATGGACAGATATGCACACGGCACTCGGTGTGATTGGATTTCCTTTTCAGTTTTTATATGCGGTGACGGGTGTTTTTTTGATAATAAATTCCGTTCTAGCTATACCATTTGGCAAGTTGTTGTACGAAGGTGATCAGGACAAAATGTATCAAGATCTAGGGTATTCCAGGGCGATAAAACATGAGTATGCGTATAAGCCTATGGAAAAGGATGTGCGCGTGGCTGATTATCTAAGTCTAGCACAATCGAAATGGCCCGATGCAAGGATGAACCGTGTTCATATAAAAAACTATGCCGATTCCAACATGCATATCGTGATGGAATTTGAACCTCACTTTGACAAGAGTTTTGCTGGAACAGGAATCATAGACTATCGGATTCACGATGATAAAGTAGTGGAAGAGAAATCGCCTATGATAGAGGCGACCTACGTGGATAAGGTAAGAAGTTTACTCTATCGCTTGCACTTTGGAGACTTTGGGGGCTATCCTGTCAAGACTATTTATTTTATTTTGGGAATAATGGGCTGTTTGGTGATCACTTCGGGAATATTGATATGGCTTGTTGCACGAAATAAGAATAATGTGATACCGAGAAAGCGGAAGTTCAACTTATGGATGGCTAATCTATTTATGGCGGTATGTCTGACGATGCTGCCAGTTACAGCATTTACTTTTATCGCGATCAGGTTGAGTCCACAGGTCGACCAGACGTTCATCTATAGCGCATATTTTTATAGTTGGCTTGTGCTCGTTATCTATTACACGTTGCGAAAGCAGATCAATCGTACCAATAGAGAGACACTACTGGTCGGTAGTTTGTTGTCGTTTTGTGTACCAATAGTAAACGGTTTAAAGACGGGAAACTGGTTTTGGAGTACGTTCAAGGATGGATATACTGATATATTTGTTGTTGATTTTCTGTGGTTTGTGATTGGGGTTATTGGCCTTATTGCTTATTTTAAATCAAAAAAGTTTTTCGAAACTGTTAAAGCGACCTAAAATAAATTAATAAAAGATTTGCTGTTACCAACCTTTTATTTATATTTGATCTAAATAAAGGTATAGCTTATGTGTCAGTCAATAACCTTGGGTGCGAGGGGTAATACCACAATCAACTATTGCAGCAAATGTAAAAATCATTATATATGGCAAGGGGCTTTTATTTTGACGTTTAATTCATTTCAATACGATTGTTTTCTCGAAGAAATAAACAAGAAGATCGGTGAAGAGGAGTATTTGGGATTTCCGGATGGCACATGCCGGATATTACTGCCTACTCCGGTTCAGGAGATTTTATTTACATTTTCAGAAGATGAGTGGCGCGATTTTACAATGGTTTTGCAGGAAGCCTATTATATGCGAGAAGTTTATCAGCTTATTAATTAGTCATAGATATTAAGCCCTAGATGTGTGTTTAGTTTTTCTTGAAAAATAGACGTCTAGGCACAAATTACAGTTTTATAACTATTTCTCTCTCTTTTTTATAGACTGTAAATCCCCCGAGCTAGACTTGGGGGATTTTTTTTAGATGCTTGTGGAGTTAAATTGGAGATCATAAAGTTTTTTATAATACCCACCAATATTCAACAGTTCTTGATGGGAGCCAATCTCTTTAATCTCACCTTTGTCAAGAACTATAATTTTATCTGCCTTCTGTATGGTAGAGAGCCGATGCGCGATGACGATTGCTGTTCTGCCTTCCATTAAATTATCTATTGCTGATTGTATCATTTCTTCTGTCTCGGTATCTATGGAAGAAGTCGCTTCATCTAAGACGAGTATTTTCGGATCGTGTACAAGGGCCCTGATAAAGGAGACTAGTTGAGCTTGTCCGGCGGATAATGTAGCCCCTCGTTCTTGTACTTCGTATTCAAATTGATTAGGAAGTCTGTTGATAAACTCATACGCGCCTACCCTTTTTGCCGCATCTGTGATCTTTTCGATTGAAATCGTAGAATCATTTAACGATATGTTATTTTTTATTGTGTCAGAAAAAAGAAAAACATCTTGCAATACAATAGAGATGTTGTTTCTTAAAAAACTAAGCTCATAATCTTTGATGTCTACTCCATCTAGTAGAATTTGTCCCTTTTGTATTTCATAAAACCTGCTCAAGATGCTGATTATGGATGATTTACCTGCTCCAGTAGCACCGACAAGGGCTAATGTTTCTCCTGGGGAGACACTGAAGCTAACGTCTTTTAATACCCATTTTTCATCATTGTAAGCGAACCATACATTTTTGAACTCAATAGCACCACGGATTTTAGCTTGTGTAATAGCTCCTATATTTGGTGTAAACTCATTCGTATCTAAGACGTCAAAGATGCGTTCTGCGGAAACCATTCCCATTTGCAAGGTGTTGAACTTGTCAATTAACTCACGGATAGGTCGAAATATCATGTTGATATACATGATAAAGGCAACGACTACACCAGGAGAAATGATATCCGCGATAATTTGTTTGGATCCATACCATACTAATAGTCCGGTCGCGATTGCTACTATGATTTCGAGGACGGGAAAGAAAATGGAAAAATACCAATTCGCGCGAATGTGGGCATTTCGATGTTCTTTGTTAATAGCTTCAAATTTGCGCATCTCTTGATCCTCTCGGGAGAAATATTGAATAATGGCCATCCCCGAGATATGTTCTTGTAAAAATGTATTTAAATTCGCAACCCATAATCTAACTCCTTGAAAAGCGGATTTCATTGCTTCTTTGAATACGTAAGTGGCGGCGATCATTAATGGCATAGGAACTAATACAATTAAGGTCAACCTCCAGTCCGTATAAAACATGACGGCTAGGATCACAACCAATTGCAACAAGTCTCCGATAATCTGTATCAAACCTTCAGAGAAAATATTCGCGATGGTTTCTAGATCGGATATTGTCCGTGTAATAAGGCGACCTATTGGTGTATTGTCAAAATATTTTAATCGCAAGTTTGTAATGTGATTAAACACTTGAATACGGATGTCACGAATAACCGATTGACCGAGTGTATTGGTCATTAGTGTATGAAAGTATCTGATAATAGTTTGTAGCACCAACAAAAACATCATTAATGCAAGCATGGTGTTTAGCCCATCAGATTTACCTTTCAGAATGTAGCTGTCTAGTGTATGTTCAATTAAAAGAGGTAGAGCAGGGGCTACAGCAGCTAACAGAATAGTTAATACCACCGATACCCAGAAGGTGCTACGGTATGGGCGCATATATTTTGCTAGCCTGTTGAGCAACTTACTATCATAGGTACTCCCTGTTATTTTCTCTTTTTTCATATGTTTAAGCTATCTCTATGTACGGATAAACAACCTTAGTTAAATATAAACCGTGAGCAGGCACAGAGGTACCTGCCATGGATCTACTTTTACTATTTAGTACTTCGTCAATGTAGGAAATCGGTAGATCGTGTTGTCCTATTTTCAGAAGTGTCCCCACTATAGCACGCACCATATTTCTTAAAAATCTGTCTGCTGTTACTTTAAAAAGGAAATGATCCCCCTCTTGTATCCATTTGGCTTCTGTAATCGTGCAGATATTGGTATGGACCTGCGTATTTGATTTGCTAAAGCAGGAGAAGTCTTTGGTGCCTAAGAGTTTTTCAGCGGCTTCGTTCATTTTGTCTACATTGGGTACTTCACGAAGTTGCCATGACTTATTAATCAAAAATGGATTTTTGTATATATGCATGTGGTATTCGTAACTACGTGAAGTCGCGTCAAATCTGGCGTGTGCGTCTGCATGAACTGGAATAATGCGTTTGATTGCAATATCGTAAGGGAGTAAGGCATTTAAGGACTGCTGAGCTTTTTCTGGAGAGTTTGAGAATAGCGGGTTTTCAGAGTCGAAATGAACGTAGAGCTGTTTTGCGTGTACGCCAGTGTCGGTCCTTCCAGCACCAATAGTTTCGATATCTGAGCGTAGGAATGTTTTTAATGCGTTATTTAATTTTTCCTGTACGGATATTGCATTTGGTTGGACTTGCCAACCATGATATGCACTGCCGTCATAGGCTATTTCAATAAAAAATCTATTTTTTTCATCCACAAAACAAACCTACATAAATTCATTTTTATGTGCAATACGATTACAGTCCATATAAAGTCAATTTAGTGATGTCTCTTCGATCATCACAATAGCGAATAAGCTATGACGGTAAATCTAACGGTAGGTATGAACTGTGTTTAAATCCAAACTTAAATTTAATTTTCTCCAAATAATATTCTGTTAGGAGAGCTGTACTTTATACGGTTCCCCTGATTTTGCTATTGCAAATACCTGTTTGATCAGCTTGTTTACCGCTGCTATTATTGCTACCCGATAAGGTTTTCCTTTACCCCTCAACCTTTCGTAGAGATCTTTACAGGCTTTGTTGCATTTTATGGCAGAAACGGCTGCCATATATAATACTTTTCTTACCTGTCCCATTCCCATTTTACAGATATGACCTTTACCTTTCACACTTGTACCTGATTCATATATCCTGGGCGCCAGTCCGAAATAAGATATGACCTGCTTGTAGTTTTTGAACATCCCGAAGCCATCTGTAGCAATGATCAGCATAGAAACACTTCTGGGACCTATACCGGGTACACTTCTGATATTAGAGGCCATTTCTGCGTAGTGCTGTTTTATCAGGATTTCTATCTGGCGCTCTTTCTCCCCAATCCGTTTATCATGGCTTTCAACCTCCTCCGTTATTTCATCATACAATAGCCTATCTATTGTGCCTGCGGCCTCAAAAGCATGCAATTGACTACCTAACATGTGCCTTCTTTGCTTAAGCCCCTCCAGATAAGTTTCCAGATTGCGGATGCTTTGGATTGCTTCAGTTGGAGGTTCCCAGAGCTTAGGACTGGTCATCTGTACAAACGCTGCTATTACCATCGCATCTTTCTTGTCTGTCTTTGCTCTAGACAATCTCATCTGTGCAAACCGGCGTATAACCAATGGATTAACTACTGAAACACGTGTTCCCGAATCATATAAAAATCTTGCCAGCTGGAAGTAATAAGGACCTGTCGCTTCCATCGCAACATGGCTCCCTTGGGTATGCCGAAGCATATCCGTAAAACCTTTACTATTGTTAGCAAACCTGCCCTTGAAAGCTACTTTGCCTTCTTTTAAAACTGCAATGTCAAAATAATCTTTTGAACAATCGATTCCTGTTACCATATTTGTACTAATCGTAAAAAAAGGATTTCAGCAGTTCTTATTATGACTTATCAATCGTAAAAACAGGCTCCTAAGGCCTAATGAACTGTCCAAGTTCGTAATAAGAATGAGAGAAGGGGACTAACATACCGAAGAGTCTTATATGACTAATGACGAACTAAAGTCTTATTCCTTCTCTCTGCTGGATCTTAACCTAAATACAAAACTATATTCTGTATCTGATAATCCTGCTGTTGCTTTACAAACTTACGATGACG